>NZ_WUFT01000028.1 GCF_010668805.1 Rhizobium phaseoli | reverse complement strand
GACATGATCTCCATGCGAGCCATGCAACCTCTTCGATCTGGTATTAATGTCAGCACTAATGCTGGTTCTAATGCCAGAACATCGCCCGATTTGCCCGATCAGCAAAATCCGCTCGCCGGACGCTCACAGTCGGTCCGAGCCCGGCTAACTTCCAGTCCTGCCGCTCAAACTCGCCCGGATCAATCGAGAACTCTGCGCCGCGCTCGCGCTGCTGGATCAGGTCGTAGGCGTAGACATGCTCGATGAGGCTCCTAGGCCCCCCAGCGCTGGCGAAGAGACCGCCGACCCGCAGGATGCCCATGACCTCGACAAAGGCGATCATCTCACCCGTGCGGGGAACGGTACGGATGATAATCTTATGGCCGAGCGGGATGTCAGGGCCTGTAAGACCCGGAAGCCCATCGACGAGGTACCGGAAGGTGCCGCCGTGCTTCTGCATCTCGCCGACACATTTCAGCAAACGATCCCAGTCCATGAATGCACGGCCGGTGGTGCGGATCAGGTAGAGCCAGATTGCAGTGATAACGCCACCGAACACCGCTTGCGGGCTAAAGTCGAAGCCGAGCTTCAGCATGTCGTCATCGGCGACTCCTACGACCTGTGCTGCCTGTTCTGCCGCGTCGATGTCGAGCTGCGAAAACTGCTTCTTTGTCCGTTTCAGCAGTTCCCGAAATGTCTTCATATTGCCGGCGGCTATGATAACCTGGTGGCCGTCCTCGATCTCCGCGACGTCGTAAGTCACCTGGGCCGAGGTGATCTTACCGTCTGCCTCGATTCGCACCCGCCGACCATCGCGCGTCTCAACGAGCTTCGGCGGATGCTCTCCTTCGTCCCGCGGTAGGTTTAGCAGAGTTGGCCAGTCGCCGAACGCTTTCACCAGCGCGTTGTCGGCAGCGCGGTCGAGAGCTGTGTTGCAGCTCCGGCAGATGATACCTTTTGGCTTTAGGCGACCGCCAAGAGCATTAGGAAAAACGTGAGCGGCCGAGTCGTTTTGAGCCGTCAGGGTGGTCCCACAGCCGCGGCACTTCGGGGCAGCGGCCCGTCTCTTTGCTTCCCTCATCGCTCCCTCCGTGATCTCATACGTCCGCTTCCGCTCGTACGCCAATGCAAAACCTCGGCCGGTCGTCCTCTGTCGCGCATCTAATCGAAGTCTTTCCTCGTGGCCGCTCCGTGGTTCCCAAAGACTCTCCCCTTGCTTTCCCGAGAAATTCAAAATGACTTACATTAAAACGCTGTTGTTTACGGATTCGCGCTATTGCCTGGAATGTTATTTTCGTTAGCGTGAACTTTGCGGTTCGGTAACTGCAGATTGTCGAAGAGGTCGATAGCACTCCTTGAATGAGAACCGTTCGACGTGTCGTCTACGCGGACAACCCAGAAACAGCGCGTACCATAGTCCGCCGAGCGGACTTCGAAGCGTTTGACTCTGGGTCCGATCTTTGTTGCAGATTCCGGATGCCGCTGGAGTGCAAGGATGAGAAAGCACTCGTCCGCCTTATCAACCGATTGATTTAGTGCATATTTATAAAGTATTGCACGAAAGTGTTCACGCGCCTCAGCTTGACTATTGAACGTCTTATCGCCGATTTCGACCAACTGCCGTCTGCCCATCGCACGTCCTACTCAACCCGAGCAAAATTCAAGGTACCCCTTTCGAGGGTGGAGAATTTCCCAACGAAGAGACGCTCAGGAATTTCGTTCCACGGCATCGCGGTCGCCAAGATTACCTGGTGTTCCACGTCTGTGGAGTTTGATATCTCAATGACCTGCTTCTGAAAATTATGGCTTCTCGCCTGCTCCATGCCCTTGTCTTCTGTGATATCGATCATGAGAAAACGAGGATGCCGAAAGTCCTTGTCGCGTAGGGCTGCGGCTAGGAAACCGACTAGGAACGCAGTCTTCAAAACCACCCGCGAGCTGGCTGAAAAGTATGTGTGATCGTCGACTGTGATCGTATTCTTTCCAAAGGAAAACTCTACTCGCTGTGGATCCACGAACGAATCCTGGCGCTTGAGATCGCCCTTCAGCATTTTGATCGTCTCGCGCTCTATTTCGCTGCGAGCCACTCGTATCCTGTCGGTCTGACCTCTTTTAAGTGCACCGATCCGGCTTTCCAAATCCTTGATTTCCACGTCGAGGTTCGCCCTCCTTTCCGAAAGGTCCCCGATCTTGTTTGCGAGCTTGAACTGCGAATCGACATCCTCGATAGACCGATCAAGGTACCCAACTTGTCGATGGAGATCCCTAATTTCTTCTCGAACCTTCGATGTTGGTCGCGACGCTACCGCCGATAACTCTCGAGACTTTGCAGACCAGCGAAATTTGATTTCCTCGACCTTTGCGACCTGCGCCTTGAGGCGTTGACCGCGAATTACTTGAAGCCGCTCGGATTGCTTGATCTGGATAGAGAGGTTGTTGATGATCCCGGTAACCTGTTCTCTCGCTCGTTCTAGGTCAATCGGCGTCTTACAAAGGTGGCATGCAAACGAATGCTCATCCGCCTCAAGCACCTCGCCGTAACAGGCTGGGCAGGTTGCGAAACGGACGTCAGTAACGACCGTGGCCGCAAGTCGAGCATCTCTGAGCGCTTCGGATTTCCGTTTGAGGCTCTCAATAAACGACTGGGAATCGGAAATCTCAAATTCAAGGCCACCCCGGACCTCTTGAGCTTCAACAAGCTCCTGCTGCAGCCTCTGAACGGTGCTGTAGAGTTCCTTTTGCTGCGTGAGGCTCAACCTCTGTAGCGTTGAGGAGGAAAAAAACTCTTCCTCTTTCTGCGCGATCAGATGCAATAGCCGATCCTTGTCCGCAATGAGACCGGTACGTTTCTGCGTGATCCACTGCAGTCCGAGACTTTCCTCTCCACCGACGACACGGAAGATACTCCGCAGCTCAGCGGACACTTCCTGAAACTCCTTCTCTTTCGCTCTGAGCTTCTGCTGGGATTCATAAATTGCAGTGTCGAAAGCCCCGCACAGAAGATTTCCCACAGCCTCGCGCAAGTTCTCCGGGTCGTAACCTTCAAAGCGAAATAGACTGTCGGTGGGCGAGAGTTGGTCGGCATAAAGCAACCGAAGAACTTGATGCATCGTGATACTGGACGTCCCTTCGACGGCAACATCAGGCATCCCGAGCAATCGAAAGATCGCTTGAGAAAAGCTCTCCTTGTTTTGGGAGCGCGCATAGGGGTACCGCAGCCACGATTCGATCGGCGCGGTCTCAGCGGCTTCGTAGCGCCCGCCGAATATTTCCATGTCCGACTGTGCCGAGGTATCAATTTTCCGGCGCAGGACAGCCGGATTGCCGTTCAACTCGACCTCGGTCCAAACGTGATCGCACAGCAGAGCATGCTCGCTCCAGTCGAGTTTGCTTAGATCTCCGCCCAGCCCGAAGAATATGAAATTGAGAATGGTAGACTTGCCAGATGAATTGTCGCCCCGAACGATATTGACCCCCGAGTGGTACCGCTCATCATAAGCAATATGCACCCCGCGCTTAACAACCAAGCGCCGAACAATCAGGCATGGTTCAAATCGGATCATATCTGTATTCCAAAAGTTTGCTACGGGCTTTCAAGCCGTCTCTGCCATAAAGATCATATCGGCGGTTGATCTGACACAGGATCGAAATGAAATCAGCCATCGAAGCATTCAGCTCAGCACACCGGCTTTCGATTTCGGTCCCAAGTTTCTCGCCGGCGAAAGAGACCTGGTTTTTCTCCCAAGCCTCATTATGAATGACGCCTGCCCTTGCCATGCTTTCAGCAGCGGTCTTTTGAAACGGCGCCATACGATCGAACAGGGAGTGGTCATCGGGCAGTTCGCCGTAGGGCCTGAGTCTTGCATAACCTTTACTGACGGATCGCCAGGTCGTGTCATCTGAGAAAAATTGTAGATTTTGCAACCTGAACGGATAGAGCAGATAGAAATCCAGTATCCTGAACTTGTCAAACGGAACCGGTTCCCGAAGACCGCAGCCGAAGTAGAGTCTGAAATACCGGAAGATCGCATGGTATGGGTCAAATGCCTCGTTGTAAGAGAGCTGCGTCATGCCACGACCCTCGGGCTATGATGCCACCGAATGAAGCATTGCTCAGCCAACCAATAAACCATTCCAAGCACAATGTTGTGGCTGATAATCATCAACTCGCTGTTGCACTCCTCGACGATTGGATTGACTATTCGGTCCATGATCATCACGTTCATCTCGTATTCCGACAGCTTTGGAATCTGCGGATAGATTACGTGCGAGAATTCGGCCTCCGTTTTGGCGAGGATATGAACAAAGATCGACTGAGCCGACGAATACAGCGACCATCGTTCCAGCAACTTCGCGAACATCTCCTTCTTCTCGATCGCCTCGTCGTAATAATGAGACATGTTGGCCGCAACCAGCTTGTTCTCAAGCCCTTCGATCCCATCGTGAGACCGACGGACATGGTAACGAGCGAGCTCATCGATCGTGATTTTTGTTTCGTCGCTCGACTCGTATTGCTCCTTCAGCCGATGAAGCAGCTTCTCGACCATAGTTTTCGGAGACTGGATCGTAACAATCTTGTCGCGACCGATAACGTCCCGCTCGGCGCGAGCGCTGCGCTGATCTACAGTGTTCATTTATGCTACTTAGCAGTTGTATTCTTGTCGCGACCGACGATATCGCCGCCGGCGCTCGATCCACTTTGATCGACGGAGTTTCCGTTCGCGCCAGACCGCAAGTTTTTCGTCAGTTGAAATGTGATGAGTGCACTTGCTGCGCCACCGGCAATCAAACCAGCGACAAAATTCGAAAAATCGAAAGTGAAGTTCATAATTTCCCCCCTAAGTAGAGTAGATTAGCCGTGCTTCGAGGAGTTTTGTCAATATTCGCGATCGCTTCCGAGCGGATTTGTGATGGTCCATCGACTAACAGCTTCGCGATACCGCGGCAACGACCAGTACTTATCCGGTCTGAGCGTCGCGTTTGCTTGACTTGAGCCGGTGAGGGAGGTGGCCGTGCCAAGTTCTCAGCTCCATCGTCGTGCCCTGCAAACTGTGCGTTTTCCGAATAAGGGCTCTCGGTCGGATGGGCCTTCCGGCTCTTCAGGGCAGGACTGGCGTCTTCGTCTCATGGGGCGGACGAACGGCTTTTCATCCACTCGAAAAAGTTCGATCGACGATTCTTGTACCAACCGGAGCCTAGTCAGCAATCGCCAGCGGGACGCGACGAGCCACGTCTATGTCAAATAGCCATCGCCATCAAATTTGCCGGTGATGGAAGGTGATCTTTATCCGTGGAGATTGTTGTTTTCGTCTTAACTTGCCATACCGTGCAGCAGCCTCCGCCTCAGGCGACGGACCATCCACCGTCCACCAGCAGGTTCGCGCCGGTGATCAGGCTTGCAGCCGGCGATGCCAGGAAGACCACGGCACCCACCACATCGTCGGTTTCACCGATCCGGCCGAGGGGAATGTGATCGAGCGTCGCTTTGCTATTGTCGGCATCGGATAGGAAAGGGGCTGTCCCATCCGTGTGGATGAAGGTCGGCGATACGGTGTTGACGGTGATATTATAGGCTGCCCATTCGGCTGCCAGGCAGCGCGTGAGGTGATTGATCGCCGCCTTGCTCATGCAATAGATGGCCTCGCCGCGCAGTGCCACGGTGCCGGCCTGTGAGCTGATGTTGATAATCCGGCCGCCATTGCGCTTGATCATGTGACGCCCGACTGCCTGCGTCATCAAAAAGGTGCCCTTGATGTTGACATCAAGGATCTCGTCAAGGTCCTTCTCCTCAACGAGTTCGGCGAGATTGCCAGGCGCCACCCCGACGTTGTTGATAAGGACGTCGATCCGGCCGAATGTCGCAAGCGCTGCATCGACGGCTTGGGCGATATGGGCATTGTTGGGAATATCCAGTTCAACGGTGAGGACTTTTCGTCCCGTCCCCTCGAGTTCGGCAACCAGTCCCGCCGACGCTGCGACATCGCGGACCCCCAAAACAATATCGGAGCCTGCTGCGGCACAGGCAAGCGCGCAAGCTCGACCGATGCCACGGCTGGCTCCCGTCACCAAAGTCACCTTACCCTCAAGGCTGAAGTCCGGCGCATTTTTCTGCATCATGGTGCCTCCCTCGATGAACCCTATTTATGGCAGGGTCGGCGGGCCGATGCCAGATGTCAGATCTGCTTTGCTTGGGCCGGACAGCCCACAAGCAGACTTGCCGTCTCAGTGGTGTGCTGGTTGCGGCGCGTCGATGGGTGTAGACTGCCGGCACGATTGCATGGTCATGCAAGGCAATGACGATGGGCACCCCCGCGCTCGACCGAAAGCTGCTCGCCATCCTCGCGGCGGATATGGTCGGTTACTCCAAAGCGATGGAGGCCGATGAGGCCGGCACCATCAAGCGGCTGAAGGCCATCCGCGCCGAGCTGATCAATCCCGCCATCTCCCTGCGCCATGGCACGACTATCAAGCTGATGGGCGACGGCGCGCTCGTCGCTTTCGACAGCGTGGTGGATGCGGTTGCCTGCGCCGCGGCGTTTCAAAATGCCGTGGCGGCGCGCAATGCCGGCCTGCCGGAGGCTGAGAGAATCATCTTCCGCGTCGGGATCAATCTCGGCGATGTCGCCCTGGTGGATGGCGATGTCTATGGGGATGGGGTGAATGTCGCCGCGCGGCTGGAGCATTTGGCCGAGCCGGGCGGCGTGGTGGTGTCGGGCACCGCCTACGACCATCTCCAGGGCAAACTCGACTGGCAGCTCGATTTCGCCGGCGAGCAGCAAGTCAAGAATATCAGCCGCCCGGTGCGGATGTATCGGCTGAGGCTCGACGGCAAACGGCCGCGCCGCCCGCTTCTGGCAATGATCCCGCGCTGGGCCAAAACGCCTGCAGCAGTGATCGTCGCGCTGGCCCTGGCAGGCGGCGCGACCTGGTGGTTTCTCCAGCCAGAACCGCTGATCGGCAAGCCGTCGGTGGCGGTGCTGCCCTTCGACAATTTCGGCGGCGACGAGGCGAGCGGGCGTCTGGCCGATGGCCTGACCCAGGACATCATCACCGACCTCGCGCGGTTTCCCGAATTCGAGGTGGTGGCGCGCAATTCGACGGAAGTTTTTAAAGGCACGCCGGTGGATGCCCGCCAGGTCGCAACTGCGCTGCATGTCGGCTTTGTCCTGGAAGGCTCGATCCAGCGGCAGAGCGGCCGGGTGCGGATCACAGCCCAGTTGATCGATGCAAAAACCGGCCACCATCTCTGGTCGGAGAATTGGGACCGGCCGGCCGAGGACGTGTTCGCCGTTCAGACCGAAATCGCCGAGCAGGTCGCCAACCGCCTCGGCGGCGGCGTGGGACTGATTCAACAGGCCGGGCGGGCCGCGGCCAAACGCAAGCGGCCTGAAAACCTGAATGCCTATGATTATTATCTGCTCGGCTCCGAGAAGATCGAAAAGCTCACCAAAGCCGATGACGAGGAGGCCATCACCTTTCTCAACCGCGCCGTCGCACTGGACCCGGGGCTGGCGCGGGCCTGGGTCGAACTTTACCACGCTCATGATCTGATGGGCGTGTTCGGCGTCGATCCCGAAGGCAACCGCAAGCTGGCCGCCGATGTCGCCGAACGCGCGGTGCGGCTTGATCCGAGCGACGCCGAAGCCCATGCGGTGTTCGGCATGAGCCTTGCCAATAAGGGCGATATGGGCCGCGCCTCGTCCGAAATACTGACGTTTTACAGCGGCTATGCCGCCCGCTTCGGTGAGCCTGAACGCGGCGCCCAGATGGTCGACAAGGTCATGCGGCTCGACCCGAACTATCCGATGTGGGCGTCCAACTTCTTCGCACCCGCCTATTTCATGGCGGGGCGCTATCAGGATGCGGTGACGATGCTGGAGCGGATGGCCCCCAACAATTACCAAAGATGGACCTGGGTGGTCCGCAGCAGCGCGCTTGCGGCACTCGGCCGAACCGATGAGGCGAATGCTTCAGCCGTGGAAGCCCTCAAGCAGCACCCGGAGGTGACCGTCGAGAGCATGATCAATGAACCCGGCCTCAGCCCAATCGAGCGCAACCGCTTCATAGAAACAATGCCGCTCGCCGGCTTCCCGGCATGCGCAAAGCCCGAGGCACTGGCGAATCTTGTCAAACCCGTGCGCCTGCCGGAATGCGAGGCGGGGCAGGCGACGCCTCTCGCGCAGCCATAAAACATTCCCTGCAACGCGCGCCGCCCCGGTGCCCGCGAGAAGCCCTATGTTGAGTCCGTAGCGACTGCATTTCTCCCCCGTGAACTTGCCGGCTCAATCGCCGGAATTCCCAACAACGGCGCGTTCAGCCGCAACAGGCGCTTTGTGCCGTTGAAGGACCACAGCAGGCAGATGACTTGCGGTTTTCTTCTTTCAGCCATCGGTCGCGCGGCTTGCAGCTCGCCGGACGCGGCGCCAGCTCGACATGCAGAGCACCGTCCTTTACGGTCGGCATCGAGGCGCAATAGAGCTGCATCGGCCGGATGCCGTCGCTGACTTCAAAAGTCAGCTTAGCAGAACCGTCGAGCTGCACATGCTCCGACACCTTGCGAATGATCGCCGCGAACTTGCCGGCCGCCATGTGCGTACGATTTTCCTCGTCGATATCCCAAAGCTGCACGAAGATTTCCGACCAGGCTTCGGGGTTGGCACCGCAGTCAAGCGCGGCGAACTGCCCGGCCTTGACCTCAGTGACATGGTAACCGGGTTTCACCGGTCGACCGTCGTAGGAGAAGATCAGCGGCAGTTCACGGACTCCGTCGATCGTCTCTAGGAGGCGACCCAAGCTGATATCGGTTTCGAGAAGGGGCTTGTCGATCACGTTCATTTCGGCTACTCCTGTTTCAACACTTCAAGGATTGTAGAAATATGGAAGAACGTCAAGCCCTCATGTCGTTTGCGGCACTGTCACAGGAAACCCGGCTGCACATCGTGCGCATGCTGGTCGTTGCCGGGCCGAATGGCATGGCTGCCGGCGCCGTCGCCGAGAAGGCGGAGGTTTCCGCCTCCAACGTCTCGTTCCATCTGAAGGAACTGGAGCGAGCCGGACTTATCAACCAACAGCGGGAATCCCGCTCGATCATCTACACCGCCAACTACGAAGGCCTCGGCGCGCTCATCCGCTTCCTGATGGAAGACTGCTGCGGCGGCCATCCCGAGATCTGCGCGCCGGCCGCCGAAGTCGCCGCTTGCTGCGCTCCTGCCCCGAAGGAAAACCTGCAATGACCGCCGATCGCGTTTATAACGTGCTCTTCCTCTGCACGGGCAATTCCGCCCGCTCGATCCTGGCCGAATCCATCCTCAACCGCGAAGGCAAGGATCGCTTCAAGGCCTACTCGGCGGGAGCCAGGCCCAAGGGTGAAGTCCACCCGCTAGCGCTGGATACCCTGCGTGCCCTTGGCTACGAAAGCACCGGGTTCAGCTCGAAGAGCTGGGACGAGTTTGCCGAAGCCGGCGCGCCGCAAATGGATTTTATCTTCACGGTCTGCGACAACGCCGCGGGCGAGGCCTGCCCTGTGTGGATCGGCCATCCGATGACGGCGCACTGGGGTGTCGAGGATCCGGCGGCTGTCGAAGGCACGCTGATCGAGAAGGGCCAGGCTTTCTCACAAGCCGCGCGTTTCCTCAAGAACCGCATCATCGCATTCGTGAGCCTTCCGCTCACATCAATTGACAAGCTGGCGCTTGAAACGCAGCTGCGCGCCATCGGCACGATGGAGGGTACGACCAATAGCCGGGGCGACGTCGCATGAGCGGGGAGCTGGACCAGCAACCGATCAGCAGCGCTGATGAGGACCTGCGAGCGGCCTTGCAGGCTGCCCGACTTCCAACCGACGATCTTAGCGAAGACGGCCGCAGCTTCTTCCGGTTTACGGATCGGAACGCGACCGTCGGCTATGGCGGCCTGGAACATTACCGGGACTGCGCACTCCTGCGTTCGTTGGTGGTCCTGCCGCAGCATCGTGGGCAAGGTTACGGCGCAGCCATCACCGGGCAGTTGCTGGCCGAGGCTACGTGTCGCGGTGCCCAGACCGTTTATTTGCTGACGGATTCTGCAACTTCCTTTTTCGAACGCCTCGGTTTCGCCAAGGTGGATCGTGCGACGGCTCCTGCCGCAATCCTGCAAACCCGCCAGGCTGCAAGCCTGTGCCCGGCCTCGGCGGCGCTGCTGGCCAAGAGAGTCCAAGGTTGATCCATGTCCACTTTTGAACGTTACCTCACAGTCTGGGTCTTCCTCTGCATCGTTGTCGGGGTGGCTCTCGGTCATGTCATGCCCGACGTCTTCCAGACGATCGGCGGAGCCGAAGTCGCCAAGGTCAATCTGCCGGTCGCAATGCTGATCTGGTTGATGATCATTCCGATGCTTCTGAAAATCGACTTTGCGTCACTGAGCCAGGTCGGGCGCCATTGGCGCGGGATCGGTGTCACGCTCTTCATCAACTGGGCCGTCAAGCCGTTCTCGATGGCGCTGCTCGGCTGGCTGTTCGTCGGTTATCTGTTTCGGCCGTACCTGCCGGCTGACCAGATCGATAGCTACATTGCCGGCCTGATCATCCTTGCGGCTGCGCCATGCACGGCGATGGTCTTCGTGTGGTCGAACCTGACCAAAGGCGAGCCGCACTTCACGCTCTCCCAGGTGGCGCTGAACGACACTATCATGGTCGTTGCCTTCGCACCGATCGTTGGCCTGTTGCTCGGCCTTTCGGCCATTACGGTGCCGTGGGACACGCTGATCCTGTCGGTGGTGCTCTACATCGTCCTGCCGGTGATCGTCGCGCAGATCCTGCGCCGTGTGACTGACGTCAACCGGCTCGGCGCCAAGCTGCAGCCGGTGTCCCTGTTGGCACTCCTGGCCACCCTGGTTCTGCTGTTCGGCTTTCAGGGCGAACAGATCATCGCCCAGCCGGCGGTCATTGCGCTGCTGGCCGTGCCGATCCTGATCCAGGTCTACTTCAATTCAGGCCTCGCCTACCTGCTCAACCGCATGAGCGGCGAGGAGCACTGTGTTGCCGGGCCTTCGGCGCTGATCGGCGCCTCCAACTTTTTCGAACTGGCGGTGGCTGCGGCCATCAGCCTGTTCGGCTTCAACTCCGGGGCGGCGCTGGCCACCGTTGTCGGCGTCCTCATCGAGGTGCCGGTGATGCTGTCGGTCGTCTGGATCGTCAACCGCAGCAAGGGCTGGTATGAGCGCGGCGCCGCCGTCCAGACCAGCGCCACCACCATCAAGAGGATCTAACATTGGACGTCACAATTTATCACAACCCCGACTGCGGCACGTCGCGCAACACGCTGGAGATGATCCGCAATGCCGGCATTCAGCCCACGGTCATCGAGTACGTGAAGACACCGCCCAGCCGCGACCAGCTTGTCAGAATGATCGCGGAGGCCGGCCTCACCGTTCGTGAGGCGATCCGCGAAAAGGGCACGCCTTATGCGGAACTTGGCCTCGATGATCCGGCGCTGAGCGACGATCAGCTGCTTGACGCCATGCTTGAAAACCCAATCCTGATCAACCGGCCGTTCGTGATCACGCCGATCGGCACGCGGCTGTCGCGTCCTTCCGAACTGGTGCTCGACATTCTGCCGGACACGCATAAGGGGGCGTTCGCCAAGGAAGATGGCGAGCAAGTTCTCGATGCGGAGGGCAAGCGCGTTGTCTGACTTGCCTGCCGCATCCCTCGATCATCTGCGTCACCCGGATCTGGACGCGTTGCGTCCGGCGTTTTCTACTCACAAGCCACGCATCCTGATCCTCTACGGCTCGTTGCGGGCTGTATCATACAGCCGCCTGCTGGCTCATGAAGCCGCCCGGCTGCTGGAGCACTTCGGCTGCGAAGTGAAGATTTTCGATCCCGCTGGCCTGCCGCTTCCAGACGCGGAACCGGTCAACCATCCCAAGGTGCAGGAACTGCGTGATCTCTCTGCCTGGTCCGAAGGCCAGGTCTGGGTCAGTCCGGAGCGGCACGGTGCCATGACGGGCATCATGAAGGCGCAGATCGACTGGATCCCGCTTTCGGTCGGATCGGTGCGGCCGACCCAGGGCAAGACGCTGGCGGTGATGCAGGTGTCGGGCGGCTCGCAGTCGTTCAATGCGATCAACCAGCTTCGTGTCCTCGGCCGTTGGATGCGCATGATCACCATCCCCAACCAGTCCTCGGTGGCGAAAGCCTTTCAGGAGTTCGATGCGGACGGCCGCATGAAGCCCTCGTCCTATCACGATCGCGTCGTCGACGTCTGCGAGGAGCTGGTGAAATTCACCCTGCTGACCCGCGACGCCTCTGGCTATCTCACGGATCGCTACAGCGAGAGGAAGGAAGAAGCGGAAAAGCTGGAGCAGCGCACGAGACTGGAATCCATATGAGTGGACGCGTCCCGGTAGCAGCCATCATTGCCCTCGGCATCACTCAGAATATCGGCTACGGCACGCTCTACTACAGCTTCAGCATTCTGGCGCCTGATATGGCAGCCCATTTCGCCTGGTCGAGCGAATGGATCTTCGGCGCCCTCTCGGTCGCGCTGCTGATCGGCGGACTGACGGCGCCGTGGCTTGGCGGCCTTTTTGATCGCATCGGCGCCGGGCGGGTGATGACCATAGGCTCGGCCGTCGCCGCCGCAGCCTTGCTCGCCTGCGCCTACGCGCCGGGCCGGACGTCCTATGTCGCCGCCCTGATCGCGATCGAGGTCGCGGCCAATTTGGTGCAATACGGCGCGGCGTTCGCGTTCCTCGTTCAACTCCGCCCGGAGGTGGCCTCGCGCAGCATCACCTACCTCACGCTGATCGCGGGCTTCGCCTCGACGATGTTCTGGCCGATCACCACAGCGCTGCATGCGCAGATGTCGTGGCAGTACGTGTATGTGGTATTTGCCGCCCTCAACCTATTCATCTGCCTGCCGATCCACGCATGGCTGTCTCACGGCGCCGTAATACAACGGAAAACAGCAAAAACCGCCACGCCGCGCGTGGAGGGTTTCCTGCCACCTGAGCGTCGTCGCCTGGGGTTCCTGCTGATGGTAACCGGGTTCTCGCTGATGTCGCTCTCCGGCTCGGCGGTGCTGGTGCATATGGTGCCGCTGCTGTCTGGCCTCGGCCTCGGCACCACGGCTGCCCTGGTCGGGACGCTGTTCGGGCCGTCTCAGGTCGCCAGCCGTCTTATCAACATGATGTTCGGCAAGAACCTGGCGCCCCTGCATCTGGCCTTGATCGCGGCTCTTCTAATGCCCGGCGGCCTGCTGATCCTGTTGCTTCTGGCGCCTTGCGTGCCGGGCGCCATGATATTCGCAATGATCTTTGGCATGGGCAATGGCTTGCTGAGCATTGTCACCGGGACGCTGCCATTGCATCTGTTCGGCAGTGACGGTTATGGCAAGCGGCAGGGGCAGATGATGGCGGCCCGCTTGATCCTGTCCGCGCTTGCGCCGTTCGTCCTGGCGCTGGCGATGGCTCAGATCGGCATTCCGGCATCGCTGGCTATCTGCGCAACGCTGAGCTGCCTCGCGATCGTAATGTTCGGTTTGATCCTGGCCATGCAACGGCCAGGCCGCACTGCCGTCATCGCAAAATGAAATCCCGCAGCCCCGCTCGGATTGTCCCTCATCGGCAACTAAATCCGGGCTTGCTCGAACACGGCGCCAAGGTCGGCACGCTCCTGCGCCATGGCTTGCATGTCACCACGCAGGCTGGCCGGCGGTCACCGCTTGGCAGGCGGCTTCACCGCCGCTCGCCGCTGCAGCGCGAAACGTGCCGCCGAGCAGTTGATGTCGGGCACCAGATCGTAGGTCTGCTGGTAGAGGCTCAGCGCCAGCGTTTTGTTGCCGCGGGTTTCCGAGGCAAGTGCGGCAATTGCGGTGCGTTTATAGGCCTCGACGATCGGCTCGGCGGCCTTTGCCAGCGCCGCGTCGTCCGACGGTTCGGCGCTAAGCGAAAGCGCGGCATAGGTTGCGTCGCCATCGCGGCCGACGCGGCCGCCGACGGCGCCGTTGAAGCTTGGTTCGGAGACCTGGCGCATGCGCCGGGCGTTCTTGATGCAGGTCGGGATGCGGGCAGCTTCGGCATTGATGCGCTCAGCCGTCGGTCCACCCTCGGTGCTGCCGCTATCGGACAGGATGACATAGCCGATGATGCCGACGATGGCGAGATAGACGAGGCCCATGCCGGCGAGGAAGGCCGGCTGCTTGAGCAGCGGCTTCTTCGGCTTGTCGTCACCAGTCTTGGATGCCTCCTTCTTCGGCGCCTCCTTGGCCGGCGCCTTTTCCAGAAACTGGAACTCGACATCCTTGCCGAGGCGGAAGCTGTCGCCTGTCTTCAGCGACGCCGTCTGCAGCAGCGCTTCGCCGCGCAGCATGATCGGGTTCAGCCCCATGCGGCGGATGATGAAGCCGCCGTCGCTCTGTTTTTCGATGCGCGCATGGATCGGCGCCAGAAACGGATCGTCGACGACGATATCGGCATTCGACGCCCGGCCGATCGACATCTCCGGCCGGTCGAGCACATGGCTGCGGCTCTGGCCGCCGGGACCGGTCTGCAGAAGGCTGGGTTTGTTTCCGCGAAAGAAGGAAAAGGCCATGATCAGAACATCCCACTCGACATCATCTCGACAATTGCCGGCGCCAGCACCAGAAGCAGGATCGACACGACGATCATCATCGCCGGCATGACGATCTTGGCTTTCAGCTTTTCACTGGCCCTGTCGGCCTTCTCCCAGCGGCGGAAGCGCAGGTCGCGCGCATGTTCGCGCAACAGCTCGACGCGGTTGCTGCCCTCGACCTCGCCCTGGATCACCGCACGGATGACGCGGATGACCTCCTCGGCGGTCATGCGCCGCTCCAAACGCTGCAGCGCCTCTACCATGCCGGTGCCGAGCGCCACATCCTTCAGCGTCTGATCGATCTCTTCGCTCATCACCGTCCCGGGTGCAGCCTCGGCATAAAGCCTCAGGCTTTCCGGAAGGGTCGCCTGCGCCTGCTGGGTCATGACGACGAGATCGAGGAAATAGGGAAATTCGCGCGAAATGCGCTCCTTGCGGTCCTGCATCTTGTCGTCGGCGACCACCCAGAAATAGATGGCAGGGATCAGCCCGAGGATCAGACCGGCCACCAGGCCGCCGATGATGCTGCCGCTGGCAATGCCGAACAGCACGCCGAGCAGGATGAAGCCGAAGAGGCTGAGGACAACGAGAAGCGCGATATATTCGCGGCCCGTGACGCCGCCGAACGGCCGGCCGCCATAGATCAGCTTCTGCTCGAGCTGGACGCCGTAATCTTCGAGCCACGGCTCGAAGTGCAGCAGCACGAATTCCACCGGCGTGCGCATGCCGATGCTGTCGACGATATTCGGCGGCGGGCCATCGCCGCCGCGGGACCGGCGCACCACCTGGATGCTGCCGAGCAGATCGCCGATCCACCAGACGAAGAGGGCCGCGGTGATGCCGGCAAAAACCACCGCAATCGGGGCGAGGGGGATTTGAGACATCAGACCGACACCTTCATCATCGAGCGCATCCAGAAGAAGCCGGTGGCATAGAGAATGGCGCCGACGATGGCGATGACGATGCCGATGGCGTTGCCGAACACCTTGTCGATCAATTCAGGCTGACCGAAGAAGATCATCAGGATCATGAACAGCGCGCCGCCGTTGACGACGCGGAAGTTCATGCGCGCCTGCGACGACGAGGTGGTGATCTTCTGATCGAGCTTCCAGATTTCCTTGAAGGATTTCGACATTTCCGTCAGCGGCTCGGAAATATCGCCGCCCTGGCGGGCAAACAGACCAAGCGCCGCATCGACCATCTTGAAGTGCAGGCTCGGCACGGTGCGGGCGTGGCGGTCGAGCGCCTCGACCAGGCCGATGCCGAGCTTCTGTTCGCGGGCGATGCGCTCGAACTCGCGCGAGGCCGGCATCTGGCCGGTATCGGCCACCGCATTGACGGCGACGGCGAGCGGCTTGCCGGTGCGCACCGCCGAGACGATCTGGTCGACGGCATAGGGAAGCTGCGACTCGATCTGCAGCCAGCGCCGATGCAGGAAATGGCGGATGGTCGCCTTGGGCAGGAAGAAGGCGACCGGGATGGCAACGACGATGCCGAAGATCGGCCCGAAGATCAGCGAGATCACCAAGAAGACGACGATCGCCGTGATGCCGTAGGCAAGGATCATCGTATAGGGCGGAACGGCATCGCGCCCGAAAACCTGTGCCGCCTCGCTGGCGAGCGCAATATCGCGTTCGGTGGCGCGCAGCAGCGGCGCCGGCCAGCGCACCGGCGCGCCCCAGACGAGCAGCCCCGCCGTCACCGCGCCGAGGGCGACCGTAAAAATCTGCAGAATGCTGATATCCATGGCTTTTTCCTCAGAGCAATTCCAGGAAAAGTGCGAAGCGGTTTTCCGTCCGGAATTGCGTAAAAACAAAAGCTTAGAGCGGTTCTGCGCTTCCGCAAAAACCTGAACCGCTCTAAACGAACATATCGAGTTTTTCGATTTCACCGTCGTCGCCGAACTCGACGAGTTCGGCGACGAAGCTCGGCAGGTAGCCGGTGAAGGCATGCACTGCCTGGCCACCGGCGCGGCCGACCAGATGGAAGATCGGCTCGACGATGACGAGACCGGTATCCGGATCGATGCCGATCACCTCGGATATTTCGGTCACCGCGCGTCGGCCATTCGCCAGGCGGTTGAGCTGGACGACGAGCTCGACGGCGGCGACGATCTGCTGGCGGATCGCCATCACCGGCAGCGAGCTCTGGCCCTGCAGCACCATCACCTCCAGGCGGGTCATCATGTCCTGCGGCGTATTGGCATGCGCCGTCGTCATCGAGCCGGCATGGCCGGTGTTCATCGCTTGCAACATGTCGATCGCCTCGGCGCCGCGGCACTCGCCGACGATGATGCGGTCGGGGCGCATGCGCAGCGCGTTGCGCACCAGATCGCGGATGGTGACGCTGGTTTCGGACTCCGCCGTCTTCGGCCGCGATTGCAGGTAGACGACATGGATGCCGTCGAGCTGCAGTTCCGACGTGTCCTCGACGGCGACGACGCGCTCGCCGATCGGGATGAACTGCGACAGGCTGTTTAAGAGCGTCGTCTTGCCGGAGCCGGTGCCGCCGGAGACGACGATATTCTTGCGCGAGCGGACGGCCGCCTCGAGGAAGGCGCGCATCGGCTCGCTGAGCGCGCCTGCCGTCACCAGCTTGGAGATGTCGAGCCGCGACTTGCCGCCGAATTTGCGGATGGTCAGGCAGGCGCCCTTGACCGCCAAAGGCGGAATGACGGCGTTGACGCGCGATCCATCCGGCATGCGGAAGTCGGCCATCGCCTCGCTCTCGTTGATCGAGCGGTTGGAATCGACGGCGATGCGCTCGATCACCTTCATCAGCTGCCGCTCATTGGCAAAGGCAAAGGGATAACGTTCCAGCAGGCCGAATTTTTCGACATAGATCTCGTCATAACGCGTCACCATGATTTCCGAGATGACGTCGAGATCCATCAGCTCCGAGATCGTGCCCCAGCGGTACATCAGCTCCTCGATATTGGAGCGCAGGTGCATATGGGCGATCTCGTAGCGGTCGCCGGCATTGAAGAGGGCCTGGCGGGACTGGAAGGCGGCGCTGAAGCGGGTGTCGAGCTGGGCGAAGTCCGATCGGGTGGATTCGAAATTCAGCTTGAGCTGCAGCGCCGAGATCAGCGCCTTGCCGACGTCGAACAGGCGGCGATTGTCCTGCTCCTCGCGCGACAGGCTGGCGGCATTCGACGAAGCATCGCGCCGCCCGGTGCGGGCAATACGTTTTGCCAGCCAGCGATAGACGGCGTTCTTGATGACCAGGACAACCAGATCCTGCGGTGCGCCGTCGAGCGCCTCCTTGATGAACATATCGAGCCGTTCGCGGATGCGGTTTCGCGTGTCCTCGCGGCCGAAATCGGAGGATTTCACCAGCCGGTCATATTGCGTGTCTTTTAGCAGTCGCTCATGGACCTCCATCTGCAACGCCAGCACCCGCTCCTGGTCCGGAAACTGCGTCACCACTTCGGCGGCCGCGGCCGGCTCAACCAGTTCGATCGTGACGTTCGGCACCCAGATCGACATGCCGGCCGAGACCGCCACCGGCGTGCCGGCCCGCAGCGGCTGATCGTCGACCCGCGTCGGATTGCGGCCGTGATGCTGCACCGACCAGCCCTGGCCGGATTTGCGCAGCACGAATTGCGGCGAGGAAACATGGCTGCCGCGCAGCCGCACGACCCCGGCACCGGCCGGCAGCGTCAGCGTGCTGCTTTCGCCGACGAAATAGGTCTCATTCGAAGAAAGCGGGATAACCTCCCGCCCGCTGCCGTCCTCATAGGATATCTTCAACAGCATGGCTTATTCCCCCGCAACGCTCACATGCGCGTCCAGTTGATGCTCGGCAGTTCCTCGACACTATTGTCGGCCGGATTGCGCAGCACCAGGTTCAGGCTGCCGTTCGACTGGCCCATGGCAAAAATCAGCATCTCGGCTTCCGCCGGCGTCACTTCGACGGTCACGTTATTGTAGGTGCTGTTGGCCTTGGTGATGGCACCCTCCGCCGTCGTCGCCGCGCCGACGGCCAGAACTTTGACGTTCTGCAGGAAAGTGCGGGTGACGACGCGGGTGCGCGAGCTGATGCCGAGTTTATAGTCTTGCGCCTGTTTGCGGTAGGCATTGACATCATTCTCGTCGGCGCCTGGATATTGGGTGAGATAGTTCTTCAGCATCTGCTCGACCGGCGATGGCGGCTGAGCCGGAGCCTGCGGCTGTCCGGTTGCAACAGGCGCTTGTCCGGGAACGGCGGGTGCCTGGCCGGGGGCTCCCGGCTGGGCTGCGGCGGGTGCCACCGGCTCGACCGGCTCATCGACCGTGCCGAGGATATCGACATAACTGCCCGGCTCGACAAAGTGGCCGACGGCTGCGGCGGCATTGACGGGAAGGGTGAGCGCCCGTTTGCCGGGCGCGATCATCGTCGTCAGCCGGCCGCCGTCATTGTCGTCGAAATACTGGAAGAGCAGCACCGAGCCGGCCGGAATATCGGCGGCGGCCGTCCGGTCCTTCAGCCATTCCTGGTAGGCGCTGGCAGCGGGAACCGCGAGCTTGGCAAGCGCCCCGAAGCTTTCCGGCAGCATGACCGGTTCGGCGAGCATATCGGGCGTGATCGCCTGACCGCGCGTCACCTTTCTGTCGGGCTGGAGCCGCATGAAGGCATAGGCCACCTGCTCGTTCTTGACGCTCTCGGTCCAGAAGTAGAGCAGAACGCCGGTGATGAGCCCGACGATGACAGCCGCGATGAGCTTCCAGTTCATGGTGTTATTCCCTCTACGAAGGGTTGCCTGATTTGAATGACCTCGACGGTCCGGCCGTCGGTTCTGCTGCTGGTATAGAGAACATTGGCCTCGACGCTGCCGCGCCGGCCATAAAAGGCAATGACCCCGCCGCGCTCAGCCGGCGGCGCTTCGATGGTGAAGCCGTCACGGGCCAGCAGATCGGCGCGCGTATCGGACCAGCGTGCGGCCGATAGCCGGCCTTTCGATACGACCGTGCGCGAGGTGTGGCCCTTGTCGCGGTCGCCGATATCGCTCAGCACCTCGACACCGGCCGGCGGACGCAGCGACTGCGGCAGCTTGCTGACATCGGCGGGCGCCGCAAAGGCCGGCAGCGACGACGCCACGTCCTCGAAGCGGCTCATCAGCACCTCTGTGGTTGGGGCATCGGCGGGCCGGCGGATCATGATCGAGACGCCGGGGATCGGCGCTTTCGCCGAGGGATTTGCCGGATCCTGCTTCTTGAGATAATCGAGCGCCGCCTCGCCATCGCCGTCGAAGAAACGAACCACCACGGCAAGATCCTCGCGGATGCGGCTTACCTTCGGGACGATCAGCATGTTGGCGGCGATGACGGCTGTCAGTTCCTGGCTGTCATTGCTTTTCGGCAGGGCAGGCCGGGTATCGGCGGCCAGCACCCGCAGCCATTCCTCGGTGATATCGGAAATGCTATGATCGCTCTGGTAGGGGGTGAACGCGAGCGGCTGGCCGTTGATGACGAGATCGCGCGGCGAACGTTCCGGCGCGCCGAGAATGCCGGCCAGCATCGAATTCAGCGTCGCCCGGAAATCCTTGTAGACCTCGGCGCGGCCTGGTGTGGCCAGGACGACGACTGCGAGCCCGATGACTAATGCTATGCCCAGGAAATGAAAGGAGATGCGCGCGCCCTGTGTCATCTTATTTCGCTCCCGGAAAGACGCCGTCGAACAGATCGCCGGAATCGTCGGCCACATCGCGGATTTCCCGGCGCAGCGTCGGGTCGTAGCCACGGCTGGTCGTGTCGTTGTTGTGCGAAGCAAACAGTGTTGCATCGTCGACGGTGAACGCATCCTTCCAGCGGATGCTCCTGATCGTATCGAGGTCATCGGAATCCCTGAACTTGTAGACGCGGTCGGCCGTCGCGGTGACGAGCTGCGGCTTTTCATTGGCGAGGTCGCCGACCATGTCGCCGAAGTCGCGACCGTCGCTCTTCAGGGTGTTCTGGACGTCATCCCAGATAAAAGTTCGCTGAGGGTCGCCGTCGCCTTCATGCGAGGGCGTGCGCGAGCAGCTCATGGCGTCGCGTCCGGGCAGCGCCGGCAGGGAGGGGAGCGGGAAGACGTTCGAGAAATCCGACGTGCAGTCCAGCCCATTCGCCTCGGCGAAGGCGGCGTTGCGCATGGCAAGCATGGTGTCCACCTTCTTGGTGGCAATCCGGTTGGCATGGATCATGAAAATCACGATCAGCAGGATGACCGGTGCTGCGAGCACGAATTCGATCGAGGCCAGGCCGCGCCTGTCGCGGTGCAGCCGCATCAGCAGGCCGCCAGCCGGCGCACCGCCGGCATGTTCAGTGGGTGTTGACGGCAGCCCAGGCATTGGCTCCTCCCTTGTCGAAGACGCGGGTCAGGCCGGTGAAACTATCGGCGGCCGGGCTCTGCTTGATGGTGTTCGAAACCTCGCCGGTATCGTCGGCAAGCGTGGCGGGCGCAAGCGAGGCCAGCCAATCCTGGGTGTAAAGATCGAAGGCCGTATAGTTGTGGACCCAGCTCTGCGCCAAAGCATAGGCGGATGGGGTCTTGTCCTTGAAGATGCGGATCTGCAGCCGGGCCCGCGGGGCGCGTGAAACGATCGTCAGCGTCTGGTAGTCGTCGAGCTGCTCGCCGCCAAACGGTGTGAAGTTGAAAGGTGTGCGTCCCTTCAGCCAGTAGGGCTTGGGGAAGGAGACGACGGGCAGTGCGCCTGCCATCGAAATCGCAGCGCCCGCCGGGCTGCAGACCCCATCCCAGATCGTATCGAACTTGCGGGTGAAATCGTTCTCGTCCTTCGTCTGTGAGTCCGAATAACGCGGCGGAACATCGATCGGCAGTTGGAACGGGTTGGTGATGCCGAAGCCGACACCGAAGACCTTGTCGGCGAGCCAGAAACTGACATCGAGCGCTGCTTCTTCCAGCCAGCTCAGATCGCCGGCATATTGTTCGACAATCGCTTTGAACGGCACCTTGCTCAGATAGGCCGGACCGAAGGCTTCGTAAAAGATGTAGAAGTTCACCAGCGCATTGTCGATGCCACTCTTGTGGTTGACAAAGTCGCGAATATGGCTGCCGTCGACTCCGCCCGCAGTCAGCGGACCCTTGCCGTTGGGGAAGCCGCGATTGGCATATTCGCCACGCATCAGAAACGGGTCCTGTCCCTCCGTACCCCTGCTCATCGCAAGGCACATTTCAGCATAGGCCGAGGCGGGATTGATGCCATCGCGATCGACCGGCAGGTTGCCGCCCGCACCTTCTCCGGCCTGGTCGCAGGATTGGCACGGCGGATGGAAGACGACGTGATCCGACTTGTTCAGGCGCACCAGATGCAGGGCCTCATTGCCGACCCGCTGCGGAAAGCTCTCGACGAGATAGTCGTTGAGGTCGTTCATCGCGTCGATGATGTCGCTGGACTTCACGATCAGGCCCCAGGGATCATAATCGATCTGCGCTTTTACCGTGTATGCAATCGCAAGACTGGCTTCCGTCGCCCGGAATCCCTGGAAAGCCAGGCAAGCGCCGTAGATGATGCCGCCGACGATCGGGACCTTTTCCCAGCCGGGGCAATAGGGCATCGGCGGAAGCGGCGGCAGAAGCGACGCCGGTCCGAAGCCGTCCGTGAAGGAATATTCGGCGAGTTTCGCCAGGATGGCCGTCGAGCGCAGCGCCAGTTCCGCCGAGGTGAGCTGGAAGGCGACCGAGGTCGCCATGACCACGGTTGCCTGCGAGGAGGCGACATTGTTCATCGCCATGATGTTGAGATAGCGTGCTTCCCAGTCGGCATGGACCATAGCGGCAGCGTCAGCCGTGTCCTGCGTGCGTTGCTTGTCGTAGATCATCTGTCCCGTATTCAGGATCCAGACGATCATCAGGGCGAGCGCGATCGTCATGTAGAGGATGATCGGCGACAGGAAGCCGCGTTCGTCGCGGTGCAGGCGTTTGATCAGGGTCGGTGTCATAGCAGGTTCACCTCCGCCGTCGAGATCGTGTAGTAGCGGCCGTCTTTCCTCTGGCCGCGGGCAAAGACCCAGCCGGCATATTCGAGCAGCAGGAAGCGCGCCTCGACCTTGGCGGTCACCGGCACATGTGGCGAGCGGTTGATGGCGGCATAGAGCGCCATCGGCGCGCGGTCGACGGTCACCGTGACGTTCTGCGGGTCGAACATGTAGCGAGCCTGGTTGCGCATCGCCCGCCAGTTCTTCGAAAGGCCGGAGGCATCGGCAAGGCTTTTCAGCGCCTCTTCCGGGGGCTGGCAGGCGCCGACACATTTCAGCTGGTCGTAGGGGGCGGCCGGGATCAGCGCCAGGCGGGCGGCAAGATCGGCCTTCCCGGGGGCGGCGTCGTCATCGCAGGTCTTAGCGTCGATGAAGCTCCGGAGGGTGATCGGCAGGGCCGGGCAGAAATAGACGCGGGCACTGCGGGCCGCCGCATAGGCGGCATAATGGGTGAAGAGGTGGTTTTTCGCCAGGATCGCGAACTGGAACACCACGAACATGAAGAAGACGAAGACCGGGGTGACGAGCACGAAATCCATCATCGTCGTGCTGCCGGAAATATCGCCATGCAGCTCCGATATCCGGCGCCGGCGAGCGGAAAGCCGCGGCAGCAGCAGCATCGAGGCAAACAAAATCATGGCGACCGCAAAGGTGCCGAAGAGCGCGCCGTGATCCTCAGGGATCCAGAAGGTCCGTGAGTGCAGGATCGAACTCCAGAAGGCACCGTCGAAGATGGGGCGTTCGAGTTCAGCGCGCATTGCCGTTACCTCACGAGTGAAAGAGGGGTGAAATCAGGCATGAAAAGGCACCAGAGAAGTCCGAGAGCGGCAGCAACGCCGAAGCGGACGGTATGATGTGTCTCGCGCGGCTTCAGCACCGATGCGGCATCGCGGAAACCGGCAGGCAGGAGCAGGGCGAACAGTCCGACGTTCCTGGCCAGCACGGTCCACTGAACACGCCGCGCCATCGAGAAGACGGCGATCACACCGCCGACCATCAGCGATGCAAGCGTCACGTCGATGGCGGGCCAGAGGCCGAGAATGGCGCCGAGCGCCGCCATCAGCTTGACATCGCCGCCGCCGCAGCTTCCGGCTGCGAAGGCGATGATGAAGATCATGCCGGCGGCAATGAGGCCGGCAAAGGCAAGGCCGATCCCGGCCAGACCGCCGCTGACTGCCGCCAGCATGAAGCCGGCAAGCAGGCAGGGATAGGTCACGGCGTTCGGGATGTGACCCTGGCGATGATCGAGCACCGCCGCGGTCGTGGCGCAGGCGACGGCAAGAGCCGCCGCCGCAGGCATCAGGGTCAGATCATAGGTCGTATCCATGATCCCGGCCCGCTTATTGACCCGGCTCGGGAATTCTCTCGGCATCCGAGAGCGCCGTGTTCTTTTCGTTGAACCATTCGCCGATCTGTTTGCCGAATGCGAGAAGGATCAGCATCAGCGGAATGACGATCAGGGCGACGGCGAGGACGATCTGGGCCATGTCGCCGCGCTCGTCCTGGTGAAGTGCAATTGCGAGAGTCTTGAGTTTTCCAAACATCTGCGTATTCCTCGTTCCTAGGTTTGTTTCGGATCGAAGACCTGAGAGAAGATTACCAAGCATACGGTATCGATCCGAACCAGCACGTTGCTCGTTCCAATGATATGTTCTGCTTCGGCTTTTCTTCCCCGGCGGCCAACGCTTGTTGAGCAACACCATTAAGACCCAAGAGTGCGCCCAAGGCCAGCCCTCCGTCAAGCAAACGAAACGAAGGGTTCCAATTGCCTTGGAGGCATGGCGTTGGAAAATTGAGTTGACGCCAGGATTTCGCAACTAACCGATTGAACACGCTGCAGTTTTTCAGGCAGATTCGAAGTCTGTGGCGACGTTATGCACCTTTGTCTACTGCTCCATAATTGGTCAATTCTTTCAAAGCGATAGAACAATGCGCCTGCAGGGGGTCCTGCGAGCTGTCTCAGCGCGACGCGGCCATGGCGTTGCTTGACGATCTGGATTAAGCTTTCCTGCAATGGCGGGTATGATCCGCTAGTCGATCCGGAGAGAAAACGATGGAAACGATGAGCAGCATCTTGATACTTGCATTGGTCCTCATTCCACTGATGATGTTCTTTCCGACCGCGGTTCAGATGATGGCGACATTGTTCGGCATGAGCACGGTTCTAGTGGGGATGCCGCTCTGATGAAGGCCGTTTCCGACGACGCCGCCGAACAGGCGACCTTCCAGGTCCTGACCCGGGCACTGGACAAGCTCTTGGGCCCGATCCGCTTCCTGCTCGACGATCCGAGTGTTTCCGAAATCCTGATCAACGGCACATCCGACATCTTCGTCGAAAGACGCGGCAAGCTCGAACGCGCCGATACACGTTTTGCCAGCCGCGAGGACCTGGAATCGGCTGCGCGCAGCATCGCGCAATTCTCCGGCAAACGGCTGACGCCGGAAGAGCCGAGCGTCGAGGCGCGTTTGCCGGACGGTTCGCGCGTCCAGATGATCCAGCCGCCCGCCGCCCGCACCGGCCTCTGCATCTCCATTCGCCGCTTTTTGAAGGAACATCGCAGCATCCGCGACCTCGTCACCCAGGGCAGCCTGACCGAGGCGTCGCTGTCGCTGCTGCAGTCGGCCGTGGGGCTGCAAAAGAACGTCATCATCTCCGGCGGCACCGGCACTGGCAAGACGACGATGCTGAACGCACTGTCGGAAGCCTTTGCCGACCACGAACGCATCATCGTCATCGAGGACACCTCGGAACTGCAGATCCGCAAGGAGCACGTCGTCTATCTCGAAGTGACGAAGCCCGACCGTTTCGGCCGCGGCGGCGCCAGCATCCGTGAGCTGTTCCGCTCGTCGCTGCGCATGCGGCCCGACCGCATCATCGTCGGCGAGTGCCGCGGCGGCGAGGCGCTCGATATGATCCAGGCGATGACCTCCGGCCATAGCGGCAGCCTATCGACCGTGCATGCCAACACGCCCTACGACGCCCTGCACCGGCTGGAAACGCTGGCTCTGATGTCGGATATCGATATGCCGCTCCGGCCGCTGCGCGCTCAGATCGCCTCGGCGGTCGACGTCGTCGTCCAGATCGCCCGCTTCAAGCGCACCGGACGACGCCGGGTGATCGAGATTTCCGAGATCAAGGGCCTCAACGAGGACGGCCAATATATCGTCGAGAGCATCTATAAGCTTGAGGGCGACGGCCATTCCAACTCCGACGGCGCCCTGCTCTGGACCGGCGTCGTGCCGAGTTTCGCTTCCGATGCGGTGGAAGAGCTGCAAGGCGCAGATCCCTCGGAGTGGATGAAGGCCTCTTCAAGCTTGGTAAGAAGCTGAAGCGTCTCGAAGACGAGAACGCTCGCTTCAACGCGACGCACTCAT
Organism: Rhizobium phaseoli; assembly: GCF_010668805.1. GTDB lineage: Bacteria > Pseudomonadota > Alphaproteobacteria > Rhizobiales > Rhizobiaceae > Rhizobium > Rhizobium phaseoli_A. The sequence continues at coordinate 30,026 of NZ_WUFT01000028.1, read as the reverse complement.
AATGCTGCCAGCAAACGAGCTGAGCATAACTGCGTAGATGTTACGGGTTTGCCAGAGGGATCGGCGACAAACAGTCTCTCTCCTTTTGCTGAGGATCACCATACGATACCTCCAGCTGCGACCAATGCTTCCACTTTCCAGGCACGGGCATCCAAGCAGGCAATGCATCGCTCGTACATGATCGTCGCTGCCCGTTCGTGTGATGAAGCGTCATGTTAAGGCCTCCGATTCTTCGCCACTAGGAGCGAAGTGCGCGAGGTGCAGGACAGGAAGAAGCCATGACCCGCTACCGGCATGCCGAACGTGTCCTTTTTCGACCCGGTGACTGCTCCCCGAAGGTAACGATGACTCAGCGGCTGTGCAATTCCTCGCCTTGAAGGGAACCCAACCACCGACCCTCAGTAAGGGCTGGTGCATCTTTGATTTCGATGCGGTTGATGCGTTGACATCCACGCTGTGAGCGATGAGCTAACGTCAACCTTTGAAACGAAGCGCTTCGACGAGCAGAGCAAACGCAGCTGTGTGTTGGCGTCTACTCGGATAATACAGGTGATAGCCCGAAAAAGGCTGGCACCAGTCATCAAGCACCCTGATCAATCGGCCGTCCGCGACGTATGGGGCAACCTGGCTTTCGAACGTATAGGCAAGCGCCAGCCCATCCAACGCAGCTGATTCCAGCATGAGACCATCGTTCATAATCAGCGGACCGTTCATTCGGACTTGCAGTTCCTCGCCGTCGCGCTCGAATTCCCAGGCATACAACCCGCCGCCTGTCGTCTGTCGATAGCTAACGCCCAAATGCTCGCCGAGGTCCCGAGGTGTTTGCGGGATTTTCCTGTTCTTGAAATAGGTTGGTGAGCCCACAACTGCCATACGAAGGTCGGGCCCAATCCTGACCGCAATCATATCTTTTTGAACCTGTTCTCCAACGCGAATCCCGGCATCGAAGCGGTCCGCGACAATATCCGTCAGTCCCTCGTCGAGAATTATCTCCATTTCGATGTCTGGATATTCCGCCAGGAATTTCGTCACAACCGGCCAGAGCACGCTGGTGGCAGCATACCGAAACGTCGTGATGCGGATCGTGCCAGAGGGTTTGTCACGAAGTGCGGTAATTGCCGCGATCTCATTCTCAATGTTTTCGAACGAGGGCCGAAGGTTTCGTAGCATCCGCTGACCGGCATCCGTCAGCGACAGGCTTCGAGTGGTGCGAGAGATCAGCCGCACTCCGAGTTTCTGTTCGAGCATCCTGACCGAATAACTGACAGCGGACTGAGACAGTCCGAGCTTGGCGGCCGCGCGCGTGAAAGTCCCGGCTTCGGCGACGGCAATAAAGGCTGCAAGTTCGCTAAAGTCGCCGTTTCTCATTCATCGATCCTGTTTCTAGCTTCAGGCTGATTATACCGTATGGCGACTGTTCGTCTCCGTCGTATTCGCCTCACAACACATTGAATTGTCGTGAGCGACTGGTCGCCGAAGGCGGTCGGCTCGGCCTAGCCATGCGCCAGCCTTCGCGAAGCCAGAAACGCATGGGTGCACTATTTCGGGCTGTGATGGTCGAAAGTATCGGTGACAAGAGTAAATGCCATCTGACGATCTGCGTCGGGCGGCTCGATCCTAAATTCCGCGGATTGTTAGGGCTGATGGACAGAGTATGCCTGAGCGACGTCTGCCACCACCGAAAGTGCAAGAGCATTCGCATCGCGCGTTGGTCCGAACATCCCAATCGGCGCCTTGATCCGGTCTGTCTGAGCGCGCGTAAAGCCAATTGCCAACAGCGCCGCGCAACGGCGCTCATGGGTTCGTTGGCTGCCGAGTGCACCGATGTAAAATGGCTTTGCGCGCAGGCCTGCCTTCAGCCAAGGCAGTTCCTGGTCGAGATCATGATATAGCAAAGCGACAGCTGTATCCTGGTCGATGGCGCCGGTGTCGAAATCTCGGGATGTCTGATCGAAGGACAGGACTTCGAATTCCGAGGCAAGAGCAACCCTGGATGTTGTCGCGAGTTCGATCCCGCGTCCGCAGAGGACCAGCCGGAGGTTTGGTCTATAGGAACGCAAGAACGATGGACCACTCCAAACGCCCGCTACTTTCTCCTGCGACTTGACGGCACTTATCGTTTGGGTGCCAGGGTCATAACGCAGCGCGATCCTCTTGCGCCTTTGGAGCGCCGACAGAATTTGACGGAGCGGCTTCACGTCCTTGACGACATGAACCGCCAGTGTGATGCCCCCGCCGCATGGGAGTATGATGTCGAAGAACTGTGAGCCTTCGCCGAGGCGGAGGTATCTGTCGATACCTTTATTAATCGCTGCAATCGCCTCTGCAGCTACCGCAGCTTCCGTACAGCCGCCGGAAACATAGCCGCAATAACCACCATCGCCACGAACGGCCATCTGAGCGCCGAGTGCGCGGGCAGCACCGCCGCGGATCTCGACAAGCGTCACCAATGCGCTTCCGTATTTCGTCCCGGCGCCATCGGCCGCATAGTTGACGATCGCCTCAGGGTCATCGGTCATGAAGGCGCAGAAGGGTAAGGCGGGCGAGTGGAGCAGGGAAAACGAGGTCAGCATGAAGGGTCCTAACGAATGAGACCGCTACGGCAAGGCTTTGCCACAGCGGTCGTCTTTTCAAGCCAGCTTTTCGAGGGTGATCGGCAGGCTGCGGATTCGCTTGCCCGTCGCATGGTAGACGGCATTGCCGATGGCAGGGGCAACTCCAACAACGCCGATTTCGCCAACCCCCTTGCCGCCAAGCGCCGTTGCCTGCATGTCGGGAATACCAACGGAGATCACCTGGATATCGGGGACGTCTGCATTGACCGGCACGGCATAGTCGGCAAAGTTTGCGTTGACTGTCCGTCCATCCCGCTGGTCGACATATCCTTCTTCCAGCAGCGTCTGCCCAATCCCCATGACTATGCCGCTGATCCACTGGCTTTCGGCGAGCTTCGGATTGAAGATCCTGCCGCTGTCGAAGGCCGAAACCATGCGCTTGATACGGATCGTGCCAAAATCCTCGTCGACGCGAACTTCGACGAAATGGGCACACCAGCTATGGGCCGAAACGCCCCCTTCGACGGCGCCTTTCAGTTGGGCAAAACTGCGGTCGGCGGCATTTTTCGTGTCCTCGGTGGCGCCTGGAGCAAAGGTATTTCCCTCTATCTCCAATTTGTCCTTGCCCACGGCCTTCAGCAACTCCGCGATGCTGATGCCACCCGCCGGTCGACGGCTCGGGCGTATTGCGCCGTCCTCGAAGGTCAGTTCGGCCAGTTTCAAGGACTGCAACGGCGACTTCGGATCGGATGCGGCAAGGTTCAGCAACGCATCGCGCGCGTTCCTGGCAGCCTTGTCCACGGCACCCGAAAGATTATTGGCCTGCTGGGAGCCTCCGGCGAGCGCCGATCTCGGGAGATTGGTATCGCCCAGCCGCACAACGATAGTCTCGACGGGAACGCCCAAGGCATCCGCGGCGGTCTGGGCGAGGATGGTATAGGTACCCGTTCCCATGTCGGTGGCTGCGCTGAGGACCTCGATTTGCCCGCTGGCATGGAAGACAAGCTTGGCTTCGCTGGCAGTGCGGATCATCGGATAGGAACCAGCGGCCATTCCATAGCCAATGAGCTCGCGACCTTCGCGCATCGAGCGTGGAACCGGGTTGCGCTTCCACCAGCCAATGCCTTCAGCGCCGGCGGCATAGGCTTCCTGCAACTGCCGCGTGGTCCAAGGCATGCTGTTGCTGGGGTCGATCTCTGCCCAATTGGCAAGGCGCAGAGTGACCGGGTCCATGTTGAGCGCATAGGCCAGCTCATCGATCGCGCTTTCCAGCGCATATGCACTAGGGTTCTCGCCCGGACCGCGCTTCCAGCCGGGCTGGACGGTATTGACAGGCACGACATTCAGACGCGTCGAGAAGTTCGGCGTCGCATACATGATCTTGGTCACGTTGTTGCAGGCCTCGACATGGACTTCGTCGATCGCCGTCTCATTCCAGCTCTCGTGGACGATCGATGTGATCTTTCCCTCCTTCGAGGCGCCGATGGAAAGCGTCTGCCGGGTTGCCGGACGGCCGCCGAGGCCCGTAAATGTCTGGGGGCGGGTGAGCGAAACTTTGACGGGCCGGTTAAGCTTGCGCGAAGCAGCGCAGGCCAGTCCGACATGGGGATGGGCGCCGATCTTAGACCCGAAGCCACCACCGACATAAGGCGAGATCACCCGCACGTTTTCTATATCGATGCCCAGGAATTCCGCCACGACGCTTCTGGCGCCACCAACCCACTGGCTGGGCTCCCAAACGGTGATCTTGCCATTATCCCAGGAGGCGATGGTCGCATGCGGCTCCATCGGCACGTTGTATTCCCGCGCGGTCGTATAGGTGACATCGACCTTGACATCGCCGCTGGCCAACCCCGCCGCCGCATCGCCCCATGCCGCTCCCATCGGTTCGATGAGCTGCGCCTTTGCCTTGGGATCGTTGATGTCGAGAATGGCATCGCCGTCCTCGTACTCGACCGTGAGAAGGCCTGCCGCTTCCGTCGCGGCTTCAAAGGTTTCTGCAACCACGAGGGCGATATGCATGCCGTTGAACCGGACGACACCGTCCTGGATCGGCGTAAATTCCTCCGTGGCGCCGCCGCCCTTGCTGTAGACGGTCGGCTTGTTGATCTTCAAAGTATTCTCGTGGGTGTAGACGTCGATGACGTCAGGCACAGCTTTGGCGGCCGAGGTGTCGATATTGACGATGCGCCCTGCCGGACGGGTCGACTGGACGGTCACGCCATAGGCCATGTTTTCAAGCTTCTGCTCAATGGCATAACGGGCTTGGCCGGAGACCTTCAATGGACCTTCCGCGCGGGAAAGACGGGAACCAAGAGCTGGCATCTTTGCAGCGGCCGGTTCGGCGGCAAAAGCGCCTGGCGCGAGGTTAACACCAGCGCCGGCGACAACAGCGACGCCGGCGCCGAGTTTCATGACGGTGCGGCGGTCGAGTGCGAAATCGTTCTTGTCTGTCATGCGATATCTCCTACCGTCATCAGGGCGCGGGCCACGACCTTCGGTGTCAGCTCGATCTTAAACGCATTGTGTCCGCTCGACTTTGCGCCATCGATGGCGGCTGCAGCAGCAGTCCGAAGCGTCGCCTCGTCGAGAGGCTTGCCCTTCAGCGTGTCTTCTACAGTGCGCAGACGCCAAGGTTTGGTTGCCACGCCACCGACGGCAATGCGCACATCGCGGATCGTCTTGCCGTCGTCTTCGAGTTCAATGCCGACGGCGGCGCTGGCGGCGGCGAACTCGTAGGATGCGCGATCACGGACCTTGAGGTAATGCGAGCGCTTCAACGCGGCGACACGCGGGATCTCGATGCCGACGATCATCTCACCGGGTGCAAGGTGGTGCTCGATATGTGGGGTCTGGCCCGGTAGCAGGTAAAAGTCATCGACGGGAATGCGGCGCTCAATCGATCCTCGAACGAGCACGGTGGCGTCGAAAGCCACAAGCGAGACCGCAAAATCGCCGGGATAGATGGCGATGCAGGCGTCGCTGGTGCCGAGCACAGCATGGTTGCGGTTGACACCCTCCAGCGCTGCGCAGCCGGAACCTGGATTGCGCTTGTTGCAGTTCGGATAGGCTCCCGGGTCGCGGAAATAGGTGCAACGGGTTCGCTGCATCAGGTTGCCGCCGATGGACGCCATGTTGCGCAGCTGCGCCGAGGCGGCTCGCCAGAGACTTTCGGACAGCGCTGGCGCGGCATCCTTGATGTCGGCGTGATCGGCAACCTTGCTCATCTTTGCAAGCGCGCCGATCCGGATGACATCTGCCGATACCTCGATCGCGTCGAGACCGGACAGTCGGGTGATATCGACCAGGTGCGCCGGGCGCTCGACATCCAGTTTCATGAGATCGAGCAACGTGGTGCCACCCGCAAGGAAGCTTGTTTCGGGCTTGGCGGCCTCGGCGATGGCTGTGGACGTGTCTTCAGCCCGGAGATAATCAAAGGTTCTCATCGTGCTGCCTCCTTCTTAAGGCGGCTTGCAGCATCGCGCACCGCGGCCACGATATGCGGGTAGGCGCCGCACCGACAGATGTTGCCGCTCATGTACTCACGGATATCCTCATCCGTGCCGGCATGGCCTTCGCGAATACAAGCGACGGCCGACATGATCTGGCCAGGCGTGCAGTATCCACATTGGAAGGCATCATGTTCGATAAAGGCGGTTTGAACCGCATGCATCACACCGTCGGAGGACTGCAGGCCTTCGATCGTCGTGACCGGACGGCCTTCGGCCTGGGCCGCCAAGGTGAGACAGCTCAGGACACGCTGGCCATCGACGTGAACGGTACAGGCGCCGCATTGTCCGTGATCGCAGCCCTTCTTCGTTCCGGGCAGATCGGCATGCTCGCGAAGCGCGTCAAGCAACGTCGTTCGTATGTCGAGTTGGAGGTCATGGCTTTTGCCATTCACCTCAAGCGATAATTGTCGGGCAGTTGACATCTCGTCTCCTCTCGAACCCAGGTATCGACGATCGAACCTAGTGCCATTGATGACGAGCGATTAGTCGTTCCTGACTGCATGAGGTTAGAAAGGGGATTGCTAAATCGGAGGGATGTCGCCGGGATCAGGATGAGGTCGGCAGACAGAAGGGGTCATTATCGGCCGCGCATTGGCCAAAATCGGCGTGGCGTTTGCCATGGTTCCAACCTGACTGTTCATGGCGAGGATTCAGAATGCGATATCACCTATGCCTGACAATTCACCGCGTGATCCCTGGAGCGCCGCGATCTCTCCTGTAAAGGCCGAGCAGCTTGAGGCTGTAATGCGAGATTATAGCGCACAGTGAGATGATCGCCGCATGCCGCAGAATAAATTCGGCTCGCGCGGCCTCGAAGTCCCGGAAACTGAAGGCCGTCTCCATCCGAAGCTTGGGTCCGATATCGATAACGAAAAGGCTATGAATGCCGTAGATCGCAATCAGAAATGCCATGCCGCGCATAGCAACGGTCTGAATTCGGGTATTCTTCTCTACTTGCAGGGCCTGTCTCACAGCCCGCATGATCATCGACCATTGCAGCCCCACATGAAGGGCTGCAATCAAGAGTACGAGATAGGCGATAAGCGCGTGGATCTGTCGCGCGATGAAGCTGCTGCGAAGTGACAGGAAGTCGAAGACGGTCTGCGAAATGATGACGCTGGTGATGATCAGCCCCACCATCATAACCAAAAGACAGAGTGTGATCGTCTTGCTGAAAATGCTGCGCGGCTCCCGCCAGCCTTTCGTCACGACGCCGTACCAGCGCCGGTTAAAGACGTTGTGGCTGATCAGCAGAACGAACATCGCGGTGCCGATAATCTCGTGGGCTGCGTTGCCGAACCAATTGTATGCGAAAGCGGCCAGCAACAGGCTGACCGCGAGCAGGTCCAGGATCAATCGAAAGAGAAAAAGCGGCGTCAAGGAAGGTAAGCCCGCATTTTTTCGGTCGTGAACATGAAATCATTATCGACCTGCCCGCCATGGCACGACTGACAGCGATCGGCGATTGCTTCCCGCTTGACCTGTCCGTTGGTATCGAACTGCTGGAAATGCCAGTCGCCGGTCCGCTCGTCCTCGGAGGAGGCAAGGCCCCAATCGACTCCTTTTTCCATGACGAAATAACCACAAGCTTGTAATCGGTCCATATTCCGAGCACCAACTGGGTGCCTGGTGGCAAAGGCTGGCCGGACTTAGCGATCGCTATGGTTTCGCGAGTAGCAAAGGCCTCTTCTTTAGAAGATCCGCGGTCATAGGTGCCGTACACCACGTATTCTTTGAAATTTTTGGGGAAGGTCGCACGATTGCCGGTTGCCTGCGCTAGCGCTTGGCCGCCCATCATGCCTGTACTGGCGATTGCGGCAAATAAGCAGATGATGCCAGCGATGCCTGCGCGGACCGATCGTTGTCTCGATGAAGGCATTCAGGGTCCTCACGTTGAGTTTGGGGAGTAAATGGACACAGACATTCAATCGTAAGATTACCCTGTCGCGCCCCGGCGCATTAGACACCTTCGTTTGCATGGGGTTAGAAAGCAGCCTTCTAAATCGGTTGGTCCAGCGACTGGCTTGTCCGTTTCCGCTTCAAACGAAATTGCGCGGGGCCCCCAGTTCTACGGACCCATCCGATGGTAGAACCGAAGAGAGTAGTCGAGGAAGCATGGAACAACGCAAAGGCGTTTCGGTCGGAGCCATCTTGCTGGCGGCTGGACAGGCAAAGCGCATGGGAGAAAACGGCCAGCACAAGCTGCTGGCTGAGTTCGATGGCGTGCCGCTGGTGCGGCGTTCCGCAATTGTATTGCTAGCCTCCAATGCTACGCCGGTCGTTGCCGTGACGGGCCATCGGCAAGGAGATATCGAAGAGGCCTTGACGGGCCTCGATATCGCCACCTTGTTCAATCCGTCTTACCTGATCGGCATGGCGAGTTCGGTGGCTTGCGGGGTCTCGCATCCTCAACTTGCTGAGTGCGATGGTGTGCTTGTCATGTTGGCAGATATGCCCGGCATCGTGACCGGGCATATCGACAGTTTGATACAGGCCTTCCAGAAATCCGGTGGGGAATCGATTGTGCGGGCCAGCTTTTGCGACAAGCCTGGACATCCCGTCTTGTTCCCCCAAGTGCTCTACGACCGCTTGATCAGACTGTCAGGCGATGTCGGGGCACGAGAGTTGATTGCCGATAGCAAACTCCCGGTCATCACGATCGATATCGGTCCGGCCGCTTTGCTTGATGTCGATACGCCGACGGCCATTATTGAAAATGGAGGCGTGTTGCGTGGCTGAGCCGCGTCAATAGACCGTTTGGCAGGTTCCACCTGGTCCGCCGTCGGTTAGTTTCTCCGTTGCCCGCGCGGATGCATTCGCCGCCCAGATCACAGAGATGTTTGCATCCGGTTTCCCGCGCACTTTAAGACATCATCGTGACGGCTATACCAATGCATGCTTCACGTAGCCGACAGGCCGAGGCACGTCGCCTTGCCGCTCATTCATAAACCTGGTTTCTAAACTCATGCGGAATTGCGTGGGTTATCAACAATCTGGATTTGGCCAATAACGCTCGTATGAATTGATCCAAAGCTGTCCTCAAGGACGCAATCAGGAACTTATGAAGATGTCATACGATCCAAAAGACTATCATGTCGATGCGCTCAGCCTGGGTTCCGGCGTGCTGCTCGTTGCCGTCGTTCTTCGCGGCATGGCGCTCGCAAGTCTGGATCTGCATGGGACGGTGCAGGCAGGCTGGTCCGCGATGGCTGGTGAAATGGGTTCAGTGAAAGTCACGCAGTGCACCTAAGCAACGTAAATGCGAGGCACCGGCAGGGCAATGGTATCGAGCAGGCTCGCTGTGTAGTTTGTGATCGCAGGCGGGATCGCCGTTGGAAACCTCTACTGGGCACAGCCGCTCCGGAACGAAATCGCCACTGCGCTTCAGGTATCGACTCGAAAAGTCGGCTTGCTGGTAACAATGACCCAGATCGGTTACGCGGTCGTGCTCCTAATCGTCCTCTTGGTGACATGCTCTCGCGGTGGACGGCTGTTCAAGACCAGCTCTGCTCGTCGACTTTGGCGATGGTAGAATTCAGAAGCATGAGCGGGTCGCTTGTGGCACCCGCTCACAGTGCTTTCAAGCCTGTGTGTCGAAGGCAAGAGAGCTGGACAGTTCCTTGTGGGCATCGATCTGCTGCTGCACCAGGGCAAGCTTCTGTTCGACCATGCCGACAGCGTCGGCGCCGGCGATGAAGCGGCGGGGCAACTCGGGCAGGTTGACCAGCGTGATCAGGGCCTGTGCGAGCTTGGCCGGATCACCCGGCTGCTGGCCGTTGGCGGACTTCCAGCCAGCCATGTTCTGGGCTCGCCGTTCGGCGTAGTCGCTGACGGCGGACGCAGCATATTGGGTTGAATCCTCGCTCAAAAGCTCCGTGCGGAAGAAGCCGGGATTGACGATCATGGTCTCGACACCAAGTGGCGCCACTTCCGGCTGCAGTGACTCGATCCAGCCATCCAGCGCAAACTTTGCGGCGGCGTAGGCGCTGCAGAATTCAAAGCCGACCAGGCTTGCCGTTGATGAGATGGATACGATCTTGCCGGCCCCCTGGCGCCGCATAACTGGCAGCACGGCGCGCGTGACATTCATGGGGCCGATGAGACCACTCGCCAGTTGCAGATCCATCTGCTCCGGTGTCAGATCCTCGAAATAGCCGGCGTAGAAGCTTGCGGCATTGTTGACCAGCACATCGAGGCGCCCGAAACGCTCGGTCGCTGCGTTGACGGCCGACACCGCGTCGACCGGCTTCGTCACATCAAGCGTGGTCACCAGCAGATTTTCCGACGGTCCGATTGCCTCGGCGACGCGCTCTGGCTTGCGGCCGGTGGCAACCAGCTTGTCGCCGGACGCCAGAACCGCTTTGGCGAAGTCCAGGCCCATGCCGCGGCCGGCGCCGGTGATCATCCAAACTTTACTCATAGATCTTTTCCTTGGTATCAGATCCCGTTCGGGTTGACTGGTTCGCCAACACCGCCGGGGTTTGGGAGGAGGTACTAGGCCGTTGCTTTTTTTGATACTTCCGTGCGGTCGTCCCTGACGTTGAACCAGCCTGTGGCGGCCTGAATGACGCCCCACAGCTTGCCAGGAATCTCGATCTCAGGAACTTTCGAAGTTCTGACCTCCACCTCGATCTGATCTTCGCTACCATTCTTCGACAGCTCCACCCAGTTTGGATTGATGACCAGTCCCTGGCCGACCGCCACGAGCGAAAGACCGAGGTCAAGCGCGCTCTTTGCCTGGTCAGGTGTCCTGACCTGGCCGGCCGCGATGACCGGGACCCGTCCTGCCACGCGGGTGGCGATAAGCTCCGCGATCGTGCGATCGTCGCCGCCGTCTACGGGCTTTGCTTCAAGCACGTTGCTCAGGGACGCGTGGACGTAATCCACGCCGGTTTCGATAAGACGGTCGATCAAACCGTAGGCGTCATTGATACGAAGACCGCCCTCTTCGGGTTCCTCGGGCGAAATTCGATATCCCAAAAGGAAGGGCCGCTTCGCAAATTCGCTAATGACCCGCTTGACCTCGATGACAACGGCGATCGGAAAGCGCATGCGGTTTTCGGGCGACCCACCCCACTCGTCGTCACGCTGATTGGAAAGCGGCGAGAAGAAGTTCTGAAGCAGGAAACCGTGTGCGCCGTGGAGTTCAATACCGTCGAAGCCGGCTTCGATGGCGCGGCGCGTGGCGGCGCCGAAGGCAGAAATCACGTCGAGGATTTCATCATGGCTCAAGGGGCGCGGTATCACTCCAGCGGCGTTGAAAGGACCTGCAGCAACCGGGACAGAGCTGGCGCTCACAATATCCTCGGCAGGTACCAGACTTGCCTCGGCCTTGTTGCCGGCGTGGAAAATCTGAAGCACCGCTGGCGCTCCGCCGCTTTTGGCGGCTTCTGCCAGCCGGCGCAAACTTGGTGTGAATTTGTCGTCATAGGACGCGAACTCGCCGGTGAAACCAATACCATTCGCTGTAACGTGCGTGCAACCTGTCAGCACCAGGCCAACACCTTGTGCCCTACGCCGATAGTAGCCCATTTCCTCGTCGGAAACGGTACCATCGTCGTTTCCTGACCAGGTGGTCATCGGCGCCATGACGACATGGTTGCCGAGGGTCAATCCATTCGTAAAGGTAAACGTTTCGAAGAGTGGAGCGTTCATGATACGGAGTCTTTCTTGCGGTGTGGCTGTTTCTGAACAGACATTTACCAACGAAGACGGGTGTTGATTATTCCATCTAATCTGCATGAAGTTAGAAACTGGGCTTCTGAATACGACCGTGGGCAGCCAGAAAAAAATCCTGCCGCAGGATCAGCTACGGCAGGCTTGCCACATGGGCGGGTGACTTAAGACGAGCGGCCATAGGGATAGTCATTCGGCTGCGGCGCACTCACTGCATTGAGTTTAGCCGTCGCCGCCTCGTCAAGGTCAAGGTCAGCCGCACCGAGGTTGTCCTGCAGCTGTTCCATTGTCCGGGCACCGATTATGCTGGACGATACGCCGGGCCGGTTTGTGACCCAGCTAAGCGAGACCTGGCTCGGAGTTGAGCCGATATCGCCGGCGATCTGGCGAACGGTCTCGATGGTGTTCCAGTTGCGATCGGCGGCATAGAGTTCTTTGCCCATATGCGCGATCATCGAGCCGCCCTTGGCGAGGCGCGTTTCCCCGGCAGGCTCAGCCTCGCGGTGGTATTTTCCGCTCAGGAACCCTGCAGCCAACGGTGACCACGGGAGTATACCAATGCCATTGTGGAGTGCTGCCGGAACCACCTCGTATTCGATCTCTCGATAGACAAGGTTGTACTGCTGTTGCAGCGTGATCGGTACTTGCAGGCCCATTGCCCGAGCGGTAGACAGCACCAGTTGCAGCTGCCACCCCGTGAAATTGGAGAGACCGACGTAGTGGATCTTGCCGGCGCGTGCCGCTGCATCCAGGAAGGAAAGCGTTTCCTCCACCGGGGTCAATGGATCCCATCCATGCATCTGGTAGAGGTCGATCGCCTCGACACCCAAACGTCGCAGCGACGTATTGAGTGCACGGTGCAGGTGAGGACGCGAGGTGCCCGCGTCGTTGACGTCCGGTCCGGTACCGAAGCGGGCCTTGGTAGCGACCAACAACCGATCGGTCTTGTCCTTCCGGCCTGTACGCCACCGGCCCAACAAATCTTCCGACGCCCCTCCGCCATAAACGTCGGCGGTGTCGATCATGTTTCGAGGTAGGCATCCAGGATCGCAAAGGCTTCCTTCTCGGGCGTCTCAGTCCCAAACCCCATCGTGCCCAGAATAAGGTTGGATACTGACGCTCCCGAATTGCCGAGTTTCCGATACTTCATAGAGAGCTCCTTGTTTTGCTCGTAGGATTTGAGACCGCAACGCTGCAACCAAGGCTGCGATCTATGCCCGCTATGTATGCTTAGAAACGGGGGGGATTAGACCGCAAAAACTGCATAGGGCTATCGATGCCATTTCTGAAACAAGCAGTACTCCTTGGCAAAGAAGGTTTGCCCGGCCGTCCTATGGCATCAGGCAGCCGCCTATGCGCGGGTTCTGCCTGAGCCGTGAGATTCAGATCAGACCACCATTCGCGAGAATCGTCTGGCCGTTCACCCACATGCCGTCTGACGAGCACAAGGCAGCGACGACATTCGCAATGTCCTCCGGTTCACCGAGTCGATGATGCGGCGTGCGTTGGACAAAACCGGCAATCGCCTGCGCGTTATTCAAGTCCGTGAACAGCGTGGTATTGACCGGACCCGGCGCTATCGCGTTGACGGAAATCATGCGCCCTGCCAGTTCCTTGGCCAGGACATTGGCATAGATCTCCTGCGCGGCCTTGGTGGCTCCATAGGGCCCGGAGGCGGGTAGTCTCGCGTGCGCGACGGTGGAAGACAACGTGATGATGCGACCGTTGTTACGAACGCGCCGTGCAGCTTCGCGCATTGTGTAAAAGCCGCCTTTCATGTTGACGTCAACCAATCGATTGAAGTTTTCATCCGTCATGTCGCTCATGGGTGTCTGACGAATGATCCCCGCATTTGCGACAACAACGTCGACGCCACCGAAAGCCTTATCGTTTTCGTCAAAAAGTCGGCGCACCGCGTCGGGGTCGCTTATGTCTGCCTGGACCGCGATTGCTTTTCCGCCTGCACTCTCGATGTCGCGCACGACCGCATCGGCGAGATCGCGGTTCACAACGAAGTTCACGGTCACCGTGTATCCCTCGCGCCCAAGACGCTTGGCCACAGCGGCGCCGATTCCACGGGACGATCCTGTCACGATGGCCGCTTTTCCGGTGCCGCCGCGAGCGGTCTGCGCAGAGGCCGTTTCCACAACTACGCCCGCCGCCAGCGGAGCGATCGCTACGGCGCTCAGGAGGCCGCGACGCGACATGGATGCCTGAGGTTGATCGTGGTTCTGATCGGTCATGGTGCTTTCACTTTCCTGGGTGTTTAGGTTTTTTGAATCTGGCGATTGACATCGCAGAACGCTGCGATGCGGTCGCCGCTTCGAGCGCTCTAGGCAAGGGAACGAGGGGCTTGGACTGGAATAAGCGCAATGGCTTTGCATGAGGTTAGAAGGCCGGTTTCTGACTAGCGGCGATTCTTGCCCGAACGTCTTTTCCGCCCCTCGATCTTCGCGGCGGTACAGCTTTGAGAGCGCATCGACTGTCCGAATTCGAAGCCCCTATTGGCTTAGTTGTCCTTGCCAACTTCGAAAGTCGAACCGGCAGGATCGGTCTTCACTGTCCACTTGCCGCTCACCCGGAACGCGGAGGCCGTCCCGTAGCTATCTTCCATGAACTGGAAAAACACGATCTTGCCGTCGCGGACCTTGGCGCGAATAGCTAGGGGTGACGTAACGACAATCCCGGTTGCTTTGGCGCGATAGGTGAACTGGCCGAAGACGGCAACATTCTCACCTTCTCCAAATATGTCGAGAACCTTGAAGTCCTCCAGTGTTCCAAATTGCTGAACCCGCATAATCGCGTTGCTGTAGGCTTCTGGCCCCTTCTGGGTTCCGACCCACGGTATGATCTGCTTGAGTTCCGGGTTGTCGAAGTTCAACGAAATGTACGTAGCATCGGGAGCGACCAGACGCTTGGCAGCTGCCTCGACCTTGTCGGCACCGGTGTTGTTGAGGAAGTCGGCGACGGTCCCGACGTTGTCGGATACGTCGGCTTTGTTTTCCTGGGCTACCGCGGCTGGCGCAGCCATCATGGCAGCAGTCGATACTGCTCCGGCCGTGGCAACTGCCAGAACAAGGCCAAAGCCGAGATTTTTAAAGTTGGACATCGATGTCTCCATATCGTTGCGATCGTCAGATCGATGGCGCCAAGACACTTGAAGTGTAATGGACCACATTCCGGCATCCGGTGATGCAGTGGTAGGACGAATAGATCCAAACTCATCGATTGATAATCTGGGCGATGTTCGCTTTAATAGTGCCATGGCGGAACAAATCGGAATAGACCGACTGACAGGTATCATAGCGTTTGCTCGTGCCGCATCGCTTGGCAGTTACACCGCTGCCGCTCGCTCCCTATCGAGTTCTCCCTCGGCGATCAGCAAGAGCGTGCAGCGCCTGGAGGAACGGCTAGGAGTCCGGCTCTTCAGCCGCACTACGCGCTCTTTGACCCTGACTTCTGAAGGGCTTGCACTTCATGAACGGGCGTTACGCCTGTTGCAGCAGGCCGAGGAAATCGAACAGGCCGCAGCCGCGACACGGGCCGAACCTGCCGGATTGATGAAGATCACCGCGCCTCTTCCGGTTGGAGTGCATCTCATCAGTCCGCATCTCCCGGCGTTCCGGGAGCATTACCCCAAGGTCTCTATCGACCTGCGCTTAGGCGATACCTTCACAGACCTTGTCGAGGAAGGGATCGACGTGGCAATTCGCGTGGGCCAGCCGGTCGATTCACGCCTTATCGCCAGGATACTTGCGCCGAACAGGGTCTGCGCGTTCGCGTCGCCAGCCTACCTCGAGCGGCGTGGCATTCCGACGCGCCCCGAGGACCTCGATGGGCACGACTGCGTCAACTTCCGTTATCAGAGTTCGGGACAGTCAATGCGATGGCCCTTCCGGACCGGTGAGCGGATCCAGGAGATCTTGCCTAACGCCAACATCGTCGTAGACAACAGCGATGCGGTCGTGGCGATCCTCGTGAACGGCGGCGGGATCGGCATTTCGGCGACGTACATTGCCGGTCCGTACGTCGCCCGCGGCGAACTCGTCCCAGTGCTGAAGACCTACTGGATGGACAGGCACCACATAACGGCGCTGTGGCCGGAAAGTCGGCGTGGCAATCCGAACGTAAAGGCGTTCGTTGCGTTTCTCGTCGAGCTTTTCCCAGATCCTACGCCGTGGGATACCGCATTCGCCCTCGCATGAACCGTTGATATACTGGCATAGACTTCACGATCAAGACAATGCCGATCGCAGCTGGCTTGGTCGGCGCGATCGCGCTTTCGGAATGTTCAGCTTGGCCGCCTTGAAGGGCATCGAACTCTCTGCACGTCATTCCGTGAACAGGCGACACGTTATTTGGGTGTTGTAACGTTGTTTCGGCTTAGCGGTTGACTGCCTTCCTCCAGACCGCAATGATCAAACGCATGACAACAACGCTGGCCCGATACCAATCCGTCTGGAGTGCCAACTTTCGCGACCTGTCAGCTTCGGTTACCCGCATGGCGACCCTTGCGCCGTATGGGCGCATCACGACGACGTCGTTGACGATGAAGTCCGGCGGCTGAATGCGTTTTGGCGCAGCTCGAGTGACGACGGCAGGGTGGATCTGATCATTGAAGAAGTGCTGGGTGCGGAGGCGGCCGCTCGCCTCGATCGCTTCGACACAGCCCAGCTTGCCACCGTTCTTCACACCTGCCGTCAACATGCCACCGCAAGTGCTGCGGGCAGAGCCCTGTTTGCGAAGTCGCGACTGGAGAAAAAGAGTAGCAACGATGCCGATCGCCTGAGTAAATATCTCGCACGCTTCAGCCTCAGATTCGAGGACATTAGGAAAACCGGATAAAGGCTTGTGGTAACCGGTGTTCCACTCCCACGTTGCCCTGTCTGGGCTAATCTATGATCGGCTTTCCATGGACGAGCAACGGGAGTTTCTCCATGGAGAGTACATTGGAGGTTTTCACGACCAGGAAGTCTAGGCGTGAGGTTCACCTATCGAACGCCTTCTGGAGCAAAGCACACGTTCCACTTGATGCCGCTATTTAACGCATTATTGCTTCAATGTCACAGCCGAAGGAACCTCTCAGCCGAGGCCTTCTCCAATCCTGCATTCACGCCAGAGCTACTGTACGCTGCAAATCTACGATGTTGCCTCATCAATCACACGCCCCATGGCATATGACGGCTGGTAACCTGGCAACACGTTGCCAGTGGGTCTGATGGAACGAATCAACGCGTCTCGGGACTTGCCTAGGATTGCACCTGCTTTTCGCAAGCCAAAAACGTAAGGACCCACGTCAGCAGGCAGTGAATTGAGCGACAATCCCAACTCTTTATCGGAAAGATGGGCGACAGATGCTGCCAGTTCAGCGACCTTCCTTTCCATCGCCACGTATTCCTTCGTCAGGAGGAGTACGATGTTGTCAAAATCGCTCCAAAACTCTTCCGGCAAATCACGACGAATCGCGGCCATGTCGTCCCCAGCGGCCATTGCTTCCCACATTGCCAACGGCGTGCAGCGTGAGATCAACGCATGGATACGACGGTACTCGGAGCCTTTGAGTTTGAGGCGCAAGCCATTTGTGAATCTAACGACAAATCCCTCGTTGTCGCGTGGGAGCGTTGCAGTATGGAGCATCATGTCCGCCATATTCCCGAACTCATGGCGTTCGGCCGCACGCCATCCCAACGCTTGGCTGGTCGTTCGAACCTCGTCGTAGGTTACTTCAAGACCTGAAGCGTGGTAGGCCGCCAACATCACCATGGCAGGCTTCGCATATCGCACGACAATTCTGTTTTCCGGATATACCGCCTCGAACAGATATGTCGTATCCGGCGACAGACCGGAGAGATCATGGGCATCCAAGCGTGCTTGAGCCCATAGGGCCTGTTCGGAGTCGAACGCGCCTTTGGTGGCTGCGTGCCAACGGCCAACATCATTGAACACGATTATCAGACTACCATCGAGCTTTTCGAACGCCTCAAACGGCAGATCGGGTACTTCGCCATGCCGCTCGCCGGCATTGAAAAACTTCGGAAACGGCGTGGCAACGACCCGACCAGCGCCCTCGTCCACAATGAGACCGCGAGCGATCAGCGAAAACTGATCCCAACCATCCTCATATACGCACCGGGGGGTATAGATGTAGAGCTGTAAAGTACCGGTTGAATTCTGACGGCGATGGACATGGCCGAGCCCTTGGGCTCGCTTCAAGCCAGCGATAAGGTCGGGAAACGGGATTTGGCGTGCAGGGTGTATCGGGTCGTTCATCTTTTCACGGCACCCACTTTTATCGCCTTCAGAATTAATTTTGGCTGAATTTATCAATTGTTCAGCCGTTCCACGCCGTCAAACGCGATTTGCTAATAGATTTGATTGTCCGCTCTGATGGATGCAACGCCTATTGGGTTCGGACCCAACACAGCCTTTGCCAATGATTTCGCTACTGGCGTTCGCGATCCTCGCGTCGAAGCGTGAATCCGATTCGAGATAACGGCTCGATCAATCATGCTCAAAGAATTTATCTCGCGGCATTATCTAGGCTGCCACAAGGTGTGATTGGGGCACCGCTTACCATCTGCTCCATCGTCAGTCCCTAAAAATTTCGCCGCCATCCTCTCCGCTGTAGCGAATTCTCGTGTTGGCTCGACGGTCAACGGTTGCGTGCCACCGCGCCGGAAAGTTGAACCTTCCAGCTATTTCGCTCAATCGTCGATCTTTGTGCCGGCACGGCCCTTACGCGCCGTCCCTCTCGGCGCTCGCCGCCATATGCTTGAGTTCGTCCCAGAGGCTTTCGGCGAAGCTGCGCAGGACCGTGAGTTCGAAGCTGTCGTCGCCGGTGCGGACGATCTGCACGGAGAGGTGACCGACCATCGTCATCGCCGAACTGCCTTCCGGGAAGACCGCAGGATCGAGATCGACGGCGGTGCCTTTTGACAGCAGCAGCCGCGAAGACCGGCCGGAAACGCCGATGCGGACGCGTCCGTGGCTCTGGTCCATGACGAAGGCTTTTCCGGCAAGCGCGGCCATAAGAGTATTGAGACCTGCTGAAGTAAGCGGCTCGTCGCCGGCGACGAACCATTGGCGGAAGCCGGCCTTGCGGATCGAACTGTTTGCAAAGCCGGCTTTGACCAGTTCGGCGGCAAGTGCCGCAGGCTCGATCGTGCCGAGTACGTGCAGCAGATGGCCCTCGGGCAAGGCTTCCAGCCGGATGCCTGCCTCTGAGATACCGGCATATGCTGCCCCGGCGAGAACCGGTCTGTGCTGAGGAAGATCAAGCATGGAGCTTCTCGTTTTCGGGATCGACAAAGACGGGATGGCAGAGCACCGCATCGGCGAATTCGTTGCGCAGGCCGTTCCAGACTGTCACCTTTTCACCGATACGTTCCGGCCCACGCCTGACCAGCGCCAGGCCGATCGTATGGCCGAGCGTCGGCGAAAAGGCGCTTGATGTGACATAGCCCTGGTCGTTTTCGAGCGTCGCTGCATCACCCTCGGCAAGGATATGCGAGCCGGTGCGGAAGCCGCTTGCCGGATTGAGCGGCTTGACGCCAACGAGGCGCGGGCGTTCGGGATCCTGCAGGCCTTCGCGGGCGAGCATCGCCTTGCCGATGAAATCCGGCTTGGTCGATGACACCATACGGCCGAAGCCGAGATCGCCTGGTGTGACCGTGCCGTTGATTTCGGCATGGGTGACATGGCCTTTCTCGATGCGCAGAACACCGAGCGCTTCGGCGCCATAGGCGCAGATGCCGTGTTTCTCGCCGGATGCCATGACGGCGTCGGCAACGCTCTCACCATAGCCGGCCGGCACGGCAAGTTCGTAGGCGAGTTCGCCCGAGAAGGAGATCCGGAAGAGCCGGCCTTCGAGGCGGCCGCCGAACAGTGAGATCTTTCGGGCGCTCATGAACGGGAAGGCCGCATCGGACAAATCCTCGTCGACGATCTCGGAGAGGATGGCGCGCGACTTCGGTCCGGCAACGGCCATCTGCGCCCATTGATCGGTGGAGGAGGCGAAGCAGACGTCGAGTTCCGGCCAGAGCGTCTGGGCGCAGAATTCGAGATGGGTGAGCACGCCGGCGGCGAGCGCCGTCGTCGTCGTCATGAAGAAATGCTCGTCGCTGAAGCGGCTGGTGGTGCCGTCGTCATAGATCAAGCCGTCCTCGCGCAGCATGATGCCGTAACGCGCCTTGCCGACGGCAAGCTTGGAGAAGCCGTTGCAATAGATGCGGTCGAGGAAGGCCGCGGCATCGCGGCCGAAGATTTCGATCTTGCCAAGGGTCGAGACGTCGCAGAGGCCCGCATTTTTGCGGATGTTCAGCACTTCGCGATCGACGCTGTCGCGCCATGTCGCCTCACCTGCGCGCGGGAACCAGGAGGACCGGTACCAGAGGCCGGTTTCGACGAAGACGGCGCCGTTCTTCTTAGCCCAGCCGTGCAGCGGCGATTTGCGGCCCGGCTGGAAATGTTTGCCGCGCGATGTTCCGGTCAAGGCGCCGAAAGAGACCGGCGTATAGAAGGGCCGGAAGGTCGTCGTTCCCACCTCGGCCGGCGACACGCCGCGCGCCTCGGCCAGGATGCCGATGGCGTTGATGTTGGACAGCTTGCCCTGGTCGGTCGCCATGCCTGATGTCGTATACCGCTTGGCGAGTTCGACATGGCCATAGCCTTCGCGGACGGCGAGGCCGAGGTCCTTGAGATGCACATCGTTCTGATAGTCGACGAAAGCCTTGCCCTTCGAGCCCTTGACCGACCAGAGCGGCTTTGAGCCTCGAACCGCTTCCGGCGCAGCAGCAAAAGCCGGTTCCGCCGCTGCAAAGCCGATCGCCTTCAGGGCGGCCGCCGCCTTTGCGGCGCCATCGCCGAGGCAGGCAGCGGTTTCAGAAAGGCCGGCAGCCGAGCCGGCAACGGCAAGGCCATCCTGCGCGACCGGCGCCAGAAACGCCGAAGCTTCGTCCGACCATTGCGGCTTCCCAGCACGATGGCAGGCAAGGTGGATGATCGGGCTCCAGCCGCCCGACATGGCAAGCGCATCGGCGTCGATGCGGCGGGTGCCGTTTGCGGTTTCGACGCTGACGCCGTTGAGGCGTTGGCCGCCGAACGCATCGATCACCCGGGCGCTCTTCAGCACTTCGGCGCCGCCTTGCCAGCCTTTGCCGGCATCGGCGCGGCTGTCGACGATCGCCGCGACGACGAGGCCGGCCGCCTCGAGATCGGCGGCGGTGCGGTAAGCGGCATCGTTGGTGGTGAAGATCACCGTGCTTTTGCCCGGCGCCACTGCCTGCCGATTGAGATAGCTGCGCATGGCGCCTGCCATCATCACGCCGGGAATATCGTTGCCGCCGAAGACCAGGGGCCGCTCCTCGGCGCCTGTCGCCAGAATCGCCTGACGGGCGACGATGCGCCACAAGCGTTCGACCGGGCGTTCCGGATCGGGCAGCGCCACATGCTTCTGCACGCGTTCGACGGCGCCGAAGACATTGTCGTCGTACCAGCCGAACACGGTCATGCGCGGCAGGCGGCGTACGTTCGCCAGCCCCTCGAGTTCGGCCAGCAGCTCGCCGAGAAGCGCGTCGGCCGGCTTGCCCTCAACATTGCTGCGGGAAAGCAGGCTGCCGCCGAGTTCGGGGCCTTCGTCGGCGAGGATGACGCGGGCGCCGGCGCGGCCGGCGGTGAGTGCTGCGGCAAGACCGGCGGGACCGGCGCCGATCACCAGCAGATCGCAATGCGCCCAGCATTTCTCGTAGGCATCGGGGTCGGCCTCGTAGGAGGCTCTGCCGAGGCCCGCCGCCTTGCGGATCACCGGCTCGTAAAGCTTTTCCCAGAGTGCTGCCGGCCACATGAAGGTCTTGTAGTAGAAGCCGGCGCTGAGGAAAGGCGAGAGCAGCCCGTTGACGGCGCCGACATCGAAACCGAGCGAGGGCCAGCGGTTCTGGCTCTTGGCCGCCAGCCCCTCGTAAAGCTCGATCATCGTCGCGCGCGTATTCGGTTCGGTGCGCCCGCCGCTGCCAGTCGTCACCAACGCGTTCGGTTCGGCAGCCCCGGCCGTCAGAATGCCGCGCGGGCGATGATATTTAAAACTGCGGCCGACGAGCTGGACGCCGTTGGCAAGCAGCGCCGAGGCGAGCGTATCGCCCGGAT
Organism: Rhizobium phaseoli; assembly: GCF_010668805.1. Classification (GTDB taxonomy): domain Bacteria; phylum Pseudomonadota; class Alphaproteobacteria; order Rhizobiales; family Rhizobiaceae; genus Rhizobium; species Rhizobium phaseoli_A. The sequence continues at coordinate 8,143 of NZ_WUFT01000028.1, read as the reverse complement.
GGCCTGCGAGCGGTTTGCCGTCGAAAGTGAAGCCGAGTGTCGTGGCGCGGTCGATGCGGCCGCCGGAGGTAAGACGGAAGCTCGTCATGCCAGATCCCCGCCAAGCTTCGAAAGCGCGGCATCCCTGACGCCATGAACCACATGGGTGACGGTATCACGTTCGACGATCAACCAGCGGCGGCAGCCGGAGGAATGGTGCCAGTATTCGCTGTGGCTGCCACGCGGATTGTCGCGCAGATAGACATAGTCGAACCAGGCCTCCGCACCGGCATCCGGCGCCGGTCGAGCCAAGCCCGCATCGCCGCGGATCGAAAATTCCTCCTTGGGCCGGGCGCCGCAATGGGGACATGAAATCAGGCTTGCCATCGTTAGATGTCCTCAGTGCAGATTGGGCTGGGCGCCGACGCCCTTTTCGTCGATCGGATAGCCGCGGGCGAACCGGTCGAGCCGGAAGGCGCTGGCCGTCTGATGCGGCGAGTTGCGGGCGATCAGATGGGCGTAGCAGAAGCCGGAGGCGGGCGTCGCCTTGAAGCCGCCGTAACACCAGCCGGCATTGAGATAGAGATTGTCTATATGGGTGCGGTCGATGATCGGCGAGCCGTCCATGCTCATGTCCATCACCCCACCCCAGGAGCGCAGGTAACGCACCCGCGACAGGGACGGGATCATCGCCAGCCCGGCTTCGGCGACATGTTCGACCGAGGCCAGATTGCCGCGTTGGGCATAGGAATTATAACCGTCGATATCACCGCCGAAGACGAGGCCGCCCTTGTCCGACTGGGAGACGTAGAAATGGCCGGCGCCGAAGGTGACGACGTTGTCGATGAAGGGTTTCAGCCCTTCGGAGACGAAGGCCTGCAGCACATGGCTTTCGATCGGCAGGCGAAGGCCGGCCATGTCGGCAACGACAGTGGAATTGCCGGCCGCTGCCAGCGCCAGCTTGCCGCAGCCGATGAAACCCCGGCTGGTCTCGACGCCGGTCACCTTACCGTTTTCGCTGCGGATGCCGGTTACTTCGCACTGGGTGATGATGTCGACGCCACGGCTGTCGGCGCCGCGCGCATAACCCCAGGCGACCGCATCGTGGCGCACCGTGCCGCCGCGCGGTTGGTACAAAGCACCCATCACCGGGAAACGGGCATTGTCGAAATCGAGGAAGGGCAGTTTTTTGCGCACCGCCTGCCGGTCGAGAAGCTCGGCGTCGACGCCGTGCAGCCGCATGGCGTTGCCGCGGCGCGTATAGGCGTCGCGCTGCGCATCGGAATGGAAGAGGTTGAGGACGCCGCGCTGCGAGACCATGGCGTTGAAGTTGAAGTCCTGCTCCAAGCCTTCCCAAAGCTTCATCGACAGTTCGTAGAAGGGATTGTTGCCGGGCAGCAGGTAGTTCGAGCGAATGATCGTCGTGTTCCTGCCGATGTTACCGGAGCCGAGATAGCCCTTTTCAAGGACGGCGACATTGGTGATGCCGAATTCCTTGGCGAGATAATAGGCGGTGGCAAGGCCGTGACCGCCGCCGCCGACGATGATGACGTCGTAATGCGGCTTCGGCGCCGGATCGCGCCAGGCGGGCGCCCAGCTTTTATTGCCGCGAAGGCCGTTTAAGAAGATCGAAAGAGCGGAATAGCGCATGGGTCAATCCGAATGGAACGACCGCATGATGCCAGAAAGGTGACGCACGACTTGCGCAATTAGGACATGAATGGTTAGAAAAGAGACATGTCCTCATCCGATAACCGAAATGTTCAGGAAATCGGCTTCATCCTGATCCCGGGATTTGCGCTGATGTCCTATGCCTCGGCGAGCGAACCGCTCAGGGCGGCAAACCTCCTGGCCGGGCGCGAAATCTATCACCTGTCGATCTTTTCGCCGGACGGGGAGCCGGCGCGCTCCTCTTCGGGCGTAAGCGTGCCCGCCGAACCGCTTCCGGCCAGGGGTTCCGGCCTCGGCACGGCCTTCGTCTGCGCCGGCGGCTTGCCGCGCGACTGGCGTTATCCCGGCGTGCTTGCCTGTCTGCGGCAGCTGGCGCGCGAGGGTGTGAGGATCGGCGGCATTTCGGGCGGCCCCTATCTGATGGCCGCGGCCGGACTGCTGGCCGGCCGCGATTTTACCATCCACTGGGAACATGCGGCCGCCCTTCTCGAGGCTTTTCCCGATCTGTCGCCACGCCAGGCGCGCTTCATGATCGACGGTAACCGGATCACCTGCGGCGGCGGCATCGCGCCGCTCGACATGATGCATGTGCTGATCGCCGAGCGCATGGGACCGGATTTTGCCCGCCGCGTCAGCGACTGGTATCTTCACACAGAGGTCAACGCGCCCGCCGCCCCCCAGCGCGCCTCGCTCGCCGAGCGCTATGGCGTCCACCATCCAGGGCTGCTCAGCGTTCTCGAACGGATGGAGGAGACGATCGAAATGCCGCTCGACCGCGCCGCCATGGCGCGCATCGCCGGCGTCACCGTCCGCCATCTCGACCGGCTCTTTTCCGCCCATCTTAAGACCAGCTTCCTCGATCAGTACCACAGGATCAGGCTGCAGCATGCCCATCGCCTGCTGAAGCAGAGCCCGCTTTCCGTCTCGGAGATCGCCGTTGCCACCGGCTTTTCCAGTCTCAGCCACTTTTCCCGGATGTTCCGCGCCGTCTACGGCATCGCTCCGCGCGAGGCGCGGCGGGAATAGGTTTTCTTCACGGTTGAGAAAATTTCACTAGGGCGATAGGGTTGCCTCTGAACAACGCGAAGGCGGCAGCATGAAACCCAAGCTTGAAGCGGCGAAGCAACTGGAACAGGCGCATAGCGAACGCGCTGCCTTTTCCCAGGATCCGCACGCTGTTCGCGAGCCGAAGGAAAACAACCTCGAAATGGCGATCGGCCATGAGGTGCGCGCCTACCGCAAGAAACTCGGCATCACGGTCACCGATCTGGCGGCCGCGACCGGCATTTCGCTCGGCATGCTGTCGAAGATCGAGAACGGCAACATCTCCCCGTCGCTGACGACGCTGCAATCGCTGTCGCGGGCGCTCGGCGTGCCGATGACCGCCTTTTTCCGCCGCTTTGAGGAACCGCGTAATGCCGTCTTCGTCAAGGCGGGGCAGGGCATCGAACTCGAACGGCGCGGCACGCGCGCCGGCCATCAATATAATCTGCTCGGCCATATCGACAATAATACCAGCGGCGTCATCGTCGAACCCTATCTCATCACGCTGACCGCCGATTCCGACACCTTCCCGACCTTTCAGCACGAGGGCATGGAATTTCTCTACATGCTCGAAGGCGAGGTTATCTACCGCCATGGCGATCAGCTTTTCCAGATGCAGCCGGGCGACAGCCTGTTCTTCGATGCCGATGCGCCGCATGGGCCGGAGCAGCTGGTGGAACTGCCGAGCAAATACCTCTCGATCATCAGCTATCCCCAGCAGAACTCCAGAAGCTGACTTGCCTTAAAAGAAAAATTTATTCTTCCTAGTTGAAGTCCTGAAATAGTCCTGCTAGTCCTTTCTCACCATGAACGGAGGCACACGCTATGTGCGGCATTGTTGGATTGTTCCTCAAGGACAAGAGCCTTGAACCTCAGCTGGGAAATCTGCTCTCGGATATGCTGATCACCATGACGGATCGCGGACCGGACTCAGCCGGAATCGCAATCTATGGCGGCTCCACCGAGGGAAAAGCGAAGATTACCATCCAGTCCGCCAACCCCAGCGTGGACTTCGAAGGCCTCGCCGGTGATCTTGCGAAGGCCGGCATCAGAGCCGAGGTGTCGATCAAGAGCACGCATGCGGTCATCGAGCTGGATGCCTCCAAGCTTGGAACCGTGCGCAAGGCGCTCGAAGAGATCCGTCCGACGGTCCGCCTGATGGGATCGGGCGAAAGCGTCGAAATTTACAAGGAAATCGGTCTTCCGAAAGACGTCGTGAAGCGGTTCGATGTCCGCGCCATGAGCGGCAGCCACGGCATCGGCCATACCCGCATGGCGACGGAATCCGCGGTCACCACGCTCGGCGCTCATCCGTTCTCGACCGGCGCCGACCAGTGCCTGGTGCACAACGGCTCGCTGTCCAACCACAACAACCTGCGCCGCGAACTGGTTCGCGAAGGCATGACCTTCGAGACGCAGAACGATTCCGAAGTCGCCGCCGCCTATCTGACGGCCGAAATGGCCAAGGGCAAGGATCTCGGTGAGGCCCTGACCGGGGCGCTCGACGATCTCGACGGTTTCTTCACCTTCGTCGTCGGCACCAAGTCCGGCTTCGGGGTGGTGCGCGACCCGATCGCCTGCAAGCCCGCCGTCATGGCCGAGACCGACCAATATGTCGCCTTCGGCTCGGAATACCGCGCGCTGGTCAACCTTCCCGGCATCGAGAACGCCCGTGTCTGGGAGCCGGAGCCGGCCACCGTTTACTTCTGGGATCACGACAAGGCCGCCTGAGGGGCGCCTGAATGCAGGAGCGGGTCAGACCGTCTCCCGGACCAACGAGGATGCAATGCCGACATTCGATCTTTCCAACACCCCTCTTCGCGAACTGAACAGCGCGCTGCACGCCCTTTCCAAAGGTGCCAACGACACTGAATTCGAGGTCATCAACCCGCGCGGCAGCCATTCCGTTGCCGTCGGTATCGACAGCCCCGTCACGGTCGCTGTCAAAGGATCGGTCGGTTATTACTGCGCCGGCATGAATGACGGCGGCAGGGTCACGGTCCACGGTTCGGCCGGTCCGGGCGTTGCCGAAAACATGATGTCGGGCACTGTCGTCATCGAGGGCGACGCCAGCCAGTATGCCGGCGCCACCGGCCGCGGCGGCCTGCTCGTCATCAAGGGCAATGCAGCGTCGCGCTGCGGCATTTCGATGAAGGGCATCGACATCGTCGTTCATGGCAGCATCGGCCACATGTCGGCCTTCATGGGCCAGTCCGGCCATCTCGTCGTGCTCGGCGACGCCGGCGAAGCGCTGGGGGATTCGCTCTACGAAGCCAAGCTTTTTGTCCGCGGCGAGGTCAAGAGCCTGGGATCCGACTGCATCGAGAAAGAGATGCGGCCGGAGCATCTGGAAAAGCTTGCCGAGCTGCTCGACAAAGCAGGCGTGACGGACGTCAGGCCCGAAGAGTTCAAGCGCTACGGCTCGGCTCGCAAGCTCTACAATTTCAACATCGACAACGCCGACGCGTACTGAGGCGAGGGACCCCCATGAGCTATCACAATCCTTATACCCCGCCACGCAAGTCCGCGACCTTCGATGACTATACGCTTGCCGAAATCCGCCGCGCGGCGGCGACTGGTATCTATGACATCCGCGGCGCCGGCACCAAGCGCAAGGTTCCGCATTTCGACGATCTGCTGTTTCTCGGCGCCTCGATCTCGCGCTACCCGCTCGAAGGTTATCGGGAAAAGTGCGACACGACAGTCGTGCTCGGCTCACGTTTCGCCAAGAAGCCGATCACGCTCAAGACGCCGATCACCATTGCCGGCATGAGCTTCGGCGCGCTGTCCGGCAACGCCAAGGAGGCGCTCGGCCGCGGTGCGACCATCGCCGGCACCTCGACCACGACAGGCGACGGCGGCATGACCGATGAGGAACGCGGCCATTCGCAAACGCTGGTCTACCAATACCTGCCCTCCCGCTACGGCATGAATCCGAAGGACCTGCGCCGCGCCGATGCCATCGAAGTCGTGGTTGGCCAAGGCGCCAAGCCCGGCGGCGGCGGCATGCTGCTCGGCCAGAAGATCTCCGACCGCGTTGCCAATATGCGCAACCTGCCAAAGGGCATCGACCAGCGCTCGGCCTGCCGCCATCCGGACTGGACCGGCCCCGATGATCTGGAAATCAAGATCATGGAGCTGCGCGAAATCACCGATTGGGAAAAGCCGATCTACGTCAAGGTCGGTGGCGCGCGTCCCTATTACGACACCGCTCTTGCCGTGAAGGCCGGCGCCGACGTCGTCGTGCTCGACGGCATGCAGGGCGGCACGGCGGCAACGCAGGATGTCTTCATCGAGAATGTCGGCATGCCGACACTCGCCTGCATTCGTCCGGCGGTCCAGGCGTTGCAGGATCTCGGCATGCATCGGAAGGTGCAGCTGATCGTTTCGGGCGGCATCCGCTCGGGCGCCGACGTCGCCAAGGCGCTGGCGCTCGGCGCCGACGCGGTCGCGATCGGCACGGCGGCACTCGTCGCCATCGGCGATAACGATCCGCACTGGGAAGAAGAATATCAAAAGCTCGGCACGACCGCCGGCGCCTATGACGACTGGCATGAAGGCAAGGATCCGGCCGGCATCACCACCCAGGATCCGGAGCTCGCAAAGCGCCTCGACCCGATTGCGGCCGGTCGCCGCCTTGCCAACTACCTCAAGGTCATGACGCTCGAGGCGCAGACGATCGCGCGTGCCTGCGGCAAGAACCACCTCCATAACCTCGAGCCGGAAGACCTCGTTGCATTGACGATCGAGGCATCGGCCATGGCGCAAGTGCCGCTCGCCGGCACCAACTGGATCCCCGGCAAGACCGGTTTTTAAGAAAACACCAGCCGGGCGCGTTTGGGAGGATGCGGCCGGCTTCATCATCAAGTGTCTGAGATCAATACAAGGGGACAAAAGTGACACTGGATCTCTCGCAATACGCCTCCGAAAAAGGCATCAAATATTTCATGATCAGCTACACGGACCTGTTCGGCGCCCAACGCGCCAAGCTGGTCCCGGCGCAAGCCATTGCCGATATGCAGAAAGACGGCGCGGGCTTTGCGGGTTTTGCAACCTGGCTCGATCTGACGCCGGCCCATCCCGACCTGTTCGCGGTTCCCGATGCGTCCTCGGTCATCCAGCTCCCATGGAAGAAAGACGTCGCATGGGTCGCAGCCGACTGCGTCATGGACGATCAGCCCGTCGAACAGGCGCCACGTGTGCTGCTGAAAAAGCTGGTTGCTGAGGCTGCGAAAGAAGGGCTGCGGGTTAAGACCGGCGTGGAGCCCGAGTTCTTTCTGATCTCTGCGGATGGTTCGGTGATTTCGGACCAGTTCGATACCGCCGAAAAACCCTGCTACGATCAGCAGGCCGTGATGCGTCGCTATGATGTCATCGCCGAGATCTGCGACTACATGCTCGAGCTCGGCTGGAAGCCCTATCAGAACGACCACGAGGATGCGAACGGCCAGTTCGAGATGAACTGGGAATATGACGACGTGCTTCAGACCGCAGACAAGCACTCCTTCTTCAAGTTCATGGTCAAGTCGGTCGCCGAAAAGCATGGCCTTCGCGCCACCTTCATGCCGAAGCCCTTCATGGGCCTGACCGGAAACGGCTGCCACGCCCACATCTCGGTTTGGGACATCGATGGCAAGGTCAACGCTTTCGCCGACAAGGAAATGGCCTTTGGGCTCTCGGCTCAGGGCAAGACCTTCCTCGGCGGCATCATGAAACATGCCTCGGCGCTTGCCGCGGTCACCAATCCGACGGTCAATTCCTACAAGCGCATCAATGCGCCGCGCACCACCTCAGGCGCCACCTGGTCGCCGAACACCGTGACCTGGACCGGCAACAACCGCACTCACATGGTGCGCGTGCCGGGACCGGGACGTTTCGAACTGCGCCTGCCTGATGGAGCGGTCAATCCCTATCTGCTGCAGGCGATCATCATTGCCGCCGGCCTTAACGGCATCCGCAGCCAGGCAGACCCCGGCCGCCACTATGATATCGACATGTATGCCGAGGGGCATCTGGTGAAGGACGCCCCGCGCCTGCCGCTCAACCTCCTCGATGCGCTGCGTGCCTATGATGCCGACGAGGGCCTGAAGCAGGCGATGGGGGCGGAATTTTCCGCCGCCTATCTCAAGCTCAAGCATCGGGAATGGAATGCCTACTGCTCGCATTTCACCCAGTGGGAACGCGACAGCACGCTCGACATCTGAGCGGCCGACGGATGTCTTCGAGACCGCCGACACGCCGGGCTGACAAGCTCGGCGTGATCGCATCCTCGGCACTTGATCTCGTGAAGGAAAAGACAGCATGAAAAACGTCGTACTCACCGTATCCTGCAAGTCGACGCGCGGCATCGTGGCGGCGATTTCGAGTTATCTGGCCGACAAGGGCTGCAACATCATCGACAGCTCGCAGTTCGACGATCTCGATACCGGCAAGTTCTTCATGCGCGTCA
>NZ_WUFT01000027.1 GCF_010668805.1 Rhizobium phaseoli | reverse complement strand
TGTTCCAGCGTAAGAGCATCGCAGCCATCGACAAGCCGCCCCCCGTCAATCTGAGCCGACCAAAACCAAAAATATCACCAGACCAGATGGTCTTCTCTTATGCCTAAATTTCCCCGGACAGCCCTGCTTTCCACGGGGATGGCGATGTCTATTCCTTCGAAGCTCACCGAAGCGAACCCCGACACGGGAAGCCCAATCACCTCCGGCGCGGCGGAAGGCGACGGGATCATGTCCGTGCAGACAAGGTGGGGAAACAGATTAAGGGCAATGCTTGTCAGCGGCTCTGCTCCGTGACCCGCCGACAAACGGTCGCGGTCAGGGCCGAGAACCTGTGGAAGCAGGCGATGGGCGGCGTGCCACTCGAGACGTTGCGAGAACATCTCCGGTCAATCTGTTTCCCAGTCGCTAACGTTAGGTGGACATGTGTCCGTCCTGGCTCGACGTAATGCACCTGATAGCCGTGAGGAGGGGCCGCCCGCTTCGATCGAGCGACCTCGGTTCTGCTCATAACCAGTTCCGCGCCGGAAGAAGGCGCGGATACCTGCTTACTTGACCGGCATCGCCGCGGCAGGAAGCAGGCCGCGAGGCCGAAACAGCAAAAACCCGATCAGGATCGACAGGATCAGAGGATCCCGGAATATCAGGTAATCGGACGGAAGCACGATCTGGAGGGCAACCTCCATTACTCCGAGGAAAAACCCTCCCGCCACCGCGCCCGTCAAACTGCCCATACCGCCGACGATCGTTGCGACGAATGCCTTTACCAGCGGCGTGAAGCCCATGTCCGGGGTTACCGAGCCGCGCATTGAAACCCACAGCAGGGCGGCGACGCCAGCCAGCAAGCCGGACAGCGCGAACGCTATGGCGTAGACCGTGTTCACCTTGATGCCCATCAATCTCGCGACGTCGAAGTCCTGGGCCGATGCGACGAGCGATAGACCGAACCGCGTGCGGTTCAGGAAAAGGTTGAGTGCGATGGCCAGAAGCGCAACGGTGACGATTGAGATTAACTGCGCAGCGCCGATGTAAACGCCTCCCACATTGAAAGCGCCGGTCAGGAAGCCGGGCATGTTAAGGGGCTTGGGCAGCGCGCCAAACGCCACCTGGAAGATCACCTGGAGAGCCCCGGATATAGCGAAGCTCGTAACCAGAAGCGTCATGGGGCTAGCCCCGCGCAATGGTCGAAACGCGATGCGCTCCATTGCGACCGCGGCGACCATGCAAGCGATCAGGGAGAGGATTACCGCCAACGGAAACGGTATGCCCGCACCCAGCGAATAGAACAACGCATAGCCGAAGAGCGTGAGAAGCTCCCCGTGGGCGAAGTTGATGAACCCGAAAATACTGAATACGATTGCCAGTCCAAGGGCGATCAGCGCGTAGACACCGCCGAGGCTTAAGGCGTTGATGAGATATTGAATGAAGATTTCCATGGTCGCACCTATGCCGCTTCGATCGGGTCAGCGACCCCGAGGTATGAGTGCCGGACGAGATCGCTTTTAAGGATGTCGTCCGAATCCCCACTCGCCACGATACGTCCGCTCTCGAGCACGTATGCCCGGTCGGAGATCGAGAGGGATTGGAAGACGTTCTGCTCCACGAGCAAGATGGTGAATCCCTCGTCCCGCAATTCGCAGATCAGATCGAAATTCTCGGCCACGATCTTCGGCGCGATTCCAAGAGATGGTTCATCGAGAAGAAGGACCTTGGGGGAAGACATCAACGCTCTCGCGATAGCGAGCATCTGCTGCTCTCCACCCGAAAGGGTTCCCGCGAGTTGGTTGCGACGCTCATGAAGGATCGGGAACCGGGCGTACATCCGGTTCAGGACCTCTGGGTTGCGCCAGTCCTTGAGGACCATGCCGCCTAGAAGGAGGTTTTTCTCAACGCTCAATCTCGGAAAAACGCGCCTCCCTTCCGGAGAAAGAGTCATGCCCCGCCGAACGATCTGAGCCGCTCCCACTGCCGATATGTCTTCACCAGCCAAGGTGATCGTACCCGATTGCGGTACGATCAGCTTCATCAGTGCAGCAAGAGTGGAGGTCTTGCCGGCACCGTTAGGACCCAGGAGAGAGACGATCTCGCCTTGGCCCACTTCGAAGCTGATCCCCTTGACGGCTTCGATCGGTCCATATCGAACGACCAGATTTTCAACGCGGAGCATGACGTGACCTTACATAATCGGAGCAGGGATATCGGCAGTGTCGATCGTGGCGGCTTTCATGAAGACGCCCTTGCCGCTTTTGATCTCGAGGAACGAGATCGGCACCATGGGACGGCGCTCGAACCCGGCATATGAAACCTTGCCGTTGGGAACGTCGAAATCCTTAATTTTGTCGAGAGCTGCGCGGATGGACGCCGAATCCGTAGCGTCGGCGTTTTTGATCGCTTCGATCAGGACGAGGCCAGCGTCGTAACCGACAATCCATGCGGAGTTGTCGACCTGGTCAGGATGCGATTTACCGAAGACTGTGGCGATGTCCTGGTATTTGCTTCCTTCGACGGGCATACGGTTCGACAGGACGATCGTGTTCTCGACCAAATCTCCAAGGGCGTAGAACGATGGAGAGTCGATGCCGTCGGCTCCCACGATGCGCGACTTGATCCCTGCAGCTCGCGCTTGCCGTAGGAACGCCGGCAAGTCCGGTTCGAAGGCTGCGGTCATGATTGCGTCGGGTTCCGCGGGCAGCGCCTTGATCTCGGCGATGATACCCCCGAAATCGGCTTGTTCGAAAGTGAAGTTTCCTTTGCCGACGACCTTGCCGCCGTACTTTTCGAACGTCTTGGCGAAGTATTCCGGAACGTATTCCGTGTATGTGTTATCCGACGACTTGAGAAGGTAGGCGGTCTTGATGCCGAGGTCCTTTGCTGCGAAGACGCCCGTGGAGCCGCCACTGACGTTGTCACTGAAGTTGGCGAGGTACATCCAGTCGCCGACCTTCGCGGGGACGTCGACCTGGGTGGATGTTCCTGCGAACATCAACACGCCCTTCTTCTGGCCCGACCGACCCGCCGCAACGGAACTGGTTGCATCACAGCTCGTGAAGAGCACGTCGACACCCTTTTCAAGCAGAGCGTCGACCGACTTGATCGCCTCCACGGAGCTCGACGCGGTATCCGTTCCCTCGGTGACTTCGATCTTGTACTTGCCGCCAGCGCCGCCCTTGCCGTTCGCCTCGTCGAAGGCCATGCGAAGGCCGAGGGCATAACCGACGTCGTAAGCGGCAGCCCAGCCCGTGTGTGCCAGCGAGAAGCCGACGCGCACTGTCTTGTCCGCGGCGAACGCGGGCGAAACGCCGGCAATACCGACTGCGGCGACACCGCCGAGCATTGTGGCGAGGACGGTTCTGCGGCTGACGTGCGAAGCAATCCTGTGATCTGACCCAGTCATTTGAAACCCTCTTTTTGGTTGTTCGTGATCCATTCGGCCTGCGGGAAACTCCCTCAGGTCGGTTTCTTTCTCCTGGCGGCGCGGACCTCTTGGCTGCCAAGATATGCTTCGATCACGTTCGGATCGTTCTGGACCTTCTCGGCCGAACCCGAAGCGATCATCTCGCCCTTGTTGAGGACGTAGACCTCGTCGCAGAGGCGCATAATCAGATGCAAATCATGCTCCACGATAAGGATGCCGAGCGCGAATTTCTCGCGGATGGACAGAATTGCCTCGATCAGACTGGCTGTCTCTTTCGGATTCATTCCGGCTGCGGGCTCGTCGAGGAGAAGGAAACGCGGCTCCAGAGCCAGCGCGCGCGTGATCTCCAGTCTGCGTTGTGCGCCGTAGGGCAGGGCAGACGATTTCGTGTCGGCGAGCTTTGCCAGATCGAAATGCTCGAGGAGGGACAAGGCGTAGCTTTCCACCCCCGTCGCTAGGTGGCCGCGCGCGAGCGCGGCCGAGACCACGTTTTCCAGGACGGTCATTTCGCTGAAGAGGCGGATGTTCTGAAAGGTTCTGCCGAGGCCTGCACGGGCGATCCGGCTCGAGGGCCATCCGACTATTTCCTGCCCGTCCAGAATTACCTGTCCGCGGGTCGGGTGATGGACACCGGTCAGATTGTTGATGAGCGTCGTCTTGCCCGCGCCATTCGGCCCGATGAGGCCAACGATCTTGCCCGTTTCGACTTTGATCGACACATCGTTAAGTGCGCGCACACCCCCGAAATCGATTGCGATGGCATTCGTTTCGAGCGTGGCAGCGGGTCTTTCCCAACGGCTTGCTACCGCAGGAAGGGACGCAACGTCGATGGTCGACTCGGACAGTCTGGGACGTTTGAACATGGAAAGCGACAGCTCGCGGCTTCCCATGATTCCAGCCGGGGCTTTATACATCACAACGAGGATCATCAAGCTGAGCAGGATTTGGGTAAGGCCCCAAATCGGCGGAAAGCTGATTCCGGCAATGCCGCCGCCGCTTTCGATGGGTTTAACGATCTCGACCAGGGCGGTGATGAGAAGCGTACCGATTACCGCGCCGGATATGGACCGCTTGCCGCCGACGACCAGCATGGCGATAAGCTCGAATGTAAGCGTAAGGTAAAAGTCATGGGGCTGGAACGCGCCGATTACATGGGCGAACAGCGCGCCGCAGAGACCCAGCACCACGGCACTGAGTGCCCACGCTTCCAGCAATCTGCGGTTCGGATTGATGGCGCTCGATGTCGCCGCCACCTCGTTGTCTTGAAAGGCGCGGAGCTGCAAGCCCAGCCGGGAAACCTTGTAAGCGAAGGCAACAGCGATCGTGGCAAACACGAAAACGTAAGCCGTAGGCAGATTGACGAGTTCGGGCACTCCATAGATGCCCTTCGTCCCGTTGGTGATGTTCGTTGCACCCTTGAGCACGAAGTTGACGATCACCAGCAGCCCGAATGTCGAAACGATCGCCGACGTCTCCCGCAGTCGCGAGAGTGGCAACCCCGTCAGAATACCGAAGACCAAGGAGATAACGGCTACGATCAGAAGAGATTCACCAAGCCCCACATTTGAGTTAGCGAGAAACGCGGGGAGGTGCCGCAGTGAATCGGCCTTGATTTCCGGCGGGGTCGTGAGAAGCGCCGTTGTATATGCACCGACCGCGAAGAAACCGACGTGACCGACCGTCAGAATGCCCGAGTTTCCTGTGTAGATGTTCAACCCGACAACAGCCGCGACATTGATTAGCACGAGGATCACGAGGCGCTCGACCGACGGACCGATCAGGGCGAATGGCAAGGAGACCAAAAGCAGGACGACGCACAGAACAAGTGCAGATCCGGCGGCTTTGCGGAACCTGCGTTCACCCCACAAGCTGGTCTTACGGGTGTCAAGGTTCGTTGACACGGCGGGGAGCCCGCCTGCCTTCACTTGTTGCATGCTAAATTCCCCTCTACCTTTTCGGCGAGTTCTATTTTTCTGTAGTGGTTGCTATAGACGTTAATAGCGAGTGATACAGACCGTCAACTATTTTCTGAGGGCCATCGTATTATTTAACAGACAATCTGACAATGATGCAATCTCAACGATCAGAATCAAACGTCGGAAAGGAAAAACGCGCGTTGCGGGCATTTCGCACGACTGCTCCTCCTGGGCCGACGCAAAGGAGCATCGAGCAAACAGGGCGGGGAAAATGTTGAGGCGCGGTTCTAGCTGTTTAAGCGCTGTGTCGCTTGGGACGGGCGGGTGCCGGCGGAATCAGGGTCATAGCGACTGCGGCCACGCGCTCCAGCTCTTCATGCGAGACACCGTCCCGGGCTTGGATCGACATACCGTGAAACATCGTGTTGAGGGTCGACGCCAGCGTGTCGATATCGACCCCCTCGGAAAACTCTCCATCGGCGACGCCCCTTTTTAGGCGAACGAGGAAGCATTCCTTCCCTTCTTCGCGCAATGCTTTGAGCGCATCGTTAACGTCTTGCGAGTCCTTGGAAACGTTGGCGGCTCCGAGGACGACCATGCAGCCGCAAGGGGCGTCTTGGGACGTGAGAATGACTGCGGCGTCCCGGAAGAAGCCCGCCATCGCCTTTCGGACATCCGGTTCATCTTCCAGCCGTTCCCACGCGTCGTTCCAGTAGACGTTTTCATAGTGATTGACAGCTTCCATGAAAAGCTGGGCCTTGTTGCCAAAGGCTGCGTAAACGCTTGGTGGGTTGACTTCCATTGCCTCGCACAGTTCGGCAATCGATGCAGGCTCGTAGCCACGCTTCCAGAAAACCCCGAGGGCCTTCTTCAGGACCGCCTCGCGGTCAAACGTCCTTGGCTTCCCTTTGCTCTGATGCTGGGGGATCATCGAATTCTCCAGATGCTCTCACGAACCGTGCTTTTAGTACCGTACATAATCCATCTGTATCGATCTTTAAAGAGCTCGCGGTTGGTCGGATTTTATCGGTCGTGTGACCTTGCCCGAACCGAACATTTCCAATAAGTGTATCGATCGCTACAGGGCATTAGCAGTGAATCTGACAATCTGCAGGCGGCTGGATGTCGGCGTGCGCCTAAGCACGCTTGGCGTGGCGGTCGCCCATATCAATCAACCATGACCAATAGGGAGGTTTCGAGAGTGACTGGTAATTCAGAAGGCAAATATCCGACCCGGCAACTGGGGAAGTCAAAAGTCGCAGTTACGCCGGTAGGCTTCGGCACCGTGCCGTTGGCTGGGTTCAAAGCCAAGGCATCCTATGCGGAATTCGAGGCCGTTATCAAAGCCGCCTATGACGGTGGCGTGCGATATTTTGACTGCGCGCCGATGTATGGATTCGGTAAAGCCGAATATTATCTTGGCCATGCATTGCGGGAACTCGGCATTCGCAACGACGTGGTCGTCAGCACGAAGGTCGGACGCGTTATGAAGGCCGCAAGCAGGGTCAAGAAACTCGATACCGTCTACGGAATCGAGTGGGTCGATCCCTTGCCTTTCCTGGACACTTACGACTACACCTACGACGGTGTCATGCGGTCGTTCGAGGACAGCCAGGTCCGGTTGGCCCTGGACTATATCGACGTGCTCCTTGTTCACGATCTCGGCCGGGCGTGGCATGGCGACGAGGCTGATGTTTATTGGAAACAGATCAGGGAAAGCGGATACAAGGCGCTCGACCAACTTCGGAGCGGCGGTGCGGTATCCGCGCTCGGCCTCGGCGTTAACGAAACGGAAGCCGTGGTAACTGTGGCACGAGAGTTCAACATCGACTGCGCGCTCATTGCGGGTCGCTACACACTCTTGAACCAAGGGCCACTCGCTGGCGATTTCGCCGAGCTTCAGCAGCGCAACGTTTCGGTTATCGCGGGCGGCGTTTTCAATTCCGGCATTCTCGCGACGGGCGTCAAGGGCGCGGGGGCAACCTACGACTATGGTTCCGTGCCTGAAGAGGTCGTGCGCAAAGTCAGAACCATCGAGGAAATCTGCGAGAAATATCGGGTTCCCTTGAGCTCGGTAGCAATCGAGTTCGTCTTGATGCACCCCGCCGTTGCGACGGTCGTGCTCGGCGCGCAGAACGTTGCAGAGGTGAAGCAAAACCTCGCATCGTCGGGAACCGCGATCCCGGCTGAACTGTGGACGGATCTGAAGGTCGCCGGGATTATTCCCGAAAATGCGCCAATGCGCCAAGTGGCCTAAGCCGCTATCAAACAACTCCCGCACTTAGCCTCGCGGCGGAGTGCGGGATCGCCCTCGGAAGTATGCAGCGCCACATACGTGTGGACTATCCCATAAATCCTGGACTCTGCGCCCCATGGTCGCCTGATCGTTCGCAGAAGCTGCCAGGAGCAACTACTCATTCACGAAGTAATACCCATCGACCTTCTTCTCGCTAATGGCACCGAAAAGGTTACCCCTCTCCAGGTGACGGTCAAGATCGGCTTCCTGCTCCCTCGGGTATTCAATCAGGCACCAGTCAGGTGAAAGTGCTCGCCATCCTTGGAAATCGTGGTGACGCGGGTCAGGTTCGTAAGACCGGCGCTCCGCGCTTGTTCGCCTGCAGGACCGGTCGCAGGCACCCGGGGATTATCGGCGAGAACATGAAGCGAGCGCGCCAGAACCCGGAAGACTCCCTCGAAGTGAAGTTTTCTCGCTTTTCGAAGCCGAAGAAGGATACGTTTATCGTTTTTCACTCCTGTGTCACATTCCGCCTTCGAGAGGCACTGGGTCTTTGACGGTGGGTGTTCAAGCAGGCGGTGCCCTCTCCTTGACAGTGACAAGTCGTACGTTTTTTGGCGACCCGAACGCACACCCTCGGTTCTCGCACAATCGTATGGATTGGACATCGAATAGAAAAACCGGAGGGAACAGCAGATGAAGATTATCGGAAATACCGGACTATTGATCGGTGCGCTTGCGGCAATGCTGGGCGCGCCAGCCAACGCCACAACGCTGGAGAGCGTCAAGCAGAAGGGCTTTGTCCAGTGCGGCGTAAGCCAGGGCAGCCCCGGTTTCTCGCTGCCGGATGCGCAGAACAACTGGACCGGAATGGACGTCGATTTTTGCCGCGCGGTGGCGGCCGCGGTATTCAACGATCCGAACAAGGTCAAGTTCACCCCTCTCTCCGCGAAAGAACGCTTTACGGCCCTTCAGTCGGGCGAGGTCGACATACTTTCGCGCACCTCTACGTGGACGATGAGCCGCGATACCTCGATGGGCCTGTTGTTTGCGGGCGTGCTTTACTACGACGGACAAGGCTTCATGGTGAAGAAGTCCCTTGGGGTCGACTCGGCGCTGAAGCTTGACGGCGCGGCGGTTTGCGCTGGTACGGGTACGACCACGGAATTGAACGTCTCCGACTATTTTAATGCCAAAGGCCTGAAGTTCACGAGCGTTGCGATCGACGACTCCAACCAACTGCGCCAGGCGTACGAGGAGGGCCGTTGCGACGTGCTGACGAGCGACCAGTCCGTGCTGTATAGCGAGCGTCTTCAGCTCAAAGCGCCGGACGATCACGTTGTCCTTCCCGAAATCATTTCGAAGGAGCCGCTTGGTCCGGCAACCCGTCAAGGTGATGACCAGTGGTTCAACATCGTCAAGTGGACCTATTTCGCTCTCCTGACCGCTGAAGAAGACGGCATCACAAGTTCGAACGTGGACGAGATGCTGAAGTCCACGAACCCGGAAATTCAGCGCTTGCTCGGCGCCAAAAACGCCGACGGCACCGCCGCGGGCTTCGGTAGCGGTATCGGCGTCGACGAAGACTGGGTTGCGCACATCGTGAAGGGCGTGGGCAACTACGGAGAGATGTTTGACCGGAACCTGGGCGACAAGTCCGAACTCAAAATCGCACGTGGCAAGAACGCGCTCTGGAAGGACGGCGGGCTGCAGTACGCGCCGCCGATCCGGTAACCGCCAGTTCGGCGGCCCTGTCGGGCCGCCGCATCGGGCTTGCAGGGCTCCATTACGCACAGGTGAATCCAGTGACGTCCGCAAAAACGATTAGCCGCAGCGACCGCGGGTTTTGGCGCAATCCCAAGCGCCGTGCCCAGGCCTTCCAGATCACACTCGGGTTGGCCTTGTTTCTTGTTGCCTGTGTCATCTCGGCCAATACCGCCGCGAACCTGGGAAAGCTGAACCAACAGCTCTCCTTCGTGTTTCTCGGCAGATCCGCGGGATTCGAGATCTCCCAGACCCTGATCCCGTACAAAAGCGTTTCCACCTACGGGCGTGCGTTAGTGGTGGGTCTGGCGAATACAGTTTTGGTCTCCGTTCTTGGTATCGTCGCGGCGACCGTCCTTGGCTTTGCAGTCGGTATCATGGGGCTCTCGAAGAACTGGATCGTGTCACGTGTGGCGGCTGCCTACATAGAGTTCTTCCGAAATATTCCGTTGCTCCTTCAGGTTTTCGTTTGGTACTCGGTCGTCATTGTCCAGACGCTTCCGTCCCCGCGCGAGGCTTGGACCGTCTTCGGCTATGCCTACATCTCCAACCGCGGGCTGATGATCCCGTCGCTTTCGGGAGCACCCGACAAAGGCGCTGTCATCTGGCTCCTGGCGGCAATCGCCCTGGTGTGGGTTGCGATCCTGATCATCTCGCGGCTGGTTCACCCGGACGAGGGTGCGAAAGCGAAAAGGGGATTGCGCCTGTCCCTCCTCTTTCTCGCCATCGGAGCGCTGCTGGTCCTGGTCATGGGTCGCCCGTTCGAACTGGAAGCGCCGACGAAAACGGCATTCAGCTTCTCCGGCGGCATTACGATCATTCCCGAGCTGATCGCTTTGCTGTTCGCTCTCTCGGTATACATGGCAACCTACATCGCCGAAGCGGTGCGCGCAGGCGTAATGGCCGTCAACCGGGGACAGGTAGAGGCGGCCGCCGCACTCGGGCTTGGCCCCCTCAGGACAACGAGGCTTATCGTCGTCCCACAGGCAATGCGCATCATCATTCCACCGTTGAGCACCACCTACCTCGGTCTTATCAAGAATTCCTCGCTCGCGGTCGCCATAGGTTATCCGGACCTCGTTGCCACCGGGGGCACGATTCTCAACCAGACGGGAAAAGCCATTGAAATCGTTACAATCTGGATGGTCGTCTATCTATCGTTGAGCCTCGCAACCTCCCTGCTGATGAACTGGCTCAACGCGAACTCCAAACTGGTGGAACGCTGATGGTCGCCTTTGTCAGAACCGAAGATAGTCCACGTTTGCCGCCTCCGCCCAGCGCTTCGGGTATCTGGGGTTGGCTTCGGCTCAATCTCTTCGCAGGACCGGGCCAGACCGTCCTGACGTTGTTGTTCGGAGCGACCATTCTGTGGTTCGGCTGGACCGTGCTGAAGTTCGCGGTCCTCGCGGGTATCTGGGACGGCGCTGATCGTAACGCTTGTCTTGCCAGCCCGACGGGCGCTTGCTGGCCTTTGGTGAGGGAAAAAATCGGCCAGTGGATATACGGCTTTTACTCGATCGATCAGCGGTGGCGGGCAAACGTCTGTTTCGCGCTCCTCGTCGCGGTGGGCATACCCATGCTCGTCCCGGCGTTGCCGTTCAAGCGCGTAAACGCTTTGCTTTTGGTGACAGCCCTCCCACTGAGTGTGGGGATACTCCTTTCCGGAGGCAACCTCGCGTTCGGACCGGGGTCATATATCACCGTCGCGGTCTGTCTGTTGTTGATGACCGTGGCTGTGCCAATCGCGTCAACCGGGATCGAAGAAGTTCTGAGAACAAATCGGCTCTGTGTACTTGCCACCGGGATCGCGCTGGCTGCTGCCCTGTGTGTCGCCGTCTTGGCAGCAACAGGTTCGACGATGGCTGTGCTCGGTTCCGTTTCGGGCCTGATTGCGGTGTTCGTGACGGTTGCCGTCGGGGCCTTGGCGATGCGACGCCAGATGAGTCTGGGGCAGGGGTTCGCCCTGCTTGCGGTGTCGGCGTCGGTATTCGCTGGCATGGCGGCATTGGATCATGACTTCGGGCTTTCGACCGTAGACACCGCCCAGTGGGGCGGACTCCTCGTTACGCTCATCGTCGCCGTGGTTGGGATCATAACGTCGCTGCCGGTGGGGATTGTGCTGGCGCTCGGCAGGCAGTCAAGCATGCCCTTCGTGAGGACGCTTTCGGTCGGCTTCATCGAAATCGTGCGCGGAGTTCCACTGATAACTGTGCTGTTCATGTCGAGCGTGATGCTGCCGCTTTTCCTTCCGCCGGGCATGTCGTTCGACAAGCTCCTCCGCGCGCTGATCGGAGTAGCGCTTTTCTCGTCGGCCTACATGGCGGAAGTCGTTCGCGGTGGCATCCAGGCGATCGATCGAGGACAGTACGAGGGGGCAACCGCCCTTGGTCTTCGGTACTGGCCCATGATGATAAAAATAATCCTGCCCCAGGCTCTCAAAATCTCCATCCCGAACATCGTCAGCAACTTCATCAGTCTCTTCAAGGACACGACGCTGGTGCTGATCATCGGGGTCTTCGACCTGCTTGGGATCGTACAGACCACGTTGCGGGATCCGAAATGGGCCACGCCGACATCCGCTGCGACAGGCTATCTCGCGGTGGCGCTAATGTATTGGGTATTCTGCTTCGGCATGTCCCGCTATGCGAAATATACCGAAAGAAGACTACACAGGGGGCACAAGCGATGACTATGGCGGAACCAAAACAAGCGGCGCTCGACGGCGCATCCGATGTCGCAGTGGAAATCGTCGGGATGAACAAGTGGTACGGCTATTTCCACGTGCTGCGCGACATCAACCTCAAGGTCATGCGCGGCGAGCGCATCGTCATCGCCGGCCCGTCAGGCTCGGGCAAGTCGACGATGATCCGCTGCATCAACCGCCTGGAAGAGCACCAGAGGGGCCGCATTATCGTCGACGGCACGGAACTCACCAACGACCTGAAAAAGATCGACGAGGTGCGGCGCGAAGTCGGCATGGTGTTCCAGCACTTCAACCTCTTCCCGCACCTGACAATCCTCGAAAACTGCACTTTGGCGCCGATCTGGGTGCGCAAAATGCCGAAGAAGCAGGCGGAAGAGGTCGCCATGCACTTTCTGAAGCGCGTCAAGATCCCCGAGCAGGCCAACAAGTATCCGGGACAGCTTTCCGGCGGCCAGCAGCAGCGCGTGGCGATCGCCAGGTCGCTGTGCATGAACCCGAAGATCATGCTGTTCGACGAGCCGACCTCGGCGCTCGATCCCGAGATGATCAAGGAAGTGCTCGACACCATGGTGGGCCTCGCCGAGGAAGGCATGACCATGCTCTGCGTCACCCATGAAATGGGCTTTGCCCGCCAGGTGGCCAACCGCGTCATCTTCATGGACCAGGGCCAGATCGTCGAGGAGAATTCGCCGGCCGAGTTCTTTGACAATCCACAGCATGAGCGCACGCGACTATTTTTGAAGCAGATACTGTAGGCCGCCGGTTTCCGATGAAAAGCGTTCTCATCCTTCAGCATGTGGACCGGGACTCTCCCGGCAAGTATCTTGAGTCCTTCGCGAGAGACGGCTTCGAGCCAACCATCGTTCGGCTGTGGGCGGGTCAAGAGGTGCCCCACCTTGCGTCCCATGATCTCATGTTCGTGCTTGGGGGGCCGCAGGATGTGTGGGAAGAGGATAAATATCCGTGGCTGCGCATGGAAAAACAGGCGATCAGGGAATGGGTCTCAGAACGGGCGAAACCATACTTCGGCGTTTGCCTCGGTCACCAACTCTTGGCAAGCTCGCTCGGTGGGAAGGTCGGCCTTTCGGATGTCGGCGAGCACGGGGTCTTCAATATCGATATCCCGCACCATCCCAACCCGTTGGTGGCGGGGCTCTCCCAACGTCACAAGGTCGTCCAATGGCATATGGCCGAAGTCTCCGACGCGCCGCCCGGCGCACAAATTCTCGGCAGTTCGGAAGTTTCGCCTATACAGGTCCTCGCCGTCGGCGAACACGCATTGTCGACGCAGTTTCATTCGGAGTGCGGCGCGCAATCGCTGATGGCGTGGACGCAAACTCCCGGCTACATCGACCTCTTCGAGGCTCGCAAAGGGAAGGGCTCCTACGAGAAATTCCTCCGGCAGGCATACGCCGCCATGAGCGAAATCAACGCGACAAGCGAACGCCTCTACGACAACCTTGTCTCTGCAACGAAACTCGTCGTCTGAACCCACACCGTCGTTTCAAAGCCGCAACGTGAGCTCTTTCGCCTTTGCGGCCTTGCAGGCTTCCTGTGAAAAGGCCTCGACCAGCCTGTCCTTCGATGAAAGCTGCCTGTAGATAACCCCGACATTTCGAGTCGGGGCCCGGTCGACGGCGATCTTCCGCAACCGAAGTCCCTCAGGCCAGGGTGGCAGCCAATCCGGGATCAGCGATACTCCGAGCCCGCGGTCCACAAGGACCACAATCGCCTCCAGGGAATCGAGCTCGTAGCGATCCAGGGGAGAAAGTTTCTCCCGCCGGAGATAGCCTTCCACGGTGCGTCCACCCCAATGCTTGCGATCGTAGCGAATGAACGGAGCCTGCCGCAAGATGGTCAGGACGTCCGTCTCCTGTTCCGTCGAACTCGTGAGAACGATCAACCGGTCGCGCCGAAGTTCCCGCCAGACGTGCTCTTTGGATATGGCGAAAGGGGGTTCCACCAGGATTGCCGCGTCGAGCGTACCGTCCAGCACTTTCTGATAGAGATCAACAGACTGACCAGGTTGGACGTCGACCAGGATTCCGGGGCGTGCCTCCTTCATAGCGATCAGTATTTCCGGCAGAAGCCCCGTGATCATCGAATGAATGACGCCGACCCGTATCGTTCCCACCTCCTCGTTGCGGGTGGCGATCGCCTTTAGGCTCTCCGTTCCTTCGATCAGCGTGCGGGCCATTTCGAGTATCGCTACCCCCGCCTCGGTCGGCCGCGTCGAGTGTCCGGATCGTCGAAGCAGCACCGCCCCGACGTCAGCCTCCAAGGCCCTGATCCGCTGAACTACGGCCGACGGGGTCAACGACTCCAATCGAGCGGCGGCAGCAACCGATGTTAGCTCGACGACATTGAGGAACGTCTTTAGGAAACGGGTCTCCAAGTTAACATTTCCTGTGTTTCAAAATCATGAAAACACATATTTTCTAATGTCAGCGATAATGTCAATCTTTCCTCGATCTATCGACCTGAGGGAATACGATGACTCTGCAATTCAACTCTGAAAGCCTTTCCGCACGGCTGAAGACGGTAAAACCTTCGCCGACAATCGCCATTACGAGGCTTGCCGCGGAGCTGCGTCGAAACGGAAAGAATGTCATCGCGCTTTCACAGGGCGAGCCCGACTTCGATACACCGGATCACATCAAGATCGCTGCCAAAAACGCTATCGACAACGGCGAAACGAAATACACCGACGTCGACGGTACGCCCGCCCTGAAGCGCGCGATCGTCGACAAGTTCAAGAACGAAAACGGGCTTGACTACGAGGCAGCCAACATTTCCGTCGGCACCGGAGGCAAGCAGGTCATTTTCAACGCTTTGTCGGCAACACTGGACCAGGGTGACGAGGTTATCATCCCGGCCCCATATTGGGTATCGTATCCAGATATGGTGCTGCTCACAGGCGGTGTTCCGATAACGATTTCTTGCGGCGAAAACTCGGGATTCAAACTTACCGCGGAGGCGCTCGAGGCCGCGATCACGCCCAAAACCAAATGGCTGGTTCTCAATTCACCCAGCAACCCGACCGGAGCAGGTTATTCCGCCGCAGAGTTGAAGGCCATCGCCGAGGTTTTGCTTCGCTATCCCCGGGTTTTGGTCATGACCGACGATATGTACGAGCATATCCGTTATGACGGCTGGGAATTCAATACGATCGCCGCAGTAGAGCCGCGCCTTCGCGAGCGTATCCTCACGTGCAATGGCGTCTCCAAGGCATACGCCATGACCGGATGGCGTATTGGTTACGCCGGCGGTCCGGTTGATCTGATCAGAGCCATGGCGACCATCCAGTCGCAGAGTACGACAAACCCGAGTTCGGTGTCGCAGGCGGCCGCGGTCGCCGCGCTCACCGGACCCCTGGACTTCCTGGCCGAACGCAACGCTGTCTTTCAAGAGCGTCGCGATCTCTGCCTAGCCGCTTTCAACGGCACTGACGGTTTGAGCTGCAGGACGCCCGACGGTGCCTTCTACCTTTTTCCATCATGCTCCGGCGTTATCGGCAAGAAAGCTCCAAACGGCAAGGTGCTTGAGAACGACGTCGATTTCGCAACACACCTTCTGGAGTCCGTTGGCGTTGCCGTGGTTCCTGGATCCGCCTTCGGTCTCGGACCGTATTTTCGAATTTCCTTTGCAACATCGACGGATCGACTTCGCGATGCCTGCGAGAGGATCGCAGACGCATGCGCGTCGCTCAAGTAAATAGCGAGGATTGAGAAATGGATTTGGGAATTGCAGGTAAGTGCGCGCTGGTTCTGGGCGCTGGCGGAGGCCTGGGTGGCGCGATCGCCGAAGCGTTGGCTGGCGAGGGCGCGAAGGTCGTTGTTGCGGACATTGATCTGGATGCTGCCGAACAGACGGCCAGGTCGATCACCTCCAAGGGTGGCGAAGCTTTTTCGATCAAGTGGGACATCAGCGATCTCTCCGTGATCGACCAGAACGTCTCTCTTATCGAGAGTCGCTTCGGGATCGTGTCAATCCTGATCAACAACACGGGTGGCCCGCCGCCGACCCCCGTTTCGGGTCAGGCATCCGAGCAATGGTCGAAATTCTTCCAGTCCATGGTCCTCTCGGTAATCGCACTGACAGACCGCGTTCTCCCCGGAATGAAGTCATCGGGCTGGGGGCGCGTCATCACGTCGACATCTTCGGGGGTCGTCTCCCCGATCCCGAACCTTGGGCTTTCTAATGCGTTGCGCAGCACGCTCGTCGGTTGGTCAAAGACGCTGGCCAAGGAAGTCGGCGGCGCAGGCATTACGGCCAATATCGTATTGCCAGGCCGCATAGCAACTCCACGGATCACCTTCCTCGATGAGCAGAAGGCGAAGCGGGAAGGACGTTCAGTCGAGGATGTTGCTGCCGAAAGCACTGCGACCATCCCGGTGGGTCGCTACGGCAAGCCGAAAGAATACGGAGACACGGTAGCCTTTCTGGCAAGCGACCGCGCCTCTTTCATCACCGGAAGCATCGTCCGCATCGACGGCGGCATGATTGCCAGTATCTGACAACGAAAAAAACGAGAGGTAATGCCAATGGCAACCGATGCAGAAATCAAATCCACCCTCGCGACAGTTACCACCGCTACGCTCACGACCATCCTTTTGAAGAAGGGCTTGCGCAATGTTTGGATGCGCGGAGCGATGCCCATCAAGCCGGGTCAAGGTCGCATCGTCGGCCGTGCGTTCACTCTTCGCTTTGTCCCGGCCCGCGAAGACCTAGCTACCCCGGAATCCTGGTCTTCCCCCAAGTCCACCCGCGCCGCTATCGAAGCGATGCCGGAAGGATGCATCGCGGTTGTCGACGCCATGGGCATCAAGGACGCCGGCATTTTCGGCGACATCCTCTGCGCGCGTATGGCTAAGCGGAACGTAGCGGCGCTCGTTACGGACGGCGTGGTACGCGATCTCGACGGCGTACTCGGTACGAACCTTCCTGTTTGGTGCTCTGGCGCGGCCGCTCCTCCGTCCGTGGCTGGCCTGACGTTCGTCGACTGGGACCAGCCCGTTGGCTGCGGCGGCGTAGCCGTATTCCCTAACGACGTCATCGTCATCGACAACGACGGTGCCGTTGTCATCCCGGCTGCCATGATCGACGACATCCTCGACGCCGCTACCGAGCAGGAGCGTCTCGAAGGCTGGATCATGCAGGAAGTCAACAAGGGTGCGGCACTTCCCGGTCTTTATCCCGCTAATGCTGAAAACAAGGCGCGCTACGAAGAGTGGAAGAAGACCAACGCCAAATGATCGTCCGTTAGTCTGCCCCGGGATCGAGACGCTAAGGTTCATACATAGCCTTGGCGTCTTATCGGCGATGAGGAACAATGGGGAATGGAAATCCACGGGATCGGCGTAGCCGTTGCTGCATATTTTGTCCTTTGCGGCGTGGACTCTGCATTGTTACATTTCCGGCGCAAAAGCTGGCATCACATTCGGGGCAGCGTTTTATCCACGCGCTATATCGTCTGCGGCGAAAACGCGTATCCAACGGCAGTCGTCTCTTATTTCATCAAAGACCGCGGTACCTTCGAGAAGCCCGTCCAGCTGAGAGGAATCGATTTCGGTGGCATCGAGCCAGGGAGCTTTGTGAGGCTGCTTGTACATCCGTCGGACCCGGAACGCTGCCTTGTGAATACTGATGCCATGTCTTTTTGAAAAAGGTGCAAGATTTTGGTCCCGTGTTCCTACTTTTCTCGTTTGCTGTTTTGGGCTCATGCGCCGAGCTGTCTTGAAGCGGAAGCTATCGTTTCCGGTTTCGAGGATGTGGCAGTGGTGGGTTAGCCGGTCGAGCAGCGCAGTGGTCATCTTTGCAGCGCCGAAGACGCCGGCCCATCGCTGAGGCTGAGATCGGTGGTGATGATGACGCTTGTGCGCTCGTAGAGTTTGCTCAGCAGGGATGTCAATCGGCGTCCAAAATTCACCCCTTATCGGCATTCAATTTTGCCCCCCCGGTGGTGCAGATCAGCGCTTGGCCTGCCCGGCGCTGGCCGGGGTTGCAGAGGGTAGGCCAAGCGCGGGTGATGGGGTTCTTCGACTTCAGCTTTGAGAGCGGTTCTTGAAGCGCCAGGACTCGTTGCCGGTCTCGACAATCTCGCAGTGATGGGTCAGACGGTCGAGGAGCGCGGTCGTCATCTTGGCGTCACCGAACACCGTCGGCCATTCTCCAAAGGCCAGGTTCGTAGTGACGATGATCGACGTGCGCTCATAGAGCCTGCTGATCAGATGGAACAGGAGCTGACCGCCTGCCTGGGCAAATGGCAAATAGCCGAGTTCGTCGAGGATGATGAAGTCGAGACGGTTGAGATAGTCGGCCGTCCGCCCTTGCTTGCCGCTGCGCGTTTCCGTCTCTAGCCGATTGACCAGATCGACGACGTTGAAGAAGCGCCCGCGTGTTCCATTGCGGATCAGCGCGCGGGCAATCGCGATGGCAAGGTGGCTCTTTCCCGTTCCCGTGCCGCCGACGAGAACGACATTGCGCTGATCGGCGACGAAGGTACCGGTAGGCAGCTCCCGCACCAGGGGTTCATTGACGGGCGTATCGGCGAAGTCGAAGTCATCGATGTCCTTTGCGAGCGGCAGCTTGGCGATGCTGAGCTGGTAGCGGATCGAGCGGGCCTGCTTCTCGGCGATCTCCGACTGCAACAGATCGCCAACGATGCGCGGCGGTTCGTGCTGCCGTTTGATGCCTATAGAGCTTCAGCGTGCTCATCAGTTCGAGAACCTGTGTGCGTTCCATCAGCTTGCCCTTCTGAGGCTGTCATAGCGTGCGCAGTCGGCGACCGGTTCATGGGTAAGCCGCAACGCATCCGGGGTTTGCAGGGTTGCGGCCGGAGCCGGATCACGGCTGCGGGCGAGAATGTTGATGATCACCGAGGCCGAGCAGACGCCGTGATCCAAAGCCTCCTGGCAGGCAGCATCGACAGCCACCAGACCGTCGGTGGGAACACAGCCGAGGATAGTGACCATTTGCCGATCACCATCATGGACGCTCTTCAGCCGCCGGCGCACTTTCTCCATCGCTGCGGGTAGGACCCATTCTCGAATGGCGCACCATTGCGCAAAGCACCGGGTTTGCGAGCCAGAACAGGGACATAATGCCAGGGATCGTAGATCGTCTCGCCACGGCCAAAGCAACGAGGATGTTCACCGACTGTCACGCCGTCCTGCCTGATGACGATCTTCTCGGCATAGGCGTGAACCTCTACAGGGCGGCCGACCGCAGTCCGAGAGGACGGAGTATTTGTTGTTGTCGAAGCGGACCGTGCACGTCTTTGACACCGAGGCGGGAACGCAATGGAAACCGTCGAACGGTCCGACATAATGCACCAGGCTGCCGCGCTCCTCCTCGAACATCTGCCAGATCATCCGCTCGGCCTGCTCGGGATGGCGGTGTGCCTTGGCGTAGGCAATGCACTTATCGAGCAGCCAGACGTTCAGCTCTTCCAGGCTTTTGACCCGTAGGCGTGGGGTGAAGAAGCGTTCTCGCACCAGACCAACCTGGTTCTCGACCTGTCCCTTCTCCCATCCCGATGCAGGCGTGCAGGCCACCGGCTGGACGAGATAGTGGCTGCACATCTGCAGGAAACGTCGATTGTATTGCCGCTCCTTGCCGACGAACACGGCCTCGACGGCCGTCTTCATGTTATCGTAGATGCCGCGCGTGCAGGTGCCACGGAAGAAGGCGAAGGCCTTGTCATGGGCATCGAACACCATCTCCTGGCTCTCGCGCATATAGGCTCGGGCGAACATCATCCGGCTGTGGCAGAGCCGGACGTGCGCGACCTTCACGGTCGTCGTCACCCCGTTGACCAGAATGATCTCGTGGCTCCAGTCGAACTGGTAGGCTTCGCCTGGCGCGTAATAGAGGGGCACATAGGCTTCCGCGGTCACGGCTCCCCGGTTCTTCGCCCAGGTCTTGGCATATCGCCGGATCGCGTCATAACTGCCATCGTAGCCGAGTGCCCGAACCTCCTCGTAAATCCGGATCAGCGTTAGCCGTTCACGCGACGACTTGCCCTCATTGGCAACCAGAAACCGCTCGATCTCGGCCTTCCAGGCTCCGATCTTGGGCAGCGGTTGTCGCTCGCGTTCATAGGCAAAATCGGTCTCGTCGGAACGCAGTATCTTGCGAACCGTGTTGCGCGACACGTGGAGTTCCCGGACGATCTTCTTCACCGACCAGCCCTGCACATGGAAGGCCCGTCGAACACGCGCAATCGTATCCACTCGCTTCAACTCCCACTCCATCCGCCGCTAAAAGCCGGATGGTCAGATGAAATCTGAGCGGGGTCAAAATTGGACGCCAATTACCCCGCCAAGAGGGTCAACTTTGCACGCCGAAACACACCCGCCCACGGGAGGTCGTCCTTAGACCGCCTTTCGTGCCATTATTGTGAACTCCGCTGAGAGGCTATCTCCGAAACGCCTGATCGTAACCTGTCGGACGCGTTGCATCGAGGCGCAGGTGTCCATGCTGCCACACTGTCGGGCTGCGCTATCTCTAGCTCTCTGCCTTTAGGGCATGCTTGACGCGGAGGATGGTAATCACAACAGATCCTACAACCACCGGAACAGCGACGAGCATGATCACCGGATCGAAATGAATTCCTGCGTGGTCTGCTGTCTCATATATAAATTTCAGCAAGCTCAGCAAGTAGTAGCTAATCGCGATCATCGAAAAGCCTTCGACCGCGCGCTGGATCTTGACCTGCGTCGCGGCCCGATCAGCCATCGCCTGGATCTGTGTAGCGTTCTGGAACTCAATCTCGACCTGGATTCGGGTTTGTAGCAGATCGAGCAGGTGCATCGCAGCCCTTGAAAGGTGCTCAAGCCTCAACGCGGTTGCTTCGCAGGTACGCACCGCAGGCTTGAACCGGCGCTCCACGAAGGTACCGAAACGTTGAAAGCCGGGGACATGGGTTTCGCGTAAAAGGGCGATCCTCTCTTCAACGATTTTGGCGTAGGCAGCGGTTGCGCCAAACCTGTTTCTGGTCTCCGCGGTGGCTGAAATGATATGCGACGAGAGAAGAGTAATTTCCTCGAGCAATTGCTTGTGCTGATGTGCAGGCGTACTCAAGTTTCGATTGGTCAGCCGAACGAGTTCCGCGTCATATCCGCCCAGAAGCGGGGCAAGACGACGCGCCTCCGGCAATCCGAGCAGCGCCATTGACCTATAGGTTTCGATTTCAAAGATCCGCCGTACCATGCGCCCAAGCCGATGTGCATTCAGGTCCTTGTTGAACAGGATGATTCTGCTTGAATTGTCCCCTCGAACGCGAAAATCGGAGCAAATCTGTGCCCCCCCGCCGCCGATTGATGACGCGGCGGTATCGCCGAAGTCGAGCGATTTTAGAACCGTTCCCAGCTGATCAGGAGGGTTTCCGAGGACAAGGATACTCACGTGGCAAACGAGCAGAGGAGAGCTCAACCCTGCTAGCCGCGCAAAATCACCTTCACAAAGGTCAGTTTCCGGCCAACCCTCGGGCTCGCTGGCCAATTTTCGGACCCGCGTGACCGTCACGAACTCAGTGTGCCGTTCAACTCTGACTGAAATCCTACCGTCGGCTTCGAGACTATCGTGGAACTCCTTGATCACGCCATCCAACGGCATGAAAGCAACGTGCTCGACGATCGCCGGACCGGTAAAATAAATCGACGGGCGAGCGTGAAGCTCCAAGTTGAAGTCTGCCATCTTCTGTTCGAAAGCAGCCGCACTA
Source organism: Rhizobium phaseoli (assembly GCF_010668805.1). Lineage (GTDB taxonomy): Bacteria > Pseudomonadota > Alphaproteobacteria > Rhizobiales > Rhizobiaceae > Rhizobium > Rhizobium phaseoli_A. The sequence goes on along the minus strand of NZ_WUFT01000027.1, from coordinate 36,140 downwards.
GAGACCTGTGATGCGCAAGCAGACACCGTCGGGGAGAATGCTTCTTCTGCGCCCTTTGAAATCATGTCTGTTTCCCCCATTTCCGAAAGCATACCAATCGGTAAGCCTATATGAAGCCAATACAGTCAACTTGAAAAGCCCCGCCTGGGTGCAAAGAATTTGGCGACCTCGTCGAGGTCCGAGCTGTTGCGGTCGACTTGTGCGGCAAGCCAGGGGTGTTGCTTTCCTGTTGACAGGACTCAACACTCGGTCGGCTAACGCCGAGCGTGCCGCCACGCCCACCTCCGAGCTTGAACGGACATGCGGGCGGTAAGGCCGATACCATCTGCGTCAGGTCCGACGACGCGTTTCCTCGTTAACACGCGTCTTAAGCAACCATTCAGACGACATGAATTGTCATCTTCTAGTCTTTGCGGGCATCTTCCTCTGGCAGCTCGGAATGGCCGCAACGTTTTGACGCGAGGTGAAACTATGGTGACCGAACGAGAAAACCAGTTCTACCTTGGCGGGGAATGGCAGGAATTTGCGGATGCAACCCATCTGCCGGTCGTGGATCCCGCCTCGGAACGGGTTGTTGGACATCTTGCTGCGGGCGATGCTCATCACGTCGACATCGCGGTTAGAGCGGCGCGCAAAGCCTTCCCCGCCTTCTCTCAATCGCCTGTGTCCGAAAGGTCCGCTCTGCTCGGCAGGATGCATTCGCTCCTGAAGGAACGAGCGGAAAGCTTCGCGGAAGCCCTCGTTATGGAAATGGGGGCGGCGATCAGCTTCGCGAGGGCTTCCCAGGTTCCTTTCGCTGCGGAGCACATCCGCGTCCAGATGGAAACTCTTGAGAAATACCGGTTTGTGACGATTGATAGGCACACCGCGACCGCCAAGGAGGCGATTGGGGTTTGCGCCCTGATCACGCCATGGAACTGGCCGCTCTACCAGATCACCGCCAAGGTCGCCCCCGCAATCGCGGCAGGCTGCACCATCGTACTAAAGCCCAGTGAGCTGTCACCCTATAGCGCTCTGCTCTTTGCCCAGTTGATGCACGACGCCGGCACTCCGCCAGGCGTATTCAATCTGGTCAACGGCACTGGCGAGAGCGTTGGCTCAGCGCTCGCTAGCCATCCGGACGTTGACATGGTTTCGATCACTGGATCGACCCGCGCGGGTGTACTCGTGGCGCAGGCGGCCGCACCGACGGTGAAGCGGGTGGTCCAGGAACTCGGCGGCAAGTCCCCGAACATTTTGCTTGACGATGCCGATTTCAGCGAGGCGGTCGCGAAGGGCGTCCTCGCCGGCATGCGTAACGTCGGCCAGTCGTGCAGCGCCCCAACGCGCATGCTGGTACCCGCACATCGGCTGGCCGAAGTGGAGGAACTGGCAAGCACCACCGCGCGTGCCATCAGCGTCGGCGCTCCGCTTGAGCCGGCGACGAACATGGGACCAATTGCCAATCGTGCCCAATTCGAGCGGGTACAGATCATGATCCAGGCCGGTATCGATGACGGCGCCAAGCTCCTGTGCGGTGGATTGGGTAGGCCGGCCGGTCTCGAAACCGGCTTCTTCACACAGCCGACGATCTTTTCCGAGGTGACGTCCGACATGCGCATAGCTCGTGAGGAGATCTTCGGCCCCGTGCTTTCGATCATGCCCTACACGGACGAGGAAGAGGCAATCGCGATTGCCAACGACACCGTCTATGGACTGGGCGCCCATGTCCAGTCTTCGGATCCGGAGCGGGCACGGCGGATCGCCGCGCGCCTTCGTGCCGGCCAGGTTCATATCAACTATCCAGCTTGGGACGGAGCGGCCGCGTTCGGTGGGTACAAGCGCTCGGGTAACGGCCGCGAATACGGCGTATACGGCCTCGAAGAATATCTCGAGACGAAGTCCATCCTCGGTTATTGACGAGGTGACGCGGCGCGGTCGGCTCGCCAGGGCAGTGGCTTCAACGATTGACGAAGCATCGTTAGGAAAGCGTCAGTCCGCGCGCTTCGCCCCTGCCGCGATCCAAGGATGGCGACGATATCGGCCGGCGGGAGTTTCCAGTTGGGAAGTATCTGCCGCAGTCGTCCCTCGGCGAGATCTTCTGCAACGCTCCATTCGGAACGCATCATGATACCCTGACCAGCCAGCGCCCAGTCCCTTATGACTGCACCATCGTTGCTCGACATGACCGGATTAATACGCACTGTCGCACTTTCCTGCCGCAGTCCCTTGAAGCGCCAGAGCGTTACGTCTTCCTCGTTCTCTCGAACAGCAAGACAGCGATGTGGAGCAAGATCGGCGGGTGCAGAAATGGGCGGAGCCGAGGCCAGGTATTTCGGACTTGCGCAGAGAATTCGATCGTTCGGCGCTAATGTCGTCACGATTTGGTCTAGATGCGCGGATGCCCCTATGTGAACAACGACCTCATAGCTTTCAACGATTAGAGCCGAGGGATGGTCGGACAACTGCAGGGTAGCCGTCGCTCCGCCATGCTCTCTAGCGAACGCTTCCACGACCGGGGCCACGTAAAGCCTTCCGAATCCGTGTGGTGCTGCGACCCTGAGGTGTCCGCGAACTGCACCCCTGCGATCAGCTAATGCCTCGGCAAGCGAATCTATGGCGTCGCTGACGATAACGCTGTGAGAAGCGACCAATGAGCCCTCTTCAGTGAGGCGCAGCCGGCGTCCGGACCGGTCGATCAACCGTACGCCGGCTTTCTCTTCGAGCGCGCGCAGGCGCTGGGTGACCGCGGGAGGCGTCACATTCAGCTTTCTCGCGCTTTCCGCGAGAGATTTCGAGGCAGTAAGGACCGAAAAGAAGGCGAGATCATCCGAGGTGAGCATTAATTCATGCCTTAATGGAACCTTCACTGCTCATTAATTGCCATCTTTAGGGTTTGGCGACAAGGTGAATTTCGAATTGGAGATCGGATTTATGAAGTGTCGTTCGACTCCGACCGCCCGTTTGGCCGCGGCGACCAGTCTTGGGGAGCGGGAAAATGCCCTCCAGAGCTAAACCGCCGCTGGGGGCGTAGTCATGATGGAGAGCCCGCGATGAATGCTAAGGATATACTCGAAAAGCTGGTCGGCTTTCCATCCGTCGTCGGGACTCCGAACGGCGACATCGTGGCATGGGTCAAGGGCTATCTCGAAAGTCATGGCGCCACCGTGACTGTCTTGCCAGGACCGGAGGGAGATCGAGCAAATCTTTTTGCCACCATCGGCCCGAAAGACAAGCCCGGCTACATTCTTTCCGGGCATATGGATGTGGTTCCCGCGTCCGAACCCACCTGGACGTCGGATCCCTTCCGCCTGCGGGCAGAGGGCGATCGGCTCTTCGGCAGGGGGGCGTGCGACATGAAGGGCTTTCTTGCCACCGCCCTTGCGGGACTTCCCGCAATGGCGCGGATGCCATTGAGCCGTCCGATCCACTTCGCCTTTTCCTATGATGAGGAAGCCGGCTGCCGCGGCGTGCCGCACATGCTACGGCAGATCGGGAACCTATGCGCCCCGCCCTTGGGCGCAATTATCGGCGAGCCGAGCAGTATGGTGGCGATCCGAGGTCACAAGGGAAAGGCGGCCGCCCGCGTCGAGATCCATGGCACGACCGGCCATTCGTCGCGCCCCGACAGGGGCCTCAACGCCATTCATGCGATGACTGCGGTGATGACCGCGGCTATGAAGACTATCGAGACTCTGCAGAGCGGTCCTTACGACCAGACCTTCGAACCCCCGTATTCCACCTTGCAAATCGGCACGATCGTGGGCGGCCGCAGCGTCAACATCATCCCTGATCTCTGCGCTCTGGAATTGGAAGCCCGCGCCGTGCCTGGCGTGTCGCCAACGGTTCTGCTGGAACCTATCAAGGCAGTTGCCGAGGCGTTGGAGAAAGATGGTTTCCGCATAACATGGGAGACCAGCAGCACCTACCCCGCACTCTCGCTTGATGCCGACGCGCCGCTCGCCCGGCTGATCGAGGGGGTGACCTGCACGCCGGCCTTGGCTGCCGTCAGCTACGGCACGGAAGCCGGGCTCTATCAGGCCGCTGGCATCGACGCGATCATCTGCGGGCCGGGGGACATCGCCCGCGCCCATCGCGCCGACGAATTCATCCGCCTCGACGAACTTATTGCCTGCGAGGAAATGATCTTGCGGTTTGCAGAAACCCTGCGAGACTGAGAGGGAACTATGGTTTTCTGGTTCAATTCGGATCGAGAAAGAGGCCGCGTCTTCGCGGATGCTTTTGCGCGCGATCTGCCCGATCTTCCTTTCGTCATGGATATCTCGGAACGCAATCCAGACGACATACGCTACATCCTGACCTGGACGGCGCCGCCCGATCTTCATCGCTTCAAGAACCTGGAAGTCGTCTTCTCGATCGGCGCCGGTGTTGACCAATTCAAGCCGCAAACTCTACCCCCGAACGTCATGCTCGTCCGCATGGTCGAGGACGGCATCGTCCGGATGATGCAAGAATATGTAACGCTCGCGGTGCTCGCTCTTCACCGAAAGCTGAAGGCCTATATTGGCCAACAGGCCGACGCCACCTGGCTCCCCCTTCCCACGTGCCAAGCCGCCCAGCAGCGGATCGGTATCCTTGGCCTCGGCCTGCTCGCCCAGGCCGTCGTCGAGCGACTGAAACCCTTCGGCTTTCCGCTTGCCGCCTGGAGCCGCTCGGAGCGACAGGTGGAGGATGTTGACTGCTTTCACGGTCCGGACGGCCTCACCCCGTTTCTGGCGCGTACAGACATCCTGATCTGTCTCCTGCCGCTGACGCAAGAGACACAAGGACTGCTCGACGCCGCGCTCTTAGAGACGCTTCCAGCCGGCGCGGCGCTCATCCACGTGGGGCGCGGTGCCCAACTCGATCACGACGCGCTCATTGCGGCCCTCGACGCGGGGCATCTGTCGGGCGCGGTCATCGACGTCACGGAACCTGAGCCCTTGCCTCCCGAGCATGGTTTCTGGCGACATCCAAAGATTATTCTAACGCCGCACATCGCAAGCGTTACTCAACCAGAAACGGCGGCCCGCGCCGTCATCGACAACATCAAGCGCCATCGCGACGGCCTCGACCTGATCGGGCTCGTCGATCGCGACCGCGGTTATTGAGCTGCAACCAGGAGAGCAAGGAGAAAACATGTCCCTCCTAAAGACCATCGTACCGAACAGCACAGAAGCTCCGCGTGAATCCAAGCCCGGGCCGGAGCGTCTTATTTCCGGCGATCCGTCGTTCAAGTCCTGGGCCCAGGACGTAGCGAGAGGTGAAATGATCCACACCGGCGTCTGGGAAGCAACTCCGGGACTGACGCATTCCGTCAAGGGCGAGACCTTCGAGTTTTGCCACATCCTTCAGGGAGTCGTGGAAATCACGCCGGTTGGCGGAGAACCGGTTACCTACAAAGCGGGTGACAGTTTCGTGATGAAGCCCGGTTTCGTCGGCACATGGCGTACCGTGGAAACCGTCCGTAAGATCTACGTGACGGTCATGTAACTGCTGGGCGTCCGTGGGAGACAACGAGCAATCGCCTGCGCCGCAGCGGAAGAGAGTATTTTCCGCCGCGCGTTTTGCCAGGCAATCGCTCGCAGCAATGCGGGAGTTCTCGCGGCTCGTGGGAGTTCGTTCGAGCGCCAAATCATCGGCCATCACAAGGGAGCGAAAATGGCTGTTTTTACCGAGCTTTCTGACGGTGATCGCCAATCGATCACAGCAGCCTATGGTTTTACATCGCTCTCGTCCGTGATCGGCATCGCCGATGGCGACACTGATACGACCTACCTGTTTCGCGCCCAGGAAGGCGAGTTCATCGTGACGCTTTTCGAAAACGGAGTCCAGCCTCTTGATCTGGAAAGAGCCTTCGAGACCATGGAGGCGCTCTTTCAAAATGGCGTGCCGTGCCCTAGGCCGCTGCGCACGCTCCAAGGCCATGCCACGTGTCGGGCTGCCGACCGATTGGTTGCTACCGTCAGCTTTGTCCAAGGCTCCTCGTCCACCCTTGCAGGCCCGGCGAAGTGCCGAAGCCTGGGCCGCACGATGGCTCAAATCCATTCTGTTCTTGAACGGAAGACAAAGGGTCTGGCGCCAGCCCTTCCAACCGGGACCGTTCACGGCGCGTTGGCCCAGGCGAATGTCTTTTTCGTTGGAAATGACGTGAGCGGGATCATTAACTTCAGGCTTCGCCACGACGATGCGTTCGTATCGGAGATTGCAGATGTGCTGGTCGGCTGGGTGGCGGAATCCGGCGGAGAACTGAACGAGGATCGGGCACGTGCGCTGCTTCAGGGTTATGAAGGGGTTCGACAACTGACCGCCCCCGAAAAGGAAGCCTTACCAGGCTTCATCATGGCGTCCACAGCTAGACGGTTTGCCAGCCAGAAGGAAAGAAGCTTCCTACCGGAAATGGCCGTGTTAGCTTATCGTTCGGCAATTTCGGACATTCTAGGTAATTGATCGGCTCCGACTCCATGAAAAATCTTCTTGATCGGATCGACGAACAGATAGTAGCCGCATTGAAGGCCAACGCTCGAACCTCGCATGCCGAGTTGTCGGCGAAGGTAAATCTTTCGCGCAACGCCGTGCGGGTGCGGATAGAGCGACTTGAGCGAGAAGGCTTCATCAAGGGATATACGATCGTCACCGGCGATGGAGCAACTAGCCAAAACGTGACGACCGCGCTCGTCTTCGTCTATCGCCATGATCGCATGAAGGGCGGGGATGTTATTCAGGCGCTTCGGAAAATCCCGGAGGTGGTCGCTTGCGATGTGATGACCGGCGATTTCGATCTCCTTGTCAGGGTAGAGTCTTCCAAGGCAGACCGCATAACGCAAATTTGGCACCTAATAGCCGAGATGCCCGGTGTGCGCGACACACTGACTTCTTTTGCACTCTCTTCCGTAATTCGAAAATAGAACTGGGGAGTATCGGTCGATGCACGCGTATGCCGCCCACGCGGCCATATGAAGTCTCGATCGCCATTTCGACGACGCGCTTGTATTTTTCATGGCTAAGCGTTGGGCTTTTTCCCGAGGTTCCGCAGAGCAAACCCTGACCGCGATTTGCCTGATGAGGCTGCCAAACGCAGCCTCTCGACTTTACGATCGGGGAAGGGGCAAGCATGGTGATAGATCATTGGAACATATCAATATCCGGAGGCAACGATGGTCTTGGACTGGCTGGCCGGTCAGCGCTGCAACCGGGTGATGCAGATGACCTTCGGTTGGGTCATGTCTTCGTAAGCGAAGCGCACGCCTTCGCGCCCCATGCTGCCGTATTTGAAACCTCCAAAGGGCATCGCGTCGAATCGGTAGTCGGATGACTGATTGATCATTATACCCCCGGCATCGATCCTCTTGGCGGCATCGAGATCGTTGGTAAAGATGCCCGCATGCAGGCTATATTCCGGGTTGTTTGCAAGTAGTATTGCTTCATCCAATTCGTCGAACGGCTGCAGGATGACAACCGGTGCGAAGACTTCCTCATTCAACACGTCGCACGTCGCCGGCACATTCTCGAGGATGGTCGGAGGATAGAGTGTACCGGAGGGCTTGTGGCCGCAAAGCAGCGCGGCGCCGGCTGCGATCGCCCGCTCGACCATGGAAGCGGCGCGGTCGACCGCCTTTTCGGTGATCATCGGACCCATGTCAGTGTCAGCTTCCATCGGGTCGCCGGTTCTCAGCTCGAGGGTCTGAGTCACGAACGCGGTCTTGAACCGCTCATAGATCGGGCGCTGGACTAGAATCCTCTGCGTACCGATACAGTTCTGACCCGCCGCCCAGAAAGCGCCTGACACACAATCTTCAACAGCGGCGTCAACATCGCTGTTTTCCATCACGATAACGGGTGCATTTCCACCGAGATCCATCGCGAGTTTCTTGATACCGGCGGATTTTGCGATGGCCTCGCCGGTTGCAAAGCCGCCCGTGAAGGAGATCATTCGAACCTCTTTAGCCGAAGCCAGCGCCTTGCCAAGTCCGCCCCGCCGACAGCGACCGTGATGACTTCTTCCGGCAGACCGCTTTCAATCAACACGTCCGCCAGCTTGATGGCCGACAGAGGGGTAAGCTCGGAAGGCTTCAAGAGTATCGCATTGCCGCCGGCGATGGCGGGGCCGAGCTTGTGGGCCACGAGATTAAGCGGATCGTTATAAGGCGTGATCGCCGTGATGATGCCCAGTGGCTCTCGGGTATACCAGCCTTGACGGGATTCCGATCCGGCATAGGCGTCAAACGGAATGACTTCGCCGGCGTTTCGCTTGGCCTCTTCCGCCGAGAGCTTCAAAGTGTTGACACAGCGTGTCACCTCCTTGCGCGCCTGCGTGATTGTCTTCCCGGCCTCCCGCACTATCAGGAGCGCAAATTCCTCCTTGCGGGCTTCAACGGTCGCTGCAGCCTTATCGAGAATTGCGGAGCGCTGGTGGCGGGGAAGCAATCGGGCGATCCTCGCGCCGCGATTGGCGCGCTCGAGCAGCAGGTTCACCGCGTCCGAACCAGTCTTCGAGACCACACCGACCAAGCTGCCATCGAAGGGATTGCTGACGATGATCTCGGCTGGAGACGTCTTTTTGCACAGGGCGAAGCTTGCCATCACGCAGCCTCCTTCCCAAGGATGTCAGAACGGGCATTATGGATGGCGACAATGTCGGACAGCAGCGCATAGGCGGTCTCGGTCCGGCCGGCGCCGGGACCCGTGACAGTGACAGAGCCCAGCAGTTCGGTGTTCAGCGAGACTGCGTTGGTAGCGCCGTTGACCCCCGCGAGCGGATGCTCGAGCGGCAGCTGCTTGGGAGCAACGCTGCCGGTTATCGTTCCGTCGGCATTGCGAAGGGCCGATCCGATCAACTTCCAACGGCTGTTGGCCTTTGCCGCTGCATCGATGTCGGAAGGAGAAAGCTTGGAAATGCCTTCACAGGAGACTTCCTCCGGCTTGAGGTTTGCTCCCAGCAGCTCGTTCGCGAGGATCACCACCTTGAGGCGGACGTCGAAACCTTCGACGTCGGCGGTCGGATCGGCTTCGGCAAAGCCGAGTGCCTGCGCTTCTGCGACGGCGCTGGCAAAGTCGAGACCATTCTCCATGCGGCCGAGGACGAAGTTTGATGTGCCATTCAGGATTCCTTCGAACCCTTTTATCTCTGCGCCTGAAAGGGTCTTCTCTGCCATACGTAAGACGGGGGTTCCGCTCATGACGGAGCCCTCATATTCGAAATGAACGCCGTTGGCCTTGGCAAGGGCCTTTAGTTGCTGAGCCGCGATTGCGACAGGCCCCTTGTTGGTGGTGACGACGTGCTTGCCGGATTCGAGAGCCCAGCGGCAGTGCGAAACAGCCGGCTCACCGTCCGTAGGGTTTGTAAATGTCGCTTCTACGACGATGTCGGCAGGCGCTGTCTTGATGATCATCTCATTGTCGGCTTCCGCGCTTCCTCCAGAAAGCCCGCCCAAACCGCCCTTTGCGAAATTCGCTTCAATGAGTGTCTTGGCGTCGAGGCCGTTCGGCGAAATTACGGAACCGAGATAAAGGTCGCTGACAGCAACGATGTTCAGGCGGAAACCGAGATCCCGTTCCCACCGCGTGTTCTTCATCGTGATGAGTTCGGCCAACGCGCGGTTGACGCCACCAAATCCGATTAGAGCAATGTTGTAGATTTTCACGTGGTACCCTCCGGTTAAGCGATGTGTGCGCATATCATCAGATGCGGATCGCTCAGTCGGAACGGTACAAACAGACCAATCTGCCGTGCATTTTGCTCATTCAGCTGCCGTCTTGCCGTGTGCCGCCCCATCCGCGCGAGAACTCGAACGGATAAAATGGTCCAGCCGAGGAAAGCCGATTTTGCTTCAGGGGCAATCCGTCAAAATGGCAGCTGTGTTTCAGCCAGAGAGACGCCTCTGGGCCGGATCTCTAGGAGAACTGATCAAAGTCGATCGGAACTGAAAAGCCCGTCTTGACCCGATCCATGACAACCATTGTCTTGAAACCTTTGATATCGGGATTTTCATAGAAGAACTTGCGGGTAAAGACCTCATAGTCCTCCATGCTTTGAGCAGTGACAATCAGGACGAAGTCTGCGTCTCCGGTTACATAATAGCCGTTCATGACTTCCGGCATCTGCCGTATCGATTGCTTGAAGCGGTCAACAATGTCTGCTCTTTCGCGCTCGAGCGTCACCAGCACAAGCATCGCGATGGGCCGCCCGATGAATTTGGGTTTCACAATCGACACTTCGGCCTCAATCACACCCGCCTCACGCAGCCGCTTGAGGCGGCGCTGCACCGCAGTGGCCGATAGACCAACCATCGCGCCTAGTTCTTCGCTGCTGTGCTTGTTGTGATTTTGCACGATGCTGAGCAGGCGAGCATCAAGGCGGTCAAGCTGCATGGGTAAATCCGCATAATTTCGTCGTTTGGCCGTCTCACAAAGCAGGATTTCTTCGTGAGATCAATATTTATCGGGAAATGCGGCGTGCGAATGGCCTTACGCTTCATTTTGCAAGGGAGTGAGGCGACAAAAATGTTCAAGCGGAGGACGACAGTGCGACATACTCGGGGCGGCGATCTCGCTCATCGGTCGCAGCTTGGCTCCACGCGCGAATAGGCGTCGCGATACTTGGCCAGCGGGACGCAGCGTTTTTCACCGATGTGTTTCGGTTGGGGTCGGACACGCTCCGGATTCGCCCGCAAAGGCCGGCAGGCCAATATGAAATACGGTGCGTTTGTTTTGACGGCCGCATGAGGAAATAACGATGACCAATATCGCTGAATTAGCAGACATGGACCGTAGGACAGTTCTGCACCCGTTCACCTACCTCAAGGATTACGCGGCGGGCGAGACTGAACCTACCATCATCGAGACTGGAAAAGGCGTTCGTATCCGGGACGCGTCCGGCCGGGAATACCTCGACGGGTTTGCAGGCCTCTATTGCGTCAATGTCGGCTACGGCCGCACCGAAGTCGCCGAGGCGATCGCCCGTCAGGCCTACAAGCTTGCCTATTATCATTCCTACGCCGCGCACACGACGGAGGAGCTCGCACGTCTTTCCGACCGACTGGTGCGAATGGCGCCCGGCAACATGTCGAAGGTCTTCTACGGGCTGTCAGGTTCGGATGCGAATGAGACGCAGGCAAAGATCGTGTGGTATTACAACAATCTTCGCGGAAAACCGCAGAAGAAGAAGATCATCTCGCGCGAGCGTGGCTATCATGGGTGTTCAGTGGTTTCCGGCTCCATGACGGGCCTGAGCTTCTATCACGATCACATGGATCTGCCGGTTTCGGGAATTCTGCGCACCGGCGTCCCACATTTCTATCGTGGTGCGATGCCTGGGGAGACCGAAGAAACCTTTTCACAGCGCCGCGCCGAAGAGCTGGAAGCGCTTATTCTCGCCGAGGGGCCGGACACTATCGGCGCCTTCATAGCGGAGCCGGTCCTTGGGACGGGGGGCATTATACCGCCGCCGGCGGGATACTGGATGAAAGTCCAGGCGGTGCTGAAGAAATACGACGTGTTGCTGATTGCCGACGAGGTCGTCTGCGGGTTTGGCCGCACTGGCGCCATGTTCGGGTCGGACCTTTATGGCATCGAGCCCGATCTAGTCACCGTCGCCAAGGGCTTGACGTCTGCCTATGTGCCGCTGTCGGCCGCGATCATTTCGCAGAAAGTCTATGAGGTCATGGAGGAAGCGACGCCTCGGGTGGGATCCTTCTCACACGGCTACACCTATTCCGGCCATCCGATCGGCGCAGCGGCCGCAAACGCAGTCCTTGATATCGTTGAGCGGGAGAACCTGGCGGGCCAGTCCGCGACCAAAGGCGCTTATCTTTTGCAGCGGTTGAGGGCAGAATTCGAGCAGAATCCGATCGTCGGGGAAGTCCGTGGTGTCGGCATGCTGGCGGCCATCGAGTTCGTCTCCGACCGTGGCGCCAAGTCTTCGTTCGATCCGGGTCTCAAAGTGGGAGCGCGCATTTCCCAAGCGGCCCGCAATCGCAACCTGATTGCCCGGGCGATGCCACACGGGGACATCTTGGGCTTTGCTCCGCCGTTGGTCATGACGGAAGCCGAAATCGATGAAATGGTCGCGATCGCGAAAGCCGCCGTCGACGAGGTGATGAAGGAATTGGACGCTCAAGGCGCAGTGGCGCGATAGTGGATGATCAATTGGCTGGAAAGTTATCACGCATGAGCGAGGTCCTGGAGGTCCACAAACTCACCAAGACGTTCGGATCCACGAAGGTGCTGGATGGGATCAGCTTCCGCATGTGTGAAGGTGAGGTAATTTCTCTAATCGGATCATCTGGGTGTGGAAAAAGCACCGCCCTTCGCTGCATCAACTTCCTAGAGACGCCGACATCCGGGCAGATCGAGTTCATGGGCCAGGCGATCTCTGTCAATTGCAAAAAGGGTGGTGAGAGCGAGATCGTCAACGCTTCCTATATCAGAGGGTTTCGCCAGCGGATCGGCATGGTGTTTCAGAACTTCAACCTCTGGCCCCACCGCACCGTCCTCGGCAACGTGACCGAGGCCCTGATTTACGTGCTGAGCATGAGCAAAAAGGAGGCCGAAGAGGTTGCGTCGTCCGCTTTGTCGAAGGTTGGCATGGCGAATTTCCGCGAGCGCTACCCACATCAATTATCTGGTGGGCAGCAGCAACGGGTCGCCTTCGCACGTGTGCTGGCGATGCGACCGAAATTGATGTTGTGCGATGAGCCAACGTCCGCACTCGACCCGGAACTCGTCGGGGAAGTGCTGAAGGTTATTAGAACACTGGCCGAAGAGGGTGCCACGATCCTCCTCGTCACACACGAAATGCGGTTCGCACGAGACGTATCGAACCGGATGATATTCCTGCAAGAGGGCCGCCTTGAGCAGGACGACACGCCGACAGAACTACTTCGAAATCCCGCGACAGAAGGGGTCAAGCGTTTCCTGTCAGGCGTCATGCCGGCCTGCGCCTAGAGGCATCAGGCCACAACAACAACGATAAAAGGGTAACAGACATGATCATCAGCAAAATCATCAAGTCAGCGCTTGCTACCAGCCTGCTCGTCTCCGCTCTGGCCACGGCCGCTTCGGCTAAGGACGGGGTCCTGCGCATCGGCACGGAGGGCGATGCGCCGAAGTTCAGCATGGCTGATCCGAACGGTAATGTCACCGGCTTTGACGCAGACATCGCCAATGGCATCTGCGCCGAGCTCAAGTTAAAGTGTGAGTTTGTTGTGCAGACGTTCAGTTCGCTTGTCCCGTCCATGGATACCGATCGGTTCGACGTCATTATATCCGGCCTCGGGATCACCGCCGAGCGCCAGAAAAAGATCGACTACTCCATCCCCTATGCAACAACTCCTCTCTATTTCGTCGTTGCGAAGGATTCTCCGCTCGCCGGTCTCAAGAGCCTGGCGGAAATTGAAAAGGCTATTGAAGGCAAAAGAGTGGGCGTCGTCACCGGCACGACCTACGCCAAATTCATTGAAAAGCGGATGCCAAGCGTTGACCTGAAGACATACGACGCTGTCACTCAGCAAACCGCCGACCTTGCAAGCGGCCGTATCGACGTCGCTTTCGGAGATTCGCCGACCTGGATGGATTTTTTCCCACGCCCGATGGCGCAAACTTCACGAAGATCGACGTGAAGATCATGGCCATGGATGATCCGGACGTTCTTGGACACGGGATGGGCGTTGGGATGCGCAAGGGCAACACTGAACTAAAGGCGAAGGTCGACGCCGCGCTTTGCACGATGATTAACAATGGCAAAGTGAAAGAAGCCTCGATGCATTGGTTCCAGGACGACTATACCATTCCCTGCAAGAAGTGATCTTTGACGATGAGACCTGTCTTGGCTTGGTCCAAGGCAGGTCATTGGGATGGTGTCCATGCTAGCTGATTTCTGGATATTGATGGTGGAGCGAGGCTGGGCGCTTGCTCTGCTGCGGGGAAGTGCCATCACGATCGCGATCGGTCTTCTCGGAATGTCTTTGGGTTTCGTTATTGCCACCCCATTGGCTGTATTGCGTTGGCAGAAAGTCGCCGTGGTTTCGCAATTGGTCGATGCGTATAGCATCGTCGTTCGTGGTGTTCCGGGGCTGCTGGTGATCTACCTGCTGTTTTTCGGCTCCGTCGACTGGGTCAAAACCGCCACGACCGCTTTCGGCTATCAGGACTCGGTCGACAATGCCTACCCGTATATCATCGGCGTGATCGCCATAGCCGCAATCTCGTGCGCCTATTCCATCGAGGTGATCCGCGGTGCACTTCAGGCGGTGCCGCATGGACTGATTGAAGCCGCGCGGTCGCTTGCCTTGCCAGGCACGGTCACGTTCTTCCGTATCACGTTTCCACTGGCTCTACGACTGGCGCTCGGAGGGATCAACAACGTCTGGCAGATGACGATCAAGGACACGTCCCTGATCTCGGTTGTCGGGCTGCAGGAACTGATGAGAACGGCAGCGATCGCGGCTGGGATCACGCGCTCTCCTCTCCTCTTTTATTGCATCGCCGCGGCGTTGTTCTTCGGTATGACAGCGGTCAGCCAAAGCCTGTTCTCCCGGGCGGAACGTGCGCTGAATCGCGGCTTCGGAGGGTGATGACATGGATCCCGAGATTGTCAAATATGCCGTGCCCTTTTTGCTTTTCGGCGCCAAGACGACATTGCTGATCGCCCTGTTCGGAATTGGCTTCGGATTCCCATTTGGTATCGCTGTCGGTCTTGGCCGCGGCTCGAAGAACAGGATCTTACGCAACAGCTGCGACGCCTACTGCGCGATCTTCCGCGGGACGCCGATGTTGGTTCAGATATTCGTCATTTACTACGGACTGGCGCAGGTAAGCTTCATCCGTCAAAACCCGGTGCTGTGGTGGATGATTGGTGATGGATTGCACGCGGCGATCCTCGCCGTCGTGCTGAATACCGGCGCCTACACCGGTGAAATTTTCCGCACGGGTTTCCTCTCTCTTCCCAAGGGGCTTATCGAGGCGGCCGAAGCCTGCGGCATGTCCCCCTGGCATGTCTTCGCACGAGTGAAATTTCCGTTGGCATTGCGCCAGGCTTTGCCTGCCTACAGCAGCGAGGCGGCCATTATCGTCAAGGAATCGAGCCTCGCATCGACAATCACTGTCCTGGAAGTCACTGGATATGCCAAGAGATTGATGAGCGAGACCTTCGCGATCATGGACATCTTCATCATCACCGCTGCCCTCTATCTCGCCATGAACGTCGTTGCTCTCACCGCTTTGAAACTTCTCGAACGACGCTTGTCGCTCGTCCGATAATCACCTCCAAAAAGGAAATAGCATGTCCAATCTCACGATCAGAACAATCTTCCTGAACCGCGCAAGGGTCAGCCAGCGCCTGACAGACTTGTCGAGGGCAACCCGCAGTTCCTGAGCTGGGACATCGCACAGACAACTGATGGTGTTGTTCGCTCCGGCGTATGGGAAGCAACACCCGGCGCATACCGCTCGATCAAGGGCGAAACCTTCGAATTTTGCGTCATTCTTTCGGGTGTTTCCGACCTGATCGAGGACGGCTGCGTGCCGCGACGCATCGTGGCCGGCGACGCTTTCGCCATGCATCCGGGTTTCGTTGGAACCTGGCGGGTCATCGAAACGACGCGCAAGCTCTGGGTCTCCCGAGATTAAGTCATCACCACGTCAAGTCATCTTTCCGGAACCTACCTGCTCATGACCCAAGCTCAACGACATCCAATCAAGTCAACGCCCTACTGGTGGGAGGACTGCCGCTTGCCGTCCCTGCCAGCTCGAGACGTGGAAAAGACATGTGATGTGGCGATC
Source organism: Rhizobium phaseoli (assembly GCF_010668805.1). GTDB lineage: Bacteria > Pseudomonadota > Alphaproteobacteria > Rhizobiales > Rhizobiaceae > Rhizobium > Rhizobium phaseoli_A. The sequence continues at coordinate 20,381 of NZ_WUFT01000027.1, read as the reverse complement.
GTTGGCGGCGGGTATACTGGTTTGTCGGCTGCACTCGAACTTGCCCGTGCCGGCAAGCATGTCCAGCTGTTCGACCGCCAGGCTCTTGGCCAGGCGGCATCCAGCCGAAATGGAGGCATGGCCAGCGGAAGTATCCGCCCGGGGCGCAAGGATCTCATCAAGCGGTTCGGGCAGGAGAGGGCACAAGCCATTCTCCTCGAAGGCAAGGCGGCGCGAGAGGATCTTTGGCGCTTCCTGAGAGAGGAAAATATAGAATGCGATTTCTCCCTGTCTGGGGTCTTCAGCGGCGCCATGACGACTGACGAGGCCGAAGAACTCCGTCGTCAGGCAGACTTCCTGCAACAGAACCTCGGTGTCGAGGCATATCCGGTGGAAAGGGCCGACGTCCGGAAGTTCATCGGGACAGACCTTTATATCGGAGGGTTTGTACGTAAGGATGTTGGTGGTCTGCAGCCGGCAAAACTGCTTGCGGCCATGATCGCCCTGATAAGCTCATCGAACGCGGTCATTCATGAAAATACCGCAGTCCTTGGCTCGGTCAACGAGGCTGGTGGCGTGCGAGTTCAAACCGAGCGTGGCGATGTTTTCGCCAATAAGCTTCTTGTCTGCACCGACGGCTACACCGACGGTTTCGACCCGTGGCTGCGTCGACGCCTTGTTCCTGTCCGCAGCAGGATCATTGCAACTGAAGCGCTGGATAAGGAGATGATGGATCTGCTGATGCCACCGCGCATGATGTATGGCGACATGCGCAAGCTCAGCTACTATTATCGGCCGTCGCACGATGGTTCCCGAATCTTGTTTGGCGGACGCGATGGCACGACCGAGGGAGATCCGGCGGCTCCGACCAGGCATCTGCAAACCGAACTTGCAAGGCTTTTCCCGGAACTCGCGGGGATAAACATTACGCATAGCTGGTTCGGCTATGTGGCCATGAACCGCGACATGATCCCTCGCATGTTCTCGCGAGGGAATACGGTCTATGCGACCGGCTATTGCGGCTCTGGTGTCGTATGGGCCAGATGGCTAGGCAAGAAGGCTGCGTTCAAGATCCTGGGCGACGCGGAACAGTCGCGCTCCGCATTCGATTTCGACTCAGCTCCTAGGGCCGTGCCATTCTTTAAGGGCAAACCCTGGTTCATTCCTATTGTTTACTCGCTGTATGAGCGTCACGACAGAAAGACGCTGCGCCGTCGCCAGAAAAGCTGAGGTGCAGAGCGTAGCACAGTGGGTCACGGATAGTGAGGCCGAGCTTCAAGTGAAAAAACATGATTAGCCTGGAAACGATCGAGCAAGCGCGCGAGCGCATTGTTAAGCATATCCGCAGCACGCCTCTCGTGATGTCGGCGGCGCTGTCCGAACTGATCGGAACGCAAGTCAGCCTGAAGCTGGAGCATCACCAGCTGACCGGAAGCTTCAAGCTTCGAGGGGCGACCAATGCCATTCTGCAGCTCAGCCAGTCCGAGCGCAATCGAGGCATTATCGCGGCTTCCACCGGCAATCACGGACGCGCGCTTTCCTACGCCGCTCAGGCGATGGGCTCCCGCGCGACCATTTGCATGTCGCGACTTGTGCCCGAAAACAAGGTGTCTGAAATCCGCCGGCTAGGTGCATCGGTGCGGATCGTCGGGTCTTCGCAAGATGATGCGCAAGAGGAGGTTGATCGGCTGGTCGCGGAGGAAGGCCTCAGCATGATCCCGCCCTTCGACCACCCCCGGATCATCGCCGGCCAGGGTACCCTTGGTCTTGAAATCGTCCAGGCGATGCCTCAAGTCGCGGCGGTTCTTGTTCCCCTGTCGGGCGGCGGTTTGGCAGCAGGTGTCGCGGCGGCCGTCAAGGCGGTGCGGCCGGAGATCAAAGTGATCGGCATTACCATGGAGCGGGGAGCGGCGATGAAGGCCAGCATTGATGCGGGCCACCCGGTCCAGGTCGAAGAGCATCGAAGCTTCGCCGATTCGCTCGGTGGCGGCATTGGATTGGCTAACGCCTGGACGTTCCAAATGTGCAAAATCCTTCTCGACGAAGTGGTGCTCGTCGACGAGAGTGAAATAGCGGCCGGCATACGCCACGCTTATGAATATGAGCGTCAGATAGTCGAGGGTGCTGGCGCGGTCGGTATTGCTGCGCTGCTCTCAGAGAAATTGGCGCACGTTGAAGGCCCGATCGCGGCAATCCTTTCGGGCGGAAACATCGACATGGCGTTGCACAGGAACGTGGTCAACGGGCTCAATACGATTGGTGAGGGAAGCTAATGCCGACAATAAGAATATTGACTGAGTCGGAGCTCAGGTCGATCGTGCCGCTCGACATCGATGCGGTTAATTGTGTTGAAAATGCCTTCCGCGCGCTGGCGATGGAGAATGCAGTTAAAATGCCGCCGATTCTGCGTCTCGACGTCCCTGACAGCAGGGGCGAAGTCGATGTGAAGACTGCGTATATTCGGGGCGTAAGCGGCTTTGCCATCAAGATCAGTCCCGGCTTCTTCGACAATCCGAAGATCGGACTACCGAGCACCAATGGGATGATGGTTTTGCTTTCGAGTAAAACCGGCCTGGTACAGGCTCTTTTGCTGGATAATGGCTATCTCACGGATGTTCGCACGGCTGCCGCCGGCGCTGTTGCGGCAAACCATCTGGCGCAGAAGGATGCGTCGATCGTGACGGTCTTCGGAGCAGGCGTTCAGGCGAGGCTGCAACTTGAAGCCCTCACGTTGGTGAGGCCGGTTCGAGAGATCCGTGTTTGGGCGCGTGATCCTCGCAAGGCGCAGTCGCTCGTCGAACAATTCGCCGGCAAACGAAACCTTTCAATTTCCGCGTTTGACGATCCTAAAAAGGCAATTGCCGGTTCCCAGATCATCGTCACGACCACACCAGCGAACCGGCCAATTGTCGATGCTTCTTGGCTTGAACCCGGGCAGCATCTGACAGCTATGGGTTCGGATGCGGAACATAAGAACGAAATCGACCCGACGGCCATCAAACGCGCAGATGTTTATGTGGCCGACAGCCTCAAACAAACGCGGAGACTGGGTGAACTCCACCATGCCATTGAAGCCGGCCTAGTCTCGGGCGATGCGGAGTTTGCAGAACTGGGCCAGATTGTCACAGGCGCCAAGACGGGCCGCAAAAGTGTCTCGGAGATCACGATTGCCGATCTTACAGGAACCGGTGTTCAGGACACGGCCATTGCCACGCTTGCGTTTGCGCGCGCCGAAGCGCACCGCGCGGGGACGCTTTTTGAAAGTTAATGGCAGGCGATCTTTGCCAGTCGAGCGCGCCTGATATGGGGGCGGTGAGAAATGCAGTCCGGCGACAGAACGTTTTGGCCGACCGTCCTTTTTCGTGCAGGGCCGTTTTTTCGAGCGGCATCCGCAGTTTCTCGATTGGATACGCTTGAGGATGTCGGCTCGGAAAATTGGTGCAACGCGTTGCTAGCGTGGCGGCCCTTTCTGACAAGGGAATTATCAACCGACTGCAAAACAATGTCGGCATGACGTCCGCGTCCGGTTGTTGTCACCGCCCGATTGCAGCCGGGCTTTGTCGCGTTAATGCTGCCATCGACCGTGAAATGCTGTGGCGCTCGCGGTTCTTTCAACGAACCCAGCCCCATCGTCGCATCCCCAGTTTTCGAACTTGGAAAATAATCTGCGCAACCAATTTGATCTATATTGACACCAATCGTGAAACCAATTGTATATTGATCGCATGACGATCCTGATTGGTAGCGAATGGTGGTGAACGTGAAAACAACTCCAACACTTGAAACAACCCGTGTTGCTCCTTCGCAGGCGGCTGCTGTAGCATGCGATGCTCCCAGCCAACTGTTCATCGGCGGCCAATGGGTCGCCGCGAAAGGCGGCCGGACCTTTGATGTGATCGATCCCTCGACTGCTGATGCAATCGCCACCGTCTGTGACGCCGACATCCCGGACGCAATGGCGGCCGTCGACGCGGCAGCAGAGGCGGCTGCGGCCTGGAAAGCAACTCCGCCGCGCCGGCGCTCGGATGTTTTGATGAAGTGTTTTCACCTTCTCCTCGAACAGGCAGAATGGCTGGCGCAACTGATCACAGTTGAAAATGGCAAGGCACTTGCCGACGCAAGATCGGAAGTCGCCTACGCGGCCGAGTTTTTCCGCTGGTATGCCGAAGAAGCAGTGAGATCTCCCGGTGAATTCGGACCTGCACCTTCCGGCGCGAACCACATCATCGTGAGCCATGAACCGATTGGTATCGCCGTATTGGTAACGCCTTGGAATTTCCCAGCAGCAATGGCTACGCGCAAAATTGCTCCTGCGTTGGCCGCGGGCTGTACCTGCATCTTGAAACCCGCAGCCGAGACCCCTCTTACAGCGCTGGCGATCGGAGAACTCATGCGACAGGCAGGTGTTCCCGCCGGAGTGGTCAACATTGTTACCACGAAGAAAGCGGGCCCTGTTGTCAGCGCGATGCTGCATGACAAGCGGGTACGGAAGCTGTCGTTCACCGGCTCGACAGGCGTTGGCAGGATCCTGCTGCACGAGGCGGCGGACCAAGTCGTCAGTTGTTCAATGGAACTGGGCGGCAATGCGCCGTTCATCGTTTTCGACGATGCCGATCTGGAAACCGCTGTCGCCGGCGCAATGGTCGCCAAGATGCGCAATGGCGGTGAGGCTTGTACAGCCGCGAACCGCTTCTACGTGCAAAAGAGGATTCTGGCTGACTTCACGCGTCGTTTCGCGGAAGAGATGGCCGCACTCAAAGTAGGACCAGGCCTGGCTGCGGATAAGCAGCTTGGCCCACTGATCACCGAAGCCGCGGTCGCCAAGGTCGAGCGCCTCGTGGACGACGCAATTGCCAAGGGAGCCCGCCTGGTTACCGGTGGCAGCAGATTGAGCGGCGAGGGCTTCTATTATCTGCCAACCGTCTTGGCCGACGTCTCTCCAGACGCTGAGATACTTCGCGAAGAAATCTTCGGTCCGGTCGCGCCAATCATTGCGTTCGATACTGAAGACGAGGTCGTCGAACTGGCCAACGATACCGAATATGGATTGGTGTCCTATGTCTTTAGCCGTGACCTCAAGCGCGCGCTTGCTGTCGCGGGCAGGCTGGAAAGCGGCATGGTGGGAATTAACCGAGGTGTTGTTTCCGACGCTGCCGCGCCGTTCGGCGGCATGAAGCAGAGCGGCCTTGGACGCGAAGGCAGCCACCACGGCATGCTCGAATATCTCGAAACGAAATACATCGCCGCCGCCTGGTAGGGGCGCGATCAACGCAGCTACGCTTCGCCATGCCATGGTAATGGCGTGCGGAAGTCAAGCCGGCTCAAAGCCATCCAAAGGTGACGCGGGTGGCTCAAGCCAGAACTAGGAGAGATACATGTCGCTACTGAAAACCATCGACCCGAATCCATTGTTCGAGCCGAAGCATAAAACTGCCGAGCCGGATCGCCTCATCGCGGGCAGCCCCGCCTTCAAGACATGGTTGCAGGACACCGCCAAGGACGGCACAGTCAATACCGGTGTCTTCGAGGCCACGCCCGGCGAAACGCACTCCATCAAGGGTGAGACTTTTGAATTTTGCCATCTCGTCCACGGTGTCATCGAACTGACCGAGAAGGGAAAGGAGCCTGTCACTTATCGTGCAGGTGACAGCTTCGTGATGAAGCCTGGCTATGTCGGCGTTTGGAAGACTATAGAGACGGTGCGAAAAATCTTCGTCACCGTCACCTGATCATGCGAACTATCGATTTCGGGGCGGAAATGGGGCGATCCAGCAGGCAGGGCCTTTGGATTGCTTCGACCCGAAATCGGATGGGCGGTTTATCCGCCCATGCTCACTTCCAAACTCGAAGGCCTGTATACCAAGGTCGCGGTTCGGCCTAGACGTCTGTCTTTCGCACCTGTTTCACCAAAACCCGCCGCCGTTGTTTCGAGGTGAAAGCAGAGACCCACGAAATGGATGAACTCATGCAAACGGAATCGATCGTTCTTGCGCCTTTCGAGGCTCACCATCTGGATGATGCGGTGGCGCTGTCGCGCGCGGCGGGTTGGGCTCACAGGAGAGAAGACTGGGAAATGATATGGTCGCTGAGCCAAGGGCGCGTTGCACTCGCGGGCGACCGGGTTGTGGGAACCGCTCTCATGACTCCCTTCGGCGACACCTGCTCAGCCATCAACATGATCATTGTCGACGAAAGCCAGCGCGGCCGGGGATTGGGAAGAAAATTGACCACCGCCGTGTTGGAACTCGCCGGTGATCGCCAATGCCGTTTGACTGCGACGAGTGACGGCTTGCCTCTTTATGAAAAGATAGGATTCGTCGCAACGCACCAAATCGTCCGCCACCAAGGGGTCGCCAGTCAAGTCGATGCTCCTGAAAATGTCGAGTGGGTCACGCCCGACGCGCTGCCGGAAATCAAAGCGGTCGATGGTGCCGCATTCGGAGCCTCCCGCGATAGGTTAATCGATGTCCTGGCGAAGGAGGGAACGTTCGCAGCCATCCGGAACGGTGATCGTATCGTCGCGTTCGCATCGACGCGGTTGTTCGGCAAGGGCGAAGTCGTCGGGCCGGTCGTTGCGGAAAACTTCGAACAGGCGAGGGACTTGCTGGCATTCATCCTCTCAGGCAAGGAGGGTCGCTTCGTACGGATCGACATCCCTGAACAGACAGGCCTTTCCTCGTCGCTCGAAGACTGGGGGATGCCTCAAGAGGGTGAAGTCGTTGCGATGGTTCGAGGCGCTGCGGGTCGCTCTCAAACACCAGTGGTTCAGACTTTCTGCCTGGCCAGCCAAGCTATTGGCTGAGACCGACGGAAGTCCCTTGATAGCACGTCCAATGTCTGTGGGCGAAACATAATAAGTATGTCTGTACTCTGAGGTGATCGCGAGTAGCGATCACCTCTCCGCATTGTATATCTCGGCAAGGTCGCATAGATCCCAGTTTCCGCCAGACAACACGACACAAACTTTTTCGTCGGGCTTGACGTCCATAGCGCCCGCCAACAGTGCTCCCACGCCGATGGAAGCGGCGGGTTCAGCTATGAGTTTCGCGTCCTTGGCAAGAGCGCGCATCCCGGCGATGATATGCTCGTCTTCAACAAGAACAATCTCGTCCACATACTTTTCGATAATCGGAAAAGGATTCTGGCCCGGAACGCTTATCCTCAGCCCATCCGCAATAGTGTTTTTCAAAGGAAGCGAAGTGCGCTCCTTGTTTATACGGCTCTGAAAATACTTCGGCGTCAGGGCAGGTTCCGCCCCAATGACGCGCACCGATGGTTTCGATTCTTTGATGGCAGTCGCGATTCCCGAGATTAGCCCGCCGCCGCCAATGGGAACAATGACCGTATCTACATCGGCGAGATCCTGCAGTATTTCACAACCGATCGTGCCCTGGCCGGCCATCACTACCGGGTCCTCGAAAGCGTGAACAGCTGCGTATTTGTTTTCCTCAGCAATTTCATACACCCTTTTCCACCTGGCGGCAGTGTCGCCGTCGAAAAGAATGACCTCTGCCCCGAGTGCCTTTGTGTTTTCAATTTTAATTTTGGGCGTGGTGACCGGAAGCACCAAAATTGCTTTTACGCCGAGCAACCTGGCAGCATAGGCAATCCCTTGGGCATGATTGCCCGACGACGTTGCGATGATGCCGTTTGCGATCTCTTCCCGCGATAGCGAGAGAGCCTTGTTCAGGGCGCCGCGAATTTTGAATGCACCAGTAATCTGCAGGGTTTCCGGCTTGAGATAGAGCTCACACCCAGCGGCGCTTTCCATCTTTTCCGCGCGCAATAGCGGCGTGTGCCTGATGTGCGGTTTCAGCCGTTCCTGAGCTTCACGAATGTCTTGAATGGTGGGGTAGTTGCGCATGGACATCACTCAAAAAACGGGAAGAAAGTGCCGACGTTGTTGGCTATTGCGTTCTGATAGATTTTGTTGGCTGTCGTATTGTCTTGTATGGCCATCCCCGTGGAGTCGAAAATGGTGATTTCGGCATCACTTTCTCGTCCCGGCTTCCTACCCAATAATACCTCGCCGATTTCACCGTGGATGTCGTCCTTGGTAATGATATTTTTGTCCAGCGGGTGCCAGGTCTCGCCCTTTTCGGTGCATTGCGAAAGCGAGTCGACGATGATTTTGGCGTTTCGGAAAAGCTCCGGATCCAGCTCCTGTTTGCCCCGTTGATCCGTGCCGATTGCGACGATGTGCGTACCGGGTTTTACCCATTCCGCTTCTACGAGCGACCCTTTCCCTCGGGTCGTTGTGATCAAGATGTCGGCCCGCTCGACCGCCTCCTTCTTCGAGCTTGCGACGGTGACGGGAATGCCGAATTCGCGCTCGATGTCCGCCTTGTATTTGGAACTTGTTTCGTAGGTGCTGTCCCAGGCATAGATCTCTTCGATCTTCAGGATCTCGTTGATCGCACGGATTTGCATTCTTGCCTGATTGCCTGTGCCGATTGACGCAATCGTCCTGGCGTTCTTTCTTGCCAGTGCTTTGACGGAGACGGCTCCCGCCGCCCCGGTTCTGAGGCCAGTGATCAAACTACCATCCATGATACAAATCAACGCACAGCTCTTGGCATCAAACAGGAGAATGGTGCCCATGCTGTTCGGCACGCCGTGTTCTACCGGGTTGTTGGTGAACCCTCCGGAATGCGCCTTCATGGAGATGATTTCAGCGACCTTATAATAGCCAAGCTTGAAGTCGATCTCGCCACGCAGCGAGGGCAGATGAATCCCGATATAGTCGGGTTGTTCCACCTGATCGCTGCTGAAGGCCTGGTAAGCCTCTTCGACCGCGCCGATGACTTCCGTCATGCGGATAAGCCGTCCTACGTCATTCTTCTTGAGCAGCAGCGTTTTCATGCGTGACCTCTACTTCAATTCGTCGGATGCATCGGCGCATCACGACCTGACCCGCACTAATCATATTGGGCCCGCTGTGAGTCTATTGGCCGTATTCGCGTAGCCCCAAGCAGATTGTTTTATATCGCATGGCGATTTTGGCAGAGAGTACCGGCAGGCGCCTTTCGGAGCTTGGGCGGTGTGTTGGAAATATCCGGCCACCTTCAATGCTGACATCGGCGAAGAATTGGGAGCTGATCCAGTCGAACTTACTCGATGTCGCGTAGGATGCCGAATGCCGAGCTTTTCCAGGGATTGAATCCTTTCCGCGACGCGGGATCTTTGCGATGCAAGCCCCCATACTCCGCAGGTGTACTTCCGTTTCCGGCATGGCTAGTCGGTTGACTGGAGCAGTATCTGTGTGGCGCGTCCGGCATATCGACCGCGGATCACTGTGACCCAGCACTCACAAGCGGAAATGATGTTTCCCTCCAGCATTTTGTGCTGATGTTCCGCAATCTCCGGGCAATTCGGATGCGAGCGCCGGGCTATGATTGGTCATAATTTAAACAGCTCCCCGCAAAGCAAGGACGAAGCGCATGACCACTTTCCGCCCGAAATACATCACGTTCGATTGCCACGGCACGCTGATCAACTTTCAGATGGCGGAGGCGGCACGCGATCTCTACGCCGAGCGCATGAGCGAGCAGAAAATGCTGCAGTTCATCGCCGACTTCTCTGCGTACCGGCTTGATGAAGTCATGGCCGACTGGAAGCCCTATGCGGAGGTGGTGCATAACGCATTGGCGAGGACCTGCAAACGCAACGGCATCCAATTCAAGAACGAAGACGCGCAGATGGTTTACGAACGCGTTCCCACTTGGGGGCCGCATCCCGACGTTCCGGCCGGTCTTGCCAAGGTGGCAAAGGAAATTCCGCTGGTCATCCTTTCGAATGCAATGAACTCCCAGATCATGTCTAACGTCGAGAAGCTCGGCGCGCCTTTCCACGCGGTTTACACCGCCGAAGAGGCTCAGGCCTATAAGCCGCACTTCCGGGCCTTCGAATATATGCTCGATATGCTTGGCTGCGGACCGGAGGACATACTGCATTGCTCTTCTTCGTTCCGTTACGATCTTATGTCCGCGCACGACCTTGGGATCAAGAACAAGGTCTGGGTCAATCGCGGTCACGAGCCTGCCAATCCCTATTACGGCTACACCGAGATTGCCGCCATCTCGGACTTGCCGGGCGTTGTCGGGCTTTAGGAGCCCGATACATCTGAAGATCTCTCTTCCACCGGTTCGACAGCGAACCGCGGTTTGCCGGAGGGTAAAGGGCCGAGGCATTGCGGTGCCGCCGTGTTCGGCGGCGCGTTCATGGATCCCGGCACGGGCGAGGTAACAATGCCGGGCCAGGACAAGCGTGTTCAAGGCGGGGACAGTGGTTCCAGCGCCTTCAGTAGCATCGCCATCCTTCTCGGAGGTTGGCCGCAGCGGACTGGATGCCATACCGACGGTCGTTTTTGACCATCGCCGTCCGGCTCCGAACAGTGCGAGGGTTTCAATCGTGGGTGCTTGTAACGATGCGGTTCCAGACGACGGCGGGGGTCATCTCGACGGCAACCAGTCGGTCGGCGAGCCATTCACCGAAGCATATTTCAGGGGCGCTGCCGCTATTCTGGCGACTAAGCCGAGCCCTGCCGAGGCGCACGTGTCCTGTGAGCTGCTACTGCGCCACTACGGTTTGACGGGAACGATCAGGGTTCTGTCCTCGGAAGTCGAATGTACCGCCGAGGTCACTCTGTTGAGCGGCGATCGGTTGATCCTCAAAACTTCAGCGCGGCCGGAAGGACGAGACAGTTTCCGCTTCCAGGTTGCGGCCCTTGCAGGGCTGGAAGGCGCTTCCGGTTTCGCAGCACCTCATCTGGTGCGTACCGGCGCCGGTACGCTGATGTTCGAAGAGGAGGAGATTTGCGGCTACCTGCAGACCCAACTTTCAGGGGTGCCTCTGCACCAGGCCACCGCCACTCCCGACGTCCTTTGCCGGGTCGGCCAGGCGCTTGGCAGGCTCAGTTTGGCTCTCGAGCCTCTGAAGCTGCCCGCCATGCATCGCCCAGTCCTTTGGCACGTCGCATGCTGGCCGAAGCTAATGGAATTGGAGGAGCATCTGCCCTCGGGGCCTGTTGCAGAATCCGTCCGTTCTGCCATGAGCATTTTTATCGAGCTTATCAAGCCACGACTGCGCGAGGTCGCCTGGCAGGTTACGCACAATGACCCTAGCCCGTTCAACACATTCCTGACCGATAATGGGATCGCCTTCATTGATTTCGGCGACGGCTGCTGGGGTCCACGGATCCAGGATTTGGCGATTGCGGCAGGCCACGTGGTGACGGATCCGTCTTTGGCTCTGGGAGGTGCAGAAAATCTTATCGCTGGTTATGCTTCGGTGCTTCCACTTTCCGCGCTTGAGGAGAAACTGCTCGTCGGACTCATAACGGCGCGGCAAAGCGCGCTGATCCTTATCAACTACTGGCGAGCCAAGCTGTTTCCGGCCGAGGCAGCATATATCAAGAAAAACGTGGCCAGGGCCGAACGCGGACTCTCTATTCTATCGAGGTTGGATGTGGGGGAGGCCGAGATGGCTGTACGTCGCGCAGTGCCTTAGCCCGGGTTTCTGGACGCACTCAAACGTTGCGTTAGTAAGTCGAAACTTTCTCGCGAAAGAAAACTTAAGCAGGATCAAAGCAATGTCCACCGATCTCATGCCCAACCGCTTTACCCCAGGGGAGGCCCCAATTCCCCCGCGTGAATCTGAGCTGATCGCCAGGCGCGACAGCGTACTGGGAGCCTCCTACAGGCTCCAATACCGCCGGCCGGTTCATTTCGTTCGGGGCGAGGGCATGTGGCTCTACGATCCGGACGAACGTCCTTATCTGGATTTCTATAACAACGTGCCCTCTCTTGGGCATTGTCATCCCGAAATCAACGCTGCCATGGCAGAACAAGCCAGCCGAATTAGCGCAAACACGCGCTATCTTGAACCGAGGCTGGTCGATTATGCCGAACGGCTCGTGGCCACCTTTCCCCAGGAGCTGAACCGCGTTGTCTTTACCTGCACGGGTAGCGAATCGAACGACCTGGCGCTCCGGATTGCAAGGCTGGCCAGCGGCAGCGAGGGCGTGATCGTCTCTTCCCATGCCTATCACGGCACCAGTGCGGCCACCGCAATGGTGTCGCCTAATCTGGGCGATGCCATCAAGCTCAGCCCTGCCGTGCGCATGGTGTCGTTGCACGGTCCCTCGGGCATACCCGAGCGGCAAGCTGCGGCATTCTTTGAAGAACAGGTTCGCTCCGCAATCGCTGATTTGAACCGGCGTGGGATTGGCATCGCGGCCCTTCTCATCGACACGATTTTCTCCAGCGACGGCGTCTGGGTTGACCCTCCTGGCTTCATCGCCGGTGGAGTTAGAGCGGTGCGGGAAGCAGGTGGCCTCGTGATTGCCGATGAAGTTCAGCCAGGATTTGGACGGACGGGCACACACATGTGGGGTTTTGGGCGTCACGAAGTTGTGCCTGACCTCGTCACTCTCGGCAAGCCTATGGGCAATGGATTTCCAATCGGCGCGGTTGTTGGCCGCAAGGCACCGATGGATCGCTTTGGCGCAACTGCGCGGTACTCAAACACTTTCGGCGGCAACACCGTCGGGATCGCGGCCGCTGACGCCGTCCTGACCATTTTGTACCGAGATCGCATGCTTGAGCATGCGCATGCTATGGGTGAACGCCTGAAAATGGGGTTGGAGCATCTTGCTAAGCTGCACGACGGTATCCGCGGCATTCGAAATGCCGGTCTGTTCTTCGGCATCGACATCGGGCTGGATGGAACGGGAGAGGCCAGCCGGCGTGCCATGGCATTGGAGATTGTAAACCTGGTGCGTGACGATGGCGTTCTTATCAGCACGACTGGCGCCAACGAGGATACGCTGAAAGTTCGGCCCCCACTGATTTGCCAGGCGGAGCATGTGGATCGGTTTCTCGAAACCATGGAAGCCGCACTCAAGACCGTTTCATAGGCGTGACATCGGCTGCCTCGGCAGCCGAATATGCTTGCGCCATGTTCATCAGCGAAAGCTAAGTCCATGAAACTCGATCGGACCGACATCAAGATCCTGCACGTGCTGCAGCAGAATGGCCGAATGTCAAATGTCGAGCTTGCGGAGGTGGTCAATCTATCGCCGAGCCCCTGCCTCATGCGCGTCAAGAAACTGCAGTCGGAGGGCTATATAGAGGGCTACACAGCGCAGATCAATGTCGCCAAGTTGGGGCAGGCGCTAACGGTATTCACCGAGGTCACGCTGAAGAACCACCGGCAGACCGACTTTGCACGCTTCCTGGCTGCTATTGAGAAGATTGAGCAGCTCATCGAGTGCCATGTGATTTCCGGTGGCTACGATTATCTCGTGAAATTCGTGACTACCGGCATAGACGAATATCAGGAGATCATGGAGCGGCTGATCGAGCTGGACGTCGGTATTGACAAGTATTTCAGCTACGTCGTGCTGAAATCGCCGATCCGCAGGGCGCAACTGCCGCTGACGAAGCTGTTTCAACCATAGGCTCTGATAAGCTCCTCGCCCCTTCTCCGGGCGATCCAATCTCTAGAGACAAGGCGCGCTACCATGAAGTTTTTATCCTACTGGCACGACACTGCTCCGGCTTTTGCCGGGGCCGATGAGGGTCCGATCGATGGCCATTACGACGTTGCGGTGGTCGGCGGCGGCTTCACCGGTCTTGGCGCCGCCCGGCAGTTAGCAAAGGCAGGTGCCAAAGTCGTCGTTCTGGAAGCCGAGGCGGTGGGCTGGGGCGCGTCCGGCCGCAATGGCGGTCACTTGAACAACGGACTTGCGCACAGCTATCTGGCGGCAAAGGCGGAGCTTGGCAAGGAGCGCGCGATTGCGCTTTACAAGGCGCTGGACGACTCGATCGACACCATCGAGACTCTAATCGAAGAGGAGAAAATTGATTGCAGCTTCCGCCGCACCGGTAAGCTGAAGCTCGCCTCCAAGCCCCAGCATTTCCAAGCGATCGCGCGCAACTTCGAAGCCGTGCACGCCGAAGTCGATCCGGACACGGCGTTGCTTAGCGCAGACGACCTGAAGCAGGAAATCGGCTCGCCCTTCCACGGCGCGATGCTCTCGAAGAAGAGCGCGATGGTGCATATGGGTCGCTACGTCATAGGGCTCGCCGAAGCAGCGAAGCGTCATGGCGCGACGATCTTCGAGAACGCGGCCGTCATGGGCCATCGGCAGGCGGACCGCCGTCATCATCTGAAAACCGGTCGCGGCAGCGTCACTGCCGATGCGGTGCTTGTTGCCACCGGCGCCTATACACCTTCGACATTTGGCTATTTCCGGCGACGGATCATTGCGGTAGGCAGCTTCATCATTGCCACGCGGCCGCTTACCGAAGCGGAGATCGCGGCGACCATGCCCGGCAACCGCACCTGCGTTACGTCCACGAATATCGGCAACTATTTTCGGCTCTCGCCCGACAACCGGCTGATCTTCGGAGGCCGCGCGCGCTTCTCGGCAACTTCCGACCACGGTTCGGACGCCAAGATTGGAGCGACCCTAAAGACAAGCCTCGCAGAAATCTTCCCGCAACTCGCCAGTGTCGGGATCGACTATTGCTGGGGCGGGCTCGTCGACATAACCAAGGATCGGTTCCCGCGCGCAGGCTGTCATGACGGCGTCTGGTACGCCATGGGTTACTCCGGCCATGGCGCCCAGCTTTCGACCCATCTCGGAATGCTGATCGCCGACGCGATCCTCGGCCGGCCGGACCGCAATCCAATAGCGGGGCTCGAATGGCCAGCCGTCCCGGGACACTTCGGAACCCCGTGGTTCCTGCCGCTGGTCGGAATGTATTACAAGATGCTGGACAGTGTCGGCTAGGCACTTCTGTCCCACATCCCCGCCTATCCGTTACAATCAGAGCCCGCCTACCTCGACTCTGGAGCCGTCAAAGAAGCGCGACAGACGGAAGGGCGTAGGATCAACGCAAGGCTTATCGTTAGCAACCAGATCAGCGGCAAGGCGGCCGATGCCTGGGCCAATCCCAAAGCCATGGCCGGAGCCGCCAGCAGCCAAATAAAGGCCTTTCACATGATCGGATGGCGAGATCACTGGTACCGCGTCCGGTGTGCAATCCACATAGGCACCCCAACTGTCGGCAATCTCGATGCCCGCCAGCGCCGGGAACTGCTCGGTGACACCCTTCAAAATAGCCGCGATCGTCCGGCGGCTTGGTGTTGGGTCGAGAACACGGATCCGCTCGAAAGGCGAAAGCGTATCCTTGTTCCAGCTCGCGAACGCTTCCGGTCCTTTGAACATGGATCTCCCCACGCCGATCTGGACAGCTTTTAGCCGCTTCAGAAACATCGGCATGAACCAGCGCGCATAGCGGACGCCCTGCGGCGTGATATCGAGCGTCGCCCTGCCGCTGATAGCAAGCGTGTAGCTGCCATCCAACCTGCGGGTCAACGAGCACACCGGCGTATAGATCGCCTCGCCGAGATTGGTTGTGGGCCGCGTACGGATCGCGGTCTGGCGCACACTTGCCTGCGGGAAGTGAACGCCGTGCTGGCGGCAGAACAAGGATGTCCACGCACCGCCGGCGTTGAGAACGGCATGCGACTTGATAAGCCCTTTTTCCGTGATCACGCCAGCAACTGCGCCATTGACGATATCAAGGCCGCGGGCCGCGCATTCCTGGTGGATAGTCGCTCCGAACTTTCGGGCACCATTCGCGATGGTCGGCGCCGCAATGGCGGGTTCACCTTTGCCATCATCGACTGAATGGACGCCGCCCAGCCAGCGGCGGCCTTGCGCGGGAATTCTGTCATGCGCCTCCCGGGCAGTTAGCATCTTAGTATTGACGTTGAATTGCCGGGCAAGATCGAGCCATTGTTCCCATTCCGCCAGCTGCTCCGGGTTGTCTGTCGCATAGAACAGACCACATTGGCGGAAGCCGACGTCTTCCTCGATTTTGGCTGCAAACTGGTCCCACGCCTGCATGGAAATTCCCGAGAGCGGCAGTTCGCGCTCATCGCGGTTCTGCCGGCGGCACCAGCCCCAGTTTCGGCTGGACTGCTCACCACCGATATAGCCCTTCTCGACCAAAGCAACGGAGAGCCCCCGCTCTGCGAGAAAAAATGCCGCCGACGCGCCGATAATGCCGCCACCGATGACGACGACGTCCGCCTTAGTGGGAAGCTCTTGATCGCTCGGTATGCGTTTGAGGAGTGGTGACATCGTGGCTGACCTGAGTTGATTAGTCGGAGCTGTTTTCTGCCTGTCTTGCAGGAGCATTTTGGGCGAGCACGGCGATCGCATCGACTTCGACGAGATAGCCGTAGTGGAGTTCGGGCACCGGAACGACGGTGCGCGCCGGACGGGCATCCCCCAGCCGTGCTGCATAGACCTGGTTGAAGCGTGGCCAGTTGCCAACGCCGACGATATAGGCCGTCACCCTGACGAGATCGGCCGTTGTTCCGCCTGCGGCTTCCAGGACCGCCAGCATGTTGTCGATGGCCTGCCCCGCCTGGGTCTCGAAACTGTCGTCGGCAAGCGGCTCCCCACCGGCCCGGATCGGGAGCTGCCCGGAAATATAAAGATGCTGACCGGCCAGCTTCGCTTGGACGTAATGACCCGCAGGGCTGGGCGCACGATCGGTACTCACAGTAATTGATTTGGACATCACCAGCCTCCGAAACGCGGCCAGCAGGCCTCAACGGCATGCGAGCCGCCGCGCACCACATGATAGGCTGCGTGCTGCGCAGCGGTCGCGCACGCATGGTTCGGCAGGATCCGCACCCGGTCTCCAACCGCAAGTTCGGGCAGGGGCGCGTCCGACCCTGGCCGTACGGCGATAATTCCATGCTCCTGGTTCGCATCGGCAACGATGATGTCACCATAGACATTCCCGTCAATGTCGCAGACCAGACCATAGCCGTGATCGACAGCCTGCTTGCTGGTACCACGGTCCCGCGACAGCGACATCCATCCGCCATCGGTGATGATCCAGCCCTTCTCGCGCTGGTGTCCGATAACTGTCGCAAGAACACTGAGCGCGATGTCATCGACCTGGCAAATGCCGATGCCTGCCATCACCAGATCGAAGAACACGAACACGCCGGCGCGGACTTCAGTCACGCCGGCAAGATCCTTCGCGTGATGGGCCGTCGGCGTCGAACCGACACTGACGACCGGGCATGGCAGGCCCCCACTGCGCAGAAGCTGCGCGGCTTCCACAACTGCCAATCGCTCCGCTTCCGCATAAAGCTGCTGGGCCTTGACGCCCCCACCCTTATAGCTGTCGCCGGCATGGGTCAGAACGCCACGCAGATCGGCACCTGCCGCCAACACCTGCCCGATCTCTAAGAGCTGGGCTCGGTCAGTGGGTCGCACACCCGAGCGGTGGCCGTCGCAGTCGATCTCGATCATGGCCGGGATGGGCATCCCGGCGTTCCGGGATGCCTCGGCGACCGCCTGCGCCTGCTCGACCGTATCCAGGATGACGACGAGATCGACACCCTTGGCGAGCAGATCGACGACACGCGCGAGCTTTGCCGGGGAGATACCAACCGCATAAATCATGTCGCGAACGCCTGCGGCCGCGAACTGCTCGGCTTCCTTCAGTGTCGAGACGGTCGCCGGTCCCTCTGGCGCACCCATGAACCGCCGGGCCACGTCAATCGACTTCGCCGTCTTCAGATGCGGTCGCAGCGACACGCCGAGGTCATCGAGCCGGGTTCTGAGCCGCTTGATATTGCGGTCCATCCGGTCCGCATCCAGAACCAGACAGGGCGTTTCCAGCATCTCAAGAGTGGTGGTGGCTGCCAAGCCAGGGGAGGGGGCGAATGTCGCTAAATCCATTTGTCGGGTCTCCAAATTAGAAACTCACCTTGTCGCCAAATCGTAAAGTCGGCAATTAATGATCGGTGAAGCTCCGATTCAGGTGCGGGTTAATACTGATGGTGCAATACCATCCGCGTCAGCGTAAATCCGCTCGAGAACGTTGATCTCCGCCTCGATCTCCGACCGCAGATCGGAACTGCCAGAAAAAGCGCCATTGAAAGCCGCCGTTCCGATGGTAAAGCCTGCAGCACCAGACCGTACGACCGCCGCCCGTTCGGGAGCGAGTACACGTTCGATGACGACGAGGCTCCGATCGTCACGCATATATGCCGTCAACTTGACGGGATCGCGCTCGCGATCGAGCTTGCCGCGGGGAGGGTGGAAGCTTTCGGCACCCGTGGCATCGCGGAACTTCTGAATGATCGGTTAAGGTTGCTCACGGGCGGACGCCGCACGGCACTGCCTCGCCATCAGACTCTGGCGGCAATGATCGACTGGAGCTACGGGGCGCTTCCTTCGGTTGAGCAGGAGGTTCTGCGCCGGCTCGCGGTGTTCTCGGGTGTTTTCGACCGAGAAGCTGCGGCTGCCGTCGCTTTTGGCGCAGAGGCCTCCGAAGACGACGTTCCCGGGCTGCTGGCTCGTCTAGTGGCGAAATCGCTGGTGGCGGTCGATGCACAGGGCAAAGCGGCGCGTTACCGTCTGCTGGATACGACGCGGGCCTTCGTTCTGAAAAAACTTCAGGAGAGCGGTGAGCTTGACCTCAGCGCAAGACGTCTTGCGTCCTTTCTTCGCGACGCACTCGGGAATTCCCAGGCGGAAGTCGAGACCCTGTCCAGTGACGATTGGTTGTTCAAATATGGCACCCACATCAACGACGTGCGCTTCGTCCTTGAATGGGCCTACTCAGAGAGCGGCGATCCCGAAACAGGTCTTGCGGTGACCGTCGCCGCAGTTCCTCTATGGTACCAGCTCTCTCTTGTCGACGAGTGCCTGACTAGCGTTCAGCGCGCATTGCTCGGCATCCACCCCGGGGAGCGGCGAGACACGCACGCCCGTGAAATCATGCAGCTCTACAGGGCGCTCGGTCTCTCGCAGGCGTTCAAGGTCGGCTTCGCTCCTCAAGCCCCAGCAGCTTTCGCCAAGGCGTTGGAGATCGCCGAAGCGCTGGACGACCTTGAGGCCCAAGCAGAAGCCGTTTGGGGACTGTGGGTCGCGCAGGTGGGTATGGGAGAATACCGGGCATCGCTGGAAAGCGCGGATCGCTTCATGTCGCTTGCCCGAAACGGTCTCGATCAGTTCATTGCCGACCGCATGCTGAGCATGACGCTGTTTTGCATGGGAGACCTCCGTGGTGCTCGCCGTCACGCCGATCTCATGCTTTCGCACGATGTCGCCACTGACCTTCCCCCGGGGGGAGCGGTGAGATTCAGGTTCGGTCAGTCTGTCTCTGCGAGAATCCAGCCCGCGCAACTGCTTTGGATGCAGGGCTTTCCGGATGAGGCTGTTCGCGCAGCCGATACGGCAGTAGCTGCGGCGCGCGCCTCCGGACACGCAATCTCCCTTTGCGAAGCGTTGGCGCGATGGTCATGCCCGATCCTGGTTCATGTCGGTGATCTGACAGCGGCCGATGAGGCGATAACCGAGCTGCTGGACCTCGCTAAGCTCAACGGGCTCGGTCCATGGGAGGTGTTCGGCCGTTGCTGGAAAGCGGCCCTTCTCATTCAGAGGGGACTTCCCGAGCGAGGTGTTCCGCTTCTCCGGAACGGATTGGCTGAACTCCGCCAGGTGAAACTCTTCAACCTCTACATCGTCAGATTTGTAGGCCTACTGGCAGAAGGCCATGCATCTCTTGGCGAATACACCGAAGCGCGCGCACTCGTGGAGACCGCCATTGCTTCGAGCCAGGAAAAGAATGAACTTTGGTACATCACGGAGCTCTACCGCCTAAAGGGTGACGTCCTTTCCGGCTGTGGTGAGCCGCCGGACCTCGTCGAACGGTGCTATCTTCAGTCGATGGAGATGGCAGGGCGCCAGGATGCGCTTTCCCTAGAGCTGAGAGCCGCGATGAGTTTGACACGCTCGGCTCGCCAAAGGGGCGACAATCGAGGTGCACGGGAGTTTCTGGCGAACGTCTATTTCAGATTCACCGAGGGTTTCGAAACAGCCGACCTGAAGTCTGCCAGGGCCATGTTGGCAGAAATGTCTTAACGGCCTTGTGACGGAGCGCATGGCGGTTACGCCGCCCATCACAAGATTTCACCACGATTCACTGGCTGGAGACCAAGCTGTTCTGCAATCTTCTGCCCGTCGCCGGATTGTCGGCAGCGGAGCATGAAGGGCAGACTGATGAAGACCACCACGCCTATAGAAATGGACGCACTCGTCCTCACTGAAAGGAACTCGGAGCTTGTTCGCGCGCGCATGGTCTGCCCGGCTCCCGCGGCGGGGGAGGTTCTCGTCCGCGTCAAGGCGAGCAGCGTCAACCCGCTCGATCTCAAGATCAAGAGCGGACAGTGTTGATTTCCACTGAGAGCTGACCCGGCGTTTCCACCGAGAAGTGACCCGCCTTTAGGTATCGTTTGTGCTGGTCGTAGTGGTCAAGGTCCTGCGTTTCTCCTTCGTTGTTTTGGGCTCATGGGCC
>NZ_WUFT01000026.1 GCF_010668805.1 Rhizobium phaseoli | reverse complement strand
GAAGGGGTGCGTCATCACCCGCCCCCGCTCCGCCCTTGCAACCCGGCCCAGCCGGTCGGATCGGGGGCTGATCTCCCTGCCCTGTAGTAGCCTTTAAGCCTTTGTTGCATTTACATTAGAAGTCACAAACAGGCGAATACCAAAGACGAGATTTGAACTCCCAGCCTCCTCCGGACGCACCTCGGCTGCCGTGCTTTCCTGTCGATAGCCGATGGCAATTCAGGGCAACCGAGGACTTCAGGCAAAGGCGTCCGCTTCGATAGGTGGCGCTGGGCATAGAGATGCTTGTCCAGCGGGTATTTTTGTGCGCGGGAAGGATTGTTGAAGTTATTGTCGCTGGAGCGTACGCATCCGAGTTGGGCCGCATTGTGCAGTGAGTGAGAGTGTGGATGCTCTGTCTATATAGACGGCAATATAGACGGTGCTTCACACATGGACTTGAGGAATGATCTCACCGGGCATTTCAGCCGGATGGAGATTGTCGATAGCGGGCGTCGCCGGCGTTTCACGGATGAAGCGAAGCTGGCGATCGTGGCTGAGAGTTATAACGGCCCGCGGCAGGTGACGGCCACGGCGCAGCGTCATGGGATCACGCGCTGGCAGTTGAATTCCTGGCGCAGGGCCGCGCGAGAAGGACGGCTTGTCCCCCGCTCGGCGAACGGATTTGTTCCAGCGATCGTTATTGCCGAGCCTGATGTTGCGAATTCGCCACCTGCGGCGACTGTCACTGTGCCGCCTTCGGTCACCGCGCCCGGTCGCATGGAGGTGGTGAGTGCGAACGGCCGGCGTGTGATCGTCGGTCGGGATGTCGACGTGGACGTCCTGCTGCGGCTCATTTGTGGTCTGGAGGCGTTGCGATGAACCCGTTTCCGATGGGAACGGGGGTCAAGGTGTGGCTGGCGACGGGACATACAGACATGCGGTGCGGCTTTCCTTCGCTGGCCCTTCGGGTGCAGGAGGTGTTGAAGCATGACCCTCTGGGCGGTCATCTGTTCTGCTTCAGGGGTCGACGAGGTGATCTGGTAAAATTAATTTGGCATGACGGCCAAGGCGCCTGCCTGTTCACGAAAAAATTGGAGCGCGGGCGGTTTATCTGGCCCAATGTTGAAGGCGGCGCCGTCGCGATCTCGGCCGCACAGCTTTCTTATTTGCTGTCGGGAATTGACTGGCGGGCGCCGCAGGAAACTTGGCGTCCGACACGGGTTTGAGCGCCTTCATCATTGAAATTGCTAAGGAAATATGCTCTAAAATTTGCATGTCATTGCCACCGCTTTCCCTTCCGGACGATCTTGCCAGCGCCCACGCCGCGCTGCTGGCGGAACGCGAGGCGCGGTTGCAGGCGGAGGCCGAAGCGACCAAAGCCAAGGCAGAGCTTTCCAGCATCGAGGCGCTCAACGCCCATCTGCAATTGCTGATCGCCAAGTTGGAACGCGACAAACACGGTCCGAGCCGGGAGCGCACCCAGCGGCTGATCGACCAGATGGAATTGCAGCTCGAAGAGCTGGTCGCCGACGCGACCGAGGACGAGCTTGCGTCCGAAGCCGCCTCTGCCAAAAGCCAGACCGTTCGGGCCTTCACTCGCAAGCGGCCGGTGCGCAAACCCTGGCCGGACAATATCGAGCGGGAACGTGTCGTCATCGAAGCTCCTGGCGCCTGCATCCATTGCGGTAGCGAACGGCTGTCGAAGCTGGGCGAGGATACTACCGAGACGCTGGAGGAGATCCCGCGCCGCTTCAAAGTGGTCGAGACCGTCCGGGATAAGTTTACTTGCCGGGAGTGCGGCTGCATCAGCCAGGCGCCGGCGCCGTTCCATGCCACACCGCGCGGCTTTCTCGGCCCCAACCTTCTCGCCACTATAGTCTTCGACAAATTCTCCGAGCATCAACCGCTCAACCGCCAGAGCCGGCGTTTCCGCAGCGAGGGAATTGATCTGTCCACCCAGACGCTTGCCGACCAGGTTGGCTACGTCAGCGCCGCCGTCAAGCCGCTCTTCGATCTCATCGAGACCCACGTGTTTGCGGCCGAACGATTGCATGGCGACGACACCACTATCCCGATTCTCGCCAAAGGGCAGTGCATCACCGGCCGGATCTGGACCTACGTTTGCGACGACCGGCCATTTGGAGGGCACGCGCCGCCGGCCGCCGTCTTCTACGCCTCCAGCGACCGGCGTGGCGAACATCCGCAACGACATCTGGCCGAGTTCACCGGTATCCTGCAAGCCGACTGCTACAATGGCTTCAATCCGCTGTTCGATCGGACAAAGAAGCAAATACCGGTGACGCCGGCCTTCTGCTTTGCCCATGCGCGCCGGAAGTTCTTCGAGCTGGCCGACGTCTCTCGCAGTGCTCGCCGCGGTAAAGGCGCACGGCCTGTCTCGGCGACGGCGTTGGAAGCGGTTAAACGCATCGACGCGTTGTTTGCCATCGAGCGCGATATCAACGGCACAAGCGCCGAGGAGCGGCTTGCCGTGCGCCAGGAAAAGAGCAAGCCGCTGCTCATCGAGTTGGAGGCCTGGTTGCGCCAGGAACAGGAGGGCCTCTCACGCTCCTCACCGGTCATCGAACCGATCAACTACATGCTGTCGCGCTGGGTCGACTTTGCCAGATACGCCGATGACGGCAGGATTTGCATGACGAATAACGCGGCGGAAAGAGCACTGCGCGGCGTGGCCATGACCGATTCATACTACACCTCCTCTTCAAATGCCCGGAAACAGGGACTTTTGGTTTTCCATTTTGATGCGACACGGACCTCTGTGACGCGGAAACTGTGTCACTTCGTCCTTTTCCAGGTCGCTCGCCCGAATTTGATGCGGCGCGTCAGGAACAACCTGCTCGGTCGGAAGCACCCCTTCCTTAATCAGCCGGCGGACACGATGGGCAGAAACACCAAGCTTTTTAGCGGCTTCGGTCAGCGTAAGCCATTCGCCGTTCTTCTCGGCTGAGCGGTAGCCGTGGATTTTATGCACCGTCCGCAGCGCCCCGACACGGCGGGCTGTCCAAGTCTTGCCTTGTCCGGTCTGCATTCCCATTCGGTTCAGGGTGGCGGCAATGTCCGCGTCGGACCAACGCGTCGCCATGGACCTCATGACTGCAAGGGCAGCTTCCGGTGTACTCTGGCCATGTTCGCCGGCGTTGGGTTTGCGGATGCGAAGCTGGGAATGTTGGCCGCCTTTCCAGTGGATCGTCAAAAGGACTTCGCGCTTCTCCTCGTCAACATCAGCGATGATATCGGACACAAGGGTGCGAAGGAGCTGCTGACGGCAACGCATATCGACATTGGGTGCGCGCCACGCGGTCTCCAGGTCGGTGGAAATGCCGGCGAAATCGGGAATTGGGGTTGCCTGTTCGGCTTGTCGGTCCTGGATTAGCACCGCCTCGCACTTTTCCACGCGCCTGAGCGCTGCTTCCCAGCTCTTCTCAAGCTGAGCAGCGATCAGCCGGTTATCAGGATCACATGCAGCGTAGCGACGTTCGGCCAGAGATGCCTCGTAGCGTGCTTGCTGCAAGTCCAGCTCCGCCATGCGATGCCGTTCTTCCAGATTGTCCCGATGCATACGGTCAGCTTCCATTGCCGCCTCGATTGCCATGGGCGTTACGGCCCTCAATATCTCCTTGCCGATCGCAGGGTCGATGCGGGAAGCGCCAAAAGTCATGCATCGCGGTTTGGCCAACATCTGGTTGATACGTTCGCAGCGGTAATAAGGGTGGCCTGGCGGACGCCCCGAATAGACAACGCCCAACCGTCTTCCACATCGGCCGCAGGTGAGCAGACCGGCGAGCAACGCTCGGCCTCCACGACCGGACTTGATACCGCCTTTTTGACCAAAGGCATTGACGGCGATAAGGCGCTGGTTTCTTTCAAACTCAACCCAATCGATATAGCCTTCATGATGATCCTGGAGCAGGACGTCCCACGTTGCGAAAGGCTTGCTGTGTCCGTAGCTTTTGCGAGCCCGCCCATCGACAATCTCCGTTCGCTTCTCGCTTTTACCATAGACGTAGACCCCGGCGTAGAACGGGTTCTTCAGAATCGAAATGACGCTCCGATAGCGAATAGGCACCCAATCGAAGGACACCGTTTTGCGTCCATCGGAAGGACGGGGAAAATGGAAATTATCTGCGGTAAGCGAGATCAAAACCTGACGAGCGCTGCCAAGCTCGCGGAAGC
Organism: Rhizobium phaseoli; assembly: GCF_010668805.1. Taxonomy (GTDB): domain Bacteria; phylum Pseudomonadota; class Alphaproteobacteria; order Rhizobiales; family Rhizobiaceae; genus Rhizobium; species Rhizobium phaseoli_A. The sequence continues at coordinate 67,941 of NZ_WUFT01000026.1, read as the reverse complement.
GCGCAAAGATCAGGCGGATTGCTTCCTGTACCCGCAAATCGGGATCATACCCGAGCCCATAGTCGCGGTGCCAGATATAGCCGATCGGAACGCTCAGGCGCAGTTCTCCCCGCCGCGCTTTGGCGCGGGCCGCGTCAAGCATGCGCGTTCGCAAGATGCCCAACTCGAACTCGCTGATGCTGCCCTTCATGCCCAGCAACAGTCGATCGTTAGGACGACAAGGATCGTACACGCCGTCGAGATCGATGACGCGCGCTTCAACCAGGCCACAGAGTTCGAGGAGATGGTGCCAATCCCGGCCGTTGCGGGAAAGGCGCGAAGCGTCGAGGCAGAGCACTGCACCGATTTTGCCCGTGCACAGGCCGCTCACCAGTCGTTCGAAACCAGGACGGTCAACAGCGCCGCTGGCGGTACGTCCAAGGTCATCGTCGATCACATCGACATCGCGGAACCCCCAGCGACGTGCAACATCGACAAGCTCATATTGCCTTCTCTGGCTCTCAAGGTTGTTCTGGACCTGACCTGGGGTCGACTGTCGAACGTAGACCACAGCCTTGCGCTTCAGCACCGTGGCGGGAAGGAGGTTATTGCTCGTCATCACTCGCCTCCTTCGCCGCGACGCCGACCGCGGCCATCAGAAGGGTTGCCAGCCTGGTGACAACGGCGCTCCTTTCCGCATCGCTCAGGCCCCGCATCTGCGGTGCATCGAACGGTATGCTCAGTTGCTGGATCGGCATTGGCAATGTTGCGGGTGGTATTAATGCCTTCATGGCGCGCCTCCTGGATGGCTGTGAGTCCACCTCTCGAAGTTTGCCTGAAACCGCGCTCGGCCAGCAGCCTTTCAAGCTCGATGAGGCCCGCTACCGCAACGCGCGGTTCACCCATCTCCATGCCGGCGCAGAGCACCCGGTCCAGCATCCATTCTGCGACCTGAATGACTTCGCCCGGTCGGACCTCGACCCGCACGATGGCACCGCCGGCACGATCCTCGCGACCTTCGTGCCGAAAACAACCACCGTAAAGTGGGTGCCAACGATAATGAATCTCTACCATCTGCCCGACATGGGCAGAATGAACCTGCGATGGCTTGCGGCAGAAAAAATTGGAGCTTCGCCGGTTCCGATCGCGGCGCAGACCGGGCCGCCATCATGCTGACCCTGATTACGACGGCTCGCCTCAACGACATCGATCCAAAGGCCTGGCTTGCCGACGTGCTGGCCCGCATCGCCGAGCTTCCCGTCTCCCGCCTGCATGAGCTCTTGCCTTGGGAGTGGAAGGCGATCAAGGCGATGGAAATCCCGGCTGCCGCGTAAACAGTTTCCGAAACAGCTCTTCCGACCGGCGCAGACCCTCGTCCGTCAGCACCAGTGACTTCGACTTGTTCACCGGATCGCCGATCAGGCCTTTCTGATACAAGCGATCAGTCGTCGCCCAGTCAAACCCCTTCCAGGCGCAACGCTCGTTGTGAAGCGTCAGCCATAGCAACGCCAGCACCGCGTCGTCGATTTTGTCCTCGTCGATCTCCATTCCGCAAGCTTACAACGCGCGACCCCAAAGATCCCTGCGGCCTACCTCGGATGGATACGCTGGAGCATTCAAGGACGAGGACAATGTGGGATCGGAACACCGGTTACGGCTTTGGAGTGACGGCGAATTAAAGTATGACTTGGCATCGGTAGCAATGCCCCAGCCGCGGAGCGCTACGGCGAATATGCTGCAGGAGCGGACGTAATCGTGCCCCCACTTTGTGTGTGCACTTTATGCGTCTGAATTGCCGACACTATTGGATTTGCCATGGCTCTAGGGATTATAGAAATATCCGACCGCTGCCAAATACTTTGGATTGCCTTGCAATTCTGAGGCCTGCAACAGGATCAACGCTTTACTATTAGCCGAATAGTAGTTGCCCGCCTCCTGCGCGATAGCGCGCCACTCCTTCTCCCAAGTGCCATGGCTGCAATTCAGTCCAACTGGAGGGCGGGCGGTGTTCAAAACATACCGCTCGAATATATCTTTGGGCACTGGCGTACTTGCCCAGTCCTCATACTTCAGACCATCGGGCCCTCTCAGATCACTCGGAAAAGCTTCGATGCCACGATGGCGGATATCTTGGGTTTGCGTGTAAGACAACTGATAAATCACAGCTCCGCAAGTTCCGGCACGATTCGGCAGTTGCGTCGAACCGTAAGAAAGGCGCTGACCTATATCAAATTGCGGTGGCAACGCCGAAGTCCACTGACCTCCTGAGGCTGTGGGCAGCGAGGCCAAAATGACGATGACAAAGAGGGTGACAACCGAACAGGAGATCAGGGTGTAGGGTCTCACGCTCAAACGCTCCCTTTCAAGTTCAAACACTGTCTATAAAACATTGATCAACGCATGCCTCGACCAACGTGCGAATTCAGCCTCGGTCATAGTATGAAATCTACGATCGGGTGGCAATGTTCCCGTAGGCGTGGTCGTCTCGGCAGATCTCCCGTGCCATGTAGGGCATAGCGTTCTGGGGTGTCACATCCAAGGCTGTCGGTATCGACGGTCAATCCCTACCGTTCATGCATCGCGCTCTCGGCAACCTCGACGACAGGCGAGAACACATATTCAAGAATGCGGCGCCTTCCCGTTTTGATCTCGGCCGTGACAGCCATGCCAGGCGACAAATTGATCGTCTGTCCGTCGGCGACAATGGTGTTGTGTTCCGACTCGACGGTGATTGGGAAGACAAGGTTCTGGGTTCGGTCTGCCTGTCCGGTGATGCTGATGCCGGCGTCGGTGGTGCGTGCGGGGTCCGCCTCGATCTGCTGCGCATCGGGTTCAGGAATTGCATCCTTTGCGATGCGGGTGATGACTCCAGGAACAGTGCCGTAGCGTGTGAACGGAAAGGCTTCCAGTTTGACGCTCACAGCCTGGCCGGTGCGCACGAAGCCGATATCACCGTTGGGAAGATACGCCTCGATTCTGAGGGCGGGATCGGATGGCACGATCCGCATCAGTTGCGCGCCTGACGTCACAACCTGACTAATGGTGGTGACGGAGGAGTCCTGGATCACCCCTTCGATCGGACTTTTCAGCACGGTCTGGTCGAGTTCAGTCTGGGCCTGCTTGAGTTTCTGCTCCAGGTCATCTGCCTGTCTCGCGGCGTCGGCAAACTTTTGGAGATTGTCGGCGACAAAGGCTTCCCGAGTTTTTACGAAATCGCGGCGGAGCACCTCGAGCTGTGCTCTGGTATCGGCAAGTTCTCCGCGTTCTGATGTGAGCGTCACTTGCTCTGTCTTCACCTTTTCGAGCGTATCAAGCCAGTCACTCTTCGAGCCGGCCTGTTTGGCGACCAGAGTCTGGCTAATATCGGAGCGATCCTGGAGGGTGGCAATTAGTTCGGATTGCGCCGCCATCGTCGCGACGAGGTTTTCTGCTGCTGCCAGCTTTTGGGATATCCGAGCCTCGATGCTGGAAAGCTCCGAGCGCAACTGATTGAAATCGCCCCTTAATACGCTGTCTTCGCGTAACTGGATGGATCTCGGAATTAACGCATCCCATGCGATAGCGGGAGCCTCGATTGATGTGATGTTTGCCGGATCTATTCCGCGGACGGCATTAACAGCAATCTGCCGCCTTTCCATCTCGGCTCGGTACGTGGCAAGCGTGGCTTGGGTACCGGCGACTTGTGCCTGAAGCTCGCCGCCGTCGAGGGCGAGCAGGACCTCCCCTTGCGAGACCTTCATTCCGTTGATGACCGGCATGGACTTCACCTTTCCGGTCTGCAGTGGAGAGCCCACAGTCGGGCATAAAGACCGCCGGGCTTACCAAGGAGCTCGTCATGAGTGCCAGTCTCGACGATACGGCCGTTCGCCATGCCAACGGGAAAAACGGGGGCGAACCATAAGCGTCCGGGCGGCGGCAACGGCAACCGCCCACCTGCGGCGGCAACTGGCACAAGCGTGAAGGCTGTGCGCAGAACTGCGTCACCCGCCGAAGCATGCCAATCCCCCTTGTCTGTGATGGCGTCCTGACCCAGCGCCGGATCTTCGCGATCAACCCGTAAAGGGTCCGCCAGCAAGCTGCGGCCGCTTCGGATGGAGCCTCTCAAATGTCGCGCGATCTCACTCTCGCTCAGTCCCACGCCTTCCAGCTCTCTCGCGACCTGATGGTCCCGGTCACCCTCTTCGAGGTCGACGGCGAATACGGCGTCCTTCCCTCCGACGAGATCGCCGCTGACGACGATCTCGAGATCGTTCACGAATTTTTCCCCTGCCGGCTCATTGAGCCGGCCTTCTGCCTTCGGTGTACCGCTTGCGTGCTGCACGCCGCAAGGGAGGCTTCGCCGCGGCCGGCCAGATCATTGCATGATCCGACAATTGCCGATCGCGCCCTTGCAGCCTTTGCTCTTCGCGGCGGCAGGAAGTGCCCGCGAGGTGTGCGGCAATGAAAAAGAGAAAGGGACCGATCGCGTTGCGATCGGAATGGCGATGCAAAGAAAATCCATTGAAGAATTGAGGGAGAAGGTAAGTTGCGGCTCGGTGCTGGAACACGCCGGCTTTGCCGTCGATCTGAAAGAAAGCACGCGCCGCGCCGTGAAGTTCCGCCGCCGTGCCGAGATTATCATCGTCACGCATGAGGGCCGGGGCTGGTTCGATCCGCTCAGCGACGACAAGGGCGACGTCTTCACTCTGGTCGAGTACCTGGAGAATGTCGGCTTTGTTGAGGGGGTCAAGCGTGTTGCCGAGCTCGTCGGCTTCCGGCCGTCTGAACCTGAATGGCGCAACAGCGTGAAACCACGGCATGCCGAGACGAGGCTCAGTGATCGGTGGTCGCAGCGCAATCGGCCGCGGCCCGGATCAGGAACTTGGCGATACCTTTCCGAAACACGGTATCTTCCCACCGCCGTACTCCGCACAGCTCTGGCCTGGAACCGGCTCCGCGAAGGTCCCTGTGGCAGCATGTGGGCTGTTCATACCGATGACGCGGGAACCGTGCGCGGGTGGGAGGAGCGCGGTCCGGAATGGCGTGGGTTCGCTTCCGGGGGCACGAAAGTCCTCTTTCGCTTTGGGCCGGCTGAGGCGTTGCGGATCTGCGTGACAGAAGCCGCGATCGACGCGATGAGCCTCGCAGCCATCGAGGGCATTCGGGAGGACACGCTTTACCTTAGTACCGGCGGCGGCTGGTCGCCGAGCACGGATATGGCTTTGCGCGCGCTTGGCGCGGGGCCTGGTGTCAAGCTCATTGCGGCGACGGACGCAAACTCACAAGGAGAGACCTATGCCGCGCGCCTGCGCGCCCTCGCTGAGGACGTCGGCTGCGAATGGCAACGGCTGCGTCCGCCGGCTGACGACTGGAACGAGGCACTGCGACAAAGGGAAGTGGAGAAGAGGGAGAACACAAAAGAATGGAGAGGCGTGCCGCATGCGCGCCGTCCACGTCAAGGGAGGCTTCGCCCGGCGGAGCCGGCCCTTGACCCGGCCGATCGCGATGCCGGCGACGCGGGAGGGGTGATGAAGGACTGAAATGATGGTGAGGTCGGGAGGACAGCGCTGCACTTCGGTCCGCCAAATCTCCGAAGGAGCCGCAGATGAATCCCTCTCCCGCAATCCACAAAGTCTTCCAGGGCGTCGCTGATCGCCATCAGATGTTCCGGATGTTCGATCGGCATTCCCAGCTGCCAAACCGCTGGGAGGGTAACGCCACGTCGCTCTATGCCGGCGAATGGTTCGAAATCGGTGAGACCGAACATGACTACATGTTCGAGATCCTGCCGCCGTTGTGGATCAGGGGTTCCATGTTTGCCATGCGCGAATTCATGACCGGCTCCGTGACATCAGTGTTCTTCGCGCTCAGGATCGACGAGGCGATCCGCTATTTCCATGGCTATTGTGATCTTTCCGACAAGGCATTCGTCGAAACAATGCGCGTCGCCATCATCGAACGCGAATGCCGGCCGGTGCGGGCCATGACTCGCGAGGAGCGCCTGGAACACATCTGGAGCAGCACCGCGGATGCCTATCGCGGCTATGCCGGCGGTTGCCTGCCAGAGGTCGCGCGCGCGAAACGCACCATCCTGTTCTACGGCGGCAAAGCGGGCAGCGCCCTGAAGTCGCTCGACGATCTGACCGACGAGGAGATCGCGGCTAAGCTCCCGGTGCATCTTCGCTACCTTCCCGACGCGGTCGCGGCATGAACGAGAGGACGGCGATGCTTTCCTTCCATCCGGACTCGATGCAGCTCTCCCTCATCGAGAAGTCCTAGCAACGGAGCCACGGGGCCGTCCGCGGCTCGGCCCTTTACCCCTGAACCCTGAGCGCAATCCGATCTCCGCAGGTGCCTTCCCGCGGACCGATGACGCTCGCCATCTCCCGAGGAGAACTTCATGAGCAACGATCCTTTCACACTCGACATGTTCGGCAGCAGCGCACTGTCGTCGGGACTTGGTCTCGGCATCACCGCGTTCGGCGGCTTTGCGGGTGAGCCGGCAAACGATGACGACCCCGAACCGCCACCGTCCTCGCCTTCCCCGGCTGTCGCCGCCACAAAGCGTCCGGCGCCTGGCAAGCAGCGTGACCGGGCCAACTTTTATTTTGGTGGCACCGGCCGTGACCTTGCCGCGAGCTGGAAGGAACGGGCGCGCATGAACGTCGCGGCGATCCTGCTCGCTGGCGAAATCGAGAAGCAGGATCGACCGGCCACACGCGAGGAGCAGCGGAGGCTGATCCGCTTTACCGGTTTCGGCGCGTCGGAGCTGGCCAATGGCATGTTCCGCCGGCCGGGCGAGATCGACCTCCGTGAAGGTTGGGACGCACTTGGCGGCTCGCTCGAATCCGCTGTTGGCCAGGGCGACTATGCCTCGCTGGCCCGCTGCACCCAGTATGCGCATTTCACGCCCGAGTTCATTGTCCGGGCGATCTGGTTTGGTTTGCAGCGGCTTGGCTGGCGCGGCGGCCGGGTGCTGGAGCCTGGAATTGGGACGGGCTTGTTCCCGGCGCTGGTGCCGGAGGCGTTCCGCGAGAAGGCGCACGTCACCGGCGTTGAACTCGATCCAGTGACCACACGGATAGTCCGATTGCTTCAGCCTGCGGCGCGGATCATCAATTCGGACTTTGCACGCGCCGACCTCGGCGCCATCTATGATCTTGCCATCGGCAACCCACCCTTTTCCGACCGTGCCGTCCGATCGGACCGCCAGTACCGGGCGCTGGGTCTCAGGCTGCACGATTACTTCATTGCCAAATCGATCGACCTGTTGAAGCCGGGCGCGCTCGCCGCTTTCGTGACGAGCTCGGGAACGATGGACAAAGCCGACGCAACGGCGCGCGAGCATATCGCCAAGTCGGCCAACCTCGTCGCCGCGATCCGGCTGCCCGAAGGCAGTTTCCGGGCCGAGGCCGGAACCGATGTTGTCGTCGACATCCTCTTCTTCCACAAGCGCAAGGTCGCCGAGCCGGAAGGCGACGCCTCCTGGATCGATCTCGAAGAGGTCCGACCTGGCACCAACGATGAAGGCCCGATTCGTGTGAACCGCTGGTTCGCCGAGCACCCCGAATGTGTGCTCGGCCACCATGCCCTGACATCCGGCCCGTTTGGCGAGACTTATACCTGCCGGCCGTCCGCCGGGATGGACCTCGAGGCCGCGTTGAACGCGGCAATCGATCATCTGCCGGAAGACGTCTATGACGGCGAGCCTAGTGTCGTGGATCTTGAGCTCGAGAATGAGCTGGCCGAGATCGTCGATCTACGTCCAGACAACCGACAGATCCGGGAAGGCAGTTTCTTCGTCGATAACCGCATCGGCCTGATGCAGATGGTCGATGGTGCGCCCGTCCCGATCAAGGTCCGCAAGGGCCGCAATGCCGACGGCATTCCGGAAAAGCATGTCCGTATCGTCAAGAAGCTGATCCCGGTCCGCGATGCCGTCCGTGATGTGCTCAGGTGCCAAGAGATGGATCGGCCGTGGCGCGATCTGCAGGTGCGCCTGCGTATCGCCTGGTCGAGCTTCGTTCGTGACTTCGGTCCGATCAACCATACGACGGTCAGCATCGTGGAGGATGCCAAGACCGGCGAGGTGCGTGAAACACACTGGCAGCCGAACCTTCAGCCCTTCCGTGACGATCCCGATTGCTGGCTTGTGGCCTCGATCGAGGATTACGATCTCGATACCGACACCGCAAAGCCGGGACCGATCTTTTCCGAACGCGTGATCTCGTCCCCTGCCCCACCAGTTGTGACCAGTGCTGCCGATGCGCTGGCAGTGGTGCTCAACGAACGCGGTCGCGTCGACATCGAACATATCGCCGAACTGCTGCATAGGCATGTTGACGCTGTCATCGATGAACTCGGCGACGGGATCTTCCAAGATCCTTCCGACGGCTCCTGGCAGACCTCCGACGCTTACCTTTCCGGGCCGGTACGCACGAAGCTCGCAACGGCAGAAGCAGCAACGGCACTCGATGGCGCCTTCGATCGCAATGTTCGCGCGCTGCTGGCGGTCCAACCGGCCGATCTTCGCCCATCGGACATCACGGCCCGCCTCGGCGCACCGTGGATTCCTGCCTACGATGTCGTGGCCTTCATTAAGGAGACAATGGGCGCAGACATCAAGATCTATCATATGCCGGAACTTGGTTCGTGGACAGTCGAGGCGCGGCAGCTCGCATATACGGCCGCCGGGACCTCCGAATGGGGGACGAACCGCCGGCATGCTGGCGAGCTTCTTGCCGATGCACTGAACAGTCGCGTTCCGCAGATCTTCGACGTCTTTCAGGATGTCGGCGGCGAGCGGCGCATCCTGAACGTCGTCGATACCGAGGCGGCGCGCGAAAAGCTTCAGAAGCTGAAGAGCGAATTCGAACGCTGGGTCTGGACCGATCCCGACCGCACCGACCGTCTCGCCAGGGTCTATAATGAGCGCTTCAACAACATCGCGCCTCGGCGATTTGACGGCTCTCATCTGAAACTTCCCGGCGCCTCTGGCGCCTTTGTTCTTTATGGGCACCAGAAGCGTGGCATCTGGCGCGTCATCGCCGATGGTTCGACCTATCTCGCCCACGCCGTCGGGGCGGGTAAGACAATGACGATGGCAGCAAGCGTCATGGAACAGCGCCGACTCGGCCTGATCGCCAAGGCCATGCTGGTCGTTCCCGGCCATTGCCTGGCGCAGGCGGCGCGTGAGTTTCTCGCGCTCTACCCCAATGCCCGCATTCTCGTGGCGGATGAGACGAATTTCACGAAGGACAAGCGAGCGCGTTTCCTGTCGCGCGCCGCGACTGCGACCTGGGACGCGATCATCATCACTCACTCCGCGTTCAGGTTCATCGCCGTGCCATCGGCGTTCGAACAACAGATGATCCACAATGAACTGGAGCTCTATGAGGAGCTTCTGACGAAGGTCGACAGCGAGGACCGCGTCTCGCGGAAGCGCTTGGAACGATTGAAAGAGGGCCTGCAAGAGCGGCTTGAAGCGCTCTCGACCCGCAAGGACGACCTGCTGACCATCTCGGAAATCGGCATCGACCAGATCGTCATCGACGAGGCGCAAGAGTTCCGCAAACTGTCCTTCGCCACCAACATGTCGACGCTGAAGGGCATCGATCCGAACGGTTCTCAGCGCGCCTGGGACCTCTACGTCAAATCGCGTTTCATCGAAACGAGGAACCCTGGCCGTGCCTTGGTGCTCGCCTCGGGCACGCCGATTACCAACACGCTCGGCGAGATGTTCTCGATCCAGCGGCTTCTCGGGCATGAGGCATTGCGCGAGCGCGGGCTGCACGAATTCGATGCCTGGGCACTCTGCTTCGGGGACACGGTCACCGAGTTGGAAATCCAGCCCTCCGGCAAATACAAGCCGGTCAGCCGGTTCGCGAGCTTCGTCAACGTTCCGGAACTGATTGCCATGTTCCGAGCCTTCGCCGATGTCGTGCTGCCGGAGGATCTTCGCGAATATGTGAAGGTGCCGGCAATCTCCACCGGCCGCCGGCAGATCCTGACCGCCAAGCCCACACCGTCCTTCAAAGCCTACCAGCAGATGCTTGCGGCCCGAATCAAAGCGATCGAGATGCGCGAGGGGCCGCCGCAGCCGGGCGACGACATCCTGCTCTCCGTCATCACCGATGGCCGTCACGCCGCCATCGATCTCCGGTTGGTGATGCCGGCCAATGACAATGAGGAGAATAACAAGCTCAATCTCCTCGTCGGCAACGCTTTCCGCATCTGGCAGGAGACGGGCGAAAACACCTATCTTCGTCCGGACGGCAAGCTGTACGAGCTGGCCGGCGCCGCGCAGATGATCTTTTCCGATCTCGGAACCATCAACGTCGAGAAGACCCGCGGGTTCTCCGCTTATCGCTGGATCCGCGACGAGCTCGTCCGGCTCGGGGTTCCCGCCTCCGAAATCGCTTTCATGCAGGATTACAAGAAGACCGAGGCGAAGCAGCGGCTTTTCGCAGAAGTGCGCGCTGGCCGCGTGCGCGTCCTGATCGGGTCGTCGGAGACCATGGGGACCGGGGTCAATGCCCAACTTCGTCTGAAAGCGATGCATCATCTCGACGTGCCGTGGCTGCCATCTCACATCGAGCAGCGTGAGGGCCGTATCGTTCGACAGGGCAATCAGCACGATGAAGTTGATATTTTCGCCTATGCCACGGAAGGATCGCTCGATGCCTCGATGTGGCAGAACAATGAGCGCAAGGCCCGCTTTATCGCAGCCGCGCTCAGTGGCGACACCTCGATCCGCAGGCTTGAAGATCTCGGCGAGGGTCAGGCAAACCAGTTTGCCATGGCTAAAGCCATTGCCTCCGGCGATGAGAGGCTGATGCAGAAGGCTGGTCTCGAGGCAGACATCGCCCGCCTTGAGCGCTTACGCGCCGCGCACGACGATGACCTCTATGCCGTTCGCCGCCAGATCAGGGATGCCGAGCGCGATATCGAGGTCTCGACGCGTCGCGCCGGCGAAATTGCCAAGGACATCGAGCGCCTGGCTCCCACGACGGGCGATGCGTTCGCGATGACGGTGCCTGGCAAAGCCTATGCCGAGCGGAAGGACGCCGGCCGCGCACTGATGAAGGAGATCCTCACGCTCGTCCAGCTTCAGCAGGAGGGTGAGGTTCATCTCGCCTCCATCGGCGGCTTCGATCTCGTCTATGACGGTGAGCGCTTCGGTAAGAGTGACGGCTATCGCTACGCCACCATGCTCCAGCGCACGGGCGCCGATTACGAGATTGATCTTGCTGTGACGGTCACGCCGCTCGGTGCCATTTCCCGCCTCGAGCACGCACTCGGCGGCTTTGAGGAAGAGCGGGAGCGCTATCGCCTTCGCTTGGAAGAGTCGCATCGGCGGCTCGCATCCTACCGCTCGCGCGAGGGTGGTAGCTTCGCATTCGCCGGCGAGCTAGCGGAGAAACGCCGCCAACTCCGTGAGGTCGACGAAGCCCTCGCGGCGGCCGTGAGGCGGGAAGCCGAGACCATGACGGAGGCGGCATGACACGCAGGGCGCTCGGTTTTGCAAGCAACGCAGCATTCGCATAGCTGCATTGCACAATAAATGTTTTCCATCTGATCAAAAAGTGATCATGCTGCTCACAGCTGATGCACATGGCGGTTTCCTCCCAGTGCCGCTGCACCAGCTGTTCCCCTCTGGAGGTTAATTGACCTTCACACTTCATGGGCCGCGGCTTTCCGCTGGCCCATTTTTTTTGCCTCAGACCTAGCGCTGTTAATTGGCTCGTGCCTCGCAGGCATGGCGTGGTCGGTCGACCTGGCTCCCTCCCCAAGATGAAAATGAGACGAAGGGGAGAAACGGGAAAAGAGAAACCGATCGCAGATCGGTCCTCCCGCCACCGCTTCGCTCAACCGACGCCTCCGCCATCCCGGCCACTCGTCCTTCGCAAGGCGTGCGTTGCCCGCCCCGCTTGTCCTTCGCAGCAGGGATGCTCGGCCGCAGTTGCGCCAGTCCGGCCGACCAGCGGTCCGGAAGGTGTCTTCGGGAAAAAGAAGACACGAGAAGGACCGGCAGAGCGCCGCGTCCCAGCCCAAAATGGAGCTTCCCATGCGTCATATGCAAGTTGACCCGCGCGCCCTGAAGGACAATCCTGACAAAACGCGCCAGACAAAGTCCACCCCGCAGGCCGATGCACTGCTGCTTGCCACCATCAAGGCGGTCGGGATCATCGTACCGCCACTGGTCTACCCCGAACCTGACGGTGGCAACGGTTTCATCATTGAATCCGGTCATCGTCGCAAGCGGCAGGCGATAGCAGCCGAACTTGAAAAGATCGACGTACTCGTCGTCGAAGCGGCGAACGACAATGGTGTCATGCGATCCATGGTCGAGAACATCGCGCGCGAGCCACTCAACCCCGTCGATCAATGGCGTGGTATCGAACGCCTCGTCGCGCTCGGCTGGAGCGAGGAAGCAATCGCGATGGCGCTTGCGCTTCCCGTTCGCCAGATTCGCAAGCTGCGGCTTCTTGCCAACGTGTTCCCGGCCATGCTCGACCAGATGGCGCTTGGCGACATGCCGAACGAGCAGCAACTCCGTGTCATTGCCGCTGCAAGTGTCGATGAGCAAAAGGAGGTCTGGAAGGCCAACAAGCCGAAGAAGGGCGATACGACGTCCTGGTGGTCGATCGCCAATGCGCTGAACAAGAAGCGCATATACGCCAAGGACGCGAGCTTCGGCGATGACCTCGCCGCGGCCTACGGCATCGAATGGGTAGAGGACCTGTTCGCGCAGGGGGATGAGGACAACCGCTACACCACCAATGTCGAGGGTGTTGATTTCCACTGAGAGCTGACCCGGCGGGGGTGCGGACGAAAACTTGGACTGTTTCATAAGATCAGGCCGAGACTTTTTCGATACTCGACCGGGCTGAGTGATCCCAGCGATATTTTGATGCGCCTTTCATTATACCAGCGGATGTAGGCGTCCACCTCGGCGACGAACTGCTCGATCGTGATGGCCTTCCAGTCTCGTGGATAGAAGAGCTCTGTTTTCAGGCGGCCGAAGAAGCCTTCGCACGCGGCATTGTCCTGCGAACATCCCTTTCGGGACATAGAGCGGACCAGCTGCGCATTGCTGATCCTGTTGAGCCAGCCAGGCCAACGATAATGGGCTCCGCGATCGGAATGGATGACTGGCCGTTCATCTCCGTCGGTTACGGTCCCGATGGCTGCATCCAGCATGGTATTGACGAGACCCGCATCTGGTTGGGTTCCGATTGACCAACTGATGACCATGCCGTCAAAGCAGTCGATGATGGGGGAAAGGTACACCTTGCCGGCGGGGATCTGGAACTCGGTGATGTCTGTGAGCCACTTTAGGTTCGGCGCTTTTGCATGGAAGTCGCGATTGATTATGTTCTCGGGCGCTGGACTGATCTCTCCCAGATAGGATCCGAACCGCCGTCGACGTGGTCTGGGAACGACCAACTGCTCCTGCTTCATCAATCGCTGGACAACCTTTTCCGAGACTAAAACGCTTTGTCTGGCCAGCGACGCCTGAAGTCGCCGATAACCGTAGCAACGACGGTTCGCTTCAAAGATTTCCGCCAAGCTGAGTCGCACGGCGGCATACTTGTCTGCCAGACACATGCGGGCGCGATGATAGAAATAGGAGCTTCGGGCAATTCGAAGCTGGGCGAGCAGCTCAGGCAAGCGATAAACTTCCTTTAGGGCGTCAATCAGCTGTGTCTTCTCCCGATTACTCAGGATCTGCAGATCGACGCCCAGGTCTTTTTTTATGAGTTCGTTGGCCTTCTTCAGGAGATCGTGTTCAAGTTGCAACTGGCGGACATCACGCTGGAGTGCTTCAAGCTGTCGCTCGAGCTCTTCACGTTCAGGCATCTTGGGGCTGGCTTTGCGGCGTTTCATGGATGATGGGGCCTCATGATCGAGAAGCTGGTCCTTCCAGCTGTACAATGTCGGCCTTGAGACGCCCAGTCGGTCAGCTACCTGTTGGGCGGTTTCATCTCCACTTAATAGTCCAATGACCCCCGCTTGCCGGACTTCCTCGGAGTAGCCCGGATGCCAGGATCGACCGACCATCGATGTTCGCATCTCGGGAAACGCCTCACGAACCCATGCGGTTAGAGTTCCTCGACCGGGATAGCCGAGCGCCCTCATCGTCGCGGAGATGCAACGATCATGGGTGCGAAAGTGCTCAAGCGCCGCCTGCCTCTGAGCCTCGGAATATTTTGGCGCGCGAGCTACCGCCTGAAAACGTAAGTCGAGATTCTCGACGTACTCGCGGTACCAGCCCCTCAGGGCATTCTTTGTGGGATAGCCCAACTGCCGAATGGTTGCATTGAGCCGCTTTCCCAGCCGGATATAGAGCTCAACGGCTTGAAGTCTGTCTGCGTAGGAATACATGAACTACCTCCTTGGTGGTCCAAGTTTTCGTCCGCACCCCCGCCGGGTCAGCTCTCAGTGGAAATCAACATGCGGTCGATGTATTGCTTCTGCACCACCGCATCCGGCGTGATCGAGCGAAAGCTCGTGACGAAGTTACCGAGTGTGGCGCGCACCACGCGGACATCGGCATACTCGATCTGCTCCGGAAAGCCTGCCGTGACTGCGGTTCCGAGCTTGTCGACCTCGACGATGTAAGGCACGAGCCTCACTTGCGTGCTCAGATACATCGCGTAGCTGAAGCCGATGACGGCCATGACCAGGCTGAGGACACCAACAATGCGCCATGCGGCTGCGGCCTTGACATAGGAGCCATAGCGTTCGCTCCATTCCTGGCGGGCGGCAAGATACGGGTTTTCCGGGGCGCGGTTCGCTGCCATTTATTCTTCCCTTGTCTCGATTATGGTTTGTCGTTGCGTTCGGGAGGAGGTTTCGGTCCGCTATGACCGGCGCGCTGTTCATCGAGCTTCGCATTGGCCAGTCCGAGAATGGACCCGGCATAAGCGCCGGGAGAGCCGATTGCCTTTTCCTTCGCGGCAGCTCCGGCTGCTTGCGCGCCGGAAGAGAAGCTCGCGCCCACGCCGCGAAGAGCAGCACCTGCAACGGATGAACCGCCAGCTCGTGCGGCTTGAGCCGCCGCAAACCCCGCGCCGGCAGCGCCGGCGGCGAGGAAGCCAGCACCGGCCGCAAAAGACGCCACTTGCCCGCCGTGGCGGATCGCTTCCATTCCTCCGGACACCGATGCGCCCTGGACAACGCCCTGGATGATGTTCGGGACATACATGGCGATGATGAAGACGACGACGGAGATACCGGCGATGGCCAAGGTCGTGACGAACTGATCGGACGACGCGGTGGGCGCTTGGGCAAGGCCAAGCAGGACGTTCGATCCGATCTTGGCGATCATCACTAAGGCCATCAGCTTCATGCCGACGCCGAAGGCATAGACGAGGTAGCGAATGGCAAAGTCCTTCGTGAAGGAAGAGCCGCCCAGTCCGAGCATGATCATGCCGGCGAGCAGGCCGACATACATCTCAACCATGACCGACACGAAAATCGCTGCGACCAGTGAGAAGCAGATAACGACGATGCCCATCGCCAACACCGCCGCGATCGCAAGCGCATTGTCTTCGAACACCCCGAACTGTGCCTGCTCCGACATCTGCGAGGCGACCCGGATGCCTGCATCGAACACTTCCGCGGGCGACGCTGAACCAGCACCGGCGCCAATCTGGAAAAGACTGTCAACCACCGCTCGCGCAAAGGTCGGACCTTGGGTCAGAACGAATGCGAAGAACCCGATGAACATGATCCGCCGCACCAGTTCGGCGAACCAGCTGTCCAGCGAGGCCGATTGGATCGCCAGCCAGACGGCCGCAATTCCGATCTCGATCGTTGCGAGAATCCAGAATAGGGATTTCGCCGCCTCCATGATGGTGGTCTCCCACCCCTTCGCAGCGGAGGAGACCTGATTTTCCAGTTCCGTGAGGACCTGCCCCTCCTGCGCGAATGCGGGAACAGCATAGGCAAGGAAAAAGAGACCTGTAATCAGGAAAGAACGCGCAACAGTTACCTTCACCATCTCGGGCGCATCTCCTGGCCTTCCTTGATCGGCGGCAGATCCTTGTCGGAGCCGAAGAATTTTTCCCGGACGGCGCGCTTCTCCTCGGTGAGCGCAGGTATTCCGGTGTTTCGGGAATTGACGATCAGCACTGTCGCTGCAGACGATGCAGCGGCGACAGCCAACAGCAAGGCAATCAGAACGGAGCGGCTCACCATCGCGGTTCCATTTTCTGGCCTTCCGGAACGCTTTTGACCTCGGCGTTGAAGAACTTTTCCCGCCGCGCCTGCGCCAGGTCTTTGTCGGTCTGTTCCGTCTGAAGCCAGGTTCCCATCATTGTCATCTGTTGGGAGACGAGACCGCGAAGCTTCTGCATTTGTGCGACCTGTTGCGCTGCGATCTCGTGCCCGACCTGCAGAGCCTTCATCTGCCCGTCAGCTGTTTCGGACATCGACCGCAGCGAGGACATCGTGTCTTCCTCGCTATCGAACTGGTCGGCCGTGAGGCTCGCCGCTTTCAGCGAGCTGGCGATCGTGTCGCGGTTGGTGTTCGACCAGGACTGGTAGGTCGAGGAGAACGTCGCGTTGTCAGGCAAATTCGTCTTGAGATCGGCATAACTCTGAAACCGCTGCTGAAGAACGTCATCCGCATTCCCCATCGAAAAGGCGATGCCCTGTCCCTGGTCGACGATGCTGCGCAACTGGTTGAGATCGCTTTCGACCTGACCCCAGACATGGTCAGGAAGCTGCGCAGTGTTTTGCACCATGTTCTCGTAGATCTTCAGCTGGTTCTGGATCTGCTCTGCAAGCTGGCTGATCTGAGTCAGCTGATTGTCGACCTGGATGCCGGAGCTTTTCATGAGATCTACGAGCTGCGCATTGTTGGCGAGCTGCGTCCATTCCGTCGCAGCGCCGGTGGCTGTCCCGGCTTGCACCGGACCTGCGGTTACGATCGTGAGCGTGGCGGCCGCTAGGCATGCAAACCATCTATACGTACTTGAGTAGCGATGCGGCATCGTGAACTCCTCTCGTTTCAAGCCAGTGGATCGGCCAGTCGCGGCCATGTTCGGATTTCAGTGCGCGGATGCGTTTGAGGTCCTCTTTGCCCGACGCGCCGACAAAGCTCAGCGCGACTGGCCCAAGCGACATGTTGAAGAGCCGCCGGCCTTCTGACGTGGCGACGTAGTATTCGCGCTTCGGCATGGCGGTAGCGACGATCTCGATCTGCCGCTCGTTGAAGCCGATGCGCTCGTAGAATTCACGCGTCCCCGACTCGCGGGCGGCGCCGTTCGGAAGGCAAATCTTGGTAGGGCAGGATTCCTTCAGCACGTCGATAATCCCGGATCGTTCTGCATCGGAGATTGATTGGGTCGCGAGAACGACGGCGCAATTCGCCTTGCGGAGCACCTTGAGCCACTCGCGAATCTTGTCGCGGAATACAGGGTGGCCGAGCATCAGCCACGCCTCGTCGAGCACGATCAGGCTCGGCGACCCATCCAAACGTTTTTCGATCCGGCGGAACAGGTAGGTCAGCACTGGCACGAGATTGCGCTCGCCCATATTCATCAGCTGCTCGATCTCGAAGGTCTGGAAGGCGCCGAGTGTGAGGCCGTCCTCTTCCGCATCGAGGAGCTGGCCCATTGGGCCATCGACGGTATAGTGATGCAGCGCGTCCTTGATCTCGCGAAGCTGCACGCCACTGACGAAATCCGAGAGCGAGCGACCGGATGCACTCGCCATCAGGCCGATCTGCCGAGAGATGGCGTTGCGATGATCTGGGGTGATGGTGACGCCCTGCAGGCCGACCAGCATCTCGATCCATTCCGTCGCCCAAGCCCGGTCGGCATCACTTTTAAGTTCGGACAATGGGCAAAAGGCCAACGCCCTCCCCTCTTCGGCATTGTCGCCGCCGATCTCATAGTGATCGCCGCCGGCTGCGAGCGTCAGGGGCAGAAGTGAACTGCCTTTGTCAAAGGCGAAGATCTGCGCATTTTCGTACCGGCGAAACTGCGCAGCGATCAGAGCCAGAAGCGTCGACTTACCCGAACCGGTCGGACCGAAGATCAGTGTGTGGCCGACATCATCGACATGCAGGTTCAGACGGAACGCCGTCGATCCGCTCGCAACCTGCATCAAGGGCGGGGCATTCGGTGGGTAAAACGGGCATGGGGAGATCGGGCTTCCGGACCAGACCGAGTTCAGCGGGATCAAGTCGGCGAGATTGCTGGTGTTGATCAGCGGCTCACGGATGTTGCAATACCAGTTGCCCGGCAGGCTGCCGAGATAGGCGTCAGTGGCGTTGAGCGTTTCAATCCGCGCCCCGAAACCTTCCGCCTGGATCAGCCGGCGGACCGCTTCCGCTTTCTCCTGGAGTGCCTCGCGATCGCTGTCGAACAGCACGACGACTGGCGTGTAATAGCCATAAGCAACCAGCTGCGACGAGGCCTGCGCGATCGCATCCTCAGTCTCGACCACCATGCTCATGGCGTCCTGATCCACTGACCGGCTTTGTGTCTGGAATATCTGGTCGAAGAACGGCCGGACCTTTTGCTGCCACTTCTTGCGGGTGCGTTCGAGCTTTTGCCGGGCCTCCTCGGCATCAAGGAAAATGAAACGCGATGACCACCGATAGGTCAGCGGCATCAGGTCTAGGCTGTTCAGAATACCGGGCCAGCTTTCGGCCGGCAGACCGTCGATCGCAACGACGCCGAGGAAACGGTTTTCGACCTTTGGCGTCAGTCCGTGCTCAAGCTCCGCAGTGGCGATCCAGTCGAGATACATGGGAACATCGGGAAGGCGGATTGGATGGCTTTCCCCGGTGGTGCAGAACCGCGCGAACTGCAGCAGCTCGTCGTATCGGGCGATTCGCTCCCCTCCCCTTTCGACCGTTTCGCGGGTTTCCATTCGCCGGATCGAAAGAGTGTTGGCAAAATACTGCTCAAGCTCTCGCACCGCGTTCTTGAACACGAAGAGCACCGTGTCCGCGTAGGACTTCTTCCGACTTTCCTCGTCCGAATAGATGTATTTGCTGAGAGCAGTCTTCTTGGACTCGAGGGGCCGGTAGGTCAGGATTAGCGCATGCTTGCTCTCGAAATGCCCCTGCTCGCGCGCGAAATGCGCCCGACGCTCGGCATCGATTGCGAGGGTTACCGGGTCGGGGAAATGGCATCGATCTTCTGATGGATAGTCGACTGTCGGAATACGGATGGCCTCGACCTGGATCATCCAGCCGCTTCCGAGCCGAGACAGAACGGCATTGATCTGCCTCGACAGCTCGTTGCGCTCGAGGTCGGTCGCGCTTTCGGAGTCCGGGCCAGCGAAGTACCAGCCGGCCATCAGGCTTCCGTCCTTCAGGAGGAGGACACCATTGTCGACCAGGCCGGCATAAGGAACGAGATCGGCGAAGGACGGGCCGGTCACCCGGAAGCGTTTGAGAGCTACCATGGCCGCCTTCTCAGTACCGTCGCCACGGCGAAGTGGTCGCCTTGTAATAGGGCTTGTAGGAAATGTGCCTGATATAGACTTGCCGCATCAGTGGGTCGGACTTCGCCATCATCCTGAGCAGCCCAACGATCACGACCCAGACAGCGACGCCGAAGAGTGCCGAATAGGCCGTAAGCACGACGAAGATCAGGATCACGGCCGCAAGGCCGGTGATCAGAACCAGCTCCCGGTCGGCGCCCATCAGCAGGTTCGGGCGCGACAGCGCGCGGTGGATGCGATTGCGCCGCAGGCCGGAAAGGGATTCAGCCATGATCTCCCTCCCCTCCTCCGTTCGCACCAATTGACGTGATCTGCGCGTCGGTTAGCCCGATCGAAGCGCCGGTCGCACCGAACAGGCCGACGATGTTGGTAGCGCCGAGCAGGATGCCGGCGACGAGAACGACATACACAAGGCGCCGCGCGAAATCGTTGAGCTCGCCGCCGAAGATGAGCATGCCGCCGGCAATGGCCACGGCTGCAAGCGCAATCGCACCCGCGACCGGGCCGGTTATCGACTCCTGGATCTGCTGCAGTGGCCCCTCCCATGGGAGGCTGCCGCCGGAACTGGCGAGCGTCGGCGCGACAGAGGCAAGTACGATTGGCGCCGCCCAGAGCGCGGCGGCGATGAGGGCAGGCTTACGCGACATGGCGCGCCTCCTGTTCTTCGGTGAGCTGATCGGATTCAATCTCGTACTGTCCGTTGATGAACCGCTCGACTTGGATGATGTCGCGAACAAGCCGCCCGCGCGGCGTCCGCTCGATCGAAATGACCAGGTCGACCGCTTCCCCGATCACTTCGTGCATCGGTTGCTGGCTTGCTTCGGCCGTCAGTTGCTCAAGGCGACGAAGCGCCGACATGGCGGTGTTCGAGTGAATGGTCGCCACGCCGCCCGGGTGACCGGTGTTCCAGGCCTTGAGCAATGTCAGGGCTGCGCCGTCGCGGACCTCGCCAACGACGATCCTGTCGGGGCGCAAGCGCATGGTGCTCTTCAAGAGCCGGGCCATGTCGATCGAATCGCTGGTATGGAGGAGAACGGCGTTTTCTGCCGCGCACTGGATTTCCGCGGTGTCCTCAAGAATGACGAGACGATCCTCCGGCGCAGACTTGACGATCTCGTCGATCACCGCATTCGCAAGCGTCGTCTTGCCCGAGCCCGTTCCCCCGGAAATGACGATGTTTAGCCTCGCGGAGATCGCGCTGCGGATCGTGGAGGCTTGGTACTCCGTCATCACGCCGCTACGGACATAGTCTTCGAGCGGAATGAGGCGCGATGCTCGGCGTCGAATTGTGAAGGCAGGCTTGGCGACGACGGGGGGCAACAGTCCCTCGAAGCGGTGGCCGCCGATCGGCAGCTCGCCGGAGATGATCGGCTGTTCCGTGTCCACTTCGGATTGAAGCGCATGCGCCACGGTACCGATCACCATCTCCGCGGCAGCAGACGACATCTCGCCAGCGGGCACAACGCCGTGACCAAGTCGTTCAATGAACAACTTTCCGTCCGGATTGAGCATAATTTCGACGACAGTCGCGTCGTCCAGGGCAACACAAAGCTGATCGCCGAGCGCCTCCTGAAGTTTGCGGACAAGCCGGGGATGAGAGCGAAGCTGGTTCACGGATTTCTCCTTACGCTGCCTGGCTGAGAGGGCTGAGTTCAGAACGGTAATTGGAAGGACGGAGCCCGAGGAACGTCTCCGCATTGGCGGGCAGTGTGCCCGCCACGGCCATCGTCACGCCGATCTTCTTCGGCTTGCCCAAACGATGCAGCGGCCATCCGACGCGGCCAAGGATGCGCTCGAACCGAAGATCGGTTACGGTGACAATCTCGGTGTAGCCATTCGCGAAGCACCATTCGATGATGCCGGCGAACATGGTCAGCGTGGCCTCATGGACCGAGCCGTCCCCCCTCCCCTCAGCGAGAGCCGTGTCAACGCAGAAACGGGAACTCTCGACCATCGAAGGATGGGCGCTGAGACGGCCATTCGGCAATAGCGATGGAAATACGCCCGTCACCATTGTGGGCCCCATGGCCGGGAGAAGTCGGGCGCATCCCGCGATGGCGCCCTTGTCCGTTGTTGTCACAATGTAGGTGGGAAGAAGTTCGTCAAATTCATCTCGTTCCCCGCCGTCTCGAACGGTGACGTCCCAGCCAAGCCGTTCCCCGAAAACTCGGGCCCGAAGTTTGTGTTGACCGTCAACGAGCTGTCTTTCGTGCTCGGATTTGGGGATTGCAACGACCGATGCCAGCATATGCGATTCTCCGACGTTAAGTGCCGTCGGGTATTGAGCACAGATTGGAATCAGCGGGCAGTTGTAGGATTCAACATGCACGTTGCGAGGTGAGTCGCTGATATTTGAGGGTGTGGCACTACGGGAGCTCCCGAATCTCCTTGCAGTTACACTGTTCGGATTTGTAGGATTCACAGGAGAACAATCCGGGATCAAGGAGCCGGAGATCTGAGGCTAACTCCCGGAGCAAAAAAGATAAAATCCGAATAGTTTGGTGCAGATTGTCCCCGGTCGTTAACCTTCTGTTAACCCTAAACTTCTGGACCAGTTCGGAGAATCGTGTTCTATCTTTAGCGGGCAATGGCCGGAAAACCGGTAGAAAGCCGCCAAGAGGGACAGATGGCGATAGCAAACCGAGTAGAAGCAGTGGTTGGCTCGAAGGAAGATGCCGGCAGCAAAATCATGCGCCATGCCGGGCTTCTGTCCGGGCAATTGCAGCAGCTCAGAACTCGCATGTATCCGCCGAAATCGGAAAAGACCCTGCGTCCCTTTCTGACCAACGAAGTGTCGAAGCTGACGTCTATACCCGATTCCACCCTGAAGCTCATGTCCACCGAAGGACGTGGACCGGTTCCCAGCAGGCTGGAAAATAACCATCGCGTCTACACGCTGGCCCAGATCAATGAAATGCGTGAATTGTTCGCGATGCAGAAACCTGCAGACGCCTTACGGTTCCTTCCTCGTCGTCGTGCCGGCGAGCACCTCCAGGTTCTTGCGATAGCCAACTTCAAGGGCGGCAGCGCAAAGACGACAACCTGCGTCCACCTTGCCCACTATCTCGCCCTTCATGGGTATCGCGTCCTCGCACTCGATCTGGATCCGCAAGCATCCTTGTCCGCATTGTTCGGTGCTCAGCCGGAAGTTGATGTCGGGTCGAATGAAACGATCTATGCCGCTTTGCGTTACGACGACGCCGAGCGTCGACCCATCCGCGATATAATTCGCAAGACATATTTTGACGGCATCGATCTCATTCCTGGCAATCTTGAAGTCATGGAGTATGAGCACGAAACGCCACGGATCTTGGCGAACAAGTCCGGCTCCGGCGCAATCTTCTTTGAGCGACTGAAACTCGCCCTTTCGGAAGTCGAGGCGGACTACGACATCGTGATTCTTGACACTCCGCCGTCGCTCGGCTTCCTCACGTTGAGCGCGATATACGCCGCGACCAGCATGATCATTACGGTCCACCCGGCCATGCTGGACGTCGCGTCAATGAGTCAGTTCCTTCTCATGATGGGCGATCTGATTAGTGTTCTGAACGAGAGCGGCGCTCAGTTGGACCAGGACTTCATTCGGTATCTGGTTACTCGACACGACCCCAATGACGCGCCACAGTCGCAAGTCGTCGCGATGCTTCGGCACCTGTTCGGCTCCGACGTATTATTGCCCACCGCCATTGAAAGCACCGCCGTTGAAGCAGCCGGCTTGGCAAAACGTTCGGTATACGAGCTCGAATTGGGGCAGATTGGACGCGATACTCACAAGCGTGCCCGCGAGGCGGTAGATGCTGTGAACGAGGCGATTGTTCGCCTCGTCAATGAGAGCTGGGGGCGGACATGAGCAAATCCCCTCGCAAGTCGATTGTCGCCAGCTTCGGGTTGCTTTCCGCAGAGCTGGAGAGTGATCAGGCTGCGGATCAAGAGCAGCCGTCGCAGGCCCCTGCCCCGGTTCCCGGAAATCGTGTCGGAGCAGGTGTGATCGGTGCTGCTCACCGAGCAATCGACGACATTCGAACGGAGCGAGACCGCTTGAAGGCTATCGTGGAGTCGGGCGGTGGTGCGGTTCGCGAGTTGGATCCGTCGCTCATTGATCCTTCCCCTTATCCGGACAGACTGCCGGACGATGACGCAACGAGCTTCGAGGCGTTCAAGCGGTCGATCGAGACTGAGGGGCAACAGGTTCCCGTCCAGGTGCGCAAACACCCGTCGTCACCCGATCGGTACCAGATTGTCTACGGTCACCGGCGCTGGCTTGCTGCCAAGCAGATAGGTAAGCCCGTTCGAGCCATCGAGGTCGAGATTTCTGACCTCGATCTAGTTCTTGCCCAAGGCATCGAAAACGCGGGTCGCCAAGACCTCACCTGGATCGAGCGCGCGCTATTTGCCTCCCGAATGGATGATGCGGGGATCAAGCCTCGGCACATCTACGCTGCGCTTTCGATCGAGGACGCCGAACTGGCTCGGATGCGAAATGTCTACAGGATCATTCCCGCGGACATCATTGAGGCCATTGGGCGGGCGCCGAAGATCGGGCGGCCGCGTTGGCTCGATCTTGCCAAGACGGTTGCCGGTGACTCGGGAACGCTCGATGCTCTACGGGCGGCGCTGGTTAAGAAGGGCGATGCGGTTGAGACGTCCGATCAAAGGTTTCAGCGCGCGCTGAACGCCATCAAGCCAGCATCGACTGCTCGTCGGGAGCCAAGCCCGATTACAGACAAGAGCGGAACGAAGCTCGGCGCTTTGGTGGTGTCTTTGAAAGAGGTTCGAATTTCGGCCGAGGGATCACTAGGGATCGAGTTTTTGAAGTTTGTTAAGGCGGAGCTCCCAGAGCTTACGGAGCGCTTTGCCCGCCTGCGAGAAGACGACAAACCCTGACAGTTGTCAGGGTTTGGAGGTGAAGGAAAGGAAGAACTGCAAAAGAAAAAGGCCCCCCAAACGTTGCCGTCGTGGAAGCCTCTCTCAATGTGTGACAACTAGAGAATCGCATTTCCCCGAATCCCAGTCAAGAGTCTTTGGCACCGTAATTTGGTGAGCAGGTTTCTTTTGCCTTTTTGAAGGTGAAGAAGATGCAGATTGGAAGCGTGACGACGCCCTTTGGGCGGCGGCCGATGACGCTTGCCTTGGTGAGGCGGCAAATCGAAACGAGTGAGATCAAGCCAGGCAAGACAGCGGATAAATGGAAGGTCTTTCGGGATGCTTCCGAAGCCAGGGAGTTGCTTGGATTGCACGATCGCAGCCTAGCGGTCCTCGACGCACTGCTGAGCTTTTATCCGGACAAGGAATTGCGTCAAGATGCGCAGCTCATTGTATTCCCGTCCAACGCGCAGTTGGCGCTTCGAGCTCACGGTATAGCCGGCGCCACGCTTCGCAGACATCTAGCCCTTCTCGTTGAGGCGGGACTAATTGTGCGGAAGGACAGCGCGAATGGAAAGCGGTACGCCCGGAAGGATAAGGCGGGTGCAATCGATAGCGCATTTGGCTTCGATCTGTCACCGCTGCTCATGCGAGTGGATGAGCTTGCCATGATGGCGCAACACGTCGTTGCCGATCGTTTTGCCCTTCGCCGGGCGAAGGAAAATTTGACGATATGCCGGCGCGACGTTCGAAAGCTCATCTCTGCCGCGATCGAGGAAGGTGCATCGGGCAACTGGGAAAGCATCGAAGCGATGTACATTGGCCTCGTAGCCAGGATTCCGCGCTCTCCGACCCTCAGTGACGTGAATTCAATTCTGGACGAAATACAGATTTTGCATCAGGAGATCGTCAACACCCTGGAAATGCAACAAAAAGACGAAAATATCAGCATCAATGATGATCACAGTGAGCGTCACATACAGAATTCAAAACCCGAATCCATCAATGAACTTGAACCTAGCTCCAGAAATGAGCCGGGCGAAAAGGGGGTGGATGCTGATCGAACGCAGCGGGAGCCAGTCCGGAATTTTCCGCTTGGCATGGTAATTCGAGCTTGCCCTGAGATCGCGATGTATGGGCCGGGTGGTTCGGTCGGGAATTGGCGCGAAATGATGATTGCAGCAGTGGTCGCCCGATCGATGCTTGGCGTCAGCCCGTCGGCCTACCAAGAGGCTTGCGACGTTATGGGGCCGGAAAATGCGGCGACGGTGATTGCTTGTATCCTCGAGCGGGCAGGGCACATCAACTCGCCGGGGGGGTATCTCCGAGATCTTACACGCAAGGCGGAACGGGGAGAATTTTCACTCGGACCGATGCTGATGGCGCTCCTGAGTGTGGCTGGCGAGAAGGGGCGCAAGGCAGGATGAACTATGATGGGAATTTGCCACTAGGTAAAAACCCTGACAGCTGTCAGGGTTTCGTGGGCGGAGCCGGATTGCCGAATTGAATCCCGATGGTGGCGCTGTTGAGAGCAAACGGCTGCTGTCGTCGGTAGCCACCAGGTTCCGTGTTCCAACTTCAGAAGGTACTGGATGGCATTGCCGCATGCGAGGCGGGGCTTGTGAACACCAGGAAGTTTCAGGGGCTTCGTCAAATGGCGCGCGGATAGTGTCTCACCATGTGATCACTGCACACCACTGGCAGCAAGGCAGCTATTGATCTGTTAAACGTCAGCCGCGGGCGACACCGATTACATTGTCGCTATCCAGGTCAGGCGACGGCAGGACGAAACCGCCATTCTGGCGAGATTGGGCCGAGTTTCGACCAGCACGATCCACAAAAGGTTGCGTTGATGCGCCGTTGGTGAGACTTTACACATCTGCCCGACCGAGAAGTTATCCCCGACCGATGACCAACAACCGGAACGCTTACCTTTCGCTGATGAGCGTTTTGACCGACGAAGTCCCCTGCTCGCCGGCGTTGCCGCTGATGCATTGCACGAAGAGCGAATATTTCTTCGACATGATATCGCAAGGGGCGCTCGCCAAACGCCAATGTCGCGTTTTCAATGAGGAACTTGTTTACCTCTTCTACGGGCGACCCTCATATCGGCCGTACCGGCAAGAAGAGAACACCAGTCTTGCCGCATTTCGGCCCGTCGCGCTTATATTCCGGCCGGATCTGGAAATCCCGATCAAGAGAATCTACCCCTTCGATACGGGGGCCTTTTTTGAAGGGCTGTATGCCCAGTATATTCCGGGAAATGCCAACCTCGCCAATTTTGAAATTGCCCCAAGCCTCGAGCACGCCTCACGCTCCGTGTCGCTCTTCTTCCAGTCGAACAAGAATTACTATCGAGGCCGGGCAGCCAATACCGTTGCGGCACCACCAACGAATCTCACAATCTCATCGTTGCTGGGAATGTTTCGGGCACAGGGTCTCTCCAAAGTCGACGACCGTAAGTCGGCAATCGAGATCCAAAGTTCGGAGACGGTTGTGTTGGATGCAACGTCGGTGATGGCTGTTTGCATGCCTGGAGATTATTGCGAAGACGAAGCGCTTTACAGCCTGCTCACCGAGGACTGGGGCGCCGACATCGTTGAGTATGATATCTACCACGATAGCCCTATTCACGACATCCGCGAGGTTATGGCGCGAGTGAAGGACTATCTGGAAAGGAAGGGACTTCTGTGAATGTCGATGGAAACTTCAGGTTATCTGGCCTGTTGCCGATCCGGGAGTCGGCGCCCTGCTTTGCAACGCCACTATTCGTGCTCGAGGGATCGAACGAAGAGTTCATTCAGGACATCGATCGGGATCTGAATCTTTTGGGGTTGCTTAACCCGGAGCTTCCAACCGTTCCGCCTCCGTTTCGCGAAATCCCAGGCCACAGGGTGCGCTTTGCAGGAAAGCCATATCTCGCTTTTCTCACTCTCGGGCCGGATATCATCTTCGGCACCGCCAATGACGTCGCTGACCGTCTTCGCAATGAGTGGATAAGGCTGGCCAGTTTCCCTTTCGTCCAGAAGAGTGTTGCGAGATTCCTCGAGGACCCGGAACTTGAGGCCAAGGCTCAGCTCAACATCGCGCTCAGGAAAGAGAGGGCGAGGGCACGTGATTCCGGACTACTGGATGTCAGAACCATAGTCCTCTCCAGAACGGTGACGAGGCTGACGCCATGGATGCCGGATGGAGCGCTTTTGGATAGGGACGGACCTGCCGAGCTTGAAGAACTTGCGGGTCGCATTGGGAGCGACGCCGATGGTGGGGAGCGCGATCTCATTTTTGAGGCGCCGCCTGAGGAGCGAAGGACGCTACAACACCTTCTGGCTGCACCGTTTCGGAATACGGCTCCCACGGGCAGCCAGTTCGCTCCGCCAAGATTGGGAGCATTCTATGCATCAACCACGATTGAAGGGGCTGCCGCTGAGATTGGGTTCTTTCTTGCTCAGTTCGCCGGGTTCCTAGATGAGCGGATGAGCACAAGCAGGACGTACCTCATAAGCGAATGGGATATCGCGGGTGAATTCGTGGATCTGCGTCATCGCCCAATCGACAGAACGGACTGGCTCGAGTCGCAAAACCTAGGCGAAAAGTTGAGGCTCGCCGGCAAACGTGGAATTCTCTATGCATCGCCGTTTCACGGGTCGTCTGAGTCGCTCTGCCTCTTCGATCCGACGACAGTGAAGGCTGGACGCCTTCGTGGACGACTGACTGCCAGCGTGGATTCGAATGGTCGCTTGGGTTTTTCGATCCAGCACTGATGATCCGCGGACGGCTCCTCCTGATAGCCGGATTTCAGCCTCTCATCGGTGGACTCGATCCTGGCAGACAGTCCCCAGTCTCTCTGCTGAATGGTATCGCGCGCGCTGCAGTCCTTGAACGGCGCAAACGACATCAGTCCGTCCATCATCAGTTCGATCATGCGCGAGCGAAGCATTTTCCCGCCCTGATAGTCTAAAATCCGGGCGCACATTGCACGCGTTAAAATGCGAGACGCAACCGCCCATTTCCGTAACTCCTGAACTTTGGGGGAGCGGTGTCGGTGCATGCAAAAATATAATGCTCCGGATCCCCGAGGGCGCGGGTGGGTTCGATACTGGGGCTTGATGCGGGCCACGATGTCCTCGATGATCTCTATGCGTGATCAAAGCAATCTGGCCGCTCGACCGCTGCGGCGTGTCGCGCTGTTATAGTAACTCGATGCCTGCTGCACGGATCGGTGGCGCGACTGTTCCATCGCCTCGGGAAGGGGGATTCCTCTATTGGCTGCCTCCGTGAGATAGCCGGAGCGCAGACCGTGCGCGGAGAACTCCCCACGCTCCAATCCAGCCTGTTCCACCCGCTGCTTGATGATCGCATTGACCGACTGCGGATCGATCGCCCGCCGCGACACATTTCCCCATCGCCCGATCGCCCGAAAGACGCTGCCGCTCTCGATCCTGGCGGCCGTCATCCAGGCATTCAGCGCCTCCACCGGCCGGCCGGTCAGATAGACGACATCGTCCTCTTCGCCGGAGGTGGTTTTGGTGCGGCCGAGATGGATGGCGAGGGATGGGAGGGAAGGGCCATCCGGTATCTCGATCGGCGGCTCGACGGTCAGTTGCTCGCGTCGCAGCCCGGCGATCTCGCTGCGCCGGCGGCCACCGGAGGCAAAGGCGACCATCAGGATTGCCCTGTCCCGGAGATCGCGTAGACTGTCGGTCGCGCAGGTCGCCAGCAGTTTTGCCAGCACGTCACCAGTCACCGCCTTGGCACTCTTGCGACCCCGCGTCCGGGGGACGGCACGGACCGCAAGGCGGATGGCCGACTTGAGGGCAGGGGAGGCGAAGGCACCATCGAGGCCGCGCCACTTGGTCAATGTCGACCAGTTCGCCAGCCGCCGGCGCACCGTTGATGGCGCGTGCGGGCCGACGGATTTGAGAAACCCTTGGCTCCTGAGGTTTTCGTCGACCTCGGCCGGCATCCCGTGACCGGGATCGGTGGCATGCTTTTCCGGATCCCAGAGGTGATGCGCGACGAACTTCAGCAGCAGCGCCTCGGGCGCCGGCCAGGGCAGGGGGTTTCCTGTCGCCGCCAGTCCCCAGGCTTCGAGATAGGTGAGATCCGAGGTCAGCGCTCGTAGCGTGTTGTCGCCCATGCCTTGATTGACGAGATGTCGTAGCGTTTCGACATCCTGGTCGGTGAGCAGCTCAGCCAATTCGTCGCGGCGCTCGATCGGCAGCACCGCGGCGATCGTGTCGAGCTCTTCGGCGCGTCGCTCGACGGCGGTCAGTGATGTCTTGGGTTTGGGCACGGGCGCTCCAAATGGCGGGTTTCAGCGGCCGTCTCGGCCCTGCTTTGCTGCGATCCTTGCTGATTTGCGCCGCCAAATCAATCTACCATCGATAACCAGTACTTATCGATGGTTAGACCATCAACCAACAATCATACCATGTGGCGAACCATAATATTCAGATAGCGTTCGTTTAACAAATCATTTACCATGATTACAATGGCTTACGATCTCGCGAAAATCAGCATGACAGCTTTGATCCGGGTAAGCGGGGCTGATTTGGTGGCCATGCCGACACAATCAGCATGTCTGACCCAGAAGCAGGGTGCCCGAAGGGCCGAGAGCGTTCAGGCGCGTGCTGCAACCATCGAGGCGAGGGGTGCCACAAGATAATCTTCGTCACCGATCCCCAGCCGATCGCCGAGATAGTGCCAGAACGACAGGCCGAGCTTTTGGCAGGTCTTCATCAGGCCGAGCATGCTGTCACGCGCCTGCCGACCGTTGCGACTGACCGTGCCGCCGGAAATCTTTCGCTTGATGACAAGTCCGCGCAGATCTCTTTCCGAGGCATTGGTATGGAGCGGGGTTTCAGGCCGCTCCAGAA
Source organism: Rhizobium phaseoli (assembly GCF_010668805.1). Taxonomy (GTDB): domain Bacteria; phylum Pseudomonadota; class Alphaproteobacteria; order Rhizobiales; family Rhizobiaceae; genus Rhizobium; species Rhizobium phaseoli_A. The sequence goes on along the minus strand of NZ_WUFT01000026.1, from coordinate 37,771 downwards.
CCCGCAGCAGTTCGGCCTTGCGGCGACCCAGTCGAAACAGCAGTTTGTCGAGGTCGCCATAACCGGTGCGCAGCGAAAATATCCGATCGAACCGGGCCTGAAGGCCCCGGGCTGCACGGGGATCAGGTCTTTGCCGATAGGCTTTCAGAGCCTTGTAAAAGTGCCAGACAAGCTCGCGCAGGGTTTCGACGTGTTTCACTTGGCCGGGCGTCGCCGGCATCAGCTTGTGCAGCAACCGCTCGGCGTGGACCCAGCACAGCGCATGGGTGCCGACGCGGAATTGTCCGGCATCGTCGGATACGATCACCGCATTGCCGACCAGACCGTGATGGCGGATGGCGCCCCAGATGCCGGCCTCGGCAAACGGGCGGATTATGTCCTTGTCGAAGATGTTGATACCATTGGCGGCCAGATACTCGAGAAACGGAACCTGATTGGCAAACCGCCGCGGTTCGCATGTCTTCAAATGCGCCAGAAGGGCGGGGTCCACCTGACGGGTTTCCAGAAAGGTGAAGGCGGCATCGTTGAGAACATAGTCCTGATAGTTGCCGCGCAGCAGGGCCAGAAAGTTCAGCCGCGACTTCGACGGCGTCGTGCGGAAGGCGGTGAAATGTTCGCCACCGATCTGTGTCGTATGGAAATTGCGGTTGGCATGACGGGCGCCTGTGTCGTCGACCGTGACAAAGGGAGCCGACACCAGGCCGGCATGCAGCACGGCGGCATCCTCGGCATGGAAGCCGTCCAGCCGCTCTGTCAAAAACCGGATGACCTGGCGTTTGGAAATCTCGACACCGACATCGTTCAGCAAGGTCGTCAATCGCTGCGTTGTGACCTGCCCATGGCTATGAAGCATCAGGCAGAAGCGACGCAGACTGGCGCCGTAGCCACCCTTTATCCCTGCTGGCAGCGGCGCAATGATCGTGCGTCCTTCCGGTGTCACCCAGCATTCGCGGCGATACCGCACCACTTCGGCCCGCACGACCAGATCACGGACCATGCAATCCTTGTAGCCTTTAAACCGCGATCCAGGTGGGGCTCTGGCAGGCAGCACCTCTTCGCGCGTGGCGCTCCTGGTGTCGCCCTTCGGCCCGCGACGCCGCGCAGGCTTTCGGCTGCCGGCAACCGTCTTGTCGCTCGTTGCCTGGTCCATACCCGAGGGTCTGAACGGTGGGCGTGGCGGCAGGTTTTTAAGCCGCGCAATCTCATCACGCAGAAGCTGGTTGTCGACCTTCAGCCGGGTGTTCTCGATCCTCAGCTGATCGTTTTCTTCTCGAAGCTTTCGGTTGTCAGCCTCGAGCGCCTCAATCCGGATCTCTGCCCGATCGGCCCGCGCCACCAGACCAGTCACGAGCTCGCGCAACGCCTTCAGCGACAGCGTATCGGCATGCTCGGCCATGGGGAGGCGGCGCTTCGTCATAAAGGAAGTGAATCATGATTCACAAAAAATCGGAATCCCCCGTGCCACCAGATCTGCTCCAGTTACTGATCCGGCCGGCTTTCGACGCCGGTGTCGCGCTGACGCGTCTGGACGAGCGCATCGCCCGTTCACCGGTCTGCCAGGGATGGATCGAACGATCCCAATTCACCGACGCCTGCGCCTCACTGTGGATCGATGGCGAACTCGTCCACCTCGAGGACCTCGTCCTTCATGACGCTACGCGGGATATTCGCACACCCACCCATGAGCTGACAATCGCCCGTGATGTGTTGCGCACCCGCCGGCGCATCGCCGCCCACCCGCCCTGCTGGGCGTTATCAGCGGAGGGTATCCGAACTTTGCGACAGACGTCGGACATCAATCCGGTCGGCGCTGAGGCGGTGGAGCCGGCCAGCGTCGTTCGGCCAGCGGTCGCTATCGGTTCGGAAGAGGAGGGGGACGATGTTGGTGACGCCGAGAATTTACCCGGCGTCGACTATGCCGCCATCGACGCGCTACTGGCCCGATCCGAGGCGGCGATCGTAGAAGCGAAGCGGCCCGGCGGCTGCGGAGTCCCCGAACGCGATGCGTTGGTCTACGATCTCGACTGGGACGAGGACGCGCGGCTCAACGAATGGCGCGCCGTTCTGCGGCAAGCCAACGATCTGCCGGCGGTCCTGCAGGCGATCGTCGCGCTGGATGCCTGGAACGAGTTGGCCGTCCTGCAGCATGCGCCCTGGCTCGGCCGGCTATTTGCCGCCTCCATCCTGCGCCAGGCCGGCGTCACCACCGGTGGCCATCTCGCTGCGATCAATCTCGGGCTTAAGGCCATTCCCGTCGATCGGCGCCGGCATCGCGATCGCGAGACGCGGTTGCTGGCCATTGCTCGCGCCCTGAGCATCGCCGCCGAAACGGGGCTGAAGGAGCATGACCGGCTGGCACTCGCGCGGCAGATGATGCAGCGAAAGCTCGAAGGGCGGCGAACGTCGTCCAGGCTGCCGGAGCTGGTTGAGCTCGTCATGGCGCGGCCGCTGATTTCCGCCGGTATGGTGGCTAAGACGCTTGAGGTGACGCCGCAAGGCGCGCGGCGGATCGTTCAGGAACTTGGCCTTCGCGAGATGACGGGGAGGGGGAGGTTTCGGGCATGGGGAATTCTGTAGGCACCCACTGTCTTTCTCTAGATGGAGTCGGCAGGTGGTGGCGGGGTCGTGAAGACAAAAGCGGTGTCAGTATTTTCTGATGCGCTGTCTCTGGCAGGACACCAACGCCGATGAACGGATTGCCGAACCACCGAAGCTATACGTCGAGCTTGGGCAGATGACGGGCGGTCGATATAAAAGGTAGGCATGCTGAAACGTGCTACTCAATTGTAAGTCGCGGCCTGCTAGCTACGCTTTGGGAGGATAAATTGACGATCAACGTAACGGGACCAAAAAAATATGACTTTCAAGATTTGGTCTGCATTGCTTTTGGTCTTCGATCGGTTCACCGAACCGGGGCGGAACTGCTAATCGAACCTGATGGTGGCGAAGACTGCGAGCTTCGAGAGAACGGCGCCGTCGTGGAAATCCAGGTGAAGGGTGCTGAAGGTCGTTTCGGCATCAAAGACCTCGCCGATTACCTCGGTCATCCTGGCAAAAGGGTCGCCGGAAATACGCTTCTCGAAAGGCTGCTGGCGGACAGCTCCCGTTTTGTCGTACTCGTGTTGTCGAGCCGGTGCGACGACGCGACCTCAGCGCTGGTGCAACCCTTCGGGTGGAAAGAATCCCAGCGCGATCATTCCTTTGGCATAGCGAACGCCCAAGCACTGCTGACAGCTTTTGCTAAACCATCACGCGAAAAGAACCCAAGCAAACTGACGAAGGCGCGAGATCAGCATAGAGCTACTATTGCGGCAGGCCTGACACCGGACTTGTTGAATATCGCGCTACAACGCCTTGCGCTGATCGAGCGGCTTGACGAAATTGGATTAACCTCGGTGTGCGACGATATTCTCGTGCGCATTCACGACGTTCCGAAAGACCGCACGAGCGACACCATCAGTCGCCTACGAGACGTGATCAAGACAGCTAAAGGCTTGGCAGCGAATGTCTTGCCTGACATTGCGCGAATTCTGGACGCATCTTCGGCGGGCTCGCTCTCGCCCCAGGGTTACATCGAGCGGGGCGATGAAGCACACTGGGAAGATACGCTTTCCCAAAGCAAGGTCCTACTGCTGACAGGCCGACCAAGAACTGGGAAATCAGATGCTGCGCGATACGTCGCCGCAAAATTTCAAAAGCTCGGTTACAGCGTTCGCGTCCTGTCTGACGTTAAAGAAGCGGAACGTTTTTTGAGCGAACCCAGTAGCTCCCAGCGGCTCGCCGTTCTGGATGACCCTTTGGGCGGGACTCATACCGAGCCGGAACACGTGAAGATGTACCAGCAGCTGGAGGATCTGATTGGTCACCTGCGCCACGACCGACGGTTGATTGTATCTCAATCGCAGGAGCAGCTCTTGGTGACGACTGGCGCGCGTGATGCGTCAAACTTGGATATTGACGGCCACCCATGGCACGACCTCAGCGACTTCAGGGCAGCCTTTTCCGCCAGAATCTGGTGTCAGGAAGCTGCACTAGTCGCCATGCCTCCCGAACTCGCCCAGTTTGTGAACGATGCACTCTCGTCCGGAAAATTGGTTTTGGATGCCGGCAGTATCCGTCACCTGGCGCGACACTACGCAAAGGCCCGCGTGCCTTACAAGGTAGGACAAATTGAGCGGATTGCGCACGAGCGCGCTTCAGCGCTGGCCGATGTATGGAAAGCGGAGGGTCTGCAGGCGCTTGCGCGAAGCCTCGCAATCGGGACCACTGCCATGGAGCCGATCTCAGAAATGGAACTTGCGTTCCTGCTGGGGAAGGGAGGGGAGGGGCTTCCGGGTATGCCAACCTCAAACTTCACCGTTACTCAGATCGGCGGTGATCCTCCCGAACCGTCACCCGATCCAGATTATGACGAAAAACCAAAGCTCGACCAAACGGCACTCGTCGGTTTGGACGCGTTCGAAACGCGCCGCCTGATCAGTTACGGGTCTTCAGAGAGTGTCAATTTCGCACATGCCTATTACCGTGCAGCGGGCGAAGCGTCAGCGGGGGTGTCGACCAAAAAGCAGGTAGAAGACGCACTTATGGTACTCACGCGGGCGCTGTTTTGCAGGAGCGGGGCGACCTCGAAGGCCGCCGCCCGGAATCTCGATTGGATCCACGACCGATTTGTGCGTTCCGGAAGACCAAACGCAATTCCGGAGCTCGCGGAACGCGGATTAGAGAGCTATTTTCCGGCGACGCGCGACCTTTGCTATGCATTTCTTATGCGCTACATCGGCGAATTACCCCGGGATTTTCAGGCACGCCTGCCTGATTGGGTAATCGCAATCCAACGACGGGACGTGGCAACGATGGCGTGGCGAGAGGATGAAGCTTGCCTTCCGCTCGGCCGGACCTTCAGCGGCGCAGAACGGCTTGAAGCCCTTCTGTTTCCGCCTGAGCGAGAAGACGTTTTGACTGAGTTGAATCTCCTCGAAGCACCAGAAGAGTCCTATCTCCGACCACAAGGTGCCTGCCGCGCCCTAAGCTATTATAAAGGCGAACCTTTTGCGCTTGGTCACCAGGCCATGTCTCGCCTCCTCAACTATGGGGAAGGCTTTATTCGCGCAACCGCCGCTGAAATTTGGTTTTCAGTGGATCGTTCAGCAGATGACGACATCCTCCGTCAACTCAACGCCGACGACCACCCAGCCGTCGCGTCCGCCATGCTTGATGGGGCGGTAAAGGGCTGGCCGACTCTTTCTCAAGACAGGAGAGCGCGCCTAATTGGCATTATCTCCGCGCAAGCGTCGTCTCCGGCCGCGGCGGCGGCCATGATGCCGAACCTCGTGAGGTTTGACCGCATTGAATATACGGGGCCGGCCGGCGCATGGGATCTCTTCGCCGCAGTAATGCCGAGTGCCCTCGATGCGCTACCGGCAACGACCGATTTCACGGAGGCACGCCTATTCAACGTCGTTATGGAAGCGCGAGGAAAGATTGCACCCGAACTTCTGACGTCCATTTGCGAGAGTTGGCTGCACTGGCTCGAGAGACTTACAGGGGAGGGACTGGTCCCCGACGATTTTTCACTTGGTTTTGTCGACCTGCTTCTCGATATCACAAATGGGAAACCTGAGCTCCGAGAGGGACGGCTCGCACGCGCCCTCTCATTGCCGGGAAGCAGCGCGTCTTATGTTGTAGTGAGCGATATCGCGGAGCACTGGGAGACGTTAAGTGATACGGAGCGTGAACTCCTGAAAGACATCCTCGAATCATCCCGTTCGGATGCCGTGTGGCTAAAAGCATCTGTTCTTACGTCGTCCGTAGTGCCGAAGGATTTGGAGCATTTGCTGTTGCCGGCATGCCTAACACTCGATGATCCCCCCGAAACCCTCTTGGCGGATATTCCAGTCGAGCTTTTGACGGCATGTATCCAAGCCTTCACAGGCCAGCCGTCGCGGCTGTGGAACAGGGCTCACAGAAATGCAGCCGTATGGCAACCGGTGGTCGATCTCATCGTGCGCCGGCCGGATCATCCGTTGTTCGAATTGGCATGGAATGCGATATCGGGGACGGGCAAGGCCAACATCGTGCGCCAAATCATCGAGGACTGTGGACCCCAGCACGCCGAACTGTTTCTCGGTCTGTTGATCAAACACAAGGTTGGACGCGTCGGGGATTTTATGCCTCAAGCATGGTCCGCTGTTCTGGACCAAGCCCCTGATCGCGACACGCGGACCGAATGGCTCAGCCGCGCGCTAATTTACACGACAGTGATCCTAGAAGACTTGGGAGACCTAGAGCTCTGGTTGCTTGACGAAGGCGATAAGATAATTGCGCTGCACATCCTCGAACCGGATATCAAAGCGATCATGACCTCGAGGGAGGTTTCTGAAAGGGAGGACAGGCTCTCAGCAGCGCTCGAGCTCCTTGAGCAATTTAATAGACAACTTCCCCGTCTGCACGGCACTTACGGTCGCATTCAAAGACTTCTAACAGATCCGAATGAAGAGAATGTCGAATTCAACGAACTGCTAGAAAAGCTGCGCCTTAACAATTTGGCCTTGGGTAGCAAGCTGAAAAAGCACCTGCTTGGCGAAAAGGAATGGCCGGAGCCAATAGGATGGATGCACCCTTGACGGCCGAGAGCGCTGACAGACAAGGCTATTCGGGCGGCGCGGGAGACCGGTTAGGAGCTTGGCATACGCGAAAGGCCCGGGTGGAGTGGTAGTCATCAATAGATGTGGTGTGCGATTAGTGCAAAAACAGGCGGGATCAGGGCTTGGTCGCGATCATTGAAGTGACGGTCTCGACCTTGTCGAGCCAATCGGCGGTGGTGACGTCGGTCCAGGCGACGATCGAGCGGATGCGATCATACTCCTGCTGCACATTGCGGCGGAAGATAGGTTCGTGATGGGCGATGCGGTTGCGCAGGTCGCGGATCCTTTGAAGCTTGTCAAAACCCTCGCCGCGCAGCTGCTGGACGGTTTTGGCCGGGTCGGCATTGGGAAAGACCGCCATCAGCTGAGAATTCCAGATCGTCTTGTCATGGCTCAAAGTGAACATGCGTTCCCAGAAGACGAACTTCAGTTCGGCGACGATCTTGCCGGCCGTCGGCAGCCGGCGTGCAAGATCGGTGAGGTCGCGCCGCGGACTATAGCCGCGCTGTGGGTTTCTGAGCGAAATCTCGAAGCCCTTCTCCCACGGCCAGTTGGCGCCGTACGTGTTTTCAATGGCGCTGACGATTGAATTTCGGACGCTGACTTCGCATATCTGAAGAGGAACAAAAAATGCTGCCGATACTTCCATGTTCCAGCGATACAGCTCTAACGCCGCTTCCTTGTCACTAGCCTTCTCGGCGAGATAGGTCGCAAAGCGAGGAGCCGACAGGACGGTCGGCAACCTATGGATCTCTTCGGGCGTGAATGGCATTGTCTCTATTCCATATGGTCAGCAGGCGACGATTTCGTTGACAGTCGTGCCGTGCTTGTAGTAAAAGGGTGTCTGAAAGGCGCGTGAGGTCGCGGGTTAACACCACCCTCATCGTCATACGATCTAAGGGAAATGTCCGCCTCTGGCGGGCATTTCTCGTTTTGGTCCGCCGCCATCAGACGGTCTGCTCGCTGGCAGCTGCAACGGGTGCTTCGGAGGCGACTTGCCCCGCCGCTGCGGTTTTCGCTGCTTCCGCCGCGGCCTGCTGCTGTCTCACTAGGTCCATATGCTCGCGAAATCCTTCGATCTCGCCGAAAGCACCGACCTCCATTACCCGATCGATGAAGCGGGCGTAAAGACCATCCTGGATCTGCCCGTTCATCTTCATCCACTCGACCGCGACGTTGGGGTTGACGAGAAAGACGTAATGAAATTCTCCCGACGGACCCGCCTTGGTCTGAATAAACCACAGGGCTCGCAAGGCCTTCATCCGCTTTCGCCAGGTATCGACAACCCTTGTACCTGTAAAGCCAGCTTCTGCCGCAAAGGTCGTTGGGTTCTCGATTGTCAGGAACGGGTAGTCGGGCGCGCGCGCCCACAAGCTGAATAGGGTGTGGCCGGCCGGGTGTCCCTTAGACTGGTCGTCGATCGCCTGCATGGCGATCGGGAGGGTGCGCGGCAGGGTGGTATAGCCATCATTCGTCTTGCGGTGCCAGAAGAAAGCTGCCGGCACGCCAGGAAAATGCAGCTGCATCTGCTGCTGTGCCCGCTCGGCCATCTTAAGGCGCTTTACCGTTGATTGCCGTCCGTTGGCCATTTGACCAGATCCTCTTCAGCTCGTTGCTGAACTGACAATGACTGAACCGGATGCGCGCCGCAACGAGGGAATACGCGCGCCAGAATGCTGTCTTGAATCCCACGAAATCGCCTTCGGCGTAGTGGTAGAGACACGATTTGGCAGGGCCTGATTACCTGAACTGCGCGATTTAGCGCAAAGGTGTGGAAATTATGGTTGCAATACAGTAGTGTTGATTGCCACTGAGAACTGACCCGGCGGGGGTGCGGACGAAAACTTGGACTGTTTCATAAGATCAGGCCGAGACTTTTTCGATACTCGACCGGGCTGAGTGATCCCAGCGATATTTTGATGCGCCTTTCATTATACCAGCGGATGTAGGCGTCCACCTCGGCGACGAACTGCTCGATCGTGATGGCCTTCCAGTCTCGTGGATAGAAGAGCTCTGTTTTCAGGCGGCCGAAGAAGCCTTCGCACGCGGCATTGTCCTGCGAACATCCCTTTCGGGACATAGAGCGGACCAGCTGCGCATTGCTGATCCTGTTGAGCCAGCCAGGCCAACGATAATGGGCTCCGCGATCGGAATGGATGACTGGCCGTTCATCTCCGTCGGTTACGGTCCCGATGGCTGCATCCAGCATGGTATTGACGAGACCCGCATCTGGTTGGGTTCCGATTGACCAACTGATGACCATGCCGTCAAAGCAGTCGATGATGGGGGAAAGGTACACCTTGCCGGCGGGGATCTGGAACTCGGTGATGTCTGTGAGCCACTTTAGGTTCGGCGCTTTTGCATGGAAGTCGCGATTGATTATGTTCTCGGGCGCTGGACTGATCTCTCCCAGATAGGATCCGAACCGCCGTCGACGTGGTCTGGGAACGACCAACTGCTCCTGCTTCATCAATCGCTCGACAACCTTTTCCGAGACTAAAACGCTTTGTCTGGCCAGCGACGCCTGAAGTCGCCGATAACCGTAGCAACGACGGTTCGCTTCAAAGATTTCCGCCAAGCTGAGGCGCACGGCGGCATACTTGTCTGCCAGACACATGCGGGCGCGATGATAGAAATAGGAGCTTCGGGCAATTCGAAGCTGGGCGAGCAGCTCAGGCAAGCGATAAACTTCCTTTAGGGCGTCAATCAGCTGTGTCTTCTCCCGATTACTCAGGATCTGCAGATCGACGCCCAGGTCTTTTTTTATGAGTTCGTTGGCCTTCTTCAGGAGATCGTGTTCAAGTTGCAACTGGCGGACATCACGCTGGAGTGCTTCAAGCTGTCGCTCGAGCTCTTCACGTTCAGGCATCTTGGGGCTGGCTTTGCGGCGTTTCATGGATGATGGGGCCTCATGATCGAGAAGCTGGTCCTTCCAGCTGTACAATGTCGGCCTTGAGACGCCCAGTCGGTCAGCTACCTGTTGGGCGGTTTCATCTCCACTTAATAGTCCAATGACCCCCGCTTGCCGGACTTCCTCGGAGTAGCCCGGATGCCAGGATCGACCGACCATCGATGTTCGCATCTCGGGAAACGCCTCACGAACCCATGCGGTTAGAGTTCCTCGACCGGGATAGCCGAGCGCCCTCATCGTCGCGGAGATGCAACGATCATGGGTGCGAAAGTGCTCAAGCGCCGCCTGCCTCTGAGCCTCGGAATATTTTGGCGCGCGAGCTACCGCCTGAAAACGTAAGTCGAGATTCTCGACGTACTCGCGGTACCAGCCCCTCAGGGCATTCTTTGTGGGATAGCCCAACTGCCGAATGGTTGCATTGAGCCGCTTTCCCAGCCGGATATAGAGCTCAACGGCTTGAAGTCTGTCTGCGTAGGAATACATGAACTACCTCCTTGGTGGTCCAAGTTTTCGTCCGCACCCCCTATCAGGCCACGCCGGGTCAGTTCTTAGTGGCAATCAACATCGGTGTTGGCTTGGATTCCATTCATGGCTATTGCAGCAACATTATCTTCCGAGCTTGCGATAGGGGGGGGACTGGCAACCTTCTGTGTTTTGATGCTATTTTCTCCTGCGGTTATTCTATTTTATGTTTCATTTGCTTTGTTGGCTGATGAGGTTTCGGGGAAACTAACAGGGCGAGCCGTGTTTGGAATGCAAACTGATTCTCTCAAGGGAAAAATACGGCGGATAGTGGGTTCTGCAAACAGCAACCCGCCGAGTTGAAGAGATATAAAGAGATGGTCGCCGCCCAGTTCAGGTGTGGCGAACCTTCGAAGACTGTACTTTTAGGGTGTTGATGAACTCAGTGACCAGATCGATTGAAGCCGCGTCGGTAACAAGCCCTTCCATATTCGTCGCGATTTCTTCGCATTCTTCTGCGGAGAGGGAACGGATGTTCGATCTGACTACGTTATAGTCGGGCGTCCCACGAGAAGCGAAGGAGCGGTTGATGACGAAGCACTCCGTTTTTCCGTCAAGTCGTTCAACAGACAGGGCAAGCGAGCCGCCGTCGGGTGCGACGGCGTAGTCAACGATCAATGTGAACACGGCGACTCCGATCTATTCTAGTCTCTTTTTCCATCAGAACGCATACCCTGGGGAGCGACTATTGCCGAGATTTTTGGGCCCATTCTGCAATTTTGGTCGCCGCCTCCCTCGCGGACAAATCCGTAACATCAAGCCGCAGCAGGTTGGCCTCGTCGATGCCTGCAAGGACTTTGCCCTGCGCGTGGTTTCTCCTTGCCATTTCAGCATCGCGTGGCTTCCTTTTCGCAACCCGCCCGGCTGTCTCGATGCGGCAGATGTTCTCTTCAAGATCGCAGTGGATGTGTACGACCAACAACGGCCCCCGCTCATCACCGAGGCGCACAATCCGTTTCCATTCGGCGTCTCCCCAATCGCTGGTTCCGGCAAGCACCGTCTTCAATATGACCGGAATTTCGGACGGGAGTTTCAAAATTAGGTCGTGTGCGACGCTTTCGATCTTCTCAACTGCTTCGATGAACTCTGGCGACTTGAACTCTGCCAAAGCAAACGCGGCATTGTAGACGCTATGAATGTCCAGCAGGACATGGCGCTGTCGAAAGCTCTGGCGTTTCCCGCGGCCCCCTGATCGAATGGTCTGGGGCGGACCGTTGTCATACGCACCTTCGCGTGCAATCCGTGGCGTATGCTGTTTAGGTAAAGGTGCACATGCCGGTAACAACATTCGCATCTCCACCCTGGTGGAGAATTGCTGTTGCACTAATTGTAGCGCCTTTGGTGGCATCGTTCGCATATGCGGTTTACAGCCCAGCCTATCAGGGCCTGCCGGATATGATGGAGCGGGTTGTCCAAACGACTGCAGTCGTCGCATTCTTCGGTGCGTACCCGCCAACTGTTGTCCTCGGAATTCCATTGATACTCTATTTCAGGGGACGAGTAAGGGCGTCCCTTGCAAATTGTGCGATGGCCGGGACCTCCGTTGCTACCTTCCCGTGGTTATGCCTAACTGTATTTTTCGGCCCGGATAAGGCCTACACGAATGATCACATCACCTACGAAAACGGAATGATGACGTGGTGGGGATTGCTGGAAACCACTGAATTGCTCGCAGAAATAGCCGTATTTGGCATTGCCGCCGGTGGACTATTCTGGCTAGTGGCCGCCGCCGGGATCAAAAGACAGCCCGTTGAAAAAGTGTTTGAATAGCGGCTCTCGGTATCGCGCCGAGCACCCCATCATCAGATGCTTGAGCGCCCCGCTTTCAGGACTTTGACATGCGCTGCAGGAAATTCGCACGATCCGATGTCCATTCATCGTCGAGAAGACGCAAGCCTTCGTCGGTCCAGAACCCGCCTCCTAGATCAGGCTTGACCAAGCCGTAGTATGCCAACACGTCGACCGCCTTTTCGCCGGCGCTCATTGACTTGTGAAGTAGCCCCTCCGGGCCTTCGTCCATGTATTGCAGACACATATGAGCAAGAGCCTTCAAAATCGTTCTTTCTTCTGGTGTCACTGAAGTTATGCTCCTCCGCACTACAAAGGCTCGACGCGCTGACTGCTACGGCAGTTTCTCGCTACTCATAACCCGATCTAAGGTTTGCCGCCTTGACCCTAACCCAACTCCTCATCTGTCGCCATACGGTGCGCGGCTAAGGGATCAGAACGAGGGCGGGTCAAAAATACAGAGAGGTTGCGGGTCATCTCGCTACGCTATTCATGCCGTATTTCATGAGTTTTACACTCGCCACCGCAATGGATCTAAATCATAGGGGTGCAAGATGCCGTTGCTGCCAGACGGAATGACCAATCATGGCGCATCCCTGTCCTGGTAGTGTCGTCATTCAATGGTGCCAGCAGCCGAGGCGGTTAGGATGAGCTTGCAGACCGCATGGAGGTCGCTGACAACGCCAGTGCATAGGGAATGGATTTCCGGCGTTGGGCTAAGAAGATCGGGGACCATGAACGTCATCATCCCGGCGGCTGAGGCAGAACGAACCCCATTGAAGGAATCCTCTAACGCCAGGCATAGGGCGGGCTCTACGCTAAGCCTCTTCGCTGCGGTCAGGAACGGGTCAGGCGAGGGTTTACTTGCCGCGTAATCCCCGTGATGAAGCCAAAACATACATCGACGGAAAATGGCTGACGCTTGCCATCTCATCGGCAGACGATCTGCAAGAGGTGACGGACCTTCTGACGATGAAGCGCCCGCCGCCGCCGCGCAGTTGAAGCCGAAGCAAGCCGGGCTGCCGCGCGGCATCACACAGCAAACGCGAAACAAGGTCTTCGCGGAAGGCGTCGAACCGATAACGAGTCGCGCGAGATATCGAGAAGACCTTTCCGCGCCTGCACTGCCCCAAACCAACAAATATCTGAGGAGACAATTCCCATGAAAGCGATCGTTATAGCCGACCAGGCTGCGGGAGCAGCCGGAATGAAGCTGGTGGAGCGGCCCGAGCCGCAGGCCGCGATAAACGACGTCGTCGTTGAGGTGCATGCAGCGGGCTTCGTCAACACCGAACTGGACTGGCCTTCGACCTGGACCGATCGGACCTTTCGTGATCGGACGCCATCGATCCTCGGTCATGAGTTGGCCGGTGTGGTCACCGCGCTCGGCTACGGCACCACGGGTCTGTCTATCGGTCAGCGGGTGTTCGGCCTGAGTGGCTGGTATCGCGACGGCACACTCGCTGAGTACGTCGCGGTGGAATCCCGCAACCTCGCGCCTCTGCCGGGCGACGTCGACTTCACGGAGGGCGCAAGTCTGCCGATATCTGGCCTAACCGCGTGGCAAGGACTATTTCAGCATGGCCGTCTTCAAGCCGGGCAGACCGTGCTCGCACACGGAGCGGCTGGCGCCGTCGGCTCGATCGTGACGCAGCTTGCGCGGGAAGCCGGCGCCTATGTCATCGGCACCGGACGCGCCGCTGACCGCCAGAAGGCTCTGGACTTCGGTGCGAATGAATTCGTCGATCTTGGAAACGACACCTTGGAAGACGTCGGTGGCGTCGATCTGGTGTTCGACGTCATCGGCGGCGATGTTCAGAGACGGTCCGCAGCGCTGATCCGGGCCGGGGGAACGCTTGTGACAGCCGTCCGACCGACGGATATTCGACCTGTGGATGGCCTGACGGTCGACTTCGTCGTCGAGGCTGATCGTGCCCAGCTATCCGAGATCGTTCAGCGGGTCCGGGACGGAAGACTGCGGACGAACGTCGGCAAGGTTTCCAGCCTGGACGATGCGGTCGCTAGCTTCAATTCGACGGAGCGGCGCGCAGGAAAGACGGTCATCCGTGTTCTCCCGTGAGCGCCACGCGCACTCCTTGGAAGAGGTTCCTCCAGGGAGTGCGCATTGCACGCAAGGTTCGCATACCTATCGCCTTAGTATGCACCTTCATTCCGGCCGGTCGGGCAGTGTTGGCGACCCTAAGCGCTGCGAGTGGGGACTATCGCCAGCGTCCACGAAATTTCGGAATTCAATGTCTTTTCGAGGAAAGTCTACTGCGAGCGACGCTGGAACTAACGGCCAATGGCCATGTTATCCATTCGTGCACCATCGCGACATGGGCGCTCCATCAAGAGCACTAGCTTGACGATGCCGTGAGCGATCGCGCCTTGGAGGAGGTTACGATGGACGATTGTGAGAAAAAAGAAGGCGCTACGGGGGCTGTGCCTACCCAGCTCGGCGTCGTCCCGCCAGAGCCTGAGGGTCAGGCAACCTTAACCGCAGCCCAAGAAGAGATAGTAAATGCCTATCGCGCCGGCCGAATGGACGAGGTGCAGTTTCAGAGGCATTTGACCGACGACCCTGTCATCGCCGAGTACGTTCGCCGCATCGCGCACCCGCGAGACGATCTGCGACCTGCGGATTGGGCACGTGACAAGCGTCGCGATAGATAGTGCGGGCAATAAAACCCACCGCTATTCCGCTATTCGGCCGCAAGACGTATAGATTGGTCTTCAGGAGGCTCTGCGAGCGCGACAATTTCATAGTCGCCGATCATCTGGTGCTGATCGCTCCCCAGCACCGCCAGAGTCCAATAGTCCTGATCTACGCCGAAGACTGTCGATATCTGGACGACGGTGAGGCGACCATCACTCCGCTTGAGGGGTCTGGCCCAATAGAATGCGTCCGGTACTAAAGTCGCTGCGAACATGACACCTACTCCTTCAGGAGAGACGTTTTAGCAGAAATCTGAAAAATTGAACATCATTCGCATTCTTCCGGCAGATAGGACGCGGGATAAGTTCGGCTCTCCATCAAAATCGGGCAGATGACCATTTCCGTGCGCCAAGGGGTTGAACCGCCAGTCCGGAAAGAAGTATATCACGGCATGATATTGATGCGGCCCGAGCTCGACCTTCAACATGTCCGACGTCCCGAACCCCAAATCCCTACTTTCAGACGAAGTGCTTGCCGACCGTCTGGGCCTCACGACCAGAGAGTTTCAGCGATATCGCACCCAGAATCTCGTCACGGTTTCCTCAACCGCCGCCGTCGGTGAGAGCGAAGGCCTCATGGTCACCTGCCAGCTTGGAAACCGAGTCTGGGAGGGCCACGTCGTGAACGGGTGCATCACCTTCGAAGAGGTCCGGTTCTTGCGCGGGAAACGCGCAA
Organism: Rhizobium phaseoli; assembly: GCF_010668805.1. Lineage (GTDB taxonomy): Bacteria > Pseudomonadota > Alphaproteobacteria > Rhizobiales > Rhizobiaceae > Rhizobium > Rhizobium phaseoli_A. Next base: position 22,515 of record NZ_WUFT01000026.1, on the reverse strand, counting down.
CCAACCCCCGCTAGGTCCGGCCCCGAGCGTTAATTTCGACACTTCAGGAAGAGGAAAAAATGAAGAAGCTTGCCAGCCTTGCTGTCGCCGCATCGATGCCATTGGCCGCCCATGCTGCGGCTAGGATGGTGTCTCAAAGCGGCGACTGGGGCGTGTATTCCTTTACGAGGAACCGATCTCGGGTCTGCTATGCGCTTTCGGTGCCGAAGGAATCTGCTCCCGTCAATGTGGACCATGGAAAGAACTATTTCCTGATTGCGCCGGCGGAGAAGGGGGGCGGTAATGAACCCGAAGCCATCCTCGGATACGCATTGAAAACTGGCTCGACAGTGCAGGTTTCAGTCGGGGACAAGACCTTCAAGATGTTCGTCAAGGACAACGCCGCCTGGGTTTCCGACGCCGCTCTCGAACCGGAACTCGTCAATGCACTTCGGTCCGGCAGCCAAATGACGCTGAATGCGACGTCGGCGCGAGGCACTCGTACGACCTATACCTATTCACTGAGAGGGGTGACAGCGGCGCTAGAGCGCGTTGCCCACTGCAAGTGAGGGGCGTGTTCAGCCTATTCCAAACGGGGCTCTCTGCTCGAGTGTCGCAAGTTCCTTCGGGCGATGCCTGGGAGTCCTGCCACGGGCCGAAAGGAGCAGATCCAGTTCCTGCTTCGAGTTGCCAAACCGCTGAAGAAGCCGCTCCGCCTCGTGCCGACCAATGCCATAGCAGCGCCGTAGGCTGCGGACGTTGTAAAAGGACTCGTCTTGTTCGGCGTGCATTTCAGCCCCTTCCATCGTTGTCACAGCGCTAAGGTTTTCGTGATCATCCACAATGCCATCGCCACCGGCAACGCAGGCGCACTTCAATTCAGTTTCTCGATAGAGAACGGCTTTTTTACTCTGGGTCGCCATCAACGTTGAACCGCTCTCCGGTTATCAAGCGGTTTGCCGCGGCGGCTGGAATACGTCGCGTCGCTCTCTCAGTTCGACGTCCTCATGCGCCCACTTGGCAAAATCGTCCAAAGTCGCCGTCCTGGAGAAGGGGATGCCGAACAGGTACTGGCGATAAGCGATGATGCCGTTTTCGATCCGGGACACGTAACGCGGTCGTCCGGGATCGCGCGACACATAGGCGTGGTCTGGCTGGATCAGCGAGCGTTGCATGTCGAATATCTCCTTGGCAGGAGTAATGAGCGGCGCGCGCAACGGTTCCGTTTTCAGCAGAAAATGTCACGTGATGATGTATGTGAGGGTCAGAGCTGCAGGAAGGCGTAGATCGCTCCGCCCCATATCGCCGCGACGAATAGCACGACGGCGACCAGAAAAACCTTGCTATCAGGGGACACGGTCACGCTCCGACGCTACAGTTCATCGTTGATTTTCGCCGCCCTGCGCCAGAGTTCAATTCACCGCCTGTAGCTGTTGAGCCTGCGAGACCTCGGAAGATGTCTCGCCGGGGATGGAAGCGATGGCGAACATGACCGCGACATAGCAGGCAAATACAGCGGAGAGGAAGGCTGTCTTCGTCATGGGCTCGCTCCTTATATCATGTGGTGACATTCTTTGACAGTTCGCCCATATTGTCAATCATGAATGCAGCATGAACGAAGGAGGGAAATTGGTGGCTGGGGAGAAAATCCTGATTGTCGAAGACGACATGATGAATCGCGTCTGATCTTGAGGATATTCTGATGACACTTGGCTATGAGATCTCCGGGATAGCCGACAGCTTTGAGACAGTGCAGCAGTTCGCTGCCTTCAGCACGATTGCCTTGGTGGACGTCAACCTGAGAGACGGAGCGACCGGTCCGCGGATCGGGCAGTATCTCGCGAGCGATTTCGGCGTCGCGGTCGTCATGGTCACGGGAAGCCCCGAACTGATTGAAACCGATCTTTCAAAGGTTATCGGCCTGATATCGAAACCCGCCCATCCAAACTTGATCCGGGACGTTCTCGAATATCTGAGAACAATCCGCGAAGGCGAACGAGGCGTCCCGCCAGGAGGAATGCGGCTCTTCGTTTGAACAAGCTAGGGAGGGGGACGACATGATCGATACACGCGCCGAACTCGGTCATTGGATAGGGCGGCTTGAAATGATTCTGATCAGTCGAGGAGTGCTAAGGGAGGACGGCGAGCTCGCGATCCAGGTCGGATCGCAGTTTCCCAAGGATCTTGAAGACGCGCTGGACGGATTCATCGAGAACCCGATCGAGCTGCTGGGCCTTCTGAAAATATGCCAGGACGCGCGCGACGGCAGACCGTTGTCGCCTGCGGTCTTGATGGCCGCACACCTCATGGCCAGAGAGGTTCTCCAGGCATTGGATTCGCAGGCCGCTGGCGATTTCAGAGCGTAACAATGGCCCGCCCGAAATCATTTCGGACGGGCCTCGCGAGGGCCAGATAACTCATCACTTCCGGCCTGAACTCTAGCTGTCGGTGACTGCGGCATCTCCTCCCGATTGCGGCAGTTCCTTCATCTTCACGAGTTGGTCGGCGCAGGCGTCCGCCGCGTTCGTGATAGTACCGTCGATCCCCGCGATGTTGGTCCAGCCGCCATCGGTGATGAAGTCGTCACGCTGCCATGACGACTTCGCCTGCAGGGCCTTGAGGTTCTCCTGTGCGTCCTTCGCCGTCACAAAGTTATGGACGCAGATGCCCGCGACCAGGTCCGCCTTCGCGTTTCGGACGGCGATGTCGGTCATCACCCTGGCCCTTCCCGACGTCGTCCATCCTCCCCAGGTGAAGCCAAGAGCCATCGTCAATGCCGAGGCCCCGACGATGGACCAGGCCCATAGGGTCTTGGACGGTCGGTAGCTGGACCAGCCACCTTCGCCGCTTTGCATAGCTGTTCTCCTCCTTTTATATCACGCCATGATACAATAGGGCGTTCGGAGGTCAAGCGCGTCGCGATCAAGAAATGGTGAGTGACGGTCAGGCCAGTTCCGTCACCTGACGAAGCCGAGACAAGGATTCAGCCAGCAGCGGCTCGTGCGCAAGCATTGCTTCAACATGAACCTTCGCCAGGGATTCAAGGGTCAGCTCGCCCTTCGTCGTCAGGCCGATCAGCACGCTGCGCTTGTCATCTTCTGCGGGTATCCGCTCCGCGAGACCTGCCGAGCACATCCGATCCACAAGCTGGACGGCGCTGTTGTGTTGCATGAGCATCTGTTCGGCGAGGTCGCGAAGCCTGATCTGCCAGCCCGGCGCCGTGCGCACGACCAGGAGAGCCTGATACTGCTGCGAGGTGACACCAGCCTCGGCAAGGGCCGCCTCGCTGAACGACAAAAACCGCCTCATGGCTAGCCGGAATCCCGCCAGGCCTTCATAGACGTCGTCAGTCAGGCCAGAAGTCCGGCGTCCCGATCGAGGCATGCGAATGGTCCTTCTCATATGTCATGATGTGACATGAACAGCGGCACGCAATAGGAGAACGGTCTGCAAGTTGAGCCGATGCGGTAAGTGTTGGGTCGCAACGGCGTCGACGGATAGCTCGCGAGCCATATTCTCCCGATGTTGCTAAAAAAACTGTGCCAATTTCGTGACCTCACTAGAAAATTCTGTCGTGTTTCAAAGATGCGAATCCGAAGCGTTGCCACGTGACACAGATCATTTGGACGTGAGCCTTGAAGGGAATAGCCGGTATCTTCACCGGCTGGCGGCGTAATGCAGAGCTTAGCACTGTCGACGCGGAGAGCTGGTAGAATGTAGCTTCGAGCGCTGTGGCCCGTGACTATGATGACGTTTCCGAATCGATCGGGGCGGTCTGATGATCCACGAGATTGAACCTGTGAATGTTCCTCCCTAGTCTGCCTCTTCGGCCGCGGCTTCCGTGAAAATCTCGGACCGGATTTCGTCCACGGTCTTACCCGCTGCACGAAGCGCGACGATCCACCGGATGGTGGCGTAGGAGTTCGGATCGTTTCGGTTCGTTGCAGAATGCCTGCACCATTCGTCGAGCAGGAGACTTACCACAACATTTTCGCTGGCTTCCGTCGATGTCGCTTCAGGACGTCGGTGGAAGGCAAGGCTCACGAGCCCGAACAGCTTCAAACCTATCGCGGACGCTGAAAATATCATGCCGGGATATTAATGGTTTTCTTGCTCGCGAGGAAATCACAAACTAGGGGGCGGCCCTCGGAAATCGCCTGGAGAAAGAGGCCCCACTGCCGACGCGCCTTTGCCTAACCGAAATCGAGCGATACCACCCCAGGCGACTTTCTCCGTAGACGCTTTGGGTCGGCGCTAGCGAGGAGGGGTCGGCGAAGCATCCCAAGGCGACGGCGACGAGACCTTTCCTGAACTCCGGCATCCAGAAAACGGTCGACCCGCACACCGGGCAGAACCTGAAATCGATCGATCTCCCGCTGTCGCCCGACCGGACGTAGCTGTTCGACGCTCCGGAAGTCTCCATTTGATTCGCTTGGAAGAAGACGGCCACTCCGAACGCGCTGCCGGTGCGACGCTGGCAGGCCCGGCAATGGCAGACGGAGATTTTGACGGGTTCTCCATCGGCGATTATCGAAAGCTGGCCGCATGAACAACTGGCCGCTCGTCTCATTCCGTGCTCCTCCCTAATTGATGTTCGCGATGCCAACCGACTACTTACGCCTCCCTTCGTCGACCCCGCGATGCCGGTGGACGGATCGAGCACAGCCCGAGAAGCGTTTCGACGCCGGGAGCATGCCGCGCAGGTTTGTCGCTCGTCCGCGTAGGCACGCTACTCCGATTCCCTTTCGACAGCACGCCGCGCCCGGATCGCCGCCGCAATAAAGACGCGCGAAAGACCGTGATAGAGCGGTTCGCGCGACAGGATCCGCGACGTCACGTAGCCGATCATCGACACCGCCATGATCGGGATGACGGCCTGGTGGTCGCCGGTCATTTCTAGGATGATGACGAAGGCCGTCATCGGCGCCTGCACGACGCCTGCGAAATAGCCGGCCATGCCGAGAATGGCCGCCAGTGCGATGCTGGTTCCGAGCAGGGAGCCGACGGTGCTGCCGAAACCGGCGCCGACGGCAAGAGACGGCGCAAAGATGCCGCCCGGAATACCTGACAGCATGGACAGGAAGCTGGCGGCGAGCTTTTCAACGAAGAAGAGCAGAGGCAGGGCATTGCCTTCGACCGCAGCTCGCGCCTGCTCGTAGCCGGTGCCGAAAGTCGTGCCTCCCGACGCCACGCCGATGACTGAGATCACCAGTCCGCAGATGCCCGCAAGCGCCAGCATGCGCTTCAGTGGCTGTGGTTGCGCCCAGCGGCGGATCTTTTGGCCGAAGTGCAACGCGAAGCCGCTGAAGGCTGCTCCAAGCGCACCACCGCCGATGCCGCAGATCAGAACCAGCCCCCAGTCGCGAAGCTCGGTGGGGGCAGCCGATGCCATGCCGAAATAGTTGTAGCTGCCCGAAAGCCCGAGTGCCGCCAGACCGGAGAGGATGACGGCGGTCAGCACCAGCCCGTTCGCCCGAGACTCGTAGGTCCGGCTCATTTCCTCGATCGCGAAGACGATACCGGCAAGCGGGGTGTTGAAGGCGGCCGCAATGCCCGCCGCCGATCCGGCCAGGATCAGCCCGCGCGCCTGCGCCATGCCACTGAACCGGGCGACGGCGAGCATGATCGACGCGCCGACCTGCACGGTCGGACCCTCGCGGCCGATCGAGGCGCCGGAGAACAGCCCGAGCACCGTCAACACAATCTTGCCGAAAGCGATCTTCAGCGACAGCAGCCGCGTCCGATCTTCCTCGTCCCGCAGATGTCGCGCGGCGATCGCCTGCGGAATGCCGCTGCCCTGCGAGTTCGGAAACAGCGTCGCCGCCAGATAGGCCGACAGCATGAAGCCAAGCGGGGTCAGGACAAGTGGCAACAGGAAGGCCCATTCACCGGACGAGGTGAGAGACCCGAAGCCCTTCTGCGCCAGATCCGCAAGCTTCGCAAAGCCGACGCTGATCACCCCGATTGCCAATGCCCCGCACCAAAACACCAGCCTCGGCTGCCAAAGCGAGAAAGAGCCCCATAAGACGCGGGAGCGGCGAAAGAGCTTGGAATATCGATAGGATGATGGCATGTCGGGGCTCGGCGATACGGGGCGGGGTTGTCCTTTACTAGCGCCATCGCGCCCCAAGATCACCCCCAATTGCAACGTGTCGAACGTGGGCAAGACCGCGGGAGTGCCGAAGCACGGAGGCTCAGTTCGACGCATTCGATTTAGGCTTGCCGTCCCTCGGGCCGGACATCGTCGCTTTGATGCGTTGGATAAGGGCATGCGGCCCAGCCCCACATTTCCGTCAGGGGATTCAACGACGACCGCGCCAATCAAGGATCAGCTCTCGAGGGTGCTTTCGGACCCATAGGAGCTGCCGATAATTTACATCGCATGAGCGAGAGTTTAATCTGAAGCGCTTCCTTAGGCGGTCGAACGCCAAAGGCATCTGGCTCGCTCCTGGCTCCCCCGCTGGAGCGGGCTTTTTTCTGTGTTCTGCCTCCTGGCGAATTGCAGGTCCGCCAGGGTGATAACTCGCGGGTAGTCCAGTTTCATCTTGCTATTTCGAGAAGCGCTGATCGAGGCAGGATGCCCATCTGCTGTCGAGTGTTGCGAGACGTGGGTATGCTCTGGAAATCCGTGCTGCTTTTGTGTACCCCTTTCAAGATGGCGTGTGCTGCGTGCGCCGCGGGCTTCCCGAAATCGACGGAGACAAAGATCAACCTTCCACAAGGGAGCGCGAAACCATGTCCTTGCCGATCGCGACCGGTCGCATTCAATCTACTCTGCGCGGATTTCTTGATAGCGAGGCATCTGGTGGCCTCGTTCTTATGGCTGCCGCGGCGATGGCGCTTGCCGTTGCAAATTCCCCGCTGGCGGAAGCCTATTTCCATGCCCTTCACTTCTATATCGGTCCACTGAGCTTGCAGCACTGGATTAATGACGCCCTCATGGCCGTGTTCTTCCTGCTTGTCGGTCTGGAGATCAAGCGGGAGATGCTCGACGGCCAGCTCTCGACCTGGAGCAGGCGAATCCTTCCGGGTGCCGCCGCGGCGGGAGGAATGCTCGCCCCAGCCCTCATCTATCTGGCTTTCAATGCCGGTGCGCCAGCAAGCCTCCGCGGTTGGGCGATCCCGACGGCCACAGACATTGCCTTCGCGCTCGGAGTGCTGTCGCTCTTTGGCAACCGGGTTCCGGCGTCCCTGAAAATCTTTCTGGCGGCACTTGCCATTATCGACGACCTCGGCGCCGTCCTCGTCATCGCACTCTTCTATACAAACGGTCTCAACCTCCTGGCCCTTGCCGGAGCCGCCGCAGTTCTGGCCCTCCTGTTTTTCATAAACCGAGCGGGCGTGAAGACGCTGACGCTTTATCTCGGCCTTGGCGTCGCCTTGTGGGTGCTCATGTTCATCTCCGGGATCCACGCCACGCTTGCTGGCGTGCTGCTGGCCTTGACGATACCGATTAAACTTTCTCCCGGCGCTCCGGAGGCTAGCGACGAAGAGTCCTTGCTTCACCGGCTCGAACACCTCCTTCATCGACCAGTGGCATTCGTCATCGTCCCATTATTCGGCTTCGCCAACGCCGGCGTCTCCCTTCTCGGCACCTCCATCTCGAGTTTGGCAGATCCTCATACGCTTGGCGTCGCTGCGGGACTGTTTGCTGGCAAGTTGCTGGGGGTTCTTTCTGTCGTCGGTCTCCTCGTGAAAATGCGCTTTGCGCAGCTTCCGGCAATGGCGAACTGGACGCAGATGACGGGCGTCGCGCTTCTTTGCGGCATCGGCTTCACAATGAGCCTTTTTATCGGTCTTCTGGCTTTCGACGACCCGGCGGTACAGGACAAGGTCAAGATCGGTATCCTGCTCGGTTCGGCGATCTCTGGCGTGGCCGGATCCGCGGTTCTGATGGCGAGTCGAAGGAAAAGCAGCCGGTCGTAGGCGTTTACACATGCGCGACGACCCCTCTCGCGAAGTTCAAGTTCTTCTGAGGGTCGTCGCGCCGCCGCCTCTTTTGGGGCTTACGATTTCCGCCGCTTTCCTCGCTGCTGGAACAGGCGAACGCTTTGCCATGTCAATACATAAAAGACTGCACCGAAGATAGCGGCGAGCGGAAGCCCGCCGACAAGTATCGGCTTTAGAATGGGATGCCAAAGCGGTGCAAAATCGAGGTGCCGGAGCAGCGTGAACAGATTGGCTTCACCCACCCTCTCGGGCGCGCGTCCTAAAAGAAAGACTCCAATTCGGTAGGCGGCGGCAAAGATCAGCGGAAAGGTAAGGGGGTTCCCAAACGCCGTCCCGAGCGCGGCCGCGATCATGTTGCCTCTGAGGATGAAGGCTAGACAAAAAGCCATCATGAAGTGAAAGCCGAGGAACGGCGTACAGGACACGGCCACCCCTGCTGCAACGCCAGCCGCAACGGCATGAGGAGTTGCCTTTAATCGAAGCACTCGAATGGCAATGTAGCGGATGGACCGCAATACGCCCTTGGATGGCCAAAGGACGGCACGGATCCGCTGAGCCAGTGAGAGCGGCTTCCGTCTCCTAAATAGCATGCCTTGACCTTCCGCCGCGTGAACGTTTGGATTTGCAATGACGATATATCGGGAGACCCGCGCTTGTAGTGCAAGTCATCTGTCTTTGCAGGCGAGCGCATTTTGGCACACGGCACCGCTGTCGTTCAACGCCTTCTGATCTTGTTGATTTGGGTATGAATCAGGGCTCTCGACCAGGCAGGAACTGGGGCAGGGCGCCGTCCATGCATTTCAAGGATGCGCCTGAAGTTTGTTTGCAGCAGCCTCAATAAAGCCGACTGCGGTCGCAACCCAATCCTCGTCCCGTATCCGTGCGCCAACCGCGTCTGCCTGGCGTCGCATTAGGGGATCGTCCATGGCTGCGAGTGCATCTGTCAAGCTTTCGACGGTCAATGCTCTGCGATCGAGTGACAGTCCGACGCCGAGATCCGTTATCCGTCTTGCCCAGAACGGCTGATCGCCGAAAAATGGGCAAATGATCATAGGTTTGCCGGCCCGAAGAGCGGCGGCGGTCGTTCCGGCGCCGCCGTGGTGGATGATCGCACTCACCTCCCGAAACAACCTGTCGTGAGGGGCGTCGCGGATGAAACGAACGTGCCTGGATTCATGTTCTGCGATCAGGGCACCGCCTCCAAGAGCCAAGATACCCCGCTTGTCGTGCCTCGCAAGCGCCTCGACAACAATGGCTGTCATCCGGGCCGGATCGACACCCGGCATGCTTCCGAAGCCGACATAGACGGGCGGCTCTCCTTCGGCGAGGAATGCTGCCAACGCGACGATGTAGTGGACGACGACGCAATCTTTCGATGTAAATACACATTCCACGCAACTTCATCATGTTGGTCAGGGCTTGGAAGCGATTGCCGGCCTCGCCGCGCCCGTGCCGGTTTCCGGTGACATGACGAGGTTTCACGAACTAGTGATAGCGACGCGTGTAACCAATGTCGGGGAGATTGCGAACCTGAATATGCGCTCAACGAGAGCGTCCATCCATCATCGGGAGAACGCAATGTCCATCAAATCCGCCATCAACTCCGTCGTCCTCGCCGGCGCTGTCACCACGGCCCTTGCTTCGATGGCCGGCGCCGGACCGCTCACCAAAGCCGAGGGTGCTGCTGCAACCGCCGCTCACAAGGAAAAATGCTTCGGCGTTGCCCTGAAGGGCCAGAATGATTGTGCAGCCGGCGCCGGCACGTCCTGCCAGGGGACCTCGACGGTCGACTTCCAGGGCAATTCCTGGAAGTTCGTACGCGGCGGCACCTGCACCTCGATCGTCCTGCCGAACGGCAAGCACGGCACGCTGAAGGCAATGTAATTTCTACACGCGACAGCGATGACAAAGAGGAGGCGGAGAGACGCCATGACCACCGATCAAATTTCAACGACCGCGTCTGCGGCAACTACTCTCCGCTTTCCCCGCCATCCGATCGAGGGTCTCGCGGGGACGAGCTTCAAGCACGAGCATTTTGCCGCTATAGCCGCGGAGGGGCCTCATCGCGGGTTCTTCGAAGTCCATGCCGAGAATTATATGGGGGCCGGCGGGCCGCCGCATCGTATTCTCGAACAGATCCGCCGTGACAATCCGGTGTCGCTCCACGGCGTGTGCATGTCGATCGGCGGACCTCAGCCGCTCGACCGGGCCCATCTTGAACGTTTCCGCTCTCTCGTCGAACGCTACGAACCAGCTCTGGTGTCTGAGCACTTGGCCTGGTCGACGCATCGGACGACCTTCCTCAACGACCTCCTTCCTCTTCCCTACACACGAGAAAGTCTGGCGCGGGTTTGCGAGCATATCGAGGAAGTGCAGGAGGCCATCAGACGCCCGATCCTTCTGGAGAACCCATCCACCTATGTGACGTTCCGCCAATCGACGATGAGCGAGACCGACTTCATCCGCGCAATCGTCCGGCGCACCGGCTGCGGTCTTCTGCTCGACGTCAATAATGTATTCGTCTCCGCCACCAATCACGGGTTTTCAGCGCTCGACTATCTGTCCGATTTTCCCATTGCCGCGGTTGGTGAGATCCATCTCGCAGGCCACGCCGAACAGACTGACGACGAGGACGAGCTGCTGCTGATCGATAGCCATGACGGTCCGGTCGCCGATGCCGTCTGGAAGCTTTACGAGATCGTCATTGGCCGTGGTGGCCCTGTTCCAACGCTCATCGAGTGGGACAGCAACATACCCGATTGGCCGATACTGCGTGCCGAGGCCCTCGCAGCGCAGGCGATCATGGATCACCATGGTTCCATCGCGTTGCCGGATCAAAGCCATGCTGCGGCTTGATCCTCCATCTCGCCGCATAAAGCCCCTCACTTATGCGGCGGATTTTGCGCCGGCACTGACCAACCCGGACGCTGGGACGCCCGACGGCGTTGTCGGGCCAAACGGCAAGGGAGCGATCAAACGCTACAACGTCTACCGCAACAACGTCACCGTCAGTCTGATCGATGCCCTCGCCGGGATTTTCCCGGCGGTGCAACGTCTGACGGGGGCGGAGTTTTTCCGCGCCATGGCGCGCTTTCATGTGCGCGCCACGCCACCGACATCGCCGCTTCTCTTCGAATATGGCCGGGATTTTCCTGCTTTCATCGAACAGTACGAATATGCCCGGTCCTTGCCCTGGCTTCCCGACGTCGCCAGGATCGAACGGGCTTGGCTGGACGCCTACCATGCAACGGATGTCGAGCCGCTTGCCGCTGATGCTCTTGCTTCCGTTCGGCCGGACCGTCTCGGTGATTTGGTCTTTGCGGCGCATCCGGCAACAAGGATCGTTCGGTCGGACTATCCGGCGCTGACGATCTTTGCCGCCAATCGCGGTGACGGCTCCATAAGCCCGATCGAAGTGGTCGACCCGGAAGATGCGCTTATAACGCGGCCGGATATGGAGGTGGCGGTGCGTCATCTTCCTTTGGGCGGTGCAGAGTTCCTGATTTCCCTCATTTCCGGCGAACCGCTTGGTGTCGCCGCAGCCAAGGCCATCGACGCTTGTCCGTCGTTCGACATCGCGGCCAGCGTGGCCGGCATGATCGAAGCGGGGGTATTTTGCGGCATCACTCTCGGAGACGCATGATGATATCGACCACCACCCAACAGACTTCGATCAGAGCCAGGCTTCAGCCGATCGTGACACATGTAGAGATGGCACAGAGACTGGTTCGGGCCTTTGCGCTGCCGAGCGTCGTTCAGGCAGTTGTGCGCCTCGCTCTGGCCGTGCCCTTTTGGAAGTCGGGCATTCTGAAGTGGGATGGTTTCCTGCAATTGAACGATACGGCGATCACATTGTTCACCGACGAATTCATGCTCCATTTGCCGGGCGGTCCCTATGCCTATCCGGCGCCAGTCACCATGGCTTTCCTGTCCGGCGTTGCCGAGATCACCTTTCCGATCTTGCTGGTCCTGGGTTTCGCTACCCGATTTGCGGCGACCGGCCTGCTGTTCATGACGTTGATCGTCGAGCTCACGGTGCCGGACGGATGGCCGATCCACATTACCTGGGCTGCGATGGCGCTGTCGCTCATGGCATGGGGACCGGGAAAGCTGTCGATCGACCATTGGCTTGCACATTGGTTTGGCCGCCGGGCTGCCTGATCCAGCTCTTTCGGTCAAACTGTTAGCAAGATTGACCTGCCAGGGCCCGGCCGTAGTGACGCCACGGCTGGGTCAGCTTGACCGCAAAGCTCTCGATAACCCGGAAATGAATACTGCGAGTGGCCAGCCTCGACATATGCAACAATCCGAAAGCGAAGGTCCGCAGAATATGATTTAGATGCTCAGTGCTACGATCGGACTGATGGCCAGTGCCCAAATTTCCGGAAGTATGCTCGAGAAAATGCAGCAGCACTGCCAAAGCCGACCTGACGCGCCACCGCCTTCACCTTCGCTCCTTTGGTGAGTTTCCGTCGAGCAACGGTCAAACGCCATCCAGTCAAGTAAGCCTGCGGCGTTGTGCCGACCACCTCGCGAAACAGCGCCATGAAATGGCTCCGTGACATCCCCGCCATCGCAGCAAGGTCTTCGATGTTCCAAGCGCGAGTCGGAGCATCATGCATAGCTACCAATGCCCGGTGTAATGAGGGATGGGACAGGCCTGCCAGTAAGCCAGGTCCTGTTGCACCACGGTCGATCGCTGTCCGCAGAATAAGCAAAACCATCACTTCGCAGAGGCGGTTGAGGGCCGCGCTGCGCCCGCAACGGGATTCCAAGGCCTCCGCCAGGAAAGCGGCTGTCGTGTCCCGAAGGGTTGGAATGTCGCTGATTTCGACCAGAACTTGATCCGGCAGCGCGTTCAAGAGCGGGTTGTATGCCCCCTCGAAATCGACCGTTGCTGTTACCAAAGCCGGCGGTTCAGGGATCGTGTCGCCGCGCAGGCAAAGGATGATCCTTTCCGCACGTCCCCCCGGTTCGCCGATTACAAATAGCCTCGCTTGTCCGTCGCAGGCCCGCGGCGGTTCCAGCGAGGCTTCCAGCTCGAACGTGTCGAAGAAGGCTGAGAGGCGATCCACTTTCGGAAGGATTTTCGGATTCTCGATCATGCTTTCAGGACCATTGATGGCTCTGACTATGGAATGTTGAAGCACCAACGTCAACTTTGGCGTCGGAAGTATCACACAAGCGGAGTTTATCGATGGTAGTCCCGAGAACACTGGCCCCTCATTTGACCGTCAAAACCCTCCAGCACGGAGAGTTCGATCTCACCCGCGAAAAGCCATCACTTATGACGCTCGTCTGCTTTTACCGTGGTCTCCACTGCCCGGTCTGCGGCATCTATCTCAAGGAGCTGGAGCGGATGACGCCATCCTTCGACGAGCGCGGAGTCAGTACAATCTGCATAAGCTCTGATGGGGAGGACCGCGCCCGGCAAATGGCCGATAAGATTGGTGCTGAGCACTTGCGTATCGGCTTCGGTCTGCCTTTAAGCGTGGCACGGCAATGGGGCCTCTACATTTCATCCTCGCGCGGAAAAACCTCAATCGGCATCGAGGAGCCTGAGCTGTTTTCCGAGCCGGGGGTCTTCCTGATCAAGCCGGATCAAACGGTCTATTGGCTCTCGGTGCAATCCATGCCATTCGCACGACCAAATTTCGTCGAGATGGTGCAAGCATTGGATTTCGTCATCAAAAACGACTACCCGGCACGAGGTGAATATACCGGCGAGGTTTAAGTCCGGTTGGCGGCCCTGGGACGCTGGAACGCAGCTCTAGCCGCCTCGGCCCTGTCTCGGAATACGCAGCCTTCGGCGTGATCATTGATTAGTCCAATCGCCTGCATGAAAGCATAGACTGTGGTGGGGCCGACAAATGACCAGCCGCGCTTCTTCAAGTCTTTCGACATGGCGATGGACGCGGCTGAGGTGGATGCAGTCTGCGGAGCAGCAAGCTCTGTCGCCTTCGGTTCGAAGCGCCAGACATAAGCGGCGAGCGATCCCTCCTGCTTCACCAGTTCCTGGACACGCTGAGCGTTGTTTATGACCGCCGCGATCTTACCGCGATGGCGCACGATGCCATCGTCCCGGAGCAGGCGCATAATGTCGGCCTCCGTGAATTGCGCGATGCGGTCAAAGTCGAAACCGAGAAAGGCAGCTCGAAAGTTCTGGCGTTTGGCCAGGATCGTCCGCCAGCTCAAGCCTGATTGAAAACCCTCTAGGCAAAGCTTTTCGAACAGGCGGTGGTCATCATCAACGGGAAAGCCCCACTCGGTGTCGTGGTAGGGCAGGAACTCCGGAGCGGCTGCGCACCAGCGGCAACGCGGCTGCCCATCCGGGCCGAAGATCGTCGCGCTCAATTTCTCATGCCCCAAGAAAGGCCAAGCGGTCGTCGGTGCGGCCCGGTGCAATTTCAAGAATGTCGGCGCTCACGACACCCCCCACAACGAAAGGATCTTGCTGAAGGCGCATTTCGAGATCGGCGCGGGATGTGTTGTGGGCGAGAACCGCTCCGCCCGCATTTTGCTGAAGGCTTCCGGTAAGGAGGAAGATACCATCTTCAAAGCCCTGTTTGACCCAGGCATTATGCCCTTCCATAAGGGCTGACGCTCGGGCCTTGTTGGCGGAGAATTTAAGTGTAACGACGAACATACAGGGCCTCCTTCAGGAATTCTGGATGGAAACGGATTCGGGATTATCGGATAGATTGGGTCGCTGCACTGCCAACCACAGGCAAATATCGTCGACTTCACGGCGGATGAAGGCTTCGTCGCGAAAGGCGGTCGCGAGGGCGGCGACACCTTGACTGCGCATGAGAATATGCATGGCGAGTTCATCGGCTTGGGTGCCGTGGCCAAGGGCTGTAAACTGGCACGACAGCCAGTCGCGAAACAAAGTAAACAGCTCGACGGCTCTGTTCTTGGCAATGTGATCGCGCTTAGCGAGTTCGTTGCAAAGTGTGCCGACTGGACAGCCATAGGCCATTATCTTTGCCTGGTTCAGGATCAGAATTTGGATGAAGCTACGGATGCGATCGATTGGGGTTTTCGCGCCAACCTCCCACGCCTCGAGCATTGCCTGGATATTGGATAGGCGATAGGCGATCACGGCATGGAGAATCTCGTCCTTCGTCTTGAAGTGATAGTAGAAGTTACCGCGCGAAAGCCCGACCACCACGGCGATGTCTGCAAAGGACGTCGCCTCGAAGCCACGCTCGTAGAAAAGCGTATCTGCAGCCTGAACAATTTGCTGCCGTGTGGTCGCCGCGACCATGCTCGACTCCTCTGGATTGTGCGCTGCCGATAGCTATAGTTCCGTAGGACATTTGACCTACAGATCTCAAGTTATTTTTTTAGGCAGATCGATAATTGCAGGAGCGTGGATGCTTCGCGCTTCGGCATCCTTCGCACCGGGACGGGCGCATCGCGCGGTCCTTCGTCGCGCTCCAAAAGATGCAGGTTTTGCAGATCGCCGCCGACAAGATCGTCTCGTCGCGCTACTCCGGTAATCCGGCGTCCCGCAACGCGTCGCCGAGAGCCGAGGCGAGCTCTGGCGCACAGTTTACGCCAGCAAACTGACGGCCGTAGCGAAATGAAGGCTGAAGTTCGAGCACGCGCGCGGCGGCAGCCCTTGCTTCGTCCAATCGGCCGAGTTTGGCCAGCGCGGCGGCCAACTGCACATAAGTGATGCTATGAGCGGGATTGGCCTGAACAGACTTGTAGGCTGCGCGACAGGATTCGTCATAGCGGCCGCGCAGCAAATGGCTCATTGCTTGCGCGTCAAAGGCGGCAAAAGCCCATGGGTCAAAAGGGCTAAGCCGCATGCCGAGCTCGCTCCATTCAATGGCCCGTTCGGCATCTCCGCCCCATCCCAGAATAACGCTGCCAAGGATGTAGGTCAGCGCCGACGACGGGCTGACGGCGAGCGCGGCTTCCAGCGCAGCAAAAGCGGCGCCGCGGTCGTGCCCGTCCATGCCGATGGAAAACCCCGCAAGTGTCAACGCGGCCGCATCATCCTGTCCGTGGAGGATCGCGCAACGGGCATGGCGGATCGAAGCTGCTCGATTGGCTTGCCGTAAGCCGTCGCGGAGAAACAAACAATGGTGACACATCGCGGCATTGCCATGCGCCAGTGCATATGCAGGTTCGAGCACGATTGCTCGCTCAAGAAGCGCCAGCGCTCTCGTCACCTGCTCCGGCATACCGGAATCGACGTCAGACTGGGCTTGGAGCACGAGATCGTAGGCATTGAGGCTGTCTGGCCGCTTCCGCCAGACGCGTTCGATTTCTGCCTTTCGCACGCTCGGCGCGATCGCACCCACCAGTGAGCGCGCGATCTCGTCTTGAAGCACGAAAATGTCCTCTGAACTGCGCTCATAGCGCTGGGCCCATACATGCGCGCCGCTCGATGCATCGATCATCTGCCCGATTACGCGCACGCTACCGCCTGCCCTGCGCACGCTGCCTTCTAAAACATAGCGCACGCCGAGTTCGCGACCGATCTGCTTCACGTCCACGGCGCGCCCCTTGTATGCGAAGGTCGAGTTGCGCGCTATGACGAATAGCCACTTAATCCGTGCAAGGCCGGTAATAATATCGTCGACCATCCCATCGGCGAAATACTCTTGGTCCGGATCGCCGCTGAGATTCGAGAACGGCAAGACAGCAATGGAGGGCCTGTCGGGTAGTGTCAGTGCCGATGCGGCGTGGCCGGCAGTTGCCGTATCGGCAACATTTGTAACAGCGGCCGGTCCGACATACCGATAGCCGCGCCGCGGAATGGTTTCGATCCAACTCTCGGCGTCCGCTTCCGCCAGAACCCGACGCAGGGCCGCGATTTGTACCGTTAGATTGTTGTCGGCAACCGCCAATCCGCCCCATCCAGCCTCGACCAGCGCATCCTTTGACACAGGTGCCCTCGCGCTTTCAAGCAGCCGGCACAGCAGCACGACAGCCCGACGTCCAAGCATTGTGGGCTCGTCCCCCCGGTATAAAATGCCTGCCGCCGAGTCAAGGCGGAACGGGCCGAACCGGTAGATGTCGCTCCCACTCTTCATTCGACACTTTTAGCAGATTTTTAGGAACGGATTCACGACTTTCCCGCGCGGTGCGCTGATCTTCCATAGATATTTGCACAAGCAAGCAAGCCGTCAATGGAGGATCCCATGAGCGCAGATGTAGTCGTCCGCATGCCCGATGAGACGAATGGAGTCACCCTGCGTGGTCATCCTATGGTCTTCCTCGTCACCGGCGAAAATACCAAGCACACGAGCATGTTCGACTGGACGATTCCGGCAGGCTTCGCCACCGGACGGCATGTCCACCGGGTGCAGGAAGAAAGCTTCTACCTGCTCGAGGGCGAATGTGAATGGTATGTCGCGGACAGCGTGATCCGCGCAACGCCCGGAACCTTTCTCTTCATCCCGCCAGGCGTGCCGCACAACATTACCAATGTCAGCGAGACGCCGGCCCGCGTGTTGATGACAGTCTCGCCGCCCGGCCATGAACACTATTTCGAAGAACTCTCGAAACTTGCCGCGCAGGGCGCACCGGATCCAGAAGCCCTCGCCGATCTGCGAAATCGTTACGACACCGATCAGCTTTCGACTTTGACAACTCGCACATAACGCTGCGTTCTCCAGGCATGATTTGCGGACTTGCCGTCAGGGCGTGGTCGGGTGATAGCGGCGCAAAGACAAGCGGGAACCACTACGACAGGGGTCGATGGTGCAATGCCATCAAGGCGCCCAACCGCACGCAACATGCATCATTTGGACGACGAAGTGCGGGTGGATGATCGTCTTCGGCTTTAGAGGCCTACCCTCTGCAACCCCGGCCAGCGCCGGGCAGGCCAAGCGCTGATCTACACCACTAGGGGCGCCGCGGTCGTCGGCTTTGCCGGTTCCTTCTCGTTCGTGGCGGTAACGTCCGCTTCGTCAGCCTTGTCGGCAGCAGCGGCGTCCGCGCCACAGAACTTTGCGCGGAAATCGTTCCACTTCACGTCCTTGGCGGAACCGTCGGCCTTGGCGGCCTGATACTTTGTGCTGCACTCCTTCATCGTCAACGCATGCGCCGGCGACGACATAATAAAAGCGGCAAGCAGCGAGCCGGCACAGCGGAGAGAAGCAGTTTGTGTGACATATGATCGGCCTCCGTCGATGATGTTGACGTTTCAGTCTTCGCTTCCGCCTCGGCGTTAAGACGCTGACAACGGGAGGGTTCCATTGGGGCTGGCCTGATCTACGGCTGTCGGAAGGTGCTCCGCGAGAAGCTCGGGTACCTTGCTAATATCGATGCCGAGTTTGGAGGCAAGGCCCCGTAGCTGCTCTGAGGAGAGCGCTGCGCGAATTTGGTCCGCGGTGATCGGGATATTGTCGCCCGTACCTATCCAGGAGGCTACCTGGTGGCTAAGCCCGCTTTGGTTGAGTTGCGTGAGAACGCCATCGAGTCCGCCAGCATTTTGGAAGACATCCTCGGCAACCGCCAGAAGATTGACCGGCCTG
Source organism: Rhizobium phaseoli (assembly GCF_010668805.1). Classification (GTDB taxonomy): domain Bacteria; phylum Pseudomonadota; class Alphaproteobacteria; order Rhizobiales; family Rhizobiaceae; genus Rhizobium; species Rhizobium phaseoli_A. Next base: position 4,090 of record NZ_WUFT01000026.1, on the reverse strand, counting down.
CCATTCAAGAGGTCGCTGACGACACCGCCCAAACCATCGAAAAGCCCCATAACACTCCCCTTGGTCCACTCGTCATATGATGCAAACGCTACACCCGCCGAATGAACCGAAAATGAACAAGGGGCACCCCTGCTGCTGTAGCCGTGAGCTAGCGATGTGCCCTTGCCAATTGGACGGTCGAATGGGCGACACCTTGAGCCATGGTTCTCGCCGTCATTCGCAGCATTGTGGATTGGCCGGATGCGACATCATCTAACTTGAACTGGCTGACAAGCTCACGAAGTTTTTGCGCTTCTTGAGCAAGTGAACTAGAGGCCGCAGTCGATTGTTCGACCATGGCGGCGTTCTGCTGCGTGGTCTGATCCATCCGATTGACTGCGACGTTGACTTCACTGAGGCCGACCGATTGCTCTTTGGCAGAAGTTGCGATGGCATCCATATGTTGGTTAATCTGCGTGATGAAACTGCATATGGTCTTTAGAGACTGCCCGGTGTCACGCACCAGCTTGACACCGCTCTCCACCTCCTTGGAGGAGTTCTGGATCAAGCCTTTGATTTCCTTTGCCGCGCTGGCTGAACGCTGGGCAAGTTCCCGCACTTCTTGAGCGACGACTGCGAAGCCCTTGCCCGCTTCGCCCGCTCTGGCCGCTTCGACTCCAGCGTTCAAGGCGAGAAGGTTTGTCTGAAACGCGATTTCATCGATCACGCCGATGATATTGGAGATCTGCTGCGAGGATGTCTCGATACGTCCCATCGCCTCTTCGGCATGGGAAACGACCTCGGCGGACTTTACCGCACTTTGGTTTGCCTGCGTGGCTACCGTACGGGTCTCCTCAGTCCGCTTGCTCGAGTTCGATACGTTGGCGGTGATCTCTTCCAGGGCGGCCGCAGTTTCTTCGAGGGCTGCTGCCTGCTGTTCCGTGCGCTTTGAAAGATCATCTGCCCCGGAGGAAATCTCCCGGGTGCCATCTTCTATCGTGATGATGCTGGAGGAGATAGCCGTCAAAACTTCGGCAAGCTGCGCGATGGACTGGTTGAAGTCGTGGCGTAGTGCTTCAAAGTCGGGAGCAAACGGCTCATCGAGACGAAATGCCAGGTCGCCTGCAGCCAACCGCCGCAAGCCGGAAGCAAGACCTGATGTGGCAATGCGTAAACGCTCGGTGGCATCAGACTCCGCTTTCTGCTGCGCAGCTATGCGATCGTCATCTGCCTGTTTGCGGTTTTCGTCCGCTTCGATCTGCATCCGCTTGTTGGCGATCGCCGCTTGCCGAAAAACCTCCACCGCGACTGCCATGGAGCCGATTTCGTCGGCGCGGCCGGCAAATGGGATGTCAGAACCGATGTCTCCTTCGGCCAACCGCCTCATCGCGACAGTAATCTGACCGATCGGATTGGCAATACAGGTCAGCACGAAGGCCACAGCGCCGACAACAAGCAGTCCTGCAATTCCAATCGCGGCAATTAGATAGAACTTTATGGACGCATAGGTCGTCTTGCTCGCCTCTGCCGCCTTGTTGCTGCCGCTAACGTTGAATTCGACCAAGGCAGTTGTAAGTTCTTTCAGCTTGTCCGAATAGGTGCGCATCTCGCCGCCGAGATATTTACCGGCTTCCTCAATTTTATTCGCGCGGGAAAGAACCACAAGCTGCGGCCTGCTGGCGACATAGCCCTCAACGCTATCCTTTATCCCGGCGACCAACTGGCGCTCGCGGTCGGATGACGCCAAAGAAAGGTAAGCATCTATCGATTTGCGAAGTGTATCCTCTGCCGCGACCATGGCTTCTTCGCGCGTTTTTTTGTCCGCGTCCGACTGCGCGATGATGTGATCGCGGTACGCGAGGCGCAAATTCGCCATGTTGAGATTGATTGTCCGCGATGCCTGTACGCTCGGTAGCCAATTTTTCGCGATTTCCTCGGTCGCGCCGTTTGTCTTGCTGAGGCCGTCGACTGAAAGATACGCAATGAGAGCGAATAGAAGAGCGAGGCCGCCGAGAATTATGAGCAGGCTCGACTTTATGCTTGGACGACGCATTGAAGGATCCCTTTGGCAATTCCGACACATTGTAAGGAAAATAATTTAATGATTTACTCAAGCATAATACGCCGTTTACCAACATTGAAGAGACGACCGCTGTTTCAATGGCCTCCCGTTGTTCCGGGGCAGCTCCGACGGTCGGTCTGAGTTCGCGTTTGGGGAGGCGCGAGTGGCATCACGCATTTCAGGTGGTCATCATTGGTGCCCGCGGATTTAGCTCTAATCCGTTGCCTGCACAGGTTTCAGAGCTCGTGTGACCGCGGCCATGATGTCCTCCGGGGGCGCAGGCTTCAACACCAGCTCTCCTGCACCGAAAGCCGGTTCCTCGTCTGTCAACAAACTCGTCTCCCCGGAGTAGACGATGAACGGCGTGCCGCGCTCGGCCAACAGTCGCACCACTGCGGAGCACATGCCATCGGACAGCCTGGGATCGATGATCGCCAGCCGCGGTACGTTGATCTCCAGCCAGGACAGAGCTTCCGAGCCTCTGGAAAGGGCGATCGCCTCGCCGTAACCGTGCGCGGCGAGAAGCTCCTCGACATCTAAGGCAATAAAAGGTTCGTCCTCAAGAATGAGAACGGGCAGGCCAATAGCCGGAGTCTCCATAGAACTGAAGTACACCGCCTGCGCATGCATGTCACTACCGCGCAAGTCGGCAACATAGGCCCGACGCGCGTGAAGCGCGATCTGGTCTGCTAGAACGTTTTCAGCAATCGCAAGAGCGCAACCTTTTCCGTTGGAGTCCCGCGTTTGAAGCCGATGTAAGTTTGCAACTCATCGCCGTGGAACCTGCGCTTGAATGCAGCTTGACCCTGAACGTTGAAAATGCGGCGGTTTATGAGCGGCGACAGAAAAGCGCGCTGATACAGGTAGCGCCAAACGGTGCTCTCGGGAAATTGGCTTTTCTCGATGCCGGCCAGCGGTGACAAGCCGAGCGTCATGATTTCAGCGCCTTCTTGTCTAAAGCGATCTGCCGCGTACTTCGTGAGCCCGATTTCGGCATGGGCCGTTGTGCCCTGAATCTTCCGCTTGAACGCTGCCGTGTATCCAATAGCCTTGCCATCGCGGAAAAGCGGGTCGAAATCGAGCAACGCTATTGGCTTTGAATGAGGCGACAAAAGAACAAATCGTCTCATACCGGACGTCAGGGACAGGCAAAATGGCCGATTTAAAAACCGCATCTCGCGGCGTCTGACGATTCTACCAGCCCGCCAATCATCAGAGATATTCGAAAGCTCGGGGCCAAGCTCTCCATTACCGCACTCGTGAATGGTATACTCGTTCTTGTATAGCCATCGCTCGGAATAGCGGAGCGTTTCGTTGCGCTTACCCTTGAACGAATGGCTCGGCAATGAAAGGGCACTGTCTTTGCCCAGTTGATTGACACTGTAGCCATGTGATGTGAGTGCGGCGGCGGTTACGGAGTGTATCTGCACAAAACACGGTTTTCCGGATTGGGCGATGAATCGGGCGATGTAGTCAGCTTTACAGTTCCGACTGGCGACGGGATCGCCGAGCGCGAAAACATGGCCCATCTTCGTTGCGTAGGCGATGTAGCCGTTTTCGTCGCCGAAATAACTAAGATCGGGTTGAACGGCTGTGGAGTAGGCCAAGGAAAAGTCACCGTACTGCCGACAAAGAGCGAGCCGCTGATCAAGCGTCAGCTTGGAAGATGGGATGGCGGGCAGGCTCCGGTCAAAACAAGAATCGATCAAGGTTCTCATGGGCACCATTTTAGAATAATTCCAAGACCACCAAGTTGCACCGTCAATGCGTGTGGATAGAATGTCAATGAAAACGGGATAGATATATCGTGTTCCGAACAAATGAAGTCGAATCCGCCGTCGTCGTGGGCGCTGGCACCGCGGGCTTGATCGCGGCTTTTGAATTGCAGCAAGTTGGAATCCTTCCTCGAATATTCGAGGGGGTGACCTGCCACTGAGGATTTCCTCCAGAATTGATTAGAGTCCGGCCCATCAAAGGACGGACGAATGAAGAAGCAGAGATTTACCGAAGAGCAGATTATTGCGGTGCTGAAGGAGCAGGAGGCTGGTG
>NZ_WUFT01000025.1 GCF_010668805.1 Rhizobium phaseoli | reverse complement strand
CGCCACCTGGTCGCCATTGGTCTTCAGATGGCGGTCGATGCAATTGTAGGAGACGTTGGTCTGGCCGTCCTCGAACCACTTGATCGAGACCTTGCCGGTAAAGGACGTGTTCTTGACCTTGGTATAGGGCTTGAACCAGTCGATCCGTTTGCCGTGTTTGCCCCAGAATTTGTCGGGGTTCTCGACGCTTTCCTCGTACCATTTCAGGTACTTTTCCTTATCGATCAGGGCGCGCGCCTTCACCGGCTTCGTGACCGGATAGATCTTCTCCGACATGCAACTCCTCCTCATGGGACATGCGACGGGCCAGGTGAGTTTTAGGGCCCGGTTTCAAATCACGGCAATTCATAGCAGCTCGGATCGCCACGGCAATTAGACAAAGGTCATTTGATTTCGGAAGAATTGCAATTCTGCGACAGTGCGGTTATATAGCGGCATATTTCCCGGACATTGTGGTGACAATCCACGGACCGCGACCGGCGCGGACGATAGAAGGACTATATCCATGGCTCAAACACTGCTCATGCCGAAGGCGACAGCCATCTGGCTCGTCGACAATACGGCACTGTCTTTCGATCAGATCGCGCAGTTCTGCAAACTGCATCCGCTCGAAGTCAAGGCAATCGCCGATGGCGAAGCGGCGCAGGGTATCAAGGGCCTCGACCCGATCTCGACCGGACAGCTGTCCCGCGACGAGATCGCCCGCGCCGAAGCCAATCCGAACCACAAGCTGAAGCTTTCCGAACCGAAGGTGCGGGTGCCGGAATCCAAGCGCCGCGGCCCGCGTTATACGCCGGTTTCCAAGCGTCAGGACCGCCCGAACGCCATTCTCTGGCTCGTTCGCAACCATCCGGAGCTGAAGGACGCACAGATTTCCCGCCTCGTCGGCACCACGAAATCGACAATCGAGCAGATCCGCGAGCGCACCCACTGGAACTCCGCCAACCTGGCGCCGATGGATCCGGTGACGCTCGGCCTCTGCAGCCAGATCGATCTCGACATGGAAGTGGAAAAGGCTTCCAAGGGCCGACCGCTGCCGACCGCCGCCGAGCTCGGCGCGACGCTGCAATCGGCTCAGGAAACCGAGCGCCTGACCCCGAGCTACGAGCGCGAGGAGGAAAAGGAAAAGGAAATCGACGCCGATGCCGTCTTCCGCAAGCTGAGTTCGCTGCGCTCGGCGCCGAAGGACGAAGACGACGATCAGTACTGAGACATCGATTATCTCCGGTATGAGCTGACCGGCGGGGTTTTTTGTTGCGGATTGTCTGTTTCGAATTGGCAGCGGAACAGGGTTGCGATGTTCTGCGCCGAGCTGTTGGCGATCGAGAACGACTGGACGGCAAGCTGCTGCTGCGTCTGCAGCGATTCACATCGGCAGCGAACCGAGACCACGTTGGCGCAGCGCCTCGGAAATTTCCTCTAAAACCATTGGATCATCGATGGTTGCAGGCATTTTCCAGGGTATGCCATCAGCGATCTTCTGCATCGTGCCGCGCAGGATTTTGCCGGAGCGGGTCTTCGGCAAACGGTTGACGATGACGGCCATCTTGAAGGCGGCGACAGGTCCGATCGCATCGCGGATCATCCCCACGACCTCTGATTCGATTGCCGTCATGTCTCGGGAAACATTCCGTTTCAGCACCAGGAAACCACAGGGCACCTGACCCTTTACCGTATCGATCACACCGATCACCGCGCATTCGGCGACATCGGGATGGCGGGCGCAGACTTCCTCCATCGCCCCGGTCGAGAGCCGGTGACCGGCACAATTGATGATGTCGTCGGTGCGCGACATGATGAAGAGATAACCATCCTCGTCGATATAACCGGCGTCGGCGGTCTTGTAGGTGCCCGGAAACTCGTCGAGGTAGGCCGATCGGAAACGCTCGTCGGCATTCCAGAGGGTCGGCAGGCAGCCGGGCGGCAGGGGCAGCCTCACGACGATATTGCCGAGCGTCCCCGCCTCGATCGAATGGCCCGCATCGTCGAGCACCGCAATGTCATAGCCGGGCATCGGCAGCGCCGGCGAACCATGCTTGACGGGAAGGGCGCCGAGGCCGAGCGGATTGGCTGCGATCGGCCAGCCGGTCTCCGTCTGCCACCAGTGATCGATGACGGGGATCGCGAGCATGCGCTCTGCCCATTTCAGCGTCTCCGGGTCCGCCCTCTCGCCGGCGAGAAACAGCGCCCGCAGATCCGGCATCGGATACTGCCGCATCAGTTCACCGTCACCGTCCTCCCGCCGTATGGCGCGGAACGCCGTCGGCGCGGTGAACAGCACCCGCACATGATGTTCCGAAACAACGCGCCAGAACGCGCCGGCATCCGGCGTGCCGACCGGTTTTCCCTCATAGATCACCGTGGTGACGCCCGAGATCAGCGGCGCATAGACGATGTAGGAGTGCCCGACGACCCAGCCGATATCCGAAGCTGTCCAGAAGACCTCACCCGGTTTCAAGCCGTAGATATTCCGCATCGACCAGTTGAGCGCAACCAGATGGCCGCCATTGTCGCGCACGACGCCCTTCGGCTGGCCGGTGGTGCCCGAGGTATAGAGGATGTAGAGCGGGTCGGTCGCCTTGACCGGAACACAGGCGATCTCGGCGCCGCGAAACCGCGCTACCGCCGCGTCGAAATCCTGGTCGCGACCTCCGGCGAGATCTGCCCGAAGCTCTGGCCGCTGCAGCACCAGACAGCGCTCCGGCTTCGAATGCGCGATCTCAATCGCCTGGTCGACCAGAGGCTTGTAGGCGACGATGCGGCCAGGCTCGAGCCCGCAGCTCGCCGTGATCACCAGCTTCGCACCGCAATCATCGATACGGGCCGCAAGCTCGCTGGCGGCAAAGCCACCGAAGACGACCGAGTGAACGGCACCGATGCGGGCGCAGGCAAACATTGAAAACACCGCCTGTGGAACCATCGGCATATAGAGGATCACACGATCGCCTTTACCGATGCCAAGGTCGATCAGTGTCGCGGCGATGGCTTTCACCTCGTCAAGGACTTCGTCGTAGCTGAAACGGCGCTTCTCGCCGGTCATCGCACTGTCGAAGATCACCGCCGTCTCGCCGCCGCGCCCGGCCGCCACATGCCGGTCCAGGCAATTGTGGCAGGTATTGGTTTCGGCTCCTGAGAACCAACGGCCGTAGACGCCTTCGTCGGCTGAAAATACTCGTTCAGGCGGTTTGAACCAGTCGATATCGTCGGCTGCTTCGCGCCAGAAAGCTTCAGGGTCGCGTTTCCAAGCCGCATAGGCCTGATGATAGCCGCTCTGCATCTTCTCCTCCCCAGGACATGCAAGCCTCAATCTAAGCGGGGGAGGGCGGGACGGGAAGCCCGACCAAAGCAGCGTATCGGAACAGGTTGACTTTAGGACGGGCCGGGCCTGCTTTAGCGCGCCCCGAAAATCGCCGATCCAACGCGCACGCTGGTGGCGCCGAAGGCGATTGCCGTCTCGTAGTCGCCCGACATGCCCATGGACAGTTTTTCGACGCCGCATTTGAACGCGAGCTTTGCCAGCAGGGCGAAATGCGGTCCGGGATTTTCCTCGGCCGGCGGAATACACATCAAACCCTCGATGGAAAGACCCAGCTCTTCGCCGCAGAAGGTGACGAAAGCTGGCGTGTCGTCAGGCGCGATACCGGCCTTCTGCGGTTCGAGCCCGGTATTGACCTGGACGTAGAGCCGCGTCGTCTTGGCCTGCCGCTTCATTTCCTCGGCAAGCGCGCGGGCGATCTTTTCCCGGTCCACCGTCTCGATGACATCGAAGAGCGCCACCGCATCCGCCGCCTTGTTCGACTGCAGCGGTCCGATCAAATGCAGCACGATATCCGACCGCTCGGCCTTCAGCGCCGGCCATTTGCCCTGGCTTTCCTGCACCCGGTTCTCCCCGAAGACGCGCTGCCCGGCGTCGATGGCCGGGCGGATCGCCTCCGCCTCGAAGGTCTTCGACACCGCGACGAGCTGGACGGAACCAGCCAGACGATCCGCCTGGCGTTCCCCAGCCGCAATCCGCAACCGCACGTCGTTCAAGCGCTCTTGAAGTTCCATCGTTCTGCCTCGACATACCAGCATGAAAGGATTGGCAATGAACTAACCAGCCAATCTGTGCTTGCCAAGACCCGCTCCCGCGAAATCGCTTGAGCCGAGATGAAGATCGGCCGCTTGCAACGCCTGCAAAACTTGACGCTACGGTGGTTTCATGGTGAAGGTCTCGACCAACCTCCCCTGATTTTCCGGAATTTCGAATACCATGGCCACCGAACGTTATAATCCGCGCGACGCCGAGCCCCGCTGGCAGCAGAAATGGAATGAAGACAAGGTCTTCGAGACCGACAATTCAGATCCGCGCGAAAAATATTACGTCCTCGAAATGTTCCCCTATCCGTCGGGGCGCATTCATATGGGCCATGTCCGCAATTACGCCATGGGCGACGTCGTTGCCCGCTACAAACGCGCCCGCGGCTACAACGTATTGCATCCGATGGGCTGGGACGCCTTCGGCATGCCGGCGGAAAATGCCGCCATGGAGCGCGGCGTGCATCCGGCCTCCTGGACCTATCAGAATATCGGCTCCATGAAGGCCCAGCTGAAGGCCATGGGGCTGTCGCTGGATTGGAGCCGCGAATTCGCCACCTGCGATGTCGAATATTACCAGCATCAGCAGCATCTCTTCCTGGATTTCCTGGAGAAGGGTCTGGTCTATCGCAAGCAGTCGAAGGTCAACTGGGATCCCGTCGACAATACCGTGCTCGCCAACGAGCAGGTGATCGACGGTCGCGGCTGGCGCTCTGGTGCGCTGGTCGAACAACGCGAATTGACGCAATGGTTCTTCAAGATCACCGATTTCAGCCAGGATCTGCTCGACGCGCTGGATACGCTCGACCAATGGCCGGAAAAAGTACGCCTGATGCAGAAGAACTGGATCGGCCGCTCGGAAGGTTTGGCGATCCGCTGGGAGATCGTGCCGGAAACGGCACCTGCCGGCGAAAGCGAAGTCACCGTCTACACGACCCGGCCGGACACGCTCTTCGGCGCCTCCTTCCTGGCAATTGCCGCCGATCATCCATTGGCAAAGGATGCCGCCGCCAAGAACGCGGAGATCGAAGCCTTCTGCGAGGAGTGCCGCCGCGCCGGCACGTCATTGGCCGCCCTCGAGACCGCCGAGAAGAAGGGCATGGATACCGGTATCCGCGTCCGGCATCCGCTTGATCCCGCCTGGGAGCTGCCGGTCTATATCGCCAATTTCGTCCTGATGGATTATGGCACGGGCGCGATCTTCGGCTGCCCCTCCGGCGACCAGCGCGACCTTGATTTTGCTCGGAAATATGGCCTGTCGGTCGTGCCTGTCGTTATGCCGAGGGATGGCGATGCGGCAAGCTTTTCTGTCGGCGACACCGCCTATGACGGCGAAGGCGTGATGATCAATTCGCGCTTCCTCGACGGCAAGACGACCGAGGAAGCCTTCAATATCGTGGCCGACCGGCTGTCGGCCGCTTCGCTCGGCAATACGCCGCAGGGCGAGCGCAAGGTCAATTTCCGTCTGCGCGACTGGGGCATTTCCCGGCAGCGTTATTGGGGCTGCCCGATCCCGGTCATCCATTGCGATGATTGCGGCGTCGTGCCGGTACCGAAGAAGGACCTGCCGGTCAAGCTGCCTGACGACGTCACCTTCGACCAGCCGGGCAATCCTCTCGACCGTCATCCGACCTGGCGGCACGTCTCCTGCCCGACCTGCGGCAAGGACGCCCGCCGAGAGACGGATACGATGGATACGTTCGTCGATTCGAGCTGGTATTTCACCCGTTTTACCGCCCCCTGGGAGGGAAACCCGACCGATCCTGAGGCGGCTAACCGTTGGCTGCCGGTCGACCAGTATATCGGCGGCATCGAGCACGCGATCCTGCATCTGCTCTATTCGCGCTTCTTCACCCGCGCCATGCGCGAGACCGGCCATGTTGCCGCCACCGAACCCTTCAAGGGTCTGTTCACCCAGGGCATGGTGGTCCACGAAACCTATAGCCGCAGCGCCGGCGCCGGCCGCGAGTGGGTGGCACCGGCCGATATCCGCATTGACGAGCTTGACGGTAAACGCCGGGCTTTCCTGCTGACGAGCAACGAAGAAGTCGCGATCGGCTCGATCGAGAAGATGTCGAAGTCGAAGAAGAACGTCGTCGACCCCGACGATATCATCGCCTCTTATGGCGCCGATACCGCCCGTTTCTTCGTTCTGTCCGACTCGCCGCCGGAGCGTGATGTCATCTGGTCCGAGGCCGGCGTCGAAGGCGCCCACCGTTTCACCCAACGTCTGTGGCGGTTGATTTCGGAAGCCGCGGAGGCACTCTCGACCGTCGCCCCTGCACCGGCAACCGAGGGGGACGCGCTGTCGATCTCGCAGACCGCTCACAAGACGCTGAAGGCTGTCGAAAACGACTATGACAAGCTCTGGTTCAACAAGGCGGTCGCCCGGATCTATGAACTCGTGAACGCGCTGGCTGCGCCGATGACCGAGGTTGCGGCGGGTGGGGGTGATGCCACTTACCGCGCGGCGGTGCGTGATGCCGCCGAGATCCTGATCCAGCTGGTCGCGCCGATGACCCCGCATCTGGCTGAAGAATGCTGGACGGCACTCGGCAATGAAGGGCTGCTTGCCCGAACCGACTGGCCGCGATACGACGAAACGATCGTCATCGAAAATGATGTCGTCCTGCCCGTACAGATCAACGGCAAAAAACGCGCTGAATTGACAATTTCTCGCGACGCAGATCAGAATGCCGTCACCGCCGCCGTGCTGGAGCTGGACGCGGTGAAGAACGCGCTGAACGGACAGGCACCGAAGAAGATCATCGTGGTTCCCCAAAGGATTGTAAACATTGTCGTCTGATATCGCTTGCAAGCTGGTCCGCAATGCCGGCATCGCCATGATCCTTGCCTCCGCGGCCTTTCTCTCCGCCTGCCAGGTTCGGCCGCTTTACTCGGAAAATTCCGGTCTTACCGAAAAGCTTTCCTCGGTCGGCTTTTCCCCGGCAGGCAGCCGGATCGAGCAGCAGGTCCGCAATCACTTGATCTTCATGGCATCACGTGGTGCCGGCGAACCTGAAAAACCGGAATATCTGGTCGAAATGCACACCACTTCGTCTGTCGCCGATACGCTGCTTCAGGATTCGGCCGATACCTCGCGAGCCGGTCGTGTGACCGTCAGCGTCACCTATACGCTACGCGCAGCCGCCGACAATCGCGTCATCAAGGCCGGCAGCCGCGCGACCACGGCGCTAGTGGATTTCCCCGACCAGCAGTTCGCCAAGCAGCGGGCGACCCGTGATGCCGAGAACCGCGCGGCCGATCAGGTGGCGGAATTCGTGGGAGCCGATATCGCCGCTGCCCTCAGCCGCTGAGGGCGGTGATGTGGCGGAGATAAAATCCCACGAATTCGAAACATTCCTGCAGAAATCGGCACGAAACTATCGGATATTCGTCATTTACGGGCCGGACCGAGGCCTCGTCTCTGAGCGTGCTGCTCTGCTTGCCGGCAAGACTGGTGTCGCTCTCGATGATCCGTTTTCGCTGACCAAACTCGATATCGGCGACCTGCAGAAAGATCCGGGACGGTTGCTCGACGAAGCTCAGTCTATCGGGCTGTTCGGCGGTGAAAAACTGATCTGGATTCGCGGCGCCGCCAATGAAAAATATCTTGCCGATCCCCTGGCGCTGCTGGCTGAAAAGCCACTTGAAGCCGCCCATCTGATTGTCGAAGCTGGTGACTTGAAGAAGGGCTCCCTGCTACGAAAGACGGCTGAAACCGCGCGATCGATCATGACGATCCCGTCTTACGCCGATGATAGCCGTGCCCTGAATGCCCTGATCGACGCCGAACTCGGCGCGGAAAAGCTCGGCATCACGCCAGCTGCGCGCCAGGCGCTGATCGGCTTGATCGGCGGTGACCGCATCGCGTCACGCAACGAGGTGCGCAAACTTGCGCTTTATTGTCGCGGCTTCGATACGGTTGAAGAACATCACGTTACCGAAATAATCGGTGATGCCAGTGCGATCTCCGTTGACGATGCCGTCGACGCGATCCTGAGTGGCGATCTCAATGGCTTTCTGCACGCCATGCAGAAAATCAGCAGCTCGAAAACCGCAATCTTTCTCGTGCTTCAGGCATGCCTGAAACAGTTTCAGCTTCTCGATACGATGCGCGCCGAAATGGAGGAAAAACGTCTGCAGGCTCCCCAGATCATGCAGACCATGGGTCGTCATCTGCATTTCCGCCGCAAGCCGATCATAGAACAGGCGCTGCGCCAATGGACAGCGGAAAGCATTGCTCGTGAATCCAATCGTCTGCAGGCCGCGATCTTGCAGAGCCGACGGCGACAGATACTGGAGGACAGCGTTGCGATGCAAACGCTTCTCTCCACCACCCTACAATCAGGACGTAAATCTGCCTAATGCGCTATTCCGGAATTCCGGGCAATATGCATTACCGTCTCTCGAGCAAACGGCAGACTTCTTCGAGTTGCTCCAGCGACTTATAGGAAATTTTGATCTGGCCGCCGCTGGTCTTGTGACTGATCGCAACATCGAGACCGAGCGCATCGGAAAGGGTCCGTTCCAAGGCCAGCGTGTCAGAATCCTTCTGATCTCGCCGAGAGGCTGCCAGCTGTGGCTCCGATTGTGCCTTGATATTGTTCTGCGCCAGCTTTTCCGCGTCGCGCACCGACATGCCTTTGGCAACGATCGTACGGGCTAGACCCGTCGGGTCAGGCGTCGAAACCAGCGCTCGAGCGTGACCGGCCGACAGACTGCCGGCGGCCAGAAGGTCGCGAACCGGATCGGGCAGCTTCAACAGGCGCAACGAATTTGCTACGTGGCTGCGGCTTTTGCCGATAATCTCGCCAAGGTCGTTCTGCGTATAACCATACTCAGCAATAAGCTGCTCATAGCCCAATGCCTCCTCGAGAGCATTGAGATCCGCGCGCTGTACGTTTTCGACAATGGCGATCTCTAGCGCCGTCTTGTCGTCTACGTCGCGGACAATGACCGGAATGTCAATCAGCCCGGCAAGCTGGGCGGCTCGCCAGCGTCGCTCGCCGGCGATGATTTCATAGCGATCGCGGTCCATCGTCCGCACGACTATCGGCTGAACAATACCGTGTTGACGAATGGAACTGGCAAGATCGTGCAGTTCGGCGTCATCGAAGAAACGACGAGGGTTACGGGGGTTGCGGCTGACGAATTCGATCGGGATCATCCTGTCGGCACTGATCGTCCGGTCAGCCTCAACCGGGACAGGCTGATCCATTTCACCAATTAGAGCCGCAAGGCCGCGGCCCAATCGCCTTTTCGATACATCGTCATTCATGATCTAAACTACCCCTGAAATGATAATCACGCGGCCAGTCTCTGGCGCTCGCGCTGGATGACCTCCGAGGCGAGCTGCAGATAGGCCTGGCTGCCCGCGCATTTCAGATCATAGAGAATGGCCGGCTTGCCGTAAGATGGCGCCTCGGAAACCCGCACGTTGCGCGGAATTAACGTGTGGTAAACCTTTTCCCCGAGATGAGTGCGTACATCATTGACCACTTGCTGGGCGAGGTTGTTGCGCGCATCGAACATCGTCAAGACGATTCCCTGAATATCCAGGCGCGGGTTAACCGTCCGTCGAACCTGGCTGACGGTCTCAAGTAACTGGCTCAGCCCCTCCAAAGCAAAGAATTCGCATTGCAGCGGCACCAACACCGAATGCGCGGCAGCCATGGCATTCATCGTCAGCAGATTAAACGAAGGCGGGCAATCGAGAAGAATATACGAAAACGCCTGTGCCTCGGGCGAAGTCAGGGCCTTGCGCAACTTGAACACCCGATCGCTCTGCTGCGAGATCTCCATCTCGACACCGAGAAGATCCATCGTCGAAGGAACGATAGAGAGATTCGGTACGGCGGTCTCGAGCGTCACCTCAGTTATCCCCCGTTCGCCAATCATCAGGTCATAAGAGGAGAGCTTGCGATCGCGACGGTCGATACCGAGGCCTGTGCTGGCATTGCCCTGCGGATCGAGATCGATGATCAGGACGCGCTCGCCGATAGCAGCAAGCGCCGTCGCCAGATTGATTGCGGTGGTCGTTTTGCCAACCCCACCCTTCTGATTTGCGATGGTAATAATCCGGTGTCGTTCGCCAGCCATTGCCACACTATCCGATCTGTTAAACCAAGCGCCGGAGATTCGATATTTCCAAAACAACAGATTCATGCTCGACGGCGCTTCCATGTTCTAACAGATCGAATTCCCACCGACCACGCGCTTTGTCGATTTCCCTCAGGTAATCCCGGCCTTTATGAAAAAAGCCGCGGCAGTCTTCCTTATCCAACATCCACGGGGCGGAATATCCCATTAGACCGTCGAGGTCGGCGAGTGCCCGAGCTGAAATAGCCCCGCATCCGCCGATCTCCGCATGCGCATCTTCGATTCGGATGCTGTGCACGCTCCCTCGGGCATGTGTTTCCCGCAGTGCTGTTCTGAGGAAGGCTGCCTTTTTGTGATTGCTTTCGACCAGATGCACCCATCCGTCTTGGAATTCGGCGAGGAAGATCGCCGTGATAACGCCCGGAAAACCACCTCCACTCCCGAGGTCGATCCAGGTCGTCGGCTTGGGATGGATCTGAAACACCTGGCTACTGTCCGCAATGTGCCGGTCCCAGAGATCACCGAGCGTGGACGGCGCCACCAAATTGATGGTCTTTGCCCACTTTTGAAAGAGCGCCGCAAAATGCTGCAGCCGTTCCTGTGTTTCACGTGAAACACGCAAACCGTTTAATTCCATTCTGAAAGACTCTCAAATCTTGTCGTCAGGCACTATGGCGCGAGGAAGGCTGGCGTCGACGTAAGTGCACGAGCAGCAATGCGATCGCCGCCGGGGTCATGCCTTCAACAATTGCAGCCTGGGCAATGTTAAAGGGGCGAGCAGCACCAAGCTTTGCCTTAAGCTCGTTCGAGAGGCCAGAGAGCGAGGCATAGTCGAAATCGGCCGGTATGTGCCGTTCTTCATCGCGCTGCTGATCGGTAATCGCTGCGGCCTGCCGATCCAAATAAACGGAATAACCCGCTTCGATTTCCAATGCTTCCGCAACCTTAGGTGTAATCGCACCGAACTTCTCGGGCCAAACGTTTCGAAGGGCATCGAAATCATAATTCGGATACGAGAGCAGATCATAGGCAGTTCGTCGCTGGCCGTCGAGATTGATGTTCAAACCCGCGTGTCGCGCCTCTGTCGGTGTAACCGTCAGCGACTGTAACAGTGCCCGACCTGTTTCAATCTCGGTTTGATAGCGTGTGAATCGCTGCCTTCGTTCGCCGCTCACGCATCCAAGCTGCATTGCAAGAGGTGTCAAGCGTACATCGGCATTGTCAGCCCGCAAAGTCAGTCGATATTCGGCGCGCGATGTGAACATTCGGTACGGTTCCGTAATGCCACGAGAGGTGAGGTCATCGATCATCACCCCGATATACGAATTTGTACGGCTAAAATGAAACGGATCCGAATCGCTGCTTCGCAGCGCAGCATTTAACCCAGCGGCCAGGCCTTGCGCGGCCGCCTCTTCATAGCCGGTCGTGCCATTGATTTGGCCGGCGAGAAATAGGCCTTTCAGCCGCTTGACCTCGAGAGACGGCGTCAATTCTCTTGGATCGACATGATCATATTCGATCGCATAGCCGGGCTGAATGATTCTCGCTATCTCCAGACCGGGGATTGTCTTGATGAATGCAGCCTGTACTTCAGCTGGCAGGGATGTCGAGATGCCATTCGGATAGACGGTATCATCGTCCAAACCTTCGGGCTCAAGAAAGACCTGATGTCCATCCCGCTCGCCGAATTTGACCAACTTGTCCTCGATGGATGGGCAATAGCGAGGCCCGACGCCTTCGATCTGGCCGGAATACATTGCCGATCGCATGATGTTGTCGACGATGATCCGGTGGGTCGCTTCATTAGTCCTGGTCACCCCGCATTCGACCTGAGGGGTGGTGATAGCATCGGTCATCAGGGAAAAGGGAACCAGCTCCTCGTCAGCACCTTGGCGCCCAACGGCTTGCCAGTCGATGGTCTTGCCATCCAGCCGCGCCGGTGTTCCCGTCTTCAATCGTCCCAGCCGCAATCCAAGCCTGGCCAATGTCGACGACAGCCCGAGCGACGGTGCTTCCCCAACACGACCAGCCGGCGTCTTCTCCGAACCGATATGAATAAGGCCGCGAAGAAAAGTGCCGGTCGTCAAAACCACCGACGGTGCCCTGAAGGTCCGACCGTCCTTCATGATGACGCCGGTCACCCGCCCATCGACCACATCCAGGTCGAATGCATCGCCCTCGACGATCTCCAGACCGGCTGTCGCTTCGATCGCCGCCAGCATGGCCAGACGATAGAGTTTTCGATCGGCTTGCGTCCGCGGTCCCCGGACAGCCGCGCCCTTTTTCCTGTTCAGTATCCGGAACTGAATGCCGGCGGCATCGGCGACACGACCCATCAGGCCGTCCATGGCGTCGATCTCGCGGACCAAATGGCCCTTGCCAAGCCCGCCGATTGCCGGATTACACGACATGATACCGATCGTGTCGCGTCGATGCGTCACCAAGGCGGTTTTTGCGCCGAGGCGCGCAGCTGCATTGGCAGCCTCTGACCCCGCGTGGCCGCCGCCTATGACAATCACGTCGTAGACATTATCAGTCATGTATCAACTCCATAGCCGGCAGCCGTTTCACGTGAAACCGGCGCATATAAACCTCAGCGTTTCACGTGAATCATTTGCCGATACAAAACTCCGAGAAGATCACGCCGAGCAACTGCTCGACATCTACTCTGCCGGTAATTCTGCCCAGAAACTCGGCGGCAATTCGAAGTTGCTCGGTGCGCAACTCAAGACTCACGTCTGCTTCCGAAATTGCCGCGTCCAGTGCCGATAAACATTTCGCCAGCGAATCCTTGTGCCGTTGCCGGCTGGGGATCGCCATGGACAGACCGCCAAAACGCTCGGCAACGATACCACCGATCAACCGTCGCAATTCCGGCAAGCCATCGCCTGTCGCCGTCGAGATCTGCAAATCATAGCGATCCGACGTATCAACAAGATCTTTCTTGGTTCCAACCGTAACATGCGGCGAGGCCGGGTCCAAGTCATCGGGGACGACGGGGTTGACCATGTCGACGAGCAGCAGAACGAGGTCAGCGTCACTCAGTGCAACTCGAGCCCGACGCACGCCTTCTATTTCAACCCGGTCCTCCGCCTCCCGCAGGCCCGCAGTGTCGCAGAGTTTGACCAGGTAGCCGTCAATATCGAGATCGACCTGCAAGACATCGCGCGTGGTGCCGGCAATCTCAGTCACAATCGCGACGTCCCGCCGTGCCAGGGCGTTCATCAGGCTGGATTTTCCCGCATTCGGCGCGCCGGCTATGACGACCTTGAAACCATCCCGGATAACCTCGCCGGCCGAGGCCGCAGCCAGGTGGTGTTCGATATCGCGCCGAAGCGACTCCATGTCGGTCCAGACCATACCGGACACGGACCCAGGCACATCGTCCTCATCGGGGAAATCAAGTTCCGCCTCGACCAACGCCCGGGCCCGGGTTAATCGTTCCGCCCACGAATCGTAAATAGCCGAAAGCCCGCCAGCGCTCTGTTCGATCGCAAGCCGTCGCTGCATCTCGGTTTCGGCGCTAATCAGATCGGCAAGCCCTTCGACCTCGACCAGATCTAGTTTGCCGTTTTCGAAAGCCCGGCGCGAGAATTCACCCTCGACCGCCATCCGCACACCTGCAACATCGCCTAGGGCGTGAAACAGCGCCGCCAATACGGCCTTGCTGCCATGGATCTGCAGCTCGGCAACATCCTCGCCGGTAAACGAGTGCGGGGCAGGAAAAAACAGCACCAAGCCGTTGTCGATCGGCTGGTTGTTACGAGTCCGAATCGTTCGGTAGGACGCATATCGGCCTGCCGGAACCGATCCGACAAGCTTCGTCAATAGATCCCGGGTCGACGGGCCGCTGATGCGCACGATCGAAACGCCCGACGGTGGTGGCCCGCTCGAGAGCGCATATATCGTATCATTCACCATGGCCGTATCGCTGTTCGGTCGGTTGGAATCTCAATCGATTCTCTCAAATGGAAAAAGCTGGCGACATCGTGACGATGTCCCCAGCTCTCATGAATGCATCCCCCCGGAAGCCTGCCGGTTCCAAGATAACGCTGTTCACCTAAGACGCATCAAACCGACTTCGATAGACGCGCTCGAGATGAATCCGGCTAACTACTACGTATTCATCGAGTCGAAGAAGTCGGAATTGTTCTTCGTCTGCTTGAGCTTGTCGATCAGGAATTCGATTGCATCGGTCGTGCCCATCGGTGCCAGAATGCGGCGGAGCACGAAGATCTTCTGCAGATCCTGGCGTGGAACGAGCAGATCTTCCTTACGCGTGCCGGACTTCAGGATGTCCATCGCCGGGAAGATGCGCTTGTCGGCGACCTTGCGATCGAGGACGATTTCCGAGTTGCCGGTACCCTTGAATTCTTCGAAAATCACCTCGTCCATGCGGCTGCCGGTATCGATCAGCGCCGTCGCGATAATCGTCAGCGAACCGCCTTCCTCGATATTACGCGCTGCACCGAAGAAGCGCTTTGGCCGCTGCAGAGCGTTGGCGTCCACACCGCCGGTCAGCACCTTGCCTGAGGAGGGAACGACCGTGTTGTAGGCACGGCCGAGACGGGTGATAGAGTCGAGCAGGATGACAACGTCACGTCCGTGTTCGACAAGCCGCTTGGCTTTTTCGATGACCATCTCGGCCACCTGGACGTGACGCACAGCCGGTTCGTCGAAGGTCGACGAGATAACCTCGCCGCGCACCGAGCGCTGCATGTCGGTCACTTCCTCGGGGCGTTCGTCGATCAGCAGAACGATGAGATAGCATTCCGGATGGTTTGCTGTGATCGAATGGGCAATGTTCTGCAACAGCACGGTTTTGCCGGTGCGCGGCGGCGCGACGATCAGTCCGCGCTGGCCCTTGCCGAGCGGCGCCACCAGGTCGATGACGCGTGGCGACAGGTCCTTGGATGTCGGAATATCGAGTTCCATCTTGAAGCGCTCATTCGGATAGAGCGGCGTCAGATTGTCGAAATGAACCTTGTGGCGGATCTTTTCCGGATCGTCGAAATTGATGGTGTTGACCTTGAGCAGCGCGAAATAACGCTCGCCTTCCTTCGGCCCGCGGATCGGGCCTTCGACCGTATCACCTGTTTTCAGCGAGAAACGGCGGATCTGCGACGGCGAGATATAGATATCGTCCGGACCCGGCAGGTAGTTCGCATTGGGGGAACGCAGGAAACCGAAACCATCCTGCAGCACTTCGACGACGCCTTCGCCGATGATTTCGACATCCTGGCTGGCAAGCATCTTGAGGATGGCAAACATCAATTCCTGTTTGCGCATCGTGCTGGCATTCTCGACCTCGAGCGATTCGGCGAAAGCCAGAAGATCCGTCGGGGATTTGCTCTTAAGTTCCTGAAGCTTCATTTCAGCCATGAAGTGACCAATACTCTTTTCAATTTCGAAGGGGGAAGGCGATGTTGGGTCGTATTCGGTACTGCGAAGGGCTCGCAAACGACTGAACTCTACACACATGCCACGTAGATGAGATGCGCGGAAAATAGCGACTCGCAATCGTCGCCGCAAGAGGGCTGCTTAAAATGAAGCAAATTTAACCTGGTGCTGATTTTGCTTCAGAACGGCTTCACCACCACCAGGATCACGATGACGATCATCAGCAGTGTCGGCGCCTCGTTCATGAACCGCCAATAGCGTGCGGAGCGGCGGTTCTCGTCCCGTTCGAAGGCTCTGACGGCGCGGCTGAAGAACATGTGAACACCGGTTAAAAGCACGACGAGGCCGATCTTGGCATGCAGCCAGCCGCCCTGGAATCCATAGACCGACCAGGCGAGGTAGAGGCCGAAAATCCAGGTCAACATCATCGCCGGCGTCATGATGATTCGAAGCAGCCGGCGTTCCATCACCTTGAAGGTTTCCGATTGCACCGAACCCGGTTCCGCATCGGTGTGATAGATGAACAGCCGCGGCATGTAGAATAACCCAGCCATCCAGGAAATCACCGCGATGATATGGAGCGCCTTGATCCAGAGATAGAGATTATCCGGGTTCCAGGCAAAAAGTCCGACCGCCAATAGCGCGAAGAAAGCCACCGCAAAATGCGCACGCCGGCGGGCGTAAGCGCCGGCCCGGCGATCGGTCTGTCTGTCCATCGTCACTTCCCACTCCGCATCTGGCCGCCCCGCACGCGATCGACCAGTTGGCGCACATGCTCGGGGTCGGCCTGCGGCGTAATGCCGTGACCGAGATTGAAGATTAGCGGACCGTGACCGAGGTACTGCAGAATATCGTCGATCCCCTCTTCCAGCGCCCTGCCACCGGCAACAACGCGCATCGGATCGAGATTGCCCTGAACCGGTCCGTCCTTCTGAAGTTCGGCGGCAAAAGCCAACGGCACCGACCAGTCGAGGCCGATCGCATCGGCACCCGTTTTTTGACGATAGGTCTTCAACTGGTAGCCGGCACCTTTGGCAAAGGCGATGATGCGAGCGTGCGGCCGCTGGGATTTGACGGAAGCGATCATTCGCGCAACCGGTCTGATCGCAAACGCCTCGAACTCTCTCTCGCCGAGAACGCCAGCCCAGGAATCGAAGATCTGCACTGCGTCGGCGCCAGCATCGATCTGAGCGACGAGATAATCGGCCGAGACGTCGGCAAGCAGCATCAGCAGATGTTCGAAGGCGCGGGGATGCCTATAGGCGAAGAGACGGGCAGGGGCCTGATCCGGCGTGCCGTGTCCGGCAATCATATAGGTCGCAACGGTCCAGGGCGCGCCACAGAAGCCGAGCAGGGTGGTCTCAGTTGGCAACCCTTCTCGCAGCCGCCGCACCGTCTCCAGAACCGGGCTGAGATAATCGACAACCGCTTCGCCATTCAACCGGCCGATACCGTCTTCATCGATCGGATCCATCTCCGGGCCATGGCCCTCGGTAAACCGCACATTCCGCTTCATGGCATCGGGGATGACGAGGATATCAGAAAACAGGATGGCCGCATCAAAGCCATAGCGGCGGATCGGCTGTAATGTCACCTCGACGGCGTAATCGGGCGTGTAGCAAAGATCAAGAAAACTTCCTGCCTTTGTCCGCGTCTCCCGATATTCCGGGAGATAACGTCCCGCCTGCCTCATCAGCCAGAGAGGCGGAGGGGAGAGGCTTTCGCCATCGAGAACCCTCATGATCTTTCGGCGCGTGTCGTTCAAGCGCTTCTTCCTTATAAAAAATCAAAGATATTTTAAAAGGTTTCTATTTCTTAGAGTCGGTGTCTATCAAGGATTAAAATCCATCCACCGCCGATGCCATTTGTCACGTGCTGGCAAAAAACAAAGGAGGGATTCTGCCATTTGGCCAAATGTCCGGGGAGAAGCCGAATCTGAAAATGATTCCAGATCCTTGTTGAGGCATGACTTTCCCGGTGCTTGTGGATAAGCTGTGGATCTGTTCTCGACAACTCCAGCTGTTCCCCAATTTCCACAAGGCCGGCAGAAACCGATCCGCAAAATTCGAAATGTGGATAAGCAGCCATGTTTTCCCTTGCCCGACACCGCCTCGCCGCCTTAGCTCTGTTTCATCCAGTCTTTTCAACAGGCAGCGGAAAATAACGTGGAGAACAGAACGAACTTCTTTCATCTGCATCTGATTTCTGACTCAACGGGAGAGACTCTGATCTCCGCCGGCCGCGCCGCATCGGCACAGTTCCGATCCGCCCAGCCGATCGAACATGTCTATCCGCTGATCCGTAATCGCAAGCAGCTGCTGCCGGTTCTGCAGGCGATCGACGGTGCACCCGGCATCGTGCTCTATACGATTGTCGACCGGGAGCTTGCGAGCCTGATCGATGAGCGCTGCGTCGAGATGGGTGTTGCCTCGGTGAATGTGCTGGAGCCGGTCATGAATGCGTTCCAGATCTATCTGGGTGCCCCATCAAGCCGTCGGGTCGGAGCCCAGCATGTGATGAATGCCGGCTACTTCGCGCGTATCGAAGCGTTGAATTTCACCATGGATCATGATGACGGCCAGATGCCCGATGATTATAACGATGCCGATGTCGTCATCATTGGCATCAGCCGCACGTCGAAAACACCGACCAGCATTTACCTCGCCAACCGCGGCATCAAGACGGCGAACATTCCGATCGTCTATGGTGTGCCGTTGCCGGAGAGCCTGTTCATCGCTACCAAACCGCTGATCGTCTGCCTGATCGCCACCACCGACCGTATTTCCCAGGTGCGGGAAAATCGCATACTCGGCGCCACGCATGGCTTCGATCGCGAACACTATACCGATCGCGCTTCGATTTCCGAGGAGCTGAAATATGCCCGCTCGCTCTGCGCTCGCCATAACTGGCCGCTGATCGACGTCACTCGCCGCTCAATCGAGGAAACCGCCGCGGCCATCGTTGCCCTGCGCCCAAAGCTGCGCTAAGCGCTGACCGGCAGCCGGCACTCCGAGGAACCCATGACGCAGAAACTCATCCTTGCATCGTCAAGCCCCTTTCGGCGGATGCTGATGGAAAATGCCGGTCTATCGTTCGAGGCGCATGCCGCAAGCATCGATGAACGGGCGGTCGAAGCGCCGTTGGAAAAAGCCGGCGCAACGCCGGATGCGGTGGCCCTCGTTCTGGCCAAGGCCAAGGCCGAGGATGTCAGCAGTCGTTTTCCAGATAGACTGGTCATCGGCTCGGATCAGACAATGTCGCTCGGCGACCGGGTCTTCCACAAGCCGCGGGATATGGCTGACGCCGCCAACCACCTTCAGGCCCTGTCTGGCCTAACCCACCGGTTGAACAGTGCCGTCGCGATCGTCAGCAACGGCGTGGTCCTGTGGCAACATCTCGCCCATGCGGAGCTGACGATGCGGCCCTTGACGGCAAATTTCATCGCCAGGCATCTGGCGCGGGTCGGCGAACGGGCGCTTTCCAGCGTCGGGGCCTATCAGTTGGAGGGGGAGGGTATTCAGCTGTTCGAGAAGATCGAGGGGGATTATTTCACCATTCTCGGCCTGCCGATGCTGCCGCTTCTGGAAAAATTGCGAGACCTCGGAGCGATCGATGGGTGATTCACGTGAAACATTCGGGCAGAAAGCGTTTGTCACGGGTTTTCCCATCAAGCATTCGCGCTCGCCGTTGATCCACGGATATTGGCTGAAGACGCTCGGCCTGCCAGGCAGCTACCGCGCGCATGAAGTAGCCCCCGAGGCCTTTGCCGATTTCATCCGTTCGCTGAAGGATGGCAGTTCCGGCTTTGCCGGCGGCAATGTCACCATTCCCCACAAGGAGCTGGCTTTCCGTCTCGCCGACAAGCCGGACGAACTATCGCACGAGCTCGGCGCGTCGAACACGCTCTGGCTGGATGATGGCATTCTCCATGCGACGAACACCGACGGTCGCGGCTTTATCGCCAATCTCGACGAACGCCATCCGGGCTGGGACCGGCATGAGACGGCGGTCGTCTTTGGCGCCGGCGGCGCCAGCCGGGCGATCATCCAGGCGGTCCGTGATCGCGGTTTCAGAGAGATCCACATCGTCAACCGTACCGTCGAACGGGCGCGTGAACTGGCGGATCGTTTTGGCCCGAAGGTTTATGCCCACCCGGCCGCAGCACTTGCCGAAGTCATGAAGGGTGCCGGCCTCTTCATCAACACCACCTCGCTCGGCATGGACGGCGAGCCGGCGCCGCAACTCGATTTCACGCCGCTTTCAGCCGATGCCGTCGTCACCGACATTGTCTATGTCCCTTTGAAAACACCGATCCTGGCACAGGCGGAAGAGCAGGGATTTTCCATCGTCGATGGTCTCGGCATGCTGCTGCATCAAGCGGTGCCCGGCTTCGAGAAATGGTTCGGCCGGCGTCCCGTCGTCGACGCGGCACTGCGTGCACTCATCATCGCCGATATGAAAGCTCACTGATGCTGACGATCGGTCTTACCGGCTCCATCGCCATGGGAAAATCGACGGCGGCAAAGCTCTTCGCCGAGGCGGGAATCCCGTTGAACGATTCTGATGCGGTGGTCCACGATCTCTATACCGGCGAGGCCGCACCGCTGGTGGATGCCGCTTTTCCCGGAACGATGAAGGATGGCGCGGTCGACCGGCATGAACTCGGCCGCCAGCTTACTCTCGATCCGGATGGATTCAAACGCCTGGAAGCGATCGTCCATCCGCTGGTTCGCAAACGCGAGGCGGAATTTCTGGCGCGGCAGCGCGCGGCCGGCGCGGAGATGGTATTGCTCGATATTCCTCTGCTCTTCGAAACCGCCGCTGAGGAAAGAGTGGATGTCATCGTCGTCGTCAGTGCTGATCCACAGATTCAACGCGAGAGGGTGCTTGCGCGCGAAGGCATGACCGAGGAAAAATTCGAGATGATTCTCTCACGCCAGACGCCGGACGCGGAAAAACGCCGCCGGGCGGATTATCTGATCGACAGCAGCCAGAGGATCGCGGTCACGAAAGAACGGGTGCTCGAGATTATCGCCGACCTGAAAACGCGGATTGCCAAGGGAGATTTCCGGAATGCGTGAGATCATCTTCGATACGGAAACCACCGGTCTCGACAACCGCACCGACCGGATCATCGAAATCGGTGGCATCGAGCTCTTCAACCATTTCCCCACCGGCAACGTGATCCATATCTTCATCAATCCCGGCGATCAAAAGGTTCACCCGGATGCGCTCGCCGTGCACGGCATCACCGATGAATTCCTGAAGGACAAGAAGCCTTTCGCTGCGGTCGCCGAAGAAATCCTTGCCTTCTTCGGCGATGCGAAGTGGATTGCCCACAACGCCACCTTCGATATGGGTTTCATCAATGCCGAATTGGCGCGGATCGGTTTGCCGCCGATCCTGCCGGAACGGGTGGTCGATACCCTGTCGATGGCCCGGCGCAAGAATCCGATGGGGCCGAATTCGCTTGACGCGCTCTGCCGTCGCTACGGCATCGATAATTCGCACCGCACCAAACACGGCGCGCTGCTCGACTCCGAACTGCTCGCCGAAGTCTATATCGAGATGATCGGCGGCAGGCAGGCAGCTTTCGGCCTGAGCATGAGCGCGACATCCGGTCAGAACGGCCGCGGCGATGGGGCGGAGGAAGACGATGTGGTGATTGCCGGAGTGCTCGAGCGGCCCCGCCCGCTTAGCCCCCGCCTCAGCCAATCCGAGGCGCAGGCGCATGAAGCGCTTGTCGCCAAGCTTGGTGAAAAAGGCATCTGGGCGAAATACGCCAGCGTCAACTAAACCGGCCTCAATAGAAATGCCCGGGACCAGCCCGGGCATCCACATTTCCAAGACGAAAAATCCGCTCAGTTCGGAACGGCTTCGACCTTGGCGCGGGCCTGTTCTTCGGCAACGCGCTGGGCAAACATCTGCGTGAAGTCGATCGGGTCGATCATCAGCGGCGGGAAACCGCCGTTGCGGGTGACGTCGGCGATGATCTGGCGGGCAAAGGGGAAGAGCATACGCGGGCACTCGATGAAGAGAACCGGCAGCATGTGTTCCTGCGGGAAACCGGCAACGCGGAAGACGCCGCCATAGGCGAGTTCGGTATGGAAAACCGTCTTGTCGCCGTCCTTGGCTTCGGCATTCAGCGACAGCACGACATCGAAATCCGTATCCGAAAGCGGGTTGGCGTTGACGTTCACATTGATGTTGATCGTCGGGGCCTTGTCGCGGGCCTGCAGCGAACGCGGCGCACCCGGATTTTCGAAGGAGAGATCCTTGGTATATTGCGCAAGGATCGAAAGAGTGGGGCTGGCCGCACCGTTGCTGTTGTTATCGTCTGCCATTGGCTTTTCCTCGAGGGGCATGGGAATGGTGCCGCCATCTAACATTTCAGGGAGGGGCTTACAACCCTGGGCGCTTGCCGCGGTTGATCGGTCGAAGCGCCTCAATCGCCGAGATGTTTGCCGGACCACGGCGAGTTGCGGTTCGGCTCCCGATGATAATCCTCGTCGTCGAGATCGACCACCTTCGAGTTCGGCTTGCGGTCGCGGAAATCGGGTTGCGGGCCGGCAGAAAAGCCGCCCTTGGCATTGACGACGACGAAGCGTTTGGCGATTGCCCGCCAGAGGAACTCGCGCACCGGCGGGATGAGAATGAGGATCGCGATGATATCGGTGAGGAAGCCGGGAATGATCAGGAGCAGCGAGGCGATGACGTTCATCGCCGGCCGCAGCAACTCGCGGCCCGGCATCACCCCATTTCGTCCTTCGCTCGACATGCGGCGCAAAATACCGATGCCCTGCCGGCGCAGCAGAACCATCCCGAGAACGACGCCGAGCATTACCAGCGCGAGCGTCAGCCACAATCCGATTGCCCGGCCGACGACGACAAAACCGGCAATTTCGGCGAGTGGCAGCAGCAGAATGAAAGCTGGCAGGATCGAAAAACGCATGGTCGTCATGTCCCGGGCTTGCCGGTCTCCTCTTGGCGCTGGCGAAGATGCCAGCCATCATTTGAATCATCTGTATAGGCAGACTATATGGGAGTACAAATCAGAGATGTTAACGGTGGCTGCGATACGATATGAGTTCGAACGACTTCATCACATTATTTTTCCTGGTGGCGGCTGTGCTGATTTTCTTTCAGCTCCGCGCCGTGCTCGGGCGCCGCACAGGAAATGAGAAGCCGCCGCGCGATCTCTATACGCCGCGGGATGCGGCTCCGGCAGAAGCCGCCGATGCCGGCAAGGTCGTGACGCTGCCGCGCCGCGACACGACGACGGAGGATGAGGATCGCTTCGCCGCCATCGATGCCTTTGCCGCACCCGGAACGCCGCTCAACGAATCGCTGCGCGCGCTGAACAAGGCCGATCCCGCCTTCAGCCCGAAGGAATTTCTTAACGGCGCCCGCATGGCTTACGAGATGATCGTCATGGCCTATGCGGATGGCGACCGGAAAACGCTGAAGAACTTATTGTCCCGCGAAGTCTATGACGGGTTCGATGCGGCGATCGGCGAGCGTGAAGCGCGGGGCGAGAAGGTCAAGTCCACCTTCGTCGGCATCGACAAGGCCGAACTCACCCATGCGGAGACGAAGGGCAGCGAAGCACAGATCACCGTTCGTATCATCAGCCAGCTGATATCGGCCACCTACGACAAGGCGGATGTGCTGATCGAAGGCGACGCCGAAAACGTCGCCGAGGTCAACGACCTCTGGACCTTCGCCCGCGACACCCGCTCGCGCGATCCGAACTGGAAACTCGTGGCGACCGAATCGGAACATGAGTGACCGCGCATCGGACTTCGTCCTGCAGGCCATAAGCTTCGATAATTTGGAAGGCTGGAAGGATGATGATCCCTCCGGCCTTTTTGAAGTCATGCGAAGCTGCCGGCGGCAGATTACCGATGTCAAACCCTACCGCAGCGGATCGCTCGGCCTGAGCTCGGAAGACCTGCTTCCGCTGCTGGTCGCCGCCGAAGATTTCACGCCGTCGTCGCCATCATCGGCGCGCGCCTTTTTCGAGGCGCACTGTCGGCCCTTCCTGATCCGCCGCAGCGATGGCAATTCCGGCTTCGTCACCGCGTTCTACGAACCTGATATCGAGGTGTCGGAGCGGCCGGACGAGGTTTTCCGTTTCCCTTTCTACCGGCGCCCGGACGATCTGATCGATCTCGACGACAGCAATCGCCCCGCCGGGTTCGACAGGTCCCATGTTTTCGGCCGTCTGCAGGACGGCCGCATCGCTGCCTATCCGGACCGCCGCGCCATCGATCAAGGTTTCCTGGAAGGCCGGGGCCTCGAAATCGCCTGGGCGAAGTCGAAGGTCGATGTCTTCTTCGTGCATGTGCAGGGTGCGGCCCGCTTGCGTTACAGCGATGGCCGTATCGGCCGCATCACCTACGCGGCGAAGGCCGGCCATCCCTTCTCGGCGGTCGGCAAGCTGTTGACCGACCGAGGCGAGATCGATCGCGCCGACATCTCGATGCAGACGATCCGTGCCTGGCTGGCGCGCAATCCCGATCGAGTCGACGAAGTGCTGTGGCATAACCGCTCTTATATCTTCTTCCGCGCAACGCCGGTTGGTTATCCTGAGGCAGGTCCGATCGCCGCCGCCAAGGTGCCGCTTCTCGCCGGGCGTTCGCTTGCCGTCGACCGGATGATCCATACGTTCGGCTTTCCTTTTTTCATCCGCGCCGAAAGCTTGACCCATCTCGACCAGGGTCGGCCGTTCCGCCGGCTGATGCTGGCGCTGGATACCGGCTCGGCAATCGTCGGGCCGGCACGCGGCGATATCTTCACCGGCTCGGGGGATATGGCAGGAGAAAGGGCCGGCACCGTCCGCAACGACGCTGATTTCACCATCCTTGTTCCCAGGGCCGCCGCCGGAAGATTCGACTGATGGTCAAGGATCGCAAACTCAGTGCGGATGAGAGGATCCTCTGGGGCAAGGTTGCGCGCAGCACGCGACCGATGCCCGGCAAGGCGGGTGATTTGACCGAGCTCGATGCGTTTCTTGCCGAAGCCGAAGCGGCCTCTGAAAGGGAGCAGCAAAAGCAGACACCCACCCCGGCCATGCCGCCGCAGCCAACAGTACCCCTAACATCGAAACCGCCGGCCGGGGTGCATCATCCGCTGGAAAAACCGGTCAAGCGCAAGATCGCCAAGGGCCGGCTGGCGCTCGAAGCGCGGATCGACCTGCATGGGCTGGTGCAGAGCGAGGCTCACGTCATCCTTCTCGATTTCCTGATCCGCGCTCACGAGCGCGGCATGCGTCATGTCTTAGTCATCACCGGTAAAGGCAGTTCCATGGGCAGTGCCGGCGCGCTGAAGCGGGCCGTTCCCCTCTGGTTCGCAAAGCCGGAATTCCGTTACCTGATCTCGTCCTATGAGTCGGCCGCACAGCATCATGGCGGTGAGGGCGCGCTCTATATTCGCCTGTCGCGGCGGCATGGGGAAAGATCATGACTCCCTTTGGAGAGGCGGTTCGCCGGCTGAGAGGGCGCAAGGGTGTCTCGCAAAAGGAGATGGCGGAAGCGTTGAATGTCTCGCCCGCCTATCTCTCGGCGCTCGAACATGGAAAGCGTGGTTTACCGACATTCGATCTGCTGCAGCGCATCGCCGGCTATTTCAACATCATCTGGGATGAGGCCGAGGAACTGTTTCTGCTCGCCCGCTCGTCCGACCCGCGCGTCGTGATCGACACCTCCGGCCTGCCTCAGGAATATACCGAATTTGCCAACCGACTGGCGCGGCGGATTCGCAACCTTGACAGTGCAGAGATAGGCCGGCTATCGGCTCTTCTCGAAAATGACGGCAAAGGCGACGGAAAAGCGTCATAATCCCCTGTTTTATGCCTTGTTCAGGGGGCTTGCCATTGGGAAGTGGGTTCAAAAAACCTATATACGAGAGTGAAGAAAGCCGGTGATTCGCAAGGCCCGCCGCAGCTTTACGACAACAGGGAAAATCTCGACAGAATGAGCGATACATCGGCGACGGACAACGGCGTAAGCACCGAATATGGCGCAGATTCCATCAAGGTTCTGAAGGGCCTCGATGCCGTGCGCAAACGTCCCGGCATGTATATCGGCGATACCGACGATGGCTCCGGCCTTCATCACATGGTCTATGAGGTCGTCGACAACGCGATCGACGAAGCGCTTGCCGGCCATGCCGACATCGTCACCGTCACGCTCAATCCGGATGGCTCGGTGACCGTCACTGATAACGGCCGCGGCATCCCGACGGACATTCATACCGGCGAAGGCGTATCGGCCGCTGAAGTCATCATGACGCAGCTCCATGCCGGCGGCAAGTTCGACCAGAATTCCTACAAGGTCTCCGGCGGCCTGCACGGCGTCGGCGTCTCGGTCGTCAACGCGCTGTCCGTCTGGCTGAAGCTGAAAATCCGCCGCCACGACAAGATCCATGAAATGAGCTTCACCCATGGCGTGGCCGATGCTCCGCTCAAGGTTACCGGCGAAGCGCCCAATGAGACCGGCACGGAAGTGAGCTTCATGCCGAGCACCGGCACCTTTACCATGACGGAGTTCGACTACGGCACGCTGGAGCATCGCCTGCGTGAGCTCGCCTTCCTGAATTCAGGCGTGCGTATCCTGCTGACCGACAAACGCCATTCCGATATCAAGCAGGAAGAGCTGCGCTATGACGGCGGCCTCGAGGCTTTCGTTGCCTATCTCGACCGCGCCAAGAAGTCGCTGGTCGACAAGCCGGTTTCCATCCATGGCGAAAAGGACGGCATCACCGTCGAAGTCGCGATGTGGTGGAACGACAGCTATCACGAGAACGTGCTCTGCTTCACCAACAACATTCCGCAGCGCGATGGCGGCACGCATATGGCCGGTTTCCGGGCAGCCTTGACGCGCCAGGTGGTATCTTACGCCGACAGTTCCGGTATCACCAAAAGGGAAAAGGTGACGCTGCAGGGCGAGGATTGCCGCGAAGGCCTGACCGCGGTCCTGTCGGTCAAGGTTCCCGATCCGAAATTCTCGTCGCAGACCAAGGATAAGCTGGTTTCCTCGGAAGTCCGCCCTGTTGTCGAAAGTCTTGTCAACGAGGCGCTAAGCACCTGGTTCGAGGAGCATCCGAGCGAAGCCAAGATTCTCGTCGGCAAGGTCGTCGAGGCAGCCGCCGCCCGCGAAGCAGCCCGCAAAGCCCGCGAATTGACCCGCCGAAAGGGCGCGCTCGACATCGCTTCGCTGCCCGGCAAGCTCGCCGACTGCTCAGAGCGCGATCCGACAAAATCGGAAGTCTTCCTCGTCGAGGGCGATTCCGCCGGCGGCTCGGCCAAGCAGGGCCGCTCGCGCGAAAACCAGGCGATCCTGCCGTTGCGCGGCAAGATCCTCAATGTCGAACGTGCGCGTTTCGACAAGATGCTGTCGAGCCAGGAAATCGGCACGCTGATCACCGCGCTCGGCACCGGCATCGGCAAGGACGAGTTCAACGTCGAAAAGTTGCGCTACCACAAGATCATCATCATGACGGATGCCGACGTCGACGGCGCCCATATCCGTACCCTGCTGCTGACCTTCTTCTTCCGCCAGATGCCGGAACTGATCGAGCGCGGCCATCTCTATATCGCCCAGCCGCCGCTCTATAAGGTCTCGCGCGGCAAGTCGGTGCAGTATCTGAAGGATGAAAAGGCGCTGGAGGAATACCTCATCAGCCAAGGCCTGGAAGATGCCGCGCTGAAACTTGGGAGCGGCGAGGTTCGCACCGGCCAGGATCTGCGCGAGGTCATCCTTGATGCGCTGCGTATGCGCGCTTTGCTCGACAATCTCCACTCGCGCTACAATCGTTCCGTTGTCGAACAGGCAGCGATCGCCGGTGCCCTCAATGCGGAACTCGTCAGCGACCGGGCACGAGCGCAGGCATTGACGAGCGAGGTCGCAAGCCGTCTCGACATCATCGCCGAGGAAACCGAACGCGGCTGGCAGGGCGATCTGGCCAGCGATGGCGGTCTGCGCCTCGAACGCATGGTCCGCGGCGTCAAGGAAATCGTCGTGCTCGATATGGCGTTGATCGGCTCTTCGGACGCCCGTCACATCGACCAGCTGACGTCACGTCTCAAGGATATCTATCAGACGCCGCCGTCGCTGCATCGACGCGAAGGCGACATCGAGATTTCAGGCCCACGTGCGTTGCTCGACGCGATCTTTGCCACCGGCCGCAAGGGTCTTACCATGCAGCGTTATAAGGGTCTTGGCGAGATGAACGCCGAACAGCTCTGGGAAACGACGCTTGATCCGAATGTGCGCTCGCTGCTGCAGGTCAAGGTCCCCGACGCCACCGATGCCGACGGCCTCTTCGCCCGTTTGATGGGTGACGAAGTCGAGCCACGGCGCGAATTCATCCAGGAAAACGCGCTGAGCGTCGCAAACCTCGATATCTGATTATTATTTTTTACAAGCAAACCCCGCCGTCCCAAAACGGCGGGGTTTGCTTGTTCAGCTCGCGATGAAACGGCCGTTAAAGGCAACTTCGGACAGCGGCTTGCGTTGGCTGGGAAATTCGCGCGCCTGATTGCGTTCGGAGAGAACGCTTTTGTCGGCCAGACGGCCGACGGCGACGCCGGCTTCGACCCGGTATCCCTCGGGAATGGCGAAAGTCTGCCTGATCTCTTCATGTTTGATGCCGCCCATGGCATGGGCATAGAAACCGGATAGCCGCGCCTGGAGTGCCAGATGCCCCCATGCGGCCCCTGCATCGAAGGAGTGGGTGTAGCTCGGTTTTTCCTCGGCAGAGCCGGCAGCGCCGGTGAAGCCGCGCGACACGACGAAGATCAGCGCCGACGCATTCCTAGCCCATTCCTGATTGGCATCGACGAGCAATGCCAGGAATTTCTCCCAATGTTCCGAACCCTTGAGCGCATAGATAAAACGCCAGGGCTGGTGATTGGACGAAGACGGCGCCCAATGGGCGGCGTCGAGCAGGCTGAGCAGTTGCGCCTCTTCAATGCTTTCGCCGGTGAAGGCGCGCGGCGACCAGCGGTCGAGAAACATCGGGTCGATCGGATATTGGGTTTCGCGGCTATTGCTCTTCGTCATGCTTGTTCCAGAGTTTGGGGAAGAAAATTAGGATCGGGGCTCGACTCAATCGATCCAGACGATGTCGAGTTCTTCACGGAAGGCAAAGCGCTTCAGATGATCGGCGACGACATCTTGCATCCTCTGCTGCTGCGAAGGATCGGCGACGGAAAGCGTCATGGTCAGGCCCGCATCGTCGGCGGCAAACGTCACCTCGGCCGTATCGCTGAACGGCACCCGGCCTTTGTGCGGATCGAAATCGACACTGAATTTATGGCTCCAATGTTTGCAGAGCTGCTGCAGGTAGCGGCTTGCATGTTCGGTGCGCACGACGGTTTGGGAGAGGTGCATTTTCGAACTCCATCTCATCTTGGACTGCAGCCAGTCATATTTCCCGCTTCGCGGTCTTGGCAAGCGCAGCGTCGTCGCAGTCGGGGTGGACAGACTGTCTTCATAAAAGCGGCCTCACGCCGCCGGCGAAGTAGGATAAAGAACCTTTCAGTTAATGCATCGGAGTTGCGCATGTTGGTGAACGGAAAATGGACGGAAGACTGGCAGCCCGTCCAGGCGAAGGACGAGAAGGGCGGCTTCGTCAGGCAGACCTCGAGCTTTCGCAACTGGGTGACGCCGGATGGCGCCGCCGGGCCGACCGGCGAAGATGGCTTCAAAGCCGAAGCCGGCCGTTACCATCTCTATGTCGCCTATATCTGTCCCTGGGCCTCGCGCACTCTGATCGGCTGGACGCTCAAGGGGCTGGAAGACGCCATTTCCGTTTCCATCGTCGAGCCGATGCTGACAAAACAGGGCTGGCGCTTCGGCGACTATCCCGGTGCGACGCAGGATCACGTCAACGGCACGACCTATATGCACGAAATCTACACGCGGGCGGCGCCGGACTTCACCGGGCGGGCCACCGTGCCGGTTCTCTGGGACAAGCAGAGAAAGACCATCGTCAACAATGAATCCGCCGATATCCTGCGCATGCTGAACTGCGGCTTCGGCGACCTGGCGAAAAATCCGATTGATCTCTATCCCATGGAGAAGCGTCGCGAGATCGATGCTTTCAACGACCGCATCTATCCGGCCCTGAACAACGGCGTCTATCGCTCTGGTTTCGCCACCACGCAGCCTGCCTATGAAGAAGCCTTCGCCGAGGTCTTTGCCTGCCTCGACTGGGTCGAGCCGCAGTTCCAGGATCGGTCTTTTCTTTTCGCCGAGCATCCGACCGAAAGCGATATCCGGCTCTTCGTCACCCTCGTGCGCTTCGATGTCGCTTATCACGGGCTCTTCAAATGCAATCTGCGCCGGCTTTTCGACTATGCCAACCTCAGCGCCTTTTGCCGCCGCATGCTGGATTGGCCGGGCATCGCGGAAACGGTCAACCTCGACCACATCAAGCGCGGCTACTACTCGATCGAAAGTCTCAACCCGACAAGGATCGTTCCCGTCGGTCCCGATCTTGCAGAAATTTTCAAAGCATAAGGCCGCAATTCATGCGGTTTGCGCCGAAATCGATCCGAATTCAAGGTAAGCCGTACCGCTTCGCGGCAAAGCCGTAATGACACCGGTGAATAATTCGTTCATAGGTGGCTGCAAATTCGTTTTTCGATGAGGAGGAATTTCCATGAAGCTGATGCGTGTTGGCCAAGCAGGCAATGAAAAACCCGCGCTTCTCGATGCCGATGGCAAGATCCGCGATCTGTCCGGTCACGTCGCCGATATCGGTGGCGAGGCGATCACGCCGGCGGGTCTGGCGAAGATAGCGGCAATCGATCCGAAGAGCCTACCGGAACTTGAGCCTGGCCGCATCGGCGCCTGCGTCGCCGGCACCGGCAAATTCATCTGCATCGGTTTGAATTATTCGGATCATGCCGCCGAAACCGGCGCCACCGTTCCGCCCGAGCCGATTATCTTCATGAAAGCAACATCGGCCATCGTCGGACCGAACGACGATGTCGTCATTCCCCGCGGCTCGGAAAAGACCGATTGGGAAGTCGAGTTGGGCGTCGTCATCGGCAAGACCGCCAAATATGTAACGGAAGCCGAAGCCCTGGATCATGTCGCCGGTTATTGCGTCTCCAATGACGTGTCCGAGCGCGCTTTCCAGACCGAGCGGTCCGGGCAATGGACGAAGGGCAAATCCTGCGACACCTTTGGCCCGATCGGCCCATGGCTCGTCACCAAGGACGAAATTCCGCAGCCGCAGAACCTCGGCATGTGGCTGACGGTCAATGGCCAGAAGATGCAGAACGGCTCATCGAAGACGATGGTGTACGGCGTCGCTTTCCTCGTCTCCTACCTCAGCCAGTTCATGTCGCTGCATCCCGGTGACGTGATCTCGACCGGCACGCCTCCCGGCGTCGGCATGGGCCTCAAGCCGCCGCGTTATCTCAAGGCTGGCGACGTGGTCGAACTCGGCATCGAAGGTCTCGGCACGCAAAAGCAGACCTTTGTAGCGGATCGTTAACGACGCTTCGTGCTGTAAAACTTAAGTTTTCGGGTCGATTATCATGCCGGGGATCAATTCTCCGGCATTTCTTGTGCGGGTCTGGTCCGTCCATGTTGCTGTGCAACAAAAAACTGTTAGTCTGCGTTACGTGCCCGCGTGACGGAAAGATCCGATGCCGCTCAATCGGCGTCATCTTTTCGATAGAGAAAGGTGGCGCCTTCCAATGTTTTATCAGCTTTATGAATTGAACCATGCCGCTATGGCGCCGTTTCGCGCCGCGGCCGATATCATGCGGTTTGCCTATGCCAATCCGCTGAACCCGTTTGCGAATACGCCGCTCGGCCGGACGATGGCGGCAAGTCTCGAAATGTTCGAACGCACGACGCGCCGCTATGGCAAACCGGAATTCGGGCTGAAGCAGACGGCGATCGCTGATCAGACGGTTTCCGTCCGCGAAGAGATCGTCTGGTCGCGGCCCTTCTGCAATCTCCTGCATTTCGCCCGCAACGATCCGCGCGCCCGCGGCAATGATCCGCGCATCCTGATCGTCGCGCCGATGTCCGGCCACTACGCCACGCTGCTGCGCGGCACGGTGGAGGCGCTGCTGCCCAGCGCCGATGTCTATATCACCGACTGGATCGACGCTCGCATGGTGCCGATGAGCGAAGGCACGTTCGATTTCGACGATTATGTCGACTATGTCATCGAGATGCTGCATTTCCTCGGTCACGACACGCATGTGATCGCCGTCTGTCAGCCTTCCGTTCCGGTGCTGGCCGCTGCTGCGGTGATGGAGGAAGCCAATGATCCGCTGTCGCCGGCGTCGATGACGCTGATGGGCGGCCCGATCGACACACGCATCAACCCGACGGCGGTCAACAAGCTCGCCCAAGAGCGGTCGCTGCAGTGGTTCTCCGACAATGTCATCATGAACGTGCCCTGGCCGCAGCCGGGTTTCATGCGCCCGGTCTATCCAGGATTTCTGCAGCTTTCAGGCTTTATGTCGATGAACCTCGACCGTCATCTCGTCGCCCACAAGGAATTCTTCATACATCTGGTGAAGAACGACGGCGAACCGGAAAGACATCGGGATTTCTACGACGAATATCTTGCCGTCATGGATCTGACCGCCGAATTCTACCTGCAGACGGTCGAGCAGGTGTTCATCAAGCATTCCCTGCCGAAGGGTGAATTGATGCATCGCGGCAAACGCGTCGATCCGGCGGCAATTCGCAAGGTGGCGCTTCTGACCGTCGAAGGTGAGAACGACGATATCTCAGGGGTCGGCCAGACAAAGGCGGCGCAGACCATCTGCGTGAACATTCCCGAAGAGATGCGCATGCATTATCTGCAGCCGGATGTCGGCCATTATGGTGTTTTCAACGGCTCGCGGTTCCGCCGCGAAATCGCGCCGCGCATCATCAATTTTGTCCGGGAGCATTCCCGTTCCGTCGTCAAGCCTCGGGTCCCGCGGGTGATCAAGGGCGGCCGCACCGCCTGAATCAGCGACGGCTGAATTAGCAAAACGGATTCAAGGCTTTGTCCGATTTCGCGGGCAATCGTCTTGAAGGCCGTTGTTGCGGTAACCACATCGATTTCAGCACTCGGTATTCTGCCGGGCGCGGAAAGCGAGGATACCCGCACGATGAACCAGTCAGCATTGCTTCGACCGGATTGGACTCCGGCTACCATTGCCCTGATGATTCTCGGCTTCATGGTTTTCTGGCCTCTGGGTCTTGCCATGCTTGCCTACATCATCTTCGGCGACCGTCTGCGCGGCTTCAAGCGTGACGTCAACCAGGCGACCGATGGCTTTTTTGCCTCCTGCCGCCGTCCGCACGGCCGTCACCGCCCGCACTTCTCGACCGGCAATGTCGCCTTCGACGACTGGCGCAAGGCCGAGATCGACCGGATCGAGGAAGAGCGCCGCAAGCTCGACGAAATGCGTGAGGAATTCGACGCCTACATGCGCGAACTTCGCCGCGCCAAGGACCAGGAAGAGTTCGATCGCTTCATGCGTGACCGCAGGAACGCCAAGCGTGACGACAACGGCCCGGTTGCCGAATACCAGACGCCATGAAGGCCTGAACGCTGAATTGATGACCGGCATCTTCCGATGCCGGTTTTTCTATGTCCGCTCCCCCGGCGAATCGGATAGAAAACAACCATGTTCTCGCTTCTGAAGACAAGGCCGAAAGCCCGGAAACCGGCTCCGCCCGAAACGCGGACGCTTGATGTGGCCGGCCGGCTCATGCCGCTGACCATCAAGCAGCATGACCGGGCGACGCGCATCACCTTGCGCATAGAGCCGGGCGGCCGGGCCTTGAAGATGACGGTGCCGAAAGGCCTTGCGGCGCGCGAGGTCAATGCATTTCTCGATCGGCACCAGGGGTGGCTACTCACCAAACTTGCCAAGTTTTCGACCGATGCCGGCCTTCGCGACGGCGGCGAAATTCTCTTTCGCGGCGTGTCCCATCGCATCCAGCATACCGGCAGCTTGCGCGGCCTGACGGAAGCGGTTTTGATTGACGACAGACCGGTGCTGCGCGTCAGCGGAATGGCGGAACATGTTGGGCGGCGCATCGCGGCCTTTCTCAAGAAAGAGGCGCGTGCCGATCTTGTAAGGCTGGCGACGATGCATGCCGGAACGATCCGGGCGCCGATCCGCTCGATCTCGATGAAGGATACCCGCAGCCGCTGGGGCTCGTGCTCGTCGGAGGGAAATCTGAGCTTTTCCTGGCGCATCGTCATGGCGCCACCTTCGGTGATCGACTATCTCGCCGCCCACGAGGTTGCCCACCTCAAGGAAATGAATCATGGCCCGCACTTCTGGGCGCTCTGCCGCAAGCTTTGCCCGGGCATGGAGGAGGCAAAATCCTGGCTGAAGCGGCACGGCAGCCAGCTGCACGCCATCGATTTCGACTAGAGCATGTCAAAGCGCTAGCGCTTTTGCCGCCACGACATGCGTAAAATAAAGGGCTAAAGCGCGAGGAGCGAATCTGAAAGATCGAGACGCGCTTTAGCCGAAAGCCGCTCTAAATGCAGCTTTCAACGCAAATTGGCTCGACTCTCGACGCATTTCGTGTCACTTCGCTGCCATGAAACCGGATATCAAAATCTGCGGCTTGACGACGCCCGAGGCTGTCGATCGCGCGCTGAAACGCGGCGCGACCCATATCGGTTTTATTTTCTTCGAAAAGAGCCCGCGCTACATCGAGCCGGACCTGGCGGCAATACTTGCCGAACCGGCGCGCGGCAAGGCGAAGATCGTCGCCGTCGTCGTCGATCCCAGCAACGACGATTTGGACGAGATCGTCTCGCTGTTGAAGCCGGATATTCTGCAGCTGCACGGCAACGAGAGTCCCGAACATGTGCTGACCATAAAGGCGCTTTATGCTCTGCCTGTCATGAAGGTATTTTCGGTGCGCACCGCCGATGATCTGAAACGGGTCGAGGCCTATATCGGCATCGCCGATCGTTTTCTCTTCGATGCAAAAGCGCCGAAGGGTTCCGAATTGCCGGGTGGTAACGGCGTTTCCTTCGACTGGAGCCTTCTTAGCTGGCTCGACGGCAGCATCGACTACATGCTTTCTGGCGGGCTGAACAAGAACAATGTCGCGGATGCGCTGGCCAACACCAATGCCCGTGGTATCGACGTCTCATCGGGTGTCGAAACCGCGCCTGGCGTGAAGAGCGTCGCAATGATCGATGAATTTTTCGATGCGGTCGAAGAGGCGGATGCGCCTGTCATGGCCTCAGGGAGTTGAGAGTGAACGAGACGCCTAAACCGAATTCCTTCCGCTCCGGACCCGATGAAGATGGCCGTTTCGGCATTTATGGCGGTCGTTTCGTTGCCGAAACGTTGATGCCGCTGATCCTCGATCTGCAGGACGAGTGGGACAGGGCCAAGAACGATCCGGCATTCCAGGCCGAATTGAAGCATCTCGGCGCCCATTATATCGGTCGGCCGAGCCCGCTCTATTTCGCCGAGCGGCTGACCGCCGAACTCGGCGGCGCGAAGATCTATTTCAAGCGCGAGGAGCTGAACCACACCGGTTCGCACAAGATCAACAACTGCATCGGCCAGATCCTGCTCGCCAAGCGCATGGGTAAGACCCGGATCATCGCCGAAACCGGGGCCGGCCAGCACGGCGTTGCCTCCGCCACGGTTGCCGCCCGCTTCGGCCTTCCCTGCGTCGTCTATATGGGCGCGACCGACGTCGAGCGTCAGGCACCGAACGTTTTCCGCATGAAGCTGCTCGGCGCCGAAGTCAAACCGGTCACCGCGGGGAGCGGCACGCTGAAGGACGCCATGAACGAGGCGCTTCGCGACTGGGTGACCAATGTCGAGGATACCTATTACCTGATCGGAACGGCGGCCGGTCCGCATCCCTATCCGGAGATGGTCCGCGATTTCCAGTCGGTGATCGGCACCGAAGCGAAAGAGCAGATGCTGGCAGCCGAAGGCCGCCTGCCGGATCTCGTCATCGCTGCCGTTGGCGGCGGGTCGAACGCGATCGGCATTTTCCATCCTTTCCTGGATGATCCCACAGTCAAGATCGTCGGCGTCGAAGCCGGCGGCAAGGGCCTGCAGGGCGACGAACATTGCGCGTCGATCACCGCCGGTTCGCCGGGGGTGCTGCACGGCAACCGCACCTATCTGCTGCAGGATGGCGATGGCCAGATCAAGGAAGGCCATTCGATTTCGGCGGGTCTCGATTATCCCGGCATCGGCCCCGAACATTCCTGGCTGAACGATACCGGCCGCGTCGACTATGTGCCGATCATGGATCACGAAGCGCTGGAGGCTTTCCAGACCCTGACCCGCCTCGAAGGCATCATCCCGGCGCTCGAGCCCTCGCATGCGATTGCCGAGGTGATCAAGCGCGCGCCGAAGATGGGCAAGGACGAGATCATCCTGATGAACCTCTCCGGCCGCGGCGACAAGGATATCTTCACCGTCGGCAAGATTCTGGGAATGGGACTGTAAGACATGACCGCACGCATGGACAAACGCTTTGCCGAGCTGAAGGCCGAGGGCCGTCCGGCGCTTGTGACCTATTTCATGGGCGGCGATCCTGATTACGATACCTCTCTCGGCATCATGAAGGCGCTGCCGGAGGCCGGCTCCGACATCATCGAGCTCGGCATGCCCTTTTCCGATCCGATGGCCGACGGCCCGGCGATCCAGCTCGCCGGCCAGCGTGCGCTGAAAGGCGGCCAGACGCTGAAGAAGACGTTGCAGCTGGCGGCCGATTTCCGCAAATCCGATGACGCGACGCCGATCGTGATGATGGGCTATTACAACCCGATCTATATTTATGGCGTCGAAAAATTTCTCGACGACGCGATTGCTGCCGGCATCGACGGTCTGATCGTCGTCGATCTGCCGCCTGAGATGGATGACGAACTCTGCATCCCGGCGATCCGCAAAGGCATCAATTTCATCCGCCTGGCGACGCCGACGACGGATGAGAAGCGCCTGCCGAAGGTTTTGAAGAACACCTCCGGCTTCGTCTATTACGTCTCGATGAACGGCATCACCGGTTCGGCGCTGCCGGATCCGTCGCTGGTGTCGGGCGCGGTCGAACGCATCAAGCAGCACACCAAGCTGCCCGTCTGCGTCGGCTTTGGCGTCAAGACGGCGGAACATGCAAAGGTCATCGGCGGTTCGGCCGACGGCGTCGTCGTCGGCACCGCCATCGTCAATCAGGTCGCGACCAGTCTGACGAGCGACGGCAAGGCAACGGCCGATACCGTTCAGGCTGTTGCTACACTGGTCCGCGGCCTTTCCACGGGAACACGTTCGGCGCGCCTTGTTGCTGCCGAATAGTTTGCCCACATTGGAGCAAAGCAATGTCGCGCAAAATGTGCAGCGGTCTTGCGGGAACGACATGCGGGAAACCGAAGACCTCAAAGTGTGGCAAACGATCTGAACGATCGCGACACGCTTTCGTCAATCAGGAGTATTCGAGTTGAACTGGATCACCAACTACGTTCGCCCGCGGATCAATTCCATGCTGGGCCGTCGCGAAGTGCCGGAAAACCTCTGGATCAAGTGCCCGGAAACCGGCGAGATGGTCTTCCACAAGGATCTGGAAGGCAACAAATGGGTCATTCCAGCCTCCGGCTATCACATGAAGATGCCGGCCAAGGCCCGCCTGATCGATCTGTTCGACAATGGCGAGTTCGAATCGCTGCCGCAGCCGAAGGTCGCCCAGGACCCACTGAAGTTCCGCGATTCGAAAAAATATAGCGATCGTCTGCGCGACAGCCGCCTGAAGACCGAGCAGGAGGATACGATCCTCGCCGGCGTCGGAAAGGTGCAGGGATTGAAACTCGTGGCGGTGGTGCACGAATTCAACTTCATCGGCGGTTCGCTCGGCATGGCCGCCGGCGAGGCGATCGTCAAGGCTTTCGAGCGTGCGACCTCCGAAAAGTGCCCGCTGGTGATGTTCCCCGCTTCCGGCGGCGCGCGCATGCAGGAAGGCATCCTGTCGCTGATGCAGCTGCCGCGCACGACGGTTGCCCTCGACCTGCTGAAGGAATCCGGCCAGCCCTATATCGTCGTGCTGACCAACCCGACCACAGGCGGCGTCACAGCCTCCTATGCCATGCTGGGCGATATCCATCTGGCCGAGCCGGGCGCCGAGATCGGCTTTGCCGGCAAGCGCGTCATCGAGCAGACGCTGCGTGAAAAACTGCCCGAAGGCTTCCAGACCTCCGAATACCTGCTGGAGCATGGTATGGTCGATATGGTCGTCAAACGTCACGATATCCCGGAAACGCTGGCGCGCGTCCTGAAGATCCTGACGAAGAAGCCGGTTTCGGCGGCGAACGACATGAATAGCGGTGCGATCGCTCTGGCGGCGAGCGCCTGATAACCGACAAGCAAGCGGGGTGCCGAATTGATACCCAGAGGCCAAACCGCGGTGAGTGAGGCAGCACAGGAGATCGACAAGCTCATGGGATTGCATCCCAAGGGTTTTGATCTGTCTCTCGATCGCATCACCCGTCTTCTCGACGGGCTCGGCAATCCACACCGGAATCTGCCGCCGGTGATCCATGTCGCCGGCACCAACGGCAAAGGCTCTGTCACCGCCTTCTGCCGCGCTCTGCTCGAAGCCGGCGGCTACAGCGCTCATGTTCACACCTCGCCGCATCTCGTCAATTGGCACGAGCGTTACCGCATTGGTGTGGCGGGCGGGCGCGGGCAGCTTGTCGATGACGCCGTCTTCGCCGAGGCCCTG
The DNA here is from genome assembly GCF_010668805.1 of Rhizobium phaseoli. Classification (GTDB taxonomy): domain Bacteria; phylum Pseudomonadota; class Alphaproteobacteria; order Rhizobiales; family Rhizobiaceae; genus Rhizobium; species Rhizobium phaseoli_A. The sequence continues at coordinate 41,673 of NZ_WUFT01000025.1, read as the reverse complement.
CGTCGTGTGGCAGATGCCAATGCCGGACAGCACATCACCGTCTTCGAAATCCTGACGGCGGTCACCTTCATTCTGTTTTCCGAACAGCCGGCCGATGCCGCGATCATCGAAGTCGGACTCGGCGGTCGGTTCGATGCCACCAATGTCATTTCCGATCCGGCGGTTTCGGTGATCATGCCGATCTCGCTCGATCACCAGCCCTATCTCGGCGACAGGGTCGAGCTGATCGCCGCCGAAAAGGCCGGCATCATGAAGCCGGGATATCCCGTTGTCATCGGTCATCAGGAATATGACGCCGCGCTCGACGTGCTGATGGCGACGGCCGAACGGCTGCATTGTCCCAGTGCCGTCTTCGGCCAGGATTTCATGGCGCATGAGGAATATGGCCGGCTCGTCTATCAGGACGAATTCGGTCTTGCCGACCTGCCGCTGCCGCGGCTTCCCGGCCGCCACCAATATGCCAATGCCGCCGCCGCCATTCGCGCCGTCAAGGCGGCGGGTTTCCCCGTCACCGAGGCGATGATGGAAAAGGCGATGAATTCTGTGGAATGGCCCGGCCGGCTCCAGCGTCTGAGCGAAGGCCGGCTGCTTCAGCATGCACCCGCCGGCGCCGAGATCTGGATCGACGGCGGGCACAATCCCGGGGCCGGCGAAGTGATCGCCGAAGCCATGGCCAATTTCGAGGAACGCCAGTCCCGGCCGCTTTTCCTCATTACCGGCATGATCAACACCAAGGATCCGGTCGGCTATTTCAAGGCCTTCGCCGGCTTGGTCGAGAAAGTCTTCTGCGTGCCGATCCGCAACAGCGATGCGATGATCGACCCGGTGATATTGTCGAACGCCGCCTATGATGCCGGCCTGGTTGCCGAACCGATGTCGACGGTCGGCGATGCGCTGGAAGCCATAAAAGCCGTCCTCGATCCGGAGGGTCTACCCCCGCGCATCCTCATCGGCGGCTCCCTCTATCTCGTCGGCGATGTGCTTTCCGACAACGGCACGCCGCCGAAATGAAGGCAATTGAAAAAGCCCGGTCGATGCCGGGCTTTTTCGTCAATGCGATTTAATTTAAGCGATATCAGTCACGCAGCGCTCGAAATCCAGTTCGAAAGCGCGGTCTTCGGCTTGGCGCCGACGGAGATATCGGCGACTTCGCCGCCCTTGAAGATCGCCAGGGTCGGAATAGAGCGCACACCGAACTGGGCGGCGAGTTCCGGGTTCTCATCGATATTCAGCTTGGCCACCTTGACCTTGCCTTCCATCTCGACGGCGATTTCTTCGAGGCTCGGCGCAATCATCTTGCACGGGCCGCACCATTCAGCCCAGAAATCGACGACGACGGGCTCTGCGGATTCCAGAACTTCCGACTGGAAGTTGTTGATATCGACTTTCACGGTAGCCATGGGCTGCTCCTTTGTCTCGGTGTTGAACCACATGTGATGCTGCGGTGCCGAATTTTCAATGTCCGGTATTTCACTTTGTCTTGACTGCTGCAAGCGCCAAACCGAGCGCCTTTTCGCTCAGCGTGTAGAGCGAGGCGTTCTCGGTATAGACAAGCATGCAATCGATACGCTTGCCGGGATAGAGCGGCGCCAGGATCTCTCGATAGATCGCCAGCTGCGCCCGGTGCGCGAAGGGGATAGCCTCCTCTGTTGCCGGCGGCACCCGATTGGTCTTGTAGTCCAGAATGACGACGCGATCGGCAAGGACGGCAAGCCGGTCGATGCGGCCGGAGACGGTATAGCGCCTGTCTTCGAGCGTTAGCGTTCCCATGATCGAGACCTCGGGCTGGGCCTGCGCACCGAGGACGGACTGCAGACCCTCTTCGTCCAATAGTTTCAGAACCGAATCGACAAGTTTGCGCCGTTCGGCTTCCGGCCAGAACCGCGCCGCTCGTTCGGCATAGCGGCCTGCGGCATCAGGCCGTTCGGCAGGCGGAATTTCCGGAAGCGCCTGCAGCATACGGTGGATGAGCCTGCCCTTCTCCATCGAACGATCGCTGCGCTGCCTCTCGCTAAACAGTGGCGAAACGACGAGCAAACCACCCTCGTCTTCATCGATGATCGTCCCGGCGCCGGAGGGGCTGAGCGGCCGGGGCAGCCCTGCCTGCGGCGGCAACGGTCGCAACAGACCATCCGGCAGCCTCTCCTCGCTGTCGCGCTCCTGGCTGCGGTCGGTGCGTTCGAAGCGTCGTTTCACCCGCGGCACGCGCCATTTGATACCCGGCCATTCCCCATCGGGACTGGAAAATGTGGTCGTCTCCACCAGCGGATGATCGTCGCGCAGTGCCGTCGAAATCATCAGATGCCAGGTGTCGTTGTTCACACGCACGCCGCGATAGCCGCAGACGACCAGCCGGTCGGCGGCGCGCGTCATGGCGACATAGAGCAATCGGCGATATTCTTCCTCCGCCAGCATCTGGATCCGCGCGGCATCGTCTTGGGTCAGCGAATTGGCGAGATCGGAGACAGGAACCCAGACGGGCATCGGCGGCTCGTCGGCGTCGGTCTCGATCAGGCGGAGCTTCGGCAGATGAGTATGGGTAAAAGCCTTCGAACCGCCGTCGACGAGGAAAACGATCGGTGCCTCAAGACCCTTGGAGGCATGCACCGTCATGATCCGCACTTCATTGCGCCCCTTGTCCTGCTCGCGCTTGACCACGGGGGCTTCGAGCTCCAGCGTCGAGATGAAGGACTGCAGCCCGGGGAGACCGGAGTTCTCGTGGTCGAGGGTGAAGGTCAGGAATTCGTCGAGGATATCGCTGACCTCGGTGCCGAGCCGGGCAAGGAATTGCCGCCGCCCACCATGGCTGCCGAGCACACGCGCATAAAAATCGTGGACCGACAGGCTCCTGGATTGACGAAGGAACAATTCAAGCCTCTCGACGGCTGCGCTGAAACGCTCGGTGCCATCGGCGGCGAAGCTTTTGAGATGGTGCCAGACGCTCTCATTATCGCCGCGCAGCGCGGCAATCGCAAAGATGTCGTCTTCGGAAAGATTAAACAGCGGGCTCTTGAGCACGGCGGCGAGCGAAAGATCGTCTTCCGGCAGCAGCAGGAAACGGCCGAGCGCCAGCAGATCCTGCACGGCGATATGACTAGTCAGCACCAGTCTGTCGGCGCCGGCGACCGGAATGTCGCCGCGGCGCTTCAACGCGCGCGTCAACGCATTGACGAAGGCGTCGCGCTTGCGCACCAGCACGAGGATGTCGCCGGCTTCGATCAGGCGCTCCTTGCCTTTGTCGACGATCGTCTCGCGGCCGACCAGTGTGCCGATCGAATGGGCGATCCGCCGCGCCAGGATTGCAGCCGGCGCGCTTTCCGGCGTCGCGTCGAAAGGCGCCGTCCAGTCCTCCTCCTTTACCACCGCTTCCGGCGCGACCATCTCCCAGAGATCGACGGCGCCGGGATGTCCGATGCGGCTGGAGCGATGCACCACCGGTTCGCCGAGAGCGCTGAGGCCGCGCGCATTGTTTGGTTCCCGGAAAATATGGTCGACGGCCTCAAGCACATCGGCGGTCGAGCGGAAGGAAAGCGGCAGCCGGACGGAGGAAAAGCTCTGCCCGCTGTCGGAAACCCGCCGCCGCGTTCGGTCGCTTTCCTCCGAAAAACGCTCAGGCCGCGCTCCTTGAAAGGAATAGATCGACTGTTTCTCGTCGCCGACGGCAAACAGCGTGCGCACGATCGGCCGGGCGCTTTCGCCGGAGAAGAAATCCTCGGCAAGCGATTGGATGACGCTCCATTGGATCGGGCTGGTATCCTGCGCCTCGTCGACGAGGATATGGTCGATGCCGCGATCGAGCTTGTAGTGGATCCAGGGGCCGACGCCGCTTTTCGTCAGCAGGTCGGCGCTGCGGGTGATCAGATCCTCGAAATCGAGCTGGCTGCGCTGCTTTTTCAATTCCTCGTAGTCGTGATTAAGCCGCCCGGCGAGCACGAGCGCTGCATGTGTGGCGCCGTACATTCGCATCAGTTTCAGCCGGTCGCGGCTTTCGGCGACATGGGCGCGGGCAGCGGCGATGGCGCCCGCCAGCTGCGGTGCGTCGGCCAGCATCGCCTTGACCGTGAATTGCGAGTCCGCCTTGGGCTCGCCCTTGGCTGTCAGAAAGATTTTCTCGAGAAAATCAGCGCGCCTTGCGTCATCGCGCTCCCGCCCGGCAAGCCTGAGGCCATAGGCAACCTCCTGCGCCTTCGCGCCGCCTTTCTGGTCGGCAAGCGACAGATAAAGCTCCAGCATGCCGCCCGAAAGCTCCGGCAACGGCCAATATTGCGCCGCGACCCGGCTTTCCGTGTCGCCGGCGGCAAGGCCAAGCCTTTCGCGCAGGACCCTCTCCACGCCGCCCTGCCGTTCGGCGGTTGCCGTGAAACGGCGGATGGCGTTGCGATGGGCGACGATGTCGCCGAGCAGGTTCTCCAGTCCGGATTCGTCCCCGAGATCGAGCACATAGGCGAACGCCTCGGCCAGTGTGCTGTCTCCCTCAGGCGCGGTTGCCGTCAGCAGCGCCCGGCGCGCATCGGAAAGCAGCGCCACCGCCGCGCGGTCGTCGAGAACCGAGAAATGCCCGGCGACGTTGGCCTCCAGTGGAAACTGGTGCAGCAGCGCCTCGCAAAAGGCATGGATCGTCTGGATCTTCAGCCCGCCGGGTGTCTCTAGCGCCTTCGCAAACAGCCGGCGCGCCTCGGCAAGCTTCAGTCCATCGGGAGCCGTCCCCTCGATCTGGGTGATCCGCCGGCTAAGGTCCTCATCGTCAAGCACCACCCAGTCCGCCAGCCGTTCGAAGACGCGGTTCGACATTTCGGAAGCTGCAGCCTTGGTATAGGTCAGGCATAAAATGGCGGAAGGCCGCGCCCCGGCCAGCAGAAGACGGATGACGCGCTGTGTCAGCACATGCGTCTTGCCGGAGCCGGCATTGGCAGAGACCCATGCCGAACGCAGAGGATCCGAGGCAATCGCCTGCTGGATCGTCGTCCAGCCGATCCAGGCGCCGGGATCATCGTCGTTGGGAAGAGGCGTTACATCACTCATCGCTGCCGCCTTCCTCGGTTTCGGCTGTCGACCATTCGGAGACGCGGGCGAGGTGATCATAGTCGCCGCCGAAATCGAATTGCTGCGCCGGGATGAGCCGCGAGGTGAAGCCTTTCTCGCCGGACTGCAGCAATCCGACGAACTTGACCAGCTGGTCGATCGATTCCTCGGCGAGATCCATCGCCGATTTCGCCTTGTCGCTGCGCGCCGAACTCTCGTTGTTGACGGTGTCGACCTGAAAACGGCGTCCCGGCCGCAGGCGGACATAGAGCAGGTCCTGCGGCACGAGACTGCCGGCATCACGGAAGGCGCCGGCGCTCAAGGCTGCCGCTTCGAGCGCAAGCTGCGGATCGAGAAGCACGCGGGCCTGCGCCGGCGACGGATTGTAGCCGGTTTTATAGTCGATGATATCGGCGGCATTCGGTCCGCTGATGTCGATCCGGTCGGCAACGCCGTTAAGGCGGATGTTGATCGGCTCCAATTCGAAGCCGCCACGCACCTCGGTCAGCGTTTTGCGGATGCCGGGCCGCCGTCCGGTTTCCCATTCGAGGAAGGCACGGGATACCGCGCGGAAGCGTGGCCGCCACACGGCATCGATATGCGGCGGTAGCTGCTCCATGTCGAAAAGCTCGGAAAGGATGCGCTCCATCGCCGCTGCCGCATCCGGGGTGCCGGCGACATGGGCTTCGCGAATGAACCGGTCGATGATCTTGTGGTAGAGCGTTCCGCGTTCGGCCGCTCCTGGATCGCGGTTGAACGTATCGACGGGATCGAGGCGCAGGATGCGGCGGGCATAGATGGCATAGGGATCCCGGCGCAGCCGCCCGACTTCGCTGAAGGAATAGGATTTCGGCTGCAGTGCCAGCGGTGGCTTCGGCGAGGGTCGCTGTGCTGGTACCTGGGCTTCTCCGCGATCGATCAGGCCGGCCCATTGCAGGAACCGGTTGCCACGTCCCTTCAATTCCGCTTCGAACGCCTCTCCGGCGAGCGCCAGCAGCCGCTGCAGCCAACGAGAGGCGACCGTCGGTGTCGAGCCTTGGCGCAGCGCGCGCGAATAGATCAGATGGCGCGTGCCGTTCGCCATCTCGAAGTCATGCGCCAGCTGGCCGATACGCCGTTCCGGCGGCTCGAGGCCGATCTCGGTCTTCATCATACGCGGAATGAAGGGATTGTTGGCGGTCTGCCCTGGCCAGGTGCCCTCGTTCAGGCCGCCGAGGATCAGCGTATCGACGCTCTGCAGGCGGGCTTCCAGTGTGCCGAAGATGAAGAGGCGAGGATGACTGAGTGCCCGTGGCTTCACCGCATGACCGGCGGCAAGCGCTGCCATGATGTCGATCCATTGCGGCCCGTCGGCTTCCATCTGGCCGTCCGTACCGATGACCTCGCCGAGCAGGGCTGCGAGCGCATCTCCCGCTTCACCAGACCAGAGATCGGCGAGATTGCCGCGCGGATCGGCCGCGACTGCTTCGAGCGAACGACCGGTACGCTCCGCCCATTCGGACAAAGTGAAGCTTACCATCCTTCCGCGATCTTCCGGCCGGTGCCGGATCAAGGCCGAAGCCAGCGGCTCGGTCGCTTGTGTGACCCGCCGGGCAAGATCGTACGCGGCATCGGCAGCGTCGGGCGAAAGCGCCTTTCGCCATTGCGGCGCGTGCCTATCCTGTGCCTGTTCGGCAAGCTGCTGGGTCAGCAACGGCTCGAGCCTGCTGATATTGACCTCCGCCACACCGCCGCGCAGTGCCAGCAGCTCGAGCGCCTCGGTAGCGGAAATCAATGCGTCGCGTTCCAGGCCGAAACGGGCCAGCGGATGTTTGAGCAGCGAGACGATCGCCACCGGATCGCCGGGGCGTAGCGCTGCCTCCAGCAGCAATTGCAGCAGCGTGCCCTGCGGCATGGCGGCAAGCGGTGTGCCGGCCGAATCGTCGGCGAGGATGCCGAAGCGGGACAGTTCCGCCATCACCCGGCGGGCGAGATTGCGGTCCGGGGTGATGAGGGCCGCCCGGCTTTCGCCGTCCTGCCCCGGCTTTTCCAGGGCCAGCCGCAGCGCAATTGCAATCGCGGTGGCTTCCTCGCGTTCATTGGCGGCTTCGATCAGCGAAACATCGGCGAAGGAGGAAGACAGGCTGCCCTCGGGCAGGTCGCTCTTCCAGGCGCCCCAATCGCTGGTGGCCTCCGCGGGGACGAGCGCCCGGGACAGGATTTCGGCGCGCCGCTCAAGATCGGCCGCAGGCCGTTCAAGAAGGGTCACGGCGGCACGCGTCAGCTTCAGCCGCTTGAGCAGCAACGACAGGCCATACTGCGGATGGCTCCGGCTTGCAGGGTTGGCATGTTGGCCGGGTGCCGGTTCCGGCGCCACCATCTGCCAGTGTTTCTCCGGCATGGAGAGATCGAGACCCGGAAGCACAATCACACCCTCGGGCAGATTGGCGACGGCGGCGATGAGATCGGCGGTGGCGGGGACCGAACCCGTCGAACCGGCAATGATGATCGGCCCAATCGGTTTCGTCGCGGAAAGCCTTGTCGCTTCGGCCCGCAGGATGGCGTTTCGGTGCCGCGCCGGCGAGGATTTGCCGACTTCGGAAAGCCGCTCCGGCCAGAAGGCGCTGGCGATCTGCAGAAACTCCGCCGTCAGCTGCCACCAGGCGGCATAGTCGCCGGTGTCGAGTTTCGACAGTTCCGACCAGTCGAGGTCTTCGGTTTCGATGGAATCGATCAGTTCCGCGAGGTTGCGGGCGAGCCAGATCGCATCCGCCGGGCTTGCCGGTGCCACCAGCGGCGAATCCGAATGAATGTGGCGGACGATCTCCGGCAGTTTGTTTCGCCAGGCGAGGATCAGACGCGCCAGTTCCAGCAGGCGGGCGGTATTCGACAGCGGCTGGGCGAGATCGATCGTCGCCGGCAGCGCCTCGTCGAAATAGCCGCTGTCGTCATCGGTTTCGCCGAGAGGACGGATGACCGGCAGGATCGCCGAGCGGCCGCCGAGCAGGTCGACGAATTCCGAACGCAGCACGCGCACGGCGCGCCGCGTCGGCAGATAGATCGTCACCTTGGCGAGCGACAGCGGATCATCCGCCTCATGCCGGAAGCGCGGCGTCAGCCGGCCGTCGCAAAGCGTCGTCGCCAGCGTTTTCAGGAAGGAGAGGCCTGCCGGGATCGTCAGAATACGTGGCTGGTGCCGCTCCGCCATATCTCACGCAAACGCCCGCAACCGACGGATCGTTTCCTCCGCCTCGCCGATCGCCTCCGGCGTTCCCACTGTCAGCCAGTGGCCGTCGAGCACCACGCCAAAAAGTCGGCCGCGTGCGATCGCCTTGTCGAAATAGATATTGAGGTTGAAGGCATCCTGCGGCGCGTCGTCGAACAGCGACGGGTTCATGGCGATCGCTCCGGCGTAAACGACGGGATTGGACGGATCGTCGCGATAACGCGTCAGCCGGCCATCGGCTGCGAGGCTGAAATCGTTCTTGCCGTTGTGCCCCGTCGTATCCTCGATCATCACACAGAGCAGCGCCATGTCCATGCGCTCGGCATCGAAGAATCCGGCTAAGCGTTGCAGGTTTGTCGGCCGCCCCGGCTGTTCGCCGATCCAGAACAGGTCGGCATTCATGACGAAGATATCGTCGCGGGTCAGCAGCCTCAGCCCCTTCGCCAGTCCGCCACCGGAGTTCATCAGCGCCTCCCGCTCGTCGGAGATGACGATGTCGAGGCCAGGATAATTCTTCAGATGATCGAGCATCTGGTCGGCGTGGTGATGAACGTTGACGGCGGCTCGTTCGATGCCGGCCGCCACCAGCGAATCCAGCGTGTAGTCGATCATCGGCTTGCCGTCGATTTTCACCAGCGGCTTCGGGATCGTCTCGGTGATCGGGCGCATACGGGTCCCGAGACCCGCGGCCAGTACCATGGCTTGTCTGATGCTCATGCTGATCCGGAACTTATGATTCGCTTTGGCCTATTCCAGCCCTTGCGCACCAATCGCGCAAGGGGGCAAGCGATTCGTGCTCAAGTGCGACCTGGAGATAGGTGAGTGTTCGGAGCATATGTTTGAGATAGCCGGGCTTGCCGTCGCGCTGCAGCAGCCGCACCCAAAGGCCGGCAAGCTTGCAATTGCGCTGCGCCGACATGATCGCCCAGGCCTTCATGAATCCGGCTTCGTCGAAGCCGCCTTGCGCCCGGCGAAGGCTGAGATAATCGTCCATCAACTGCCGGAAGAGATCCGGTTCGATCGTCACCCGTGCATCCTGGACGATGGAGGCGAGATCATAGGCGGTCGGGCCGATCATCGCGTCCTGGAAATCGATGATGCCGACCTTGCCGATACCGCTTTCCTCTTCGCGCCAGATGATGTTCGGCGAATGGAAGTCGCGCAGGAGCAGGTTTTTCTCAGCTGTCGCGAGCGCGTCGATCAGCGAGTCCCAGATCGCCAGATACTCCGCACGTTCGGCATCTGTGGGCGGCGTCCCGCGCTTCCAGGCAATATGCCAATCGAGCACAAGCTGCACTTCCATCTTCATCGCCATGCGATCGAAGTCCGGAATGTGATGCGTATGCGCTGTCGAAACCGGGATATCCTGCGGAATCTGCATGGAATGAAGATGGGCGAGGCAGGCGACGCTTTGCCGGTAACGTTCGGCGATCGGCCGCCCGTCGTCATCGAGCACGCCTTCGGTGCCGAGATCCTCGATCAGCAGGATGCCCTGCTCATAATCGACCTTATAAATCTCCGGCGTCGCAAAACCCCGCTCGCGCAAGGCATCGGCAATCGCAACGAAAGGATAGGCGTTTTGCGCCAGATGCGCGACCTTGGGATAGGGCTTGCCGTCATAGACCGGCGGTCCCTCGGGATGCGGGCGCCAATCCATCAGTATTTTTCGCGGAGCAGCGTTCGGATAGATCGCTTCATAGGCGCGCAACGACGCATCGCCGGTCAGGAAGCGGCGCTTAACCTCGGGATAGCCGGCTTTGTCGAGGAAATCGCGGATCGCCAGGACACGATGGATGCGCAAGGCCTGTGCGCCGGCGGCATCGATCGTTGCCCGGCGGCCGCTGCCTTCATGTGCGAGCCGCAGCGTGATGCGCTCGGCCGGCAGTTCGCCATCGGCCATCTCAGGCCATTCGACGAGACAGATGCCGTTCTCCAAAGCCTCGTCGAAGCCGAGTTCGGTCAGTTCGCCGGGATGGCCGAGCCGGTAGAGATCGAAGTGTGAAACGGGCAAGCGCAGATCGTAGGATTGCACCAGGGTGAAGGTCGGGCTCGGGACCTCGAGCTCCTCGTCGTCGGCGATGGCGCGCAGGATCGCCCGTGCCAGCGAGGATTTCCCCGCGCCGAGATCGCCGGAAAGGGCGAGGCAATCGCCGGCCTTCAAGGCCAACGCCAGGTCTTCGCCCAGTCGAGATGTATCCGCCTCGTCTTTCAGGAAAAGCGAGATGGTATCGCTGGTCGTCATTCGGCGGCCGCGGTATGCGGGACATTGATCGAGGGGATACGGCAGACGACGGTTGTGCCCTTGCCCGGCTCGCTGTCGATCGTCACGTCGCCGTGATGCAGACTGACGAAGCTGTCGACGATCGACAGGCCGAGACCGGCGCCGCCGCGTTTGCCGCTTTTCGCACCCGTCGCAAAGCGGTCGAAGACAGTGGCGATCATGTCAGGCGAGATGCCGGGGCCGCGATCGCTGACGGAGAAAACGAAATCCGTGCCTTCGCGATGGCACTCAAGCGCGATCGAGGTGCCTTCCGGCGAAAAATTCGCCGCATTGGAAAGCAGCTTCAGCAGGATCTGCTTCAGCCGCTGCGGATCGGCGACGATCGAGCCGAGGTAGGCCGGCGCGGTGATTTCGAGCGCGACGCCGCTTTCGTGCAGGCGATCGGCGATCTGCATCGAGACGTCGTCGAGCAGGTCGTTGAGATCAATATCGGCATAGTTGAGGCGCATGATGCCGGCATCGACGGTCGCAAGGTCGAGAATATCGTTGACGAGCGTCAACAGAACGGAGGACGAGGTCGAGATGTGGTCGATATATTCGGCCTGCCGTTCGTTCAGCGGCCCGACGCCCTGCGTGCGCAGAAGATCGGTGAAGCCGATGATATTGGTCAGCGGCGAGCGCAGCTCGTAGGACACATGCTGGACGAAGTCGTTCTTCAGCTCGTCGGCCTTGCGCAGCGCTTCGTTCTTCTCGGTCAGCGCCCGCTCGGCCCGCACGCTGTCCGTCATATTGACGAAGGTCAGCATGGTCTGCGCATTCGGCAGCGGGATGACGGCATAGTCGAGCACGAGCCCGGAGAAGAGTTCCAGCGTTCCCTGGCCCGAGCGGCGTTCGTCGTCGAAGCTGGTGATCAGTTCCGCGAACGCCTTCCAGCCGTCCGGCCGGTCATAGGACGGCGCGCAGGCCTCGCCCAGTCCGCGGATATGGGTGCCCGGCTTGGCTTCGGTTTCGGTGATCCCCCAGAGTGCGCGGAAGGCCGGGTTTGACAGACGGATGCGTCCATCCGGGCCGAACACCGCCACACCTTCGGAAAGATGGTCGATCGTTTCGCCCTGCACCTTGACCAGCGTGTTGTAGCGCGTTTCGAGATCGACCTGCTCGGTCAGGTTTTCGAATACCCAGGTGGCGCCCCCCTGCGGATGGGCAGTCGCGAAGACGCGCAATGTCTGTCCGTTCGGCAGGTGCCAGAGATCGGATTGGGTGTCGAGCGCGCGATAGACCGAAAGGGCTGCTTCCTTCCAGCTTTTCCAGTTGAGCTGGTCCGGCAGCTTCTTGGCAGCCCGTAGCCGCTCGAGCAGCTCGCTATTGTCCGGCCGGCCTTCGAGGAAGGCGATATCCAGCTCCCAGAGCGCGACGAAAGCCTGGTTGTAGAATTGCAGGCGGCGGTCGCCGTCGAAGATGGCAACGGGCGTGGCGAGATGGTCGAGGGTTTCGGCGTGGCTCTTCAGCGTCCGTTCCAGCTCGGCACGCACCGCCTCGATGTCGGACACGTCGATCGCGATACCGGCCGAGCCGCTGGGCAGCCTGACGTCGACGACGTCGAAGAATGTGCGGTTGCCGCGCACGACCGTCGAGATCGTGTCGTGGAAGGGCGATTCCGGCGTCGTCGTCGCGCGAATGCGTTCGCGCGCCACGGTGGTCAGCATTTCGCGGCCTTCATTGATCGCCTGCTGCGGCGATCGCGCTTCGACTGCCTCGCCATAAGCCTGGTTGACCCAGGTGAGACGGCCCGCCGGGTCGCGTTGCCAGGCCGGCATGTCGATCGCGTCGAGCATGGTCTGGAAGGCCGAGATCGAGGTCATCAGCCGGTCGCGCTCGATCCTGATCTCTGCCAGCTCGGCGCGTAGATTGTTGAGCGCCACGAAACGGACGAAGGCGCGCCCGCCGGACACCCGGCCTTGCGCCTCGAGGATTTCGTCGCGGATGGTTTCGACCACCATGTCGAAACTCTGCGCTCCGTCGCGTAAGCAGTCGATGGCCTTTTCCAGCTCGGAGGCCGAGCGGGACTTCAGCCAGAGGCCGAAGGCCAGGAATTCGCCGTCCTGCGGTGCGCCGGTTTCGGGCGGAAGCTGGCCGAGCAGTTCGGGGCGCGCATTACCGTCCCAGATGACGATCCGCCGATTCTTGTCGGCGATCAACGCCTGGTATTGCGAAATGCGCTGCTGGGCATCGGAGAGCGCCGAGCGGATTTCCCGGCTCTCGCTTTCCAGATTGCCGCGCTGGCGCACCAGCCACAGCGTCGAAAGCAGTGCTGCCGATATGACGCCGATGACGACGGAAACGCCGACGACCTGCGAGGATGTGAAGAGGTGAGCCGAAGCTGCCGCCCGCTGCTCCGTCTGTGCCAGAACCGGCTGCGCCAGCGCCGCCAGCGCCGTGCCGGCCGCGCAAGCCTTCAGGAAGCGCGCCAATGATCCATGCTCTTGCTTGGCGGCCTCGTGTGCCGCTGCAGATTTGTGCTTTTGGCCCGCCATCAGCGGGCGGCGACCGGCGCGAACGCCGTCATCCGCCTGACCGGGCAGGCTGCTTTTTCTTTCCGACATCCGCGGTATGTCTCCGTCCTTCAATGTGCCGCATTACGACAAGACATCCCATTTTCGGGGCGGCCGGACAGGGTCCGGCGTCCCGAATCAAGTCTTAAAACAATACTTCGGATGGGAATCGGCGGGAAGGGAGCGCCCAAAAAATAAGCCGCGGCACTTGTCAATGCCGCGGCTTCTACATCTTGTGGATATTAACGATAAGATCAATATCTGTAGTGGTCGGCCTTGAACGGACCCTTGGGCGAGACGCCGATATAGGCAGCCTGTTCCTCGGAAAGCTCGGTGAGCTTCACGCCGAGCTTGTCGAGATGCAGGCGTGCGACCTTCTCATCGAGATGCTTCGGCAGGATATAGACCTGGTTGGAATACTGGCCGGGCTTGGTGAAGAGCTCGATCTGCGCCAGTGTCTGGTTGGTGAAGGAAGCCGACATCACGAAGGACGGGTGGCCCGTGGCGTTGCCAAGGTTGAGCAGGCGGCCTTCGGAAAGAAGGATGATGCGATTGCCCTTGGGGAATTCGATCAGGTCGACCTGCGGCTTGACGTTGGTCCACTTGAGATTGCGAAGTGCTGCAACTTCGATTTCGTTGTCGAAGTGGCCGATATTGCCGACGATCGCCATGTCCTTCATCTGACGCATGTGGTCGATGCGGATGACGTCCTTGTTGCCCGTGGTGGTGATGAAGAGATCGGCAGAGGAAACGACGTCCTCGAGCAGCACGACTTCATAACCGTCCATTGCAGCCTGCAATGCGCAGATCGGATCGGCTTCGGTCACCTTGACGCGGGCGCCGGCGCCGGAAAGCGAAGCGGCAGAACCCTTGCCGACGTCGCCGTAGCCGCAGACCACGGCAACCTTGCCGGCCATCATCACGTCGGTGCCGCGGCGGATGCCGTCGACCAGCGATTCCTTGCAGCCGTATTTGTTGTCGAACTTCGATTTGGTGACCGAGTCGTTGACGTTGATCGCCGGGAAGGGCAGCAGGCCCTTCTGGCTGAGCTGATAGAGGCGGTTGACGCCGGTCGTTGTTTCCTCGGTGACGCCCTTGATCGCGTCGCGCTGCTTGGTGAACCAGCCAGGCGATGCGGCAAGGCGCTTCTTGATCTGCGCGAAGAGGATTTCTTCTTCCTCGGAATGCGGATGCGACAGCACATCTTCACCGGCTTCGGCGCGGGCGCCGAGCAGGATGTACATGGTGGCGTCGCCGCCGTCATCGAGGATCATGTTGGAAAGGCCGCCATCGGCCCACTGGAAGATCTTGTCGGTGTAGACCCAGTAATCCTCGAGCGACTCGCCCTTAATGGCGAAGACAGGCACGCCGGCGGCGGCGATCGCGGCAGCGGCATGATCCTGCGTCGAGAAGATGTTGCACGAGGCCCAGCGGACTTCGGCGCCGAGCGCCACCAGCGTCTCGATGAGCACGGCTGTCTGGATGGTCATGTGCAGCGAGCCGGTGATGCGCGCGCCCTTCAGCGGCTTTGCCTGGCCGAATTCGGTGCGGCAGGACATCAGCCCCGGCATTTCGGTTTCGGCGATCGTAATTTCCTTGCGGCCGAAATCCGCAAGCCCGAGATCGGCGACGACATAATCTTTTTCAGTGCTCATAGGGGTCTCCAGGCTGAAAAACGTCTCAAAAATTGGTGCAGGCGCGAAGATAGCCGCGCGACGGATGGGCCGTGTGTTCATGTATATCGCCCGGACGTGTGCAGCGGCTCCGGGATAACGACATGCACAAGGACAGAGAGCTAAAGCGCGTCCGCATGAAGCAAGTTCGATGCACCGCACCTTAGCGCACGGCATATCCGCCGTTTAGCAGGCTTCGGATGCGAAGGCAATAAGGATATAAAGAAGTCTTTATATGTTTATATGATCGCTGTTGGCGATCACATCTCTTCGCCGAACCGGTTCTGGATCAGTTGGTCCAGGGCCTCCAGCGCTTGCTCGGCCTGGCTGCCGCTTGCCGAGACGACGACGCTCGAGCCGGGGCTGGCCGCAAGCATCATCAGGCCCATGATAGAGGTGCCGCCGACCGTCATTCCGTCCTTGGAAACGGTGATGGCGGCATCGAAGGTCTCGACCATTTGCACGAATTTGGCCGAGGCGCGGGCGTGGAGACCGCGCTTGTTGATGATCAGGAGTTCTCGGGAGAGCGATGTCATGGAGGGCCGTTATTTTCCGCTGAGCACGCGGCTCGCGACATTGATATATTTCCGCCCGGCTTCGGAAGCCTCCACCAGCGCCTTCTCCATGTTGTTCTCGCCACGCACGCCGGCGAGCTTGATCAGCATCGGCAGGTTGACGCCGGCAATGACCTCGGTATGGCCGCTGCTCATGACTGAAATGGCAAGATTGGACGGCGTGCCTCCGAACATGTCGGTCAGAATGACGACGCCATGGCCATCATCGGCACCGGAAACAGCTTCGAGAATGTCCTGCCGTCTTTGATCCATGTCGTCTTCGGGGCCAATGCAGACCGTCTCGATGAATTTCTGAGGACCGACGACGTGCTCGACAGCATGACGAAACTCTTCAGCCAGCTTGCCATGAGTGACAAGCACAAGTCCGATCATGATATTACTGCTCCCATATACGCCAACGGTGGCCCCAATATCGCAATGCAGCAATTACGTCCACCGGTGGGGGCACATCTTGGCCATGAAAAGCCGAAGTGCAAGATAAAAATGCGAATATATAAGGCAGATTGATCAATCCGGAAGGCTTCAATGCCCGATATCGGCTGCTTTCGCCATCAGGATTGCAAGGGGTGACGAAACGCCAGTGAGCAACCGCAATGCGGGAAGCGAAAAACCGGCCGCGAGGCTAACGATTTCGCCTTCGGGGGGCACGCGATCTTCACCACTGGCGCTGCCCGGAAGCACGGCGTAGTGCATCGGCGCCCGTGGAATGTGATCCTGCTGGACGATGCCGGTGCCGCGAAGTTCGATCAGCCCGGCAATCGAGGGCGGACATGCCGCGATCACCGTGCCGGCCTCTTTAAACAAAAGAACCTGGTCGTCGGCAACCAGCGCCGTGAACAGGCCGAGCCGTCGTGCCTCGGTCATGCAGGTGAAGGCCAGCATCGATTTTCCCCAGCCGGAAGGTCCGCTGAACAGCAGCCCCGTTCTGCCGACGATGATCGCCGTCGCATGGATGTTCGGAGCCGTCGTCATGCGGCGGCGCCGACAGGCAAAGCGAGGATAAAGCGGGCACCCAGCACCTGTCCGCCTTCGGCATCGGTGATGTTCTCTGCTCTCAGCGAGCCGCCATGGGCTTCGGCGATCTGGCGGCTGATCGACAGGCCGAGCCCCGAATTCTGTCCGAAACCTTCCGATTCCGGTCGATCCGTATAGAAGCGCTCGAAGATGCGGTCGATATTTTCCGCCTGGATGCCGGGACCGTTGTCTTCGATCGTGGTGACGCAGCGTGACCGTGTCCGTACCAGCCGCACGGTAATCTTGCCACCCTTTTCCGGCACGAAGGAGCGGGCGTTCTCGATCAGGTTGGCGATGATCTGGCCGATGCGCAGATCGTGGCCGTTGACGACGAAGCGCGTCTTGACGTTCGGCTTGCGTTCGATCGCATATTCGATCTCCACCTGCTTCTTGGTGCTCCTGACCTGGCGTGAAACCTCGATGAGGTCGCGCAACAGCACCTCCATGTCGACGGAACCGGCATCGACACGAGCGAGTTCGGCATCGAGGCGGGAGGCGTCGGAGATATCGCTGATCAGCCGGTCGAGGCGGCGGACATCGTGCTGGATGACGTCCATCAGCCGCTTCTTGGAATCGTCGGATTTGGCAAGGGGCAGCGTTTCCACCGCGCTGCGCAGCGAAGTCAGCGGGTTCTTGAGCTCGTGGCTGACATCGGCCGCGAAACTCTCGATCGCATCGATGCGGTCGTAGAGCGCTGTCGTCATCTCGCGCAATGCAATGGAAAGATTGCCGATTTCATCCTGGCGGGCGGAGAAGTCGGGAATTTCCTCGCGCGCCTTGGCCCCGCGCCGCACCCGGATGGCGGCGGCCGAAAGGCGGCGCAGCGGATTGGCGATCGTCGACGAGAGCACCAGCGAAAGCAGCACGTTGACAAGCGTCGCGACGCCGAAGACGCGCATGATCGCAAGCCGCTCGGCATGAACGATATTGTCGATGTCGCCGGCCTGTGTCGACAGCAGCAGCACCCCGAGCACGGCACGGAAACGCTGGATCGGCACGGCGACGGAAACGATGAGCTCACCTTTTTCGGTCGTGCGCACGACGGCGCCGCGTACGCCGGTGAGTGCATTCATCACCTCTGGATAGATCGAGCCGTCACCGCCCGGCGCTTCCTTGTAGAGCGGCAGGTTGCCGGGCTGCAGCGCCTTGTTGAACAGGGTCGCGAACCATTCGCTCCAGGTCTGCTTCTCCTCTTCAACCGGCGGCAGGTCAAAACGCAGCACCTGGCCGCGCGAATAAAGATGGCGCGAATCGAGCAGCAGGTTGGCGTCGGCATCGAAGATGCGGGCGCGTGTGCGCGTCGGAGAGATCAGCCGGCGCAGAACCGGCGCGACCTTCTCCGGATCGATCGGGAATTCGAGGTCCTCGTCGTTCGGCACCGGGGTGATGCTCTGGCCGGCCTGCAGCTCCAGCAGCTTCTGCGGATCGATGGTGATCGAGTTGGTATCGACCGATGCGGAAGCCGAAATGGCGCCGGCGATGATTTCGCCCTGCGTCAACAGGCTCTCGGCGCGGGCGTCGATCAGTCCCTCGCGAAATTGGTTGAGGTAGAGGATACCGCAGACAAGCACGACCAGCGCGACGAGATTGAAGAACAGGATGCGTCGCGTCAGGCTCGAAAACACGGCATTGCCGAAGATACGGCGGATCAGCGTGAAGGGATGCGACCAACGGCGGCCTTTGACGCGACGGGTGGTCACGCCCTCCGCATCGTCGAGATCCCTTTCCTGCACCAACTGTGCCAACGACAGGCCCTTTCGAAGGGCGGGGCCAGATAAATCGGCCCGCAGCCCTCAACCATTCCGACAGCGCCGCGCGTCGTTTAAAGACGCGCAAAGGAGGCTGTAACACTTTAAACTGCTGCATAACTCACTCTAGGGAATTATGCAGTCGCGCTGCGCCGCGTGGGCTCAGGCCGCTTCGCGGAAGCGGTATCCCACTCCGTAGAGCGTTTCAATCATATCAAAGTCGTTGTCGACCATCTTGAATTTCTTGCGCAGCCGCTTGATGTGGCTGTCGATGGTCCGGTCGTCGACATAGACCTGTTCGTCATAGGCGGCGTCCATCAGCGCGTCGCGGCTTTTGACGACGCCGGGGCGCTGCGCCAGCGAATGCAGGATCAGGAATTCGGTGACCGTCAGGGTTACGGCCTCACCCTTCCAGGTGCAGGTATGGCGTTCCTGGTCCATGACCAGCTGCCCGCGCTCCAGCGAGCGGGCCTGCTGCACAGCGCCGTTCTTCGGCGCGCCGGCGGGGCTGGTGCCGGCGGCGGCGGCTTCACGGCTTGAGGCGCGGCGCAACACGGCGCGGACGCGCTCGACCAGCAGGCGCTGCGAAAAGGGCTTGGTGATGAAGTCGTCGGCGCCCATCTTCAGGCCGAAGAGTTCATCGATCTCCTCATCCTTGGAGGTGAGGAAGATCACGGGAATATCCGACTTCTGCCGCAGACGGCGCAGCAATTCCATGCCGTCCATGCGCGGCATCTTGATGTCGAAGATCGCCAGCTGCGGTGGCCGCGCCAGAAGGCCGTCGAGCGCCGAAGCTCCATCCGTATAAGTCTCGACCTTGTATCCTTCGGCCTCCAGCGCGATCGACACGGAGGTGAGGATGTTGCGGTCGTCATCAACGAGCGCGATTGTCGGCATGGTGTTGGTCTCCGTCATCAGTGCGCAATCTCCCGGATTTGCTCTCCCCAGGCGGTCTCAGTGACCGGATGCGCTTATGGAGGATAAAGGTGGAACAAATTGTGGCAAAGATAAAGGGAAAGATTGTCGTGAAATTCTCCAGCAATCTGGAGTAGTGCGGCAAAATGTTTCAACGCGGTATTTAAAACGATTTAAAATAGAAGCAATAAATTTAAATCGATTAAATATCTGATATTACTACATTTTATCAAATTTAGCGTCTTGTGTTTTAAAAATCCTGCCCGTATTTTCGCGCTTAGTTTAACGGCATCGAGCCTGAGCGAAGGGAATTAGCCATGGAAATGTTCGGAGTTCATAACCCGGCAACAGAGCTGGCAACGGTTGGATTGGGCGGCGCAGCCAGCGTTCGCTACAACTTTTCCGCCGCCGCGCTCTATGAAGAAGCGATCCGCCGGGGCGAAGCCGAACTGACTGCTCAGGGTGCGCTGCGCGCTATCACCGGCCAGCACACCGGCCGTTCGCCGCGCGACAAGTTCGTCGTTCGCGACAGCAATACCGATGGCGAAATCTGGTGGGACAACAATAAGCCGCTCTCGCCGGAACATTTCGCGCTGCTGCGTGAGGATATGCTGGCGCATGCCGCCGGCAAGGACCTGTTCGTCCAGGATCTCGTCGGCGGTGCCGAGGAAGGTCATGCGCTGCCGACCCGCGTCGTCACCGAATTTGCTTGGCATTCGCTGTTCATCCGCAATCTGCTGATCCGCCCTGATGCCGCAGCGCTGCCCGGCTTCGCGCCGAAGCTGACGATCATCGATCTGCCGAGCTTCAAGGCCGATCCGTCCCGCCACGGCTGCCGTTCGGAAACGGTGATTGCCTGCGATCTGACCAACGGTCTCGTCCTCATCGGCGGTACTTCCTATGCCGGCGAAATGAAGAAATCGGTCTTCACCGTTCTCAACTACCTGCTGCCGGCCAAGGGCGTGATGCCGATGCACTGCTCGGCCAATGTCGGTCCGGACGGTGACGCGGCGGTGTTCTTCGGCCTTTCCGGCACCGGCAAGACGACGCTGTCGGCCGATCCGGCCCGCACGCTGATCGGCGATGACGAACACGGCTGGAGCGAAAACGGCATCTTCAACTTCGAAGGCGGCTGCTACGCCAAAACTATCCGCCTGTCGGCCGAAGCCGAGCCGGAAATCTATGCCACGACCCAGCGCTTCGGGACCGTGCTCGAAAACGTCGTTCTGAACGAAGGCCGCGAGCCGGATTTCAATGACGGCTCGCTGACCGAGAACACCCGTTGCGCCTATCCGATGAATTTCATCCCGAACGCCTCGGAAACCGGCCGGGCCGGGCATCCGAAGACGATCATCATGCTGACCGCCGATGCCTTCGGCGTCATGCCGCCGATCGCCCGCTTGACGCCCGATCAGGCGATGTATCACTTCCTCTCCGGCTACACCGCCAAGGTGGCTGGCACCGAAAAGGGTGTGGTTGAGCCGGAAGCGACCTTCTCCACCTGCTTCGGAGCCCCGTTCATGCCGCGGCATCCGGCCGAATACGGCAATCTGCTCAAGGAATTGATCGGCCGCCATGGCGTCCAGTGCTGGCTGGTGAATACCGGCTGGACCGGCGGCGCCTATGGCACCGGCAAGCGCATGCCGATCAAGGCGACGCGCGCGCTTCTCGCCGCGGCTCTCACCGGCGAACTCGGCCAGGTGGAGTTCCGTGCGGATACCAACTTCGGCTTCGCCGTGCCGGTCTCCGTCAATGGCGTCGACGGCAGCATTCTCGACCCGCGCTCGACCTGGGCCGACAAATCGGCCTATGACGTGCAGGCCGGAAAGCTGGTCTCGATGTTCATCGCCAACTTCGCCAAGTTCGAAGGTCACGTCGACGGTGGCGTCCGCGATGCGGCTCCGGGCGTAAAGGTCGCCGCCGAGTAAGAACAACAAAATCTCTGACTCACGTGAAACCCGGCATCGCAGGATTGCCGGGTTTTCTTTGATTGCAGCCGATATTTTCAACTGGCTGCCGATGTGAGATAGAACGGCGTATGGCCAGCGACGCACTTTATATCGACGACAGAATCACCATCGCCGGATGGGAGCTGACGGAACAGTTCGTTCTGGCGGGCGGTCCCGGCGGGCAGAACGTCAACAAGGTTTCGACCGCGGTCCAGCTGTTCTTCAATATTCTGAATTCGCCGTCCCTCAACGATCGCGTCAAAACCAATGCGGTCAAACTCGCCGGCCGCCGCCTTTCGAAGGAAGGCGTGCTGATGATCGAGGCGAGCCGGTTTCGCAGCCAGGACCGCAACCGCGAGGATGCACGCGAACGGCTGAAGGATCTGATTCTGGAGGCCGCCAAGCCGCCGCCGCCGCCGCGCAAAAAGACCAGGCCGACCAAGGGTTCGGTCGAGCGCCGCCTGAAGGAAAAATCCGGCCGCTCGGAAGTCAAGAAAATGCGGGGCCGCCCTGGCGGCAGCGGAGGCGAATGACATGCCGGGGCTCTTGAGCGGCATTCGCCATCTCCCCGGCTACCTCGACCGGGCGCGTCAGGAGGCATTGGTCGAGGTGATCCGCACGATTGTCACCGAGGCGCCGCTTTATGTGCCCGTCATGCCCGGCACGGGCAAGCCGATGTCGGTGCGCATGACCAATTGCGGGCCACTCGGCTGGGTGACCGACAAGGAGCGTGGCTATCGCTACCAGCCGACGCATCCGGCAACCGGCAGGCTTTGGCCTGATATGCCGCAGGAGTTGCTCGATATCTGGAATGATGTTGCCGGCTACGACAAGCCGCCCGAAGCCTGTCTGGTGAATTTTTACGCCGACGACGCGCGCATGGGCCTGCATCAGGACAAGGACGAGAGGGATTTGCAGGCGCCGGTCGTGTCGATCTCGCTCGGCAACAGCTGCCTGTTCCGCGTCGGTGGCGTCAACCGCAATGATCGCACGCTATCCTTCAAGCTTTCAAGCGGCGATCTGGTGGTTCTGGGCGGGGAGGGGAGACTGTGTTTCCACGGCGTCGACCGCATTCATCCGGCGACCTCGACGCTGCTGAAGAATGGCGGCCGTATCAATCTGACGCTGCGCCGCGTCAATCCCCAAGACTGATCGCCGGAATAGAATCGCCTGCTATAGTTTCCGCAGCGCGACCTGTTCGATCAGATGATCCTTGCCCTTTTTCAGGATGAGATCGGCACGCGGCCGCGTCGGCAGAATGTTCTGCCGCAGGTTTTTCAGGTTTATGTTCGCCCACAAATCCCCGGCGATTTCGAGCGCTTCCGCGTCGCTGATCGAGGCGTAGCGATGGAAATAAGAGTTCGGATCGCGGAAGGCGGTCTCGCGCAGCCGCATGAAACGGGCGACATACCAGTTGTGGATCTGGTCTTCCGCGGCATCGATATAGATCGAGAAGTCGAAGAAGTCGGAGACCATCGGCACGATCTTGCCGCCGGCCGGCAGGTCGCGCGATTGCAATACGTTGATGCCCTCGAAGATCAGGATGTCGGGCCGGTCGACGATCTTGTATTCGTCCGGCAGCACGTCGTAGACGAGGTGCGAATAGCTGGGCGCCTTCACATCCGGCTGCCCGGCTTTGATCGCCGAGAGAAAGCGCAGGATCGCCGCCGTGTCGTAACTCTCCGGAAAACCCTTGCGCTGCATCAGCTTTTTCCGCTGCAGCACGGCGTTCGGATGGAGGAAGCCGTCGGTCGTAACGAGATCGACTTTGGGGCTGGAAGGCCAGCGTCTCAGGAGTTCCTTGAGGATACGGGCCGTGGTCGATTTTCCCACGGCGACCGAGCCGGCGATGCCGATGACGAAGGGCGTCTTCGTCACATCGGACAGGCTGAGGAAGCGGTTGCGCTGTTCGAACAGCATCTGCGAAGATTCGACATGCGCCGACAGCAGCCGCGACAGCGACAGATAGATCCGCCGGACCTCGTCGAGATCGATCGGATCGCCCATCGAACGCAGCCGTTTGACCTCGTCGCTGGTCAGCGTCAACGGCGTATCGGCGCGGAATTTCGCCCATTGTTCGGAAGAGAAGAAGTGGTAGGGCGAATAGGAGTCCGACTGGAAATGATCCAACGTTTCCGGCACCCCGATGATCTCAGTCGCGATACTCATGAACTCTGCCGGCCGGCCTTTTCCTTGAGGCCGGACTGCGCGGTTCTGCGCTCGAGTTCGGCCATGACATTTTCTAACGGTATTTCAGCAATCTTCAATACGACCAATAGGTGATAGAGCACATCGGCGGCTTCATAGGTCAGATTGTCGCGGTCGCCGGTCACCGCCGCCATCACGGCCTCGATCGCCTCTTCGCCGAGCTTCTTTGCCGCTTTCGGTTGACCGGCGGCCACGAGCTTCGCTGTCCAGGATTGCTCCGGCGAAACTTTCGACCGCTCTGCGACGATGCTTTCGAGATCGGAAAGGGAAAATCCGCTCATATGTCCGCTTTCAAGGTTCAGTCGAGACGCATGTCGATGCCGCACTTCGACATATAGTGTTTCGCCTCGCCGACGGTATAGGTGCCGAAGTGGAAGATTGAGGCGGCGAGCACCGCGTTGGCATGACCTTCCTTCACCCCGGCGACGAGATCGTCGAGGTCGCCGACGCCGCCCGACGCGATGACCGGCACACGCACCGCATCGGCGATCGCCCGCGTCAGTTCCAGATCATAGCCGACCTTGGTGCCGTCGCGGTCCATCGAGGTGACCAGCAGCTCGCCGGCGCCGCGCTCTACCATCTTCTGAGCGAATTCGACGGCGTCGAGGCCGGTCGCGTTGCGGCCGCCATGTGTATAGATTTCCCAGGCGCTGAGATTGTCGCCGCCGACCGCTTGGCTACGCCTGCGCTTGGCGTCGATCGAAACGACGATGCATTGGTCGCCGAACTTGTCGGCCGCTTCAGCGACGAAGTCGGGATTGCTGACGGCTGCCGAATTGATCGAGACCTTGTCGGCGCCGCACAGTAAGAGCTTGCGGATATCGGCGATGGTGCGCACCCCGCCGCCGACCGTCAGCGGCATAAAGCATTGGTCGGCCGTGCGCGATACGACATCGAAGATCGTCTCGCGATTGTCCGAGGACGCAGTGATGTCGAGAAAGCAAAGTTCGTCGGCGCCGGCCGCATCATAGGCCTTCGCCGCTTCGACCGGATCGCCGGCATCGACGAGATTGAGAAAGTTGACGCCCTTGACGACGCGGCCGTCCTTGACGTCGAGGCAGGGGATGACACGGGCCTTGAGGGTCACTACGCAGTCTCCTTTGCCCTACTGGCCTTGATCAGCGCCAGTGCTTCCGCGGGGTCGATACGGCCGTCATAAAGCGCCCGGCCTGAAATTGCCCCTTCGAGCTTCTGCGCATCCGGCTCCAGCATGCGCCTGACGTCATCGAGAGAGGCAAGGCCGCCGGAGGCGATGACCGGAATGGAGACGGCGTCGGCAAGTTCCAGCGTCGAACTCCAGTTGATGCCGGCAAGGATGCCATCCCGGTCGATATCGGTGTAGATGATCGCGGCGACACCGGCGCCCTCGAATTTCCTGGCGAGCTCGATGATACCAAGTTTGGAAGCTTCAGCCCAGCCCTCGACGGCGACCTTGCCACCCTTGGCATCGATGCCGACAGCGACATGGCCCGGGAATTTCCGGCAGGCCTCGATGACCAGATCAGGATTTCTGACGGCAACGGTACCGAGAATGACGCGCCGCAGCCCGCGCGACAGCCAGGCTTCGATATGGTCGAGCGTGCGGATGCCGCCGCCGAGCTGCACCGGATTTTTCGTCGCCTTCAGGATCGCCTCGACGGCATCGCCATTGGCCGAATGTCCCGCAAAAGCGCCGTCGAGATCGACCACATGCAGCCATTCAAAACCCTGGTCTTCGAAGGATTTCGCCTGGGCGGCCGGATCGGTGTTGTAGACCGTCGCCTGCTGCATGTCGCCGAGCTTCAGGCGGACGCATTGGCCGCCCTTCAGATCGATTGCGGGAAAAAGGATCATGTCGTCTTACGTCCGTAGAGTGGGCGGTACCATCAGCGCATTCCACGCATCTACGATATCCGAGTGGAAAAAGACAGCGGCAAAGGTGGCCGCGCCGAAAAGCAGAAGCAGCAGCAGGGCGACGGTAAAGCCGGCACGGACCTGGCGCCAGAAGCCGAGGCGCCGCTTCATCGATTTTTCGATGTCACGCATTTCTCGCAGCGCCTGGCTGTTGACGGCGGCGAAGCGGATTTCCGGCTCCATCGCCTCCACATAGGTTTCGGCATAGCTCGAAAGAATCTGCGAGGCCCGGTCGCGCAGCGTATTGCGCAGGTCGGCCGAGAGATAATTGCCGGTGACGGCGGCAAGCTCGGCCTCATTGGGAGAACGGCCGGCGTTGCGCTTGCGATGGCTGACAACGAAATCGCGCTTCTGCCGCTCGTAGAGGGCGTAGGCTAGCAGGCCGATCAGATCGTCCTCGCCCTCGATATAGAATTCCAGCACGGCCTCGGCGAGGTCGCCGGCATTAATCCCGTTGGCGCGCAGCTGCGAATTTTCGTTGCCGGCTAGGAATTCGTGGATCATCGGTCCAGCCTTTCTTTCAGCGCCTTGGTCGCATTGGAAAGCGCCCTCCTGTGAAGGGCCTCATCGACACGGCGAATGATCGTGCCGCCGGGAAGCTTGATATCAGAAAAAGCAGGCAGGCCCTCTCTGGAAGGCCGCAATGTGTAGATTACCTTGCCTGATTTCCGCGAAGCCGGCATCGAGCGCACTCCTGTTCCGCCGTTTCCTTAAAGGGGAAATAAGGCGGAGGTATCACGGATTCCAGCGCAGGAAATTGGTGATCAGCGCCAGCCCGAGCTTCTGGCTCTTTTCCGGGTGAAACTGGGCGCCCACCATGTTGTCGCGCCCGACGACGGCAGTCATCGCACCGCCATAGTCGACGGTCGCGATGACGTCGTCGTCGTTTTCGGCGGCAAGCTGGTAGGAGTGCACGAAATAGGCATGCAGTCCTTCCGGGCCGGTCGCGATGCCATCAAAGAGTGGATGGTCGCGCTTCAGGTCGAGCGTGTTCCAGCCGATCTGTGGGATCTTCAGTTGCGGATCATCGGGCGTCATCCCGACGACGTCGCCGGAAATCCAGTTGAAACCGTGCGTTACGGTCTTCTCGAGGCCGCGCGAGGACATCAGCTGCATGCCGACGCAGATGCCGAGGAACGGCCGCGCCTTCTTCTCGACGGCCTCGATCAACACCTCGGCCATTCCGGGCACGGCATCGAGGCCACGCCGGCAATCGGCATAGGCGCCGACGCCGGGAAGCACGATACGATCTGCCGCGGCAACATCGTCTGCCCTGTCGGTGAGATCGATATGCGCATCGATGCCTGCCTCGCGGGCGGCTCGCTCGAACGCTTTGGTCGCCGAGCGAAGGTTACCGGAGCCGTAGTCGATAATCGCGACGCGCATCGTCAGCGTCCTCCATCAAAACCAAAGAGACCAAGCGATGTGGCATGACCAGGTGGGCTTTTTGGCCGGGTCTTGTTGTCCCAGTCCGGTGCCACGGTGTCATCGCTGTTTGCGGTCGCCGGCCTGTCTGAAAAATAGACCTGCTCGGCAATGCCGATCGTATCGGCTGATATCAGTGCGTCTTCGTTCCAGCCTTTGGCGGCGAGCGTGCGGATGCGCAAATTCTGACCCTCGAGGCCGACCAGCACATTCACGCCCAGCATCATGGCCGCTCCCGCCAGCCCGAGACCCGGCTCTTCCATCAGCGCACCACCGAGGCCCTGCAGCAGAAAGGCCGCGGCCGCAGGCAGCCAAAGCCGATGGGCCAGCAGCCACAGCCAGGGAAAGAAGAAGCCGAGCAGCGTGAAGCCATCGCGGATGGTTCGCGTCTCGTTGACCGCGGCGCTCGCGCTGCCGGGCGGTGTCAGGAAAATATAGCTTGATGTCATTGTCGCCGCTCCCTTGAAGGGCTCAGACGAGCGTGCCCTTGGTCGAGGGAACACGGCCCGCCTGTCTCGGATCGATCTCTGTCGCCGTGCGCAATGCGCGGGCAACGGCCTTGAAGCACGTCTCGGCAATATGGTGGTTGTTGGCACCATAATGATTGAGAATATGCAAGGTGATGCCGGCATTCTGGGCAAGCGCCTGGAAGAATTCGCGCACGAGTTCGGTGTCGAACGTGCCGATCTTTGGGGCGCTGAAGGCAACGTTCCAGACGAGGAACGGCCGGCCGGAAAGATCGACCGCGGCCTTGGTCATCGTCTCGTCCATGGCGAGATCGATCGAAGCATAGCGCGTGATGCCGCGCCGGTCGCCGAGCGCCTTGGAGATCGCCTGGCCGATGGCGATGCCGGTATCTTCGACCGTGTGGTGGTCGTCGATATGCAGGTCGCCCTTGGCCTCGATCTCCATGTCGATGAGGGAATGCCGCGAAAGCTGGTCGAGCATATGGTCGAAGAAGCCGACGCCGGTCGAAATCTTCGATTTGCCGGTGCCGTCGAGATTGACGGAGACGGAAATCGAGGTTTCGTTGGTCTTGCGGGAAACGCTGCCCGTACGGCTTGTTGCGGTCTCGGCCATATGGCCCTCCATCGGAATAAGGCCGTTCCTTATCAGGCGCATCGGCAAATATCCAGAAGCCGGGCAAGAGAAAAGCCGGCCCATTTGCAAACGGCGCCGGCCCTCTTACATAGGGCTCAACAGGGCCAATGTGTGGTCTCGCGTAAACGCCCGCGTCGTGGGCAGACAGGTGTTTGATGACAACGATCATTACAGTTCGAAAAGGCGGCAAAGTGGTGATGGCCGGCGACGGCCAGGTGAGCCTCGGCCAGACCGTCATGAAGGGCAATGCCCGCAAGGTGCGCCGCATCGGCAAGGGTGAAGTCGTCGCCGGTTTCGCCGGCGCAACGGCTGATGCCTTTACCCTGCTCGAAAGGCTTGAAAAGAAGCTGGAGCAATATCCAGGACAACTGATGCGCGCCGCCGTCGAGCTCGCCAAGGACTGGCGCACCGACAAATACCTGCGTAATCTCGAAGCCATGATGCTCGTCGCCGACAAGTCGATCACGCTGGCGATCACCGGCAATGGCGACGTGCTCGAGCCCGAGCATGGCACGACGGCGATCGGCTCGGGCGGCAATTTTGCCTTAGCCGCCGCCCGCGCGCTGATGGATACCGACAAATCGGCCGAAGAGATCGCGCGCCGCGCTCTCGAAATCGCCGCCGACATCTGCGTCTACACCAACCACAATATCGTGGTCGAATCGCTGGATGTCGAAGGCTGAACCTCGGGCCTCCCGGCCGCCGCGGCGGCGAGCAAGACGAATTACGGCCGGGCGTTGTTGATTGCCCCGGACCGCCAGGAGAATGACACGCAATGACGACTTTTTCCCCCCGCGAGATCGTTTCCGAACTCGACCGCTACATTATCGGCCAGCATGACGCCAAACGCGCCGTCGCGATTGCGCTGCGCAACCGCTGGCGTCGTCAGCAGCTCGATCCGAGCCTGCGCGACGAAGTCATGCCGAAGAATATCCTGATGATCGGCCCGACCGGCGTCGGCAAGACCGAAATCTCCCGCCGCCTGGCAAAACTCGCCGGCGCGCCCTTCATCAAAGTCGAAGCCACCAAATTCACCGAAGTCGGCTATGTCGGCCGCGATGTCGAGCAGATCATCCGCGATCTGGTCGAGGTCGGCATCGGCCTGGTGCGCGAGAAGAAGCGGGCCGAGGTCCAGGCCAAGGCGCATGTCAGCGCCGAGGAGCGTGTTCTCGATGCGCTGGTCGGCACCACCGCGTCGCCCGCCACCCGCGAAAACTTCCGCAAGAAGCTGAGGGACGGCGAACTCGACGACAAGGAAATCGATATCGAGGTGGCCGATGCCGGTTCCGGCATGGGCGGCTTCGAAATACCCGGCATGCCGGGCGCCAATATCGGCGTGCTCAACCTGTCGGAAATGTTCGGCAAGGCGATGGGCGGACGCACCAAGAAGGTCCGCACCACGGTCAAGGCTTCATACGGCGACCTGATCCGCGACGAATCCGACAAGCTGGTCGACAATGAGGTTATCCAGCGCGAGGCCGTTCGCTCCACCGAGAATGATGGCATCGTCTTCCTCGACGAAATCGACAAGATCGCCGCCCGTGACGGCGGCATGGGCGCCGGCGTTTCGCGCGAAGGCGTTCAGCGCGACCTCCTGCCGCTTGTCGAAGGGACAACGGTCTCGACCAAATATGGGCCGGTGAAGACGGATCATATCCTCTTCATCGCCTCCGGCGCCTTCCATGTCTCCAAACCCTCGGATCTTCTGCCGGAGCTGCAGGGCCGCTTGCCGATCCGTGTCGAATTGCGGCCGCTGAACAAGGAGGATTTCCGCCGGATCCTGACCGAGACGGAAGCAAGCCTCATCCGCCAGTATCGCGCGCTGATGGAAACCGAAAGCCTGAGCCTCGAATTCACCGATGACGCGATCGACGCGCTTGCCGATGTCGCCGTGCATCTGAACTCCTCAGTCGAAAATATCGGCGCCCGCCGTCTGCAGACGGTGATGGAGCGGGTGCTGGACGAGATCTCCTACAACGCGCCGGACCGGGGCGGAACGGCCGTAACGATCGATGCCGCCTATGTGCGCGAACATGTCGGCGATCTCGCCCAGAATACCGACCTCTCGCGCTTCATTCTGTGATTTCGGCGCACCGGTGCATGTCTTTCCCGATGTGAATGCCGGATTGTGACGAACTCCACTCTCGACAGCGGGCCTTTTACTTTTTAGTGAAGGCCCGCTTTGTTTAGCACTGCGGCTTTATTCGGCCAAGATTCTGGTCCAGTCAGCCGCATCGCAAACAGGACGATGGAACCGGACGGGATAGCGAATCGTGCGACGCCTTTTGACAAGCCTTTTGATTGCCGTTGCCCTGGTGAATTCGGCGCCCGCCTTCGCTATGCAGACGGTGCCGGCTGGCAACCGCCATGCCGAGCAGCCGGATATTCCGGGCGCGTCCGTCAGGCGCACCAAGGGAACCAAGAGCAGCTTCGATCTGAAGTATGAAAAGGTCCACGAGCTGCTGGCCACCGATCGTGAACTGATGGGCAAGATCCGCAAGGTCTCCAGCGCTTACGGCATCAATCCCATCCATGTCGTCGGCGCGATCGTTGGCGAACACACCTATAATGTCGACGCCTACGACAGGCTGCAGTCCTATTATGTCAAGGCGGCTTCTTACGCTGGAGAAAGCTTCCGCTTCGCTTATGACGGCGAAAACGTCGACGACTTCGTGGCGCGGCCGCAATTTACCGAGTGCAAAGGCAAGAGCGATGCCTACACACTGTGGTCCTGCCGCGAAGATGTCTGGGAAAGTGACTTCCGCGGCAAGACCGTGGGCGGCAAGAGCTTCCCCGACAACCGCTTCAGCGCGGTCTTCTTCCAGCCCTTCTATGCCGGGCAGACCTTCGGCCTCGGCCAGGTCAATCCGTTGACGGCGCTGATGCTCTCCGATCTGGTGACCCGCGTCTCCGGTTATCCGAAGCTGAACGAGAAGAATGCCGGCGCCGTCTACAAGTCCATCATGGATCCCGATATCTCGCTCGCCTTTGTCGCCGCCTCTATCCGCCGGTCGATCGACGATTACAAGGAGATCGCCGGCATGGACATCTCGGGCAATCCCGGCCTGACGGCGACGCTTTATAATGTCGGCAACTCACGCCAGCGCGCCGCCGCACTCGCTGCGAAAAACCGCTCTTCGGGTGCGACTGTCTGGCCGGAGGAGAATTATTACGGCTGGCTGATCAACGACAAGCTGGACGAACTGAAGGGCCTGCTCTAGCTTCAAGCCTGACGGGAAGCGTTGATCTTCCCCAAAAGGCTTTTCTGATGGACATGCGTCCTGAACCCTTCGTTCCGCCGGCACCGTTGCCGCGTACCGTGCCGCCGAGCCGGCTGGAAATCATCCGCACCATCCTGCGCAATCCGCTCGAACTCTGGGGTGAGCCTTCCTATACGCTGCCCTGGATCAAGACGAGCTTCTTCGGTCAGCACACGGTGATCGTCAACGATCCCGGCTTGATCAAGCATGTGCTGGTCGACAATGCTGGCAATTACCGCATGTCCGATATACGCCAGCTGGTGCTGCGCCCGATCTTGCGGGACGGCCTGCTGACGGCAGAAGGCTCGGTCTGGAAAAGATCACGCAAGGCGGTGGCGCCTGTTTTCACGCCCCGCCATGCCCAAGGATTCGCCGGGCAGATGCTGCGCCAGTCGGAAGACTATGCCGGCAAATATCAGAGCGCGGGCGAGACGGGGGCAATATTCGATATCAGCACGGACATGACCGAGCTGACCTTCGCGATTCTCGCCGACACGTTATTTTCGGGTGAAATCGTCACCTCGAGCGGCCATTTCGCCGATGACGTCAATGCTCTCCTGCATCGCATGGGCCGCGTCGATCCGATGGATCTGATGCGCGCTCCCTCCTGGGTTCCACGTGTGACACGCATCGGCGGTCAGAAAGTGCTGGAGAAATTCCGTGCCATCGTGCGCGACACGATGGATATGCGAACCGCAAAGATGAAGGCCGATCGCGCCACGGCCCCCGAAGATTTCCTCACCCTGCTGCTGGAACAGGCCGGCCCTGACGGGCTGACGAAGGAAGAAATCGAAGACAATATTCTGACCTTTATCGGCGCCGGGCATGAGACCACGGCGCGGGCATTGGCCTGGACGCTCTATTGCGTCTCGAACAGCCCGAATATCCGCGAGGCGATGGAGGTAGAAATCGACGCGGTGCTCGCCACCGAGGCCGAACCTGTGGAATGGCTGGATATGATGCCGCACACGCGCGCTGCCTTCGAGGAGACGTTGCGTCTCTATCCGCCGGCGCCATCCATCAATCGCGCCGCCATCTCGGATGATTCCTGGACAAGCCCCAAGGGCGAGCGGGTCGAGCTTGAGGCCGGGATCACGGTGCTCATCATGCCCTGGACGCTGCATCGCCACGAACTTTATTGGGACAGGCCCCGCGCCTACATGCCCGAGCGCTTCCTGCCGGAAAATCGCGGCTCTATCGGCCGCTTCCAGTTCCTGCCTTTCGGCGCCGGTCCGCGGGTCTGCATCGGCGCAACCTTTGCGCTTCAGGAGGCGGTGATCGCCCTTGCCGTGCTGATGCATCGCTATCGCTTCGATTCCACCGATGAGACCAATCCCTGGCCGGTGCAGAAGCTGACGACGCAGCCGCAGAACGGCCTGCCGATGCGGGTAACACCGCGCATAATTTCCCGATAAGCATAAATCTTTCGAATTATTGCGGAATTGACTGTGAATGAAAGCCGGGCAAAGTGGCAGCAATCAAAGTCGTTGCCAGGGAGTATGTCGCATGAGCCGCATTGATAAGAACGGTCTTGCCGTCGAAGCCGTCCTTCATGATTTCCTCGTCAAGGAGGTGCTGCCGGGTCTGGCGATCGATGCGGACAAGTTCTTTGCCGATTTTTCGGCGATCGTCCACGATCTCGCCCCTAGCAATCGGGCGCTGCTGGCAAAACGCGACGACCTGCAGGTCAAGATCGACGACTGGTATCGCCGGCATGGCTCGCCTGCGGATATGGACGAATACCAGTCCTTCCTCCGCGAAATCGGCTATCTCCTGCCTGAGGGCTCGGATTTCCAGGTTTCGACCGACAACGTCGATCCTGAGATCGCCTCGATCGCCGGCCCGCAACTGGTCGTTCCCGTCATGAACGCCCGTTATGCACTCAACGCCGCCAATGCCCGCTGGGGCTCGCTCTATGATGCGCTGTATGGCACGGACGCCATTCCCGAGACCGACGGCGCTGAAAAGGGCAAGGGCTACAATCCGAAGCGCGGCGAGAAGGTCATCGCCTGGGTGCGCGATTTCCTCGATATCGCAGCGCCGCTGCAAGATGGCAGCTGGAAGGATGTCGGCAGTTTCGCCGTCAAGGATGGAGCGCTGGAGATCAGATCGACCGATGGCGAGCAGGCGATGCTGGGGGATGGCGGGCATTTTGCCGGCTATCGCGGCGATGCGGCCGCACCGACGCATATTCTCCTGAAGAACAACGGCATCCATATCGAGATCGTCATCGATGCGACGACGGCGATCGGCAAGACCGATCCGGCTCATATCTCCGATGTCTGGCTGGAGTCGGCGATCACGACGATTATGGACTGCGAGGATTCGATCGCCGCCGTCGACGCCGAGGACAAGGTCGTCGTCTACAGCAACTGGCTTGGCCTGATGAGGGGCGATCTGCAGGAAGAGGTGGCAAAGGGCGGAAAGAGCTTCACCCGCAAGCTCAATCCGGATCTGCAATATACCGGCCCAGACGGCGCTTCGTTCGAGGTGCATCGTCGCTCGCTGATGCTGGTGCGCAATGTCGGCCACCTCATGACCAATCCGGCGATCCTCGACCGCGACGGCACCGAAGTGCCGGAGGGCATCATGGATGCCGTCATCACCGGCCTGATCGCGCTTTACGATATCGGCCCGGCCGGCCGCAGGAAGAATTCCCGCGCCGGTTCCATGTATGTGGTCAAGCCGAAAATGCATGGGCCCGAAGAGGTGGCCTTCGCCGTCGAGATTTTCTCGCGGGTCGAAGAGGCGCTCGGCCTGACGCGCAACACCATCAAGATGGGCATCATGGACGAGGAACGCCGCACGACGATCAATCTCAAGGAATGCATCCGTGCTGCCCGCGAGCGTGTCGTCTTCATCAATACCGGTTTCCTCGACCGCACCGGCGACGAGATCCACACCTCGATGGAAGCCGGCCCGATGATTCGCAAGGGCGACATGCGCCAGGCGGCCTGGATCGCGGCCTATGAAAACTGGAACGTCGACATCGGCCTCGAATGCGGTCTTGCCGGCCATGCGCAGATCGGCAAGGGCATGTGGGCGATGCCGGATCTGATGGCGGCGATGCTGGAACAGAAGATCGCCCATCCGAAGGCCGGCGCCAACACCGCCTGGGTTCCGTCGCCGACGGCCGCCACCCTGCATGCCACCCATTATCACCGGGTCAATGTTGCCAGGGTTCAGCAGGGACTGAAGGACCGTGCCCGCGCCAAGCTCTCCGACATTCTTTCCGTGCCGGTTGCGGTGCGGCCGAACTGGACGCCGGAGGAAATCCAGCGCGAGCTCGACAACAATGCCCAGGGCATCCTCGGCTATGTCGTGCGCTGGGTCGATCAGGGCGTTGGTTGTTCGAAGGTGCCCGATATCAACAATGTCGGCCTGATGGAGGATCGTGCGACATTGCGCATCTCGGCCCAGCACATGGCAAACTGGCTGCACCACAAGGTCGTCACCGAGGCTCAGATCGTCGAGACGATGCAGCGCATGGCCGCTGTCGTCGACCGGCAGAACGAGCAGGACCCGGCCTATCAGCCGATGGCCGGCAATTTCGACGGCTCGATCGCCTTCCAGGCCGCCCTCGATCTCGTCCTGAAGGGCAGGGAGCAGCCGAACGGCTATACCGAGCCGGCGCTACACCGCCGCCGCCTTGAACTCAAGGCGAAGCAGGCCGGGTGAGAGCATAGCTGAGAATACGAAAAGGCCGCCGGAACGACAGTCCAGCGGCCTTTTTTATACCGAATTCGATATCTAGCTTACTGGATAACGACGACCTTGGACGTGCCCTTGCCGGGACGGACGCGGCTATAGAGGTCAATGACGTCCTGGTTCATCAAGCGAATGCAGCCCGAGGAAGCGGCGGTGCCGATCGAAGCCCATTCCGGTGTGCCGTGCAGGCGGAACAACGTGTCCTTGCCGTCATCGTTGAAGAGATACATGGCGCGCGCGCCGAGCGGATTGCTGAGACCCGGGCCCATGCCGTCTTCGACATACTTGGCGACGTCAGGCCGGCGAGCGGCCATTTCCTTCGGCGGGTGCCAGGTCGGCCATTCCTGCTTCCAGGCGACGTAAGCCGTGCCGGCCCAGGCGAAGCCCTGCTTGCCGACGCCGATGCCGTAGCGCATCGCTTTGCCGTTGGCCAGGATGTAATAGAGGAAGCGCTCGCGCGTGTTGACGATGATCGTACCGGGACGCTCGGTGGTCTGGTAGCTGACGACCTGGCGGCGGAACTGCGGCTTGACCCTGTCGATCGGGATCGCCGGCAGAGAGTATCCGGCATCCTTGGTCACGCCATAGGCGTCATTGAAGATCTGGGCTGTCTGTACCGTCGGGCCTGCGCCCTTGTCGTCGACGGATGCGCTGTCTGATGTCGAGGAGCAACCGGCCAGTGCCAGCGTCGTCAGCAGGCCAAATACCGGGAATGCATTGCGGATGCGCATAGATGACTCTTGAAGTTTTGGGGCAAGGAGAACAGTCTTTCGACCATCGTTGATTATGGTTTATTTTCGATTAACTTGCGCTTTGCAAGGCTACTGCTGCGCGACAAATCCATCTGCGGCGCAAATTAGAAGCGCATGGTTTTTTTGCAACAACACGCCAGCCCCTGCTAGGGTTATCCATGACGATTTTGAGCGTTTACAATAACAATCCGTTAATCGATGGCCGGCAATCGGACAGAGCCATGATGGTGCGGCGCGGAACGCAGATTTTACTGCATGAAATGCGCCACGCCGTGCTGCCTGAACTGCCGCTCGCCAGCGGCCGCCGTGCCGATTTGATCACGGTTTCGGAAAAGGGCGAGGTCTGGATTGTCGAAATCAAGACGTCGATCGAGGATTTCAGGGTGGATCGCAAATGGCCGGAATACAGGCAGCATTGCGACCGCCTGTTCTTCGCGACTCACGAAGGTGTGCCGCTCGACATCTTTCCCGAGGAGTGCGGGCTTTTCCTCTCGGATGGTTATGGCGCTCATATGATTCGCGAGGCGCCGGAACACCGTTTGGCCCCGGCCACGCGAAAATCCGTCACACTCAATTTCTCACGTGCCGCCGCGCAGAGGTTGATGATGGCCGAATGGGCCAACGGAAAGCCGTATACCGTCGATGATGTTTGACGGATGTCTCTTCTATTTCGGCGCCCGTTTGGCAAGGATACGCTGCAGCGTGCGCCGGTGCATGTTGAGGCGGCGCGCCGTTTCCGACACGTTGCGCTCGCACATTTCATAGACGCGCTGGATGTGCTCCCAGCGCACCCGGTCGGCCGACATTGGATTCTCGGGAAGGTCGGCCTTTTCACCCGGCCGCTGCGTCAGCGCCGAAAAGACGTCGTCGGCATCCGCGGGTTTTGCCAGGTAGTCGACGGCGCCGAGCTTCACGGCGGTGACCGCCGTTGCGATATTGCCGTAGCCGGTCAGCACGATGATCCTGGTATCGTCGCGCCGTTGGCGGATAGCCTCGATGACGTCGAGCCCATTGCCGTCGCCAAGCCGAAGGTCGACCACCGCATATTTCGGCGGCCTGCCTCTCGATTTCGCAACGCCTTCCGCCACTGATTCGGCCGTCTCCACCTGGAAGCCGCGCATCTCCATCGCCCGGGCCAGCCGGCGCAGGAACGGCCCGTCGTCGTCGACGATCAGCAGGCTGGCATCGGGACCGATATGGTCTTCATCCGCCGCGGCGAAATTTTCGTGATTTTGTTCTGTCATCGTCTTCGTCCTGGCGCTTGAACGCCCGATCTGCGTCAACCGCTTATATCCTACTTATGCCGACAAAGTCACTTTGTCGAATTTGCGTCGATCAGCATGCGCGGCCATTCGATTCGGATGCGCGCGCCCACACTTTCGGGGTCGCGATTCTCGAAAATCAGTGATGCCCCCGAGCGCTCCAGCAGCGTCTTGGCGATGAAAAGCCCAAGGCCGAGCCCGCCCGCCGTATCCTCTTTCTGCCGCTTGGTCATGTATGGCTCGCCGATCCGGGTCAGAATATCGGGCGCATAGCCGTTGCCGTCATCCTCGATGACGATCAGCACTTTGTCGTGATCATGCTCGACGGTGACGATCACTTTCTCCCGGGCATAATCGACGGCGTTTTCGATCAGGTTGCCGAGCCCGTACATGATGCCGGCATTGCGATCGGTGACCGGTTCGTCCTTGCGCGGGCTCTTTTCGATCAGCTCCAAGATAATGCCGAATTCCCTGTGTGGCGCGACGACCTCCTCGATCATCGAGGAAAGCGGCAGGCGGCGCATATGCGCTTCGCCTTCGGAGGAAAGCGTCGTCAGCCGCCGCAGGATGTCACGGCAGCGTTCGCTCTGGCTACGCAACAGCATCACGTCCTCGCGGAAACGATCGTCGTCCTTGAGCTCCCGCTCCATTTCCTTGGCGACGACGCTGATCGTCGCAAGCGGCGTACCTAGCTCGTGGGCAGCGGCGGCCGCCAGCCCGTCGAGCTGCGAAAGGTGTTTTTCCCGCTGCAGCACCAGTTCGGTCGCAGCCAGCGCATCGGCAAGCTGGCTCGCTTCCAGCGAGACACGGTAGGCATAGAAGGCGGCGAAGGCCATCGTCGAGGCGATCGAGCACCAGACCCCGAACTGCATGACGTTATGGACATTGATCTCGACACCGTCGAACCAGGGCAGCGGAAAAGGCGAAAAGGCAAGCACCGTGATGCACACCATCGCAAAGCCGATCAGCGCCGTGCTGTAACGGATCGGCTGCGAGGCAAACGAAATGATGACCGGCACGCAGACGAGGGCTGCGAAAGGGTTGGCGAGGCCGCCGGTGATGAAGAGCAGCGCGCACAGCTGCAGAAGATCGAAGCCGAGCAGCGCAAAGGCGGCCGGCGGTCCCAGCCGATGGGTCGGCGGATAGCGGATCGTCAGGTAGAAATTCACCCAGGCAAGGGCAGCGATCAGCGAACAGCTGGCAATCAGAGGCAAGGAAAATTTCAGCCAGAAGGCCACGATGAACACCGTCAGCGCCTGTCCGCAGACGGCAAGCCAACGCAGCCGCACCAGCGTCTGCAGACGCAGCCTGCGGCTGCTGTACCGGTCCTCCAGTGTAAGGCTTTGCGTCTTGTCAATCATGCCGGGCGTGTCGATCATGCCGGAGTCTCCTTGGATGGCGCTCATGTACCACGCGGTTTTGCCCGTGTCGTCGGCAACGCCTCTTCCGGCCGCTCCGGCCAGGGATGCCGGGGATAACGTCCGCGCATATCGGCACGCACGTCTCTCCACGAACCGGCCCAGAAGCCCGGCAGGTCGCGGGTCGTCTGGATCGGCCGATGCGCCGGCGAGGTCAGTTCGAGCAGCAGCGGCAGACGGCCGCCGGCAATGGCCGGGTGCTGCTTCAGCCCGAACAGCTCCTGCACGCGGATCGTCAACACCGGCTCCTCGCCCTCATATTGGATCGGGTGCCTCTGGCCGGTCGGCGCTTCGAAATGGGTCGGCGCAAGTCGGCTAAGGTCGCGTTGCACCTCGTGCGGCACCAACGACATCAGCCCGTTCGAAAGCCCGGCGGCGGAAATCTCGGAAAGGCCGCGAGCCTCCGTTTGAAAGGGGCCGAACCAATCGTCCAGCCGCGAAAGCAGGGCATCGTCGCTGACATCGGGCCAGGGCGCGCCGATCGTCCTGTGAAGGAAACCGATCCGCTCGCGAAGTTGCACGGCCTCCTTGGAGAAGGCGAGATGATCGAGCCCCAGTTCGCGCACGCCCTCCACCAGTGCCTGGGTAACCGCGGCGCCGGAAGGCCGCGGCAAGGGCGTCTCTTCGAAGACGATCGCACCGAGCCGGGTTGCCCGCCGCGCTCGTATTTGCCGGCTTTGCCGGTCGAAAAAAATCTGATCGCCGGTTTTGATCTCGCCGGGCAGCTCGGCGTCGATATCGCCGCGCGTCACTTCGGCGGCCGCCAATACCCGCGCCCGCGCCGCCCGCCCGGTGAGATCGGCGATAACCAGCATCTGGCTGCCGGCCAGCCTCTCGGTTTCCGGCAGCTCAGCGCCGCGCCCGTTCGCCATCACGAATCGGCCGCGCCCGCCGCGCTGAAGCGCGATCCGATCCGGGAACGCATGCAGCAAGAGCTGCCCCGCAAGCGCCGGCGCCGTTGCGGCAACTCTGTCGAGGCCGCTCGCCAGCCGCCCCGCCAGTCGCCGCGAGGCTTCTGCTCTTTCGCCGCGCTCGGCCTTGAAGCGTCGCAGCCGTTCCTCGATATCGAGGTTCGTTCCGCCGAGTCCCTGTTCGGTCAGAAGCACGGCGATCATTGCCGCATCGCGGGCGTGCCCTGATTCGCCTGCAGAAACGACCATGGCGGCAAGCCGCGGCGGCAAAGCGAGATCACGCATCACCTTGCCGCGTAGTGTCAGCGCCCCATCCTTGTCGAGCGCGCCGAGCTGGCCAAGCAGCCCCCGCGCTTCCCTGAGCGTCGTCTCCGGCGGCTGGTCGACAAAGGCAAGCGATGCCGGATCCTGAACGCCCCAATGGGCGAGATCGAGCACCAGTCCGGAAAGGTCGCTGGAAAGGATCTGCGGCGGCGTGAAGGCCGGCAGGGCCGCGGTCTGTCCCTGGTGCCACAGCCTGACGGCGATACCCGGTTCCGTTCGCCCGGCGCGGCCCGCCCGCTGATCGGCGGAAGCCCGCGACACGCGCACCGTCTCCAACCGGGTGATCCCGGTCGACGCCTCGAACACCGGCAGACGCTGCAGCCCGCTGTCGATGACGATCCTGACCCCATCGATAGTGATCGAGGTTTCGGCGATCGAGGTCGCAAGCACGATCTTGCGTGTTCCCGTGGAAGTCGGCCGGATTGCCGCATCCTGCTCCTTCTGGCTGAGATTGCCATAGAGCGGCGCAATCAGTGTTTCGGGCCCGAATCGTCCCTGCAGCCGTTCCACCGTTCGGGTGATTTCCGCCTGACCGGGCAGGAAAGCGAGGATCGAGCCAGTCTCATCGGCATGGGCATCGAGTATCGCCCGGGTGACCGCATCCTCGACGCGCTCGCCGCCCGGCCGATCCTGGTAGCGGATATCGATCGGAAAGCTGCGCCCCAGGCTTTCGATGACAGGCGGATGATCGAGCAGGGCCGCCACACGTTCGACGTCGAGGGTCGCCGACATCACCAGGATACGCAGATCTTCGCGCAGGGCCGATTGGACGTCGAGCGCCAGCGCCAGCCCGAAATCGGCATCGAGCGAACGCTCGTGGAATTCGTCGAAGATGACGACAGAGACGCCGGTCAGTTCCGGATCATCGAGGATCATCCGGGCAAAAACCCCCTCGGTCACCACCTCGATCCGTGTCGCTGCCGATATCCTGTTGTCGAGGCGCATGCGGTAGCCGACCGTGCCACCGACCTGTTCGCCGATCAATGACGCCATCCGGCTTGCCGCCGCCCGCGCCGCCAGCCGCCGCGGTTCCAGCAGGATGATCTTGCCGTCGCCGCACCAGGCCTGGTCAAGCAGGTAAAGCGGCACCAGCGTCGTCTTGCCGGCGCCGGGCGGCGCGGAAAGGACGGCGCGTCCCTCATTGGCCAACGCCGCACCGACGGCCGGCAGGAAATGTGAAACCGGAAGTTCCGGCAATGATGCACTGATCGTCACTGTCGGCCCGTCACTGTCTCATAGGCAAGAATCGCTCCGGCGAGATCTTCCAAAGCGGCGCCGACCGATTTGAATAACGTGATTTCCGCATCATGGCTTCGCCCGCCATGGGCACCGCTGACCAGTTCCGCAAGCTCTGCTCTGATGTCACTTTCCCTAAGCACGCCGCTTATCAGCGGCTGGACGATATCGCCTGCCTCGCTGACGGCGCCGGCGCGGGTATCGACATAGACCGAAGCCCGGCGGATCGCCTCGTCGTCGCTTTCGCGCATATCTGGTTTGAAGGCACCGACGAGATCGAGATGGGCGCCGGGTTTCAACCATTCGCCCGATATCAACGGCTCGCCGGAAAGCGTGGCACAGGAAATGATATCGGCCGTTCGCGCCGCGGCTTCAATATCTGCAACCGCCTCGGCATCCAGCCCCAGTGCCCGCGCTTCGGCGGCGATCGTTTCCGCGGCATGCCGGTTGCGGCCCCAGACCCGGTACTTCTTGATCGGCCGTGTCGTGCCGTGAGCAAGCATCAGGTTGAGCGACAGTCGACCGGTCCCGCAGACGAGCAGCTCCTCCGCATCGGCACGGGCGAGATAACGGGACGCCAGCGCCGATGCTGCCGCCGTCCGCCGCGCAGTCAGTTCGCCGCCGTCGATCGCAGCCAGCATCTCGCCGGTAGCGCCGGAGGAAAGAAGATAGGTTCCGAAGATCGCCGGCAGGCCGCGCCGCATATTGCCAGGAAAGACCGAGACGGTCTTCACCCCGGCATAATGTCCGGGAAGCCAGGCCGGCATCAGAAGCAGTGTGGCGCTCTCTTCACCCGGCACCTCCATCTCATGGTGATGGCGCACCGGCATCACGCATTCGCTCTGGAACATGCGGGCGATCGCCTCGATCAGTTCCGGCCAGGGCAGGGCCGCGCGCGTCTGTTCTTCGTCGAGGACAAGCATTCTTCACTCCGCGGATCTTTTATCGCTGCCAAATTAGCGGCTGAGGCGCGTTATAGGCAAGCACCTGGAATTCCACATCAGGCTTCCCATATGAGCCTTGTCTCCCTCGTCGAAGCCATTCTTCGGGATTCGGCGAAAACGAATCTCAAAAACCACCCCTTGGGGCGGCGAATTTCGTCGTTTTGGGAGACTGCCGCTAAAAGCCCTTCATTTTCAGCCTGTTACAAAAATGTCAAAAAACTTTCGGGCTGGCTGTTGACTGTTTGGGAGGGTTAGTTCTATAAGCCCACTCACTGAACGAGGGCGGCGGCGCTGCTGGCGACGAAGTCTTTCGTTCTAAAGAAACTCAAGCGGATTAGCGATTGCTGGTTTGTGTTC
>NZ_WUFT01000024.1 GCF_010668805.1 Rhizobium phaseoli | reverse complement strand
GAAGGGGTGCGTCATCACCCGCCCCCGCTCCGCCCTTGCAACCCGGCCCAGCCGGTCGGATCGGGGGCTGATCTCCCTGCCCTGTAGTAGCCTTTAAGCCTTTGTTGCATTTACATTAGAAGTCACACGGCTATTTAGTAATGCGACAGTTGGGCCAGTTAGAGATGCGACAGTCTCGCCTCTCGACGTGCTGGTCTATTTGCCGGAAGGTTTGCCCAGCGTGCCGTTCCCGCGCCCGACGTTACCGCGTGGATCGGCGGTCCGCTAATTGACCGCCTCGGTTACGAGCTTTGTATTGAAATAGCTTTCCATCGCTTCGGTACCGCCTTCCGAACCGTAGCCGGAATCCTTTATGCCGCCGAAGGGTAGCTCTGGCAGCGCCAGTCCATGATGATTGATCGACAGCATGCCGCTTTCGATATCCCGCGCAAGGCCGGCACTGGTCTTTGCAGAGGTCGTGTACGCATATGCCGCAAGCCCGTATGGCAAGCGATTGGCTTCGGCAACGGCAGAAGCGTAGTCTGAAAAGGCACTGACAATCGCAAGCGGACCAAACGGTTCTTCGCTCAGCACGCGCGCATCTTGTGGAACGTCGGTCAGAACCGTCGGCTGGAAGAAATTGCCGAGATTGCCTATCCTCTTGCCGCCGGTTGCGATCTTTGCGCCGCGCATCACAGCGTCGGCTGTCAGCGCTTCCATGGCCTCGACCCTTCGCGCATTGGCAAGCGGCCCCATGGTCACACCGTCGTACAATCCATCGCCGACGTCGATTGCCTCGGCCGCCTTTACCAGGCCAGCGAGAAATCTTTCAAAGACGCGTTCCTGGATGAGGAACCGTGTCGGTGCCACGCAGACCTGTCCGGCGTTTCGAAACTTCGCACCGGCCAACAATCGGACCGCCAGATCGATATCGGCGTCATCGAAAACGAGCGCCGGCGCGTGGCCTCCGAGTTCCATCGTCACGCGCTTCATGTGGCGCCGGCCAGCGAGGCCAGTTGCTTTCCGACGACGGTCGATCCCGTGAAGGAGATTTTCCGGATAACCGGGTGGGGAATAAGATAATTCGAAATATCGGCGGGAACTCCGAAAACGAGATTGAGCACGCCCGCCGGCAGGCCGGCGTCAGCAAAGGTCGATCGGATGCGCGAACACATCGGCATGGTGTTTCAGAGCTTCAACCTTTGGTCTCATATGACCATCCTGGAGAACGTGATCGAAGCACCGGTGCATGTGCAGAAACGCAATCGCGCCGAATGCATCGCGGAGGCTGAAGCTCTGCTCGAACGGGTCGGCATCGTCGATAAGCGAGATTTCTATCCCGCGCACTTGTCCGGCGGGCAGCAACAACGGGCTGCGATCGCTCGCGCGCTCGCGCAACGGCCAGGGTCATGCTGTTTGACGAGCCGACCTCTGCGCTCGATCCCGAACTCGTCGGGGAAGTGCTCAAAGTGATGCGCTCCCTTGCCGAGGAAGGTCGAACCATGCTTGTTGTAACCCATGAGATGGGGTTCGCGCGAGACGTCTCCAGCAAAGTGGTGTTTCTTCACAAGGGTGTCGTCGAAGAAGCGGGCGAACCTGACGAACTTTTCGCCAATCCGAAATCCGA
This sequence comes from Rhizobium phaseoli, assembly GCF_010668805.1. Lineage (GTDB taxonomy): Bacteria > Pseudomonadota > Alphaproteobacteria > Rhizobiales > Rhizobiaceae > Rhizobium > Rhizobium phaseoli_A. The sequence goes on along the minus strand of NZ_WUFT01000024.1, from coordinate 84,726 downwards.
AAGATTTCGGCAGTTTCTTGCGGGGACGAGGTGACATCGTTTGACGTCCGGCACGGATCTCAGGACGGCCAGGCACTCAACGACGACCGCCGTTCCGCCGGCTGTTTAATGCTTGCGGGCACGAGACAGCAGGTTCATGCTACTTCTCTAATTTAAGGCCCGTGGTTGCGGCTAACCTGGCCGTCACACATCGGGTCTTCGTGGGACGCGTGCGATGGAGTGCGCCGGCTGCGGTTTCGATGTTCAAAGTGGTTTTGCCTTCTGTCCGCGATGTGGCGCAAGGCAGCCTCTTTCCTGCGCCGCTTGCGGCAATCCTTGTCAGCTCGATTTTGCCTTTTGCCCCAAATGCGGCGCGTCGATTTCTGGCAAAGTCCAGCCTGCGCCGAAACGAAGCACCGAGGTGGTGCCGTCCAAATCCGATGGCGACGCCGACCGGCGGCCGGTGACCGTGCTCTTTGCCGATCTCTGCGGCTTCACGACGCTGAGCGAGCAAATCGACCCCGAAATCATGCGGGTGCTGCAGAACGAATTATTCGAGGAAATGACCCAGGCGGTCGAGGCCTATGGCGGCTTCGTCGACAAGTTCGTCGGCGATGCGCTGCTGGCGCTGTTCGGCGCGCCGGTCGCCCATGAGGACGATCCTGTCCGGGCGCTCGGTGCTGCACTCGATATGATCCGTCGGGCCACGGTGGTCGGCGACCGCTGGCGGCCCCGCGCCGGCGTGCCGCTGCGTCTGCATATCGGCATCAATAGCGGGCCTGTCGTCACCGGCGGCTTTGGTGCGGTCAGTACAAAATCCTATTCGGTAACCGGCGACACGGTGAACACTGCCCAGCGCCTACAATCGATGGCCGGCGAAAACGATATCCTTGTGGGGCCACTGACCTATCGCCTCACCCGCCATGCCTTTGCCTTCGATAGTCTTGGCGCGCAGGCGCTGCGCGGCAAAAGCGGAGATGTCGTCGTCCATCGGTTGACGGGGCTGCTGGAAGCGCCGCATACGGCGCGCGGGCTCGAAAGTTTCGGCCTTCAGGCGCCGATGGTCGGACGGGATACGGAGCTGTCGCGGTTGCTGACATGCCTCGATCTCGCCTGTGGCGGTGCGGCGCAGCTTGTCCGCCTGATCGGCGAGGCCGGCATCGGCAAATCGCGGCTGGTCGCAGAGTTCGTCGGCACCGCCGGCGATCCGACCCGGTTCCCGGGCCTTGCCATCCGCAAAGCCACCTGCTCTCCTCTCGGCGAACAATCCTATGGCACGCTCGCCGCGGTCGTGCGCAGCGCTTACGGCATCGGCGAGCGGGATGATCTCGACAAGACCCGGCAACTGCTGACGACAGGCTTCCGCGCGCTCGATCTCACGCAGGAGGATGTCGAGGGACTTTTGCCGCTCTTTCTGCATGTCCTCGGCCTCGGTGATCCCGATGGAGCGTTGCGGCACATCGAGCCGGAACAGTTGCGGCGACAGATCTTCTATGCGGTGCGCACCATTTTCGAGCGTCGGCTGGCGCAAGGTCCCCTGCTGCTCGTCATCGAGGATCTGCACTGGGCGGACGCTGCCTCGCTGGAAGTGCTTCGCTACATGATGGATCGGCTGGAGCGCAGCCGGCTGATGCTGATGGCGATCTACCGGCCGACATCGCAGACCGACCCGTTGAACTCCAATCGCGTCAACGTCACCGTACAACGTCTTGACCCGCTCTTTGCAGCCGACGGACAGAAGCTGCTTGCTGCCTTTTTTGGCGAGGGTCATGGCAAACTGCCGGTGACGATGCGTAAGCGCATTCTCGACCGCGCCGGCGGAAATCCGCTGTTCATCGAAGAAATCCTGAGAGCACTGATCGACATTGGCACGCTGCACAATGACGGTCAGCGTTGGCATGTCGCAACCGAAGACGGGGATGTCGATATCCCGGTCAATCTGCAGGCGCTGCTGCTTGCCCGCGTCGATCGCCTGCCACTCGAGATAAGACGGTTGGCGCAGGAGGCGTCGGTCGTCGGCCCGAAGTTCGATACCGCCCTGCTCCGCACCGTCACCACCGACCCGGCCGCCATCGATGCGGCGCTGGATTATCTCTGCGAGGGCAATATCATCGAGGAGTTGCGCGGCCCCGATGTGGCCGGGTCACCGGGCTATCGCTTCAGCCAGACACTGATGCACGACGTCATCTACCATAATCTCCTGCTGCAGCGGCGCATGGAGCTTCATCTTCGGATTGGCCGGGTTCTGGAACGCCAATATGGCGCGGCGCCCGATCGGCAGGAACATCTGGCGCAGCTCGGCCATCACTTCAGCCTGACCACCGAAAAAGCCAAGGGAGCCGGTTATCTGATGGCGGCGGGCGATCTGGCGCGCAAAACCCACGCCAATGACGATGCGATGCGCCTTTACCGTCAAGCTCTTGCCGCCTTCGCCAACGAGCCGGAGGTGACGCCGGAACAATTGGCGCTGCTGGAGCGTCTTGCCGATCTCTGTGGCCCTGCCGGCCGGCGCGACGATGCCTTGAACCACTATCATAGTGCGCTTGCGATCCACCGTACCAAGGACGATCGGATTGCCGCGGCGAAGATATTGCGGAAGATCGGCCGTCTGCATCTTGATGCAGGGCGCCGCGACCAGGCGGAGACCCATTGCGCCGCGGCCGAAGCGATGATCGCGACGATCGATGCGCCGGTCGAACATGCGCATCTCCTGCAGGAGCGCGGCCATCTGGCCTTCCGCATGGGCGATCAGGCTGCTGCCGCCGAGTGGGCGACGCAGGCGCTGCAATGCCTGCAGACGCTACCAGTCGACGGAACGACCGAGGCTGGACGGGAGGCGGCGCGCGCAATGGCGGAGGCGCTGAACACCAAGGGTGCGGCACTGGCGCGGCTCGGACGCCGCCGCGAGGCCGTGCAGGAAGTCGAGCGCAGCCTTTCAGTCGCCGAACAGGCCGATCTGCAAAGTGCAGCGTGCCGCGCCTATTCCAATCTCGGGGTTCTCTACACGATCATCGATCCGGCCAACGCAATCAGAATCTGCCGGCGCGGACTGGAGGTCGCCACCCGTATCGGCGATCTCGGCTTCCAGGCGCGACTTCTCGCAAATCTCGCGGTTTCCTGCTGCACCTTTACCGATCGATGCGCGGCCGAGGGTGTTCCGGCGGCGGAGAAGGCCATCGAAATCGACCGGGCTCTCGATCAGCGCGATCATCTTTCCGTGCCGCTGATCGTCCTCGGGCAGATTCATCAGTGCCACGGCCAGCCGAAGCTAGCTCGTAAGTATTACGAGGAAGCCCTTGAGGTTGCGAAGGAAATTGACGAGCCGCAACTGCTCTTTCCGTGCTATGATGGCTTGGCGACACTGAGCCTCGAGCATGACGACATGGACGAGGCGGAGCGGTATTTCACGCTGGCACAGGATGTGTGCATTCGCCACAACCTCGATCCAGGCACACTCGTCGTCTTACCGTTCCTCGACTGATCCTCCTCTCGGCGCAACTTCCGAAGATCGGTTAGTCAAATCAAGTCAAACAGATAAAGGGAGGAATTAATCATGCAGGAGAACCACTCGGAAAGACCATTGCAGCCTGGAGATCGCGCGCCGAACGTGGTGTTGGATGCGATCACCCGCCAGGGCAAGATCGCCATCGATGATTTTCGCGGTCAGAAGCCGGTGCTTGTCGGGCTGTTCCGCGGACTGCATTGCCCCTTCTGCCGCCGGCAGATCGCCGCCATGGCCGAACTCACCGGAGCTTTGCAGGAAAAGGGCATCGACAGCCTGACTGTCGTGAATACCCCAATCGAGCGCGCCCGCCTCTATTTCCGTTACCACCCGCTTCCCAACCTGCTGGCGGCCTCCGACCCCGAGCGGATGTCGCACAGGGCGTTCGGCCTGCCGAATGTCCAGTTCACCGAAGCCGAGAATGACTGGCCGCACAAGCTCAGCATGAGCACGGTGACCTCGATGCGCATCGACATGCCCGGTGAGCTCCCCGAGCCGATGGACGTGATGGCGGCGGTGGACTATCTCGACAAGGCCGATGGCTACGAATTCACCGAGGATGACACGCAGATGATTGCGACCGGCCACGGTCAGCTCGTCGGCGAATTCCTGCTCGATCGAGATGGCGTCGTGCGCTGGTGTTTCACCGAAGTCGAGGACGGCGGCCGTCATATGTTCGGTGGTCCGGCCCCTCGGGAAGTGATGTCGGCAGCGTCGAATATGGCTGTTTGAAGCGAGTAGTCTTTCGTTCGGGATTACTCCTCGGCGTCTATCTCGGGCGCGAGGCCAGCCAGTCGTGAAAGGCTGCAACCTCGTATCGACGCAACGCCTTTGGCGCTGCGACGATGTAATACGCCCACTTCACAGGCCAGCGGACATCCGGCAACAGATGGACCAGCCTGCCGCTGTCGAGTTCCTGTGCCACGAGCGCCTTGCGCACGAGGGCAACGCCCCTCGCCGCGACGGCAGCCTGGATCACTGCCGCCGTGGAATTGATCTTCAGCCCGCGTTCTGCCGGAACCTGGTTTGCGCCGGATTTGGCCAGCCATTCCGCCCATGTCGGAAAGTTGCCGCCCGGATGCGGCGTGCCGTCATGGATCAGCGTCTGTTCGACGATCCAGCCGGCGGTCACCTCCCGATCCGCCTTGAGCAGCCGATTGTGGCAAACAGCGATAATTTCCTCGCTCATGAGGAACGTCGATTTCACACCCTTCCAGGCACCAAGACCACAGCGTATGCCAATATCGGCCTCGCCCTGGGCCAGATCGATGACCCTGTCGGAGACATCAAGCCGGACATCGATCGTCGGGTAGTTCGTCGAGAAGTCGTCCAATCTTGCCAGCAGCCAGTTGGCAACCAGCGCCTGGGACGCCGTAACCACCACGACCGACCGGGCCTTCCTGCCGCGAAGCTTCCGCAGCCCGGTTTCGAGACGATCGAGCCCTTCCGCGATATCATTGAGCGCATCCTCGGCCTCGTCGACGGGGGTCAGCCTTTCGGCGCCGGAGCGCCTTCTTCTGAACAGCGGATAGCCGACCCAATCCTCCAGCGAACGGACGAGCTGCCCGACGGCCGGAGGCGTGACATCCAGCTCGGCTGCCGCACCGACGAAGCTGCCATGTCTCGCGGAAGCCTCCAGCGCCTGCAGGGACTTCAATCTGGTCAGGTCTCTCATCAAGCTCACGACAAAGATTTTCTTTCTTTTCGGTATGCCCGGTTTTCCTCGCTAATGCAATCTCGGGCGCTACGCTGGAGGAAAGACAAAGAGGTTTGCGACGATGTTTCAGGAAAAGACGGCGTTGATCACTGGCGGCTCGAGCGGGATCGGTCTCGCGGCTGCAAGGCAATTGCGCGATGGCGGTGCACGGGTGGCCATTACCGGCAGATCGCAGGAGAAGCTCGACAACGCCGTGGATGATTTGGGCGGCAATGCCGTTGCAATCCGTGCCGACATATCGTCGATTGATGATCTGAAGCGCATGCGAGAAGAGCTTCAGCATGCGTTCGGGTCGCTGGATATTCTTTTCGCAAATGCCGGCGTGGCGCTCGGTACGCCGCTCGCAACCACGGAGGAAGAGACCTACGACACGATCATGGACGCGAACGTGAAAGGTGTCTTCTTCACGGTGCAGGCTGTCCTGCCGCTGATGCGTGAGGGCAGCTCGATTATTCTGAACACCTCCTGGCTGAACCAGGTCGGCACGCCGGGACGGGCGGTCCTTTCCGCTTCCAAGGCGGCCGTTCGCTCCTTCGCCCGGACGATGTCTGCCGAACTGATAGACCGCAAGATCCGGGTGAATGCCGTCAGCCCCGGCTCGATCGAGACACCTATTCACCGTGGAAAGAACCAGACCGAGGAAGAGTTTCGCGCCTATGCGGAGCGGGTCGGCGCACAGGTGCCGATCGGGCGCATGGGCAGGCCGGAGGAGATCGCAGCCGCTGTTTGCTTCCTTGCCAGCGACGCGTCGAGCTATATGCTCGGCGCCGAGATCGTCGTCGACGGCGGCAGATCGGAGCTTTGACCATGTTGCTCAACAACGACCTCTCCGAGCGTGCCCTCGTCCATGCCGGCCGGCTCGAATGGATGCCGAGCCCCACCAAAGGCGTGGATCGGCGGATGCTGTTTCGCATCGGCGGCGAAAAGGCCCGCGCCACCTCGATCGTGCGCTATGCGGCCGGCAGCCGCTTCCCGCATCACGAACATCCAGGCGGCGAAGAGTTTTTCGTTCTGGACGGCGTCTTTCAGGACGAGAGCGGCGACTTTCCTACCGGCAGCTACGTTCGAAATCCTCCCGGAACCGGGCATGCGCCGGGAAGCGAGGACGGATGCGTGATCCTCGTCAAGCTCTGGCAGTTCAAGCAAGGCGACCGGGAACGGATCGTCCGCCTGCCCGGTCAAGGTCGAAGCGGCGGGCTTGGCGATGCGGTGATGTCGTCAACAACCCTTTTCGATGGAGCAGACGAGCGTGTGATGCTCGAGGACTGGCAGGCACACGCCGACATCGAACTCGCCAATCTCCAAGGACTTGAGCTGCTGGTGATCGACGGCTCCCTGACTGAGGCCGGCGACACACTTGAACGCTGGAGCTGGCTGCGCCTTCCCCGTGGGCAAATATTCCGCGCGCGGGTCGGAGATCACGGCGCAAAGGTCTGGTACAAGTCGGCCCCTCTGCTTCACAACGACGTCTGCAGCTTCGACCAGGCCGACGACAAAGGACAGGCGAGATGAAGGCATGCAGAGTAGCCGTCGTCGGTGCCGGCCTCGCCGGCCTTTATGCGGCCCGCGCGCTCCATGCTTCGGGTATCGATGTGATCGTTCTCGAAGCGCGGGATCGGCTGGGCGGCCGCATTCTGACGGCCGATGAAACCGGCATGCCGGCGGAAGACGGCTTCGACCTCGGCCCGTCCTGGTACTGGCCGCGGATGCAGCCGCCGATGGAGACGCTGATCGGCGAACTCGGCCTGCATTCCTTCGCGCAAAACAGCGAGGGCGACGTGATCATCGAAAGGATGTCCCGGGAGACGCCGCAGCGCTACCGGCCCACAATGGTGGAGCAGCAGTCGATGCGGCTTTCCGGCGGCATGGCATCGGCGGTGCGCGCATTGGCGCGCGACATCCCCGCCGACCGGATCCTCCGCGATGCGACGGTGACGGCGATGGCACTCTCCGGCACCGGGGTTGAGCTCACCGTCGAAAGAGGGCGGGTCAGTCGCGACGTCCTCCAGGCGGAGCAGGTTGTCGCCGCCCTCCCGCCGCGGCTGCTGGAAGCGACGGTAAGCTTCAGCCCGGAACAGGATCCGGCAATCGCTGCCCGCTGGCGCGACACAGCCACATGGATGGCTCCGCACGCGAAGTTCTTCGCCGTCTACGACGAAGCATTCTGGCAAACAGCCGAGTTGTCAGGCACCGCGCAAAGCATGGTCGGACCGCTGGTGGAAATTCATGACGCGACGACCGCCTCGGGCAAGGCCGCCCTCTTCGGCTTCCCAGGGGTCGGCGCCGATCAGCGCGCCGCGCTCGGCGAGGAGATGTTGAAACAAGCCTGCCTGGCACAGCTCGCCAAATTGTTCGGCTCCGCTGCCCTCAAACCTCGGGCGGTTCTGTTGAAGGACTGGGCAGCCGATCCGCTGACAGCCACCGCCGCCGATCGTGTCGGCGGGGCGCATCCGCTGCCGGGAAGCTCGCAATGGGTGTCTGGCCTGTGGAAGGACCGCCTCATCCTGGCCGGCAGCGAGACAAGTCCTTCCGAACCTGGTTATCTCGCCGGCGCAGTCGTCGCTGCCGGTCGCGCGGTCGCCGACATTCTGTCGAAGATGGATTCCAGATGAACGTCATAAAGCAAGCCTCGGCCGACCCGGCAGCCGCAAAGCGCAACTCCTGGGTACTTACCATTGCGCAGGCCTTCGGTGGCGCCAATGCTCCGATCATCGTCTCGCTCGGCGGTCTGGTCGGGCAGCATTTGTCGACCGATCCCGATCTCGTCACGCTTCCCGTCAGCCTTCTCAGCCTTGGGCTGGCGCTCGGGACGCTCCCTGCCGCCTGGGTGATGCGTCGGTTCGGACGCAAGCCCGGATATCTGCTGGGCTCGGTGATCGGCATGGTTTCGGGCCTGATCGCGGCGCTGGGGATCGTGCTCTCCAGCTTCCTGGTCTTCTGTCTCGGCACCTGCCTCGCCGGCTTCTATTCCTCCTATGTGCAGAGCTACCGGTTCGCCGCGACCGACAACGCCACCGCAGCGCAGAGCCACAAGGCGATCGCCCGCGTCATGGTCGGCGGCCTGATCGCCGCGATCATTGGCCCGCAGCTCGTCATCTGGACGCGCGACGCTCTGCCGGGGACACCCTTCGCCGGGAGCTTCCTCAGCCAGGCCGTTCTCGCCGCCCTGGCGTTTCCTGTGCTGCTGATGCTTCGCACATCGACGCCGCCGACGGCTCACGCGTCGGAAAGCGCTCTGGAGCGGCCGCTTGTCCAGATCCTCACATCGCCGCGCTATCTTCTCGCCATCGCAACCGGAGTCGTCTCCTACGGCTTGATGACTTTCGTGATGACCGCGTCACCGATCGCCATAGTCGGGCATGGTCATTCGATCGACCAGGCAGCATTGGGCATCCAATGGCATATTCTCGCCATGTATGCGCCGAGCTTCGTCACCGGCCGCCTGATGGTGCGCTTCGGCAAGGAACGGGTCGCGGCCGTCGGCCTCCTGCTCATCGGCTGCTCGGCCGCCGTCGCGCTCTCCGGCTTCGACATCGCCCATTTCTGGCTCTCGCTGGTTCTGCTCGGAATCGGCTGGAACTTCGGCTTCATCGGCGCAACCGCCATGGTGGCCGACTGCCATACGCCGGCCGAACGCAGCAAGGTGCAGGGTGCAAACGACTTCCTGGTCTTTGGTACCGTCGCCTGCGCGTCCTTCTCCGCCGGGTCGCTTCTCCATAGCTCCGGCTGGGAGACGATCAACTGGATCGTGCTGCCGGCCGCCGCCCTGGTGCTGGTTCCCCTGGTCTGGCGGGCGGCGCGGCCCGGCGATCACTCGGGAAGACCGGCTTTGCGATAGCCATCGACGAAATGCTCAAGCGTCCGAGCGTCGCGGAATGGCTCGGTCGCCGCCCAGTGGCTGATGGAAAAATGCGGGTTGGCGACGAGGAAGAGGTCGGTCTCGGCGCGCGCCTCGTCGAGCCGGCCGAGCTGGGCAAGGCTTGCCGCCAGGAAACGGCGTGAGCTTGTGCGATAGGTCTCGTCGCGGCGCAGCGTCTCGCCGGCGGCCACATATTGCCCGGCCGCATATTGCGCTTGGCCGAGTGTCAGATAGTACCAGCTTGCCGGAAACGGGTTCAGCCGGAACGCTTTGCGAATATGCTCGAGCCCCTCGCCGACCCGACCGGCAAGGACGGTGATGTCGGATAGCGCCGCAAAAGTATCGGCCTCATTCGGGTCGAGTTCGATCGCCTTGGCGAATTCCGCATCCGCTTCGGCGAAGTCGCGCTCATAGGCAAGCAGGTAAGCCAGGACCCAACGGCAGCCGGCATCGTTGGGATCGAGCGTGATGGCTCTGCGTGCCAGTTCTAAAGCGAGGCTACGATTGAATTCCGTCGGCCCGCCGCTATGGATCCGTCCCATCCAGTGGTTCATGGCAAGCCAGCGATAGGCCTCGGCATAATCAGGGTCGAGGGAGACAGCGTGCGTCAGCATCAGATGCGCTTCCTCAGCCGTCTGCGGGGAATCATCCATCAGCCTGCGCGCCCGCACACAGAGGTCGTAAGCCTCAAGGCTGCTTGGCCGATTGCGCGGCGGTGGCGCGCGCAGCCGCCCGAGCAGCGCCTCGACGATCCTCTCCGTCACCTCGTCCTGAACGGCAAAGATATCGTCAAGGCTGCGATCGAAGCGTTCCGCCCACAGGTGATCGCCGCTGATGGCGTCGATCAACTTGGCATTGATACGGACCTGTCCTGCGGCGCGTCGTGCGCTGCCTTCGAGCAGGTAGCGCACGCCGAGTTCCTCGGCGATCTCTCGCATATCAACCGTCTTTCCCTTGTAGGAAAACGCCGAGTTGCGGGCGATAACGAACAGACCCGGCATCCTGGAAAGGTCGGTAATCAGGTCTTCGGTCAGCCCATCGGCGAAGAATTCCTGCTCGGGATCGTTACTGATATTGACGAAGGGCAGCACAGCAATGGATGGCCTGTCAGGCAACGGCAAAGCCTTTCGCTTGACGCCGCCGAGCTGATCTATGGCCCCGGTAAAGCGGTAGCCGACGCGTGGAACCGTGGCAATCCACTCGCCGCCGTCGGCAGCAGGGCCAAGCAGCTTTCGCAGCTGCGCGATCTGGACGGTGAGGTTGCCCTCCTCCACCGCCCTGCCCGGCCACGCCGCATCCATCAACTCGGCCTTGCCGAGAATTTCGCCCGGCCGCCCGACGAGCGCCGCAAGCAGCTTCACCCCGCGGTCGCCGACGGCCACGGGATCCTCATTCCGAAGGAGCGTTCCCGCAGCCGGATCAAGCACGAACGGACCAAAGGCAAAGCGCGATCCCTGCATAGGCGCATCCTAGAGTCTTTAAAGCTTGGATGAAACTGTTCGTCCGGGACACAATCGACGGCTTGCTGCGAGCAGCAGGATCAAGCCTGCCGGACGACGGTGCCGATCGTATTGACGAGAAGCCGCGCGGCGGTGAGCGCCGACAGGCCGTCGATGTCGGCCGGAGGATAGAACTCGACGAGGTCGAATCCCGCGATCCTCGCCCGCCTGCCGAGGCCGGCGATCAGGTCGATCACCTCGGTGTAGGTGAGGCCACCAGGGGTACGTGCCGCCACACCAGGCATGATGCCGGGATCGATGCTGTCGCAATCAAGGGTGACGACCACCTGCGCTCCTTCCGGGATATGCCGGAGGGCGGCGCCAACGCCCTGGCTATGAAGCTCGCGAGCGGTGACAAAACAGCTGCCATAGCGTTGCGCCGCTTCGATGTCGGCGGTGCGCGCGCTGCCGACGCTGCGCAGGCCGACTTGCACCATGCCGGCGACATGCGGCATCTCGCTCGCCCGGCGCATCGGACTTGAATAACCGTGATGTTCGCCATGCACCTCGTCGCGCCAATCGATATGGGCGTCGATCTGCAGAACCCAGACCGGCCCTTGCGCCGCAAAGCCGGCAAGGAAAGGAATGGTCACGGAACAGTCGCCGCCGAGCAGGATCGGTATGGCCGGCAGTGCCAATACCTCGCGCGTCTTCGCCTCGATCCGCGCCCGGTTGCCGAAATTGTCGTGCATAATGGTCTCGACATCGCCGGCGTCGATGCATGAGATCGGCTTGCCGTCGAACAGCGGACCGCCGAGATCGAAATCCCAATGCTCGATGAGACCGGCATCGTCCTGGCTTGCAGAACGGATGGCGCCGGCCGCCAAGGCATAGCCGCTACCGTCCTTGCCGGGATAGGTGGTGCCGTGGGCGGCCGCGAAAATCACCGCGCGGGGCAAGCGGTCATCAGCGAGGCGATTGGGAAGGCCGAGAAAGGAGGGCGAGGCGGTCATATCCTGATGGTCCTGCGTTCGATCCTGATCTGTTTAGCCCCTTTGGAAATTTTTGAGAACTTTTTGGGAGAGCTTAATTACGGCGTTCGCCATATCCCGCAGAATTCATCCTCCTGAGCCGGGGTTCCAAGGTTCTAAGAACATTGAGGTCTGACGAGGACATCTGCATGAGCGCCGAAAACATCCTGTCACCGAGGGAGGCCCGTATCCCATGGGCGGCGATGGCGGGGATCATCGCGACCGTTACGGTATTCGCCGTGGCGCAGGGGCTGACCTATCCGCTGCTGAGCTTCATCCTGGAGCGGCAGGGAACGACATCCGGCCTGATCGGCCTGTCGGCGGCGATGACGCCGCTGGGTTTCGTTGTATCGGCGCCCTTCATTCCGGCGCTCTCACGGCGCCTCGGCGGGGCGCGGCTGGCCATTCTGTGTTCGATCCTGGCCGCCCTCACCCTGATGGCGATTGGCTTGATGCAGAATGTTCGGGCCTGGATGCCGCTGCGCTTCCTGCTCGGCGTCTTCGCCAATCCGCTCTATGTGATCAGCGAGACCTGGCTTATCACGATCACGCCGGCGCCGCGGCGCGGCCGCATCATGGGCCTTTATTCGTCGATCGTTTCGGCTGGCTTCGCCATCGGCCCGCTGTCGCTCGGCTTCACCGGCACGGAGGGCTGGCCGCCCTTCATGATCGGTATCGCGGCTTTCATCACCTGCGGCTTCATCGTGCTGGCGGTCGCACCACGCGTGCCAAAGATATCCAGCGAAGGCGAAGCAACATCGCTCGGCGACTTCTTCGCACTGGCGCCGCTGCTGTTATTTGCTGTTTTCACAGCTGCCGCCTTCGAGCAGATCCTGCTTTCCCTATTCGCGGTCTATGGCGCGGCCCTCGGCAGCGCCGTGGGACGGATCGCTTCGCTCATCACCTGTTTCATCGCCGGCAATGCCGTGTTGCAGATCCTGCTCGGGCGCGTGGCCGAACGGTTCGGTTCGAAGCGGACCATGTCATTCTGTGTCCTGGCTTGCCTTGCCGGCTGCCTGCTGCTGCCGCTGGTCTTCAACATATGGCTGATCTGGCCGCTGGTTTTCGTCTGGGGCGGCGTCTCGTTCGGTATCTACACCATGTCGCTGATCCAGCTCGGCGAGCGTTTCACCGGCCAGACCCTGATCGCCGGCAACGCGGCCTTCGCCTTGGCGTGGGGCATCGGCGGCATGGCGGGCTCGCCCGCGGCGGGATTGGCGATGCAGCTGGTCGGACACCAAGGGCTGCCAATGTCGCTTGGCCTGCTCAGCTGTGTCCTGGCGGTGTTACTGATGGCCGGGAGACGGCGGGGCGGGTGAACCCTGCCCTCGAATTTCAGGACTTGAGTCACGAATGCATAACGCGTTATATAACATTCAATACAATGGAGAACGGGCATGGTCGAAGATGTGGTCCGAACGCTCGGTTTTCTGTGCATGGGCAGCCGGCTGCGGCGGATCGGAGAGAGGCTGCAGTCCGATACGCAGCAGGTCATCGACGAAGCCGGTCTCGGCATCCAGGCGGGCCAATATCCCTTTTTGGCAGCGATCGACCGATCCGGCCCGCTGACGATCGGCGAGCTTGCGCAAGCGGTCGGGATCACCCAGCCCGGCGCAACCCGCACCATCGGCCAGCTTCTCGAACTCGGCTTCGTCGATATGCAGCCGGCCCCCGACGATCAACGGCGCAGACTGGTCTCGCTGACCGGCAAGGGACAGGATCTCGTCGATCACTCGAAGATGGTCATCTGGCCGCGCATCGCGGCCGCCGTTGCGGATCTCTGCGGCGATCTCGACGGGCCGATTCTCCAGCAGCTCGCAGCCATCGAGGACGGGCTTGCAGCGGTGCCGCTTGCGCGCCGCCACGCCGCCAAGGAGGAGGAAGCATGACCCATATCCTCGACCGGCCGATCTGGACGGCGCTGGAGACAGCACATGCCGGCCTCGCAGAAGGCAACCGAAACGCACGGCGATACCCACCATCGATCGTCCCCTTCGCAGCATCCGCCGACGATAGGCCCGAAAGCCTCGACGCCCTGGAGATGCTGCCGGCGTCGGAGGAGAGCATGATCCTCATAGAGGCCGGGCTGATCGCCATCCCAACGGGCCTTGCCGTCGTCACGGAAGCATCGGCGGTCCAGATGATTGCCGAGCGGCCGCACGAGCGGATTTCGGATTCCCGCATCGAGAGGCTGACGGAGGCCGATGCCGCCGACATGCTGGCCCTGGCGACACTGACCAAACCCGGGCCATTCACGCTCAGAGCCCAGAGCCTCGGCAGCTTCTGGGGGATCAGAAGCGAGGGCCGGCTGGTGGCAATAGCCGGGCAGCGGATGCGGCAGACCGGGTTCATCGAGCTCAGCGGGCTTTGCACCCATCCCGATTTCCAGGGGCGTGGCCTCGGCACCCTGCTCTTCCGCTTCGTTGCCGGCGAAATCGCAGCCGGCGGCGATACGGCCTATCTGCATGCCTATGCGGCAAACACATCCGCCATCTCCCTCTACCTGACGCTCGGCTTCACGCTTCGCTCGGAGATGAACATGCGCGTGGTCAAACGCCGCGGCTGAGCGATCGTACGACGGCGCTGAAGCCCCGGAGCGCCTATCTTACCGCCGCCGGCAGCACTTCGAATTTCCAGAAGTTCTCCGGACTGAAATAGGTCCCGGCAAACGCGCGAATATCCCCGGCAGTGACCTTGGCGTAGCCGCTGAGACTGTCGCGTATCCGCTCCAAGCGACGCGGATCCGTCTGAGCGCCCCGCAGAGATTCGATCCAATATTCGTTGCTCTGCCGCTGATGCTTCAGTGTTTCGATGATCGGTTCGCGGGCGCGCGCGAACTCGTCCGGGGAGACATCATGCGACCGCAGGTCATTGGCGATGTCGTCGGCAAGTGCATAAAAGCGCCCGATCTTTGCCGGCTCCGTCTCGACGTAGAAGAATGCGTAGCCATAGCCGGGGATTTCCCGTGACAGGTTCGCGTCACCCTCCAGGATATAACTTGCGCCTTCCGCAATACGAAACCGGTCGATCAGCCTGTTCTGGAAAATCTGGGTGGCGATATTGGCGGTGAAGGACCGCGGCAGATCGGAGAGCAAATCGCCGATCGGGGCCCCGAAGGCGGCGGCCGCGTTATCCGCCCTGCCGCTATGGGTCAGCAAAACGGGCGTCTGGTTCGCCGCCGGAAAACGCACGTCACCCCAATCCTTGCTCGGCGCGGCCTCCGGCCGCTGCGGCAAAGCGCCAAAGGTTTCGGCTGTCATCCGGATTGCGTCATCCACCGTGATGTCGCCGACGATGGTGATATCGATCGGGCCGTTGGAAACCATGGGCCGGAACTGCGCCTCGAAATCGTCCGGCTTGGCGGCGGACAAGGCAGCGCGATCGGGGAAGGTCCATCGCGGATCGCCGGAATGCACGAGACCTCCGAAATCGCGACTGACGATGCCGCCGGGGGTCGCCTGATACTGATCGAGGCCGCTCAGATAGGCCTGCTGCACCCGCTTGAATGCCTCCGGGCGGTACGCGGGATCGGCGGTGTATGCCGTCATCAGCTGCAATTGCGTCGCTAGATCTTCAGTCCGCGTGCGACCGTCGAAACTGAAGGAACTGTCGCCGACCGAGAAGTCGATCCCGACGATGTTGGCCGTCAGCGCTTTCTGGATATCCTGGTAGTCCATGGCCTTGACGCCGGACAGCGCGACAGCCGGAGACGCCCAAATCGGGGTGGGACGGTCCTGCGGCAGGTCCAGCCGGCCGCGACCGATATCTTCGCGCACCAGCACTTCGTTGGCGCGCAGCTTGGTCGGCTTGACCGTAAGCCGGACGCCATTGGAAAAGCGCAGCATGGTCACGTCGAGATCGTCGACGGCGCGGCGTTCGACCACGGCGCCCGCCTCGCCGAAATGGGTGTAGGACCAGGCGACGTCGGCTGCACCTGATGATGCCGAGACGGCAATAGCCTTTGAAGCATCATAGGCTTGCCGAACCGTGTCGGCTCCGCCCTGCGGTGATTGGGCCGTCTGGAGCACGACCTGCGGACCATTGCCGGAGAAGGCATGCCGCAGCGCCTGATTGACCTCGGCTGCCGTGACGTCCTTGGTGATCGTCTCGAACAGCGAAAGGTCTTCGGCGGGCGACGTGAAGACCTGATTGTCATCGACGCTGCTGGCCAGCATGGAAGCGATGTCGGTGGTCGTGCGCGTTGCGGCTCCGGCCGCAGCAGCCTGGAGGAACGAGCGATATTCGAGGATTTCACGATCGAGTTCAGCCTGCGCAACGCCGAATTGCTGGATACGCCGCTGTTCCTGGTCGATGGTCGCGAGCGCCGCCTGCCATTTATCCGGCTCGGAATTTGCCACGATCAGGACGATATGCGCGGAATCAAGAAGATCCTGGGAGCCGGCGACCGCGCTGATAAAGGGGGCATCCGCCTTGCTGGCAATAGTGCTCACCCGGCGTTTGAGCACCAACAGTCCGAGATCTTCGATAAGCTGCGTGCGGCGCTTGGCAAATGTGTCAGGCGCGGCGTCATTAGGACGCGTCCAGGCAATCTGGATGCTGGTCATGCCGCCGGGAACAGCGAGGACGTCGGCGCTTTCGCCTTTCGTCTCCAGTGTGCCCAGATCCGGTTTTGACGGTGTCGGACCTACGGCCTTCCAGTCGCCGAAGTGCTGCCGGATTTGGGCCTCCATGGCGGCCGGGTCGATATCGCCCACCACCATCAGCGTTGCCCGATCGGGCCGGTAATTGGCCCGGTAATAATCGCGGACGAGGTCTACAGGCGCATTGCTGATGATGTCGGTTTTGCCGATCGGCACGCGGCTGGTCGCGCGGCGGCCGGCAAGCAAGGAATTCATGATTCCGAGCCCTGCGCGATACTGCGGCGTATCGCGCAGCCGCTCTTCCGACAGGATGACGCCGCGTTCGCGATCGAAGGCGCCGGCATCGAGGGTGAGCTCGCTCGCCGTCTCCCGCATCAGCATCAGGCCCGTCGAAACCGTATCGGCATCGACCTCGGGAAGATCGAGCGCATAGACAGTCTCGTCATAAGAGGTGTGGGCGTTGGTATCAGGCCCAAAGGCCAGGCCCTTGCGCTGCAGGATACGGATAATCTCCCCTTCGGCGACATGGGTCGAACCCTTGAAGGCCATGTGCTCCAGAAAATGCGCCAGGCCCTGCTGGTTGTCGTTTTCCTCGAGCGAGCCGGAGCCGATGCGAAAGCGGATCGCTGCCTGCCCGGGGGGCGTGGCATTGCGCATGATCGCAAACCGCATTCCATTGGCGAGCGTGCCGAAATGGACGTTGGCGTCGGCATGGAGGTCGCTTTGCGTTTGTGGCCATGACGTGGACGAGGTGTCCGCAAAGGCCGACGACGCGAAACTTGCGACAAGGGCGACCGTCGCGGGAAACCGCCAGGCGGCGGAGCATTCCAATTTATGAGACATTCTTGTCCAGGATGAGTGTGAAAGGTATGGGTCGCGTTGACCTGACTGTTCCACAGGTTGCATTTCTCTTCAACTTCTATGTGTGCCAATGGACGAGACGGCAAAACTCCGGCCAGCCGCTTCCGCCAATGTCAGACCAATGTCATCGAAACCTCCTAAGGGATTGCGCCTTATCTGTCACCAGGAGGGGTTTTCGATGGCGACATTGCAGCAGGTCGCGTTCCGGGCCGGATGTTCGCTGGCGACCGCAAGCCGGGTTCTCAACAGTGACGGACCGGCGAGCGACCTGATGGTGCGCAAGGTGCGCCGCGCCGCGGCAGAACTCGGCTACCGCCCGACCAGCCACGCCGTCGGGCGGATGGGGCGCAGGCCGGTGGTCGGCGTGCTGATTCCGAGCATCACCAATCCCGTCTTTGCCTCATCGCTGTCGAGCATCCAGAACCGCATGCTGGTCGCCGGCCACGGCGTGTTGATCGCCCAGTCGAATTACGATCCGGCGCGCGAGGCCGATGCCGTCGCCGCCCTGCTCAACGACCGGCCGACCGGGCTCATACTCACCGTCTGCGATCCGTCGACCAGCGAGGCGCTGCTGGCCAGGCTGCCGCCGACCGTGCTGCTCAACAATCTGCCGACCGCGCAGTTTCCGGCGGCCGTCACCGCCGACAATCGCGGCGCGGGCCGCGAGATCGCCACCTTCCTGACCGGCATGGGTCATCGCCGCATTCTCTTCCTCTCCGGCAATTTCGCCGCCTCCGACCGCGCCCGCCTGCGCTACCGTGGTTATCTCGACGCTATGGCCGAGAATGGGCTGCCATCGCTCGACGCCGTGCAGATCCCCTTCGTCGGCGGCTATGACCAGATCGACCTCGGCACTGTGATGGCCGCGCTTGCGCCGACGGCGATCATCGCCTCCAACGACCTTCTGGCGCTCGGCGTCATCGGTGCGCTGAAGCGCGAGGGACTGTCGGTGCCCGGGGATGTGTCGGTCGCCGGCTTCGACGGCATCGCCATCGGCCGGCTGATCGATCCGCCGCTGACGACAATCGAAATGCCGGATGCCAGCATGGGGGCGACGGCCGCCTCGCTGCTCCTCGACATGGCGGAGAATGCCGCCCCTGCCCGCCATCTCGATGTCGCCTATACGCTTCGCCGCGGCGGCACGGTGCGCGCCATCTGAAGCTTCGAAACAAAAGGGCCGCCACGCGCTTGGCGTGACGGCCCGATCGTCTTTTCTGACGGGCAGGATCATCAGCTGCGCGGCAGCATGCCCTCGACATCGGCGGCCGCGTCGTCAAGCGCTTCCTTCGGCTCGGCCGACTGGTCGACGATGCGCGACAGGTTGTCGACGATCGTCTGGGTGACCTTGACGCCGTTCGAGCCGGGGAAGGCATACCAGGGGATCATCACCGGCATCTGGCTGAGGCCTGCCTGGAACAGCGGGTTCTGCTTGTAGAAATCGCCGAGATATTCGGGCGACTTGGCGGCAAGCTCGTTGTTCGGGACATAACCGGTGCCGGGCACGACGACGGAGGCGCCGTAAGGGCCGGCTGCGAATTTGGCGAACTTCCAGGCAGCATCCTGCTTGGCGGCGTCATGCGTCAGGATGACGACGGCGTTGCCGCCGGTGGGAAGACGGCCGTTCACCGGATCGATCAACGGGATCTTGGCGGTGCGCAGATCGAACTTGTCGCCGACATTCTTGATCGTGTTGCGCAGCGCGCCCGTCGTCTGGAATTCGAAACCGACCTTGCCGGCAGCGAAAGCCTGTTCGCCGGCAGGCTTGGTGAAGACCGGCATACCGCCTTCGGTCACCAGGCGATGCAGGACCTCGACAGCCTTCTGACCTTCCGGGCCGTTGAAGGCGACCTTGCCTTCGTCATCGCTCAGCATCCTGCCGCCGGCGCCGAAGAGCAGCGCCGAAAACATCCAGTCGTCGCCCTGCCAGCGGAAATCGATGCCGTCGACGCCGTTGCCGAGCGCCTTGATCTTGCCGCCGAGCGCGATGACCTCGTCCCAGGTCTTCGGCGGATTGTCGGGATTGCCGCCGGCCGCCTTCACCAGATCGGCGTTGTAATACATGATCGGGTTGGAGGTCGCGAAAGCCAGACCCACCTGCTTGCCCTTGACCTGGGCAAGTTTGAGGATCGTGTCGGAGAAGCCCTGCTCGGCCATGTTGCCGTCTTTCTTGACGAGCGGACCGAGGTCGACGGCAACGTCGCGTTCGTCGAGCATGCGCAGGCGGTTCAGGCCGATGAAGGTGATGTCGGGCATTTCGCTGGTGCCGACCTGGCGAAGGATCGTCTGGATGCCTTCTTCATAGGTTGCCGAGGGGCTGGCGAACTGGATCTTGATATCGGGGTTCTCCACCATGAACTTCTTCGAGATCGTGTCCATCACGTCCTTGAAGAAGCCCGGCATCGGGTAGTGAACCGTCAGCGTCGTTTCGGCATGCGCGGGAAGCGCGATTGCCATCGATACGGCCGCTGCGGCGAGAAGCTGGGTGATATGTTTCATCGCTCGTTCTCCTGGTTGAAGCCGGTCAGCCTTTGAGACCGGTCATGGTGATACCCTCGACGAACCGCTTCTGCGCAAGCAGGAAGGCGGCGACGAGAGGAAGGGTAATGATGAGGGTCGCCGCCATCAGCGCGCCGTAGTCGTCGCCGGCCTCGGCTGCGCGGAAGTACATCAGCCCGAGCGGCGGCGTGGCATAGTCCTGCTTGCTGATGACGATCAGCGGCCAGTAGAGATCGTTCCAATGGGCGACGACCGAGAAGATGGCGAAGGCAGTGACCGCCGGCCAGGCATTCGGCACGATGACACGGGCGACGATGCCGAGCTCCGACATGCCATCAAGGCGGGCGGCATGGATGAGATCGTCAGGCATGGCGCGGAAGAACTGCAGGAACATGAAGATCGCGAAGACCGAAATGGTGAAGGGCGCGACAAGAGCGGCATAACTGTTGAGCAGCGAGGCACGGTCGAAGGCGACATAGAGCGGCAGTGCCGTCGCATGGATCGGCACGAGAAGGCCGAGCATGACAAGCACCATCATGGCCCGCGCCGCGCCGAAGCGCAGCTTCGCCATGGCGTAGGCGCAAGGGATCGCCACCAGCACCTGGAAGAAGAAGATCAGCCCGCAGACGACGACGCCGTTCCACAGGAGTCGCGCCATCGGCACCCGGCTCAAGGCCTTGGCGAAATTCTCGATATAGGCGAGATGCGCCGGGATCAGCGACAGCGACGAGGTAAAGATGTCGCTCTGGGTCTTGCCGGCCGCCGAGATCATGAAGATGTAAGGCGCGAGGAAGATGATCGCCCCGAGGGAAAGCAGGCTCAGGCGGATGACCCTGCCGAGGGAAAAAGCGCTCATCATCATGTGTAATGCACCCGGCGGTCGAGAAGGCGGTACTGCAGGAACATCAGCACAACGAGGATCAGCAGAAACACCACGGTCATTGCCGAGGCATAACCGACGCGCAGGTAGACGAAGCCCTCCTGGTAGATCGTAAAGAGCAGCACCTCGGACGCCTTGTTCGGGCCGCCCTCGGTCAGCGTCTTCACCGTCTCGAAGACCTTGACCGCATTGGTGATGCTGATGGTGATGACGAAGAGCGTCGTCGGTCCGAGCATCGGCCAGGTCACCAGCAGGAAGCGGTCGAAGGCGGATCTGGCGCCGTCCACCTCGGCGGCCGCGTAAAGCTCGCGCGGAATCGCCGTCAGCCCGGCCAGGAACAGCACCATGTTGAAACCGGCGGATTGCCAGACGCCGATGATCGACAGGCTGCAAAGCACCGTGCCGGAGCTGCCCAGCCAGTTCGGGCCGGGAAGCCCGACAAGCGCCAGCAGCGCATTCAGTGGGCCGATCGTCGGATGGAACATATATTGCCAGACGGTCGCCATGGCGACGATCAGCGAAGCGACGGGCAGGAAATAGGCAGTGCGGAAGACGCTGCGGGCCGTGGTTTCGCTCTCGATCAGCATGGCGATGCCGAGGCCGAGAAAGATCGAGGCCGGTGCGACGATCGCCGTATAGACCGTGGTATTCCACAGCGACTTGCGAAATGTGCGGTCGGTGATCAGATGCGCATAATTCTCGAAGCCGACGAAACGGAACTTGCCGTAACCGAGTTCGAAATCGGTGAATCCAAGCACGATGACTGAAGCAACCGGCAAAAGCACGAAGAGAAACAGCAGGATCATCGCCGGCAACACCAACATCCAGGCGATGCGGGCTTCGCTGCGCCGATGCGCAACGGCGGAATCATGCGGAATGGTCATGGAGACGACGCTAGCCATGCGCCCTCTCCCGTGGGGCATCGCTCATCGCGAGCCCGGCATCGGCATTGCCGAGCCCGGCATCACCTGTAGCAACGCTGCCGGCCAGCCGGCTGCCGTCCTCGGCAAAGATTAGCGTCCTGCCCGGCGACAATCGAAGTCCCACCGCATCGCCTGATGTAAGGCCCGAGGCTTCGAATGGTTGAACCTTGGCGACGACAGTCTCGCCGACCGCATCGAGCCGGCAATGGAGAATGACCTCGGAGCCCAGGAACTCGACTCGTTCGATATGGGCGGCAAGGCCGTCATGCCGGTTCTTGGACAGAAAGACGAATTCGGGACGGATGGCGAGGGTGACCGGCATCTTCCTGTCGGGTGCATTTTCAAGTGTCAGGCGCAAGCCGCCGAAAGCAATGGCGCCGCCTTCAGCTACAGCCGGCAGCAGATTGATGCGCGGCTGGCCGATGAAGCGGGCGACCTCGATATGGGCGGGATCGTCGTAGATGATCTCAGGGCTGGCGATCTGCAGCAGCCGGCCGCCCATCATCACGGCGACGCGGTCTGCCATCGAGAGCGCTTCCGCCTGGTCATGGGTGACATAGAGCGTCGGCACGCCGGCGCGGCGATGCAGGTCGACGATCTCGCCGCGGGCGTGGACACGCAGATTGGCGTCGAGGTTGGACAGCGGCTCGTCCATCAGGAAGATGCTCGGCTGGCGCACCATGGCGCGGGCGAGCGCCACACGCTGACGCTGGCCGCCCGACATCTGGCCGGGCTTGCGGTCGAGCAGATGGTCGATCTTCAGCGATGTCGCCATTTCCGTGACGTCGCGGGCGATCGCCGCGCGGGTAGCACGCTGACCTGGAACCAGCGATCCGATAAAAGGCAGCCGCTCTACTCTCGACAACCGGCGCATCGCCAGCGGTACCGCAATGTTTTGCGAGGCCGTCAGGTGCGGATAGAGCGCGTAGGACTGAAAGACCATGGCGATGTTGCGGTCGGCGGCGGCGACGCCAGACATATCCCGTCCGCCGATCAGGATCTCACCGCGGTCGGCATGGTCGAGGCCGGCCAGGATGCGCAACAGTGTGCTCTTGCCGCAGCCGGAGGGGCCGACCAGCGCGATGAATTCCCCAGCCTCGACGTCAAGGCTGACGCCATCGAGGATCTGGTTGCCGCCGAACGCCTTCGTGATGCCGCGAAGCGAGAGCGCGCTCATTCGACGGGTTCCCGCTGCTTTACCGCCTGCGGATAGACCTCGTGCACGACCTCGTCGAGCACATAAGCGGTCATGCCGGGAACGGCGACGATCTTGCTTTCGACATCGGCATCGAACTCGTGAACGACAGCGCCGATCAGGCGCTCGCCCGGCATCTCGCGCTCCATCTTGTCGATGATGAAGGCCGCTGACGGAGCCCAGGTCAGCTGAGTGCTGTCGAGACGGCCCTGCCAGGCCCAGTGAAGGTGGCCGCTGGCAAACAGCGCCACGTCATGGGCTGCTATCAGATCATAAAGCCGTCGGCGCTGCGCCGGACGAACGCTCCAGTAGCCGGTGTCGCCTTCCTCAGCCGCATCGACGAACAGCGGTTTATGCGCGAAGAGCGCCACGCGCCGCCCTGCCCTATCTTCGAGCGCCTTGGCGAGCCATTCGAACTGCGCCTCTTCCTCCTCATCCTCATAGCCGAGAAGCAGCGAATTCAAGCCGATGAAGCGCCAGCCGGCCGCATCCTCCAGCCAGCGATCGTCACCGGCAAGGCTGCGCCAGCGGGCCAGCCGCTCGGCATTGACGGGCTGGTCGGATCCCTTGAGATGGCCGACATCGTGATTGCCGGGGACGATCAGCATCGGGATCGACACCTGGCGCATCAGATCCATCGAGAAGGTGATATCCTCGTCCTTGTCGGCGCCGTCGACGGTGAGATCGCCGGTGTGAACGATCAGGTCGGCGCCGGTCGCTTCGATCCAGCTCAGAAGCGGCGCCCAGTTGCCGTTGAAATGCGGCTTGTTCGGACTGAAATGGGTGTCGGTGATCTGAATGATTTTCACGAGCGCGTCTCCGAGACCTTGGAAGCGCGTCGTGCGCACCCCCTTCTCGGGCCCTCTCTAGAAGGCTCGCATGTCAATCAGACACCTGATGTTTTCAGCTGTTTCTCAGTTTTGACATCCATCTGTCATGCAGGAAGAAGGCTGCCCGCTGGAACGGGCAACCTTCGCCTGGATTTGGAATGAGAAACGCCTGAGTTCAGTGCCGTCGCGCATTGGCGGGAATGGACGACACCGTGGCCGAGACAGGATCGCTTGCCGGAAAGCTGTCCTCAAGACCTTCGTTAAGTTCTTCCTCCAGCACCTTACTGTCATGGGTCGAACGTGCGCTCGGCTGACCGATCAGGCCCTTGCTGCCTTCGTCGAAATTGCCGTTGCTCAAGGCATCGTAACGGTTGATGCTGCCATCCGCCTCGCCGGCGGCAAAGCTGGTCAGCTGGACCATCATCACCTTGGCATGGTCGACGGCTGTGGAGTGGTCGAGCTCGCCATGGGAGTTGTCGATCTTGACGGAGATCGATTCTCCTCCTTCACCCAAGAATTCGACGGTGAAGACGTCACCGGCCTGTGACACTCGTGTATCGATCAACTGCATGGAAACCTCCTGTGTTCATCGATATCAACGGCAATCACGCTCCGTGAGTTCCACCGCAGGCCATTTAGTGCTGACGCGTGTGGGCCCGGACGTTGGCAACCGCCGAGCCTTTCGGCGACGCTTATGGTTAATTTATTAATAATTCAGAGTTTATAAAGGGAACGAAGCGGCCTTTCCGAGTGTTGATGGTGCGCCGCGGAGGAACCCCGATGATCCTGAAAATCCTTGCCCCCAAGATCGACGCCGATTGCCATGATACCGGCACTTATGCCGATGGCATCTTTGCTGAAAACCGGATCGATCTGTCCGCTCGCCACAACGGCCGCCGCCGCTCACAGCATGAGCGCGACTACGGCGCCGGCAGAAAACTGGACAGCCTGCCGGTCGGGTTTGCCTGAGCGCGGCACCCCCATTGCCTGCTGCCTTGGAAAAGCGTGACGCGTCACAGCCTGCGAAACACCAGGACGCCTGACGCAGGCAGCACCGCATCGAGCGTTCCCGCCGTGGCTCTGATTTTTCCGCCGCCGTTGCCGATATTCCAGCCGCCATATGTCTGAGCATCGGTATTGAAGATCTCTTCCCAGAGGTCATCTCCTAAACGCTCGCTATGCAGCCGATAGCCATGCTCGAAGGGAGCGTCGTTCAGCGATCCCACCACGAGGAAATCCTCGCCGTCGTTCCATCGATGAAATGCGATCACCCGATCCTCGTCATGCACGTAGGGAACGGCGATGTTGCGAGAACGAATGGCATCTTGGTGGATGCTGAGCGCGATCAGATCGCGATAACAGCTGATCATCCCTGCCCCGTGGCCCGCAGCCTCGCCGAGAATATTCTCGCGGTTCTCCACGAAATCACTGTAACGATAGGGCTTCTGGGCGCCGATTTCCTCGCCCATGAAAAACATCGGCGTCCCGGCCGATAGCAGCGTCATCGCCGCTGCAAACCGGGATCGCGCCTCCGCCCAAGCCCTGGTCTCGCCAACGATCGGCGCGAAATTGACCGCGATGACAGCGGTTCGTGCCGATCCCTCGCGATTACCGCAGTCGTCGTGCGACTGGTTGTAGACCACCTTGGATCGCGCGCTCGTCTGCAATGCGCCGGCAAAGGACGACATGGTCAACGCCCGCTTGTCTCCGAAACCGGCATTCTTCAAAAGCTGCGCCTGCGCGCCGCCGTGATATTCGACAAGGTTGTGATGAAAATCGCCGTACCAGGTGGCGTCGAAGCCGAGCCCGTCGCCGGTCAGGCTCGGCTCCGTCATTGCCGACCAATCCGAATAATCCTCGGCCGTCAGGAAAAGTTGCGGCTTGATCAACCGCATCGTGCGGGTCCACTGCTTCAGGAATTTGGCGCCGAAGGCTGCTGCCCGATCGGCGCGCCGGCCGTCGGCATGCAGCACCGGATATTGGTGGATCGAACTGGTCTGATCGAGCCGGAAGCCATCAATATGGCAGACGGAGACGAGAAATGCGGCGCTTGAGATGAAAAGCTGCCGCACCGCCTCCTCATCGAAGGCAGGCGCCCATCCCGTCGAGATGTTGTCGATATAGCCGCCGGTGGGATCGGCGTAATCGCCGGGACGGCCTTCGTACCAATAATAGATATTGCGGGTGGGATCATTGGAATCATAGGCCCATTGCGCCCGCTCGCCATCCGGATCGAAGTGGTTGTAACAAACGTCCAGAATGACGGCGATGCCCTGCTGGTGGCAGGCTTTGACGAACAACTTCAGCCGGTCGGTGCCGCCGGCCCCCTGATCGGCGGCAAAGAAATGCGAGGTGCCGTAACCCCAGTTGGCCCGCGTCTCGAATTCGGCGATCGGCAACAGTTCGACGGCGTTGACGCCGAGCGCGGAGAGATACGCGACGAAGGCGATCGCATCATCAAGCGTTCCCGGCGTGGGTTTGCCGAAACCGAGCGCGCCGACATGCAATTCATAGATCACCAGATCCTCGAGCCGATTAGGAAGTTTGCGGCCGTCCACGAATTCGTCAACCCAGAAAGCCTCGGCGGCAAGCTCCTGCCCGGACGGCAGCACCACCCGCTTCGGGTCGCAGACGACCGAGCAGCTCTGCGGCCCGTCCAAACCAGCCGGCGATCCGTGATAAGGCGCACCATCCGGATCGAAATCTCCCGCCCCGATCTGCATCAGCGACCAGATGTCGGTCCGGTAGGCGAGCGATCCGTCGTCCTTGGTGACGAGATACATATAGGGCGTGCCGACCATGCCGTCGAAATCGCTAAGGCGGCCATCGTCGCCGGTTTCAACCGACCAGATCCCCTCACCGGTCCTTCGCATGCCGATGGTATCGAGAGTTCCGGTGCCGTCGTCGGCGACGTAGCCGACAGCGGGATCAACGAGGACGAGCGAGACCTCCCGAGCGTTCGGCGCCCAGACCGAGAAGCGGATGCCGTCGGCACCGTTACGCCTTTCAACCCGGTTCGCCCCCAGACGGCCGATCCATGTCAGATAACAGGTCTGCGGCGCTATGCCCTGCCGGAGTTCGAAGGAGCATTCGCGACGCGATGAGGCCTCATCGTCCAATTCGGCGGTGACCGCCCAGAGGTTCGAGATGCCCGGCCGATCGAGCTCGATGCCCCAGCGAAAATTCGTGCCGATCTCGCCATCGGGAAAGGAAACCCTGGCGACAAAGACATCATATCCATCCTCGTCGCGAGAGCGCTGCATTGGAACAGATCTCCAATCGGCCGAGAGGCGGGCCTGCTCGTCCCAACTGCCGCGGAGACGGACATTGTCGAAGGCCATCGACGGCAGGCCGCTGCGAAACCGGAAGTGAACATTGACGGTCATCGGATCCTCCAGATGCATCGGATTTTGCCGGTTCTGCTTATGCGGCAGCCTCACCCAGGCATGATCTGCCGGCTGACCGGAAAAATGCAAGCAAAGATTGATGATCTCATTGGACGAATGGCTGCCCGATACGGGCCACATTCGGAACAATATATCATGGTTAACGGGCAAGCACTGCACGGCCCTCCTCGTGTATTAAATCGAATCGGCAATAGCAAATAGGGATATATTCCCACGGCCGATTCCCTCGTAAACCGGGAGAAAACTATGGCTCAAGCCGTTAGAATAAACGATATTATTCGCTCCTTCGGAATTGATACGCATATCGATTACACCGACGGAAAATATTCCAGCGTCGGAGAGGTTGTCAAAGCTTTAGACTATCTTGGCCTTGATACGGTGCGCGATCACGCCCCCAACTCCGCTTCCGATCCTAACGGTCAAACCCATCTCGGCGATGCAGCCGAAGCAGGCGTGCAGTTCGTCTTCAGCGCCCAGCGGGAAGTCGACCCAACCACGGTGGCCCAACGGCTGCATACTTTCGTGCAGGCCCATCCCGGGTCGGTCGTCGGCATCGAGGGGCCGAACGAAGTCAATAACTGGCCGGTCAGCTATCACGGTCTTAGCGGCCAGGCGGCAGCCATCGCCTATCAGAAAGACCTGTCTGCCGCCGTCAACGCCGATCCGTTGCTGAAGAACATCCCGGTCCTCGGCTTTACCGGATATACGGTCGCTTCCGCGTCGGATTACACGACGATCCATACCTATGCGAAGGACGGCGACCAGCCATTCTCATGGCTTTCCCGCGAAGCCGGCGTTCAGCGCGCTGCCGATCCGGGCAAGCCGCTTGTTATCACCGAGACCGGTTATCATACCTCGCTCACCGCCGACACCAATGGCGGCTGGGAAGGCGTCAGTGAAGCGACGCAGGCAAAGCTGGTGCTCAATACGCTGATGGACGGCGCAGCACTCGGATCGAAGCAGACCTTCATCTACGAGCTGCTGGATGCCTATTCCGATCCGCAGGGCGCCAATCAGGAAAAGCATTTCGGGCTTTTTCATCTCGACTATTCAGCAAAGCCGGCGGCGACGGCGATCCACAACCTGACCGAAATACTGGGCGACGACGGCGCTGCGAAGGCGAGTTTCAGCGCAGGGACGCTCAACTACTCGATCGACGGCATGCCGTCCTCCGCCCACAGCTTGCTCACCGAAAAATCGGACGGCAGCTACCAGATCACCATCTGGAACGAGCCCGACATCTGGAACCAGTCTACCGACGCGGCCATTCAGGCTGCGACGACAGGCGTCAAGGTCAATCTCGGGTCCTCGTTCGGCTCCGTGAAGGTTTTCGATCCGATGAGCGGGACGACGGCGATCAAAAGCCTCAGCAACGTGTCGTCGCTGACGGTGGATGTCGTCGACCATCCGGTAATCATCGACATCGGTGGCGGCAGCGCCAGTACGCCGCCGCCGGCCACCGGCCATCTCTATGGCGGCACGGGCGACGACATATTCACCGTGAGCAGCCCCACTCAAATTGTCGACGAAAGCCGGGGCGGCGGAACCGATACCGTGATGTCGTCGATCAGCTTCAGTCTCAAGGATACGACGCATACGATCGGCAACGTCGAGAACCTGACGCTGACCGGCACCGCCAATCTGAACGGCACCGGAAATGGCCTGGCGAACACGCTTGTCGGCAATTCTGGCAACAATATCCTCGATGGCAGCACAGGCGCCGACCATATGTCGGGGCGTGCCGGCAATGACACCTATGTGATCGACAATGCGGGCGATGTTGCCGATGAAACGGGCTCGTCCGGCAGTGACACCGTCAGGGCTTCGACCTCCTTCAGCCTGGCCGATGTCAAGCACGCGGCCGGCACGATCGAGAATCTCACCTTGACCGGAACGGCCAATCTCAGTGCGACAGGCAACAACACGGCCAACATCCTCACCGGCAATGACGGCAGCAACACGATCAATGGCGGCAAAGGCGCCGACCAACTGAGCGGCGGGCTCGGCAACGACAAGCTGTTCGGTAAAGCCGGCGCAGACACGCTGACCGGCGGCGGTGGCGCCGATAGCTTCGTCTTCGATGTGAAGCCCGACAATGGCAGCGTCGACAGGATCCGGGATTTCTCCTCTGCGACCGGCGACAAGCTGCTGCTCGACCATTCGATTTTCGCAGCGCTCAGCCTGTCCGGATTTTCCGATGAGAATTTCGTTCTCGGCACGAAAGCGCTCGAGGCCGACGACAAGCTAATCTACGATCAGGCCAGCGGCATTCTATCTTTTGACGCGGATGGAAGTGCTGCGGGCGCGGCAATCCATGTCGCGGATCTCGACAATTCCGCGGCGCTTCATTTTAAAGATTTCCTGCTTGTCTGATCCTACCGGCCTGTCGTCTTCTGGCGGCGGGCTGCCGAACCTCGCGCGTTTCCAGGCTCCCCTTGCCGAGGTGACATTCCCGGCCACATTCCTCCGTTGACTCAACTCGCAGCACCGGAGAAGCCTTTGCCCTGGATCGCTTATGTCGTCCATTTCATTGCCGCAGCGTTTCTGACCAACGGCGTCCCGCATTTCGTCAACGGCGTCAGCGGCCGGCGCTTTCGAATCCCGTTTTCGCAACGGGGCAAGCTCGGCGCGCCTATAGTGAACGTCGTCTGGGGCTGGGTCAATTTCCTGATTGCCTTCCTGCTGTTCGCCAATATCGGGCCGCTCTATATCGGCACGCCGGGCGATACGATCTTCGTCGCGGCCGGCATGCTCGTCGCCGGCATCCTGCTCGCCCGGATTTTCGAGGGCGACCCCGGATATAAGTAACTTGCATGATGATAGTCACTACTGTAGTGACATCACCATGCAGCGGACAAGCTTCAGCCAATTCAAATGCCCGGCGGCGCGCGCGCTCGACAGCGTTGGCGACTGGTGGAGCATCCTGATCCTGCGCGACGCCTTTCAGGGGCTGTCGCGTTTCGACGATTTCCAGAAGAGCCTCGGCGTGGCGCCGAACATCCTGACGCGGCGGCTGAAACACCTGACGGATCAGGGACTGTTCGAACGGCGGCTCTACCGCCAGCGCCCTGCCCGCTACGAATATCGACTGACGGACAAGGGCCGCGATTTCTTTCCGGTGCTGATGACGCTGTTTTCCTGGGGAAGCCGGCACATCCCGGAAGAGGATCTTGCCTATCTGCTCGGCGACTCCGCCTCCGGCGAAGCGCGCGAGACGGTACTGGTCGACGCGCGGACCGGCCAAGAAATGACCCCAGAAAACACCAGCCTGCTTGCAGGCCCCGCCGCCGACGACGAGGTGCACGCGCGGATCGCCCGCATGCGCGCCTGGTATCTCGGCATCGACGCATAGAGAGGAAAATATCATGGATCGCATCGTTGTCACCGGCATGGGACTTGTCTCGCCACTCGGCACCGGCGTCGAGCCCGCCTGGAAGCGCCTTCTTGACGGCGGCTCGGGGCTGAGGGTGCTTTCGGACGGTGTCGTCGGCGAGCTCCCGGCCAAGGTCGGCGGTATCGTTCCTGGTATGACCGAGGATGCTGAGGCCGGTTTCGATCCCGACCGTTACATCACCCCCAAGGATCAGAAGAAGATGGACCGCTTCATCCAGTTCGCCATGGCGGCGACGGAGGAAGCGGTGAAGCAGGCCGGCTGGATGCCGACCGACGAAGCGAAACGCGAGCGCACGGCAACGATCATCGCCTCCGGGGTCGGCGGGTTTCCAGCGATCGCCGAAGCGGTGCGGATCGGCGAAACACGCGGCGTGCGGCGACTGTCGCCCTTCACCGTGCCCTCCTTCCTGGTCAATCTCGCCGCCGGCCAGGTCAGCATCCGCTACGGCTTCAAAGGTCCGCTCGGTGCGCCGGTGACGGCCTGTGCGGCCAGCGTCCAGGCGATCGGCGATGCGGCGCGGCTGATCCGCTCCGGCGAAGCGGATGTGGCGATCTGCGGCGGCGCCGAAGCCTGCATCGACAAGGTGAGCCTCGGCGGCTTTGCTGCCGCCCGCGCGCTTTCCACCGGCTTCAACGAGACGCCGGAGTTGGCGTCGCGGCCGTTCGACACGGCACGCGACGGTTTCGTCATGGGCGAAGGCGCCGGCATCCTGGTCATCGAAACACTCGAACACGCGCTTGCCCGCGGCGCCACGCCGCTCGCCGAACTCGTCGGCTACGGCACGGCGGCCGATGCCTATCACATGACCTCAGGTCCCGAAGACGGCGACGGCGCGCGCCGGGCGATGGAGGCAGCGCTCAGGCAGGCGAAGATCCCGGCTTCGGAGGTCAAGCACCTCAACGCGCATGCGACCTCGACACCGGTCGGTGACAGGGGCGAGATCGCGGCGATCGCCACGGTCTTCGGCCGCAATGGCGGCATTGCCGTCAGCGCGACGAAATCGGCCACCGGCCATCTGCTCGGGGCCGCCGGCGGGCTGGAGGCGATCTTCACCATCCTGGCGCTGCGCGACCAGATCGCGCCGCCGACCCGCAACCTCGATCAGGCCGATCCTGATGCCGACCGCATCGATATCGTCGGCAAGACGGCGCGGCCGCTGGTAATGGACTATGCCATCACCAACGGTTTCGGCTTCGGCGGCGTGAATGCCAGCGCAATCTTCCGGCGCTGGTCGTAAAGTCCGCTTTTCTTGCGCTAGAAATGGCCTACACTTCTGCTCTATCGGAGTCTTTCCCCCGATAGAGCCGGAGACCCCCATGCGCGCCTTCTTCGCAGTTCTCATTCTGTGTGCCGCGTCTATCCTCCCCGCTGTCCCGGCCCTTGCCGAAGATCCGATCGCCACGACACGAACGATGATCGAGGAGCAGATCACAGCCTTCCTGAAGGATGATGCCGAAGCCGCCTATTCCTACGCCGCTCCCGGCATCAGGGCGATGTATCCCGACAAAAACCTGTTCTTCGCCATGGTGAAAAAGAGCTACGAGCCGGTTTATCATCCTGGCAATTACGCCTTCGGCCGCAGCCGCTCGATCGACAACGGCGCGCTGATCTATCACGAGGTGCTGATTTCAGGCCGCGACGGCAAGGACTGGACGGCGATCTACCAGATGACTCGACAGCCGGACGGCAGCTACAGGATCAACGGCGTGCAGATCATGCCGGATGCGGACAGCAAGGGGATCTGACGCACCGTTTCCTTTCTCTATTGAAGGCGAACTCATTCTACGGAATCGTTGCGCTAATGATTTCGAAATCCTCCTCAAGTAAGAATGTGCCAGCGGAGGTTGTTAAGTTGAACTCTGGCAAGCAATTTTTCACGGCACTTGAGGCGTTGCGCGGAGTTGCGGCTGTCATGGTCATCTTCCGGCATACGGAAGGCGCACTTGGCCCGATATCGCCGAATATCAGCTACCTTGCCGTCGATCTCTTCTTTCTTCTGAGTGGCGTCGTTCTTGCAAATTCGTATGAGAAGCGACTATTAGCGGGGGAGATTTCGCCTGCCGGGTTTCTGTTGCAGCGTGTAATACGGCTTTATCCTCTTTATCTTCTTTCGCTTCCGATTGGCCTTGTCAGCTATGCCCTTCAAATCGGCTTGGACTACCCCACCCTGACGGGACTGCTGCTAAAGGGGATTCTGTTCATTCCAAGTATGAGTGCCGGAAGTCTTTTCCCCTTCAATGCACCTAGCTGGTCGCTCTTCTTCGAGCTTTGGGCCGGTGTGGTGTTCTCCGCTCTGCTGATACGACTATCGCTCAGAAGCTTGCTCGCCATAGCACTGGCAACTACCGGCATGGCCATGTACGGAGCATTGCTAGAAGGCAACCTCGACATCGGTTTCCAGCCAAGTTACTTCATCTTTGGCTTTTCAAGGGTATTGTTTTCATTCTCGCTAGGAATTTGCCTCTACAGACTACATGATCTCCAGAAACCGACTTTGGTTATTAAGGGGAATATCGTCGGTCTTTTTCTGTGTATATGCCTGATCTTCATAACGGGAATATCCGCCAGCACGTTCTTCGGTTTCCCGTATTTCGATTTCTTCATATGCCTTGTTGTCTTCCCGGCCATAGTGTGGCTTGCAATGCGCACGGAACAAACTGGTCTGGTCGAGCTGATATTCCGTTGGCTGGGAAGACTTTCCTATCCGATCTATATCTTGCATGGACCTATTTTCAGTCTGCTGTATTCGCTACGGCGAAAGGGCTTCGAGCTTCCTGCCTCTCCGGCGGCCGGGATGGTCGTGGTAGTCGCGATTTTCATTTTGGCCGGCATCGCCGCCACAGGCTTCGATGAGCCAGTGCGCAAAAAGCTCAAAAGGATGGTTGGGCCAAATCCGGCGTCTGCGGTCCCGGCCGTAAACAGCGCGAAGGCGGGATAGCCCTACACCGACACCGGGTCGAGATCGCCTCTTGCCCATTCTTCCTGCGTCTCTGCCATGAAATCGGCGAAGCGGCCTCCGGCGATCGCCTTGCGGATGCCCTGCATCAGTTCCTGATAATAGGCGAGATTGTGCCAGGAGAGCAGCATGCCGCCGAGCGCCTCGTTGGCGCGGACGAGATGATGCAGGTAGGCGCGTGAATAGTCGCGCGAGGCCGGGCAATTCGACTGCTCGTCGAGCGGGCGCATATCCTCTGCGTGGCGGGCATTGCGGATATTGACCTTGCCGCGGCGGGTGAAGGCCAGGCCATGGCGGCCGGAACGGGTCGGCATGACACAATCGAACATGTCGATGCCACGGGCGACGGATTTCAGCATATCGTCCGGCGTGCCGACGCCCATGAGGTAACGCGGCTTTTCCAGAGGAAGCACGGGCAGCGTCGTTTCCAGCATCTGCAGCATGACGTCCTGCGGCTCGCCGACGGCAAGGCCGCCGATGGCATAACCCTTGAGATCAAGCTGGCTCAGCGCCTCAGCCGAGCGGATGCGCAGCGTCGGAATGTCGCCGCCCTGAACGATGCCGAACATCGCTTTTCCGGGCTGTTCGCCGAAGGCGACCCGGCAGCGCTCGGCCCAGCGCAGCGACATCTCCATGGCGCGCTCGATTTCCTTCGGCTCGGCCGGCAGCGCCACGCATTCGTCGAGCTGCATCTGGATGTCCGAGCCGAGCAGCCCCTGGATTTCTATGGAGCGCTCCGGCGACATATGATGCAGGCTGCCGTCGACATGCGACTTGAAGGTGACGCCCTGCTCATCGAGTTTGCGCAGGCCGGACAGCGACATGACCTGGAATCCGCCGGAATCCGTCAGGATCGGGTGCTCCCAGCGGATCAGCTTGTGCAGGCCACCGAGGCGGGCGACCCGCTCGGCGCTGGGGCGCAGCATCAGGTGATAGGTATTGCCGAGGATGATGTCGGCGCCGGTTTCGCGCACTTGGTCGAGATACATCGCCTTGACGGTGCCGACGGTCCCCACAGGCATGAAGGCCGGCGTGCGGATCGTGCCGCGCGGCATGGAAATCTCGCCGAAGCGTGCGCCGGCATCGGTCTTCTTCAACGTGAATTGGAAGTTCTCTGTCATTTGTCTTTCCGGAAAAGAAGGCTCGCGTCGCCGTAAGAGTAGAAGCGGTAGCCAGTCGCGATGGCGTGTTTGTAGGCCGCATGCATGGTCTCAAAGCCTGAAAAGGCCGAGACCAGCATGAACAGCGTCGAGCGCGGCAGGTGAAAATTGGTCATCAGCATGTCGACCGCTTTGAAACGATAGCCAGGCGTAATGAAGATGCCGGTGGCGCCGCTCCAGCCGCGGATCTCACCGCTTTCTTCCGCGGCACTTTCGATCAGCCGCAGCGAGGTGGTGCCGACGCAGACGATGCGCCCGCCCTTTGCCTTGACGGCGTTCAGCCGTGCGGCAGTCTCAGCGCTGACGGTGCCGCTTTCCAGATGCATGCGGTGATCGTCGGTATCGTCGGCCTTGACAGGCAGGAAGGTGCCGGCGCCGACATGCAGGGTGACGAAATGGCGTTCGATCCCGGCTCTGTCGAGTGTCTCGAATAGGGCGGGCGTGAAATGCAGGCCGGCGGTGGGCGCGGCGACGGCGCCCTCCTCGCGAGCATAGATCGTCTGGTAATCGGCGCGGTCGCGCTCGTCCTCAGGCCGCTTGGCGGCGATATAGGGCGGCAGCGGAATGTGGCCGACGGCGGCGATCGCCTCGTCGAGCGCCGGGCCGGAAAGATCGAAAGCGAGCGTCACCTCGCCAGCCTCGCCCTTTTCCTCGACAGTGGCATCAAGCGCGCCGAGAAAGCAGCTTTCGCCGGAATGGCCGAAGGCAATGCTATCTCCCTCCTTGATACGCTTGCCGGGCTTGGCAAAGGCCTTCCAACGGCTCGGGCCGACGCGCATGTGCAGCGTCGCCGACACCTGCTGGCCGCCGGCGCCGTCGCGATGGCGGATGCCCTCGAGCTGGGCGGGAATGACCTTGGTATCGTTGAAGACCAGCGCATCGCCCGCCCGCAGGAACGACGGCAGATCACCGACGCAATGATCAGAGAGCAGGCTTTCCGCAGGCGGCACGCTTTCCGCGTGGGGATTGACGACGAGCAGGCGCGCGCTGTCGCGCGGCTCGGCGGGCCGCAATGCGATGCGTTCATCGGGCAGATCGAAATCGAAAAGGTCTACGCGCATAAGGGTACTTTCAAAGCGAAACCCGCCCCCGCGCGGTTAGGCGCAAGAGCGGGTTTCAGCAGAAATCACAATCAGACGTCGGCGGCAACCCGCATCGAGACGATCGAATCCGGATCGGAAACCGGCTCGCCGCGCTTGATCTTGTCGACGTTGTCCATGCCTTCGATGACCTGACCCCAGACGGAATACTGCTTGTTCAGCCAGGGTGCATCGGTGAAGCAGATGAAGAACTGCGAATTGGCCGAGTTCGGGTTCTGCGAACGGGCCATCGAGCAGGTGCCGCGCGTATGGGTGGTCGCCGAGAATTCAGCCTTCAGATCCGGCTTGGAGGAGCCGCCCATGCCGGCGCGGCCGGGATTGAAGGTTTCCGAACCTTTCTTGCCGAATTCGACATCGCCCGTCTGGGCCATGAAATCCTGGATGACGCGATGGAAGACGACGCCGTCATAGGCCTTCTCGCGGGCGAGTTCCTTGATGCGGGCGACATGCTCCGGGGCGACCTGCGGCAAAAGCTGAATGACGATCTTGCCCTTGGTGGTTTCCAGAATGACGGTGTTTTCGGGATCTTTGATCTCGGCCATTGTCTTCTCCTCTTGTTTCTTTCGTAACTTACTTCTTGCCCAGGGTGACTTTGATCATCCGGTCGGGACTTTTGACTTCGCCGTTCTGGCCTTCGCCGCGCTTGATCTTGTCGACATTCTCCATGCCGGAAACGACCCTGCCGACGACGGTGTACTGGCCGTTGAGAAAGGAGCCTTCAGCAAACATGATGAAGAACTGCGAATTGGCGGAATTCGGATCCTGCGAACGAGCCATGCCGACCGTGCCGCGCACGAACGGGGTCTTGGAAAACTCGGCCGGAATATCCGGCATGTCGGAGGAGCCGGTGCCGGCGAGGCTCGCATCGAAACCCTTCTCCATATTGCCGAATTTGACGTCGCCGGTCTGGGCCATGAAGCCGTCGATGACGCGGTGGAAGGCGACGTTGTCGTATTCGCCCTTCTTGGCCAGCGCCTCGATCTGGGCGACATGCTTCGGCGCGACCTCAGGCATCAGCTGGATGACGACCGGGCCGTTCTTCAGCTGGATGGTGAGATAATGATCGGCCGACTGGGCGAAGGCATCCCCCGCGAAGGAAGCGAGATACAACACGCCGGCAAATGCGAGATAAAAGAGTTTCATATGGGCTCCGTTGCGGCGGGTTCCGCCTGGTCTTTGCGCTTGCTAGTATTGGCGCTTGCTAATTTTGGCGCTTGGATGTGAGGGCTTGCAAGACGGCGGCCGGCACGAAAGCGCTGACATCGCCGCCCATGGCGGCGATCTGGCGGACCAATGTGGCGGTAATGGGCCGCGAGGCGGTGCCCGCCGGCAGAAAGATGGTCTGGATATCGGCCGCCATCGTCCTGTTCATACCGGCCATCTGCATTTCATAATCAAGATCGGTGCCATCGCGAAGACCGCGGATCAAAAGCGTGGCGCCATGACTGCGTGCGGCATCGACGACAAGATTGTCGAAGGCCACGACGTCGATGTCGCCGGTCTTGCCGGGCAGCGCTTCAGCCAGGGAAAGGCGGATCAGCTCGGCTCTCTGCTCGAAGGAAAAGAGCGGCGCCTTGCCGGGATGGATGCCGATCGCAACGATCACCTTTTCGGCGACGTTCAGCGCCTGAACCAGAACATCCACATGCCCATTGGTGATCGGGTCGAAGGACCCGGGATAAAAAGCTGTCGTCATCTGGCCCGACCGTTGGTTTGACGCCTTTTGTCACGGATGCTGCCTTGTCGCAAGTGATTTGGCCAATCGTCCCGGACGGTTGAACGGCGGATGAACGGCCCGTTCAAGGCGGTTTCAGACGGGATCTGCTTAACTCAAATCATCAAGACAGCCGATGCCATTCCGGCATCCGCCGCCCCCTGGGAAGACCAAGTCCATGCTGATCGTGCTCGTTGCACTTGCCGTCGTTTCCTCGCTTGCCGCCGAGATGGCCTATGGTTATTTCGCCGATCGCTACGAAGTGAGCTGGGTGCGGCCGGCGCTTGCCGAACATGCGGCGATTGTGCGCGCTCAAGGCCGGCTGCGCGAAAAAACGACGTTCGAATCTGAACGCCAGATGAACGAGACATTCAAGGAGGCTTCAGATCGGCGTTGGTAAACACCCGTCAACATCCGGCGGAACCATTTTAAAACGGATGCGTTCATTCAACCGACATAGATGCGATTATCGCGGCAGGAAGGACTAAAGATGCCCGGCAAGATTACGATGATTAACGTGCTCTGGATGGTAATGGTCACGGGCATGCTGACCGCAACTGTCGCTCTCTATGATCAGAAGATTGGTACGTCCAAGGTTTATGGTCCTTATGCTTCGGCCCGGACGGCCGTACTGGGCCAGTACTGAGGGGCGGGAACGCAACTCCCCAGGAAAAGGAATGCCTATGTTCACGATCTTGACAGTGCTCACGGCCCTTATCAGCGTCATGTTCATCGTGTCTGTAACCTCGACGATCTCAGCGCTGCGGCGCGAAGGCGAAGAGGTAAAGGCACTGAATGAGAAACATAGAGCGTTCTGACTTTCCTCTTTTTACTTCCCTCTTCCCCACCTTGAGCAGCACCCCTCCGCAGCCCAAGGCCATTCCAAGCCGGATGCACCCAGCGTCCGGCTTTTTCTTTGGGCGTGACTTAAAACCATTCCCCGGACTGAAAAGAAAAGGGCGGCTCGAAGCCGCCCCGTTCATCTGATCATTCCTCGGCAGGCCCAGCCGGATCGCCATCGGCAATCGGCGCTTCGCCGGCAGCATCTTCGTCGGTAACGGCGGCGCCGTCGGCGACCTCGACCGTCTCCTCCGTCTCGTCCTCCTCCGGCTCGCTGATGCGCTCGACCGAGACGACCTTCTCGTCCTTGGCGGTCGAGAAGATGGTGACGCCCTTGGTGGCGCGGCTGGCGATGCGGATGCCGCCGACCGGCACGCGGATCAGCTGGCCGCCATCGGAAACCAGCATGATCTGATCGCCGTCCTCGATGGGGAAGGCCGCGACCAGTTCGCCGATCTCGCCGGTCTTCGACGTGTCGGTGGCGCGGATGCCCTTGCCGCCGCGGCCGGAGATGCGGAAATCGTAGGACGACGAACGCTTGCCGAAGCCCTTTTCGGAGACGGTGAGAACGTACTGCTCGAGCTGCTTCAGCTCTTCGTAACGCTCGTCGGAGAGCTGTCCCTCTTCGGTGACCTCCTCACCGACCAGCGCGATTTCCTCGGCCTCACCCGTCGTCAGACGCCGATCGTTGGCGGCGCGCTTCAGATAGGCGGCGCGCTCCCATGGCTCGGCATTGACATGGCGGACGATGGTCATCGAGATGATGCGGTCGCCGCCGGCAAGGCTGATACCGCGCACGCCGATCGAATTGCGGCCGGCGAAAACGCGGACGTCGTCGACGGAGAAGCGGATGCACTGGCCGAGCGCCGTCGTCAGCAGCACGTCGTCATTCTCGGTACAGGTCTCGACAGAGAGGATTTCGTCGCCCTCCTCCTCGAGTTTCATGGCGATCTTGCCGTTACGGTTGACCTGGACGAAGTCCGACAGCTTGTTGCGGCGAACCGTGCCGCGCGTCGTCGAGAACATCACGTCGAGATTGTCCCAGCTCTCCTCGTCCTCGGGCAATGGCAGGATGGTCGTGATTCGCTCGCCGGGTGCCAACGGCAGCATGTTGATCAGCGCCTTGCCGCGTGAAGTCGGCGTGCCGATCGGCAGGCGCCAGACCTTTTCCTTGTAGACGATGCCGCGCGACGAGAAGAACAGAACCGGCGTATGGGTGTTGACTACGAATAGCCGGCTAACGAAATCCTGGTCGCGGGTAGTCATGCCGGAGCGGCCCTTACCGCCGCGGCGCTGGGCGCGGTAGGTGGTCAGCGGCACGCGCTTGATATAACCAAGATGCGAGACGGTGACGACCATGTCCTCGCGGGCGATCAGATCCTCGTCGTCCATTTCGAGGCCGCCGTCGATGATCTCGGTGCGGCGCGGCGTGCCAAATTCGTTGCGGACAGCGAGGAGTTCGTCCTTGACGATGATCTGGATCCGGACGCGCGAGGAGAGAATATCGAGGTAATCCTTGATTTCCTCGCCGATCTTATTGAGTTCGTCACCAATTTCGTCGCGGCCAAGGGCCGTCAGGCGGGCAAGGCGCAGTTCGAGGATGGCGCGGGCCTGCTCTTCGGAGAGGTTGTAGGTCAGGTCCTCATTGATGCGATGGCGCGGATCGTCGATCAGACGGATCAGGCTTTCGACATCTTCGGCCGGCCAGCGGCGGGTCATCAGTTCTTCGCGGGCCGACTGCGGATCGGGCGCCTGGCGGATAACACGGATGACTTCATCGATATTGGCGACGGCAATGGCGAGACCGACCAACACATGGGCGCGGTCACGCGCCTTGCGCAGCAGGAATTTCGTTCTCCGGCTAACGACTTCTTCGCGGAAAGAGACGAAGGCGCGCAGCATATCGAGCAGGGTCAGCTGTTCCGGCTTGCCGCCGTTCAGCGCCACCATGTTGCAGCCGAAGGAGGTCTGCAGCGGCGTGTAGCGATAAAGCTGGTTGAGAATGACCTCGGCGTTGGCGTCGCGCTTCAATTCGACGACGACGCGATAACCCTGGCGGTCGGATTCGTCGCGCAGATCGGAGATGCCTTCGATGCGCTTGTCGCGCACCAGCTCGGCCATCTTCTCGATCATCGTCGCCTTGTTCACCTGATAGGGAATCTCGGTGATGATGATCTGCTCGCGGTCACCGCGCATCGGCTCGATGGCGGCGACGCCGCGCATGATGACCGAGCCGCGACCAGTCTCATAGGCGGAGCGAATGCCGGCCCGGCCGAGGATCTTCGCACCCGTGGGGAAATCGGGGCCAGGAATGATCTGGATCAGTTCCGGCAGCTCGATGGCCGGATCGTCGATCAGCGCGATGCAGCCGTCGATGACTTCGGAGAGATTGTGCGGCGGGATGTTGGTCGCCATGCCGACGGCGATGCCGCCGGCGCCATTGACGAGCAGATTGGGGAACTTGGCCGGCACCACCACCGGCTCGGAGAGCGTGCCGTCATAGTTGTCGCGGAAATCGACGGTTTCCTTGTCGAGATCGTCGAGCAGCGAATGGGCCGCCTTTTCGAGGCGGCATTCGGTGTAACGTTCGGCCGCCGGCGGATCGCCATCGACCGAGCCGAAATTGCCTTGGCCGTCGATCAGCGGCAAACGCAGCGACCAGGGCTGGGCCATGCGGGCAAGCGCATCATAGATCGCCGAATTGCCGTGCGGATGGAATTTACCCATCACGTCACCGGTGACGCGGGCGCATTTGACGTATTTCTTGTTCCAGTCGATGCCGAGCTCGGACATGCCGTAGAGGATGCGCCGGTGCACGGGCTTTAGGCCGTCGCGCACGTCGGGCAGCGCGCGGCTGACGATGACGCTCATGGCGTAATCGAGATACGACCGCTGCATTTCCTCCATGATGGAGATGGGCTCGATGCCTGGCGGGAGCTTCCCGCCGCCGGGGGGTGTTTGCTCAGTCAAAACAGATCACGATCTCTTCTAGAATCACTTGAAGATTTATAGCGGAAAGCCCGTTGCCGCGCCAATTTCACGCGGCGTTTTGAACAGGCTTTTACGGCTTAAAGAGGGTAAAACATGCAAGTTGCGCGGCCAGACCGGGCAAATCCGCCGCGGCCCGCCGCGGGATATTTGCCAAATCGGAATCGCCGCTTCACAATTATAAAACCACGCACAAAAACCACGCGACTATATGGGGTTCCGGAGAGACGATGGCAAGCGCCGACCAATTGATCAACGCCTTCACGACGCTGCTGGTCACCATCGATCCGCCGGGGCTCGCACCGATCTTCCTGGGGCTGACGATGGGCATGAGCCGCGCCCAGCGCACGCAGGTGGCGCTGCGCGGCTCGGTCATCGCCTTCATCATCCTCGCCGTCTTCGCGCTGTTTGGGGCCGGCGTGCTCGGCGTGCTCGGGATTTCGATCGGCGCCTTCCGCATCGCCGGCGGTCTGCTGCTGTTCTGGATCGCCTTCGAAATGGTCTTCGAGAGGCGCCAGGAACGCAAGGAGAAGGCCACTGAGGCGGCAATCACCAAGGATCATATCGAGAATATCGCCGTCTTCCCGCTGGCCTTGCCGCTGATTGCCGGCCCGGGCGCCATCTCGGCGACGATCCTGCTTGCCGGCACGCTCGCCACCTCCATCGGGAAAGCCCAGCTGATCGGCGTCATTGCCGCCAATCTGCTGCTGACCTTCCTGATGCTGCTCGTCGCCGAACGGCTGGACCGTTTCCTCGGCGTCACCGGCCGGGCAATTCTGACGCGGCTTCTCGGCGTTATCCTCGCAGCCCTTGCCGCACAGTTCGTCGTCGACGGGGCGAAATCGGCGTTCAATCTCATCAGCGCGACGCCGCACTGAAACGGCATCCGCCGCGAGATCAAAAAAAAGAGCATGACGCCGTTAAAGACGTCATGCTCTCGGATGGAACATAAACCAGGAACGGTCGATCAGAACGGGATGTCATCGTCGAGATCGCGCGAGAAGTTGCCGCCACCGCCGCGGCTTGGCGATGATGAGGGAGCCGGGGCGCCGTAGTCGTCGCCATAATCATTGTTGCTGCTGCCGCCGCGGCCGCCGCCAGAACTTGCGCCGCCGCCTTCACCACGGCCGTCGAGCATGGTCAGGGTCGAACCGAAGCCCTGCAGCACCACTTCCGTCGAGTAGCGGTCCTGTCCCTGCTGGTCCTGCCACTTACGGGTCTGCAACTGGCCTTCGATATAGAGCTTGGCGCCCTTCTTCACATATTGCTCGACGACCTTGCAGAGGCCTTCGTTGAAGACGACGACGGTGTGCCACTCGGTCTTTTCACGGCGCTCGCCGGAATTGCGGTCGCGCCAGGTCTCCGAGGTCGCAATACGGAGATTGGCAATCGGCCGGCCATCCTGAGTGCGGCGGATTTCCGGGTCCGCACCGACGTTTCCAATCAGAATTACCTTGTTTACGCTACCAGCCATGCTCTCACCCTACCTGCCGCCCTGCCCGGCGGCGTTTCAATCGATCGGCGCACCTTAAACCATCACGGACCGCCGATGCGCATGGGCGGCATTTAATCCACATGTTTCTCCATCAGGAGACCGCATGCACTCATCAGGAATTTTGTTCTTTATTTGTTCTAGTTTATCCGTATGATCCTGTCAACAGAATCGAAAACCTTCAGTGTTGCGGACATTCAGCCTCGACTCGCCGTTCGGCATCACTAAATAAGGGCTGTTATCCCAAAGGACCAAGCTGAGACGATGAGCGAACTGAAGACGATCTCCATCCGCGGCGCGCGCGAGCACAATCTCAAAGGCATCGATCTCGATCTGCCGCGCAACAAGCTGATCGTCATGACCGGGCTTTCGGGTTCCGGCAAATCCTCGCTTGCCTTCGACACGATCTATGCCGAGGGCCAGCGGCGTTATGTCGAGAGCTTGTCGGCCTATGCCCGGCAGTTCCTCGAAATGATGCAGAAGCCCGATGTCGACCAGATCGACGGGCTGTCGCCGGCAATTTCGATCGAGCAGAAGACCACCTCGCGCAATCCGCGCTCGACAGTCGGCACTGTGACCGAGATCTACGACTATATGCGCCTGCTCTTTGCCCGCGTCGGCGTTCCCTATTCGCCGGCGACCGGCCTGCCGATCGAGAGCCAGACCGTCAGCCAGATGGTCGACCGCGTGCTCGACTTCGGCGACGGCACCCGTCTTTATATTCTTGCGCCGCTCGTGCGTGGGCGCAAGGGCGAATACAAGAAGGAACTGGCGGAACTGATGAAGAAGGGCTTCCAGCGCGTCAAGGTCGACGGCCAGTTCTACGAGATCGCCGAGGCGCCGGTGCTCGACAAGAAATACAAGCACGATATCGACGTGGTGGTCGACCGCATCGTCGTGCGCTCGGATGTCTCGGCCCGCCTGGCCGACAGCCTCGAAACCTGCCTGAAGCTCGCAGACGGGCTGGCGGTTGCCGAATTCGCCGACAAGCCGCTGCCGGCGGAAGAGACCTCGGCCGGCGGTTCGGCCAACAAGTCGCTGAACGAGACGCATGAGCGCGTGCTGTTTTCGGAAAAATTCGCCTGCCCGGTTTCCGGCTTCACCATTCCGGAGATCGAGCCGCGCCTGTTCTCGTTCAACAACCCCTTCGGCGCCTGCCCGACCTGCGACGGCCTC
The DNA here is from genome assembly GCF_010668805.1 of Rhizobium phaseoli. GTDB lineage: Bacteria > Pseudomonadota > Alphaproteobacteria > Rhizobiales > Rhizobiaceae > Rhizobium > Rhizobium phaseoli_A. Next base: position 41,186 of record NZ_WUFT01000024.1, on the reverse strand, counting down.
GGCGCCCAGCAGAAGATCGATCCGGATCTGATCGTGCCGGAGCCCGAACGGACACTGCGCGACGGGGCGATCGCCCCATGGGCCAAGTCGACCTCGCCCTATTACAATCAGACGCTTGAGGCGCTCGGCAAACATTACGGCTTCAAGCTCGGCACCCGCTGGAACGATCTATCCGACGAGGCCAAGGACGTCATCCTCAACGGCACCGAAGACAAGATCGAATTCCACTACGCCGACGGCGCCCGCTCCTATACGACGCAGAAAAATTTCGAGGGCATCATCACCAATCTCGAGCGGCGCTGGAAGGAGACCGATTCCGCCTGGGCGCGCGAGGATATCGAACGCTTCATGTCGGCGGCCCCCTGCCCCTCCTGCAACGGCTTTCGCCTGAAGCCGGAAGCGCTGGCGGTGAAGATCGCCACGCTGCATATCGGCGAAGTGACTGGCATGTCGATCCGCGTCGCCCGCGACTGGTTCGAGACGCTGCCGGCCAGCTTCAACGCCAAGCAGAACGAGATCGCGGTGCGCATCCTTAAGGAGATCCGCGACCGGCTGCGCTTCCTTAACGATGTCGGTCTGGAATATCTCAGCCTGTCGCGCAATTCCGGCACGCTGTCGGGGGGCGAAAGCCAGCGCATCCGGCTGGCATCGCAGATCGGCTCGGGACTGACCGGCGTGCTCTACGTGCTCGACGAGCCGTCGATCGGCCTGCATCAGCGCGACAATGCCCGGCTACTCGACACGCTGAAGCACCTGCGCGACATCGGCAACACCGTCATCGTCGTCGAACATGACGAGGATGCGATCATGACGGCCGACGACGTGGTCGATATCGGCCCGGCCGCCGGCATTCACGGCGGCGAGGTCATTGCTCACGGCACGCCGCAGGATATCATGGACAATCCGAAGTCGCTGACCGGCAAATATCTGTCGGGCGAACTTGGCGTTCCCGTTCCCAACGAGCGCCGCAAGCAGAAGAAGGGCCGCGAGATCAAAGTGGTCGGCGCCCGCGGCAACAATCTGAAGAACGTCACGGCGGCCATCCCGCTCGGCGTGTTCACGGCGGTGACCGGCGTTTCCGGCGGCGGCAAATCCACCTTCCTGATCGAGACGCTGTATAAATCGGCGGCAAGGCGGGTCATGGGCGCGCGCGAAAACCCGGCCGATCACGACCGCATCGACGGCTTCGAGCATATCGACAAGGTGATCGACATCGACCAGTCGCCGATCGGCCGCACGCCGCGCTCGAACCCGGCGACCTATACCGGCGCCTTCACGCCGATCCGCGACTGGTTCGCCGGCCTGCCCGAGGCAAAAGCGCGCGGCTACCAGCCGGGCCGCTTCTCCTTCAACGTCAAAGGTGGGCGCTGCGAGGCCTGCCAGGGCGACGGCGTCATCAAGATCGAAATGCACTTCCTGCCCGATGTCTACGTCACCTGCGACGTCTGCCACGGCAAGCGCTACAATCGCGAGACGCTCGACGTTACCTTCAAGCAAAAGTCGATCGCCGACGTGCTCGACATGACGGTGGAGGAAGGCGTCGATTTCTTCGCGGCGGTACCCGCCGTGCGCGACAAGCTGCAGGCGCTGAAGGATGTCGGCCTCGGTTATATCAAGGTCGGACAGCAGGCGAACACGCTTTCCGGCGGCGAGGCGCAGCGCGTCAAACTCGCCAAGGAGCTGTCTAAACGCTCGACGGGGCGCACGCTCTATATTCTCGACGAACCGACGACCGGCCTGCATTTCCACGACGTCGCAAAGCTGCTCGAAATGCTGCACGAACTGGTGAACCAGGGCAATTCCGTGGTGGTGATCGAGCATAATCTCGAAGTCATCAAGACGGCCGACTGGGTGCTCGATTTCGGCCCCGAAGGCGGCGATGGCGGCGGCGAGATCGTGGCTTTCGGCACGCCCGAGGCAATCGTCAAGGAGAAGCGCTCCTATACCGGACACTTCCTCAAGGAATTGCTGGAACGGCGGCCGGCGAAGAAGGCTGTTGCAGCGGAATGACGATGCGGCCGGCGTCGCCCGAGGATCTGAAAAGGATCACCACGCTGACGGCAGCCGCCTATCGGCCCTATACCGAATTGTTCGGTGCTCCGCCGATCCCGGTGACGGAGGATTACGCGCCTCGCATCGAACGCGGCGAAGTCTGGCTCCGCGAGGTCGGCGGCGAAACCGCGGGGCTGATGGTTGTCGAGCGGCATTTGGATCACCTCATGCTGTTCAGCATCGCGGTCTCGCCAGCCTTTCAGGGTGGCGGGCATGGGCTGGCGATGCTCAATTGGCTGGAGGGCAAGGCGCGTGAATGGGCGCAGCCGGAGATCCGGCTCTACACCAATGCCCTGATGGAACGGAACATCGCGCTTTACAGCGCCTTCGGGTTTCAGGAAACGGGTCGCCGGCCGAACCCTTATCGGCCAGGATGGACCCTCGTCGACATGACGAAACAGATCAACGCGGCTTGAGCGGCTGCGAATGGGGAGGACGACATGACGAAATCCGGCACTATCCGCACCGGCATCGGCGGCTGGACCTTCGAGCCCTGGCGCGGGCATTTCTTTCCGGATGACCTGAAACAGAAGGACGAGCTGAATTATGCCAGCCGCCAGTTGAAGGTCATCGAGGTCAACGGCACCTACTACAGCACCCAGAAGCCGGCGGTTTTCGCCAAATGGGCAGCCGACGTGCCCGACGGTTTCATCTTTTCGCTGAAGGCGACCCGGTTCGTCACCAATCGGCGGGTGCTTGCCGAAGCCGGTGAATCGATGGAACGCTTCCTGTCCTCGGGTATCAGCGAACTCGGCGATCATCTTGGGCCGCTGCTCTGGCAGTTCGCGCCGACGAAGAAGTTCGATCCGGACGATTTCGAGGCCTTCCTGAAGCTGCTGCCGGAAAAGCAGGATGGGCTGGCGCTTCGCCACGTGGTCGAGGTGCGGCACGATTCCTTCAAAGTGCCGGAGTTCGTGGCGCTGCTGACGAAATATGGCGTGGCGCCGGTCTGCGCCGAACATTTCGAATATCCGATGATCGCCGATGTCACGGCCGATTTCGTCTATGCCAGGCTGCAAAAGGGATCGGACGATATTCCGACCTGCTATCCCGATACGGACCTGAAGGCCTGGGCAAGCCGACTGGCGAGCTGGGCGGAGGGCAAGGTTCCGGACGATCTGCCGCTGATCGATGCGGATCGCAAGGTGAAGGCCGAGCCGCGCGACGTCTTCGCCTTCATGATCCATGAGGGCAAGGTCAATGCGCCGCATGGGGCGATCGCCCTGCAGCAGGCGCTGGCGAAATAAGCCAGCGCCCCGAGCCTCGGAGCAGCTATGCGCCGACCTGGTTAAAGCGGCGAGACGTGGGTGGCGAGCTCCTCCGCCGTCAAGCCTTTTCCGGCGCGTTGGCCGGCCTCTCCGTGGAGCCAGACACCGGCGGCCGCGGCCTCGAAGGCCGGCAGGCCCTGGGCGAGCAATCCGCCGATGATGCCGGCGAGCACGTCGCCGGAACCGGCGGTGGCAAGCCAGACCGGCGCGTTGGTATTGATCAGCGCGCGGCCATCCGGCGCGGCGATGACGGTATCGGCGCCTTTGTAGACGATCGCGGCGTTGGCGCGGCGGGCGGCGGCTAGGGCCTTGTCCACCTTTCCCAGCGCTTCGTCGCCTGATATATCGGGAAAGAGCCGGGCGAATTCGCCCTCGTGCGGGGTCAGCACCAGGCGCGGCTCACCCCGGAAAAGATCGAATAACTGTTGCGGATCATCCTTGAACGAGGAGATGCCGTCGGCGTCAAGCACCAGCCGGCGTTCGGCGAGCGCCGAGACGAAGCCGCGCGCCCTGGCGCCGATACCGAAACCGGGGCCGAGAACGAAACTCTGCAGCCGCCTGTCGGAAAGCCAGTCTTCGAGGTCGGCCTCGGTGTCGATCGCGTGCAGCATGACGGCGGTGAGATGCGCAGCATTGGCGGCTATCGCCGCGCGCGGGGCTGCGATCGTCACCAGGCCGGCGCCGGCCTTCAGGCCGGAGACCGCCGACATGCGCGCGGCACCCGTCTTATCGGCCTCGCCTGAGAAGACGACCAGATGACCGCGCTTGTATTTGTGGGTTTCCAGTTGCTCGGCCGGCAGCACACCCTTCCAGGCATCCGGCCTGTTCTCGGCGATGACGCCGCTCGCCTCGGCCCTAATGATGCGGGCGGGAATGCCGATATCGAAGACCTCCAACTCGCCGCAAAGCTCCCTGCCCGGCATCAGCAGATGGCCGGGCTTGCGGGTCATGAAGGTGATGGTGTTGCTGGCCCGGAAGGCGGCGCCCAGCACCCGGCCGGTACGGCCATCCAGGCCAGACGGCAGATCGATGGCAAGCACGGGAAGACCGGCCTCAGTGACTTGCTCTATCACTGCGCGAACATCGGCCGGCACCTCACGGCCAAGCCCCGCACCGAACAGGCCGTCGATGACGACGTCGCCGGTTTCAGGGTTATAGAGGTGGAGCTGCTCCCCCTGGATCGCGCATTCGGCTCGCGCGCGGGCAGCATCGCCCTTCAGACTGGCGGGGTCGCCGAGATGGAAGAGCGCCACTGTCGCCCCGCCCTCCTGCAGATGTCTTGCCGCGACATAGGCGTCGCCGCCATTGTTACCGGGCCCGCAGAGCACGACGAAGCGCAAAGCTCCGGGATGAAGGCGCAAGGCAGCCGCCGCGACCGCCGCCCCTGCCCTTTCCATCAAAGCGAAGGAATCGATGCCGGATGCGGCAGCGGCAGCGTCGACCGCGGCCATTTCGGCAGGCGTGAGAAGAAGATCGGAAAGTTTGTGGCTCATCGGCCTATTCAATCAAAAAACGCCTAAAAAACAACCGCCTGAAACACCAAAGAAAAGAACCTATTTTGTGCAATTGCCTATATTTTCACCCCAAAGAGACGTAGTTGCGCGACTCCTTAAACACATGTCTTTTTCGATTTTCGATTGGATTTTGATCGAAGGACCGAGTTTTCCCGCTCGTTTGCCAGCAAATCGACATCAGAATCCCCGCAAAAGCGGTGGTTTCGACAAAATCCGCGTATTTTTTTAAGAAGATGGATTTCAAACTGGCACGATATCTGCATCATATCCGGCGAGCGGGAAAATTCCTGCCATAACGGGAGAAGCGGAGAGACATTTTCTCATGAAAAAGATCGAAGCGATCATTAAGCCTTTCAAGCTGGACGAAGTGAAGGAAGCCCTTCAGGAAGTCGGCCTGCAAGGTATCACGGTCACGGAAGCCAAGGGTTTCGGCCGTCAGAAGGGCCACACAGAACTTTACCGCGGAGCCGAATACGTCGTCGATTTTCTGCCGAAGGTAAAGGTCGAGGTCGTGCTGGCCGACGAGAACGCGGAGGCCGTCATCGACGCGATCCGCAAGGCGGCGCAGACCGGCCGCATCGGCGACGGAAAAATCTTCGTCTCCAACGTCGAAGAGGTTATCCGCATCCGTACCGGCGAGACCGGCATCGACGCCATCTGACCCACTTTGCCTAGCGCGCAAAGTTCGATACGGTCAGCGCAGCCATGTATTGTCATCGCAAATCGGAGGAAGGTATTTAATGGCGACCGCAAGCGAAATTCTGAAGCAGATCAAGGAGAACGACGTGAAGTTCGTCGATCTGCGCTTCACCGACCCGAAGGGCAAGCTGCAGCATGTGACGATGGACGTTGTCTGCGTCGACGAGGACATGTTCGCTGACGGCGTTATGTTCGACGGCTCCTCGATCGGCGGCTGGAAGGCCATCAACGAGTCCGACATGGTGCTGATGCCCGATACCGAGACGGTGCATATGGACCCGTTCTTCGCACAGTCGACCATGGTCATCGTCTGCGATATTCTCGATCCAGTTTCCGGCGAAGCCTATAACCGCGATCCGCGCGGCACTGCCAAGAAGGCCGAAGCCTATCTCAAGGCATCCGGCATCGGCGACACGATCTTCGTCGGCCCGGAAGCCGAATTCTTCGTCTTCGACGACGTCAAGTACAAGGCCGATCCCTACAACACCGGCTTCAAGCTCGATTCGACCGAACTGCCGTCGAACGACGATACCGACTATGAAACCGGCAATCTCGGCCATCGCCCGCGCGTCAAGGGCGGCTATTTCCCGGTTCCGCCGGTCGACAGTGCCCAGGACATGCGTTCGGAAATGCTGACGGTTCTCTCCGAGATGGGCGTCGTCGTCGAAAAGCATCACCATGAAGTCGCCGCCGCCCAGCACGAACTCGGTATCAAGTTCGATACGCTGGTGCGCAACGCCGACAAGATGCAGATCTACAAATACGTCGTGCATCAAGTGGCGAATGCCTATGGCAAGACCGCGACCTTCATGCCGAAGCCGATCTTCGGCGACAACGGCTCGGGCATGCACGTGCACCAGTCGATCTGGAAGGGCGGCAAGCCGACCTTTGCAGGCGATGAATATGCGGGCCTTTCCGAGAGCTGCCTCTACTACATCGGCGGCATCATCAAGCATGCCAAGGCGATCAACGCCTTCACCAATCCGTCGACGAACTCCTACAAGCGTCTCGTCCCGGGCTACGAAGCACCGGTTCTGCTTGCCTATTCGGCCCGCAACCGCTCGGCATCCTGCCGCATTCCGTTCGGCACCAACCCGAAGGCAAAGCGAGTCGAAGTCCGTTTCCCGGATCCGACCGCCAACCCCTATCTCGCCTTTGCCGCCATGCTGATGGCCGGCCTCGACGGCATCAAGAACAAGATCCATCCAGGCAAGGCCATGGACAAGGATCTTTACGACCTGCCGCCGAAGGAATTGAAGAAGATCCCAACCGTCTGCGGCTCGTTGCGCGAAGCACTGGAAAGCCTCGACAAGGACCGCAAGTTCCTGACGGCCGGCGGCGTGTTCGACGACGACCAGATCGACGCCTTCATCGAGCTGAAGATGGCTGAGGTGATGCGTTTCGAAATGACGCCGCATCCGGTAGAATACGACATGTACTATTCGGCCTGATTGGCCTGAACACGGAAAGTCCCGGTCCCCGGGGCTTTCCCCTCCAGGGTCATGGACGCCAGCAGGAGGATATGACGTTCATGTGACGCGCTTGCGCAAAAATCTTGATTTGCGCGGCACCAATCACCAAATTTGGTGATGAAAGGAAGTCGTACCATGAAAGAAAGAGTAGCAAAATTCAGTATCGGCGAAGTGGTTCGGCACAAGGTTTTCCCGTTTCGCGGCGTCATCTTCGACGTTGATCCGGAGTTCGCGAATACGGAGGAATGGTGGAATTCCATTCCGGCCGAGGTGCGCCCAAGCAGGGACCAGCCCTTCTATCACCTGCTCGCCGAAAATGATGAAAGCGAATATGTCGCTTATGTCTCCGAACAGAACCTGATGAACGATGAAAGCGGCACGCCGCTTCGCAACCCGCAGATCTACCAGATTTTCGATCAGGCCCCGTCAGGGCAGTTCAAGCCCAAGATGAGCTTCGCCCACTAAAGTCGGCCTAACCGCAGCACCATTCAAGGCCTCGTTCCCGACGAGGCCTTTTCCTTGCGCACAAAAAACCCGGCCTGAAGCCGGGTTTCTATTCGATATGGCGGCAGAATTACTGCGCCTTGGCTGCCTTCTGGGCGTCTTCGAGCTTCTTGCGGGCTTCCTCGGCCTTCTTCTGCATGCTGTCCTGCAGGCTGCGCTGGCTTTCAGCGAGCTTGGATTCGGAAACCGGTTCGCCATCATTAGCGCCGGTGAAGCCTTCGAGCGAGATCTTGATCGGGTTCGGGGCGCGGCGGAAGTTGATCGAGGTGAAGATCACGTCGCTGCCCTTCTTCAGGCTGGCGATCATCGCATCGGTCAGCGGAACTTCAGCGGTGCACTTGTCCGGCAGGCAGACGGCGTAATCGAGCTTCTGGCCCTTGCCGCCGTCGATTTGCATGATGACGCCCGGGGGGATCAGGCGAGCCGTCGGAACCGAGACCTGCAGGAGCTTGCGGTTGATCTTGCCGGAAACCGAGATCAGGCCAACGGCCGTGACGAGTTGGCCGCCATTGGCGAGGATCAGGTTCTGGACAACACAGATGTCGTTGTCTTCCTGCTTGCTGCAGGTCTTGTACCAGCCGAGCTTCGGCGCGCCGGCGGCCTGTGCCTGGCCTTCGGCAGGAGCTGCCGCTTCCTGAGCGAAGGAGGAGACCGGAGCCGAAGCGGCGCCGAACATCACTGCCAGAACGGACAGCGCTGCCCGCATTTTCTTTTCAGACTTGAACATCATAACGAATTCCGTCTCCTGATATCCGTTCAGGACAGCGACTTGCCGCCCCAACCTCGGGTCGTTCGGCACTCACCTCTTAAAACAATAAGGCAAATGCATGACCCCGAAACTTCGGGTTCACCTGTTACATCGCAGCGTTCAAGATATCCAGCATTTCTTTGGCAATTTGAGGAGCATTTCGTCGCGCTGCCAAAGAAATCGGCGCTCCGTGTTGGAATCACTCGACCCCATGATAATCTCCGCGGTGAATCATGCCCATTTTCGTGGTCTCAAGGATTACCGAATGCTCCGGATCGTCGTCCCCCTCGTCCTGTCGCTGCTGTGCGGCGCTGTCGCCGCCGAGCCGCTGCACGGCATCGCGATGCACGGCGAGCCGGCTTTACCGGCTGATTACAAACACTTCCCTTACGTCAATCCTGATGTGAAGAAGGGCGGCAAGATCACCTATGGCGTCGTCGGCACCTTCGACAGCCTCAACCCGTTCATCCTGAAGAGCATGCGCACGACGGCGCGCGGCATGTGGGATCCGGAATATGGCAATCTCGTCTACGAATCGCTGATGCAGCGCTCCAGGGACGAGCCCTTCACGCTCTACGGCCTGCTGGCCGAGACGGTCGAATGGGACGACGACAGAAGCTTCATTCAGTTCAACCTCAATCCGAAGGCGAAATGGGCCGATGGCCAGCCGGTGACGCCTGAGGACGTGATGTTCACGTTCGAACTGATGCGCGACAAGGGCCGTGTGCCCTTCGCCAGCCGGCTCAACGTCGTCGCCAAGATGGAGAAGGTCGGCGAACATAGCGTACGCTTCACCTTCAACGAGAAGGCCGACCGAGAGACGCCTTTGATCTTCGGCCTTTTCCCGGTTCTGCCGAAACATGCGATCGATCCGGAAACCTTCGACCGTTCGTCGCTGACGCCGCCTGTGGGATCCGGTCCCTACAAGGTGAAGACGGTGAAGCCCGGCGAGAGCATCACCTATGAGCGCGACCCGAATTACTGGGGCAAAGACATTCCCGCCAAGGTCGGCACCGACAATTACGATCAGATCACCGTCCAGTATTTCCTGCAGGATACGACGCTGTTCGAGGCTTTCAAGAAGGGTGATGTCGACGTCTATCCCGACGGCAATCCCGGCCATTGGGCCAATGCCTATAATTTCCCCGCCGTCACCTCGGGCTCTGTCGTCAAGGACGTTTTCACGCCGAAACTGCCAAGCGGCATGCTCGGCTTCGTGTTCAACACGCGCCGGCCGATCTTTGCCGATCTCAAGGTGCGCGAAGGCCTGTCACTGGTGTTCGATTTCGAATGGGCAAACAAGAACCTCTATTCCGGCGCCTACAAACGCACCCAGAGCTTCTGGCAGAATTCCGAGCTGTCGAGCTTCGGCGTACCCGCCAATGCCGCCGAGCTTGCCCTGCTCGGGCCGATCAAGAGCAAAATTGCGCCGGACATTCTCGACGGCACCTACAAGCTGCCGGTCACCGATGGCTCCGGCCGCGACCGCAATGTGCTGAAACAGGCTGTCGGACTATTGAAAGAGGGCGGCTATGCGATCCAAGGCGGCAAGATGGTCGATGCCTCCGGCCGCCAGCTCGCCTTTGAAATCATGACGCAAAACGCCGACCAGGAGAAGCTCGCCGTTGCCTATCAGCGTTCGTTGCAGACGATCGGCATCGCCGCTTCGATCCGCACCGTCGACGATTCGCAGTATCAGAGCCGGACGAACAGCTTCGACTACGACATGATCATGAAGTCCTACACCTCGTCGCTGTCGCCTGGAAACGAACAGCTCGGCCGCTGGTCCTCAGCCGCCAAGACCCGCGAAGGCACCGATAGTTTCGCCGGTGTCTCCGATCCCGATATCGACACGCTGATCGACCATCTGCTCAGGGCGCGCTCCGCCGAGGATTTCACCGCGGCGGTGCGCTCCTACGACCGGCTGCTGCTTTCCGGCCATTACGTGTTGCCGCTCTACCATATAGACCAGCAATGGCTGGCGCGCAGCAAGCGCATCGGCCATCCCGACAGCGTGCCGCTCAATGGCTATCAGCTGCCGGTATGGTGGGATACGAGCGTGCAGTAAGAAAGCCGAATCGGGCCGGCTGAAATTCTCCGTTCTGAGACGCATAGAATAAGGAAGATTATCATGGAGCGTATCACCATCGACGTCGTCTCGGATGTCGTCTGCCCCTGGTGCTATCTCGGCAAGGCGCGGCTGGAGCTTGCCATTGCCGAGGTGCAGGACCAAATCGGCGTCGATATCAACTGGCGTCCGTACCGGCTCAATCCTGACTATCCCAAGGAGGGTGTCGACCACAAGAAGGCGCTGGCGGAGAAGCTCGGCGGCGAGGAACGCGTGGCGCAGGCCCACAAGATGCTCACCGATTTGGGCCGCGAGGTCGGCATCGCCTTCGATTTCGAAGCGATCAAGATCGGCCCGAACACGCTCGACGCACATCGGCTGATCCACTGGTCGCTGATCGAAGGCCGCGAGAAGCAGGACAAGGTGGTTGCCGCCCTGTTCACGGCGAATTTCGAGGAAGGCCGCAATGTCGGCGACCACGCGGTGCTGCTCGATATCGCCGAGAAGGCCGGCCTCGACCGCTCGGTCACCGCCTCGCTGCTCGCCTCCGATGCCGATCGCGATCTGATCGTTGCCGAGATCAAGGCGGCGCAGGAAATGGGCGTCAACGGCGTGCCGTTCTTCATCTTCGACCAGCAATATGCCGTCAGCGGCGCCCAGACACCCGATGTGCTGGCGAATGCGCTACGCGATATCGCCAAGGCCAAGGCCGAGGCGCGATCGGGGCTCAATTAACAAGCCCGGCGACGGGCTTAGCTCACCCCAGCACAGGAATGCAGTGCACCTCGGTCTTCACCGAATTGGCGATGAAGCATTCCTCGTGGGCGCGGTGATGCAGGGATTCGAGCTCACTCAGGGAAGGCTGCTTGTCGCCGGAGAAAATCACATGCGGGCGGAGCGTCACGACGGTCATGGCAAGGCGGCCTTCGGCATTCCTTTCCATGATGCCCTCGGCGGCATCGGTGTAGCTGTCGACGCAGAAGCGCTGTTTGGCGGCAATCGACAGGAACCAGAGCATGTGGCAGCTGGAGAGCGAGGCAACGAAAGCCTCCTCCGGATCGACGGCGTCTTCGGCGGAATAGGGCAGCGGAACGACGTGGGCAGACGAGGATGCGCGCAGCTCGATGCCGCCATCGAAAGTCCAGCGATGGGCACGGCTGTAGCGATTGTCGGTGAAGATCTCGCCGTTGCGCGCCCAGGCGATCGTCGCGCCGTATGTCGCCATCTCAATCTCCCTTCATTTATTTCGCCATCTCGGCCAGCTGCGTCATGATCACGGCAGCGCCCTGCAGGCGTTTTTCCGGGGTCGGCAGGTCGCGGGTCAGGAACAGGCTATGGTCGGGGCGGATCTTCGCCATCACGCCCTGCTTGCCGATATAGCCGACGAGATTTGCCGGGTTGGGGAATTCCTTGTTGCGAAACTGCACGACGACGCCCTTGGGACCGGCATCGAGCTTTTCGACATTGGCGGTGCGGCAGAGCGACTTGATGTAGACGATCTTAAGGAGATGCTGGACCTCGAGCGGCATCGGCCCGAAGCGGTCGATCATCTCGGCGCCGAAGCCGTCGATCTCCTTGAGCTCGGTGATTTCGCCAAGACGGCGGTAAAGCGCCATGCGCAGATGCAGGTCGGGCACGTAGCCCTCCGGGATCATCACCGTCGTGCCGACGGAGATTTGCGGCGACCAGCCGGTGTCGTGGATCTCGTCGATACCCTTGACCTCGGCGACCGCCTCTTCCAGCATCTGCTGATAAAGTTCGAAACCGACCTCCTTGATATGGCCGGACTGCTCCTCGCCGAGCAAGTTGCCGGCGCCGCGAATATCGAGATCGTGGCTTGCCAGCTGGAAGCCGGCGCCGAGCGTATCCAGCGATTGCAGCACCTTCAGCCGCCGCTCGGCGGTTGCGGTCAGCACCTTGTTGACAGGCAGGGTGAAGAGCGCGAAGGCGCGCACCTTCGAGCGGCCGACGCGGCCGCGCAGCTGATAGAGCTGGGCAAGGCCGAACATATCGGCGCGGTGGACGATCAGCGTGTTGGCTGTCGGCACGTCCAGGCCGGATTCGACGATGGTTGTGGACAACAGCACGTCGTAACGACCTTCGTAAAAGGCGTTCATGATGTCTTCGAGTTCGCCGGCCGGCATCTGGCCGTGGGCGACGGCGACCTTCAGCTCCGGCAAATCCGACTGCAGGAAGGCATGCACGTCTTCGAGGTCGGCAAGCCTCGGGCAGACATAGAAGCTCTGGCCGCCGCGGTAATGCTCGCGCATCAGCGTCTCGCGGATGATCAGGCTGTCGAAGGGTGAAATGAAGGTGCGCACCGCCATGCGATCGACCGGCGGCGTGGTGATCAGCGATAGTTCGCGCACGCCGGTCATCGCAAGCTGCAGCGTACGCGGGATCGGCGTTGCCGACAGCGTCAGCACATGCACGTCGCTCTTCAGCTCCTTCAGCCGCTCCTTGTGCTTGACGCCGAAATGCTGCTCCTCATCGATGACGAGCAGGCCGAGATTAGCGAATTTGATGCCGGCGCCAAGCAGCGCATGGGTGCCGACGACGATATCGGTCTTGCCTTCGGCAACTTCCTTCTTGGTCAGCGCCAGCTCCTTGGCCCCAACCAGGCGCGACGCCTGCTGGATGCGCACCGGCAGGCCGCGGAACCGCTCGGAAAAGGTCTTGAAATGCTGGCGGGAGAGCAACGTCGTCGGCACGACGATGGCGACCTGGGCGCCGTTCATCGCCGCGACGAAAGCGGCACGCAGCGCCACTTCGGTCTTGCCGAAGCCGACGTCGCCGCAGACGAGACGGTCCATCGGCCGGCCGGCGCCGAGATCGGAGCGCACGGCCTCGATGGCGGCATCCTGATCCTCTGTCTCGTCATAGGGGAAGCGGGCGGCAAATTCGTCGTAAAGACCTTCCGGCGTCGTCAGCATCGGCGCATGGCGCGTCAGCCGCTCGGCGGCGATGCGGATCAGCGCGTCGGCCATGTCGAGCAGACGCTTCTTCAGCTTGGCCTTGCGCATCTGCCAGGCGCCGCCGCCGAGCTTGTCGAGCTGAGCCTCGGTGCCCTCGCCGCCATAACGCGAGAGAAGGTCGATATTTTCGACCGGCAGGAAGAGCTTGGCCTCGTCGGCATATTGCAGTTCGAGGCAGGCATGCGGTGCGCCTGCGGCCTCGATGGTCCTCAGCCCGATGAAGCGGCCGATGCCGTGTTCGGCGTGGACGACGATCGAGCCTTCGTCGAGGCCCGCGACTTCGGCGATGAAATCGGCGGCGCGCTTGCGGCGCTTGGAGCGGCGCACCATGCGGTCGCCGAGGATATCCTGCTCGCCGATCACGATAAGGTCGCCGGCCTCGAAGCCGGCTTCGAGACTGAGCACGGCGGCGGCCGCCTCGCCTCTCGCCAGCGAGCCAAGATCCTTCAGCGCCTCGACCGGCTTGACCTTTTCCAGGCCGTGCTCGTTCAGCACCTGCAGCAGGCGCTCCAGCGAGCCTTCGGTCCAGGCGGTGACGAGCACTTTCGCGCCGGCAGCACGGCGGTCGGCGATATGTTTGACAACGACATCGAAGATATTGATGCGTTCGGCATCGCCGCCGCCTTCGGCATTCGAGCGAGCCCAGCGCTGGCCCTGGCGGGCGTCGATATTGACGACGCGGCGCGCCTCGCCCTCATGTTCGTTGAAGGGGCTGATGCGGATAGCCCCGAGCGCGTCGAGGGTTTTGGCGAAAAGCTTGCTGTCGAGATAAAGCTGGCCCGGCGTCACCGGATTGTAAGGCGTGCCCTGCGCCATCTGCCCTTTGGCCGGCTGACCGGAATTCAGGCGGGCGTCGTAATAATCGAAAACCAGCTTGGAGCGCTCTTCGGCCGCTTCGCGCACGGTATGGTCGGTGGCGATACGGAAGCCGCTGAGATAATCGAAGACGGTATCGAGCTTCTCGTAGAACAGCGGCAGCCAGTGCTCCATCCCTGGATAACGCCGGCCTTCGGAGACGGCGAGATAGAGCGCGTCGTCGCGGGTGGTGGCGCCGAAAGCCGAGAGGTAATTCTTGCGGAAGCGGCTGATCGTATCCGGGGTCAACGTCACCTCGCTCATCGGGTTGAGATCGAGGGAGCGCACCTGCCCTGTCGTGCGCTGGCTTCCCGGATCGAAGCTGCGGATCGATTCCAGCGTATCGCCGAAGAAATCCAGGCGGACCGGCTCTTCCGAACCGGGCACGAAGACGTCGAGAATGCCGCCGCGCACCGCATATTCGCCGACCTCGCGCACGGTCGCGACACGCTCGAAGCCGTTGCGCTCCAGGCGGCCGGCAAGATCGTCCATGCGCAGCTGGTTGCCGGGACGGGCCGAGAAGCTCAGGCTTTCGATCACATCCTGCGGCGCCACCTTCTGCAGCATGGCATTGGCAGTGACGAGAACGATCGCCGCATGCGGTTTTTTCCGGTGGGCGATCAGGCCGCCGAGTGCTGCAAGCCGGCGGGCCGAGGTATCGGCACTCGGCGAGACGCGGTCATAAGGCAGGCAGTCCCAGGCCGGCAGGGTGAGAACCGGAATATCGGGGGCGACAAAGCCCAGCATCTGCTCGAGATCGGCCATGCGGTGGCCGTCGGACAGGACATAGGCGACCGGCTCTCCGGCGCGGGCGAGCTCGGCGAGCAGCAGCGGTTCCAGACCTGACGGCACATTGCCGATCGTCAGCGGCTCGGCAATGGCCGCAAGCTTCTTCGCATCGAAACCAGGGATCATTCCGGCGTCCTGAGGGGCTTGTCAAAATCGGGTGTGTAGGCGGCAAGGCGGGTAAACATCGGCGTCTGGAAACGCTCAGGCACAGGCCATGTTCCCATGATCCAGCGAACAAGATCATTGTCCTCTTCTGCCATGATCGTCTCGAACTCGTCGAGCTCGATTTCCGACAGCGTCGCGATCTCGGCTTCGGCGAACTGGCCGAAGACCAGGTCCATCTCGCGGATGCCGCGATGCCAGCAGCGGAAAAGGATCCGGCGGCGGCGCGGGTCGAGACCGGCACTGGTGAGCGTGACACCTGTCATGGCATTACCTTCCTGTTGATGCGCCTCTATAGACCCTGGAAAGCGGCTTGTCAGCCTTGCCAAGGCCGCATTGTTCATCGCATTTTGGCCGCATGCGCCCCGCCATTCTCGATCCTCTGTTTTCCCCAATTTCAGGCCTTCCGGGCGTCGGCCCGAAGATCGCCGACCTGCTGGTCAAGCTGCTGGGGCGCGAGACGCCGGAGGATTGCAGGGTCATCGATCTGATCTTCCACGCACCGTTTTCGCTGATCGACCGGCGCAACCAGCCGGGGATCGCCCGCGCGCCGCAGGGCGCGATCGTGACGATCACCGCGCGCGTCGACCGGCACCAGGCGCCGCCGCGCGGCAAAAGCAATAATCCTTACCGCGTCTTCCTGCATGACGAGACCGGCGAGCTGACGCTGGTTTTCTTCCGCGGCCAGGCCGCCTGGCTGGAAAAGCAACTGCCGATCGATACGGAGGTGACGGTCAGCGGCAAGGTCGACTGGTTCAACGGCCGCGCCTCGATGGTGCATCCCGACTATATCGTCAGGGCAGACGAGGCAGAGAACCTGCCGCTCGTCGAGCCGATCTATCCGCTGACGGCGGGGCTTTCGCCGAAGACGCTGCGCAAGATCATCGACGCCGCCCTGCCGCGGTTTCCCGAATTGCCGGAATGGATCGATCTCGCTTTGACGCAGAGAGAAGGCCTGCCGTCGATCCGCGGCAGCTTCCATATGCTGCACGAGCCGCGCGATCCCGTCGATATCGACCCGCAGGCCCCTGCCCGGCGGCGGCTTGCCTATGACGAGTTCCTCGCCGGCCAGCTTTCGCTCAGCCTGGTGCGCCAGAGGCTGCGCAAAGTGGCGGGCCAGCCGGTGCTTGCGACGGGGGACATCAGCGGCAAGATTCTGAAATCCCTGCCCTTCTCGCTCACATCAAGCCAGAACGAGGCGATTGCCGAGGTCTTGAAGGACATGGCCAGAGCCGAGCGCATGCTGCGGCTGCTGCAGGGCGATGTCGGCTCCGGCAAGACGCTGGTGGCGCTGATGGCGATGGCGGCGGTGATCGAAAGCGGCGGCCAGGCCGTGCTGATGGCGCCGACCGAAATCCTGGCGCGGCAGCACCATGCGACGATCTCGAAGTTCGCCGCCTCCGCCGGGCTCGGCATCGAGGTGCTGACCGGGCGCACCAAGGGGCGCGAACGCGAGGAAATCCTCGAGCGCATCGCCTCGGGCGCCGCACAAATCATCATCGGCACGCATGCGCTGTTCCAGGACAGCGTCACTTATGCCAAGCTGATGCTGGCTGTCGTCGACGAGCAGCACCGTTTCGGCGTGCATCAGCGCTTGAGGCTGACGGCCAAGGGCATCTCGCCGCATATGCTGGTGATGACGGCGACGCCGATCCCGCGCACGCTGGTGCTTGCCGCCTTCGGCGATATGGACGTGTCCAAGCTCACCGAGAAGCCGGCCGGCCGCAAGCCGATCCAGACGATCACCGTGCCGATGGAACGAACAGGCGAAATCGTCGGGCGTCTGCAGAGCGCGATAGCCGAGGGCAAGAAAGCCTACTGGATCTGCCCGCTGGTCGAAGAGTCCGAAGAACTCGACCTGATGTCGGCCGAGGAGCGGAACGCGACGCTGGTCGCCGCGCTCGGTTCCAATGTCGGCCCGGGTATCGGCCTCATCCATGGCCGGATGAGCGGACCGGAGAAGGACGCGGCGATGCTGGCGTTCAAGAACGGCGAAACCCGACTGCTCGTCGCGACCACTGTCGTCGAGGTCGGAGTCGATGTGCCGGATGCGACGATCATGGTGATCGAACATGCCGAACGCTTCGGCCTGGCGCAATTGCATCAGCTGCGCGGCCGCGTCGGGCGCGGCGACGAGGCCTCAACCTGCATCCTGCTCTATAAGGGGCCGCTCGGCGAGACCGGCCATGCCAGGCTTTCGATCATGCGCGAGACCGAGGACGGCTTTCGCATCGCCGAGGAAGACCTGAAACTGCGTGGCGAAGGTGAGCTGCTCGGCACCCGCCAGTCCGGCACGCCGGGCTTCCGTATCGCCAGCCTCGAGGCGCATGCCGACCTCCTGGAAATCGCCCGCAAGGATGCGGCCTATCTCATCGAGCGGGATCCGGAGCTGACCGGCGAGAGGGGCACGGCGATCCGCACGCTACTCTATCTCTTCCGCCGCGACGAGGCGATCCGGTTTCTGAGAGCGGGATAAAGCGCGCCGCGACGCGCTTTAAATCTTTGTTACGTACATGTCGTTATCCCAAAACCGCTGACACTTTCGGGCGACATGCATCAATCCGCCTTTGAAACTGCCACCGGCTTCGGCCGCGGCAAATGTTTCTGCTTTGGCTCGGACGGCTTGTGTCCGGGGGCGACGAGACCGCCGGAAATTAGGAACTTGGCGGCGTCTTCCGGGCTCATGTCGAGCAGGACGATCTTTTCGCGCGGCACGAAGACGAGGAAACCGGCCGTCGGCACCGGGGTCGGCGGCAGGAAGACGGCGACCATATCCTGGCCCATTGCGTTGAACTTCGATGCGATCTCGCCCTTGGCGTCGGTGGCGATGAAGACCAGCGCCCAGAGGCCGGGACTGGGATATTCGATGAGGCCGACCTTTTTGAAGGAGTTCGCCTGTTCCTTCAGCACCGTTTCGAAAATCTGCTTCACGCTTCTGTAGATCGTGCGGACCAGCGGCATGCGCTGGACGATCGATTCGCCGAAACGGACGATGCTCTGGCCGATCAGGTTCTTGCCGAGAAAGCCGACGACGGTGATCAACACGATGGCAGTCAGGAGGCCGAAACCGGGAATGGCGAAATTGAGATAGCTTTCCGGATTCCAGCGCGCCGGAATATAGGGCCTGACCCAGCTGTCCGACCAGTGGATGAAGGTCCAGGTCAGCCAGATGGTAATGGCGATCGGCGCGCAGATGATCAGGCCTGCGAGAAAATTATTCCTCAACCGGGTCGCCACCGGCATTCTGGGGGTGTTGTCGGTCATCTCTCCTGATGAACTCCATATCAGTCCTGGACAGGCCGGTACGCCGGCCGTTCCCCCTTGTCCGCCGACCAAAATTGCCAGAATTCGGGGCCTGGCACAATATGTTTCGACGCCAAGATCGGCTCGTCGCGGGCTTATTCCACGGTTACGGATTTCGCCAGGTTGCGCGGCTGGTCGACATCGGTGCCCATGAAGACGGCGGTGTGATAGGCGAGCAACTGGATCGGCAGCGAGAAGATCATCGGCGCGATGATTTCGTCGACCACAGGCAGGGTGATCGTCGCCATGGTCGGCAGTTTCGAGGCGCTCGCCCCCGCCTCATCGGTGATGAAGATGATGCGGCCGCCGCGGGCTGCGACCTCCTGCATGTTCGAGACGGTCTTTTCAAAGAAGCGGTCGTAGGGGGCGATGACGATCACCGGCATGTTCTCGTCGATCAGCGCGATCGGCCCGTGCTTCAACTCGCCGGCGGCATACCCTTCGGCATGGATATAGGAGATTTCCTTGAGCTTCAGCGCGCCTTCCATGGCAAGCGGGAAGCTGGTGCCGCGGCCGAGATAAAGCACATCCTTGCATTTCGACAATTCGCGCGACAGGCTTTCCATCTGCGGCTGGATGAGGTTCAGCACCCGGCTCATGATGCGCGGCATTTCGGCGAGATGGCGCACCAGCGCCCTCTCCTCCTCGGCGCTCACCGTGCCGCGCGCCTTGCCGGCGCCGATCGCCAGCGATGCCAGCACGGCAAGCTGGCAGGTAAAGGCCTTGGTCGAGGCGACGCCGATCTCGGGGCCGGCCATGATTGGGAAGACGGCATCGGATTCGCGGGCGATCGTCGATTCGCGGACGTTGACGACGGCGCCGATCTTCAGGCCGTTGTCGCGGCAATAACGCAGCGATGCCAGCGTGTCGGCGGTTTCGCCTGATTGTGAGATGAAGAGTGCTGCCTGCGACGGCGACAGCGGCATTTCGCGGTAGCGGAATTCGGAAGCGACGTCGATCTCGACCGGCAGGCGGGCATAACGCTCGAACCAATATTTGCCGACGAGACCGGCGAGATAGGCGGTGCCGCAGGCCGAGATCGCCAGACCGGTCACCGCCTTGAAGTCGATTGCGGCAGCATTGGCGCCGATCGTGTTCTCCGCGAAATCGACATAATGGCTGAGCGCGTGGGAGATTACCTCCGGCTGCTCGTAGATTTCCTTTTCCATGAAATGGCGGTGGTTGCCCTTGTCGACGACATAGGCGGTCGCCTGCGAGATCTGCCGGGCGCGCTTGACCGGCTTGCCGGTAAAATCGATGACGGCCACACCGTCGCGAGTGAGGACGGCACAATCGCCGTCGACGAGATAGGTGATCTCATTGGTGAAGGGCGACAGCGCAATCGCATCCGAACCGAGGAACATCTCGCCACGGCCGTAGCCAACGGCAAGCGGCGGGCCCGAACGGGCGGCCATGATCGTGCCGGGATCGGCCTTGAGCATGACAGCCAACGCATAGGCGCCGGTCAGCCGGTTCAGCATCCGCAGCATGGCGGCGCGCGGCTCCAGGCCCTCGCGCAGGTATTTCGCCATCAGCTGAGCGACGACCTCGGTGTCGGTCTGGGTTTCGAAGACCGAACCCTCGGCGGTCAGCTCATCGCGCAGCTCGGAGAAATTCTCGATGATACCGTTATGGACGACGGCCACACCTTCGACGAAATGCGGATGGGCATTGGTTTCGTTCGGAACACCGTGGGTCGCCCAGCGCGTATGGGCGATGCCGACCACACCCGGCAGCGGCTCGGCGTCGAGGCGCTTTTCCAGATTGAACAGCTTGCCTTCGGCGCGGCGGCGATCCATCACGCCCTCATGGATGGTGGCAACGCCGGCGGAATCATAACCGCGATATTCGAGACGCTTCAGCGCATCGACCAAGCGCCCGGCAACAGGCTGAGTTCCGACGATCCCAACAATTCCGCACATGCAATATCCCCACCCGAGCATTTCCGCGGAAATGCTCTTCTGTTTTCTTCACGCAATTTCCGGACGCAAAACCGCTGCGCACTTTTGCTGGAATTGCTTTTGGCTCCGACAATCGAGGCCAGTCCTAACGATTCCCGCTTAGTTCTCAATCACCTCGGCGGTCACTTTCAATTTCCGCCGGTTACGCAAAGCAGGCTCAGCTCTTCGCCTTCTTCGCGGCCTTGATGGCGAGCGCGCGCTCGCGCAGCAGCGTTGCTCGGCCGGGCTTGATCTCCTGGCGGGCACGGCCGAGTGCCAGCGCACCGGCCGGCACATTGACGGTGATAACGCTGCCGGAGGCGATATAGGCGCCGTCGCCGATCGTCACCGGGGCAACCAGCGAGGAGTTGGAACCGATGAAGGCGTTTTCACCGATCACCGTCTCGCTCTTGTTGACGCCGTCATAATTGCAGGTGATCGTGCCGGCGCCGATATTGCTGCCGGCGCCGATGACGGCATCGCCGATATAAGTGAGGTGGTTGACCTTGGCGCCCTCGCCGATCCGGCCGTTCTTGACCTCGCAGAAATTGCCGACCTTGGCGCCGTTGCCGAGATCGGCGCCCGGCCGCAGCCGCGCAAAGGGGCCGACGGTGGCGCCCTGGCTGACATGGGCGCCCTCGATATGCGAGAAAGCATGGATGACGGCGCCGCTGTCGATCACCGCGCCGGGACCGAAAACGACGTTCGGCTCGATCAGCGCATCCTGGCCGATGACGGTGTCGTAGGCGAGAAAAACGGTTTCCGGCGCA
This sequence comes from Rhizobium phaseoli, assembly GCF_010668805.1. Classification (GTDB taxonomy): domain Bacteria; phylum Pseudomonadota; class Alphaproteobacteria; order Rhizobiales; family Rhizobiaceae; genus Rhizobium; species Rhizobium phaseoli_A. Next base: position 20,067 of record NZ_WUFT01000024.1, on the reverse strand, counting down.
ATCATGGTGACGCCTGAAAGCATCATCTGGTGGCGGCGGCGCTCCTGCCAGAAGCGCTCGATGACGGCGAGTTCAGCCCGGGTATTGCAGCCGGTCATCTCGATCTCAGGGGCATCGACGGCGGTGACACGGCCGCCAAGCGAGCGAGCAATCTCGACCAGATCGGTCAGATAGAATTCGCCCTTGGCATTGGCGTTGCCGATGCGCGAGAGAAGATCGAGCGCCTTGCGGCCGTTGATCGCCATCAGCCCGCTGTTGCACCAGGTGACGGTGCGCTCGGCATCGGTCGCATCCTTCTCCTCGCGGATGGCGATGAGTTCGCCGTCCTTGACGAGCAGGCGGCCGTAGCCGGTCGGGCGGTCGGTGTGGAAGCCGATGACGACGATATCGCTGCCATCGGCAAGGCCCTGGCGGGCAGCCTTGAGAGGGCCGTCGGTCTGCAGCGGCACATCGCCGTAGGTGACGAGGATATCATCGTAACCCTTGGCGATCGCATCGCGCGCCGCCAAGACCGCATGGCCGGTGCCGAGGCGTTCCTTCTGCAGGCAGGATTCGATGCCGACACCGCCAATGCTTGCGGCCTTCGCCACCTCCTCGGCATCGCGGCCGACGACGAGCGCGACGGACGAAATGCCGGCGGAGGCGACCGCCTCGACCACATGGGCAATCATCGGCCGTCCGGCGACCGGATGCAGTACCTTCGATTTCGAGGATTTCATCCGCGTGCTGTCACCGGCGGCGAGGATGACGGCAAGACAAGTGCGTTCCATGATCTGCTCCGCGAATCCGCGCCATGAGGCGGCTTTGTTGCCTCATACTGCATAATTCCAGAAATCGGAATCGATTTTCGGAAAGCGCAATGCGTGGATTGAAAGTCGTGCAGCCTCTTTTTCCCGCCTGAAAACACGCGCGGCGCTGCAGGACAAGCAAGCCCTCACAAGGGTGAAATTGCGCCAGAAATCGGCACTATGAGGGTCTCAGAGCCGCGAGCGGCGAAGGCCTCGTGCACATGATGGCGGCCGTCCAGGATGACGAGTTCCATCGCGCGGCGCGCAGCAAGGCTGTCGCCGGCAACGATCGCGTCGACGATGCGCATGTGGGTGTCGGCGATATTGGCAAAGCCGTTTTCGGATGGCGGCGTGCTCATGCGGAACATGCCGACGAGGGCCGCTTCGATGAGGCTACCCAAGGTGCGCATGAAAGGATTGTGCGAGGCCTCGGCGAGCGCCAGGTGAAAATTAAGGTCGGCGAGTGCAAGGCTGTCGGCAGTATGGCCGCTCGCCGCCATCTCGAGCGCCAGTCTGCGCAGCGTCTCGATATCCTCGGCATTTGCCCGTTCGGCGACGAGACCGGCGGCGAAGGGTTCGATGGCGAGACGAATATCGTAGAGCTGCAGCAGGAACTCTTCCGTCACGCCATTGTCGAAATGCCAGGCGATGATCTCGCTGTCGAACATGTTCCAGAGGTTCTTTTCGGTCACACGCGTGCCGACCCGCGCCTTGGCGACGACCATGCCCTTGGCCGCAAGCGTCTTCATCGTCTCACGCAAGACGGTGCGGGACACCTTGAAGCGTTGCGCCAGTTCGGTGTCGCCAGGCAGGATCGAGCCGACGGGATAGGTGCCGGCGACGATACCCTTGCCGAGTTCGTCGACCACCTGCGCGTGGCTCGTCCGGGCTTTGCGCCCCGTCTTGCGGGTCTCATCCAATTTGTTGCGCAAGCGATCCCTCTCCCCTCAGGCGTACCTCTTGTTCAGACTGGAAACGAACAGGATGGCTTTTTGCATCAGAATGAATGCAAACAGCAGAAGGCCAATCAGGATCTTGGTCCACCAGCTCGACAGAGTGCCGTCGAAGGTGATGTAGGTCTGAATGAGCCCCTGGATCAGGATACCGATCAAGGTCCCCGCCACGAATCCCGCTCCTCCGGTCAGCAGCGTCCCCCCGATGACGACAGCCGCAATGGCATCGAGTTCGACGCCGACTGCTGCAAGAGAATATCCGGCAGAGGTGTACAGCGAAAACACGATCCCGGATAGGCCTGCCAGAAAACCCGACAGCGCATAAATCTGGATCGTCGTGCGTCCGACAGGCACGCCCATCAGCCGCGCCGTCTGCGGGCCGCCGCCAAGAGCATAGACGTTGGTGCCGAAACGAGTGCGCTGGGCAATGAAGATGCCGACGGCAAAGACCAGAAGCATGATGCCGCCGATCAACGTCAGCCGGCCTCCCCCAGGCAGACGCCAATAGAGGCTGGTCAGCGTCGAATAATATTCGTGATCGATCGGGATGCTGTCGATCGAAAGCACGAAGGCCATGCCGCGCGCCAGGAACATGCCGGCGAGCGTGACGATGAAGGCCGGCATTTCGAGATAGTGGATGATTGCGCCCATGACCGCGCCGAAGGCGGTGGTGATGATGAGCACAAGCGCGAAGGCGAGCAGCGGATGGATCGAGGTCTTCTGCAGGATCACCGCAAGGAAGACGCCGGTGAAGGCAATGACCGATCCGATCGACAGATCGATGCCGCCCGAGATGATAACAAAGGTCATGCCGACGGCGGCGATGCCGAGAAAGGCGTTGTCGGTCAAAAGATTGCCGATGACGCGCGTCGACAGCATGTTCGGATATTGCAGCGTACAGCCGGCATAGGCGAGCACGAAGATGACGATGGTCGCAAGCAGCGGCAGGTATTTAGAGTTCATTTCGGCTGCTCCCTGCCGCTCTGCCGGCGGCTGGCGAAGATGGCGAGCGATTGAACCGCTGGCGACTGGATGACGAGGATAACGATAATGATGACCGCCTTGATGATCAGGTTGAATTCAGGCGGGAAGCCGGAGGACAGAATACCGGTATTCACCGCCTGGATGATCATCGCGCCGATCAGCGATCCGAGAATGCTGAAGCGGCCGCCGAGCAGCGAGTTGCCGCCGACGACGACGGCGAGGATGGCGTCGAGTTCGAGCCAGAGACCCGCATTGTTGGCATCGGCGCCCTTGATGTCGGCGGCGACGATGATGCCCGCAATCGAGGCGCAGAGCCCGCTTAGCATATAGACCGCCATCAGCAGCACCGGGGTTTGAATACCGGAGAGCGTGCTGGCGCGGCGATTGATGCCGACGGCCTCGATCAGCATGCCGAGCGCCGTGCGGCGCACAAGCAGGATGACGAGCAGGCCGACGAGCAGCCAGATGACGACGGGCATCGGCAGGAGGGCCATGGAACCGCTGCCGAAGAAGGTCAAGCCGTCATCGTTGAAGGTCAGGATGGCGCCTTCGGTGATGAGCTGGGCGATGCCGCGGCCGGCGACCATCAGCACCAGCGTGGCGATGATCGGCTGGATATTGAGGACCGCCACGAGGAAACCGTTCCAGACGCCGCAGGCAATGCCGATCGCCAGCGTCAGGATGACGGTGTAGGCAACTGAATTGCCAGTGACAATCGATGAGGCGGCGACGGCGCCGCAGATGGCGACGACCGCACCGACCGATAGATCGATACCCTTGGTGGCAATCACCAGCGTCATGCCGATCGCCAATAGCGCCACCGGCGCGCCACGGTTCAGGACGTCGATCAGGCTGCCATAGAGCCGGCCGTTTTGAACCACAACATTAAAAAACTGCGGTGACGTGATGAAATTCAACAAAAGAATGACAATAAGCGCAATCAATTGCGGCGCCAGGCGATATGCCAGCGTCTTCAGCGAGGACTTCATGCATGCTCCATCTTGTGCTCAGCGGCGGCGATGGCATCGACGATACCGGCGGCGGTGATGCGCTCACCCGTCAGTTCGGCGATATGCTGCCTGTCGCGAAGTACGATGACACGTGAACTATAGGCGACAAGCTCTTCAAGTTCCGAGGAAATCACGATCAGCGACATGCCTTCGGCGCAGAGCTGTTCGATGAGCTTGATGATCTCGGCATGGGCGCCGACATCGATGCCGCGGGTCGGCTCGTCGAGGATCAGAAATTTTGGATTGGTCGCCAGCCAGCGGGCAAGGATCGCCTTTTGCTGATTGCCGCCGGAGAGCAGCCGGATCGGTTTTTCGCGATCGGTGGTGCGGATATCGAGCGCCTTGATGTAGCGGTCGGCAAGCGCATTCTGCTCGGCGCGCGACAGCGGCCGCGTCCAGCCACGGCGGGCCTGCAGCGCCAGGGCGATGTTTTCCCGGATCGACAGATCGCCGACGATGCCATCGGTCTTGCGGTCCTCAGGGCAGAAGCCGAAACCTTTTTCGATCGCGGCGCGCGGGCTCGAAAGCGTTACCGGCTGGCCGTCGATCGTGGCACTGCCGCTATCGGCATGTTCGATGCCGAAAAGCAGTTCGGCGGTTTCGGTGCGGCCGGAGCCGAGCAGCCCGGCAATGCCGACCACCTCACCGGCGCGCACGTCGAGATCGAAGGGCTTGACCTTGCCGCGTTTGCCATAGCCTGCAAAACGATATCTTACCTCGCCAGCCGCAACGCTGCGTTCCTTGACCGTCTCCTCGACATGCGCCAGTTCGCGGCCGAGCATCATGGCAATCAGGCCCTGGCGCGGCAGATCGGCGGCGTCGCGGGTGCCGACGAGCTTGCCGTTGCGCAGCACGGTGATGCGGTCGCTGATCGCATAGACCTGCTCGAGAAAATGGGTGATAAAGACGATGCCCAGACCGCGCTTCTTCAGGTCCTCGATAATGCGGAAAAGCAGCGCCACTTCCTGGTTGTCGAGGCTTGCCGTCGGCTCGTCCAATATCAGCACCTTGCCGGAAAGATCGACGGCGCGGGCGATGGCGACCACTTGCTGAACAGCGACGGAAAAACGGCCAAGCTCGGCGGTGACGTCGATATCGACGCCGTAGCCGGTCAGCAGGTCGCGCGCCTTGCGGTTCATCGCGCGCACGTCGGTCATGCCGAAACGCCTCGGCTGGCGTCCGAGAAACAGGTTTTCGGCAACGCTCAGATTGGTCAGGAGGTTGACCTCCTGGTAGACGGTGCCGATGCCGAGCTTCTGGGCGGCGAGCGTATTGGCCGGATTGATTTCCTGGCCATCGAGCATCAGGCTGCCCTCGTCACGATGATAGGCGCCGGTGATGCACTTGATCAGCGTCGATTTGCCGGCGCCGTTTTCGCCCAGCAACGCGTGCACCTCGCCCTTGCGCAGCGTGAAATCGACCTTGTCCAACGCCACTGCGCCGGGAAAGAATTTCGATATTCCGGAAGCCGCGAGAACGTTCTCGAAATCGTGAGTCATAAGGTCTGTTTTCCTGATATTGACGGCAAAAGCCGCGCCGCGGCCGGACATGATGTCCCAAGGCGGCAAGGCAGTTCCGCACCGGTCCATGACGGGCCGGTGCGGTTCTACAGCACCACGCGTCTTTTCAGGCGCGTGAGGCTGCAGCGCTTCGAATGCTGCAAACTTTATCGTCAAATCGATTCCGATTTCAGGAATTATGCAGCGGTGTCAAATCAGATCAGTAGCCCTGACCCTTCTTCTCTTCGTAGACCTTCAACGGCTCGTCGGCAGGCGTGTAGAGCTTGGATTCGGTCTGGATCCACTTCGCCGGAGCCTTCTTGTCCTTCAGATAGGCTTCGAGCGCATCGAAGGCCGGACCTGCCATGTTCGGCGTCAGCTCGACCGTAGCATTGCTTTCACCTTCGGACATGGCCTTGAAGATATCCGGAACGGCGTCGATGGAGACGACGAGGATATCCTTGCCTGGCTTCAGACCGGCTTCCTTGATCGCCTGGATGGCGCCGACGGCCATGTCGTCGTTATGGGCGTAGAGAGCGCAGATATCCTTGCCGCCATTCTCAGCCTTCAGGAAGCTTTCCATGACTTCCTTGCCCTTGGTGCGGGTGAAGTCACCGGTCTGGCTGCGAACGATCTTGAGGTTGTCGTGACCGGCGAGAGCTTCTTCGAAGCCCTTCTTACGGGCGATGGCCGGCGACGAACCGGTCGTGCCCTGCAACTCGACGACGTTGCACTTCTTGTCGCCGACAGTCTTGACCAGGAAGTCGCCTGCGACCTTGCCTTCATGGACCAGGTCGGAGGTGACAGCCGTCAGGTAGAGATCGTCCGGAGCCTTGATGGTGCGGTCGAGAAGGATGACTGGAATCTTGGCTTCCTTGGCTTCCTTCAGAACGTCGTCCCAGCCGGTTTCGACGACCGGAGCAATGAGAATAGCGTCGACGCCCTGAGCAATGAAGGAGCGCAGAGCCTTGATCTGGTTTTCCTGCTTCTGCTGCGCATCGGCAAACTTCAGATCGATGCCGCGCTTCTTGGCCTGCTCCTTGGTTACGGTCGTTTCAGCCGCGCGCCAGCCCGATTCCGAGCCGATCTGCGAGAAGCCGACGGTCAGCCCGGCGGCCGAAGCCGAACCGAACATGCAGGCAGCAAGCATCGTGGCACTCAAAAGTGCAGTCTTCAATTTCATGATTTCCTCCCAAGCCGCATCTCGCGGCGCAGGGTCAAAAAATCATATAGTATTACTTTTGTAAATCGGAATCTTTGCATGCACTGCAGCAAAAAAAGAGCGCCCACAAGGGGCGCTCTTCGCACTCGCGAAATGAAGACGGTTTATTGCGCCGGCAGCTTGTCGTCGACGCCTTCGACATAGAAATTCATGCCGAGCAGCGTGCCGTCATCGGCCTTCTCGCCGGCCTTCAGCCAGGGCGTGCCGTCCTGCTTGTTGATCGGGCCGGTGAATGGATGCAGTTCGCCTGACTTGATCTTGGCTTCGGTTTCCTCGGCCATCTTCTTCACGTCGTCGGGCATGTTGGTGTAGGGCGCCATCTTCAGGATGCCGTCCTTCAGGCCGTCCCAGCTCTGCTCGGACTTCCAGGTGCCGTCGAGAAGCGCATGGATGCGCTTGGAGTAGTAGGTGCCCCAGGTATCGACGATCGCCGTCATCTGCGCCTTGGGGCCGGCTGCGATCATATCGGACGCCTGACCGAAGGCGTGGATGCCGCGTTCTTCGGCAACCTGCATCGGCGCCGTCGTATCGGTGTGCTGCGTCAGTACGTCGACGCCCTGGTCGACCATCGCCTTGGCGGCATCGGCTTCCTTGCCCGGGTCGAACCAGGTGTTGACCCAGATGACCTTCAGCTTGAAGCTCGGATCGACCGACTTGGCGCCCTGCTCGAACGAGTTGATGCCCATCACCACTTCGGGAATCGGGAAGGAGGCGATGTAGGCCGCGCCGTGATTCTTCGAGGTCTTGGCGGCAATCTGGCCGAGGATGTAGCGGCCTTCATAGAAACGCGAATTGTAGGTGGCGAGGTTCGGGCCGGACTTGTAGCCCGTGCCGTGCTCGAACTTGACGTCCGGGAACTTGGCCGCAACCTTGACGGTCGCATCCATGAAGCCGAAGGACGTCGTGAAGATCAGCTTGCAGCCGGAACGGGCAAGACGCTCGATGGCACGTTCGGCATCCGGGCCTTCCGGCACGTTTTCGAGGTAAGGCGTGTCGATCTTGTCGCCGAATTCGGCCTGGACCTGCTGGCGGCCGAGATCATGCGCCTGCGAATAACCGCCATCGGTGTGCGAACCGACATAGACGAAGCAGACCTTCGTCTTGTCAGCAGCCTGAGCGGCCGACGAGATGCCGATCACGGCGGCGGCCGAAGCGGCGAGTGCGAATGCGTATTTTTTCATGGTAACCCCTGTTGGTTTGAAGTTGTTGCAGAAACCCGTCTTTATGGTGTTGCTTTATCGCTCCGGCACGAAGGCTTTTCCGAGCGAGGCGGGCGTATTGATCAACGTCGTGCGCCGATTATGGGAAATGATGATGAGAACCACAATAGTCGCGGCATAGGGCAGCATCGAGAGGAACTGCGAGGGAATGCCGAGACCGAAAGCCTGCGCGTGCAGCTGCAGGATGGTGACCGCGCCGAAGAGATAGCCGCCGGCAAGAACCCGCCACGGCCGCCAGGAGGCAAACACCACCAGCGCCAGCGTGATCCAGCCGCGGCCGGCGGACATGTTCTCCGCCCATTGCGGGGTGTAGACGAGCGATAGCTGGGCGCCGGCGAGACCGGCGCAGGCACCGCCGAACATCACCGCCAGATATCGCGTACGGATAACCTGAATGCCGAGTGCATGGGCCGAACCGTGACTGTCGCCGATCGCTCTCAGCTTAAGCCCGGCGCGGCTGCGGAACAGGAACCAGCTGACACCGACGACAAGCGCAATCGACAGGTAGAAGATCAGATCCTGCCTGAAGAGAACGTGACCAATGACCGGAAGATCCGACAAGACCGGGATGACGATCTCTCCCAGCCGGATGCCGGGCACGCTGACATAGGCCTCGCCAAGCATGCCGGAGGCGCCGAGGCCGAGAAGGGTGAGCGCCAATCCCGTCGCCACTTGGTTTGCCACCAGCGTCAGCGTCAGGAAGGCAAACAGCAGTGAGAAAAGCGCGCCTGAAGCAATGCCGCAGACAATGCCGACATAGGGCGAGCCCGACATCTGCGCGCCGGCAAAGGCGGCGACCGCGCCCATGATCATCATGCCTTCGACGCCGAGATTGAGTACGCCGGAACGCTCGGTGACGAGCTCGCCGAGGGCGGCGATGACGAGCGGTGTCGAAGCGGTAATGACCGTCAGCAGAATGGCTTCGAAGATGCTCATCCCGCCCTGCCCCTTAGCCGCGCCCAGACGATGCGGATTTTGTAATAAATCAGCGTATCGCAGGAGAGCACGAAGAACAGCAACAGGCCCTGGAAGACGCGGGTGACCTTGTCCGAGACACCGAGCGAAAGCTGCGCCGCCTCGCCGCCGAGATAGGTCAGCGCCAGCACCAGGCCGGAGGCGATGATGCCGAGCGGATTGAGGCGGCCGAGGAAGGCGACGATGATGGCGGTGAAGCCGTAGCCCGGCGAGATCGCCGGCTGCAGGTGACCGATCGAGCCGGAGACTTCGGCTATCCCCGCAAGGCCGGCAAGGGCGCCGGAGAACAGGAAGCTGAACCAGATCATCTTCTTCGACGAGAAACCGGCAAAGCGCCCTGCCCGTTCCGACTGGCCGAGCACGACGATCTCGAAGCCTTTCAGCGTATAACGCAGCATGAACCAGACGCCGATGGCCGCGACAATGGCGAAGATGAAGGCCCAATGCGCCCGGCCCGATTCTGCCCAGATTGCCGGCAGCACCGCCTCAGGGGCGAAATCGCGCGAGACCGGAAAGTTGAATCCCTTCGGATCGCGCCAGGCGCCGCGGATCAGCCAATCGAGGAAGAGCTGCGCGATATAGACCAGCATCAGCGATGTCAGGATTTCGTTGGTGTTGAAATGCGCCTTCAGCAGCGCCGGAATGGCGGCAAAGAGCGCACCGCCGAGCGCACCGAGGATGAGCATCAACGGCAGCACCAGCGGCGAATGCCAATCGTAAAAGACGATCGGCAGATAGGAGCCGGTAATGGCGCCGATGGTGAACTGGCCTTCGGCGCCGATATTCCAGTTGTTCGAGCGATAGCAGACCGCCAGGCCGACGGCGATCAGGATCAGGGGGGCTGCCTTGATCGCCAGTTCGTGCAGCGACCAGACCTCAAGCAGCGGCTCGACGAAGAAGGCGTTCAGCGCCTCCACAGGATCCTTGCCCAGCAAGGCGAACATGATGGCGCCGAAGACCAGCGTCAGGACAAGGGCCAGCAGTGGCGAGACGAAAGCATAGAGCTTCGAGACGTCGGGGCGTTTTTCGAGTTCAATGCGCATGGGGCGCCTCTTCATGCGCATGGCGCGCCTCCGGGGCATCGCTGCTCTGGTGCAGGCCGGCCATCAGCAGGCCGATCTTTTCGCGCGTCAGTTCGCCTGATGGGAACGGGCTGGAAAGCCTGCCTTCGCAGATGACGGCGATATCGGTCGCCACTTCGAAGATCTCGTCGAGATCCTGGCTGATGACGACAACGGCCGAACCGCTTCTGGCGAGATCGACCAGCGCCTGGCGGATGCGGCTTGCAGCACCGGCATCGACGCCCCAGGTCGGCTGGTTGACGACGAGCACCGCCGGCTGGCGGTCGAGCTCGCGGCCGACGATGAATTTTTGCAGATTGCCGCCGGACAAGGAGCCGGCGGCCGGATCGTCGCCGCTCTTGCGCACATCCATGGCCTCGGAAATCCGCCGTGCGGCAGATTTCACAGCACCATGGCGGATGATGCCGAGCAGGCCGAGAAACGCTTTGCGGTCCGACTGGCTGCGGGCGAGCACCAGATTGTCCGACAGTTTCATGGCGGAAACGGCGGCATGGCCGTGACGCTCCTCCGGCACGAAGCCGGCGCCAAGCAGCCGGCGGGCGGTGATGCCCTCGGTGCCCACCGGCTTTTTGCGGATGACGATCGCCTCAGCCGACGCGACCGGATATTCGCCGGACAGCGCATCGAAGAGCTCGCTCTGGCCATTGCCGGCGACACCGGCAATGGCAAGGATTTCGCCAGCGCGCACCGTCATCGAGACATCGCGCAGCGGCATGGCGAAAGGCGTGCGGGCGGCGACGGAAAGCCTGGCAACGGCAAGCTGGACTTCGCCCTTGCCGCTTCGCTCGGGATGGGTGACGGTCGCCACCTCGCTGCCGACCATCATCCGGGCGAGCGAGGCAGGCGTCTCCCGCTTCGGATCGCAGGCGCCGGTGACGCGGCCATGGCGCAGCACGGTGGCGCGATCGCAGATGCGCTGCACCTCTTCCAGGCGATGGCTGATATAGAGAACCGAACGGCCCTCAGCGCGCAGCTTGAACAGCGTCTCGAACAGCCGGTCGGCCTCCTGCGGCGTCAGCACCGAGGTCGGCTCGTCGAGGATGATCAGCTTCGGGTTCTGCAGCAGCGCACGGACGATCTCGATGCGCTGGCGCTCGCCGACCGAGAGATCGGCGACATGGGCATGCGGGTCGAGCGGCAGGCCGTAAGCTTGCGACAGTGCTCTCGCCTCCTCGGCAATCCTGTCGATCGGGATGGCGTCATCGAGCGAGAGTGCAATGTTTTCGGCAACCGTCAGCGCCTCGAACAGCGAAAAATGCTGGAAGACCATGCCGATGCCGAGCTTGCGGGCCTCACCCGGCGAGGTGATCGAGACCTGCTTGCCCTGCCAGAGGATATGCCCGTCCGTCGGCTCCAAAACCCCGAACAGCATCTTCACCAGCGTGGACTTGCCGGCGCCATTTTCGCCGAGAAGCGCGTGAATTTCGCCCGGCGCTATATCGAGATCGATTTCATTGCAGGCGGCAAAGCCACCGAAAAACTTCGTCAGCTTCTGGACGGATAATAACGCACCGGACTCCGGCACATTCAATGGCGACACGTTCCCCTCATTTCTTCTGCCAACCGGTCCGTTCGGATCTCATGGAATCAGCAGCGTCGTTCCTGTTGTTTTTCTTGTTTCCAGATCCGCGTGAGCCTGCCCAACCTCACGTAACGGATAGGTTTGATTGATATTGATACGCACTTTGTTGCTTTGCACAACATCAAATAGCGCTTTTGCACTATCGATCAATTCCCCGCGCGCGGCGATGTAGGTGAAGAGCGTCGGCCGCGTTGCAAACAGCGAGCCCTTTTGCGCCAGCGCGGCAAGGGTGAAATTCTCGATCGGCCCGGAGGATTGGCCGAAGGAGGCAAAAAGGCCGCGCGGCTTCAGGCAGTCGAGCGACTGTGGAAAAGTATCGCGGCCAATCGAATCATAGACGACATCGACGCCCTTGCCGGCGGTGATCTCGCGGACGCGGACGGCGAAGTCTTCGCTCTTATAGTTGATCACATGGTCGTAGCCATGGGCGAGCGCCAGTTGGACCTTGTCTTCAGAGCCTGCCGTGCCAATAACGGTGGCGCCGAGCGCCTTTGCCCATTGGCCGGCAATCAGCCCGACACCGCCGGCGGCGGCATGGAACAGGAGGACCGTCTCAGGGCCGACCTTGAAGGTGCGGTTCAGGAGATATTCGGCCGTCATACCCTTCAGCATCATCGCCGCCGCCGTTTCGAGTTCGATACCATCAGGCACGTGCACCAGATGGCGCGTCTCGATATTGCGCGCGGCGCTATAGGCACCATCGGCGCTGGCATAGGCGACACGGTCGCCGAGCTTGAAATCCGTAACGCCCGGGCCGACCGCAGTTACGGTGCCGGCGCCCTCCTTGCCGGTGACGAAGGGCAGGTGCGGCGCCTTGTAGGAGCCGTTGCGGAAATAGACATCGATGAAATTGAGACCGACCGCGGCCTGCCGGATCTGCACTTCACCAGCCGCAGGCGGCGCAAGGTCGAGCTCGATATAATCGAAAACCTCCGGCCCGCCCGTCCTTGAGAATGAAACCGCCTGCGTTTTGGTCATCGTGGTCATCCTATGCTTCGCGTCCAAGGGCGGGGAAGAATTGCAGCACCGCGCCGATGACGTAAAGATAGAGCCCGGTCACGATAAAGAGAATGAGCGCCCATTCCGGCGTGTCGAAGTGCATCAGCAGCGAAAAAATGCCGAGCGCCGACCACAGGAAGAAGACGCCGAGATTGAGCGGGCGCAGCCTTTTGACGCGGACCGGGTGCAGGAAATTGATCGGCAGGAAGGTCAGCACCACCGAAACCGCCACGACAGCGAGCGCCGTCGTCGCACTGGCATCGATGACGAACAGCGTGAAAACGATCATGTTCCAGACGACGGGGAAGCCGGAGAAGAAATACTCGTCGGTCTTCATGCCCATATCGGCATAGTAAATGGCGCTCGAGATGACGATCATGCCGGCGGCGACAAAGGACCAGGGCTCGCCGATCATGCCGCTCTGATAGAGCGCGAAGGCCGGCAGCAGCACATAGGTGACGTAATCGATGATATTGTCGAGCGTATCGCCAGACCAGTTCGGCAGCACTTCCTTGACGCGCACCTTGCGGGCGATCGGCCCATCTATGCCGTCGACGAGCAGGGCAAGGCCCAGCCACCAGAACATGTCGATGAAGCGGTGCTCGGCGGCGGCAACGACGCCGAGAAAGGCAAGGAAAGAGCCGGAGGCCGTCAGGATATGGACGGAAAAGGCGCGCATCTCCGCGTAAGGAACGCGCTTGTACTTAAAAATCTTCATATTCCCCCGACCGCCCTATCGCGCTCGCCCCGGCAAGCATCTTTTTTCGCCAACCATCACCGGATCCCTCTTCATGAATCGGGTCCCGACGCCGTAGGTCTTTGTTGTCGCACCGTTTTTGCCGAAAATCGGCCTGCAGTCCAGGCGCGCCGCCTTAATATGCATCCTTTGCCGGGCTTCGCCAGCGGGAAATACGACATTGCCCGCGAGCCATTGAATCCTGACAATGACATGCATATTTCCCTTCAGGAGTGCTGCGTGGAATGGAATACCTTTAATTCGAGCCCGATTTGTAATATCTCGCTCGCATCCGACAGTTCATCCGACGAATACGGGATCCGCTACCGCAATGAACGCGCCTGCAAAGACCGAAGACTTCGCCTCGTCCATCCCCGCCGGCGTCTACGCCGAGACGGTGCTCGATGTGACGCATTACACCGACCGGCTCTTCCGCTTCACGATGACCCGGCCGCAGGGCTTCCGTTTCCGTTCCGGCGAATTCGCGATGATCGGCCTGATGGTCGAGGGCAAACCGGTTTTCCGCGCCTATTCGATCGCCAGCCCCGCCTGGGCCGAAGAGCTCGAATTCTTCTCGATCAAGGTGCCGGACGGCCCGCTCACCTCGCATCTGCAGGCGATCAAGCCCGGCGACCAGGTATTGATGCGCAAGAAGCCGACCGGCACGCTGGTGCTCGATGCGCTGACGCCGGGCCGCCGTCTCTACATGTTCTCGACGGGAACGGGCATTGCGCCTTTCGCCAGCCTGATCCGCGATCCAGAGACCTATGAGAAGTTCGAGGAAGTCATCCTCACCCATACGACTCGCGATGTCGCCGAGCTGAAATACGGTTTCGACCTCGTGCACGAGATCCAGAATGACGAATTGCTGAAGGAAGTCGTCGGCGACAAGCTGCGGCATTATCCGACGGTGACGCGCGAGGATTTCGAATATCGCGGCCGCATCACCGACCTGATCTCCTCAGGCAAGCTGTTTACCGATCTCGGCGTGCCGCCGCTCGACCCAGTGATCGACCGCGGCATGATCTGCGGTTCCTCGGCGATGTTGAAGGATACCAAGGAACTGCTCGAAAAGGCCGGCCTCTATGAAGGCGCCAACAGCAAGCCTGCCGAATTCGTTATCGAGCGCGCTTTCGTCGGCTGACGTTTTTCCGACAATCCGATCTGACAGCGGCTCCGAAAACGGGGCCGTTTCTATGTGTGGGCGAGATAGTCGATGAGCACCGCCATGGCGGTGCGCGCCTCATCCGCCCTGCCCTGATGGATGGCGCGGATGACGGCGACATGCAGCGCAGTGGCGCGGTCCATGCGCTCCGGGTTTGCCGTCGAGTACCAGAGGCGACGCGCATGCGTCTGCACCGGGCCGAGCGCCGCCATGATGAAGCCGTTCGGGCAGGCATCTTCGAGGATTTCGTCGAAGGCCTTGTCGGCGCCGAAGAAGCCGGCGAGATCGCCGGTGACGGTGCATTCCTCCATCGCCCTGGCGCAGTCGCTGAGACGCGCACGCTGCTCGTCCGTTGCATGTTCGGCAACGAGGCTCGCTGCAATCGGCTCCAGCTCACGGCGCACCTGCATGACATTGCCGTGATCTCCAGGCGCGATCTCGGCCACTTGCAGCCCGACACGCGGCTTCACCAGGATCAGCCCCTGCCAGGCAAGTTTTTGAATGGCCTCGCGCACCGGCGTACGCCCATGGCCCGCCATATCGATCAACTGCTTTTCGGTAACCAGCGCCCCAGGCTTCAGCGCCAGCGTGACGATCAGATGCTCGAGCGCGAGATAGGCAAGATGGCTCTGTGACGTCTGCATGCTGGAGTCCAATGCCTGAATCTGATATATCACATAGTGGCACGGTCAAAAACCGAAGACAAGTCAGCATTGAAATATCAGAATAGAGACAAATAGATAACAGCGGCGTGAATTTGGGCGACTTGGGTGCGTCCCATGTCTTTCTACTCTTGTGGACTGAACCTTATCGGAGGGCGCCATCATGCCGCTCAACAGACTGGTGATCTATGCCGCGAATGTCGAGGACACGGCGCGGTTTTATGAGAAGCACTTCGATTTCAAGGCGACCGGCCTGCCTGACGACAGGATCGTTGAACTCGTCGCCCAAGACGGCGGCGCGAATATAATGCTTCATCAGGCTGCCAAGGGGCAGCGTAGCGGCCAATCCATCGTCAAGCTCGTATTCGACGTAGAGGACGTCGAAGCCTTTTGCATGCGATGTGCAGAGAATGGCCTGGAATTCGGCGCTGTTCATAAGGCTGACGGTTATGTGTTCGCCAATGCAAAAGACCCGTGTCAAAATCCGATCTCGGTGTCCAGCCGAGCTTTTCGCAAGAGCTGACCGAGGGGGTATGTGCCGCTTTGGTGAAGCGCCCGACGCGGCGTGGCTCTTCCCATTGGGGTGAGTTTGGCAAGAGTGCCAACTCCGGTTTCCGTCATCCTCGGCCTTGAGCCGAGGATCCATGCCACTGCCGCTGGTAGATGTGATGTGGATGCTCGGCTCAAGGCCGAGCATGACGGAGGGTGGGGCGGGTGAAAGGAGTTCCTTCGCGGCGTTTTTGCCATGACGCGTTCATCACACGTCACTCATGCCGTAGCGCCTCGATCGGATTGAGCTGCGCAGCCCTTCTCGCCGGGAAATAGCCGAAGATCATGCCGATGGCGGCGGAGAAGAGGAAGGCGACGGCGACCATCGTCGGGCTGAAGACGAAGGGGACTTTCAGGAGCGTTACGGCGCCGAAGCCGAGGCTGAGGCCGAGGGCGATGCCGGTGATGCCGCCGAACAGCGACAGCGCCACCGCTTCGACCAGGAACTGGGTGAGCACCTGGCTTTCGAGCGCGCCGATCGCCAGGCGGATGCCGATTTCTCGGGTGCGCTCGGTGACGGAGACCAGCATGATGTTCATGATGCCGATGCCGCCGACGAGCAGGCTGATGGCCGCGACGGCGCCGAGCAGGCCGGTCAACAGCGTCGTCGTGCCGGTCATCGCCTCGGCGATCTGGGTCATGTCGTTGACGTTGAAATCGTCCTGCCGGCCGGGCACGATCTTGCGGCGCTCGCGAAGGAGATCTTCGACATCGGACTGCACCTTGGCTGTGGAGACGCCGTCGCGCGCCGAGATGATGATCTGCGGCACATTGCTGTTGCCGCTGATGCGCCGCTGGAACACCTTGACCGGCATGATGACGACATCGTCCTGGTCGGTGCCCATGCCGGACTGGCCGCGCTTGGCGAGCACGCCGATAACCGGGCATGAGACCTTGCCGACGCGGATCTGCTGGCCGATCGGGTCGGCGGCGCCGAAGAGCTGCGAGCGCACCGTCTCGCCGATGATGCAGCGGGACTGGCCACGTTCCTCGGCCGGGGTGAAATTGCGGCCGAGCGCCAGGCTCCAGTCCTGGGCGACGAAATAGTCATTGGTAGTGCCGGAGACGCTGGTCGAATGGTTTTGGCCGCCGAAAATCACCGTGGCTGTGGACTGGTTGAGCGGCGCTACGGCTCTGAGGCCGCCGATCTGGTCGCGGATGGCGGTGACATCCTTCACGCTGAAGCGCTTGGCCTCGGAACTCGCCCGGCCAGGGCCGAACTGCCCGGGGCGGACGAACAGCATGTTGGTGCCGAGCCGCGACAGTTCGGTCGAGACCTGCGCGGTCGTGCCGTTGCCGATCGTTACCAGGGCGATGACGGCGGCGACGCCGATGACGACGCCGAGCACAGTCAGGAACGAGCGCAGCATGTTGCGGCTGATGGCGCGCAATGCCAGTTTCAGCGTCTCAAAAAACATGATCCGCCCTCCTCCGGTGCTCGACCTCGGTCTCCAGCTTGCCGTCGACGAATCTCAGCAGCCGCTGCGCATAGGCAGCGATATCGGGTTCGTGCGTGACCATGACGATGGTGATGCCCTGCTCGCGGTTCAGCCGGGTCATCAGATCCATGATCTCGACGCTGGTCTTGGTGTCGAGGTTGCCTGTCGGCTCATCGGCGAGCAACAGCGCCGGTTCGGTGACGATGGCGCGGGCGATGGCGACGCGCTGCTGCTGGCCGCCTGATAGTTCCTGGGTCTTGTGATGTTCGCGGCCGGAGAGGCCGACCAGCGCCAGGGCTTCGCGGGCCCGTTCGCGCCGCTCGCGCACCGCCATGCCGCGATAAATCAGCGGCAGCTCGACATTTTCGACGGCCGAGGTGCGTGACAGGAGGTTGAAACCCTGGAAGACGAAGCCGAGCATATGACGGCGCAGGAGCGTCAGCTGGCTTCGGTCGAAGCCGCTGGTGGGAATGCCTTCGAAGATGTAATCGCCAGCACTCGGCACGTCGAGACAGCCGAGAATGTTCATCGCCGTCGACTTGCCGGAGCCCGACGGGCCCATGATCGCGACGAATTCGTGGGCGTTGATTGCAAGATCGACATGGTCGAGCGCGCGGATCGCCGCCTCACCCTCGCCGTAGATTTTCGAGACCTGCCTGAATTCGATGAGCGGCGGGCTTGCCATCCGTCTCTCCGCCTAGTTCGCACGCGTCGTGGCGTCGGTCACCAATGCGTCGTTTTCTTTGAGGTCTCCGGAGACGACCTGGGTGAACTGGCCGTCGGACGAGCCGACCTGGATGACGACCGGTGTGGGCCGACCGTCGCGCAGCACCCAGACGCGCCGCTCAGCGCCCGTCAGCGCCTGACCGGAATTGCCGCCGCCGCGCTGGCGCGGCGGGCCGAAGATCCCGAAAATGCCGCGGCCGCGCCTTCCGGCCTGCGCCGGAGCATAACGTAGCGCGGTGTTCGGCACCATCAGCGTATCCTTGACGGCCTGGACGGTGACGTCAGCCGTCGCCGTCATGCCGGGGCGCAGCAAGAGGTCGGCATTGTCGACGGAGAGGACCGCTTTATAGGTCACGACATTGTTGACCACTTCGGAGGCGAAGCGGATCTGCTCGATCTCGGCGGGAAAGCTGCGGTCAGGGTAAGCGTCGACCGAAAACTTCGCCTTCTGGCCGACGGCGATCTGGCCGACATCGGCCTCGTCGACATCGACCTGCAGCTCCATCTTTTTCAGATCGCCAGCGATGGTGAAAAGAATCGGCGCCGAAAGCGAGGCTGCGACCGTCGCACCCGGATTGACGGCGCGGGTGAGGATCACGCCGTCGATCGGCGAGATGATCTTCGCCTTGGCGAGATTGACCTCGGCAAGCTGCAGGTCGGCCTCCGAAGCCAGCACCTCGGCTTCGTTGATCTGTTTGGCGGCGACGGCGGAATCATATTTGTAGCTGGCGTCGTCGAGGCTCTGCTGGGTGGAGACATTGCTCCTGACCAGGCTCTTCAGCCGCTCGAGCGAGGTGCCCGCCGATTGCATGTCGGCATTCGCCTTGACGACATTCGCCTTGGCCGAATTGAGCTTGGCGCGCGAACTTTTCACATCCGCCTCGAGCTTGTTGGTATCGAGCAGCGCCAACACGTCGCCCGCTTTGATCGTGCTATTGTAATCGACGTTGACGTCGCGGACCGTCCCGGAAAGTTCGCTCGATATATCCACCTGCTCGGTCGGCTGCACCGAGCCGGTGGCGGTGACCAGCACCGTCAGGTCGCCGCGTTTTGCCGGCTGGGTGGCGTAGCTCACTTCACTTTCCCCGCGGCCCATATAGAAATATGCAGCGCTTGCTGCAGCAGCGGCGAGAATCAGCAGGATGAGCAGGCGTCCGCGCCAGCGGCTGCGCTTGCCCTGCCGTCCCGATGCGGCAAGGACCGCTGCGAGATCGGACGCGCCGCTCGTCTGTGCCCCGGTCTTCTTGCCGGTTCCGGTATCGTTCATGTCATCCTCGTCAGTCAGTGGCTGCCTTGGCCCTCTAGTGAAATAATCACAGCGCAGATGAACCGGGCATTATCATTGCCGCCGAAGTGGCACGGAATTGCGGATGGGGGAAATGAAATATTGGTAAGAAAAGTCAAGTTTTGGCGCGGAGCGCTCGTCAGTCGGCATCCTCGCCAAATTGGCCAGCGCTCGGCAGCTGAGGCAGCCAGGGTTCGCGTCGCTTGATCCAGACTTCATGATCCGGGACAAGGTCCGTCGGCGGATCGTCGAGCGAGCCGAGACGGATTTCTGTCGTCTCCTCCTGCAGGCAGAAAAGCCTGCTGCCGCAGGCAGGGCAGAAGCTGCGGCCGGCAAAGGTGGCGATCTCGCCGCTGTGGGAAAATGCCCGGCGCGGCCAGACCGCGAAGAAGACGAAGGCGGAGCCGCTCGATTTGCGGCAATCGGCACAGTGGCAAAGGCCGACACGAAGCGGCTCACCTTCCACGCGATAGGCAACCGCCCCGCACAGGCAGCTTCCGGTCCGCATCCGCATGGCCGCCGTCAGGCGTCGAGGCTGGTGGGCAGCCCCGGCGGGCGCCGCTTAGCCGCCATCAACAGATCGAGTTCGGTGGCGGAGGGGCCGAACTTCTCGTAGAGGCGCTTGGCCTCCTCGTCATCCAGCCGGTATTTCCTGGCAAATTCGCTGATGCTGTAGGGGCGGCCACGCAACACTCTTCGCGCCGGGGTCGCCGTATTCGGTGCGTCGGACATGGGTTTCTCCTTTCGTTCCATGCCTGTTAAGCTAGAGCGACGAGGTCAATTGGAAAGAGCCCGCTGGCTGCAACGGCCATTCCGGCATGGATGGACCGTTGGACTGCGGAACCTTCCTGCCGCCACCCGCATTGTCGAAGCGAGGTTGCGGGCCGCGCCAAGCGGACACGGCAGTGCTGGAGAACATCGGGATTTTTCCGCTTTCTCCCGATGGCCAACGAAACGGCAGGCGAGCTCCCTACCCGCCCGGTCCGCTTCCTCAATCCCTGTTTTCGAAACGAGATCACGAAATATTAAAATTGGGAACACATGCGCCGGAGCAAGGTTCTTCCTGGAGTTGCCCCATAAAAACCGGACAGGATCAGATTTCTGTTTGACGGTTTAAGAACTCGCGGGGAGATCGATATCCCAAAGCTTTGTGCGGGTGAAGCGTGTTGTAATGCTCGAACCACAATGGCA
>NZ_WUFT01000023.1 GCF_010668805.1 Rhizobium phaseoli | reverse complement strand
CCTCCAGGCCGACGATCGTCGGCCTGGAGGCGCCCGGCGGCTACGAGATGCTGGCGGTAGGTAGTCTGTCGGCAGCTGGCTTTGCGGTGGTTGTCGTCAATCCGGCGCAGGTGCGCGCCTTTGCCAACGCGCTCGGCCGCAGGGCCAAGACCGATCCGATCGATGCGGCCGTCATCGCTGCCTTCCTCGTGGCGATGAAGCCGGCGATCCGGCCGTTGCGTGATGCCGAGACGCAGACCCTGTCCGAGCTCATTGCCCGGCGGCGACAGATCGTCCAGATGACCGTTGCCGAGGAGAACCGGTTGCGGATGGCGCTGGCCAAACAGGCGCAGAAGAGCATCAAGCGCTTGCTGACGGCCTTGCGCCGCGAGCTTGAGAATCTCGATGCCGATCTCGACAGCCATATCCGCAAATCGCCGGTCTGGCAGGTGCGCCAGACGCTGCTGACCTCGGTGCCGGGTGTCGGGCCGACAACGGCGCGGACGCTGCTGGCCGAGCTGCCCGAACTCGGCAGCCTCGACCGCCGCCAGATCGCTTCACTGGCAGGGCTTGCCCCCTGGACGCGGCAATCGGGAAAATGGAAGGGCAAGAGCTTCATCGGCGGCGGGCGCGGCAAGGTGCGGGCCGTGCTGTTCATGGCCGCCCTTGTCGCCAGCCGGTACAATCCCGACCTCAAGGCCTTCCGCGACCGCCTGGTCGCTGCCGGCAAGCCCAAGATCGTCGCAACCGTCGCCACCATGCGCAAGCTGCTCACCATCCTCAACGCCATCATCAGGGACGGACGACCATGGCAAAACGCTTGACAAAGAAGACAGTCGCTCTCCCCGCTGGGGAGAAGGGACAAGCAGCGTCGTCTCAACTCCCTCTTCTCCCCAGCGGGGAGAAGGTGCCCGTAGGGCGGATGAGGGGGCCACACGGCATGCCGTCATTGAATGCCCGGCCCTTCCCCATCCAGACAAGTCCTGCGCATCAGCCGTCCGCGTGCACGACGCCCGCTTCACGCTCCAGGTAGTGCCGGTCGATATCAGGCAGCGGTTCTCCATCGATTGCCGCTTCGAAGGCCTTGAGGCGTTTGTGAATGGAGAGCAATTCGATGATCGTCGTCCAAGAGCTCACGAGATACTGGAAGGAATTGCTGACCTGACCAAAGGCAGTCGCAATCTGCTGCCAAATCCCAAGCGTGATTTTATGCGCGACAAAAGTCGGCACCAAAACAAAATAAAGAAATATTGCATCAAGTTGTCCGTACGAAAAACGCGCGAAATTGAAATAAAGATAGTGAAAATACATGCGGAAATAATTCCGCCTAACGTTCGCGAACAACCCCGCTACTGTCAGCGGCTGAGCCCTATCTTCGTGGTCTTCGCCGTAGACGAGTTCCTTGCGATAAGCAGCCTCAACACGCTGGTTGCGAAAATTCAAACCCGGCAGTTTTACCCCGACAACAGCCAGGAGGGCTGTGCCTAAAACCGACCAACCAAGTGCGAGCCAGACGAGAGAATTCGGGACTGCTCCAAGAATTGGAAGATCGGTTACGTGGTTGGATAGTGCTGACAGGATCGGCAGGAAGACGATAAGCGTCATGACTGAGCCAATGAGACTCACGCCGAGACCTTCAAGGATGTTCGCAAAGCGCATCGTGTCTTCTTGGACGCGTTGCGAGGCGCCTTCGATATGACGAAGTTTCTCCCACTTTGACATGTAGAAATTATTCATCGCCACACGCCATCTCAACACATAGTGATTGATGAGAAATGCAGACAGCACGGACACCAACACGCCCACGGTACCGATCTCTAGGAACTTCCCGATCAAATCATAGAAGTTCTCATTGGTAATACCCGGTTTTCCGGCAAGCGCATTTTGAAGAAGATCGAAGAAAGGTCCGCGCCAGACATTGATTGCCACATCCATCTGAACGCCGAAATATGTAATGAAAATAATCAGCGCCGACCCCCAGACCGACCAAATTTTCCACGGGTGATCCTCAGCGAGGATGTGCCACGCACTGCAAAACAAAGCGCAGCAAAGTATAAAGAACGCATAGAACGACAAATTGGCAGGCGCAACGAAGAACGCGGCTCCCACCGGCTGCGCCTCCTCCGCCAGCGGAGGAATACCAAGATTAGTTAAAAACCCAATGCCTACGAAGTACCAAAGGAAAACGCACGCAAGCGTCCAGACGGCCGCAGAGGTGAAAAACAGCTTCGGTCGGGGAAAGAAGGAATGAAACACGGGGAGCTTTGCTTTCCTGAACTGTGAGTCTCGGGAGTGTCATGGAACACTCATTTTGCCGGAAACTAAGGCAGTTCGAAGGAAGCAGCAATGGGTTCAGCCGATTGTTACGTAGATGTAACCGCTTACGCGATTTTCTTGATCACTGGCATCACCAGTCCCGCGCAGGCGACGAGTGCGGCTGCGGCGATCACCGTCGGGGCGGTGAAATTTCCGCTGCGTTCGGCGATCCAGCCGGCAACGATCGGCCCGACGATCTGGCCGGCACCGAAGGCGGCGGTCATCATCGCCAGGATTCGCCGCGGGCTGTCAGGCGAAAGCTTGCGGCCGATCTGCAGCCCGTAAGCCGTGATCGCCAGGAACGTCGCCCCAAACAGCGCGCCGCCGATCAGCGGTGCGGCAGAGTGCGGCAGCATCACCGTTGCGAGCACGCCGGCGGCTTCGACCAGAAGTGCTGCGACATAGACGCCGCCGAGCCCGAGCGGCCTGACCAGCGGCTTCCAGGCAAACAGCGCTACCGCCGCCGTCACCCCGGCAATGAACCAGCAGAGGAATTCGACCAGCGGGCCTGTTGCGGAAAGACGCGCGATGGTGACGAGAAAGGTCGCGGTGATGACGTAGCCGAAGCCGAACAGGCCGTAGGACAGTGTGATCAGCACCATCGGCCGGCTCCAGACGAGGGCCGGCTCTTTGCCGGTGCGCGCCGATTGCGCCGGAGCTGCAGGCAAGAGCAGGAAGACGACGACGAGGCTTGCCGCGCAATAGAGCGCTCCGCCGATCCAGTCGGCCCGCCAGCCGCCCGGGCCGTCATGAAAACCGAGGCCGATGAGAAACACCATGACCGAGGACAGCGCGATGCCCGCTCCCGGCCCGCCGAAATGCGCCGCCTGCACATGGTCGTTGCCGGCGGCAGCCCCGTGGCTGAGCACGATCGACGAGGTGAAGACCATCGCGAAGGCGCTGGCGAGGCCGGCGAGGAACCGGATGACGGCAAAGAGCGCGACGGAATCGGTGACGGCCATGGCGGCGAGTAGGATTGCGGTCGCCAGCAGTGCCGAGAGCGCCACCAGCCGCTCCCGCCCCGCCGCCCAGCCATAGGCGGCAAGCACGGCGCCGACGAGATAACCGACGAAATTCGCCGAGGCGATAAAACCTGCATCCGCCGCCGAAAGCGGCACGCCGCTCATCATGCCGGGCAGGATCGGCGTGTAGGAGAAGCGCCCGAAGCCCATGGCCGCCGCCATGGCGACGGCGCCGGCAGCGGCTGTGGAAACGAGGTTCGGCGGGGAGTGG
Source organism: Rhizobium phaseoli (assembly GCF_010668805.1). Taxonomy (GTDB): domain Bacteria; phylum Pseudomonadota; class Alphaproteobacteria; order Rhizobiales; family Rhizobiaceae; genus Rhizobium; species Rhizobium phaseoli_A. The sequence goes on along the minus strand of NZ_WUFT01000023.1, from coordinate 85,045 downwards.
CGGATGCGCTCGAGCATGCAGCGCTTATCGCGCCGCAGTCGCTGCACCGCAAACGAGTATTTCTGATCGATTGATCAATTCTGCGAAAGTAGGCGCAGGAGGATGGGCGCAGCCTCCAAGAGAGCCTCATCCTGAGGTGCCCCGCGAGGGCCTCGAAGGACGGGGCGGGTGCGTTGATGCTGGATGATGCAAGAAGCAACGTTGCGGCGTGCTTCGAGGCTCCGCCCTGCGGGCTGCGCACCTCAGCATGAGGGGTCTTGGAGAATGCCGCACAGAGGAAGAAAGCTCAGCAAGCCGCCCCTACGCCCGCCCATCCGGCAATGTCAGGATCACCGGCCCGTTGCGCGTGGCGACCACCGTATGTTCATATTGCACGGTCGGCGCCTTCGGATCGGCATAAAGCGTCCATGCATCGTCGCCGCCTTCGGCCCAGGTCGCGCCGAGCGATAGGAAGGGCTCGACGGTAAAGACGAGGCCATCCGTCATGACGCGTTTTTCCGAAGGGTCCGGCCAGGTCGAGAGTTCGGCCGGCTCCTCGTGCAGCGAGCGGCCGACGCCATGGCTCGCCAGATTGGCGACCAGCGTATAACGGTTCTTCTGCGCGAATGCGCCGACGGCGGTGCCGATCTTGGCAAGCGGCTCGCCGGATTTCACCTGGTTGAGCCCGACCCAGAGCGCCCGCTTGCCGTCGCGGCAAAGCCGCTCGATTTTCGGTTTGACCGGCGGCATCGCGAAGGAAGCGCCGGTATCGGCGAAGAAACCGTCCTTCTCGGCCGAGACGTCGATATTGATCAGATCGCCCGCGCGGATGACACGCGGCCCGGGAATACCGTGGGCGATTTCCTCGTTGACGCTGATGCAGGTGGCACCCGGAAACTGGTAGCAGAACTCCGGCGCTGAGCGCGCGCCCGCCTCCTCGAGCACCTTGCGACCGATGCCGTCGAGCTCCAGCGTCGTCATGCCCGGCTCCATCGCCGCCGCCATCACCTGGATAGCGTTGGCGCAGATCCGGCCGATCTCCTTGAGTTTCGCCAGTTCGTCGTCGTTTGCGATAACCATTCTGTTCCGGCCTTGCGCAGGGCGGCCACGGCCGCCTTGGTTAAGCGGTGGCTTTCGCCCCTTCACCGCTTTCAGTCAACGCCTTTCTGACGATCGGCGCGACTTTCGTCCCGTAGAGCTCGATGCCGCGCATGATCTCGGCATGCGGCATCAGGCCAATCGCCATCTGCAGCAGGAAGCGATCGTTCCGGAAAAGCGCGTGATGGGCGATGATCTTTTCGGCGACCACCTCGGGATCGCCGACGAAGAGCGCCCCGTTCGGCCCGCGCGACATGTCGAACTGCGCCCGGCTCGTCGGCCCCCAGCCACGCTCGCGGCCGATGCGGTTCATCACTTCGGCCTGCGGCCCGTAAAACTGCTCGGCGGCAGCCGCCGTCGTATCGGCGATGAAGCCGTGAACATTGATGCTGGTCTTCAGCTTCGCCTGGTCTTGCCCTGCCCGGCGCGCGGCCTCGCGATAGAGATCGAAAAGCGGCGCGAACCGGCGCGGCTCGCCGCCGATGATCGCCAGCGCCACCGGCAGGCCGAGCGCGCCGGCGCGCGCCACCGACTGCGGCGTGCCGCCAACGGCAACCCATAACGGCAGTTGATCCTGCAGTGGCCTGGGATAGACGCCGCGCCCGCGGATCGGCGCACGCAGCGCACCTTCCCAGTCGACCGTCCCGCCGTCGCGCAGGGCCAGCAGCAGATCGAGCTTCTCTTCGAAAAGCTGGTCGTAATCCTCGAGATTGTAGCCGAACAGCGGGAAGGACTCGATGAAGGAGCCCCGCCCCGCCATGATCTCGGCCCGGCCATTGGAGATGAGATCGAGCGTCGAAAACTGCTGGAAGACACGCACCGGATCATCGGAGGAAAGCACGGTGACGGCGCTGGTCAGCCGGATATTCCTGGTCTTGACCGCCGCCGCCGCAAGGGTGACGGCGGGCGCCGATGCAGCATAATCCGGCCGATGATGTTCGCCGAGCCCGAAGACGTCGAGCCCCACCTGATCGGCCAGCTCGATCTCCTCGATCAGATGCTTCAGCCGCTCGGCCCCTTCCGCGCCCTTGCTACGGGACGGATTGGGATTGACGTCGGCGAATGTATAAAGGCCCAGTTCCATTGTCGGCATCCTGTTGAATTCTGCCCGGAGATAAGGATCGCCGAGACCGAGCGCAAATACAAACTCTGGAACAGAATGTTCGAGAATTTCGATAACAACGGGATGTCTTTGGTCCTCCGTCTAGAGGCGCCGACCGAACTACCAATTCGAATCTGAATTCAACCACTTCAAGGGGCCGGCGGAATCATCCTCCAAGCCGCCTCACGCCGTACTTGAAGCGTGGGACGGCGCAGCGTTCGCCACGCCGTCCCGTCCCGCCGTCACATCTTCGCCAGCAATTCGGCCAACTGATCTGCAGCCTTGCCCCATCCTTCATGGAAGCCCATCTTCTCGTGCGTTTCCTTGTCCTCGGCGCGCCAGTGCAGGGCCTTGGCCGTGTATTTCGTGCGGCCATTGCCGAGATCTTCGAGCAGTATGACGCCGGTGAAGAAAGGTTTCTCGGCAGGCACCCAGGCGCTGGTATAGGCATCGGTGAAGACGATCTTCTCGTTCTCGACGATCTCGAGATAGACGCCGCGGTTCGGATACTGATTGCCCTCGGGATCCTGCATGACGATGACGCTGGAGCCGCCGGGGCGGACATCGAGCGTCGCTTCCGCTACGCTCCAAGGGCGCGGCACGAACCATTGTTTCATGAGATCGGGATCGGTCCATGCCTTGTAGATCTTCTCGCGCGGCGCGTCGAATTCGCGAACGAGGACGAGTTCATGTTGCGTGCTGGCGGTCATTCGGCGTCTCTCCAATTGAATGAAACCTGCTTCCAGGTTGTTGCAAGGACGTGTCGAAGTTTGCCGTTCCGACAGCGTGCCGATTTTTCCTGATTTATTTTGCGACCGGCTGCGTCGCCTCTTCCTGCATCTTGTCGATCTGCCGGCGGATGTGGGCTGCCTCAGCCGCCGAATGGGCAAGCGCAATGGCGCGGTCGAAGGCTTCGCGCGCCTGGCAGGTCAAGCCAAGCTGCTTCAGCAACCCGCCCCGTAGGCCATGATAGTAGAAATAGCCGCCGAGTTTTTCGCCGAGCGGATCAATGAGATCGAGCGCGTCCTGCGGCCCCTGCAGTTTGGAAACCACGACAGCGCGATTGAGCGTCACGACCGGGGACGGCTGGAGACGCTCCAGCGCGCGGTAGAGCAGATCGATCTCCACCCAGTCGGTATCCCCGGCAAGTTTTGCCCGGGAATGAACAGCGGCGATAGCTGCCTGCAACTGATAGGGACCGGGTTGGCGATGGCGCAGCGCCTTGTCGAGCAGGGCCAAGGCCTCGTTGATGAGGAGTTGGTTCCAGAGCCCGCGATCCTGATCTTCGAGCAACACGATTTCATCTTCGGCGCTGAAGCGCGCCGGCCGGCGCGAGATTTGCAGAAGCATCAGCGCAAGCAGTCCCATCAACTCCGGTTCGGAGGGAAAGATGTGCAGCATCAGGCGTGCCAGCCGGATCGCCTCGTCGCTGAAGGCGGCAGCCTCATGCTTCGGGTCGGCCTGGCTGTAGCCCTCGTTGAAGATGAGATAGATCATCGTGCTGACGATCGAGAGCCGCTCGGCCCTTTCCCCGGGGCTCGGCGTTTCGAAAGGCACGCCGGCCTTCGCTACCCGTGCCTTGGCCCGGGTGATGCGCTGTTCCATGGCGCTTTCCGACACCAGGAAGGCTCGTGCGATCTGCGGCACCGAAAGGCCGGAGACGATGCGCAGCGCCAGCGCGATCTGCTGGGTCGCCGGCAGATCCGGATGGCAGCAGATGAACAGCAGCCGCAGGATATCGTCGCGATAGTGGGAATCGTCCAGCCGCTCGGCGATATCGCTTTCGGCATCCTCCGTATCGGAGATGACGTCCTCATCGGGCAGCGCCTGGAGCTTCGTCCGCTTGCGCACCGCATCGATCCCGCTGTTGCGGCCGACGAAGATGAGCCAGGCAGTGGGATCGCGCGGCGGCCCTTTCTCCGGCCATGTCCGGATCGCCCTCAGGCATGCTTCCTGAAACGCCTCTTCCGCGGTATCGAGATTGCGGAAATAGCGCAGCAGTGCGCCGAGCGCCTTCGGGCGGGCCGAAGCAAGTGCAAGGTCGATCCAGGCAATATCGGTCATGATGAAGCATCCCCCGGCCTGAAGACGTAGAAAGGCCGAATTTCGTAAGAGGTGGAACCTGGATTGACCGACGAAAGCTGTTTCGAGAAGGCTATCGCCTCATCGAGCGTTTCGAAGTCGACCACATAAAAGCCGAGAAGCGCCTCTTTCGTTTCTGCAAACGGACCGTCGATGACCAAAGCCTCGTCCTTGCCCTTGCGCACCGTCGTCGCCGCCGTCGTCGGCATCAGCCGGCCGACGGGACCGAGCTTGCCGGCTGCGGCAAGCGGCTCCTGCACGGCATAGAGCTTTTCCATGACGGCAGCCTCCTCTTCCTTGCTCCAGGCGAAGACGGTTTCCTCATGGGCGTAACAAAGGATTGCATAATGCATCGGGTCACTCCTCTTTCCGAATGACGAAGGAGTAACCGCTTAGCCGACAGACCGCATCAAAAAGTTATTGATGAACTGCCGCATTGGCGCCCTGGTGGGGGCTCGGCTGAGCGGCAGCTGAAAGGCGACGAGATGCACTGACTTTGATAAAGATTGTTAGTTCTTGTTAGTCGCGCTAAAACAAGGCCATGAAAGCATCAGCGATGAAAACCCTGACCATATCCCTGTCCCCGCAGCAAATCGCGCGCCTGCACGATGCCGTGGAATCCGGCGCCTACGCTTCCAACAGTGAGGTCATCCGTGATGCGCTGCGCCTGTGGGAACAGCGGGAGGAAGTCCGGCTGATGGAAATGGGCCGCCTCAAGAAAGCCTATGACGAAGGCATGGCGAGCGGCACAGGCCGTGAAGTCGACGCAAAAACCCTTTTGGCGGAGCTGAAGGCGGAAGCCCGTTCGCGTGGCTAAGTATCTTCTTAGTCCCCGCGCCGAGGAAGATTTACGTGACATCTGGCGCTCTATCGCGCCGGAGAATGAACGGGCCGCCGACGCCCTTCTCACGCGGATTCTGGAAAAAGCGGAACTTGCCGCCGAGCATCCTCACATGGGCTCTCCCCGCCCCGCGCTCAGTCCGACAGCGCGGATTCTGATTGAAGGCCGCTATGTCGCGATCTACGAACCCATGCCTTACGGCATCTTTGTCGTCGCCGTGGAATATGGCCCCCGTGATGTCGAGAACTGGCTAAGCTGAGCCCCTTCAACGCGGTCGGGGTCTAACGAGAATTTTCTTCCCCTCACCCGTCGCTCAGCGTCCGCCTGACCGCATTCTTCCATCCCTTGAGCTTGGCCGCCCGCACTTTCTCATCCATGTCGGGCTCGAACCGCCGATCCCGTTTCCACGTCGCCGAGAAACCCTCCCTGTCCGGCCAAACCCCTGCCCGGCTGCCGGCAAGCCAGGCAGCACCCAGCGCCGTCGTCTCCAGGATCACCGGGCGGTCGACCGGCGCGTCGAGCAGGTCGGCAAGGCGCTGCATCGTCCAGTCGGAGGCGACCATGCCGCCGTCGACGCGCAGCACGGTGTCGTCGCCGCCATTCTTCCAGTCCTTCTGCATGGCATCGAGCAGATCGCGGGTCTGGTAACAGACAGCTTCGAGCGCCGCCCGCGAGAGTTCCGCCGGGCCACTGTTGCGCGTCAGCCCAAAGATCGCGCCGCGCGCCTTGGCATCCCAATGCGGTGCGCCAAGCCCGGTGAAGGCCGGGACGAGATAGACCTCCTGCGTCGGATCGGCTCGTTCGGCAAGGGCGTTGGTCTCCGCGGCGTTGCCGATAATGCGAAGCCCGTCGCGCAGCCATTGCACCGCCGCGCCGGCGATGAAGATCGAACCTTCCAATGCATAGGTCGTCTCGCCGTTCAGACGATAGGCGATTGTAGTCAGCAGCCGGTTTCTCGAACGCACCATATCGGCGCCCGTATTGAGCAGCGCGAAACAGCCGGTGCCATAGGTGGATTTCAGCATGCCCGGCTGAAAACACGCCTGGCCGATGGTGGCCGCCTGCTGGTCGCCGGCGACACCGAGGATCGGGATTGCAGCACCGAAGATCGCGGGATCGACCGTGCCGAAATCGGCGGCGCAATCCTTCACTTCAGGCAGCATGGCGACCGGCACCCTCAGAATATCGAGCAGATCCTCGTCCCAGGCGTTTTCGGCGATGTTGTACATCAGCGTACGCGAGGCGTTGGTGGCATCGGTCACGAAGCTTTTGCCGCCTGTCAGCCGCCAGATCAGGAAGGTGTCGATCGTGCCGAAGCACAGATCGCCCCTGGCGGCGCGCGCCCTGGCGCCCTTGACGTTTGCGAGCATCCAGGAAAGCTTGGTGCCGGAGAAATAAGGATCGAGGATCAGGCCGGTCTTCTTCGTGAACAGCCGCTCAAGATCCTGTCGTTTCAGATTGTCGCAATAGCTTGCCGTGCGTCGGTCCTGCCAGACGATGGCATTCTGGATCGGCCGGCCCGTCTCGCGCTCCCAGACGACGACAGTCTCGCGCTGGTTAGTAATGCCGAGCGCCGAAATATCCTTGGCGGTAATCCCCGCATCGCGCAGTGCCATATTGACGGTGGAAACGACCGAATCCCAGATTTCCTCGGGATCGTGCTCGACCCAGCCGGAACGCGGATAGATCTGGGTAAATTCCTTCTGGCCCTTGCCGGCGACATGCATGTCGCCGTCGAAGACGATCGCCCGCGTCGATGTTGTTCCCTGATCGATCGCCAGAACAAATCCACCCATGAAAATCCTCCCAATAAGGCAATTCCAGCAAAAGTGTGCAGCGGTTTGCGTCCGGAATTGCGTGAAAAAAGAGATAGAGCATTTCCGTGATTCGAAGAAAAACGGAAATGCTCTGGCATGTCGATTGTTGAGGCAAATCAATAAGACACGGACGCGGGCGAGAAAAGCGAATAAAGCGGAATTGCCAGCCCGCCGGCTTTGGGCATAACCTCTCCACAAACGTTGCAACGCAGCATCGCGCCTTTTACGGGAGAACAGCATGAGCAGAACAGTCGTCGTCACCGGTTCCACCAGCGGCATCGGCCTTGCGATCGCCACTGCATTCGCCGAAACCGGCGACAACGTCGTCATCAACGGTTTTGGAAAGGCTGATGAAATCAAGGCGATCGTCGAGCGGCTTGAATCAGTGTCTAAGGGCCGGGCGATCTATCACCCGGCCGACATGACGAAGCCCGCGGAGATCGCCGACCTGATCGAAACGGCGGCAAAGTCCTTCGGCACCGTCAATGTCCTGGTCAACAATGCCGGTATCCAGCATGTCGAGAAGATCGAGGATTTCCCGATCGAAAAATGGGACCAGATCATCGCCATCAACCTGTCGAGTTCCTTTCATACGATGCGCGCCGCAATCCCGCTGATGAAGGCGAGGAAGCATGGCCGCATCATCAACATCGCTTCGGCCCACGGGCTCGTCGCTTCCCCCTTCAAATCCGCCTATGTCGCGGCAAAACATGGTATATTAGGCCTGACGAAGACCGCAGCACTGGAGCTTGCCGAATTCGGCGTAACGGTCAACGCCATCTGCCCCGGTTACGTGCTGACGCCGCTCGTCGAGAAGCAGATACCGGATACCGCCAAGGCCCGTGGCATGACCGAGGAACAGGTAAAGAGCGAGGTCATCCTCAAGGCGCAGCCGACCCGTGAATTCGTCAAGGCCGAGGAAATCGGTGCACTTTCGCTTTACCTCGCCAGCGACGCCGCCCGCCAGGTGACCGGAACGCACATCTCGATTGACGGTGGCTGGACGGCGGCTTAACCATTTGGAAAAAACAACCGGGAATATCATGAACGACAGCATCCGCTTCATCCTGAATGGCAAGGACATCGCGCTCACCGACGTCGGGCCGACCGAGACACTTCTCGATTTTCTGCGGTTGAGGCAACGGCTGACGGGCACCAAGGAAGGATGCGCGGAAGGCGATTGCGGCGCCTGCACCGTGCTCGTCGGACGGCTCGCCGACGGCAAGCTGGCCTATGAATCGGTCAATGCCTGCATCCGTTTCTTAGGGTCGCTGCACGCCACCCATGTGGTGACGGTCGAGCATCTCGCTGGCCGGGACGGCGCACTGCATCCGGTGCAGCAAGCGCTGGTCGATTGCCACGGCTCGCAATGCGGCTTCTGCACCCCGGGCTTCGTCATGTCGCTCTATGGTCTGTGGTTGACGAAGGAAAATCCCGGCCGCCGCGAGATTGAAAAGGCCTTGCAAGGCAATCTCTGTCGCTGCACCGGCTATGAGCCGATCGTCAAGGCTGCCGAGCAGGTGAGCCTGATGCGGCCAAGCGCGCTCTTCGACCCGCTGGAGCGAACACGTTCGGAAATCGTCGCGCGGCTCTGGGCAATGCAGGCAAGCGGCACCATCAGGATTGTCAGCGGCGAAGACCGGCTGATTGTGCCCGCTTCTGTTCAAGCGCTCGCCGAGGTCCTTTCGCAGGAGCCCGACGCGATCGTCGTCGCCGGCGCGACGGATGTCGGCCTCTGGGTGACGAAGCAGATGCGACGGTTGAACCCGGTCGTCTTCATCAATCATCTGAGCGAATTGCAGTCGATTGGGGAAAGCGAGGACGGCGTCAGCATCGGCGCCGGCGTCAGCTACAGCAGGGCCTTCGCGGCGATTTCCAAGAAAATCCCGGCGCTCGGGCGGCTGATCGACCGCATCGGCGGCGAGCAGGTGCGCAACATGGGCACGATCGGCGGCAACATCGCCAACGGTTCGCCGATCGGCGACAGCCCGCCGCCGCTGATCGCCCTCGGCGCGACGCTGACGCTCCGCTCCCTGCAAGGCCAGCGCAGGATGCCGCTTGAGGATTTCTTCATCGCCTACGGCAAGCAGGATCGCAGGCCCGGCGAGTTCGTCGAAAGCATCTTCGTGCCCTATCCCAAGACAACCAGCCGCTTTGCCGCCTATAAGATCACCAAGCGCCGCGACGAGGACATCACCGCCGTGCTCGGTGCCTTCCTGCTGACGCTTGACGAGGCCGAGATGGTCACCGACATCCGCATCGCCTTCGGCGGCATGGCGGCAACACCGAAACGCGCTCGCACGGTGGAGGCCGCGCTGATCGGCAAACCCTGGACGGAAGCGACGATCGAGGCCGCCCGCCCCACCTTCGACACCGACTACCAGCCGCTGACCGACTGGCGCGCCACGGCGGAATACCGGCAATTGACGGCAAAGAACCTGCTGACGCGGTTCTACCTGGAAACGGTGGGCGCACCGGCGGAGCTGAAACGGTTCGAGGAGGTGGCGTGATGATTTGTTTCGTTGACCGGTCCTCTGCTACCACCACTTTGCCCCTCACCCTAACTCTCTCCTCGCGCGCGGGGAGAGGGGACCTGCCACACGGGAGGCGTGCGGGGGACGGAGAGGTCGCAGCATGTTCCTTCTCCCCGTCAGAACGGGGAGAAGGTGGCGGCAGCCGGATGAGGGACAGCACCGACTGCGGAGGGCTGATTTGATGGACAAGTCCACCTTCGAAAACCCCAAAGTCATCATATCGGGCCCGATGCACGGCTCGCTGCGGCATGATTCAGCACATAAGCATGTCACCGGAAGCGCCGATTATATCGATGATATTCCCGAACCCGCCGGCCTGCTGCACGGTGCGCTCGGCCTCTCCGACCGGGCGCATGCGGAAATTATAAGCATCGATCTGTCCGCCGTCGCCGCCTATCCTGGCGTCATCTGGGTTTTCACCGGCAAGGACGTGCCAGGCGTCAACGACGTCAGTTCCAACGGCAGCCATGACGAACCGCTGCTTGCCGAAACCAAGGTCGAATTTCACGGCCAGCCGATCTTTGCCGTCATCGCCGAAACGCGCGATATTGCCCGCCGGGCCGCGCGGCTGGCGAAGATCGACTATCGCGACCTGCCGCATTGGAGCGATATCGACGGCGCGCTCGCCAATGGCAGCCCGCTGGTCATCACCCCGATGACGCTCCAGCGCGGCGAGCCGGAAACGGAAATGCCGAATGCCGCCATGCGTCTGAAGGGGCAGATGCGCATCGGCGGCCAGGAGCACTTCTATCTTGAAGGCCATATTGCCGTGGCGATCCCCGGCGAGGACGACGAGGTTACCGTCTGGTCCTCGACGCAGCATCCGAGCGAGATCCAGCACATCGTCGGCCACGTGCTCGATATCCCGTCCAACGCCGTTACCGTCAACGTCCGCCGCATGGGCGGCGGTTTCGGCGGTAAGGAGACGCAGGGCAATCAGTTTGCAGCGCTTGCGGCGATTGCCGCCAAGAAGCTCGGCCGCGCCATCAAATTCCGCCCCGACCGTGACGAGGACATGAGCGCCACCGGCAAGCGCCATGATTTCCTCGTCGATTACGAGGTGGGCTTCGATGCCGAAGGCCGCATCCATGCGGTTGACGCAACTTACGCGGCGCGCTGCGGCTTCTCCTCGGATCTCTCGGGACCGGTGACCGACCGTGCTCTCTTTCATGCCGATTCCAGCTATTTCTACCCGCATGTGCATCTCCAGTCGAAACCGTTGAAGACCCACACCGTCTCCAACACCGCCTTCCGCGGTTTCGGCGGGCCGCAGGGCATGCTCGGCGCCGAGCGCTTCATCGAGGAGATCGCCTATGCTCTCGGCAAGGATCCGCTCGATATCCGCAAGCTGAATTTCTACGGCCAGCCGGGCTCCGGGCGCACGCTCACCCCCTATCACCAGGAGGTCGAGGACAACATTATCGCTCGCCTCGTCGAAGAGCTGGAGGAAACGGCCGAATACCGGGCACGCCGCAACGCCATCATCGCCTTCAACCGCGACAGCCGTTACATCAAAAAAGGCATCGCGCTGACGCCGGTCAAATTCGGCATCTCCTTCACCATGACCGCCTTCAACCAGGCCGGCGCCCTCGTCCATATCTATCAGGACGGCTCGATCCATCTGAACCACGGCGGCACCGAAATGGGCCAGGGCCTCTATACCAAGGTGGCGCAGGTGCTGGCCGACAGCTTCCAGGTCGATATCTCCAGAGTGAAGATCACCGCGACGACGACAGCCAAAGTGCCGAACACCTCGGCCACCGCCGCCTCCTCCGGCTCGGACCTGAACGGCATGGCAGCCTATGACGCCGCCCGCCAGATCAAGGAACGGCTAATAGCCTTTGCCGCCGAAAAATGGGATGTGGCGCCCTCCGACGTCGTCTTCCTGCCGAACCGTGTGCGCGTCGGCGAGAGCGAGATCCCCTTCCCCGATTTCATCAAGCAGGCCTATTTCGCCCGCGTCCAGCTGTCCGCCGCCGGCTTCTACAAGACGCCGAAGATCCACTGGGACCGCAAGGCCGGCCGCGGCACGCCCTTCTATTATTTTGCCTACGGCGCCGCCTGCACCGAGGTCTCGATCGATACGCTGACCGGCGAATATCTGATCGACCGCACCGACATCCTCCACGATGTCGGCCGCTCGCTCAACCCGGCAATCGACCTCGGCCAGGTCGAGGGCGCTTTCGTCCAAGGCTTGGGCTGGCTGACGACGGAAGAGCTCTGGTGGGACGACAAGGGCCGGCTGCGCACCCATGCTCCCTCGACCTACAAGATCCCGCTCGCCTCCGACCGGCCGAAGATCTTCAACGTGCGCCTCGCCGAATGGTCGGAAAACACTGAGGCCACCATCGGCCGCTCCAAGGCCGTCGGCGAACCACCCTTCATGCTGGCGATCTCGGTGCTGGAAGCACTGTCGATGGCGGTGGCAAGCGTGGCGGACTACAAAGTCTGCCCCAGGCTCGACGCCCCGGCCACGCCGGAACGGGTGCTCATGGCGGTGGAGAGGATGAAGCGGGTGTAGGATGGGTCCGGCTGGTTTGTTGCATGAGCAGGACTGGCGGAGTCAATGTTACCCCCCTCTGTCCTGCCGGACATCTCCCCCACAAGGGGGGAGATCGGCAAAAGGTTGGATCATCGCTCCGCATCTGCCGCGTTGGAGTAGCAGCGCTTTAGTTGTTTGGCAAAGCCGTCAATCCCATCCAATCTCCCCCCTTGTGGGGGAGATGTCCGGCAGGACAGAGGGGGGTAACACAGCCACTTACCTATCGGCCATCTCCCCATGACCGACCTCCCCACCTTCCTCACTGCCCACCCCGACAGCATCCTCGTCGACATCACCGGCACGCAAGGCTCCACCCCGCGCGAGGCGGGGACCTTCATGCTCGTCTCCCCGACCGCACTGTGGGGCACGATCGGCGGCGGGCAGTTCGAGTTCATGGCAATCGCGAATGCGCGGGAGATGCTGGATGGAACCGGCGGAGCCGCCGCCATGGACATCCCGCTCGGCCCGGAGATAGGACAGTGCTGCGGCGGGCGTACACAGTTGCGGTTTCGGCCCCTGACGCAGGCGGTGAAAAATGAGTTGGAGGCAAAACTCGCCGGCGAGATCGAGCGTCTGCCGGAGGTCTATCTCTTCGGTGCCGGCCATGTCGGCCGGGCGCTGGCTGCAGCCCTTGCGCCGCTGCCGTTGTCGGTCACAATCGTCGAAACACGGCAGGATGAGCTCGCCACCCTGCCGGCGGAAACGAAGACCCGGCTCGTGCCGATGCCCGAAGCATTGGTGAAAGATATTCCGGCCGGCGGCGCGGTTGTCATCCTGACGCATGATCATGCGCTGGACTTCCTCATCGCCCGCGAAGCGCTTGATAGGAGCGACCTTGCCTATACCGGCATGATCGGCTCGGCGACCAAGCGGGCGACTTTCGCAAGCTGGCTTTCCCGCGAAGGCGGCGGGGAGCGCGACTGGATAGAGCGGCTGACGCTGCCGATCGGCGGTTCGGCGGTCAGGGACAAGCGTCCCGAAGTGATCGCTGCGATGACCGCCGCCGAGATCCTGACGGCAGTTTCCGTCTATCGCATGCACTCGTCTTCGTAATACGGATCGCGTCCGTCGAGGAAACCGAGATCGCGTTTGACGCGGTCCGGCGTGGCGGAAAGATCCAGCCGCGGCAGACGGCAGAGCCGGTCGGCGCTGCCCGCCAGCCAGCCCGCAAGGCGGTGGAAAATCTGGAGTCGCTGTTGCGGCCGGTGCTCTTCGATAGCATGGCAGTCCATGGCATCACCTCGATAGATTGATGGTATGAGTTGCAGTTTGCCGGCAAAAATGCTGCAATTCCAATCGAACGACCGTCTGCCTGCATCAAGAGAACTTATCCATGAAACTGTCGAAACAATTTCCGCTGAATGCACTGCGCGTCTTCGAGGCCGCTGCCCGGCTCGGGAGTTTCACCAAGGCGGGCGACGAACTCGGCATGACGCAGACAGCCGTCAGCTACCAGATCAAGCTGCTGGAGGAGAATGTCGGCGAGCCGCTCTTCCTGCGGCGTCCGCGACAGATCGCGTTGACGGAAACCGGCGAGCGGCTGGCCCCAAAAGTGACCGAAGCCTTTGCCATGTTGCACGATGCGATGGCGACGGCGCGCGACAGCGTCGAAGGCACGCTGGCTATCAGCTCAACCCACACGTTCGCCTCGAAATGGTTGGCCCCGCGCCTCGGCTCGTTCCACTTGAAACATCCGGCAATCGCGGTGCGCTTTCAGGCGAGCTCGGATATCATCGATTTCGCCCGTGAGCAGATCGATGTCGGCATCCGCTGGGGCGACGGCAACTGGCCGGGGCTGACGTTGCACCGGCTGATGGGGCTGGAGTTCACGCCGATGCTGAGCCCGAAGCTGGCGGAATCGGCAGGCGGCATCAAGGAGCCGCGTGATCTGCTGAAGCTTGATCTCTTCGACGCCGGCGACATCTGGTGGAAACAATGGTTCGAGGCAGCCGGCATCACCGAGACGGACCTCGATCGCCGCCCACGCAACCAGCTCGGCTCCCAGGCGGTGGAAGCTGATGCGGCGATGTCAGGCCATGGCGTCGCCATCCTTCACCCGGCCTTCTACGCAGCCGAAATCGCGCTCGGCCGGCTCTATCAGCCCTTCGAACTGACCCGCAGCGACGGCAAGGCCTACTGGCTCGTCTATCCCGAAAACCGCCGCAACGTGCCGAAAATCAAAGCCTTCCGCAACTGGATCCTCGAAGAGATGAAGGCAGCGGGAAACTGAGGCACATGTATGGCTTCAATATCCCATCTCCGGCGCATAGAAACAGCGCGGCGTATCCTCGTTCGGAAACAGACAGAGATGATAGTCGTTGTCGCCCGATTGCATCGCCTTCGTCATCGGCAGCAGGAAGACGTGGGCATGCGTGACCAGCCGGTGGTCTCCCGGCAGCAGCGTCACTCGATATCCGCCCGGCGTCACCGCCACGCTTTTCGAAGGGATCATCTGGCAATCGCCATTATGACTGTCGCCGTTGCAACAATAGGGGTCATAACTCCACCCCGTCGGTGCGTCGTGAGCCGTCGCCAGCGACGCATACGCAATCATCACACACGTCAGAATGCTGCGCATGGGCATCTTCTCCGTCGATGAATGCGCCGCCGATGATCTAACGGTCCCTATTTTTTCCGGCGGCCTGCAAATAACTGTAATCGAGTCGTCGTAGTTTCAAGGCCTGCTGAATTAGCGTATTCCGTATTAGAGACAGATAATGCACAGCCTTCTCGGCAGCTTTTAGGCACGCGACCGTAGATCTGCGATGCGACTGCAGTCGACGGCTTCGGTAAAACGGAATCTCCTCTTCCCTCCCCGTCAAAATTTCAGCAATGTCACGAGTCGGAGGAAGACAGGGGAACTCGATGTATGAATATGCCATAGCATGGGAATGGCTCGCCTTCGCGGCGCGCTGGTTCCATGTCGTCACTGCGATCGCCTGGATCGGATCGTCCTTCTATTTCATCGCGCTCGATCTCGGGCTGGTGAAACGCCCGCATCTGCCGCCCGGCGCCTATGGCGAGGAATGGCAGGTCCACGGCGGCGGCTTCTATCATATCCAGAAATATCTGGTGGCGCCGGCCCAGATGCCGGAGCACCTGACCTGGTTCAAATATGAGAGCTATTTCACCTGGATTTCCGGCTTCCTGATGCTCTGCATCGTCTATTACGGCGGCGCCGACCTTTTCCTGATCGATCGGCATGTGCTCGATATCAGCCCGTCGGTGGCAATCCTGATCTCGCTGGCATCGCTGGCGCTCGGCTGGATTGTCTACGATCTGCTCTGCAAATCGCCGCTCGGCAAGAATACCTGGGGGTTGATGGCGGTGCTCTATGTCGTGCTGGTCGTCATGGCCTGGGGCTATACGCAGCTTTTCACCGGTCGCGCCGCCTTCCTTCATCTCGGCGCCTTCACCGCGACGATCATGTCGGCAAACGTCTTCATGATCATCATCCCGAACCAGAAGATCGTCGTCGCCGATCTTATTGCCGGGCGCACCCCCGATCCCAAATACGGACAGATCGCCAAGCAACGCTCGTTGCACAACAACTACCTGACCCTGCCGGTCATCTTCTTCATGTTGTCGAACCACTATCCGCTGGCCTTCGGAACGCAGTTCAACTGGGTGATCGCGGCCCTGGTCTTCCTGATGGGCGTCACCATCCGCCATTGGTTCAACACCACGCATGCCAGGAAGGGCCGGCCGACCTGGACCTGGATCGTCACGGTCGTCCTTTTCATCCTGATCATGTGGCTTTCCTCAGTGCCGAAACTGCTGACCGGCGAAACGGATGCGGCAGCGGTAGCACCGGCCTTCCAGAAATTCACCGGTGACCCACATTTCCCCGCCGTCAAGCAGTTGGTTTCGGCGCGCTGTTCCATGTGCCACGCGTCCGAGCCCGTCTATGAGGGCATCGTCCGGCCACCAAAGGGTGTGGTACTGGAAAACGACGCAGAAATCGCCGCCCATGCCCGCGAAATCTATATACAGGCGGGCCGCAGCCATGCCATGCCGCCCGGCAACATCACCGACGTCACGCCGGACGAACGCAGGCTGCTCGTCGCCTGGTTCGAGAGCGCAGTCGAAGGCAAGAAACGATGATGACGACACTCCTGCGCGGCCGCCTGCTTTCCTTCCATCGCGCGCCGCTAAGCCTCGCCGACAGCCAAAGCTATCTGTACGAAGAGGACGGCGGCCTGCTGATCGAAGGCGGGCTGATCGCTGCGGTCGGCTCCTATGCCGACGTCAAGGCAAAGGCAGCCGAGGGCGCGGCCGAGATCGACCACCGCCCGCATCTGATCATGCCTGGCTTCATCGACATGCATCTGCATTTTCCGCAGATGCAGGTGATCGCCTCCTATGCCGCCAACCTGCTCGAATGGCTGAACACCTATACCTTCCCCGAGGAATGCCGCTTCGTCGAAACCGCGCATGCTGAAAGGATCGCCACGCATTTCTACGACGAGCTGATCCGCCACGGCACGACAACGGCGGTCGCCTATTGCTCCGTGCACAAAACCTCGGCCGACGCCTTCTTCGCCGAGGCGATGAAGCGCAACATGCGCATGGTCGGCGGCAAGGTGATGATGGACCGCAACGCCCCGCAGGGCCTGCTCGACACGCCGGAGATGGGCTATGACGAGACCCGCCAGGTAATATCGGACTGGCACGGCAAGGGCCGCAACCATGTCGCCATCACTCCGCGTTTCGCCATCACCTCGACGCCGGCGCAGATGGAAGCGACATCAGCACTTGCCCGCGAATTTCCCGACCTGCATATCCAGACGCATCTTTCGGAAAACCACGACGAAATCAAATTCACCTGCGAGCTCTATCCCGAGGCGATCGACTATACCGATATCTACGCCCGCTATGGCCTGCTCGGACGGAAAAGCCTCTTCGGCCATGCCATTCACCTGTCCGAGCGCGAAGCCGATGTCATGAGCGAAGCAGGCGCCGTCGCCGTCCACTGCCCCACCTCGAACCTCTTCCTAGGCTCCGGCCTGTTTCCATTGAAGGCGCTGGCGCGGCGCGAAAAGCCGGTCCGCATCGGCGTCGCCACCGATATCGGCGGCGGTTCCAGCTATTCGATGCTCAAGACGATGGACGAGGCCTACAAGATCCAGCAATTGCTTGGCGAACGGCTGAACCCGCTGGAAAGCTATTACCTGATGACACTTGGCAATGCCGAAGCCCTGTCGCTGGCCGACCGGATCGGCACGCTGGAACCCGGCACCGAAGCCGATCTCGTCGTCCTCGACGCGGCGGCGACCCCGGCCATGGCGCTGAAGATGGAGGTGGTAAAGACGCTGCCCGAGGAACTCTTCCTGCTGCAGACGATGGGCGACGACAGGGCAATCGCCGAAACCTATGTGGCGGGTGTGGCAGCGAAATCACTTTTGGGCTGAAGGATAAGGAACGATTGGTAGTGCCGTAAAATGAGGGTTATCGCACGCAGTACGCTTACGAAATTTGTCGCTACCTTGGCGGCCAGGCACGATCAATCAGCGGTGAAAGAGGCCGTCGATGTTTGGTTTTCGCTGACAAGCAAAGCGAACTGGAAAAATGCCGCGGATATCAAGAGAACGTTTGCCTCGGCCAGCATCATAAACGCAGGGCGTATTGTATTTAACATCAAAGGAAACGATTTTCGTTTGGTGGTCGCAGCCGACTTTGAAAAATCCATCATTTGGATAAAATGGATCGGTACGCACAGAGACTATGACCGTATAGACGTCGCTAAGGTGCAACATGGCTGACTTAAAACCCATTCATTCAGAGCAAGACTACAATGAAGCTCTCCAAGTCGTTGCAGAATTGTGGGGCGCAAAAAGCGGCACGCCCGACGGCGATAAACTCGATATTCTTGCAACATTGATCGATGTTTATGAAAATGAACATTTCCCGATGGATGTACCGACGCCCGAAGCAGTTGCCTTTTTTATGGCCGAAGAGGAACGCGATGGGCAAGCGGCCGGAACGGTCTTCGAGATTTACGAAGACCGAAAGGGCAGTTTTCTATTTCGGCTCGTGACTGGTACAGGGGAGATCATATTTCATTCAGACGCCTTCCCATCAAAAGCGGAAGCTTTGAACGCTATAAGGCTCCTTCAAAAGAGCGCCTCTGAGTCGCGGATTAACGAGCACGCCGCCTAAGATCCGACCCCTGGCGAGGAAACCCGCCTGCTACAGCTGGCTAGAGCGTGCTGCGTCCTTTGAGACGCGCAAAGGACGCTATAGCACTTTGAATTGCTGCCAGATCAGGGTATTCCCTTCCCGAATTCCCGTAACTTTCCATCAAATTCATGGTACGCCGGATAGCCGCATTCAGATGTGAAGGTTCAATTCATGGCCACTCCGCTCACCATCGCCGATCTGAAGAAGCTCGCGCGGCGCCGTGTACCGAAGATGTTTTTCGACTATGCGGATTCGGGCGCCTGGACGCAGTCGACCTACGCGGCGAACGAGAGTGATTTCAGCGGCATCAAGCTGCGCCAGCGGGTGATGGTCGATATGACCGATCGGACGCTGGAAACGACGATGATCGGTCAGAAAGTGTCGATGCCGGTGGCCTTGGCGCCGACCGGCCTGACCGGCATGCAGCATGCCGATGGCGAGATGCTGGCGGCGCGCGCCGCCGAGGAGTTCGGGGTTCCCTTCACGCTGTCGACGATGAGCATCTGCTCTATCGAGGATGTCGCTTCGGTGACGACGCGCCCGTTCTGGTTCCAGCTTTACGTGATGAGGGACAAGGATTTCGTCCTCGACCTGATCAACCGCGCCAGGACGGCCAAATGCTCGGCGCTGGTGCTGACAGCCGACCTGCAGATCCTCGGCCAGCGTCACAAGGATCTGCGCAACGGCCTGTCGGCGCCGCCGAGATTCACGCCGAAACACGTTTGGCAGATGGCGACCCGGCCCTTCTGGTGCCTGGATATGCTGCAGACCAAGCGCCGCACGTTCGGCAATATCATCGGCCACGCGAAAAATGTCTCCAATATCACCTCGCTCGCCGCATGGACGCACGAACAGTTCGACCCCCGGCTCTCATGGGCCGATGTCGCCTGGATCAAGGAGCAATGGGGCGGCCCGCTGATCATCAAGGGCGTACTCGATCCGGAAGATGCGAAGGCCGCCGCCGACACCGGCGCCGATGCGATCGTCGTCTCCAATCACGGCGGCCGCCAGCTTGACGGCGCCCCTTCCTCGATCAGCATACTGCCTGCGATCGTCGACGCCGTCGGCGACCGCATCGAAGTCCATCTCGATGGCGGCATCCGCTCCGGCCAGGATGTGCTGAAAGCCGTGGCACTCGGCGCAAAGGGCACCTATATCGGCCGCCCCTTCCTCTACGGGCTCGGCGCCATGGGCAAGGAGGGCGTCACGCTGGCGCTCGGCATCATCCGCAAGGAGATGGACATCACCATGGCGCTCTGCGGCAAGCGCGACATCAACGACGTGAACTCGTCGATCATCGCTGGGCGTCAGTGACCCTGCTTGAGAAGCCGCTCAGCAGAGCGGCTGCCCATCGGTCGCATCGAGCAGAAGGATCGCGAAAATCACGAGGCAGATGGCGAGCGCGAAACGCTGCTGCCAGACGATGCGGCGCGATCCGGCAATCCGCTTCTCGAGGCCACGCGGCGTCCCGTCAGGCTTGCGAAGCTGCATCCGGGACAAGAGGTCGTCAATGGCGGCAAGGCCGGCGGCCTCTGTCTCGTGGCTCGACGCGAGGCGAAATAACAGCGCATCGAAGAGCAGGTGGATCGCCAGCGCAAGGACAATCCCGCAGAAAGCGAGCATCAAGAGCCAGCCGAGCGTTGGAGCGAAACCTCGACATCCCGCGGTGATCGGGCCGACAATCAGTGGCAACAACGCTGTGAGCCCGCAGACGATCGCATTGCGGCCGAGATTTCGCGCAGCCGCAGAGGCCGCGCTATTCCACTGCGTCATTGCAGGCCCTCCGCCACGGCATGGAGACTTTCCACGGGCAGATAAACACGCCACCCCGCCCGTTCGATCAGCCGCAGCGCTTCGGCTGGATTGTCGCAACGTCGGCTGATGAGCAGCCAGCGCACGATGACGCCGGCGCTCCGCTGGAAACCGAGCGCACAGCAGACGAGGACCGGTCCCTGCTGGCGCGCAACCTCGATAAGGTTCGCCGCAGCTCGGATCTGGATCTTGTCCAGACCCGTCAGATCAAGGGTTGGAAAGCTGGACCAGCCCGCGAGCGTCCCTTTCGGCCGCTGAAGTTCGCCGGTAATGTCGATCACCGTGGCAAAACGGTTAGCCTCATGGCGTCGCGGAAACCGACCAAGATGGACACCATCAGCGATCGCGACGGATGCCGGCATTTTTCGGGTCCAGAGCCAAACATTGATGACAGCGCCGAGCCGGTAGGGCGCCAGCAGCCAGCGGCTGGCAAGCGCGGCCCGGCCATCGCTGCGTTTCAGGAATATCTGCGGACCGGCGCCGAAATATCCGACTGCGACGATCGCCAGCGCAACGGCCGGCCACAGCAACAGAAGCGCTGCGGCCGATAGAGGCGTGCAGAGCACTGCAAGACCGAGGAATGCGAGGGCACCGCACAGATAGTAGACGCCAAGACGGCGCGACTTCGGATCGCCGCTCATCGCAAAGCTCGCGAGAGGCGAGCCGGCATCGCGCGGGAAAAGCCAGGCGGCAAACAGACCGAGCAGCATGCCGGTCGGTATGTCCATGACCTGATGCTGCCACGTCGTCAGCACGGAGGCGCCGATCAGAAAGCACCAGACGTGCCAGAGAAGCCGCGCCTTCCGTGGCAGCCGGCCGCGCAGATGATCCCAGATCACCAACAGGAGCGCGATATGCAGCGACGGCGCCTGGTTGAACGGCTTATCGAAGCCACCGAGGACGGCGAACATGAAGCCGGGCAGACCGCTCGTGGCCGGCCGCACGAAGATCGCTTCGAGCGGAAACGCGACAAAGCAGGCGACGGCTATTATCTGGATCGTCAGATAACGCCTCGCGAGCCTATCCACATCGCGCGGCGTCGTGTTGATGAACAGGCAGAGTGCATAGAACAGGTTGATCGACCAATAGGGAATGATCGTCCACGCGAGGAACGGAATGGTGCTTTCCCATGCGAAGGCGACGTTCGGCACATGAGCCCGTTGCGATGCCAGCCAATTGGCGCCGCCATAGCTCAGATAGAAGAACGGCGCCAGGAAGACCAGCCAGAGCGCCGCCCGCTTCGGGACCGGTGCTGCCGGGGAAAAAATAGAACGTGCCTTCTCCACGCTTTGCCTCAGACTCTCTCGGCCAGCGAGACGGTGAAAATGCCCCACTGATCGATGCGTTGCTCGATTTTGCGGAAGCCGGCGGCCGCGACCAGCTGATCCATTTCTTCTTGCGTCCGCCGCCGCATCACCCAGGCCTCGCCGCCGCGGTGGGAGGTCAGTGCGCGGGCGATCATCTCCAGTTGTGGATGCCACGGCTGGTTGGTGTAGACAAGCAGACCACCGGGCTGCATCGCGCGGGCGATGCCGTTGAGCGAAGCGGCGATCATCGCATTGTCGGAAAACAGCTCGTAAAGGCCGGAGACGATCGCGAGATCCGGAGCCGGCGTGATGGCAGCCAGCCCCTCGCCGTCAAAGGCATCCTGCTGGCGGAAGCTGACGAAATCACCCAGTCCCCGCGCGGCGATGCTGTTGCGGCCGGCGTCGACGTTTATGGGGGAGTAATCCTGCAACCGCGCACTATCGGGACGCACGGCAGCCGCCTCGATCGCATCAAGGACATAACGGCCGTGCCCGGCCGCTATATCGAGCATATGGGTATTGCGGCCGGCGGCTTTCAGGCGCTGCAGCGCGCGGTCGATCAGCTCCTGCAAGTGCAGCTTGCGCTGCCTGATGCCGCGCCAGCCGATCGCCTCGAGGAACACCTTGTCGATCAAACGCCCGCCTGGACCGAGCCCGCGCGGCATGTCCTCGTAGACGTAATCGAGCGTCGAGCCGGAATCAAAACCGGTCTTGACCCCGGTCCTTATGCCTTCGGACACTAAAGCGCCAAGCTTGATGTTGAGGCGGCTAAGCGCCCAGTAGATGCCGCGTGGGGATGTGGCGTCCAGAGGGCTTGCTAGCCGGTCGGCCTCGTCTTTGGTATAGCCCTGGATATGGGCCGTGCGAAGGTCGGCAGGCGCCCGGGGCTCGGCAAAACGCGCGTCGATAAAACGGCGAATCTCGGCGAGCGCAATTGCGCGGTCCTTTTCGCCAAGCGTGTCATGGTAGAAGCCGGCAAGCACGTGCCGTTCCTTGATCCGGCTGCCGAGGTTCTCGTAAAATCGGTGCTGCGGCGCGTGTCGCACCACCCAGTCGCTGCCGGAGATCAGCAGTTGGGTGGGGACGGTGATGGCGCGGGCGTCGCCGACGACGCGGGCTGCTGCCTCATAGAGCTGCAACAGGATGTTGGAGGCAATTGGCCGGGTGATCAACGGGTCGGATTCGTACGAGGCGATGCGCTCGGGGTCATGCGTCAGGAACCTCGCCTTGACATAGGAATTGACGAAGAATGTCCCCTTAAGCTTTTCCCAGAGCGCAATGCCTTCTTTGGCAAAGGGCACGTAGAGCTTGACACTGAAGGCCGGCGAGGCAAGCACGAGCGCACGGATCGGTGGCGCATAGTCATGCACCCAGGTGGTGGCGAGAACCGCGCCGACGCTCTGCGCAATGACGGCGATGTCTTCGACGGCAGTACCGCTTGTCTCGCTGACATGGCGGACGAAGCAATCGAGATCATGGGCCGAGGCAGCAAAGGATGGCGAATAGCCGCGCTCTCCCGGTGAACGCCCGTGGCCGCGTGCGTCCCAGGCGTAGAAGGAAAAATCATCGAGGCCGAGCTCTGTGGCGAGATGGACGACGCGGCCGCTATGCTCGTGGCCGCGATGGAGAAGAATGATTGCGCCCTTCGGTGCAGCCCCCGTCGCAGGCCATATCCGATAAAACAGCCGTGTGCCATCATGCGACGCGAATTCGGATTCATGCATTGGTCTGGCCGTCGATGACGATTGCCCACTATCGGCAGTTTGCAGCACGGTCTTCTCCAATTCTGATCGGTGGATGGGTTGCAACCATTAGCGGAACAGTGATTTGCATTCATTGCAAAAGTCTAGTCGCAAATGTAAGCCCTATGCGAGAACCACTATGAAGTATGGGCTTCCCCACAAGTACGACGATCTGCACCGCCGCAGCCGGGATAGATTTCTCCGATGCCATGAAATGCCATTGAGGTCGCATGTCTGTTTATCAATTGAAGTCCCGGTTTCAGAATATTCTTCGCCCGCTGGTGCGCTCCCTGGCGGCGCGAGGCGTCACCGCCAATCAGGTGACTTCAGTTGCCGCCGCCGTCTCGGTTGCATTGGGCCTTTTTCTCAGCGTCGCCCCGCTTCCGCATTGGTTCCTGCTGGTGCCTGTGTGGTTCCTCCTGCGCATGGGCCTCAATGCCATCGACGGCATGCTGGCGCGTGAACATGGGCAGAAGAGCATTTTAGGCGCCTATCTGAACGAGATCGGTGATGTCGTGTCGGATGTCGCACTGTATTTGCCATTTGCGCTAATAGATCCGAACGGCTTAGTGCCGGCGATGGCCGTCATATTCCTCTCGGCGCTGACGGAATTTACCGGCGTTCTCGGTCAAACGGTCGGGGCAAGCCGGCGGTACGACGGGCCGCTGGGCAAGAGCGACCGCGCGGTGCTTTTTGGCGCGCTCGGCATCTTTGTCGCGGTTGGTGGTACATTTGCAGCATGGACTTCGTGGCTTTGGGCGGTGGTGGCTCTCCTTCTCGTATGGACCATCATCAACCGCATCAGCGCCGGTATTCGCGAGGCGCACACGGCCGTCCGATAGGGAGCGGAGCCGATCGCACCGAGTCTTCCATCGGCAAATGTGATCCGACAATCGACGCTGCCTCCGTCCTCCTAACGGCATGTTAAGCTTAGGTTGTATTTTTAGCGCCACCTCTTGAAAGCACAAAAGCGGTGCTTTATGTTTTACTGATGGCAAACACGGGCAGAACACCGCATCCATCGCTTCTGCGCTACACATTGGCGCCTGATGACAGTGCCCGGCGGGCGCTCGATGACACGATAGTCGCCTATCGCAGGATGATCGACATCCTGACGGAGCTCATCGACGACAGGGCGGGCGCCAATCTCGTCGTGCTGCATGAGCTTGCTTATGAAACCGTCCGCGAACAGACCGGCCTGCCGGCAAGGCTGGTCACGCTCGGCCTTCGCGATTTTGCCACCAATCGCGGCGCCACTGCCGATCCGCCGCATCTGCCGCTTGATGACAAGCTCTTCGCCATCAAAGGCCCCTCGGACCTGACCATCGCCACGGTGCATGGTCGCGTTGCCGTGCCCTTCGATGTCGCGGGCTATTCAAAGGGATGGGAGAGTATTTTTCCGGCCTACCTCGTAGCAGGCACAGATCGCTACGAGATTCACATCGGCGTCACGCCGAATTCCGCTCGGATGGAGGAAAACATGACGAACGAAGGCATTCTCTCACGCATGGGTCGTCTGATCGCCGGCATCGCCAATGCGGCGGTCGACAAGGCAGAGGGCGTCAACAAGATCGCCGTCATCGAACAGGCGATCCGTGAAATCGATGCGGCGGCGGAAGACGCCCGCACCGATCTCGGCAAGGCGCGCGCCGAGGAATACCGTATCCAGAGCCGCCGGGATGAAATCGTCGAAGACCTGAAAGCCCTCGACGCGAAGATCCGCCTCGCCGTCTCCTCCGGGCGCGATGACCTGGCAAAGGCCGGCGTTGCCCGCCAGATCGACCTTGAATCCCAGATCGCGGCCATCGACAAGGCACTGGCCGATGCCAGGGAACAGCTGGACGAAGGCCAGAAAGCCCTGCAAGCCGTGCTCGCAACGCGCCGCGAGGCCGACGCGCGCCTTGCCGATTTCAAGCGCAGCATTGCCCAGCATCCCGAACACGCCGCGACCGGCCACAGCCAGCCCACACCGGGTGCAGGTGCTGCCCGCGCGGCCGCGGCAGTCTCGCGGCTGACCGGCGTTCCCGCTGGTGAGCACGCTCATAGCTCCGAATTGGACGAACTTGACCGGTTGCACCGCGAACAGGCGATCGAGGCACGCCTCGCACGCTTCAAGACAGATAGCCGGTAACGCCGATGGCACTGTTCTTCGCCCCCGAATGTGCTCCCTTTGCCATCGCCGCCGCCGTTCTTGCGGGTCTGACGGCGATCGAGATGCTCGCGACCGTCATGGGTTTTTCGATCACGGAACTTCTCGGAAAACCCGATTTCCATGGCCATGACGGCATTGCGGGCTACCTCTCCTGGCTCAATCTCGGCGGCGTTCCCCTGCTGATCTTGCTGATGCTGACGCTCGGCTTCTTCGCCATTGCGGGCTTTGCCGTCCAGGCCGTCGCCAACACCTTCTGGGCGCCGCTGCCCTCCGTCATCGCCGTCATTCCCGCCCTGTTGATCACCTTCCCCATGGTCAGGGCCTCGAGCAGGACCGTGGCGCGGATCGTGCCGCACGACGAGACCTATGCGGTCGATCTCGACACCCTCGTCGGCCGGACTGCCGAAGTGTCCCTTGGCCCGCTCGATCAGGGACTGCCGGGACGCGTCCGCGTCAAGGACCAGCATGGAAACTGGCATGTGCTGAGAGCCAGAGCCGCCAAGGATCAGCAGCCACTCGGGATCGGTACGCAGGTTCTCCTCGTCGATCGCAACGCAGATGTATTTATCGCCATTCCCGCCCTGGTGGACCCCACCGGATCGGACAATCAATCTTTCACGGAGCAGTCATGATGTATGACATTCTTCTACCGGCCGGCATTGCAATCGTTCTGATCTTCGGCATCGGTTTTGTCCTCGCCTCCCTGTACACACGCTCCAGCCGTGACGAAGCCTATGTGCGCACCGGCCTCGGTGGCCAGAAAGTCGTGCTCGACGGCGGTTCGGTCGTCTTGCCGATCTTCCATTCCACAGCCAGGGTGAACCTGAAGACGCTGCGGCTGGAAGTCCGCCGCGGCGAAGGCGACGCGCTGATCACCAAGGACCGCATGCGCGTCGATATCGGCGCCGAGTTCTACGTCCGCGTCAAACCCGATGCCTCCTCGATCGCGCTTGCCGCCCAGACGCTCGGCAGCCGCACCAACGATGCCGAGGCGCTTCGTATCCTGATCGAGGCCAAATTCGTCGACGGCCTTCGCTCGGTGGCAGCGACGATGAATCTCGATGCGCTGCAGGAACAGCGCATGGATTTCGTCAAGGCCGTGCAGGAAGCCGTCGGCGCCGATCTCCAGTCGAACGGCCTCGAACTCGAATCCGTCTCCCTGACCCGCCTCGACCAGACCGACATCAAGCACTTCAACGCCAACAACTTCTTCGATGCGCAAGGTCTTGCGGCATTGACCCGCATCACCGAGAGTCGCAAGAAGGAGCGGAACGAAATCGTTCGCGACACCGAAGTCGCCATCGCCCAGAAGGATCTGGAGGCCCGCCAGCAATCGCTGACCATCGACCGGACCAAGCGCGAAGCCGAGCTCAGCCAGGAACGCGACATCGCCAACAAGTCCGCGGCGACGCGCGCCGAAACCGCCCAACAGGAGCAGGCGGCAAAACGTGCCGAGGAGGAAGCCCGCATCGCCTCTGAACTGGCGATCGCCGAACGCGAGGCAGCCGCCAAACAGGCCCGCGAAAGCGCCAACATCGACGCCGCCCGCGCCGTCCAGCAGCGCGAAACCGAAGCCAAGCGCGACCTTCAGATCGTCGCGCAGGAAAGCGCGATCGCCGTTGCCAACAAGAGCCGTGAGGAGTCCGAGGCCAAGGCCGCCGCCGAAACCGCCCGGGCGCTGGCGATCGCGGCAGAGGAAAAGGTCGGCACGGCCAAGGCGATCGAGATTGCCGAGCGCGAAAAACAGATTGCCGTGATCGACGCGCGCAAGAAAGCCGAAACCGAAGCGACCGCCGTGACCGTCGGTGCCGAGGCCGAGAAACAGGCGGCCATCGATCAGGCCGAAGCGATCAAAACGCTGGCGAACGCCGAAGCGGATGCGGCGATCATCAAGGCTAAGGGCATTCTCGAAACCGGTAAGGCCGAGGCCGAAAGCGCGGCCTTGCTCAATGAAGCCCGCAACAAGCTGAGCCAGACGGTCATCGAATTCGAGATCACCCGCGAGCGGATCCGCATCATTCCCTTGGCGCTCGCCGAGGCGGTCAAGCCGATCGAGAAAATCTCCGACATCAGGATCTTCGACACCGGCGGCATGCTCGGCCGCGGAAACGGCTCGAACGGCGACAGTGGCATCGGTCTCGGTGAAGGCTTGGCCGGCCAGCTCCTCTCCTATCAGGCAAACAAGCCGATCCTCGACAAATTGCTGAAAGAGGCAGGCTTCGACGGCGACAACGCCATCTCGTCCCTCCTTGGAAATCTCGATGGCGCAAAACCGGCAAAACTAGTTGCAGCTCCGGTAAAGCCGGCAATACCCTCAGCGCCTCCGGTGGCACCAGCGCCGGCCGCAGCCCCGGCAAAACCGATCGCCCCTTCGGCGCCGACCAAGGATTGATCGCTACGCAGGCGGGTCTGCGCTATCTCACCCAACCCGCCGCCAGCGCGCTCGCCCAGTCGCGACGGCCCCTTTCGGCCGCCAGCGCCGACATCGCCATATGGTCGTAAGCGACATTCCTGAACTGCCACGTCCACCCCGCCGCCGTCTTTTCCAGAATGGCATAGCCGGCCAGCGGGTGGCCGGCTTCGACCTTGTGGTAGTAAGGCAGCACATCGTCATAGGCGGGGCAGCCGACGCTGCCGGGATTGACGATCAGGCGGCCGTCGGAGAGACGGACGGCGCGGGGAAGATGGCTGTGGCCGCAGAGGATCAGCGGCAGGTCTATGCCCTCGGCCAGCGCCTCGATCGCTTCGATCGGCTTCAAGAAGACGACGCCCTCCGCCGAGACCGATTCCAGCCAATAGAGATTATCGTCCTTCGGCGTCGCATGGCAGAGATACACCTCGCCGCGATAGACGTTGTCGAACGGCAGGCTGCGGATCCAGTCGAGATGGGACGGCGTCAATTGCCGATGGGCTGAAGCATCCGAGGCATGCATGGATGCCGGATCCTGCTCGATCAGATAGCGATCGTGATTGCCGCGAACCGAGGTCAGACCAAGCGGCATCAGCAAATCAGCGGTCCGGCCGGCCTCCAGCGGCCCGCTGAAGAAATCGCCGAGATTAACGATGTCCTCGATGCCCTCGGCGCGAATATCCGTAAGCACGGCTTCAAGCGCCAGATGGTTGCCGTGAATGTCGGCGATCGCGGCAAAACGCATTTTAGCTGCCTCGGTAGGTGGAATAGCCATAGGGTGAAATCAGCAGCGGCACATGGTAATGCGCTGTGATATCGGCGATGCCGAAGCGGATCGGCACGAGATCGAGGAAGGCCGGGTGCGGTAGCGGCGTGCCGCTGGCCCTCAGATAATCTCCGGCGTGGAAGACCAGTTCATAGGTGCCGGCCCGGAAATTTTCGCCGGCAAGGATTGGGCCGCCGTCGACCCGGCCGTCGGCATTGGTCTCGACCGTCTTCACATGCCTGCGGATCTCGCCGTCGAGCTGGAAGAGGTCGATCCTGAGGCGTTCGGCCGGCCTACCAAGAGCGGTATCGAGAACATGGGTGGTCAGTCCGGTCATGGGGCTGGCTCTCTGATGACGAAGGGAGTTTCGAAGAAGAACTCTTCCAGATTATTACCAGGCCCGTCGCGGTCGACGACCAGGAAATCGGAGACTTGGCCAAGTGCCATCAGCGGATGATGCCAGACATTCTGGCGATAGTTTACGCCCTGGTCCCCGCGCGCCGAAAACACTTGCGGTCTGCCCGGACGTCCACCCTCGTCCTCGGAGACGACGACGAGGAAAGGACGGCCGGAGACTGGCGAGAAGCTCTGGCTGCCGAAGGGATGGCGCTCCATCATGTCGATATCATAGGGTAAGCTGCGCGGCTGGCCGCGAAAGAGATTGATGATAACGCGGGCGCCCTCGCCCGTCGCCTGCGCCGCGGCCAGCGCATGGAAACGCTCCGTCGTGCCGCCATTGATCAGCCGCATCGAGCCCGGGTCAGCTTCGATCACCTCACCGAAAGGAGCGAAGGCGGAACGGGTGAGGGGACGAATGTCGAGAAACTGAGACATCGCTTCACTCACCTTGGGCATGCCAGTATCGGACGGCATCGATCTCGCGAAGAAGCTCCGGCAGCGTCCGATACGTCGCCTCCCAGATTTCGGAGGAATCGAGATCGAAGACGTCGTCGAGGATACGGTTACCGGTACTGCAGATCCTGGTCCACGGCAGATTGGGATGCTCGGTGGCAAATTCCGGATGGCTCACCAGCAGACGAGATGCCGCAGCACCGATGGTGAAGTGGCAGAAGGCAACGGCCTTGAAGGTAAGCTGGTCCTCAGCGAAAGCCGCCTCATCCATTCCGCCGATGAAGGACAGCGCTTGGGATGCCGCCTTTTGCATGTCATTGAGATAGTCGATGGCGCGCCTCTCCTTCATTCCGCCTCCGGCAGCATCGATGTCAGACGCAGCAGCGCGATCCTTTCGACCTGGGCCGTCGCGGTCGAAAATTCCTCGTCCAGGCCATTGCCGATCCGTGTTTCAAAAGCTTCCAGAATATCCTCCTTGCCGAGTCCTTTGACGGCGATGATAAAGGGAAAGCCATATTTTTCGACATAGGCCGAATTGAGTTCGGTGAAGCGGGCGTGCTCGGCAGGGCTCAGGCGATCGAGACCGGCGCCGGACTGCTCCTTCCGGCTGTCTTCTGTGAGTTCGCCGGATATGGCAAGACGCCCGGCAAGGTCTGGGTGGGCGCGGAGCACGCCGAGACGTTCCTGTCGGCTTGCTGCGCGGAAGACGGCGGCAAGCGCCGCATGCACGCCTGATGCCGTCAGCGGCTCGGTCACGCTGCCGGCGTCATAGGCGCGCTCGGCGATGAAAGGTGAATGTTCGAAGACGCCGCCGAAGCGGGAAACGAAATCCTCGCGCGACAGCATCAGATCGCGTCCGGCTGATGATGCTTGCGCCAGTGCTCGGCAATCTCGATGCGGCGCGGAATCCACACCTTGTCGTGCTTCAGCACATATTCGATGAAGCGCTTCAGCGCCGCCGCCCGGCCCGGGCGACCGACGAGACGGCAATGCAGGCCGACCGACATCATCTTCGGGCTGCCCGCTTTGCCTTCCTCATAGAGCGTATCGAAGGCATCCTTGAGGTAGGTGAAGAACTGCTCGCCGGTATTGAAGCCCTGCGGTGTGGCAAAACGCATGTCGTTGGTTTCGAGCGTATAGGGGATGATCAGGAAGGGTTTCCCGTCGACGCCCTTCACCCAGTAAGGCAGGTCGTCGGCATAGGAATCGGAGGAATAGAGAAAACCGCCCTCCTCCTGCACCAGCCGCAGCGTATTGTCCGAGGGTTTGCCCTGATACATGCCGTAAGGCCGCTCGCCGGTCAGCTCGGTGTGCAGGCGCACGGCTTCGAGGATGTGCTTGCGTTCGAGATCTTCCGGAAAATCCTTGTATTCCAGCCAGCGGTAACCGTGGCTGGCGATCTCCCAGCCGGCTTCCCTCATCGCCGCGACGGCCTCGGGGTTGCGCGCCATCGCCAGCGTCACGCCGTAGACGGTCGCTTGAACCTTGAGATCGGTGAACATCCGCCAGAGCCGCCAGAAACCGGCCCGCGAACCATATTCATAGATCGATTCCATGTTGAGATTGCGCTGCCCCGGCCAGGCGGCGGCGCCGACGATCTCCGACAGCAGGTTTTCGGACGCCGGATCGCCGTCGAGGATCGAGCTTTCACCGCCCTCCTCGTAATTGATGACGAACTGCACGGCGACGCGTGCCTCTTCAGGCCATTTCGGATCGGGCGTCTGACGCCCGTAGCCCACGAGATTGCGCGGATAAGTCTCGGATACCATCAAATCACCTTCTGAAAAGACGAAGAACGGTAGCATCCGCAGCCGGAATGTCGAGACGGAAACTGCGCAGAGGATTTTTATCCTTTCCACGCAATAAGTTAGCTTATCTCATGTCAGGCGATCTTGCGCGCGCTGACCTTGCCCATCGGGTGCAGAGAATGAACGCGGAAAGGACCGCCGGTGCCCTCCTCGATCATCAGCGCCACGTTTGAAACCGTCACCGGATCAATGAGGGCCGGCGCGAAAATCGTCCGCAGCGCCGGCTCGATGCGCGGCATGTCGATCGCATTGACGGGGCCAGTCACCGGCATGTGGAAGCGGAACTCTTCCATCACATAGGGATTGCCCCAGCGATGCAGGTTTGAAAACTGCGCCGCCGACAGCCCGTCCGGATCGCTGCGTTCGATGTCGGCCTCGCTGAGCGGCGCGCGGAAACGGTCGAATTCCTGCACGATCGCCGAAGCGAGATACTGGATCTGCTCACAAGGGGTGCTCGGCAGCAGGCTGTAGAAATTGCCAAGCCTGGCGACTTCGATGCGCGGAATCTGGAAGGGGACGAAAGTGCCGGAGAAACGCATCAGATCGCGCAAGAGTTGCGCTTCGGACATACTGTGACCCAGGTGAAACGGCGCCTTCAGAACGCCGTGAAAACCATAGCGCCGCGGCACGGCGGTATGGAAGGCGATCTCGTGAATGCCGAGGCCGCGAACTGCCGGCGGCTCCACCATATCGCCCGAAAACACGTTTCGGCCAAGCCAACTGGCGGCCACAAGCGACAGCGGGTCGCTCGCCGGAGGCGTGAAGCAAATGGCATAGCGCATGCAATTTCCTCCATCAAGGAACTGAGCACCGATCAAATCCGGCGCTGTCGATGCGCAAGCAGATAGGTGATTTGCATGACAGAATAACGAAACGACGAAGCGCAGAATTCACGTTTAACGTGAAGCCGCCGCGATATGGCTCGAAATTGCGAAGCTTTCCGGCATCAAAAATCCGCAATCCGTATCGCCTGCGATACATATCGCTGCTTCTGCCAGCCGGTGGGCAAGGCCGAAGCTGACCTTGAAACCGCCGGTCAGCGTGATCAGGCGCGGGTGATCGGGGTGGCGGCCGATCATCGGGTCACGGTCGATCGCCTTCGGGCGAAGCCCCGCCCAGCGCTCGACGACAGGGGCGTTGCGCACCGCGGGCACGATCTCCCGCGCCGCGGCGATCAGCGTGTCGAGCTGAGCGTCGGTCGAAGCGGGATCGCCGAAGCGGTTTTCGCTGGTACTGCCGATCGCGGCATAGCCGCCCTCATGCGCCACGACATAGAGCCCGTCGAGGAAGATCGTTGGCAGCGCCGGGTCGAGATCGGCTTTCAACAGCGCCGCCTGTCCCTTGACGGGCTGGCCGAGCGGCTGTTTCAACCCCGGCGTCAGGCCCTGCAGCAACGGAAAGGACTGATGGCCGGCAGCGAGAATGCAGTGACGGAAAGCAATAGTTTCGCCGCCGATAGCGGCCGTGCCGCGATCCGGATCGAGGCCGGCAACCGTGGCGTGCTCCAGAATGCGCACATATTTGGCCCGCCGCAGCAAGGCGATGAGCGCCGCAATCAGTGAGCGGGGCGCCACGCGAGCGGCGAGCGTATCATGCACGAAACCGCTCTCGCCGGCGGATGCCTCGATCCAGCCATTGACCGGCGGAGTGTCAAGCACGTGCCAATGGAAGCGGCGCTCGCCTGCCCACCAGTGGCGTTCGGCGTCTTCGGAGTGACCGCGCGCAATTTTGTTGAGATGTGGCTTCGGCAGCGGGATCAGCCGCCCGGAACGGCGGTAGCCGGCCGAAAGCCCGGTTTCCGCTTCCAGCATGGCGATCTCGCCTTCGAGCGAGACCAGCGCATCGAACTGGAACTGCTTTTTCTCAGACCACCGATCCGGCATATGCGGCATCAGCGCGCCGAGCAGGCCGCCGCTCGCACCTCCACCCAATCTGCCGGCGTCGGCGATGATCGTATCGATGCCGCGACGCTCGGCATGGACGGCCGCCCAGAGACCCATGATGCCGCCGCCGACGATCAGCAATTCGCAGGACGATTGACCTGAGACCGGCTGAGGATTATCGGCTTTTTCCATGACAGACGTGAACCCCGATCAGATTGGCGCCGGCGCGCCGCAGCCGCTCGAATGGCGCGACGGCGATATGCCTTATTCCACCGCCTTTGGCGATCATTTTTATTGCCGGACCGATGGGCGGCTGGAATGCGGCCATGTCTTCCTCGCCGGCAACGGCCTGCCGGAGCGTTGGAACGGGCGGCAGGAATTCGTGATCGGCGAACTCGGCTTCGGCACCGGCCTGAACTTCGCCGAGACCTGGCGGCAATGGAAGCTGCACCGCGCGACCGGCCAGCAGCTGCATTTCATCTCCTTCGAGCTCCACCCGATGCGCGGCGAAGAAATCGGCCGGGCACTCTCGCACTGGCCGGAGATCGACGCCGAGAGCGAGGCGCTGACGGCTGCCTGGCCGCCAACGCCTGCCGATATCGTATCGCTCGATCTCGACGACCAGATGAGGCTCAGCGTCGTCTGCGGCCGAGCGCTCGATGGTGTCGCGGCGGTCAGGCCCGGCTTCGACGCCTGGTATCTCGACGGCTTCGCGCCCTCGCGCAACGGCGACATGTGGTCGGAAGAACTGATGCGCCGCGTCCACGAAAAAACCGCGCCCGGCGGCACTTTCGCCACCTATGCCGCGGCAGGTTTCGTCCGCCGCAACCTCATCGCGGCAGGCTTTGCCGTCGAGCGCCGCCAGGGCTTCGCCGGCAAACGCGAAATGCTCTGCGGCATCAAGGCGCCCGGCGGGTAAGCGCAAAGATCAGTAGCTGGTGCGCCCCGGCTGCTCTTTGTCCCTGACTAGCCATTGCCGGATCTTCTCTTCCAACAATTCGGGGCTGATCGGCTTCGACATGTAGTCGTCCATGCCGGCGTCGAGACAGAGGTCGCGGTCGCTTTCGAGCGCATGGGCGGTGACACCGATGATCGGCACGCGATGCCCCTGCCCTTTTTCACGCGCGCGGATCGTCCGGGTCGCCTCATGGCCGTTCATGACGGGCATCGAGACGTCCATCATGATGATGCGCGGCGTGTGCCGTTCCCAGGCGGCGACCGCCTGCTCGCCATTGTCGACGACGAGGAAAGAGAGGCCCGTTCCTTGCAGGATCTGGGTGAAGACGATCTGGTTTACCTCGTTGTCCTCGGCGACGAGCACATCAACGAATTCAGGCGCCCGCTGCTGCGGCATCGGCTCAGGCGGCGGTGCCGGCACCACTGCCTGCGCCTGCAGCCGGGCGATCTCGGCTTCTGAAACCTGCTTCACGCGACCGGCGCGGACGACCTCGACGACGGTATTGCGCAGCACGTTGGCGCGCGCCGGCTTCATCAGATGCGCATGACCGTTGAGTGCCGCGAATTCCTTTTCCGTGCCTGAAATATCCATCGACGTCAGGAAGATGATCGGCAGCTCCACGAAGCGAGGATCGGCGCGCAGCCGGCGCGCCACATCGGCGCCGTTCATATCGGGCATGTGATAGTCGAGCACGACGGCATCGACGGCAATGCCGAGATCGGCCGCCGCCTCCAGGATTGCAAGACCGTTGCCGCCGCCTTCGGCGGCCACGCCGTCAAAACCCCAGAGCGAAAGCTGCTCGGTGAGGATGCGCCGGTTCACGTCATTGTCGTCGACGACGAGGATGCGCGCGCCCTGCACGTTGATCGGCAGCGGTTTCGGCTCGAGGCGGGCCGCAGCCACCGCAAAGGGGAGATTGACCGTGAAGACCGACCCCTTGCCCCATTCGCTCTCGACATTGAGATACCCGCCGAAGAGATCGACAAGGCCGGCGGTGATCGCAAGCCCGAGACCCGTTCCCTCATGCCGGCGGGTCGAGGAAGCGTCGACCTGCGAGAACTTGTCGAAGACCGATTCGAGCTTTTCGCGCGGGATGCCGATGCCGGTATCCTCGATGCGGATGCTCGCCAGGATCTCGCCGCCGCCAACCGTCTGGAAGCCGACATCGACGAAGACATGGCCGCGCTCGGTGAACTTGACGGCATTGCCGACGAGATTGGTGACGATCTGGCGGAAACGCCCGGCATCGCCGATCACGGCGGCGGGCAGATCCGGTGCTGCCCGCACCAGGAGTTCGATGTTCTTCTCGGCAGCATGCGAGGATAGCAGCGTCGCCACGTCCTCCACCGCTTCGGTGATGTCGAAGGCGGCTTTGCGCAGCTTCATCTGCCCCGCATCGATCTTCGAGAAGTCGAGGATGTCGTTGATGATCGTCAACAGCGCATTGCCCGACTTGACGATGATGTCGATGAAGGTTTTCTGACGCGTGTCGAGATTGGTCTTGGCAAGCAGTTCCGCCATGCCGAGCACACCATTCATCGGCGTGCGGATCTCGTGGCTCATATTGGCGAGGAATTCGGATTTGGCCCGGTCGGCGGCTTCGGCGCGTGACAAGAGCTGGCGCAGCTCCTCCTCGCGGCTCTTGAGTTCGGTGACGTCGGTGAAGAGCGCCACCCAATGCTGCCCCTCGCTGACCGTCGCCTCCATGTTCACCCAGCGTTCGCCGGCTACATGGAAGACCGTGGAGATCGGTTGCTTCGCCGCGATATTGGCGCGCCAACCCTGCAGGATCTCGGCGGCTGCATCATGGAAATCGCCGCGCGCCGCGCAGAAATCGAAGAGCCCGATCCAGCCCTCGCCTGGCTCGATATGGGAAGCTGGAATGCGCAGTATCTCTGATAGCGACTCGTTGGACAGCTTGATGATGCCATCCTGGACGATGGCGAGCCCTTGCGACATGGCATGCGTCGCATCGCGCATCATCTCGCCGAGCCGCTCCAGCGCCGCGCGGGCCTCGTGGATTTCCTTCTCCCGCTCGCGAACAGCTGTGATGTCGGCATAGGAAAGCAGGATACGGTCGTTGGAAATACGCCGACTGTCGAAGATGACGGATTTACCGCCCGCCCAATCGAGTTCGATCGGCTCGGGCGCATCGGTCTCGAACAGGTGCTTGCGGAAAGCGTAGATCTCATCCGGCGTCTGCGTGCCGTCGTAGCGGCCGAGCTCGGAATTGCGGCGGATGACGTCGATAAAGGGGCGGCCGTCGAAGGGATCGTCGGGTGGCAGATCCCAGATGCTGTAGAATTCGTCGTTGAGGTAGAGAATCCGATGGTCGTTATCGAGGATCAGCACGCCGACCGGCAGCGAGCGCAGGATGCTTTCGATATCCCGATGCAGCACCTCTTCCTGCTTCTTCGCCTCGATCAGCGCCATCTCCCGCTCCTTCAGCGGCGAGATATCGGAAAAGGAACCGACGACATAGGTGCGCCCATTTGGCGTCACGACGCGGTTGACCCGCGAGATGAGCGGATGAATGCGGCCATCCTTGCTCGGCATCTGGCTTTCGATCTCTTTCGACAGGCCGTCTTCCAGCGCCAGGCGGTTTTCCTGGTAGATCGCCTCTCCCTCCTCTGGCCCGAACATTTCGTGCTCGGTCATCCCCAGAACCTGCGAGCGGTCATAGCCACCGAAGGTTTCGTAATATTGGTTGGCATAGACGAGGCGGTGCCTATCATCGCGCACGAAAACCGCGACCGGCAGGTCCTCCATGATGGTGCGCAGCAGATCGCGTTCGTTGACGCTCTCATGCCAGCCCGTATCGCTGGGAGCAGCCCGCTTTGCGCCGTTGCGATAGGCGGCATTGACGATCAGAGGGCGCCCATCCCCGGCAAAGATGCCGATCGGATGGTCGAGCTTTTCCAGCGCCTCACGCACGTGGGCAAAATCGGCCGATCTCCCCGGATTGCCGGCAATCCCGGGATCGCTAACAATCCCTCCGGCGCCAGCTGCGCGACGCGCCGTCTCGCGCACTTCGAAGATACCGAGCACATAGGCCCGCTCCGGTAACGGCGAGAAGCTTTCGATCTGGATGCGCTCATGGCCAAGGCCTGCTGCATCGAAACAGATGGCGTTTTCCTCGCTTCCGAACACCAGCGCGCGGCGTTCCCTATCCTCGCGCTCCTCTTCCTCGGGACGGTCGAACAGCTCGCGGCTGCGCCGGCCGATGAAATCGGAAATCTCGCGGCCCAGGAAATCGGCATAGGCCTGGTTGACGGCGACATAGCGCAGCTCGCTGTTCTTGACATAGGCCGGGGTGTCCAGATCAGCGATCCGGCGGCAGGCCAATTCCAGAATGTCCCCGGTTGATTTCAAGAAGTTGTCGCTCCGGCAATGAATGAAATATCAACTACAAAGACTGTAACACCAAGGCTTTTAACAAGGTTTTAACCATAAATTTCAGCGGGCGAATTTTAGGAGCCGGCTCGCCAGGCTGAAACGGCCTCACATTGGCAGCCCGGACTTGCACGGGACTGAAAAAGCAGGCATCGGCGGCAATGCCACCCGATGCATCATTCCATCCACTGCCGGGACTCGTTGAAATCATGACGAAAATTTAATGCCGGAAGCGCTTGCACGGCCATTTCGCCGCCGCGATCCGGGCGGAGTCTGGACATGGCTTTATGGAAGCCAGTCTAAATCAAGGAAAATAGCATGTCCGTTCTTCATAAGACCATGGCGACGGGCCTGATCGCGCTGACTCTAGCCAGCGCCTCGCTCGCCACCGCCACCACCGCCGATGCCCGTCCACGCGATGCCTTCTGGGGCGGCCTTGCCGCCGGCGTCGTCGGCGGTGCCCTGCTGTCCGAGGCCGCACGCCCGGCCTATCCCGCTTATCCTGCCTACCACGCCTATCCCGCTTATCGCCCCTATCCGGTCTACCGGACCTATTACCGGCCGTCCTATTGCCACCTCGAATGGCGGCGCGACGATTGGGGCGACCCTTACCGCGTCAAAGTCTGCCCGGAATAGGAAAACTGCACCCGGCGCCGCTTGACCTCCCGGCGGCGCCGGTCCAATCCTCCCACAGAGGGAGGATCAGCATGCCGGAACCGCTGAAAAATCTGCTGCATCAGGCGCTGGTCGGCGACATGGCCGATCGCATCGCCGCCCATGCGCCCGCCTTCGACAAGCCCCGTTTCGTGAAACTGGCAACCGATGGCCTCGGAGCGCTGGAGTTGATGGAACGCTCGGCCCTGATCCGCGACGCGCTGTTTGCCACGCTTCCCGCTGATTTTCCGGAGGCAGCCGCGATCCTGAAGGCGAGCCTGCCTGCATCAGGCAGGCCCGGTCTATCAGGCTGGATGCTGTTGCCGGTCAACCAGTTCATCGCGGCCCGCGGCCCCGATCATTTCGATCTCGGCCTCGATCTGCTGAAGGCGCTGACGCCGCATTTCACCGCCGAATTCGGTATCCGCCAGTTCATCCACCGCGACCAGCAGCGCGCGCTCGCCATCATCTCCCACTGGGTCGGCGACCCTGATCAGCACGTGCGCCGGCTGGCAAGTGAGGGAACGCGGCCTCGCCTGCCCTGGGCCATGCGCCTGCCGCAGCTTGTGAAGGATCCGGGGCCGATCCTGCCGATCCTGACTGCATTGGTCGATGACCCGGAGGATTATGTCCGCCGCTCCGTCGCCAACAGCCTCAACGACATCGCCAAGGATCACCCGGATCTGGTCGCAACCTTCATCGCCGGTCACATCGAGACGGCATCGCCTGAACGGCGCCGTCTGCTGAAACATGCCTCGCGCACGCTCCTGAAGAACGGTCATGCGCAAGCGCTCGCCAATTTCGGCTTCGGCGCGGCGACTGCGCTGACATGTGAACTGCGCCTCTTGAACGGCGTGGTCACGTTCGGCGAGGGGTTGGATTTCGAAATCCGCGTCAACAATGCCGGCGAGACCGCGCAATCGCTGATGATCGACTACGCCATCCACTACGTGAAGGCCGATGGCTCGCTCTCGCCCAAGGTCTTCAAATGCAAGACGATCATGCTCGCGCCCGGGCAGAGCCACGCAATCGAGCGCCGCCACGCCATGCGGCCGATCACCACGAGGCGCTATTACCCCGGCCAGCACCGCATCGCCATCCTCGTCAACGGCGCGGAAAGCGCCTCGCAAAGCTTCTTGCTCATTATGCCCAACTAAGTTCCACCGGAGGCTTTCTTGTGCACTGCACTTGACTTTCCGCGCGAACTAGCCCAAATGCAGCCCAGCTTTCACCCTTCCGGCCGCCGCGTGAGCGTGCCCCTGCTAGAAAATACGGACGCAGGAAGAAGGGACAAAAGCGCATTTCGATAGAGGCCGCACTCCCATCCGCGGCCAGAAGCGCTGGAAAGCTTTTTCCAACTCACAAGTTCCCACTTCACGCGGGGTTCTTGACGCCAGAATGAAACCGGATCGCATGGTGCGTTCCGGCGATAGTCGTTGTGGCGCCCCGAAAGGTTTTGCCTTGACTAATTTTGAATCGCTTGGTGTCTCCAAGCCGATCGTCGCTACTTTGTTCCAGCTCGGCATCGAAACGCCGACGCCGATCCAGGAACATGCCATTCCCCTCCTTCTCGAAGGCCGGGACCTGATCGGTCTTGCCCAGACCGGCACCGGCAAGACGGCCGCTTTCGGCCTGCCGCTCATCGAAAAGCTGCTTGCCGACGAACGTCGCCCCGACAACCGCACGACGCGGACCCTCATCCTGGCGCCGACCCGCGAACTGGTGAACCAGATCGCCGAGAGCCTGAAGAAGTTCATCCGCAAGTCGCATCTACGCATCAACGTCGTCGTCGGCGGCGTTTCGATCAACAAGCAGCAGCTTCAGCTCGAAAAGGGCACCGATATCCTCGTCGCCACGCCCGGCCGCCTGCTCGACCTCATCAATCGCCGGGCGATCTCGCTGACCACAGTCCGCTATCTCGTACTTGATGAAGCCGATCAGATGCTCGACCTCGGCTTCGTGCACGATCTGCGCAAGATCGCCAAGATGGTGCCGAAGAAGCGCCAGACCATGCTTTTCTCGGCCACCATGCCGAAGGCGATCGCCGATCTCGCCGGTGACTACCTCGTCGATCCCGTCAAGGTCGAAGTCACACCGCCCGGCAAGGCTGCCGACAAGGTCGAGCAATACGTCCATTTCGTCGGCGGCAAGAACGACAAGACGGAACTGCTCCGCAAGTCGCTGACCGAAAACCCGGATGGCCGCGCCATCGTCTTCCTGCGCACCAAGCACGGTGCGGAGAAGCTGATGAAGCATCTCGAAAACATCGGCTATTCCGTCGCCTCGATCCATGGCAACAAGAGCCAGGGTCAGCGCGAGCGGGCGCTGAAGGCCTTCCGCGACGGCAGCATCAAGACGCTGATCGCCACCGACGTTGCCGCCCGCGGCATCGACATCCCCGCCGTCAGCCACGTCTACAACTACGACCTGCCTGAAGTGCCCGACGCCTATGTTCACCGCATCGGCCGCACGGCGCGCGCCGGCCGCGACGGCATCGCGATTGCCTTCTGCGCTCCCGACGAAGCCAAGCTGCTGCGTGACATCGAGCGCCTGATGGGTATCGACATCACAGTCGCAAGCGGCGAGCCGCCGGCAAATATCAGTGGCGGCCCCCGCCGCGCCAACGGCAATGGCAACAACCGCAATCGCGGTGGCGGCCAAGGTCAGGCGCGCGAAGGCCAGGGTCGCGAAGGTCCGGGTCGTGGCGACGGCCGTGGCGATCAGAACCGTTCGGAGCATCGCGGCAGCCGCCAGGAACGCCGTCCGCGTCCCGAACGCACCGCTCGCAACGAGGATTTCCGCGGCCAGCGCCGCGGCGAAGCCAGCCCGAATCTTGGCCCCGACAACGATCTAGCCTCGACTTCCGACTTCCGCCCCTCGGCAAAGCCGCAGCGTCCCGCCCATGGCGGCCCTGCCAATGGCGAGCCGAGCGGTCATCACCGCGGCAACGGCCGCCATACCCACGGCCGCCCGGCCCGCAAGCACGGCGAAGACCGCGGCCCGCAGCAGGCCCAGGGCGGTGAACCCCGCCGCGACGGCAACGGCGGCGACCGCCGCGGTGGCTCCGGCTCCCGCAATGGCGGCGGCCAGCGCCGCGAACGCGCCTGATAGTTGAGCGATTGAAAAGCGGAAAGGCCGGGGACATCTCCGGCCTTTTTGCTATCTACGCCTCCGCAGGTTCGCTGAATGCCCTGCGGTTCGTGAGATAGACCCCCGTCACGACCACCACGGTGCCGACGATCAACGGCACGGTCAGCGGTTCCCCGAAGGCGATGAAGGCCTCGAGAGCGACGGCCGGGGGCATCAGGTAGATCAGTGAGGCGGCACGGGACACCTGCCCCCGGCGGATCAGATAGAGCAGCAACCCGACGCCGCCCATCGACAGACCGAAGACCGACCAGACGAGTGCACCATAGGCCTGCGCGGAGCCATCGAAATGCTGATGCTCGAAGATCAGCGAAAGCGGCAGTGTAAGCATCAGCGCCCCGACATATTGCAGTGTCGCGATGGTTCTGAGGTCGCCCGATTGCAGGTGCTTCTTCTGGTAAAGCGTGCCGTAGGTAACGGACCCCATGGCAATGAGGTTGATCGCCAGCGGCAGAGCGGCATGTGTGAGATCGGCGGTCGCCGGATCGAGGAGCTTCGGCGAAATGGCGATGGCAATGCCGATGAAGCCGAGGCCAAGGCCGAATTTCTGTGCCTGCTGCAGCCGCTCGCCGATCAGGAAGGGAGCGGCCATCGCCGTCAAAAGCGGCTGCAGCGCCGCGATGATTCCCGATATGCCGGCCGGCACGCCGTTGGCAATCGCCCACCAGAGGCCGGCGAGATAGAAACCATGCAGGAAGAAACCGGAATAGATGGCGCGCAGCCACGTCGCCCGGCTTGCCGGCCATTGCGCCCGCGCCGCCAGGCAGAGCCCCAGGAAGGCCGCCGCCGACAGCGCGTAACGGATCGAAAGAAAGGTAAATGGCTCGGAATGCAGCGAAGCATATTTCGCCACCACCCAGCCCGTGGACCAGAGCAGGACGAAAACGGCGGGGGCAAGACGGTCGAGGGACATGGGCGGCTCGCGAGAGAAGGATTGCCGCGCTGATAGCCGCGCCCGGCGGTGCAGTCAAAGTCGAAGCGTTGATGCTTATCTGAAATTTCGCTGATGGTTGGGGGGGACGGACGAGCCGGAAGATGATACTTTCAATGTGACGAGCGAACCTGGCGGCAACTCGCCAGCATGCCACCGCAGCGAAGATTCGCCGACGCTCCCCCACACTCTACCTCATTCCTGTGCTCGTCACAGGAATCCAGTGCGCCCAAGTCCTTGGGCGCGGGAGGCTCTCTTGAAAGGGTTCGAGTCATTCACGGCGCGGACGCGCCGTGGCTGGATTCCTGTGACGGGCACAGGAATGAGGAGTGTGTGGGAAGGCCGCGCCTCCGCATATCGGTCGAGCGAAAAGCCATCACCTGCTCACATTTTATGCAGTCTTAGCGGAAGAACTGTCCGCCACCCCGCGCCACCTCGCTTCCAACCCCCAATTTCCCCTTCTTTCCCGCAACGCAAAATCTTTTCCTCGAACTGCGCATGGTTCTTGCATTGCCATTTGCGTTGTATTCAAATGAACAAAAAAGGGGAGCACGCACCTTTGGCATTTGACGAAATGATTACCGGGGACGAAAGTTCTCGCCCGCCTTATGAAAAATATTTCGAGTGGTACAACAGCCAAGACCGGGGGCATCTGATTGCCAAGTCCCGCGATGCGGAAAATATCTTCCGGAAGACCGGCATCACTTTCGCGGTCTATGGCCATGCCGATAGCTCCGAAAAGCTCATCCCCTTCGATATCATTCCCCGCATCATCTCGGCCCGCGAATGGCGCAAGCTCGCCCAGGGCATCGAGCAGCGGGTGATCGCGCTCAACGCCTTTCTCGACGATATCTACCATAAGCAGGAGATCATTCGCGCCGGCCGCGTTCCGCGCGAGCTGATCGAGAACAACGTCACCTTCATCCCCGAGATGATCGGCTTCCGCCCGCCGGGCGGCGTCTACACCCACATCGTCGGCACCGATATCGTGCGCACCGGCGAGGACCAGTTCTACGTGCTCGAGGACAATGCCCGCACACCTTCCGGGGTCAGCTACATGCTGGAGAACCGGGAGACCATGATGCAGATGTTCCCCGAACTCTTTCACGAGAACAAGGTGCAGCGCGTCGAGGATTATCCCTACCTGCTCCGCCAGAGCCTCGCCTCGCTCGCCCCTCCCGGCTGCAGCGGCAAGCCGCGCGTCGCAGTGCTGACGCCCGGCATCTACAATTCGGCCTATTACGAGCATTCCTTCCTCGCAGACATGATGGGCGTCGAACTGGTCGAGGGCTCGGATCTGCGCGTCATCGACGGCAAGGTGAAG
Source organism: Rhizobium phaseoli (assembly GCF_010668805.1). Taxonomy (GTDB): domain Bacteria; phylum Pseudomonadota; class Alphaproteobacteria; order Rhizobiales; family Rhizobiaceae; genus Rhizobium; species Rhizobium phaseoli_A. The sequence goes on along the minus strand of NZ_WUFT01000023.1, from coordinate 41,731 downwards.
ATGCGGACGACCCGCGGTTACGAGGCGATCGACGTGCTCTACCGCCGCGTCGACGACGACTTCCTCGACCCCCTGACCTTCCGGGCCGATTCCGCACTCGGTATTCCCGGCATCATGGACGTTTACCGCTCCGGCAATATTACCATTGCCAACGCGCCCGGCACCGGCATCTGCGACGACAAGGCGATCTATTCCTATATGCCGGAGATCGTCGAATTCTACACCGGCAGCAAGGCGCTGCTCGAAAACGTGCCGACCTGGCGCTGTTCGGAAGCATCAAGCCTCAAATACGTGCTGGAGCATCTCGAAGAATTGGTGGTCAAGGAAGTCCACGGCTCCGGCGGCTACGGCATGCTGGTGGGACCGACGGCTTCGAAGAAGGAGCGCGCCGATTTCGCCGAGAAGCTGAAGGCTAAACCGAACAATTATATCGCCCAGCCGACGCTGTCGCTCTCCACCGTGCCGATCCTCGTCAACAAGGGCATTGCGCCGCGCCATGTTGACCTGCGCCCCTATGTGCTCGTCTCCGACAAGGTGCAGATCATTCCGGGCGGGCTCACCCGCGTGGCGTTGAAGCAAGGCTCGCTGGTGGTCAATTCCAGCCAGGGCGGCGGCACCAAAGACACCTGGGTATTGGAGGACTGATGCTCGGAAGAACCGCAAACGGCCTCTACTGGATGTTCCGTTACATCGAGCGCGCCGAAAATATCGCCCGCCTGGTCGATGCCGGGCTGCGCATGTCGCTCACCCGAAGCAGCGCCGGCGACGACAACTGGGATGGCGTGCTGCAAAGCGCCGGCGTTCGCGAAGCCTATGACGAGGGCCACACCAAGCTGACCAATGCCGATGCGATCGACTATCTCCTGCGCGATCGGGCCAACCCGTCGAGCGTCATGTCCTGCATCGAGTCCGGCCGCAACAATGCCCGCATGGTGCGCACCGCGCTGACGCGGGAGACCTGGGAAGCGACCAACGAATGCTGGATCGACCTGAAGTCGCTGCTCGAAAAGCGAGTCAAGCCGGCCGAAATGCCGGAGGTGATCGACGCCATCAAGCGCCGCGCCGGCCTGATCCGCGGCGCTTTCCATGGCTCGACGCTGCGCAACGAACTCTATAATTTCGCCCGCATCGGCACCTTCATCGAACGGGCCGACAATACCAGCCGTATCCTCGACGTGAAATATTACGTGCTGCTGCCCTCGGTCTCGGCCGTCGGCTCCTCGCTCGACAACGTGCAGTGGGAATCGATCCTGCGCTCGGTCTCCGCCCACCGCGCCTATAGTTGGGCCTATGACGGCGAATATCGCGCCATGAACATCGCCGACTTCCTGACCCTGAACGTCCAGATGCCGCGCTCGCTTGCCTATTGTTACGAGAAGATCGTCAGCAATCTCGGCTATCTCGCCCAGGACTACGAGGAGCGGCTGCCTGCCCACGATACCGCCGATGCGATCCGCACCACGCTGCAGACGCGGGCGATCCGCGATATCATGGATCAGGGCCTGCATGAGTTCCTCGAGGATTTCGTCTCGCGCAACAATCAGCTCGGCGCGGAGATTTCCAACGGCTACCGGTTCTACGTTTAAGCGGATCAGAACATGAGACTGAAAATCAGCCACCTCACGGAATATCGCTACGACGAACCGGCGCAGTTCTCGCTGCAGCGGCTCAGACTGACGCCGCCGACGAGCCCGGCCCAGAAGGTGCTCGGCTGGTCACTGAACGTCGAGGGCGCCAAGCCCGAGGTGGAATATGACGACCAGTACGGCAATCACGTCAACCTGGTCTCGCTGGAAGGCGAGCAGGACGTGACGCGCATTCTGGCCGAAGGTGAGGTCGAGACGGCGGATAATAACGGCGTCACCGGCCCGCATACCGGCTTCTGCCCGCTTTGGCTTTTCCTGCGCGAAACGCCGCTGACCAAGGGCGGCAAGCTGATCAAGGAACTGATCAAGGGCGTCGGCGGCGATAACGACCTTGCCCGCATGCATGCGCTCATGGAAGCAATCCACCAAACGGTCGATTATAAGCCCGGCACCAGCAACACCGAGACCACGGCCGAACAGGCGCTCGAAAAGAAGAGCGGCGTCTGCCAGGATCATGCCCACATCTTCATTGCCGCCGCCCGCGCCCTGCAGGTGCCGGCGCGTTATATCTCGGGCTATCTGATGATGGCAGAAAAAGTCGAACAGGCGGCGACCCATGCCTGGGCCGAGGCCCATATCCCCGGCCTCGGCTGGGTCGGTTTCGATCCGGCCAACGAGATCTGCCCGGATACGCGTTACGTCCGCGTCGCCTCCGGCCTCTGCTACCGCGACGCCGCGCCGATTTCAGGCATGCGCATCGGCACGCCGGGCGAAACGCTGTCGGTCACTGTGACGGTCGAGAACGGCGGACAGATGCAAAGCCAGAGCCAGAGCTGAACGGCGCCCACCGCCCGAAAGAGGAGATCCTCTGCGCTCCAGACTCTGAAAGTGCTCCGGCAGGAACGGTCAAAGCAGATTGCCGTGCGCCTGAATGAAGATGTCCGCGGCGGCAGACTTCGGGATGATACGCCCATTAAAGAACTGTCGGACCTTTACGCTGCAATCCTTCAAGGTCTCGCTCAATGCGCGCGCGATGGTCTTGCCAAGGAGCACCTGCTGACAATCCCCCGCCATCGAGGGCTATCATTTCTCTGTGGATGGCAGACAAAAACTCCCGCTAAAGCATGTCGCGCAGAAGTGTGCAGCGGTTTTCCCAGGCAAAGCGCGAAGCGCTTTTGCGGCAACGACATCCGCAAAATCAAAGAGCTAAAGCGCTTTAGCGCATCGGCCCGAAAACCAAAATCGATCCTTCAGAAAGCATGATGCGTCACCGGGGAGTTCGATCTCACTACAGGCTTCGCCACTCCCATGGCGGCACGCCGGTGGTAGCTTTAAAAGCTTTGCAAAAATGGCTTTGCGAAGATGTTTTTAGAAGATTATCAGCTCGGTCCATTGGCAGCTCTCGGGCTCTGCGCCGTGCTGGTTGGAAACGTGCTGGTCTTTTCGCCGGCGTCTCGACTGGCCGTTTTTATCCAGCGCTTTCGTCTCTGATGTCGGAGCAAATTTTCTCTGATCCGCCCCTCGAAGAGCAGCGGCTGGGTGTTCCCGTCGCGCACTGGCGACCTCCTCAGATCAACCAACCCTTCGGCCGTGCCGTTTCCCGCTTGGGCATGGCGACATCATCGATCACTTCGACCATTCGGTCGATCTTGCGGAAGCGTTGGAGTTGAATGCCGCGAGCGAATGGCTGCGGCATCGAATGATATGGTCGGCGGCCGTTGCGCTTTCGGCCGCGCTGGCATCGGGGATTAACACCGCGATGGCGCCTGTGGCCCAGATCTCGTCCAGAAGCAGCGGAAGCTTGCGCGGCCGGCGGCTGAAGGCGAAGCAGATCATCCGGTCGCCTTCGCGAAGGCCCGACAATTCATGCGCCATCGAATTGCCGTTCGCCGGTACAACCCACACGTCGTTCTTCTCTTTGTCTGCTCTTTTCCATCCTCACCTTCATGACGAAGACACCGGATCAATCCTTCATCGCCGGCACGCAGGCGGACTTTTCATCTAGGCCCTATCCATTCCGGATGCCTCCGCCGGGCCAGGCTGGCGCGCCTTTAGACGAAACACGTCTACTCATATTATGGGAAAGTCTCGAAATTCGCCTGCTTCCGGCATGCGTCGCACGTCATAATTGCCGTACGTCAAATTTTCCATTGCCGACTAACCCTATTTTAAGGCGGCAGGCACAAGCTTGTCTGCGGCGGCGGCTGCGTATTTTCGAGCGGTGCCGTTTGAGAAGCGGGCCGCATGATGCGGGCTTTCATGATGATGTTGAGCTGCCGGCACGGATGAGGCGACGAACCTGGCCCTCCGATGAGGCAGCCTGTTGCTTCTTTGATTTTCCACGGGATCGTTCATGCCTCTTCTGATCGTCGACGACAGCGAATCGAGCCTTCTCGCCCTTGAGACCGCGGTCCGCGGTTTCGTCGGCTGTGAAGTGAAAAGCTTCACCAATCCGCTCGAGGCCCTTGCCCGATGCCAGGTGGTCGATTTCGATGTCGTGCTGGTGGACTACCTGATGCCTGACATGAACGGCATCGAGATGATCCGCAGGCTGCGGCGCCAGCCGGGCTACGCGGACGTGCCCGTGGTGATGATCACTTCGCAGGCAAAACGGTCGATTCGGCTGGAAGCGCTGGAGGCCGGCGCCACGGATTTTCTCGCCAAGCCTTTCGACCCGCTGGAACTCCAGGCACGCGTCCTCAACCTGATGGCCCTGCACAGGGCCCAGCTGGCGCTGGCCGACCGGGCGAAATCACTCGACATGGCCTTCCGTCACGCCACCGAACAGGCCGACATGCGCGAGCAGGAAATCATCTGGTGCCTTGCCCAGGCGATGGCCTCGCGCGACGGCAACACCGGGGATCATATCGAGCGCGTCGCCAATATCGCCGAACTGATTGCCGAAGGCCTCGGTCTCGACCGCATCCAGCGGCGCAACATCTATCTCGCCGCGCCCTTACACGATATCGGCAAGATCGCCATACCCGATGCCATTCTGCAGAAGCCGGGCAAGCTCGAACGCCATGAGATCGAGCGGATGCGCGAGCATGTGCCGATCGGTGTCGCCATTCTCGCCAACAGTTCGGCCGAGCTTTCGCGCGTCGCCACCGCCATCATCGCCGGTCATCATGAGAAATGGGATGGAACCGGCTACCCCAAGGGCCTGTCCGGCGACGCAATCCCCATCGAAGCACGCATCGTCGCGGTCGCCGATGTCTTCGAAGCGCTCTGCTCCGACCGGCCCTACAAACAGGCCTGGCCGGTTGAGCGGGCATACGACGAAATCATCGCCTGTAGCGGATCGCATTTCGACCCGGCCTGCGTTGCCGCCTTCCGGCGCAAATGGCCGGCGATTCGCGCCTTCTTCGAAAATGACGCCGATCCAGACCGCTGCATGGCGGTTTCGCACGGATAATGCATATCGCCCGAAAGTTTGCCCGGTTTTCAGACGACATCTAACTATTTAATTTAGAACGGGATTCAGATTGCCGGCCCTGCCTCTGAAAAGATCGTGACGCACTTTAGCCTGCCGCAAGAACCTGCAGATGGCCGCGTGCACCATAGCTGAGGATCGCTTGATCCGCTGTCAGCAACGGCACGCGATGAAAACGGGCTGTGGCAGCAATGATGCGGTCGGCGGGGTCGGCATGAAACTCGCTAGGCAGCCGAACGCTGTCTATTGCAATGGAAGGCTCGATCGGTGCGAGCTGCAGCCCGGGCAGAGACAGCGCGCTATCGATCCATCGCTCGACATCGTCGCCGAGAGCCAGGCGCCCTTTCTGCACAAGCATTGCGATTTCCCAAGGTGTAATCGCCGAAATCAGTATCCGGCTTTTTTCCGTCATCTCGTCGATGATGTGCCGGGCTTGTGAACCGAGGCGTGGGTCGTCCTGCATTGCCCAGACGAGGATATGCGTGTCGATGACGATCATCGAACGGCGTACCAATCCTCTGGTTCTGCGGCCGGAGACAGCGGATCGTCATAGCGCAAGACACTGCCTTTCATCGCGCCAATGATGCTCCCGCGTCCGCTTGGATCACGTGCCGGTGAAAGCAAGGCAACCGGCCTGCCGCGCTTGGTGATGACGATAGGCTCCTCGTCCCTAGCCATCTGATCGATGAGGTTCAGGCATTTCGCTTTGAACTCGGCTGCACCAATCGTCTTGGACATGACCATATCTCCCGTACACTTGTACAGAATATATCTCTATTTCCCTATGAAACAAGTGCAAAGAAAAGGTGGGGCGAGACCTCACCCCACCTTTCCGGTCTGCGGATTTGCTTTCTCAGTTTAGTGACTGTCCTTGCCGACTGCGTTTCCGCGACATCCCTTGAGGAAGTCGAGGTCGGCGCCGGTATCGGCCCCTTCGACATGCTGCTGATGCAGGAAAGCATAGCCTGATGTCGGCAGATCGTGGTTCGGCTGCCATTCGGCCAGCCGCCGCGCCAATTCCTCGTCGGAAATGTCGAGATGCAGACGACGGTTCGGCACATCCAGCTCGATCATGTCGCCGTTTTGCACGACCGCGAGCGGCCCGCCGACCGCCGCTTCCGGCGAGGTGTGCAGCACCACGGTACCATAGGCCGTTCCGGACATGCGGGCGTCGGAAATACGCACCATGTCGAGGATGCCCTTCTTCAGCACCTTGGGCGGCAGCCCCATATTGCCGACCTCGGCCATGCCTGGATAGCCCTTCGGCCCACAGTTCTTCATGACCATGATGCAGCTTTCGTCGATGTCGAGATTGTCGTCGTTGATCTTGGCCTTGTAGTCGTCGATATCCTCGAACACCACTGCCCTGCCCTTGTGCACCAACAGATGCGGCGAGGCCGCTGACGGCTTCAGCACCGCGCCCTTCGGTGCCAGATTGCCGCGCAGCACGACGATGCCACCCGAAGAGGTCAGCGCCTTTTCAGCCGGCAGGATTACGTCCTCGTTCCAGTTGACGACGTCCTTGACCTCGTCCCAGACGGTTTCGCCGGAGACCGTCAGCGCATCCTTGTGCAGCAGGCCGGCCTCGCCGAGGCGCTTCAGCACCACCGGCAGGCCGCCGGCGTAGAAGAACTCTTCCATCAGGTACTTGCCCGACGGCATCAGGTTGACGATGGTCGGGACGTCGCGGCCACAGCGGTCCCAGTCGTCGAGCGAAAGATCGATGCCGACACGGCCGGCAATGGCGAGCAGGTGGATGACGGCATTGGTCGATCCGCCGATCGCTGCATTGGTGCGGATGGCGTTCTCGAAAGCCTCTTTCGTCATGATCTCGGAAGGCTTCAGGTCGTCCTTGACCATCTGCACGATGCGGCGGCCAGTGAGCTGCGCCATGACCTTGCGGCGGGAATCGACCCCCGGGATCGCGGCATTGCCGGAAAGCGCCATGCCGAGCGCCTCGGCCATGGAAGCCATGGTGGAAGCGGTGCCCATGGTGTTGCAGGTGCCCGACGAACGGCTCATCGAAGCTTCAGCCTCGAGGAATTCGGCCTGCGTCATCTCGCCGGCCTTCACCATTTCGGAAAATTTCCACAGATGCGTGCCGGACCCGACGCGTTCACCGCGGAAGTAACCGTTCAGCATCGGCCCGCCGGTGACGACGATCGACGGCAAGTCGCAGGAGGCAGCCCCCATGATAAGCGACGGCGTGGTCTTGTCGCAGCCGACCAGCAACACACAGCCATCCATTGGCTGGCCACGGATCGCCTCTTCCACCGCCAGCGCCGCAAGGTTGCGGTACATCATCGCGGTCGGGCGGAAGGTATTTTCGGATGCCGAGAACACGGGCACCTCGAGTGGGAAGCCGCCGGCCTCCCAGACGCCCGCCTTCACCTTCTCGGCGAGCTCTCTCAGATGACCGTTGCACGGGGTCATATCCGACCAGGTATTGAGGATGCCGATCACCGGCCGGCCGTCGAACAGATCGTGCGGGTAACCCTGGTTCTTAAGCCAGCCGCGGTGATAGATCACGTCGCGGCTCGTGCCGCCGTACCATTCCTGCGACCTCAGCCTGCGCGGCCATTCGGCTTTCTTCTTCATTGTCTCTGTCCTTCAGGTGATTGCCGGGCCGCCTCGTACGGCCCGGGTAATCGCGCTTTGTTTAAGCCAGCGTGTAGGCGGTCTTGACGGTTGTGTAGAATTCGCTCGCGTACTTGCCCTGCTCGCGCGGGCCATAGGACGAGCCCTTGCGGCCTCCGAACGGCACATGGAAATCGACACCCGCCGTCGGCAGGTTGACCATCACCATGCCGGCCTCGGCATTGCGCTTGAAGTGCGTGGCATGTTTCAGGCTGGTCGTGGCGATGCCGGCCGAAAGCCCGAACGGAGTGTCGTTGGATGTTGCCAAGGCCTCGTCGTAATCCTTGACCCGGATCACCGACACCACCGGTCCGAAGATCTCCTCGCGCGAGATGCGCATCTGGTTGGTCGCTTCGGTAAACAGCGTCGGCTGCAGGTAGAAGCCAGGCGTGTCGCGGGAGACGACTTCACCGCCGAAGGCGAGTTTGGCGCCTTCCTTTTTGCCGATCTCGATATAGTCGGTATCGGTCTTCAGCTGCCGCTCGTCGACGACAGGGCCGATATGGGTGCCGGCCTTCAAAGCATTGTCGACGACCAAGGTCTTCAGCCTGTCGGTCAAAGCAGCAACGAACTTGTCGTGGATGCCTTCGGTCACGATCAGCCGCGAGGATGCCGTGCAGCGCTGGCCTGTCGAGAAGAAGCCGGAATTAGCGGCCGCCTCGACGGCGACGGAAAGATCGGCGTCGTCGAGCACGACCATCGGGTTCTTGCCGCCCATCTCAAGCTGGAATTTGCGGTTATGCTCGATGGATGCGGCGGCGACGCGGCGGCCGGTGCCGGTGGAGCCGGTGAAGGTGATGCCGTGAACGTAGGGGCTTTCGAGCATCGCCTGGCCGACGATTGAGCCCTTGCCCATGACCAGGTTCAAGACGCCCTTCGGCAGGCCGGCGCGGTTGAGGATATCGACGATCGCCCAGGAACAGGCAGGCACCAGTTCGGCCGGCTTGAAGACGACGGTGTTGCCGTAGCAGAGTGCCGGCGCGATCTTCCAGGCGGGAATGGCGATCGGGAAGTTCCACGGCGTAATGATGCCGATGACCCCGAGGCCCTCGCGGGTGATCTCGACGCCGATGTTCGGGCGCACTGACGGGATGACCTCGCCGGCCAGCCGCAGCGCTTCGCCAGCGAAGAATTCGAAGATCTGCGAAGCGCGGATGACTTCGCCGGTCGCTTCCGGCAGCGTCTTGCCTTCTTCGCGGGCAAGCAGCGCGCCGAGCTCGTCCTTGCGCGCCATGATCTCGTCGCCGGCCTTCTTCAGGATGACGTGGCGTTCCCAGATGCCGGAGCGCGACCAGGCCGGGAAAGCAGCCTTGGCGGCGGCAATGGCGTTTTTCGTGTCTTCGGCGCTGCCGTCGGCATAAAGGCCGACGACTTCGTTCGTATCGGACGGGTTAATATTCTTCGTCGCGTTGGTGCCGACCCATTCGCCGGCGATCAGGTTTTGATAAATGGTCATGGGCTGAACAAGCCTCCTTTACCGTTTATGAGAAATCAGAGTTGCTTGACGGCGATCTCTTCTTCGGCGGCCACCTTCAGCGGATTGCGCAGCGGCAGGCCGAATTCGGCGACTTCGATTTCGAAGACATCGCCCTCTTCCGCCTTGATGCCGTCGGCAAAGGACAGCGTCGCCGTGCCGAACATATGGACATGGACATCGCCCGGTGCACGGAAGAGGCCGTATTTGAAGTGGTGATATTCGAGATTGGCGAAGGTGTGCGACATGTTGGCTTCACCCGACAGGAAGGGCTTTTCGAAGATCACCTTGTCCCCGCGCTTGATGCGCGAGGTGCCGCGGATGTCGTCGGGTGCGGCGCCGATGCGGATTTCCGGACCATAGGCGGCCGGGCGCAGTTTCGAGTGGGCCAGATAGAGATAGTTGATCCGTTCGGTGACGTGGTCCGAAAACTCGTTCGAAAGCGCAAAGCCGATACGGAACGGCGAGCCGTCGCTGGCGATGACATAAATGCCAGCCATTTCAGGCTCTTCACCGCCATCGAGCGCAAAGGACGGCGAGATCAGCGGCGCGCCGGGGGCGGCAGCGCCGTAGCCGTTGCCCTTGTAGAACCATTCCGGCTGCACGCCCTTTTCGCCCGATTTCGGCTTGCCGTTTTCGAGGCCCATCTTGAACATCTTCATCGAGTCCGTGAGGGTTTCCTCGGCCGCCTCCGTGGTCTTCTTGTGCATGGAATCGCGGGTGGCCGCCGATCCCAGATGCGTCAGGCCGGTGCCGGTCAGGTGCAGGTGGGCGGCATCCGGATGGGTGATCGGCGGCAGGAAGCGGCCTTCGGCATAGGCCTTTTCAAGATCGACGGCATCGCCGTAACCATGGGCCTCGATGACCGCGGCAAGCGACTTGCCGCCGTCTGCGGCTTCCATCGCCAGCGCATAGACGCTGCCGGCATTGTTGACGGACTTGGCCGCGCCGCCCTGCTCGCGCACGGCGACGACGATCTCTCCGTTGGCACCCTTGATCTGGGAAATAAGCACGACTTCGATCCTTCTCGTTCCAGCGAAGACTAAGACAAGCTCCGCCTGTCCGGCTCCATCAGGAGCCGGAATCCATCTTTCTTATGACTGCGAATGCCTGGGCTGCGCTTTGGCGCTCAGCCCTTGTTCTTGTTGTAGACGTCGAAGAACACGGCAGCGAGAAGCACCGCACCCTTGACCATCTGCTGCGAGTCGGTGCCGAGACCGTGGATCGACATGCCGTTGTTCATGATGCCCATGATCAGCGCGCCGATAACCGCACCGGTCACCTTGCCGACGCCGCCCTGGGCCGATGCGCCGCCGATGAAGCAGGCGGCGATGACGTCCAGTTCAAGGCCGAAGCCGCCCTTGGCCGTCGCCGAGTTGAGGCGCAGCGCAACGATCAGTCCGGCGAGGCCGGCAAGCAGGCCCATGTTGGCGAAGGTCAGGAAGGTCAGCCGCTCGGTGTTGATACCGGAAAGCTTGGTCGCCTTCTCATTGCCGCCCATGGCATAGATGCGCCGGCCGATCGTCGTACGACGGGTAATGAAGGCGTAGGCAGCGACCAGGGCGAGCATAATGACCAGCACGTTCGGGAAGCCGCGATAGATCGACAGCTGGTAGCCGAGCGCCAGAATAGCGAGACTGACGAGGATGTTCTGGGCGAGGAAGAAGCCCAAGGGCTCGACATCATTGCCATGCTTCTCGTTCGACAGACGCTTGCGCCATGCCAGATAGAACAGCGCCACGGCGCCGACGACGGTCAGAATGATCGAGGTCGAGTTGATGCCGCCCATATCGAAAAGGTTCGGCAGGAAGCCGATGCTGATCAACTGGAACTCAGGCGGGAAAGGACCGATGCTGGTGCCGGTTCCCGAAGCCGTCATCACGAACAGCGTCAGGCCGCGGAAGACCAGCATGCCGGCAAGCGTAACGATGAAGGCCGGGATCTTGTGATAGGCGACGAAATAGCCCTGGATGCCGCCGACAAGCGCGCCCATGGCCAGACAGACGACAGCCGCCACGACATAGTTGACGTGCCATTGCACCGTCATCACGCCGGCAATGGCGCCGATGAAGCCGACGACGGAGCCGACCGAAAGGTCGATGTGGCCGGCGACGATGATCAGCAGCATGCCCAGCGCCATGATGACGATGAACGAGTTCTGCAGAATGATGTTGGTCAGGTTGAGCGGCCTGAAGAGAACGCCGCCGGTCGAAATCTGGAAGAACACCATGATCGCGATCAGCGCGATGAACATGCCGTATTCCCGGATGTTGCCGCGAACGTAGTCTCCGATCGAGACGACACGCCCTTGCTCAGCGATGGGTTGGTTGATCGGCGTCATTGTTTCTTCTCTCCTGAGCGCATGATGGCGCGCATGATGGTTTCCTGGCTCGCTTCTCCCTTCGGCAGTTCCGCAACGATACGCCCTTCATTCATGACGTAGATGCGGTCGCAGGTGCCAAGAAGTTCCGGCATTTCCGACGAGATCATCAGAACGGCTTTGCCGTCAGCCGCGAGCTGATTGATGATAGTATAGATTTCGTATTTTGCACCCACATCGATGCCGCGCGTCGGCTCGTCGAGGATCAAAACATCAGGATTGGAGAACAGCCACTTCGACAGCACCACCTTCTGCTGGTTGCCGCCGGAGAGATTGACCGTTTCCTGGAAGATGCTGGAAGAGCGGATGCGCAGCTTCGAGCGATAGTCGGACGCGACCCTGGATTCCTTGACGCTGTCGATGACCGACGCGTTCGACACCGCCTTCAAATTGACCAGCGTCGTATTGTGCAGGATCGTGTCGTTGAGCACGAGGCCGAGCTGCTTGCGGTCTTCGGTGACATAGGCGAGACCGGCGTCGATCGCCCGGCGCACGGTGCTGACATCAACCGGCTTGCCGTGCATCAGCACGTCGCCCGACACCTTGTGCCCATAGGCCTTGCCGAACAGGCTCATGGCGAATTCGGTGCGCCCTGCCCCCATCAGACCGGCGATACCGACGACTTCGCCCTTGCGGACTGTGACGTTGATATCGTGCAGGACCTGACGGTCGCGGTGCTGCTGGTGATAGCAATTCCAGTTCTTTACTTCGAGAATGGTTTCGCCGATCGGCACCGAACGCGGGGGATAGCGATCCTCGAGATCGCGGCCGACCATGTTGCGGATGATGATGTCTTCGCTGATTTCGTCCGCGTGACAGTCGAGCGTCTTGACCGTCATGCCGTCGCGCAGGACGGTGATCTGGTCGGCGACCTTGCGGATCTCGTTCAGCTTGTGGGAAATGATGATCGAGGTGATGCCCTGATTGCGGAATTCCATCAGCAGCGTGAGCAGCGCGTCGGAATCGCTTTCGTTGAGCGAGGCTGTGGGTTCGTCGAGGATGAGCAGCTTGACGCTCTTCGACAGCGCCTTGGCGATCTCGACGAGCTGCTGCTTGCCGACGCCAATGTCGGTGACCAGCGTGTTCGGAGATTCCGACAGGCCTACCTTCTTGAGCAGCTGCTTGGTGCGGTTGAACGTCTCGTCCCAGCTGATGACGCCACTCTTGGCATTCTCGTTGCCGAGGAAGATATTCTCGCCGATCGACAGCAACGGCACGAGCGCCAGTTCCTGGTGGATGATGACGATGCCGATTTCTTCGGAGTTCTTCAGGACCTTGAAGTTGCGCGTCTCGCCTTCGTAGACGATGTCGCCTTCATAGCTTCCCGTCGGATAGACGCCTGATAGCACTTTCATCAGGGTCGATTTGCCGGCCCCGTTTTCGCCTACCAACGCGTGAATTTCACCCTTGCGAACCTTGAGGTTCACGTTCTCCAGCGCCTTGACGCCCGGGAACGTCTTGGTGATGCTCCGCATTTCGAGGATGATGTTGTCCATAGTCAAAGTTCCAACGCCTTGAGCCGCCAAGCGGCTTGGCGATCATAAAATCGAAGACCGGAACCCGCAAGCGCGGGCTCCGGCCTCCTGCTTAACTTCTTACTTCAGCTTGTCTTCAGAGTAGTAACCGCTGTCGACGAGGATCTGCTTGTAGTTGGTCTTGTCGACGGCAACCGGCTTCAACAGATAGGACGGAACGACCTTGACGCCGTTGTCGTAGGTCTTCGTGTCGTTGACCTCAGGCTCCTTGCCGGACATGACGGCATCGACCATGGCAACAGTGACCTTGGCGAGTTCGCGGGTGTCCTTGAAGATCGTCGAATGCTGTTCGCCAGCAATGATCGACTTGACCGACGGGATTTCAGCGTCCTGACCGGTGACGATCGGCAGCGGCTGGGCAGCCGTACCATAACCAACGCCCTTCAGCGAGGAGATGATGCCGATCGACAGGCCGTCGTAAGGCGACAGAACGGCGTCGACCTTAGCGTCGGTGTAGTTGGCCGAGAGCAGGTTGTCCATGCGGGCCTGGGCCGTTGCCGGATCCCAACGCAGCGTGCCGACCTTGTCCATGCCGGTCTGGCCGGACTTCACGACGAGCTTGCCGCTGTCGATGTAGGGCTGCAGGACGGACATTGCGCCATCATAGAAGAAGAAGGCGTTGTTATCATCAGGCGAACCGCCGAACAGTTCGATGTTGAACGGGCCTTTGCCATCCTTGAGGCCGAGGCCGTCAACGATGGAGCCAGCCTGCAGAACGCCGACCTGGAAGTTGTCGAACGTCGCGTAATAATCGACGTTGCCCGAATCGCGGATCAGACGGTCATAAGCAATGACCTTGATGCCGGCGTCATGAGCCTTCTGGAGAACGTCGGAAAGCGTCGTGCCGTCGATCGAAGCAATAACGAGAACCTTGGCACCCTTGGTGACCATGTTTTCGATCTGCGAAAGCTGGTTCGGAATATCGTCGTCGCCATACTGCAGGTCGGTCTGGTAGCCGGCAGCCTGGAGCTGCTTGACGATGTTGTTGCCGTCGTCGATCCAGCGAGCCGAAGCCTTGGTCGGCATTGCAATGCCGACGGTGCCCTTGTCGGCAGCCATTGCCGGTGCAACGAACGAAGCGACGCCGAAGGCAGCCGCAGCCATCAATGAGATAATGGACTTCATTTCTCTCTCCCTTGTTAATAGTGCAGCGGACGAAAAATCGCCCGCCCCCGAAACTGTGGCAGGTTCCGTATTGGATAGTTACTTCAGATGGTGAGAAACGAAGTAGGTCTCCTCCACGATCTCACACGTGTTGAGTGCCAACCAGCACACGGCGGCAAACTGGTATGGATTCCTATAACTGTCAAATAGAATAAGTGGTAACGTGCATAACAATTTTGGTATATCGTTAAAAAGTATTACTTTTGATGGAGCGCAGCGAGGAGGCTGCAACCATGACGATTATTTCAGAGCCAATTTTGATGGATCACGTCGATATCCACAGCGATAGTTTCGGCGATGACAACCTTTTACGTGCAGGACTTAAGCTGAATCACCTGCGGATGATCGTCGCAATCGAAGATAGCGGACAGATTTCCGCAGCTGCGGAAGTCTTAAACATCTCGCAGCCCGCAGCATCGCGCATGTTGTCCGAAATGGAATCAATCACCAAGACGCCGCTCTATGAGCGCGTCGCCCGCGGCGTGGTACTGACGACCTTCGGCGCAGCCCTCGCCAGACGGGCACGAAAGATCCTGCTGGAGCTGCGCGAGGCAAGCCGCGAGATCGGCGAACTGAAGAGCGGCAAGGGCGGCCCGGTGTTCATCGGCGCGGTGACGGCGCCGGCCATGAGCCTCGTCGTGCCGGCAATCAACAGGGTGCGCAAGGCCTATCCCGGCATCGAGATCAACATCCAGGTGGAGACCAGCAATGTGCTGGCCCGCGAGCTGCTCGCCGCCCGCCACGACTTCATCATCAGCCGCATTCCCGACGATCTCAATCCGCGCCTGTTCGAGGTGACCGAGATCGGCATCGAGCGGGCCTGCCTGATCGTGCGCAACCGCCATCCGCTGCTGAAAAAGAAAAAGACCAGCAGCCTTTCCGACATCCGGGATTACGACTGGGTGTTTCAGCCGCCGGGCACGCTGCTGCGCCGGACGATCGAGGATATTTTCCTATCGCGCGGCGTGGCACTGCCAGAAAATATCGTCAACACCTCGTCCCTGCTTTTGACCTGCGCCATCGTCTGCGGAACCGACGCGATCGCTCCTGTTGCCACGGACGTCGCCCAGTTCCTGGCAAGCCAAAGCGCCAAGGCTTCCGACGTGCGGATGCTGCCGATCGATTTCGACATCAACGTCAAACCCTACAGCCTGATCACGGCGAGGGAACGGGCGCTGCCGCCGAGCGCAAGGCTGCTCTACGACATCATCCTGGAGGAGAGCCTGAAGCAGGCGGGCTGACGCGGCCAGCAAGCCCTGCGCCATCTTCCCCGCCTTTAATGCGCGCCGAAACAATTCCTGTAAAAGTGCGCAGTGGATTTTGCCTGCGGAAATTGCGTGAAAAAATTAGAGCACGTCGGTGTTTCGAAGAATGCTCTTAAGGAATGCGGATGCTGTTCGGACAGTCGGTATTTCAATCAGTCCTCGAGCGGCTGAAGGCGGAGCACGAGACGGAAGAGGATGCCGAGGCGCCCGCTGCCCATCGTGTGGCTGGCCTCGGCACCGCGCTTGCCTTCGATGTCATGGAGGGTGTCTCGGTCGCCACACAGCGCGTCGGCCAGGCCTATTTCGACAATCTGGAACACGAAGCCGCCGCCAGCGTCGCGGAGAAACCGGCGCCTTTGCCGGAACCCGATCCCGTCATGCCGGATCATCTCACCCGCACGACACCGCAGGAGGTTTCCGCCGAGCTGGCAATCTCGGCCGCCGACACGCCGCTGACACTCAGCGAGAAGCGCCGCGCCTTCGCCCGAGCCAATCATCCCGACGGCGTCGCCCTGCCTTTTCGCGACAATGCGACGAAGCGGATGATGCTCGCCAATCTGCTGATCGACGAGGCGCTGCGGCGATTGCGCTGATTACTCGGCCTTACCGTCCTTCGAAGGATTTTCGGTGGATATCTCCGCCGGCTCGTCCTCTTCATCAGCCTCGGGCTCGGCTGCCGGCTCGACGGTCGCCGGCTGCGGATTGAACGTCCAGAACAGCATATAGAAGGAATAGGCCCCCGCCGCGGCCGAGAGCACCGCCCAGAAGGGATCGCCCCCGACAATCTCGAACGCCGCCCAGCCGAAGCAGACGGCAACAATGGCAACACGCACCCAAAGGCGCCGGTATGCCGGATGGTTCGGATCAATCAGTTGCATCTCTACCCCGCGGTCGCATATGTCACACTGCGCTTAGCATGTGTCACACTGCCCATGGCATGTGTGGCGCTTGTCTTTAGTTTGAATCTTGCAAATGTGAAAGAGCCGCGGGCTTGACGCCGCGCATAGATAATGGAATGAAAATTCCAGATTTTTGGCAATTCGGTTTGTTTATTCCGAATTCAACGGAGGTTGCTATGACAGTGAGATTTGGTCTTCTCGGCGCCGGCCGCATCGGCAAGGTTCATGCGAAAGCCGTCAGCGGCGACGCCAATGCAAAGCTCGTCGCGGTCGCCGACGCCTTTCCGCAGGCGGCCGACGCCATCGCCTCGGCCTATGGCTGCGAGGTCCGCACGATCGAGGCGATCGAGGCCGCCAAGGATATCGACGCCGTCGTCATCTGCACACCGACCGACACCCATGCCGACCTGATCGAGCGCTTCGCCCGCGCCGGCAAGGCGATCTTCTGCGAAAAGCCGATCGATCTCGACGTTGCCCGCGTCAAGGCCTGCATGAAGGTGGTGGAAGAGACCGGCGGCAAGCTGATGGTCGGCTTCAACCGCCGCTTCGATCCGCATTTCATGGCGGTACGCAAGGTCATCGACGACGGTAAGATCGGCGATGTCGAGATGGTGACGATCACCTCGCGCGACCCCGGCGCCCCGCCAGTGGATTACATCAAGCGCTCGGGCGGCATCTTCCGCGACATGACGATCCACGATTTCGACATGGCCCGCTTCCTGCTCGGCGAAGAGCCGGTCTCGGTGCTGGCCACCGCCGCCGTGCTGGTCGACAAGGCGATCGGTGAGGCCGGCGACTATGACAGCGTCTCGGTGATCCTGCAGACGAAATCTGGCAAGCAGGCGATCATCTCCAATTCCCGCCGCGCCACCTACGGCTACGACCAGCGCATCGAAGTGCACGGCGCAAAGGGCATGGCCGCGGCGGAAAACCAGCGGCCGGTCTCGATCGAAGTCGCAAACGGCGACGGCTACACCCGCCCACCGCTGCATGATTTCTTCATGACCCGCTACACCGAAGCCTACGCCAACGAAATCGCCGCCTTCATCGCCGCAATCCAAAAGGGCACGAAGATCTCGCCATCGGGCGCCGATGGCCTGGCCGCGCTGGCGCTCGCCGATGCGGCGGTGCAGTCGGTGAAGGAAGGCAAGCTGATCAAGGTTGGGTGACGGCTGTCATTTGATTTGAGAGATGTTTGTGAGACGGCTGGGTGTTTGCCCGGCCGTTTTGCGTTTGTGTGCGGCCGTATTCCTCGCTGTCTTGCTCCAGAAGCCATCCCACCCTCAGTCCTCCTCGGGCTTGACCCGAGGATCCACGGCAGTCGTGGCATGGATCCTCGGCTCAAGGCCGAGGACGACGGAGAGTGAGGGTGCGTTTGCGCCAAACTTGCCGTCGGCGCGGCGCATAAGGCGTTCACTGGTTCAAGGCAGTGAAGCCGGTTAGGGAAGGCAAGCTGATTAGGGTTGGCTGACGGCCAGCTTTCGATTGCGAGATAGGTGCGAGATGGCCGGGTGTTTGCCCGGCCGTTTTGTGTTTGTGTGCGCCGCATCCCTCGCTGTCTTGCTCCAGAAGCCACCCCACCCTCCGTCCTCCTCGGGCTTGACCCGAGGATCCACGCCGCATCCACCAAGGGCCGTGGCATGGATTCCAGGCTCAAGGCCTGGAATGACGGAGGGTGAGGGTTGCGTTTGCGCCAAACTTATCGTCGGCGCGGCGCATGAGGCGCCCCGGTTCGTGGTCGAAAGGCGGTGCGGTCGGTTTGGGAAGGCAAGCTGATTAGGGTTGGCTGACGACTGTCTTTCGATTGAGAGATTGGTGGAATGGCCTGGTGTTTGCCCGGCCGTTTTGCGTTTGTGTGCGTCCATATTCCGCGCTGTCTTGCTCCGGAAGCTACCCCGCCCTCCGTCCTCCTCGGGCTTGACCCGAGGATCCACGCCGCGTCCACCAAGGGCCGTGGCATGGATTCCAGGCTCAAGGCCTGGAATGACGGAGGGTAAGGGTTGCGTTTGCGCCAAACTCGCCGTTGGCGCAACGAATGATGCGTTCGACTCCTGGCTGAAGGCGGGGCCGCGCAGCCCTCGTCCAACTACCGGCATATGCCGGGGTCGAGCCGCAACCTCTCTCACCCTCTTCTCCCTTTGGAAGGCAGACAGCGCGCCTGAACGGCCGCGGCATGGATCCTCGGGTCAAGCCCGAGGAGGACGGAGGGTGGGGTGACCTTCGCAGCAGAACAGCGATGGATGGCCAGAAACGAATGCAGTGGCGCTCCTGCCGTGTCCGCGTCTCCTGCCATCCCCTCCCCTCAACCTTCCTCATTCCAATCCACGGCCGCAGCCGAAGCGCCAGCAGGATCTCTCCCTAATCTCCGCTCTGACCACCCGAAATCACAATATCCTGGTCAATCACCGACAGTGCCCGGTTCAGATGGCCCTCGAAGACCAGGATTTGTTCGTCGGCGACCACCCGGATTTCCGGCATGCCTTCCATGCGCACGATGTGCGACTGGCTGAGACCCTCTTCGATCCCTTGCCGCAGAAGGTCGTAATAACGGGTGCCGGGGCCGGTAATGGCGATGGGCATGCGTTCGGTGAGGCTGAGCATGCGCGACAGGCCGTTGCCGAGCGCCAGGCCTGCCTGACGGAAAGCGAAGGCGGGGATGCGGTGGCCTTGGCGAGCCTTGGCGGCGATTTTGTCGAGTTCGGCGACGGGGACGAATTTTGCCGGGATGGTATCGAGCGGCACTTCGAAGGCGCTGCGCAGGATGGCGTAGAAGCCGGCATAGGCTTCGATGCAGCCGCGGGTGCCGCAGCGGCAGAGGCCGCCACCCGCCATGTGCAGCATGTGGCCGAAATTCGGCGCCGAGATCTCCTGGCCGGTCTGGTTCCCGCGCCGGACGATGCCCAGCCCGACGCTGTGGCCGAGCGAAAGGGCGGCGAGCGAGCGGAAATCGGCGCCCTTGACGATCTCCTCACGCGCGCCGAGGGCGGCGGCGACCAGCAGCGTCTCGTTGTCGAGGATCACCTTCGCCTGCCAGTCCGGCCGCAGTGCTGATTCGAAATCGATCTGCTCGCTGCCGAAGATCGGCGACCAGACAAGCACCGGCTCGGTTGAGTTGACCAGCCCCTTGCTGCTGATCGAAATCAGCAGCACCTTTTCCTGGGTAATCCTGGAACGATCCAGAATGCGCGAAAGCCCGGCGCGCACGCCTGCAATGAAACGGGCGGCCCCTGCCGGATCGTGCGAGCGCTCCTCGCTGAAACGGTCGATCAGCTTGCCGGCATAATCCACAAGCGAATATTGCACCGCATCCGAGGAGATGATGACGACGATGAGATAGCCGCAATCGCGCCGCTGCCGCAAAAGCACGCGCGGCCGGCCGCGGCCGCTGGCCGCCTGCTGCTCGGATTTCTCGATGATCTGGGCGCGTTCCAGATCGGCTGTGATTGCCGAGATGGTGGCCGAGGAAAGCCCGGTGGAATCGGCTATTTCGGTATGGGCGAGCGCGCCGTGGCGGCGCAGCACGGACAGCACGAGCACGCTGTTTCGCTGCCGGACCAGCTCCGTGCTCGACTTGGTCAGCATGAATGCCGCCCTCTCCCCTGCTTGCTCCGCCCTCGGTTCTCACTGCATCTCCGGCCGCCGTTCCGCAAGGGAAATTAAGCCGGCAGTACAGTGTTGACAGCCGAAAAAATCTCTGACACTTAATTTCTCGACTGTCGAGAAAATAATCCGAATTTTTCTGGACAGCTTTTCGCGGTGGCCGGAGGAAGCATGGGCTGGGCCGGTCGCAACTCACTCGGGAGGATATTATGAAGTCTATTTTGAAGCTGATGGCCGGGGCGGCCATTCTCGTTTCCTTGCATACCGTTGCCATGGCTGCCGATCTCGTCGTCGGCGTTTCCTGGTCGAATTTCCAGGAAGAACGCTGGAAGACCGACGAAGCTGCGATCAAGAAGGCTCTCGAAGCCAAGGGCGCCAAGTACATTTCCGCTGACGCGCAGTCTTCAGCCGCAAAGCAGCTGACCGACGTCGAATCGCTGATCTCGCAGGGCGCCAACGCACTGATCATTCTCGCCCAGGATTCCGACGCCATCGGCCCGGCGATCGAAAAGGCCGCTGCTGAAGGCATCCCGGTTGTCGGCTATGACCGCCTGATCGAAAACCCGGCTGCCTTCTACATCACCTTCGACAACAAGGAAGTCGGCCGTCTGCAGGCCGAAGGCGTCTTCAAGGCCAAGCCGGAAGGCAATTACGTCTTCATCAAGGGCTCATCCTCAGACCCGAATGCCGACTTCCTGTTCTCGGGCCAGCAGGAAGTGCTGAAGGCCGCGATCGACGCCGGCAAGATCAAGAATGTCGGCGAAGCCTATACGGACGGCTGGCTGCCTGAAAATGCTCAGCGCAACATGGAGCAGTTCCTGACCGCCAACAACAACAAGGTTGACGCCGTTGTTGCTTCGAACGACGGCACCGCCGGCGGCGCGATCGCAGCACTCGACGCCCAGGGTCTTGCCGGCTCCGTTCCGGTTTCCGGCCAGGACGGCGACAAGGCAGCGCTGAACCGCATCGCTCTCGGCACGCAGACGGTTTCCGTCTGGAAGGACAGCCGCGAACTCGGCACACGCGCTGCCGAAATCGCTCTCGACCTCGCCGGCGGCAAGGACATGAGCAAGATCGACGGCGCCCAGACCTTCAAGGGCGGCCCGAAGGGCGTCGAAATGCAGTCTGTCTTCTTGAAGCCGCAGGCAATCACCAAGGAAAACCTCAACGTCGTCATCGACGCCGGCTGGATTTCCAAGGCTGAAGCCTGCCAGGGTGTCAAGGCCGGCGCTGTCGCTGCCTGCAAGTAAGCAAGCTTCGAACGAAATGCCGGCGCCGCAGCGGAGACACCGTTGCGGCGCCGGATGCGGATGAGACCTCCAACGATGAAGGTTTCTCCGCCTCGCCGCACCATCGCGGACTTTCATTCCCTGCCGGAAGGGTGTCGCGACGCCACGCCACGGTTTCCGGAAGCATCGCGATGGTCAGTTGAAGAACAGACGATGACGCCGTTGGCAGCCTCTAGCCCGCCGGCGCAGCCGTCCAAACATAATGGGGGAACGGCAAACCCATGGCCGAAATGGTAAAATCAACGACATCAAGCGGACCGCGAGCGGCGGAAGCCAGCCCGGTGACCCGCTTCTTCCGGGCGACCGAGATCGACACGCGCCTGCTCGGCATGATCGGCGCGCTTGTTATCATCTGGATCGGTTTCCACATCATCACCGGCGGCCTGTTCCTGACCCCGCGCAATCTCTGGAACCTTTCGGTCCAGACGACCGACATCGCCGTCATGACCACCGGCATGGTGCTGATCATCGTCACCCGCAACATCGACCTTTCGGTCGGTTCTGTGCTTGGCCTCTGCGGCATGATCATGGGCGTGACCCAGGCCAAGATCCTGCCTGAGTATATCGGCTTCGACAGCCCCTTCACCTGGGCGATCACGCTGCTGGTCGGCGTTGCGGCAGGCTGCCTGATCGGCGCCTTCCAGGGCATCATCATCGCCTTCCTGAACGTGCCCTCCTTCATCGTCACCCTCGGCGGCCTGCTCGTCTGGCGCGGCGCGACCTGGCTCGTGACCAGCGGCCAGACGGTTGCGCCGATGGACCAGACTTTCCGCATCATGGGCGGCGGCGCAGAGGGCTCGATCGGCGCCACCTGGAGCTGGGTTGTCGGCATCGCCGCCTGCCTCTTCGTCGTTGCCAGCATTATCGGCTCGCGCCGGCAGCGCCGCCGCTTCGGATTCCCGCGCCGGCCGATCTGGGCGGAATATTTCCTCGCCACCCTCAGCTGCGTGCTGATCCTCGGCGCGGTCTGGATCGCCAACAGCTATTACTGGCCGATCAATATCGCCAAGAAATATGCCGAGACCAACAACATTCCCTGGCCCGAAACCGGCCTGGATATCCCCTACGGCATCGCCGTGCCGGTGCTGATCGCCATCGTCGTCGGCATCATCATGACCTTCATCGCCACAAGGCTGCGCTTCGGCCGCTATGTCTTCGCAATCGGCGGCAACCCCGAGGCAGCCGAACTCGCCGGCATCAAGACCCGCTGGGTCACGGTGCGCATCTTCGCGCTGATGGGCATTCTGGCGGCGATTGCAGCCGCGATTTCCACCGCCCGCCTCAACGCCGCGACCAACTCGCAGGGCACGCTCGACGAGCTTTACACCATCGCCGCCGCCGTGATCGGCGGAACGTCGCTGGCGGGCGGCACCGGCACGATTGCCGGCGCCATGCTCGGCGCGCTCGTCATGCAATCGCTGCAATCCGGCATGGTTCTCGCGCATGTCGACACACCGCTGCAGAGCGTCGTCGTCGGCACCGTCCTCGTCGTGGCGGTCTGGCTCGACACCGTCTATCGCTCCCGTGCCAAGTGAGAGGAGCCCTAAACATGGCTGATCAACGCACTCCCCTCGTGGAACTGAAAAACATCTCGATCTCCTTCGGCGGCATCCATGCCGTGGACAATGCCTCGGTCGATCTCTACCCCGGCGAAGTGGTGGCTCTTCTCGGCCACAACGGCGCCGGCAAATCGACGCTGATCAAGATCCTCTCCGGCGCCTACAAGCGCGACAGCGGCGATATCCTGATCAATGGCGAGCCGGCCGATATCCGCAATCCGCGCGATGCCAAGAAATACGGCATCGAGACGATCTACCAGACGCTCGCCGTTGCCGACAATGTCGACGCCGCCGCCAACCTCTATCTCGGCCGCGAGCTGAAGACCCGTTGGGGCACGCTCGACGACGTGGCGATGGAAGCCTCGGCGCGCGAAGTGATGGGGCGGCTCAACCCCAACTTCAAGCGCTTCAAAGAGCCGGTGAAGGCGCTTTCGGGCGGCCAGCGGCAATCCGTGGCGATTGCCCGCGCCATCCTCTTCAACGCCCGCATCCTGATCATGGATGAGCCGACGGCGGCACTCGGCCCCCAGGAAACGGCGCAGGTGGGCGAGCTGATCAAGCAGCTGAAGAAGGAAGGCATCGGCATCTTCCTCATCAGCCACGACATCCACGACGTCTTCGACCTCGCCGACCGCGTCTCGGTGATGAAGAACGGCCAGCTGGTGGGCCACGCCCGCACCGAAGATGTGACCAAGGACGAAGTCCTGGGCATGATCATCCTCGGCAAGGTGCCGCCGAAAGCCATCCCCGGCCCCGGCGCCATGCAGATCTGAGCAGGCGCCCTGCCCCGACAATTCGCTCCGCCGCCCGCAAGGCCGGCGGAGTTTTTATCTCCCTTTCCGCAGCTGGCGAATAAAAACACCTGCAAATCGCAAGCATCGGTATTTCTGAGAATTTCGCGATTGAAGCCGGCCGCAAGCTAGGCTAAGAACCACCCATCGGACAGGCGATTCAAACCGCCTCAGGCATGCACCCGTAGCTCAGCTGGATAGAGTGTTGGATTCCGATTCCAAAGGTCACAGGTTCGAATCCTGTCGGGTGCGCCATACAAATCAACTCTTTGTAACCACATAAGTGCGAACTCGCACCTGCGGTTCGCGGACTGTAGCACCATAAATGCGAACTGACGGAGGTCAACCGGCCGCTCTATGGTTCATTCGGAGCACGTGCCTGCGTGGCCCTCGCCCCAAATTACCCCTGCTCTAAAAGTTGACAACGCCGAATCCTTCATGGGTCGTCGCCTAAAAGCAACGCGGCTTTCTTCGCCGAAACCCACGCACGCGGCGCTGTTCAAGCGCTCGCATTTGGTGCAGCCGGCGGCCTGACCGTCAGCGACTTACTAGCTTCATGGAATGCTAGTGGCGGCTCCGGACGATCGTGCAAGATCAAGGGCAATATTAGCATCGAAACAGGCGGACGCATCTTCCACGTGCCGGGGCAGCGATAGCTACGCACAAACGAAGATCCCCAGCATGGAGAAGGGTGGTTCTGCTCGGAATTTGAAGCTTGGGCGGTCGGCTGGCGGAGATCGAAAGCGTAAGACCGTGCTACGCCTTTGGGAGATGGTCGACATGGCTCCGATCGCTGGTGAGAGCGACCGTGAGGGGGTATAAATAGGCGGCAGACGTGGGTTAAGAAGAAGGGAGTGAACGATGAAAGCGATCACGGTTTCTGGCCTCATTATGCTAACCTTCGCATCTGCTGCATATGCCGCAACCTTGACGGGGGAGCAGTTGAAAAGCGAGTTGGTAGGCCACCCAATCCACTGGAAGTCAAAGACGCAATCGGGCGTCACAACTTATAAACCAGACGGAACGATCGAAGCGACAGTCGACGGAGACAAGGCCACCTACCAGGGCACATGGAGCATCAAAGGCAACAAGATGTGCGAGAAGTTCGATAAGGAAAAATGCGCGACGATCAATTCGCTTGGAGGAAAGAAATACTCCAAGGGGGCCGGAACGTTTACGGTGGAATAGCGCCTGATTTTCGTCACCAGGCGGCACGTAAGCCGCCTGGCTTCTCGCGTAATCCTGAAGTGGAGGAGCCAAAGCCATTCCAATTGCTGCGCAGCGTTACGCCTCCTGGCGTGTCCGCAATGGGCCACAGCCGCTGAGGCCTCGCGCCCCAAAGTTTTAGCATTTCCACATTTAAGTTGGCGGCTGGCCTCCTGAGTGGCTTTCATTTCGCGAGAAAAGCGCCTGAGTTCAGCCAGCGCCTTTGATAGTCCAATGTCTGCGAGCCTATAGCGCAGCTGCCATTTTTCCCATTTGATCTTGCAGTCAACTACGTCGATATCATCAAGCTTCACTGCGACTACGACAAAGAGAAATGCCTCACCAGCAGCGGGGGTGTTCCGTTCATGACAGCCTGGGGCCATCTGACAGCAGAATTTCTGACGACCTTGCTTGGTGACATTCTGGAAAGGAGAGCCGCCGACCTGCGGGGCAGCGGTCTCCTCGATTTCCTGGTACTGCCACACGCCAGGCAATCCGAACGAACTGCGAGTTCTCAGCCGAACGCTGGTCCCAGGTCTTCCGCTTCTCCGTCAAATTAAGCGGCCTGGCGCCGGGAACGACGGTGAACCTGGTGTTCAAGTCCGGACTTCCCGCATAGCCCATCGTCTCGATGAGTTGGTCCTCATTGCGATTGAGGAAATAGCACCTTCGCATTATCGAACGGGAGTACGATTGTCGTGGCTCTCATTTAGGCTGAGCCGGCAATACCGCGGCAGCGGAACCCAGTCGGGGTTGCCGACACACTCTTTGAACTTGAACGTCGCCCCCGTGGGAGGCCAGTCATCGCTTCTCTCTCTTCGCGCCAAATCAAAAGCTTAGCACTGGATTTGCGGGTATGAACGTAACCGGTGCTCCGCACCCACGTTGTCCTCGCCGCCCCAATCTGTGATCGCCTTTCCATGGACGGGCAACGGGAGTTTTCGACATGGAACTGCGTGCTGCATGGCAGGCACGATCGCTCACCCAACCGGATGATTGCAATCACTGGTTCGGACTATAGTTTAGAGCGAGTTTCCAGCAACTCCACGCCAAATAACCGTCGATTGGGGCGCGATCTTCGCGTCGAATTCCTTTTTTAAAGGTCATGCCCGAACAAGCAGATGTGGCTGGCGCAAAGGAACCGTCATGGCTGGAGCAGCCTTGATCGGTCCGATAGCCTCCATGTCATCGGATGATGTAGGTAACGACATGCGCAAAACGACAGCAGTCGGCCTGGCCGCCTTCATCGCCATGTACTTTTTCGGCGGCATCAGCGCGAAACATGAGATCGTTCCTTGGCCGCAACTTTCCGCGCTGAGGAAAATGGTTGGTGGAGAGAAGGCGCCGGCGCCAAGCCGCTATACTTTCGACGACAAGGAACGGCTGATCGGGGATGAATCAAAAACGCCTGTGTCCTGCCCCACTCAAACGGATCGAACTGCTGTCTTGCTCATTCTTGGCCAATCGAACGCGGCCAACGACGGTGGACAAAGGCACCGGTCAAAATATGGCGGTCGCGTTGTAAACGCCTTCGACAAACGGTGCTTCATCGCGGCGTCGCCACTTCTTGGATCGACCGATACCAAGGGAGAGTACTGGACGCTTCTTGGGAACAAATTGATCGCATCGGGCCAAAATGACAGCGTCATCCTCGCACCCCTCGCATATTCCGGATCTGAGGTCGCGCGATGGGCGGCAGGCGGTGACCTCAATCCTGTACTGGTCGATACTGTGAAACAGCTTCAGGATTCCGATTACCGGATAACGAGCGTCCTCTGGGTGCAAGGAGAGAAGGACCTCGTTATGGGCACCACCGCGGAGGCCTATCAGGAACATTTCATGTCGATGGTTGACACATTGCGTCAGCACGGCGTCGTAGCACCCGTTTACATTTCGATCGCATCGAAATGCCTCGAACCGAGCAACGGCGGCTTCAAGGCGCATATCCCAGACAATGCGATCGTGCGGGCGCAACTGGCCCTGCAAAAAAGTGGCCACGGTATCCGAGAAGGCGCAAATTCTGACGCGTTACTCGATGGAGAAGACCGCTACGACGATTGCCATATCGGGGGCACAGGCGCAGAAAAACTGGCGCGGGCCTGGCTGAACCTTCTGGGCGGCGATCACCGCCACGAAGGAGTAACCATGTAGCTCGCAACACTGAACGGGAACAGCACCAACCTGGCAATGCCAATGATCGTGGGCAGAGGTTCGTGTAGGTCTTGCCCATGCAGGGCGAACGCCGCCACGAGGTTGGGTAGCCCGCATTCTCAACTCGCCGAGCGTCCCGCATCCCCTCGTTAGGAATTTGTTGACCACAAGCTGGCTTTACTGAGCCTGATGGATGCGGAGTTCCCGCCCGTCGTCGAGTGTTTGGTGTGGGACGGGATTGTTGGCGTTGAGGTATTCACTGCAAGGTTTGTCGGGCGGAATTGCCACGCTCCTGTCGCGTGCGGAACGCTTCGCAGCGCAGACCATTCTGCCGGCTCTGTTGGCTCTGCCGGCACTTTTCGGTTCTGCATCATTTGCCTCGGCTGAGGATCGCGCCCTGAAGCTGTTTTTTACCCATACGGGCGAGAAGGCGACGATTACCTATAAGCGCGACGGTAAGTTCGATGCCAAGGGCCTTGCCCAGATCAACCGGTTTCTGCGCGACTGGCGAAGGAACGAGCCGACCCGGATGGATCCCCGGCTGCTCGACCTGGTCTGGGAGGTGTACAAGCGCAGCGGCGCCAAGGACCACATCCACATCGTCTCCGCCTATCGATCTCCCACCACCAACAACATGCTCCGCAACCGCTCGCGCAGCACGGGCGTCGCCAAGAAGAGCCAGCACATGCTGGGTAAGGCGATGGATTTCTACGTTCCCGGCGTGAAGCTTTCGACGCTGCGGGCGCTTGCCATGCAGATCCAGGTCGGCGGTGTCGGATATTATCCGACCTCCGGATCGCCCTTCGTGCATCTCGACGTCGGCAATGTCAGGGCCTGGCCTCGCATGTCCCGGCAGGAACTCGCGCGAATATTCCCGAATGGGCAGACGATGCATCTCCCGGCGGATGGCCGGCCGCTGCCGGGATACAATCAGGCGATTGCGAACCACAGGAAACGCGTCAGCCCCACCGCGATCCAGATTGCCAGCACCGCGGGAGAAGACGACGAGGTGGTGGTGTCGACCAGGCCGAGTGGCGGCAGCAAAGACGGCAACCTCGTGACGGCGCTTCTGCCGACACCGAAAAGCCGGGCATTGAATGCGTTCGCGCTGCAAACCGGCGCGGCCGAGCCGGATGACAAGCGCTCCGTTCCGGATGTTTCCTCTTTGCAGATCCCGATACCGGCGATGCGCCCGCCTGCCCTTGCGCACGACGCTGATGTGGACGAGGAACTGGAGACTGCGTCGATCGGCCCAATTGTCACGCTTCCGGAGAGACCGGCGTCTGCCTTGCCGAGCCACGCCCGCTTCCATCCCCGCATTGTTGCAGGGGAGGTTTCCAGGTCGGGCGCCGGTATGATTGCCACCCTACCCATGACCGCTTCCTGGGAAGAAGCAAATTTCCTCGGATCGACGTCCGAGGCGGCGCTGATGAAATGGGCGCTGCATTCTCCCAGTGAGGCGATGGAATTGAGCGCGCCGCGCATTTCCCCGCGCATGGTTCATCGCCAGGCGAATGTCGCGACATCAGGAAAAGAGATCATTCCGGTCGCCGCGGCGGATCGGTTCGACGCCAATCGGTTTGTGGCGCCCCCGGAGGGCTGACCTCAATCGTTGGCTTGATGCGCTGCGCCTGTCAGAAGCCGAGCGCCGCGCCCGGCCCTCGGGCAGCATTCGGCAAAACACGGTAGGCCCATCCTCGAATCGTCGAAGCGCAGCCTTGAGTGAAACGTGCTGCAAAATCATGTACCATGCTCGGTGCGGAATTCCTGTTGGGGGACCAGGGCATGGAGCGCAAATTATCCGCCATCCTCGCCGCTGACGTGGTCGGTTACTCCACACTGATGGAGAAGGACGAGGCCGGAACATTCGACCGTCTTCAAGCGCGGCGCACTGAGCTTTTTGAGCCTGAAATTGCAGGGCATCATGGGCGGATCTTCAAGCTGATGGGCGACGGCTTGCTCGCTGAGTTCGGAAGTGTCGTCGATGCCGTCGAATGTGCCGTGTCGCTTCAGCGTGGGATGGCGGATCGCAACGCCTCTGTTTCCGAGCAGGAGAGGCTCAACGTCCGCATCGGCATAAACCTCGGCGAAGTGATCATTGACGGCGACGACCGTTATGGCGAAGGCGTGAATGTCGCCGCCAGGCTGGAGCAGCTCGCACCCGAGGGTGGAATTTGCGTTTCAGGCAAGGTCGCCAGGGAAGTCGGGAAAAAGCTTGCATTTGGCTTTGAGCCCGGCGGCCTTCGGAAGGTCAAGAACATCGAAGAACCTGTCGACGTCTATTATATCTCCATCGACGGCTCGCCGCTCCCGCGGTATTCACGTCGGCGAGGCATCGCCCGTCACTGGTGGGCCGTCGCACTCTCCGCCGGCCTCGTGACGGCAGTGACCGCCGCAGCTGTAACGCAATATTATCCGCTGACAGCCACCTCTCCCGCGACATCCGGTGCAATGCCTGCGGTCGCCGTGCTGCCGTTCAAGGACCTGAGTGCCGAAAGGAACCTTGGATACCTGGGAGAAGGCATCGCAAATGACGTCATCGCCATCCTTTCCCGTTTTTCCGATATTGCGGTCGTCTCGCGAACCTCGTCCTTCGCTTACGAGGACAAGGAGGGCGATGTCCGCCAAATCGGCAAGGAACTCAGCGTCGGCTATGTCGTCGAAGGGAGCGTGCGCAAGGAAGGTGAAAGGGTCCGCATCGTTGCGGAACTGATCGACGCAGGAACGGGCGAGCATGTCTGGGCAGACCGTTTCGACAAATCCGGGACGGATCCATGGGCGCTGCAGGACGAGCTGACCGGCAAGATTGTCGGTGCGATGACAGGCGAATGGGGAGCCATCCGCAGGGCTGATTACAGTCACGCCTGGGGCAAGGACAGCACAAACCTCGCGGAATATGACTATTACCTGCGCGCCGAAAGCCAATTGAACCTCTTCACCAAGGAAGGTGTCGAGCAATCCGGCGAGATCGCGCAACAGGGGCTGCAGGTGTTCCCCGGCTCCCCCTTGCTGACAGTGGAGCTGGGATGGTCCCATTGGTTGAAAGTTGGGCTACTCTACAGCTCCGACCCGCAAGCTGATCTTCAGGAAGCGGGCCGACTGGCCGACGAGGTTCTCTCGAACAAGAACCTCAGCCCGCAGGTGGGGCGATTGGCACACTGGCTGCGTGCCTGGCTTTTGACGCTCAAGCCGGACCATGACGCCGCTGTCGCGGAGATGAACAAGGCCATTGCCGCTGCGCCATACAATGCCTTCACGCTCACTGATGCGGGCAGTATCTTCCTGCAGGCAGGCGAGCCCGAGAAAGCCCTGGAACTGACCGATACCGCAGCCGCCCGCGATCCCGGCTTGGCCTGGTTCTTCAACTACGTCAGAGGTTTCATCTTTATCGTGATGGGTCGAAACGAAGATGCCGTCGAGGTGCTCAAAACAACGGAATTTGCCGACGCTCCGCTCCAGCTCGCCATTGCCTATGAGCGTCTCGGCCGACAAACAGAAGCGCAAGCGGCCGTCGAGCGGATGCTGAAATCAGCCCCGGATGCGACAATCGGGTCGTGGCTGCAGGCCTGGCATTTCCGGGATCCGTCGGTACTCAGCCAAGCCGCCGTGGATTTGAAACGCGCTGGACTTCCGGACGGCCGCACTCCCTGAGCATTGAGCCAATGCTCGGTCGACCGTCCCGCTGAATAAGTGCTCGCATGGCTGCCACTTTGCACCTGGATGATTGAAATCAGGTCCTGCCACCGCGTTAGCACCGTGTTAGCGCGGCTTATCTACTGTCGTGACAATAAGGCAAACTCGGTTATTCATCGCAACCGGGGCAAGCAGACCGTGGCGAGCCCTGAAACGCCGACGGCTGACGGAGGTTACATGAAACTGGTTCCAGGCAGCTTGATCTTATCGTGTTCCCTGCTGCTATCCAGCGTGTCGGGATTTGCCGCCTCCGGCGGATGGCAGTCGGATGGCCAGGGCACGACATACTGGCACGTCACGCCACCGCCCGGACAATGCAACATAAGCCAGGCAAAAAACCTGGCGCTCCGGGCAGGCATCTATCGCAGCCAGATTATACAGCAGGATGACAATGTCATCGTGCTCAGAGGTCTGGATCAATCAGGCGACCGGCGGGAGATCGGCTTCGGCAACATCAGGGGATGCCCTGAGTTGAAGGGCTATGAGGATCAGCACCCCTGAGGACATGGCCAGCGCGCCAGCGCCGCCTCCAGAAGCCTCTTCAGAACTGTTGCGTATGGATTTCCGCCATTGCGCGCCTGAGGTCGTCGATGGGGTTGCCGATCGACGTCTGCGTCCCCTCGAGCTCCTTCGGCATCTTCCAGCCGGGATCAATTCCCTGCATGTTGGGCAGCTCGTGCGCAATGCCCTTATGGCAGTCGATGCAAGTCGCCTTGCCCGGAAGCAGATATTGCGTGTGGATCGCCGCGGCTCTCGGCGTCTGTTTCTGCAGGTCCATTGCGACTGCCGAATGGCAGTTGCGGCACTCGAGGCTGTCATTGGCCTTCATCCGGGCCCATTCGTTCTGCGCCAGACCGAGGCGGTGCTCAAGAAATTCCGGCCGAGTGTCGATGGTGCCAAAGATTTTGCCCCACACTTCCTTCGAAGCCTGCATCTTGCGGGCAATCTTGTCCGTCCAGTCATGAGGAACATGGCAATCCGGACAACTGGCGCGCACGCCCGAGCGGTTGGAGAAATGGATTGTCCGGGTCAACTCCTCATACGGATTGTCTTTCATCTCGTGGCACGACACGCAGAAATTCTCCGTGTTGGTCAGCTCCAGAGCGGTGTTGAATGCACCCCAGAACATGACGCCGCCAATAAAGCCGCCGAGCGTCAGCACGCCCAGTCCGATCGTCGCTGCCGGCGTCGTCAAGACAGACCATGCCCAGAGAATGAGGCGTTTCACCCAAGCGATCATCGTCGTCACTCGCTTCCCGCCGGCTTGAAGCCAAGTTCGCTCATATCCTTGAACATACTTGGCACCAGCGGTTTGATATCAGCCTGTGGAACGTGGCAGGCCGTGCAGAAATAGCGCCGGGGCGAGACATCCGCGATCATCTGGCCGTCCCGCGTCATGTAGTGGGTCACGCTGATCATCGGAGCGCCGGAGTCCTGGGTGAATTCCCGCTTGTGACAGGAGAGGCACCGGTTGGCGTTGACCGAAAGCTCATAGCCCTCGATCGAATGCGGGATGATAGGCGGCTGGTCGGGATAGGCACGCATCTGGCGGCGGTCATCGACCACCCATCGCGGGAGGACGGCGGCGGGCTCGGACTGCATCGCCTCCGGCGGTCCTTGAAGCTGGGGCACATTCTGGGTGACGACCTGGGCGATCGATGCCGTCGTGACGAACACCAGCAAACCCGCTGCGATGGCTGTCCATTCGGGTCGCCTTAACCGACGACGGGGAGAATCTTGACCGCGCATTTCTTGAAATCCGTCTGTTTCGAGATGGGATCGGTGGCGTCGAGCGTGACCTTGTTGATCAATTGACTGGCGTCGAACCACGGGACGAAGATGACGCCGGATGGCATCCGGTTCCTGCCGCGGGTGTCGATCCGGGTGCGGATTTCACCGCGCCGCGAGATGATGCGGACTTCGGCCCCCTGGTTGATGCCACGTTTTCGCGCGTCGTCGGCGTTCATGAAACAGCGCGCACCGGGGAACGCCTTGTAGAGTTCGGGAACCCGCATTGTCATCGAACCGGAATGCCAATGTTCAAGCACCCGTCCCGTCACCAGCCAGACATCGAATTCGTCGTCGGGCGATTCTGCGGGAGGCTCGTAGGGTGCTGCCAGGATGACGGCCTTGCCGTCCGCCTGGCCGTAGAAATTCAAACCCTCGCCGGATTTCACATAGGGATCATATCCTTCGCGGTATCGCCATTTGGTTTCCTGCCCGTTGACGACGGGCCAGCGCAGGCCTCGAACCTCGTGATAGACGTCGTAGGGCGCCAGATCGTGGCCATGCCCGCGTCCGAATGCCGCGTACTCTTCGAAAAGCCCCTTTTGGACATAGAAGCCGAAGGCCTTTGCCTCGTTATTGTCGTAGTCGGCACTGATTTCCTCGACGGGGTACCGGTCAACCTCGCCGTTGCGAAACAACACGTCGAACAGCGTCTTGCCGCGATAGGCCGGATTGGCGTCCAGCAGCTCCGGCGGCCAAACCTCGTCGGTGGTGAAGCGCTTCGAGAACTCCATCATCTGCCAGAGGTCGGAGCGAGCCTCGCCCGAAGCCTGTACAAGCTGGTGCCACACATGCGTCCGGCGTTCGGCGTTGCCGTAAGCGCCTTCCTTTTCCACCCACATGGCGGCGGGCAAAATCAGGTCGGCGCTCATCGCGGTGATCGTCGGATAGGCGTCCGAGACGACGATGAAGTTTTCAGGATTGCGGTAGCCGTTATAGGTCTCGTTGCTGGTATTCGGCGCCGCCTGGACGTTGTTGTTGACCTGCACCCAGTAGAAATTGAGCTTGCCATCCTTCAGCATCCGGTCCTGCTGCACCGCATGGTAGCCGGGTTTTTCCGGGATCAGGCCGTGAGGCACACGCCAGATCTCCTCGGCATGTTTGCGATGCTCGGGATTGGTCACGACCATGTCGGCAGGCAGGCGATGGGCAAAGGTTCCGACCTCGCGCGCCGTACCGCAGGCGGAAGGCTGACCGGTCAGGGAAAACGGACTGTTGCCCGGCTCCGAGATCTTGCCGGTGAGAAGATGGAGGTTGTAGACCATCTGATTGGCCCAGACGCCTCTGACGTGCTGGTTGAAACCCATGGTCCAGAGCGACATGACTTTCCGGGTAGGATCGGCATAAAGCTCGGCCAACTGCTCAAGAAACTCCGGATCGACGCCGGTCATCGCAGCCGTCTTTTTCAGCGTGTAGTCCGAGACGAAGTCCTTGAAAGCCTCGAAATCCATCGGCTCGGTCTTGCCCGGATCGGCCGAGTTTGCGGCCTTGACCTCGATCGGATCATCGGGGCGCAGGCCGTAGCCGATATCGGTTGCGGCGCGGGCAAATTTGGTATGCTTCTCAACGAATGCCTCGTTGACCCGCCCGGTTTGAATGATGTGGTTGGCGATATAGTTCAGGATCACCAGGTCCGTGCCGGGCTTGAAGACGATTGGTATGTCGGCCAGATCCATGCTGCGATGGGTGAAGGTGGACAACACCGCGACCCGGACATGCGGTTGGCCGAGGCGACGATCGGCGACCCGCGTCCACAAGATCGGATGCATTTCCGCCATGTTGGAACCCCAAAGCACAAAGGCGTCAGCATTCTCGAAATCGTCGTAGCATCCCATCGGCTCGTCCATGCCGAAGGTTCGCATGAAGGCGACGGCGGCAGACGCCATACAGTGGCGGGCGTTTGGATCGAGGTTGTTCGACCGAAAGCCGGCGCGCATCAATTTCGTCGCGGCGTAGCCTTCGAAGATCGTCCACTGGCCGGAACCGAACATTCCGACGGCGGTCGGCCCCTTTTCCTTCAATACGCGTTTGCACTGCGCCGCCATCACATCGAAGGCCTCATCCCAGCTCACCGGCTCGAACTCGCCCTCCTTGGCGTAGACGCCGTTCTGCTTGCGGAGCAGCGGCGTCTTCAACCGGTCCTCGCCGTACATGATCTTCGAAAGAAAGTAGCCCTTGATGCAGTTCAGGCCCCGGTTCACTTCGGCCTGCATGTCGCCGTGCGTGGCGACGACCTGGCCCTGCTTGACCCCGACCATGACGCCACAGCCGGTCCCACAAAACCTGCAGGGCGCTTTCGACCACTTTATCTCAAGCGCGTCGATACCGCCGGGCACCTGCTGCGCGGCCGCGGGAAGCGCAATGCCCGCGGTCGCCGCGGCTATCGCTGCCGCGTGCGCCTTCAGGATGTCACGACGGGTCAGTTCACCGGTCATCTACGCCCCCTCCGTTTCGATGTGTTCGAAAACCATATTCGCGGAGATGACCCCATCGAACAGCGATATGCGCGACAGGCATTCGCCCATCATGCCTGTGCTTGTCCCTTCGATGACGATGACAATCTTGCCGCCGCCATGGCCGTGGACTTCAACGTTTTTCATCACCGCAAGCTGGCTGAGAACGCTAAGCGTCGCGGTAGGCAGCGTCGCGACGACCGCGCTCGATATATGATAGAGCGATGGAGTTTCAGGCATTGCGACCCTCCAGTCCATTTGCCCGGGTCGCGATTGCGCCGACCGGACAGACTGCAAGGCAGGCGTCGCATCCGGTGCAGAGTTTTTCGTCGATCTCGGGAAGAAACGGCCCGCCGATCCGCGGCCGGAATCGGATTGCATTCTCGGGACAGCTTTCGTCGCACGACCGGCAGGCAACACCCCGCTTGGACAGGCAGGCTTCCGTCACCATGGCCGTGTGAGGCACGGATGTTGACGCGTCCGGCTCGGATGCCGGGTCGGGACGGCCGAGGAGCAGTTGTCGGCGAGACAGCGCCTTTGTCTGCATGGCGCGCCTCAATGACCAGGAGGACCCGGAGGTCCGAAGACGATTTGCCACATCCAGACGGCGAAGCCGTAGCTGCCAACGACGCCGACGGCGATCACCGGCCAGATGCCGAAAGCAAGTGCGAAGAAGGTGACAAGCTCGATCTTCCTCCTGTTCGGCGGCTGCGTGTCCGCAGAGCCGCCTTGGACGGGCTGTAGCATCTTACTTCCTCCCCGCATGTCATCGCCGGCATTGTGATGCTGGTCCTGTCATGCTGAGAATTGCATACCGCCCTGCCTTTGGGGACGTATGTTACAGTAACTAACGGAGCGGATTGCCAATGTATGGGAGGTTGGGAACCGGGTTCCGATGGACAGAGAAGGCGAGCTTACGACCTGACCGCCGGGGGACCGACCGATCGTTAATACTCTGCCAAAGGCGGGTATATTGCTGTCTTCACGGATCCATGAGGCCCAGGCAGAGGGATCGATGCCTCAACAGGTCCG
This sequence comes from Rhizobium phaseoli, assembly GCF_010668805.1. Lineage (GTDB taxonomy): Bacteria > Pseudomonadota > Alphaproteobacteria > Rhizobiales > Rhizobiaceae > Rhizobium > Rhizobium phaseoli_A. The sequence goes on along the minus strand of NZ_WUFT01000023.1, from coordinate 5,796 downwards.
GATCACACCCGTCAGGTGCCGCGGATCCCTCCCAACCCTACTCGCTCTGCCGCAAATTGCGTATCCGGTCGAACAGTACCGCCAGCACGATCGCCCCGCCGATAAACGTCCCCTGCCAGAAGGCGTTGATGCCGAGCAGGCCGAGGCTGTTGCGAATCACTTCGATCAGCGCCGCGCCGACCAGGGCGCCAAAGGCGGTGCCGATGCCGCCGGCGAGGTTGGCGCCGCCGATGACGGCGGCGGCGATCACCTGCAATTCCATGCCGGCGCCGATATTGGTGGTGACGGCGCCGAGCCAGCCGGTCTGGACGATGCCGGCAATGCCGGCCGACAAGGCCGAGATCATATAGACGGCGACCTTGATGCGGCGCACGGGAACGCCGGTGAGCGTTGCCGCGTGTTCATTGCCGCCGATGGCGAAGATATAGCGGCCGAAGCGGGTCCAGCGCAGCACGAAGCCGGTCAGCAGCGCCAGAACCACCATGTAGAGAACCGGGTTGGCGATCCCGAAAAACCAGGCGCCGCCGCCGAGCGCCAACAGTTTGTCATGGTCGGGGCCGAATTGGTAGACGACAGTGTTGTTCGAGGCGACCATTGCTAAGCTGCGCGCAATCGACAGCATGCCGAGCGTCACCACGAAGGGCGGAAAATTGAGGTAGGCGATCAACACGCCGTTGAAGCCCCCGACCACAAGCGCCGTGGCGATCGCCGCCGTTATGCCGACTTCGATGGAGTAGCCGGCGTTCATGGTGACCGCCAACACCATGCTGCAGAGGCAGAGCACCGAACCCACCGACAGGTCGATGCCGCCTGTGATGATAACAAGCGTCATGCCGAGCGCGATGATGGCGACGAAGGTGACGTTGCGGGTGATGTTATAGAGGTTCTTCGTCGTCGCAAAGGAATCGGTGGCAAAGGATAGGAAGAGACAGGCCAGGATGACGGCGATCAGCACCCAGAATGTCTGGCCGCCGACAAACTCCGCAAGCCGGCTGCGCTGCTTCTGTGCAATCGTCTGGTCCAGTGTCACTGCCATCTTCGACCTCTCACTCCAGATAGGGGCATGCTCCCCTAGGGGATATTTCTTCCGGCAGGAATTTCTTCCCCGGGATTAAGCAGTATCGATCACACCTGTTCGATGGCGCCCGTTATAAGACCCGTCACTTCCTCAGGCGAACTCGCGGCAATCGCCTTGTCGGCGACCTTCCGGCCGCGGCGCATGACGATCACCCGGTCGGCAACGGTGAAAACATCGGGCATGCGATGGCTGATCAGCACGACCGCAATGCCGCGGTCGCGCAGCTCGCGGATCAGATTAAGGACTTCGGCCACCTGGCGGACCGAAATGGCCGCCGTCGGCTCGTCCATCAGCACGATCTTGGCCTCCGACAGCATGGTGCGCCCGATCGCCACCGCCTGCCGCTGGCCACCCGACATCTGCTTGACGAGGTCGCGCGGTCGGGTTTCCGATTTCAATTCCCTGAAGATCTCGCCGGCGCGCCGGTACATCGTCTTGTAATCGAGAACCTTCAGGGGACCGATGCCGCGCCGGAGCTCGCGGCCGAGGAAGACATTGGCGGCCGCCGTCAGATTGTTGCAGAGCGCCAGATCCTGATGGACGATCTCGATGCCGTGCTGACGCGCCTCGACCGGGCGGTGCATGACGATCTCCCGGCCCTCCAGCCGCATCGTGCCCTCGCTCGGCCGAAAATTGCCGGCGATCATCTTGACCAGCGTGCTTTTGCCGGCGCCGTTATCGCCCATCAGGCCGACGACCTGACCGGCTTCGAGCGCGAAGGACACGTCGTTGACCGCCTGGATGGCGCCGAAATGTTTGGAAATATTGGTGAGCTCGAGAACCGCGACCAGCCGACTACCCTCCCCGGAACCTGCAGGCCTGCCTTCGCCGCCGGTGCCAATACCCGGTTGCCAGTCAGACGCCTGCGATCTCGCTTGGCCGATCTCCTCCCGGAAAAGCGATTATGTGCATTAATGCAAAAGCGCCAGGAATCGTCAATCAAATGTCCGCTAAATCAGCCTCTCATCACAAAAATCTATTTTGTACGACAAATACAGATTGACGCCGGAAACGCGGGGATATTAGCTGTTACTGGGGAGAGAAGTATGCTGATCCTTGTCACCGGGGCTACGGGCAAGGTCGGGCGGCGCTTCATTACTGGGCTGCTTGACGAGCCGCAATTTTCCAAAGCACGCATTCGCGCGCTTTGTCATAATCGCGTGCTCGAGGAAACCGACCGCGTCAGTGTCGTGAAGGGCTCGATCGCCGACAGCGATGTCGTGGCGGCGGCGATGGACGGCGTCACCCATGTCGTGCATCTCGCCACCTGCAAGGAAATCCCCGCCGACGTGATGGATATCACCGTCAAGGGTCTGTTCTGGCTGCTCGAGGCGTTTCGCGCCAGCCCCACGGCGGAGCAATTCATCCTGATCGGCGGCGATGCCGGCATCGGGCATTTCTTCTATCGCCATGACGGGCCATTGACCGAAAAGACGCCGCATCGCGCCTATCCCGGCTGCTACGCGCTGTCCAAGGTGCTGGAAGAAGTGATGCTCGAGCAATTCGCCATCCAGTACGGCATCAACACCTGCTGCCTGCGGGCGCCGTGGATCATGGAGAAGGACGATTTCAAGTACACGCTGTCCTTCGGCGACGATGTCTTCGGCGGGCCGGACTGGAAGACGCTGGTGCCGGCAGCCGATGCCGAGCGTTATTTCCGCGATGGCACAGTGCCGCTGCTGCGCGATGCCGACGGCCGGCCGCTGAAACGCAATTTCGTCCATGTCGACGATCTCGTCTCGGCGATCCTCGCGGCAATCGACAATCCGCGCGCCAAGGGGGAGCTCTTCAACATCGCCATGGATCGTCCCGTCGATTATGGCGAGGTTGCCGCTTATCTCTCCCGCACGCGCAGGCTTGGCTCGGTCAATATCGAAAGCCAGTTTCACTCGAACTGGATGGACAACAGCAAGGCCAGATATCTGCTGGACTGGAACCCGGCCTACGATCTGGAAAAGCTTATCAATTCGGCTTGGGACTACCAGCGCTCGAAGGAGGAGCCTCGGGTCGTCTGGTATCCAGGTTGATCACGCGGCGGGTGCAGAAGCGCCCGTCTTTTTCAATGGGAGGAAGCTATGAGGAAGGCATTATTGCTTACAGCCGCAGTCCTGGCGCTGACGGCCGGACAGGCCCTAGCCGCCAAGAAGCAGCTGGTTATCGTCGTCAAAGGCCTCGACAACCCGTTCTTCGAGGCGATCAACCAGGGTTGCCAGAAGTGGAATAAGGAAAACGCATCCGCCGAATACGAATGCTTCTACACCGGCCCGGCATCGACCTCCGATGAAGCCGGCGAAGCGCAGATCGTCCAGGATATGCTTGGTAAAGCTGATACCGCCGCCATCGCTATCTCGCCGTCGAACGCCAAGCTGATCGCCCAGACGTTGAAGACAGCCAATCCGAGCGTTCCCGTCATGACGCTCGATGCCGATCTTGCCGCTGACGACGCGGCTCTGCGCAAGACCTATCTCGGCACCGACAACTACCTGATGGGTGCAAAGATCGGGGAGTACATCAAGAAGGCCAAGCCGAAGGGCGGCAAGATCTGCACCATCGAAGGCAATCCCGGCGCCGATAACATTCTGCGCCGCGCCCAGGGCATGCGCGATACGTTGAGCGGCCAGAAGGGGCTGGCGGCGCTGAAAGGTGAAGGCGGCTGGACCGAGGTTGCCGGCTGCCCTGTGTTCACCAATGACGATGGCGCCAAGGGCGTGCAGGCGATGACTGACATCCTCGCCGCCAATACCGACCTCGATGCCTTCGGCATCATGGGCGGCTGGCCGCTGTTTGGCGCACCGCAGCCCTACCGCGACCTGTTCAAGCCGATGGCAGACAAGATCGGCAAGAACGAATTCGTCATCGGCGCCGCCGACACGATCGGCGACGAAGTGGCGATCGCCAAGGAAGGCCTTGTCACCGCGCTCGTCGGCCAGCGGCCGTTCGAAATGGGCTACAAGGCGCCAACCGTGATGATGGACATGATAGCCGGTAAGAAGGTCGAGGATCCGGTGTTTACCGGCCTTGACGAATGCACCAAGGACACTGTGGACACCTGCATTCAGAAGTAACCTTGGCATTCCATAAATGACGCGGCTCGGAGCGCCCACACGCGTGGGCGCTCCGATGACGATACAACGCTCGGCTGCGCACCGATCCAACCCGAGAATGCCCGCATCGCCGCCGTGACCGGCCGCGATTGCAGCGGGTGTGAGCTGCACACCTCCGCGTGACATCCATTAGCTCTCCCAACACTTGAAACTGTGCTGCCGAAGATCGAGTCAGACTTTAGCCCGATGCGCCAGCCAGCATCCTCATGATATAAAATGCGTCCGGGTCGACGGGTCTCCCGTGCCGCAATTGGTCCGATGCCGAATCCGGCGATACCACTTTAAGTAACGCGCGTTAACAATTAAGATTAATAAGGGAGATTCTCTAGAATATTTCTAATTAATTGCCACGCCTTAAAGGTGATGCTAATAAACACTCACCTTCTAAAAGTCACAAGGCGCGATGCAATGAAAAGCGTATTGATTTCTGGTGGAGCTGGATTTATCGGATCGCATTTGTGCGACCGGATTTTACTTAGAACCGACGTCCAAAAGCTGGTTGTTGTTGACAATCTCTGGACCGGACTTTTCGACAATATCGCCCACATCAGCGATCCCCGCTTTCACTTCGTGAAGTCGGACGTAGAGACGCTGCGCAGTTCTGAAAAATTCGATGAAATCTACCATCTTGCCTCCCCGGCATCGCCGCCATGGTATATGAAAGAACCGAAGAGGACGATTTCCGCCAATCTTCTGGGGGCATTCCGGCTGCTGGAGCTTTTGAAGAAGGGCGGACGTTTCGGCTTCACCTCGACCTCAGAAGTCTATGGCGACCCGCTGGTGTCGCCGCAGCCGGAATCCTATAGGGGCCAAGTGGACTGCACCGGACCGCGCTCATCCTACGACGAGAGCAAGAGGTGCACGGAATCGCTGCTGTTTGAAATGCAGCGCACCCAGGGGCTCGACCTCAAGGTCGTGCGTCCCTTCAACATTTACGGTCCCCGCACCCGGCCCGATGACGGCCGCGCCGTCTCCAACTTCATCACCCAGGCGCTGGCGGGCCAGCCGATTACCGTATTCGGTGATGGCAAGCAGTCGCGCAGCTGGGGCTACGTCGATGACGTCGTCGATGGTTTCGCACGCTATTTCTGGATCAATGAAACCGACTATAAGGGACCTTTGAACGTCGGCAACGATCGCGAGATCTCGGTTCTCGAAGTCGCGCAATATATCTCGAAGCTGGTCGGCGGCGTGCCGATCGTCTTCGAGCCGCCACCGCCGCAGGACCCGACCAATAGGCGGCCGGACCTGACCAATGCGAATTACGTCATGCCCGAGTGGTCGTGCAAGGTCAGCTACGAACAGGGTGTCGCCATGACGCTCGACTGGTTCAGGCACCAAATGAAGGCGCATGCTGCAGAATAAACCACATCAGCTTTCGAGACTCATCTCGGGTGCATATGGCTTATATTCACGGCATGATTGAGATGATGACGATGCGAGAACCAATTCCGTCCGATCCAGCTATACTTTCTCCGCGACAGCCGTGACCTGCCACTGAATTTTCATCCGGCGGCGATTAGAGCCTCGGCGGTTTTGAATACGCCAAGTGGCGCGGTGTGAGCAACCGGCGGAAACGCGAAGCTTTCATCTCGCGCAGCGTTGGAGCCGGTT
>NZ_WUFT01000022.1 GCF_010668805.1 Rhizobium phaseoli | reverse complement strand
CAGCGACGGCGGCGCTCAGGGCCGGACAGGACTTCTATCTTAGGACTGTGACTGGTCATAATGGGCACATTACCTCGCACACTTGTTAAGTGGGAGATCGTGTCCGGAGATTTACGGGGCTATTACAAATGCCGACAATGATATTCTGGTCGGTGGTAATTGGTCGCAACCATCTTCTCTCGAAACAATTGACCTAACCGCAGATCACCGAGAGTGGAACGACCACGTTGGCGACGTTCTCGCTGGCGGAAAAGGCAACGATACCTATCTAATCAGCACGGACGAAAGCGAAACTTGGGATTGGGCCTATCTCTCAGAGTTTACGGACCAAAAGGCTCATGAATTGCTGTCGCACATTGACACAATCGATGAATCAAAGGGCGACGGTGTTGGATCAATTGAGCTTCAAGTTTATCACGAATATTGGGATCCGGGCGAGCAGTTTCAGGTAATAAACGTCAGCGGTTCATTCGACTATGGATATTCTGATCCCGATAGCGGTGCTGCATTCTACTATGGCAGCGGCGTGCAAGTTGCACTGTTCAACGTGACTGAAAACGGCGATGCTGTACCCTACCTCTTTGTCTTGACCGGATATCCCGCGAGTCCTGTTGTCGCGATCAAAGACTTCTATCAGGGCGACCTAGGGATTAGCCTCGAAGACTACGACAGAACTCGACCTCCAGAAGAACAGAACGATAATCTCGTCCAAGATTATGGTACACCGACCCATGATTTGCTACTTACCAATCACAGCGAGATGTCCTGGTTGGTTTAGCTTTAAAACAAGAAGTATCTGGACACATGATGTAAAGGTAGAAGCGGCAAGCCCCTGAAGGGTTTGCCTTCGGTGCAACTAAGACTCGGCATCTTTGATTTACGACATTACCCCGCGCCTGAGCACTGTGACTTGAGCGCGGGGGATCCCGTTAAGCAGCCCGCACCGCCGCCATCGGCTTCACATTCTGGTTCATGCGGAACAGATTGTTCGGATCATAACGCCGCTTGATTTCGGCAAGCCGGCCGTAATTGGCGCCATAGGCCATTTCCACCCGATCGGCCTCGTCCTCAGGCATGAAGTTGATGTAGGCAGTCCCCACAGCATGCGGCTTGGTTGCCTCGAAGAGTTCGCGCGCCCAGCCGGTGCAGCTTGCATCCATCCCGGCCTCCCGCCACCGCGCATGCACATTCATGACGAAATGCGAGCTGCGCTGCGGAAATGCGGTGGCTTCGGTCGGAATGCGGCCAGCCGCACCGCCGACATGGCCGATGAAGATTTCGCATTCCGGACCGGGCAGCTTGCGCACGGCGTTGAGCAGCACCTCGATCGCTGCATCCGAGAGTGAGGCGAAATCCTGGCTCTTCCAGTAATTGCGCGCACCTGGCGTCAGCAGCGGGTCGAATGCCTGCTGCCAGCCGGTAAACGGCACCGGGCCGACGACGTCGGCAATCGGTTTTCCGATCGCCCGCAATCTTTCCGTCGCTTTTTCCCCGGCCGCGATGTCTCCGCAATAGCACATCGCAAGCACGACGACCTCCTTGCCATGCCATTCGGCCGGAAGGAACGGCAGCGGCGGCGCCTGGCGCATCACCACCCAGCAGGTCAGTTCATCGGGTGCGGCTTCCAGCGCCTGCCGATATTCCCTCAGCACTTTCTCCGCGTCAGCGAAGGGATGCACCACCAGCCCGGCGAGGACCTCTGAATGGAGCGAGTTGAGCTGGAACTCGAAGGAGGTGACGACGCCGAAATTGCCGCCGCCGCCACGCAACGCCCAGAACAGGTCCGGCTTTTCCGTCTCGCTCGCCTTGACCAGCTCGCCATCGGCCGTCACCACATCGACCGAAATCAGATTGTCGATCGTCAGCCCGAATTTGCGGGTCAGCCAGCCGAAGCCGCCGCCAAGCGTCAGGCCGGCGATGCCGGTGGTGGAATTGATGCCGGTCGGCAGCACCAGCCCGAAGGCCAGTGTTTCCTGGTCGACATCGGCAAGCGTTGCGCCTGGCTCGATCCTGGCACGGCGCGTCTCCGGGTCGACCCGCACCGATTTCATCGCCGACAGGTCGATGACGACACCGCCCTCGCAGACCGCATTGCCGGCAATGCCGTGGCCGCCGCCTCGCACCGAAACGAGAAGATTGTTGTCGCGAGCAAACCGCACCGCGCGCACGACATCGGCAGCACCGGCACAACGCGCGATAAGCCCGGGCCGCCGATCGATCATCGCATTCCAGATCGCCCGCGCCTCGTTGTAATCCATGTCTTTACTGGTCAGGAGCTTGCCGCGAAATCCGGCAGCAAATGCATCGATGGCCACGTCATTGACCATCGTCTGCCCCTTTTGCAGGGTCGTCAGGTTCAAATTGTCCATGGTTTCCTCCATGCGACCGGCGCCCCGCACCGTCGCGGCGGCATATTGCGCCTCCGGTGCTCGCCAAACAAGTTTTCCAAAAGGATTAGCTAAGCGCAGCTGTCGCCCGGACGATCGCCTCTACGAAAACTTCTGCCCCCCCCATTTCCATACTGTCGCCACTAACCGATTGATGTATGGAGGGAGCACAAAAGACGTGCACGGAGGCGGCAATGGATCACCAGGAAAAATCCAAGACGGAAAAGAACCTGACAGGCGGCGATCTCGACGAGCAGGCGCTGTTCTTCCACCGCTATCCCCGCCCCGGCAAACTGGAGATCCAGGCAACCAAACCGCTCGGCAACCAGCGCGACCTGGCACTTGCCTATTCGCCCGGCGTCGCCGCCCCCTGCCTTGCCATCCGCGACAATCCGGAGATGGCGGCTGAATATACCTCGCGCGCCAATCTCGTCGCCGTCATTTCCAACGGCACCGCCGTTCTTGGGCTTGGCAACATCGGCCCGCTGGCTTCTAAGCCGGTGATGGAGGGCAAGGCCGTGCTCTTCAAGAAATTCGCCGGCATCGATGTCTTCGATATCGAAATCGACGCCGCAAGCGTCGAGCAGATGGTTTCGACCGTCGCCTCGCTGGAGCCGACCTTCGGCGGCATCAACCTCGAAGACATCAAGGCGCCGGAATGTTTCGAGGTCGAGCGGCGCCTGCGCGAAAAGATGAAGATCCCGGTCTTCCATGACGACCAGCACGGCACCGCGATCATCGTCGCCGCCGCGATCCTCAACGGACTGGAACTCGCCGGCAAGGCGATCGAAAACGTCAAGATCGTTGCTTCCGGCGCCGGGGCCGCCGCCCTTGCCTGCCTCAACCTGCTTGTCATTCTCGGCGCAAAACGCGAAAATATCTGGGTCCACGATCTCGAAGGCCTCGTCTATGAGGGCCGCGTCGAGCTGATGGACGAATGGAAATCCGTCTACGCCCAGAAGAGCGATACGCGCACGCTCGCCGAAAATATCGGCGGTGCCGACGTCTTCCTCGGCCTGTCGGCCGCCGGCGTCTTGAAGCCGGAACTGTTGGCGCAGATGGCCGACAAGCCGCTGATCATGGCGCTCGCCAATCCGACCCCGGAGATCATGCCGGATCTCGCCCGTGCCGCCCGCCCCGATGCGATGATCTGCACCGGCCGCTCGGATTTCGCCAACCAGGTCAACAACGTCCTCTGCTTCCCCTATATCTTCCGCGGCGCGCTCGATTGCGGCGCCGAGACGATCAATGAGGAAATGAAGATGGCGGCCGTGCGCGCCATCGCCGCCCTTGCCCGCGAAGAGCCGTCCGATGTCGCCGCCCGCGCCTATTCCGGCGAAACCCCGGTCTTCGGCCCGGATTACCTGATCCCCTCGCCCTTCGATCCGCGCCTGATCCTGCGCATCGCCCCTGCGGTTGCCAAGGCCGCCGAGCAGAGCGGCGTAGCGCGCCGCCCGATCCAGGACTTCGACGCCTATCTCGATCAGCTGAACCGCTTCGTCTTCCGCTCCGGCTTCGTCATGAAGCCGATCTTCACCGCGGCCAAGGCAGCCGAACGCAAGCGTGTCATCTTCTCCGAAGGCGAAGACGAGCGTGTGCTGCGCGCCGCCCAGGTGCTGCTCGAGGAAGGCCTCGCCGAACCGATCCTGATCGGCCGCCCGCAGGTCATCGAGACGCGCCTGAAGCGCTACGGCCTGCGTATCCGCCCGCTGCAGGATTTCGAGGTCATCAATCCGGAAGACGATCCGCGCTTCCGCGAATATGTCGATCTGTATTTTTCCCTCGTCGGCCGCCGCGGCGTCATTCCCGAAGCCGCCCGCACCATCGTGCGTACCAATACCACCGTCATCGGCGCACTGGCGCTGAGGCGCGGCGAGGCCGATGCGCTGATCTGCGGTCTGGAAGGCCGCTACGAGAAGCACCTGCGCGACGTCCGCCAGATCATCGGCAAGCGCAAGGACGTCCGCGATTTCTCGGCCCTCAGCCTGATGATCTCGCAGCGCGGCGCCACTTTCTTCACCGACACCTACGTCACCTTCAATCCAAGTGCCGAGGAAGTTGCCGAGGCAACGGTGCTGGCGGCCGAGGAAATCCGGCGTTTCGGCATCACCCCGCGCGCCGCCCTCGTTTCGCATTCCAACTTCGGCTCGCGCGAATCCGAAAGCGCCACGAAGATGCGCAACGCCCTGCAGCTTGTGCGCGAGGCCGCCCCCGATCTCGAGGTCGACGGCGAGATGCACGGCGAAAGCGCCATCACCGAAGCGCTGCGCAAGCGCGTCATGCCGGATACGACCCTGCACGATGAAGCAAACCTTCTGGTCTTCCCGAACCTTGACGCCGCTAACATCACCCTCGGCGTGGTCAAGTCGATGACCGATGGTCTGCATGTCGGCCCGATCCTGCTCGGCACCGCCCTGCCCGCCCACATCCTCGCCCCCTCGGTCACCTCCCGCGGCGTCGTCAATATGGCAGCGCTCGCCGTCGTCGAGGCATCGCAACCGGCGTAAGCCGGTTGCCGGCAATGTCAGCCCCCGGCTATCGACAGGCGTCCTCTGTCTGCAAGCGCATCCGCGCGCTCATTGCCGATAATCCCTGAATGACCCTTGCACCAGGCAATGGTCACCAAGGCGTTCCGGGATAATTGAAGATCGACGGCTTTCCAGAGGTCCGCATTGTCGATGGTTCGCCGTCGGCCATGTCCACTTGGGCTGATTTTCTTCCAGCCATTGTTCTTCCAGATATGTCGCCGACTATTACAGCCTTTGACGGCATAGACGGAATCGGACCAGATGATCGCGGGTTCGCCGATTGCCACGCTGTTGATCCAGATGACTGCCTTGAGAACGGCGGTCAATTCCATCGCATTATTGCTGGAATCGTCAACGCCACCGAAGTCCGATGCGATTTCCACCGCATCACGATAGGCGACAAATGACCAGCCTCCACGGCCGGATCCCGGCTCATAACAACCGTCTGCGAAGACGTGCAGCCCCTGTTGGGATTCGGGTACGCCTGATGCCGGTGCGGAGGATCGGATCTCGTTGGGAAAGCCTGTCATTTTCACCGGGGTCTCGGGCGATTGCTGGATAAGATCGCAAAAATACGCTAGGATTTTCTTTGAGCTTATTAAGAGAAATACATTAAGAGGAAAGGCGCGGCGAGGTGACGTCGCATTCGCCCCACCGATCGTTTGCTCATTCCGGGACGACGCCGTGAAACGCCGAAACCTGTCTCTTGCCCTCCTCCTTGCCTTCGCGGCGCCCGCCGCCGCGCAGAGCAGCGTTATCTGCGAGGACCTGCGCGGCCGTCTTGCCGACCTGCCGCGATCGATCGGCAATGGCAACGGTCCGGAAGCCCGCCAATATTCCAGCGCCATGGCCGAGCAGAACCTCGAGCTGCGCAAGGTCCGCAACGAACAGCGCAGCAATGGCTGCACCTCTGGCAGCATGGTTGTTATCGGCGGCGAGAATGCCGATTATTGCGCCGAGCTCTCGCAATCCGAAGCCCGAATGATCGACAATATCAGCTATCTCCAGGACCGCCGCAACGAGCTGGTCGGCCGGAACGGTGCCGATGACGGCGCCCGCCGCGAACTGATGGCTGCGCTCGACAGCAACAGCTGCAACAGCGAAAATTTCTATGCACCCTCCGAGCGCATCGCCGACGATCCGGCGCCGAGCGTCGAGGAACAGGCGATGCGGTCCGATACCTTCATACCGCTCGGCGGCGGCGAGGAGGCTGATCCGCGTTACGGCTTGCCGCGGGCCGACATGATGTCACCGGTCAGCACCATGTGCGTGCGCAGCTGTGACGGCGGTTTCTTCCCGATCAGCTCGAACGCCACCTCGGTCGATTTCGGCCGCGATGCCCAGACCTGCGCCAAGATGTGCCCGGGGATCGAGACCCAACTGTTCTATCGCGAGGTGACGAGCACCGAAGCCTCGAATATGATCTCGGTCGCAACCGGCACACCCTACAGCGCCATGAAAAACGCCTTTGCCTACAAGAACCGCACGCCCGGCGAAAAAACCTCCTGCGCCTGCAATCTCACCGCCTATTATGACGAGATGCGCGGCAAACAGGCGGTAAGCCAGCCGCCGCAGCAAGGCTCGATCACCACCATCCGCACCAATCCGCCGGTGAAGGATACCGCGACATCAGCCGCACCACAGCCAACGGTTCCGGAGCGTCCCTACGACCCCACGAAGAACAAGGTCCGCCAGGTCGGCCCGCAGTTTCTGGCCGGGGACCAGGGCTCGATCGATCTTGCCAATCCTGCCGCACCTGGCCCCCAACCCCAGCAGCAGCAGTAATTGGCTATGGCTCGCTCCGCCCCCAGCCGTCGTGGAAAACGAGTTCCTCGAGCGGCAGCCGCTGCCGCCAGCCTTTGACCGAGAGTTCCGGCTGATCATAGAGCCGGTCGACAAAACCGGCGCAGAGCCAGGCGACCACCTCGATATGCTCGGGTATGCCGAGAATGGTTTTCAGGTCGCCTTCGTGAAAGATGCTGACCCAGCCGATACCGATCCCTTCGGCGCGCGCCGCAAGCCAGAGATTCTGGATGGCGCAGACGGTGGAATAGCTATCCATCCGCGGATTGTGCGTCCTCCCCAGCACCACGCTGCCGCTGCGCGTGGGATCGCAGGTCACGCAGATGCCGAGCGGCGCCTCTGCTATGCCCTCGAGCTTGAGGGAGCGATAGGCCTGCCGCCGCTCGCCCTCAAACATCAATGCCGCCTCCTCATTCGCCTTCGCAAAGGCATCACGGACGCGCGTGCGCACCGTTAGACTTTTCACCAGAATGAAATTCCACGGCTGCATGAAGCCGACGGAGGGTGCGTGATGGGCAGCCGTCAGCAGCCGTTCCACGACGTCGTCGGGCAAGGGGTCAGGCAGGAACTGGCCGCGAACGTCGCGCCGCGTCATGATCGCATGATAGACGGCCTCGCGTTCGGCCAAGGAAAAACCGGACGCCACCGAAAGGGCATCCTCATCAAAGGGTCGCATCGTCAAATCCCCAACAACGCAACCGCCCGCCGTCCGCGCGGGTTGGGTCTATCTTGCCAGGCCGGTCTTCTGACTTGGCGTCATCCGTCTGCCGCAGCCTTCCCAGCAAAAGCCAGTGGCATGATAAGCGGCAAACGTCGGCCTTACAGCGTTGGGCACGTTCCGGTCTTACACCGAATTCCCGATTCTCCCGCCTGGTCGGCGGGCACCTGACGGCGCATCTATTTCAGCAAAGCGTGGCGGCGGCAAGCGGCCTCATGCCGCATTCACCCGTATGTGACATCGATCGCGTGGACAGCTGCGCATCGCTGCCGTAGAACCAAACAGATCCCAACCGACGCCCGTTGCGCCGCAATTTTCCTCTTTGCATCCCGGTTGCCCGTGCCCCGCCTGACACCCATGATCCTTGCGGTCGCCCTGTTCATGGAACAGATGGATTCGACCGTCATCGCCACCAGCCTGCCGGCGATCGCGGCCGATATCGGCACTTCGCCGATCGCGCTGAAGCTTGCCGTCACCAGCTATCTCGTGGCGCTGGCGATCTTCATCCCGATCAGCGGCTGGATGTCCGATCGTTTCGGTGCGCGCAACATCTTCCGTTTGGCGATCTTCGTCTTCATGATCGGCTCGGTCGCCTGCGCCTTTTCCAACTCGATCGCGGCCTTCGTCGTCGCGCGGCTGATCCAGGGCGCCGGCGGCTCGATGATGACCCCGGTCAGCCGCCTGCTGTTGGTCAGGGGAACGCCGCGCCACGAACTTGTCGATGCCATGGCCTGGCTGACCATTCCCGCCCTGATCGGGCCGATGATGGGTCCGCCGATCGGCGGTTTCCTCACCACCTATCTCAGCTGGCACTGGATCTTCTGGGTCAACGTCCCGATCGGCGTGCTCGGCATCATTCTCGTCACGCGTTTCCTGCCGGCCGTCGAGCCGCGCAGCCCGCGGCCGATGGATTTTCCCGGTTTCTTCCTCTGCGGCATCGGCTTTTCCGGCTTCGTCTTCGGCCTGTCGGTGATCAGCCTGCCGGCCGTGCCGCTCGTCTATGGTTATGTCACGGTGGCTGTCGGCATTCTTGCCGGCCTCCTCTATCTCCTGCATGCCCGCCGCACGCCCTATCCGCTTCTCGATCCGAAGATGTTCCGCTACCCGATGTTTAGGGCCGCGATCCTCGGCGCCTCGAATTTCCGCATGGGGCTTGGCGCTCTGCCTTTCCTGATGCCGCTGATGCTGCAGCTCGGCTTCGGCCTGACGCCGCTGCAATCGGGCTCGGTCACCTTCGTCAGCGCGCTCGGCTCCATGGGCTCGAAATTCGCCGCTTCGCGCACCTTCAATGCCTTCGGCTTCCGCACCGTGATATCGATCACAACCTTGCTGGCGGCGATCTTTCTCGGCATCAACGGCCTCTTTACCGCCGAGACGCCGCTGTATTTGATCATGGCCTGCCTGCTGATCGGCGGCCTGTTCCGCTCCATGGCCTTCTCGGGCGTCAACGCCATGGCCTTCGGCGATGTCGACGACGCCGACAGCAGCCAGGCAACCGCAATCAACGCCGTTGCCCAGCGTATCTCCATGGCGATGGGTGTCGCGATCGCCGGCGGCATCCTCGAAATTTCGAGCAGCTTTCATGGCGGCAGGCTGCTGGTCTCGGATTTCCACACCGCCTTCTTCAGCGTCTCGGCGATTTCGGCACTGGCCTGCATCACCTTCCTGCGCCTGCCGCGCGATGCCGGCGCCGAACTGACGACGCGTCGCCGCAAACGCCGCCAGCCCGAGCCCGAAGAGGCGATCGCGGAAAACAGCTGAGCGAGCCAAATCCCAGGCGGCCGCAACGCGATGCCCGCGCTCCGGCATCCCATTCCACTTTATGATTTATTCACACATCAACGACACACTCCGTTTGCGCGTTTTGGGTTGCTATCAGGACATGGGCATGAGCGCTCGTGATGTGACCGTCAGCAGCGATGCCCGTGTTGATACGCCGGTCGGAAACCTGCCCGACTGAGCCGCAATTCCAGGCCCGCGGAATGTTCCAGTTTTTGAAGACGATGCCTCTGACAGCCAAGCTGGCGGCGATTATCGTTGCCGTCAATCTTTGCGGCATTTCCGCCTTCGCCACCTACACCTGGATGTACGAAACCAAAGCCTTGATCGATGGCGCCAAGGCGAACTGGTCCAAGGATGCGGAGCAGTTTGCGTCTCTGGCCGCAGGCGGCGTCAAATGGGGCAAGGCCAACGCCGTGCGTGAGGCCTATTCGCTCTACCGCGACGATCCATCACTCGATCTTGTGCAGTTTGCCGCCTTCAACGCCGAACCTTCAGCCGTCGACACGTGGACACGCGACGGCATCAGCGGTTTGCCGGCGCCGGCCGATCTGGCAAAGGGCCTGAGCGCCAAACCGGAAAAGACCACCATCGACGACGGCGGGATATCTGCCGGCATGGTGACGATCACCGCGCCGCTTCCGCTGGACAAATCGGGCAAGGCCACCGGCTACATCGTCACCAACTGGTCCGTCGAAAAAATCGCTGCCGAAGTCAGGCAGAAGGTCCTCATTTCGCTGCTCACGCAATTCATGATCACCGCTTTGGCCGTCATTGCATTTCTTCTCGCCATGCGCAGCCTCGTCGGCCGGCCGATCCGCATCATCAGCGAACGGATCAGCGCCTTGCAGAAAGGCGATCTGGCCTCTCCCGTCACCTACAGGGAAAATGGCGATGAGATCGGTTTCCTGGCACGTGCCTTGGAAGTCTTCCGTAACGAGGCAATTGCCAAGGTCGAAAGAGAGCAAGCCGCTGCAGAACAGAGCGCCGCGTTCGACGCCGAACGGGCGCGCAATGCATCCTTGACGGAAGAGGCCAACAATTCTCAGCGACTGGTCATGACCGCGCTTGCCAATGAATTGGAAAAGCTTGCCGCAGGTGACTTCTCGATACACCTGGCCGATCTCGGCCCCGAATTCGATAAACTGCGGCAGGATTTCAACCGCATGGTCGAAGCGGTCGCGGCAGCGCTGACCGAGATCAAGACCGCTTCCGTCGCCGTTGAAGGCGGGTCAAGCGAGCTGGCCTCCTCCGCCGATCAGCTCGCCAAGCGGACCGAGCAACAGGCAGCAGCCCTGGAACAGACCGCCGCCGCACTCGATGAGGTGACCACCACGGTCAGAGCATCGTCGCAACGCGCTGAAAATGCCGGGAAGCTGGTCGAGGAAACAAAGCGCAGCGCCCATGTCTCGGCGACTGTCGTTCGTGATGCGATCGGAGCGATGGACCGGATCCAGACCTCGTCGAGCCAGATCGGCCGGATCATCGGCGTCATCGATGAAATCGCCTTTCAGACGAACCTGCTGGCGCTGAACGCCGGCGTCGAGGCGGCGCGCGCCGGCGAAGCCGGCAAAGGATTTGCGGTCGTCGCGCAGGAAGTGCGGGAACTCGCCCAACGGTCCGCCAATGCGGCAAAGGAAATCAAGAACCTGATCAATGTCTCCGGCCAGGAAGTTGCCGCAGGCGTCGGGCTGGTGAACCAAACCGGCGATGCCCTGTTGAAGATCGAGGAGCAGATCAACCGCATCAGCGACAGTATCGCCTCCATCGTCCAGTCCTATCGCGAACAGGCGACGGGTCTGCAGGAAATCAACGGCGCGATCAACCAGATGGATCATGCGACACAGCAGAACGCGGCGATGGTCGAGGAAACCAACGCGGCCTGCCAGGAATTGCTCACCCAGGGACGCCTTCTGCAGAACTCGGCTGGCAGGTTCACGGTTGGCGCCTCTGCCGCCGGCCTTCCCAAAACCGCCCAATCGAGCATTCGCCAATCTCGCCCCGAGCCCAGGGCCCCCGAACCTAGGGCATTTGTGCAGCGGCATGCGGGAAATGCCGCCGTCGCCGCTGCTCCCGGTGCCTGGGAAGAGTTCTGACCTCACCCTCGTTTCATACGCTTTTATTCCACAGCTCCACCCCATAATCAGGAAGGGAACAGTTATGAAGAACGTCGTCTCCGCATTTCTTTTGGCCTGCACCGCACTTGCCGTCTCGACGGGCGCATCCATGGCGCAGGATGCGAAGCTCGCCCCGATCTCCGACTACGTGGCGAGCGACGTAAAACCTTGGCTGAACGATCCGGTCGTCATCGAGGCTATCAAGGCGCAGAACGTCGCAAACGCCAATCTGGGCCAGGGCGATATCGACGCCCTCGACAAGAAGTGGCGCGCCGAGGTCGATGGCTCAGACCATTCGATGATCGACGGCGTGCTCGGCAACGCGCTGTCGAAATTCCTTCAGGAAAAGAAGGCTGCTTCCAACGGCAAGATTGCCGAGATCTTCGTCATGGATGCAAAGGGGCTGAATGTCGGCCAAAGCGATCCCACGTCGGACTATTGGCAGGGTGACGAAGGCAAATTCCAGAAGTCCTTCGGAGCCGGCAAGGACGCTGTTTTCGTCGACGAGATCGAAAAGGACGAATCGACCCAGGCGCTGCAGTCGCAGGCAAGCGTCACGATTTCCGACGACAAGGGAACGCCGATCGGCGCCATCACCGTCGGCGTGAACGTCGACGCCCTGTGATCTCAGGATCTGCATTTAATTTGTCACCGTAATCCAGACACACATCGCCCAGCAGCATGCGCTGTTGGGCGATTGTTTAAGCCTTCTGCGGGAGCAATTTGTGCCACGGCTGAGCGCCCGGCTTTTACGCCGCAAATTCTGCGTGACAATGCACGGCCGCGACGCTACATACGCCTGATGTCGACCACTTCGATCTACGCCTCGCGATTTTATTGGTACCGCTGCTCCCAGCGGACGCGGGTCCATGCGTAACTGAAATCGACGCAACGACAACCCGAACAGCCGCTAGTCTACCTGGCGGCTTTTTTATTCCGCACGGTATGACCAAACAGGAGCCTTACCGTGTCTGATACCATTGATGATCTGCGAATCCTCGAGATCACCCCGCTGACCAAACCCGCCGATATCATCGCCGAAATCCACCGCAATGCCGCCGTCACCGCAACAGTGACCAGCAATCGCGATGCGATCCATAAGATTCTTCATGGCGACGACGATCGCCTGATCGTCGTGATCGGCCCCTGCTCGATCCACGATCCGATTGCCGCCCGGGAATATGCCGCGCGGCTGGAGGAACAGCGACGGCGCTTCGCCGGCGATCTCGAGATCGTCATGCGCGTCTATTTCGAAAAACCCCGCACCACCGTCGGCTGGAAGGGCCTGATCAACGA
This sequence comes from Rhizobium phaseoli, assembly GCF_010668805.1. Lineage (GTDB taxonomy): Bacteria > Pseudomonadota > Alphaproteobacteria > Rhizobiales > Rhizobiaceae > Rhizobium > Rhizobium phaseoli_A. Next base: position 78,384 of record NZ_WUFT01000022.1, on the reverse strand, counting down.
CCCGCATCTCGACGGCAGCTACCGCATCGAGGAAGGCTTGAGGATCGCCAGACGCTTGCTGCTCGACATCAATGCGACGGGGCTTCCCGCCGGCGTCGAATTCCTCGACACGATCACGCCGCAATACATTGCCGACCTGGTCAGCTGGGGCGCGATCGGCGCGCGCACGACCGAAAGCCAGATCCACCGGCAGCTTGCCTCCGGCCTCTCCTGCCCGATCGGGTTCAAGAACGGCACCGACGGCGGCGCACGTGTGGCGCTCGACGCCATCCTTGCCGCCTCACAGCCGCATCACTTCCCGGCCGTCACTAAGGACGGACAGGCTGGCATCGCCTCGACGACGGGCAATGAGGACTGCCATATCATTCTGCGCGGCGGCAAACAGCCGAATTACGAAGCGGCCGATGTCGAAGCGGTCACGGCCGAGGCCGTCAAGCTCGGCCTGACCCCGCGCATCGTCATCGACGCCAGCCATGCCAATAGCGGCAAGGATCCGATGAACCAGCCGCGCGTCGTCAGATCCGTGGCCGCGCAGGTCGCCGCCGGCAACCGGCACATCAAGGGCATGATGATCGAGAGCAACCTCGTCGCCGGCCGCCAGGATCTCGTTCCCGGCAAGCCGCTGGTCTACGGCCAGTCGATCACCGATGGCTGCATCGACTGGGACATGTCGGTGACGACGCTGGAAGACCTGGCGCGATCCGCCCGCGATCGTCGCAAGGCCGCCGTCGCCGCCTGAGCGGTACTATCAAGCGCGGCGGGCAGATATCCCGCCGCCCATTCACAGGTCAATCTTCGTTAAGCTTCCCTGCTCGGTAAAAAACTTGAGACGGTGATTGTTAAACTACAATTTCGCCACCCACCACTCCGTCATTAATGTCGGCTCGATCGCCCGTGAGGGCTTTTCACGACGTGCGCCTGTGCAGGCACTTAGAGGCGACGACCATAATATAAGCGGTCACGGTTCGAATAGAGTCGAGATATTCATTCTCGTCATAAACGACGTCACTTAAAAACAGGAGCGCAATCTTGTCCTGTGACTGGAGCATAAGCTCCTCTTCCGGCGAAAGCGGCAGGTCATCGAAAAAGCTCATGGCATTGTAATTCCTGAAGTACGTCTCGTTACCGCAAGCATATCTCATATCGTGCTGAATATAGAATTTGGCGATGGGAACCGCCATCTGATTTAGAGCTTGAGAATCTTGGTATTTTCCGAACGACCGGAGATACTCCACCGGAAACGCGGTGAAGAGTAATATGGGGCAGCAGGTTATGATGGCTAATGTCCCGAACAATACGGTGCGCACGATCGAGCGACTTCCTTCAACCTCATTGGCGGGACCTATCTAGGCCCATTACCATATCAGATGGCGAAGCCCTATAGATAACATACCGTCCCACCGCCCCATCATTATCTGACGCCTTGTGGCATGCCGGCGTTGATGTAATCATGACAGCTTACAATTGAATATTTGCCGCTGCCATGCCTGGGAAGCAAAGGATCAGGACAAGAATTATCTGCAGGCGCGGCCGTGTGGCTAATGTTGAAGGCATCTTCGCGCCTCTCCAAGGCGGCCAATGCCTGTTCCAGAAGGGTTGCGTCAGGCTTAAGGCCACCACCACCCCATCAAAAAATGGCGGTGCGCGCTCTCAAGAGCTCACCGGAAAATACCTGACATAGGCAAACTCGTCACCATCCGGTGACCAGCAGGGCACGTTGATCGTGCCCTGCCCGCCAAAGAGCTCGAACAGCGTCTTCAGATTGCCGCCATCCATGTCCATCAACCGCAGCCGCACGTCGAGATCGCGCGGATGGTCGAATACCGAGGGGTCATAGGACAGGATCAGCACCTTGTCATTCCTGGGCGACGGATGGGCGAACCAGTTGCCCTGATTGTCCGAGGTCACCTGCTCCAGCCCGGTGCCGTCGGGGTGGATGCGCCAGATTTGCATCAGCCCGGTGCGGCTGGAGTTGAAATAGATCCATTGCCCGTCGGCGGAATAATCCGGCCCGTCATTGCGGCCCTCGCCATGCGTCAGCCGCGTCTCGGCGCCGCCGTCGACCGAGATCGTATAGATGTCGAAGAGGTCGTCGCGGATGCCGCAATAGACGAGTTCGCGGCCATCAGGCGACCAGCCGTGCCAGTAGGACGGCGCGTTCTGGGTGATGAGCCGCGGCGTGCCGCCCTCGATCGGCAGGACATAGATCGTCGACTTGCCGAATTCGGTCTTATCAGAGATGACGATCCCAGTGCCGTCGGGCGAAATACCGTGGTCATTGTTGCAGTTGACGGCAAAGCCGGTATCGACCTTGGTGACTTCGCCGCCATCGAGCGGCAGCCGGTAGAGCAGCCCGTCGCCGTTCAGGAGCAGGGTGGAACCGTCAGGCGAGAAGTTCGGCGCCTCTACGAGCTTGTCCGTCTGCCAGACTTCGCGGGCCCTGCCCGTCCTGACATTGTAGATCTCGACCGAGCTGCGCATGTTTCTCTCCCTGGTATCTCGATCGCGCCGGCGATCCCGTTTGCGCTAGCGATCCCGGCCTCAGCGATCCCGGAACCGGTTGGTGATCGGATAACGCCGGTCGCGGCCGAAATTCTTCTTGGTGATCTTCACGCCCGGCGCCGATTGCCGGCGCTTGTATTCGGCGAGATAGAGCAGGTGCTCGATGCGGTGGACGGTCGCCACGTCATGGCCGCGGGCGACGATCTCCTCGACCGCCATTTCCTTCTCCACCAGGCATTCGAGAATATCGTCGAGGGCCGGATAAGGCGGCAGCGAATCCTGGTCCTTCTGGTCGGGACGCAGTTCGGCCGAGGGCGCCTTGTCGATGATATTTTTCGGGATCACCTCGCCTGACGGCCCCAGCGCACCCGGCGGCACGTTCTCGTTGCGCCAGCGGGCCAGCGCATAGACCTGCATCTTGTAGAGGTCCTTGATCGGATTGAAGCCGCCGTTCATGTCGCCGTACAGCGTGGCGTAGCCGACCGACATTTCCGACTTATTACCCGTCGTCACCACCATTGAGCCGAACTTGTTGGAGATCGCCATCAGGATGACGCCACGCGCCCGGCTCTGCAGGTTTTCTTCGGTAATGCCGCTGTCCGTTCCCGCGAAGAGATCGGACAGCGCGCTGCTGAAGCCCGTCACCGGTTGCTCGATCGGCACGATGTCATAGCGGCAGCCGAGCGCCTTGGCGCAGTCGGCCGCATCCTTCAAAGAATCGTCCGATGTGTAGCGGTAGGGCAGCATGACGGTGCGCACCCGCTCCTCGCCGAGCGCATCGACGGCGATTGCCGTGCAGATCGCCGAGTCGATGCCGCCGGAAAGGCCGAGCACCACCGTCTTGAAGCCGTTCTTGTTGACGTAGTCGCGAAAGCCGAGCAGGCAGGCGCGGTAGTCGGCCTCCTCGCCTTCGGGAATATGCGCCATCGGTCCTTCGGCGCAGTGCCAGCTGGACCCGCCGCGTTTCCACGTCGTTACCGCCAGCGCCGTCTCGAACTGGCTCATCTGGAAGGCGAGCGATTTGTCGGCGTTGAAGGCGAAGCTCGCACCGTCGAAGACCAGTTCGTCCTGGCCGCCGAGCTGTGCGGCATAGACCAGCGGCAGGCCGGTCTCGATCACCTGCTTCAGCACCACCTGATGGCGGATATCGACCTTGCCGCGATAATAGGGCGAGCCGTTCGGCGACAGCAGAATCTCGGCTCCGCTTTCGGCCAGCGTCTCGCAGACGCCAAGATCGCCCCAGATGTCTTCGCAGATCGGGATGCCGATGCGCACGCCGCGGAAATTCACCGGACCCGGCATGGCGCCCTGGTCGAAGACACGCTTCTCGTCGAATTCGCCATAGTTCGGCAGATCGATCTTGTCGCGCACCGCAATCACCTTGCCGCCGTCGAGCACGGCGACGGAATTGTAGCGCCCCGTCTCGTCCTGCCGGGGAAAACCGATAACGACACCCGGCCCGCCATCGGCGGTATCGGCAGCCAGGCTCTCCACCGCTTTCCAGCAGGCGCGAATGAAGGCCGGCTTCAATACCAGATCTTCAGGCGGATAGCCGGAAATGAAAAGTTCGGTCAGGACGAGCAGATGCGCGCCTTCGCGAGCCGCATCGGCGCGCGCTTCGCGTGCCTTGGCGAGATTGCCGGCGACATCGCCGACTGTCGGATTGAGCTGACCGATGGCGATGCGGAAGATATCAGAAAGAGCGTTTTCCTGTGTCATGTCATTTATTTAGCCTGCGTCTTCTACGACCGCAACATGCCCGCAGCAAAAGCCGCACCTTGCTGTGACGAAATTTTTGTGAACGGACGCGCCGCGACCTCGCGGCACAGACACGCATTGCAATTTGCCCGCGGACCGGAATACTGGCGCGCAAATCAACAGCGTCGATAACGGGCACCGGAAACAGGCCATGTCTAATCTTTCGAATTTCATGCACCATCATTTCGACAAGCCGGCCGACGAACTCGGCGCTATCGAAAAACGCGTGCTGGCGAAGGCGCACGCGCGCAAGGTCATCTCGACCGACGTCAACGCCGCCTTTTCCGCCGACGCCTCGTTCGGCGAGCGCATCGCCGACAGCATCGCCCGCATCGGCGGCTCCTGGTCCTTCATCATCGCCTTCTTCGTTTTCCTCGTCGCCTGGACGGTGATCAACACTATCATTCTGGTGAGCGGCGCCTTCGACCCCTATCCCTTCGTCTTCCTGAACCTGATCCTGTCGATGCTTGCCGCCATCCAGGCGCCGATCATTATGATGTCGCAGAACCGCCAGGCCGAGCGCGACCGCTTCGAGGCCGCGAAGGATTACGAAGTCAATCTCAAGGCCGAGCTCGAAGTGCTCTCGTTGCACCAGAAGATCGATATGCGCGTGCTGACCGAGTTGACGGCGCTACGCGAAGACGTAGCGCGTCTCAGCGCCGAGCTTTCTACAAAGGGTTAGACGGGGTTCACCGCATATTGCGGCAGGCCGTCCGATATCTCGTAGAAATCGCCCTTGTCGGCGCAGAAGATGTGATGGCCGAAGGCCAGGCCGCTCGGTTCGTCGAAGGCTCCGGCCAAAACCGAAACCTCCGGCGATTGGTCGCCCTGCCAGAACAGCGCGGAACCGCAATTCGGGCAGAACCCGCGCTGCGCTTGTTCGCTCGACCGGTACCAGCGGACCGCTTCCGTGTCTTCCAACGAAAGAGCTGCCCGCGGCACGTTGACGGCCGCATAGTAAAACCCCGTCTGCCGCCGGCATTGCGAGCAATGACAGCCGACAACAGGTCCGGGCTTCGCCGCAATTGAAAATCGCACGGCGCCGCAAAGACAGCCGCCTGTATGTCGTTCGGTCATGGTCATCCCCTGTTCCTGAAGCGACGTTGCCGCCGAACGTGTTCGGCGTCAAATCCGGTTTTCTGAACGAGCCATCAGGAATCTTGAAAGCCGCCAGGCCTGGCACATACCACCTCGAGACATTGACCCCGAACGGGAATCGACTTCGGCTCATACGTGTATCCACCAACGCTGCGGCGAAACCATCAGCAGTTGTATTCTAAGGTATTTTCCGGCGAAAATAGCAGTATCTCCTGCCAATGCGCACATTTTGTCAAGACCAGACACACTCACTACGTTTATTAGATACTCCAAAATTAATATTTCCTGTTTTACACTCTCAACCGTTGATCGAATCTGCCAATCAACCCGAGAGGTGAAGGATGGCCATTTTCCAACGTTTCCCTTCGAACGAACGCGGCGCCGCGGCAATCGAATTCGCCATCGTCGCGCCTCTCTTTCTCCTGGTGGTACTGACGATGATCGCTTACGGCATCTATCTGAGCGCCGCCCATGCGGTGCAACAGTTGACCGCGGATGCCGCGCGCACTGCCGTTGCCGGCATGACCAGCCAGGAGCGCACGCAATTGGTCGATGATTTCATCAGCCACTCGACCATCGACCATCCGCTGCTCGACAGGAGCAAGCTGCACGTAACGGTCAACACCGACCCCGACAACGCCAACCAGTTCACCGTAACGGCGGAATACGACGCCAATAACCTGCCGATCTGGAACCTCTACACCTTTCCGCTGCCCGACCATATGATCCGGCGCTTTGCGACTATCCGGATGGGAGGGCTCTGATGCGCATATTCAAAGCCCATCTGCAGCAGCGCTTCGCCATCGATCTGTCAGGCAATATCGCCATCATGGCAGCACTCTCGGCCCCGCTCATCCTCTATTCGCTCGGCCTCGGCGTCGATTACGGCATGATGACGCTGCAGCAGCGCCGCCTGCAGCAGCTGAGCGATATCGGCGCCATCGTTGCCGCCGCCGACATCAACCACGCCGCCGGCAACCTCGTCGCCAATTTCGACGAGAACGGCCTCAACATCGCCGTCCGCACCGACGCGGGTTATGCGACGAAAAAGGGAACGGTGCCGCTGACAGCCGATCTCGAGCAATTCGACGCCATTGCCGATTTCACCCCCGGCACCTATCTCGCCGATGCCTCGGTGCCGCTCGGCAGCCGTTTTGCCGCCGGCACCCAACCCTATGACGCCGTCAAGGTCGGCATCACCCAGAAGGCGGAGCTGATCTTCGCCACGGCCTTCGCCGCCGCTCCCAATCTCAGGGCGGTCGGCACCGCCTCTGCCTCCAAGCTTGCCGCTTTCTCGATCGGCTCACGACTGGCAAGCCTGAACGGCGGCGTGCTGAACACGCTGCTCGGCAGCCTGCTTGGCACCAGCCTCTCGCTGAAGGTCGCTGATTATGAGGCGCTTACATCAGCCGATATCAAACTGCTCCCCTTCCTCGACATGCTGGCGACCGATCTCAACCTCACCGCCGGCACCTATGACGAACTGCTGGCGACCGACATCTCCTATCCGCGCCTGCTGAAAACGCTCGGCAAGACCGGCGGTCTGACGCCGACCGTCACCAGGGCGCTCGACGCCATCGAAAAGGCGCTCGGCACCTCGCAGGTCAAGATCAGGCTGGAGGATCTCTTCGACCTCGGCCCGACCGGCGAGCGCGTCATCGGCAGCGGCTCGAAACTCTCGGCCGAGGCGAGCGTGATGGATATCGTTTCGGCCGCCGCCATTGCGGCAAACCAGAAGAGGCAGGTCTCCGCCAATCTCAACGGCTCTGTCCCCGGGCTTGCCACGGTTAAACTGACGCTTGCGATCGGCGAGATGCCGAAAGGCGCCGCCTCGAATGGGATCGGTGCTGTCGGCGCCACCGTCCGCACGGCGCAGGTGCGCCTGGCGCTGGAAGTGTCGACACTCGGCATCAATTCCATCGCCGGCTTGAAGGTGCGCGTACCGCTCTATCTTGAAGTCGCCCATGCCGAGGCCAGGCTTGCGAGCATCACCTGTCTCGGCAACGGCGCGAGGAACGCCACCGTCGGGGTCGATGTCGTGCCCGGCGTCGCGGAATTGTCGCTCGGCGACGTCGATCCCAACGCTTTCGTCAATTTCAGCAGCGCGCCGCGCGTTACCCGCGCCACGCTGATCGACGCTCCGCTACTCGGCGTCTCCGGCCTGGCGCATGTCAATCTCACCAATCTCAGCAAAAGCAAGCTCACCTTCCAGTCGGCCGATATCGCGGCAAAGACCATCATGAATGTCTCGACCAAGGATACGCTGACCTCGGCCATGGCATCGCTGATCAAGGAGACCGATATCCAGGTCAGTATTCTCGGTCTCGGCATCGGCCTGTCGAAGACAGTGGTGCAAAGCGCCGTTGCCGATACACTGTCGGCGCTGACCAAGCCGCTGGACGAGCTGCTTTTCAACCTTCTGACGCTGCTTGGCGTCAAGATCGGCGAAGCCGACGTGCGCGTCACCGATGTGCGCTGCCAGCAATCGGTTCTGGTGCAATAGATCAGCGCATTGCCGGTTTTTGGCCCGAAGCTTCACCTTGAACCTGTTGCCGGCCGACAACACCCGCCAGCCTCCTCCCATCGCGGCATTGAATCGACTGCTATTGTCGGCGATACTCAGCGTCCGATTTCATTCAATTCCTGGGAGACTGACATGAGAGCGACCCTGTCCAAACAGAAAGGAAACATCCCCCACAAGGACACTCTGCCTCATGAACATTCGGTTCTCCCGCGCGAGGAAAAGCTCGCGACGCCATAACGTCTTCCTGAAATTTTTCCAGAACGATCCCGCCGACCGCGGCCGACGCTGGTCGCGCATGCGAAAATTCCTGTCTTACTATCGCCCGCACCTGCCTTTGCTGCTGGCGGATTTGTTGTGCGCCATGCTGGTCGCCGGCACGGCGCTCGCCCTGCCGCTCTGCGCCAATGTCGTCACCAGCCGGCTTCTGGCTCTGCCCGACGCCCCGCAGGCCTTCGCACAAATTCTCGGCATGGGCGGCGTCATGCTGGCCGTTCTGGCGGTCCAGATTGCCGCAATCTTCTTCGTCGATTATCGCGGCCATGTGATGGGCGCCCGCATCGAGGCGACGGTCCGGCAGGAACTCTTCGAGCACTGCCAGAAACTCTCGTTCAGCTTCTACGACCGCCAGCGCACCGGCCAACTTATGAGCCGCATCACAAATGACTCCCTGTGGCTGGGCGAACTCTTTCACCACGGTCCTGAGGATCTTTCCATCGCCCTGCTGAAATTTGGCGGCGCCATGCTGGTGCTGTTCTACATCGATCCGCCATTGGCGGGCCTCATCCTGCTGCTGACGCCTGTGGCAGTGGTCTATGCGCTCTATTTCAACCGACGCATGAACCGCGCGCTCGAAGCCAGCAAGCACCAGATCGCCGCGGTTAACGAGCGCGTCGAGGATGCCTTGGCTGGCATCCGTGTCGTCCAGTCCTTCGCCAACGAGGCGCTGGAACGGGAGCGTTTCGCCGAGCAGAACCGGCGCTTTCTGCAAAGCCGCGCCGACGGCTACCGCAGCGAGGCGTGGTTTTCGGTCGGCACCGAAACCTTCGCCCAGCTCGTCACCATATTGGTGATCGTCGTCGGCGGCTTGCGTATCCTGGCAGCGGAACTGACCGTCCCGGATATGCTCACCTTCTTGCTCTGCGTTGCCGTGCTGGTCGATCCGGTGCAGCGGCTCGCCAATTTCGTGCGTCTCTGGCAGGAGGGTTATACCGGCTGGAGCGGCTGTCGCTCACCATCGCGCCCGGGGAGTTCGTTGCCCTCGTCGGTCCTTCCGGCGTCGGCAAGAGCACGCTTTGTGCGCTGATACCACGCTTCTACGATGTCGAGGCCGGGGCGATCCGCATCGACGGCACCGATGTTAGAGACGTGACGCTGGCCTCGCTTCGGCGCCATGTCGGGGTGGTGCAGCAGGATGTCTATCTTTTTGCCGGCACCGTGGCGGAAAACCTGCGCTATGGCAGGCCCGATGCTGGCGATGCCGAGCTGGAAGCAGCCGCCCGCGCCGCCAATGCGCACGATTTCATCACGGCCCTGCCCCAGGGTTATGACACCGATATCGGCCAACGCGGCGTCAAGCTCTCGGGCGGCCAGCGCCAGCGCATCACCATCGCCCGGGCATTCCTCAAGAATCCGGAGATCCTGATCTTCGATGAAGCAACCAGCGCGCTCGACAACGAGAGCGAACGGGCGGTTCAGCAGGCGCTGCTCAGCCTGGCAAATGGCCGAACCACCCTGGTCATCGCCCATCGTCTCTCGACCGTCCGCCATGCCGACCGCATCCTGGTGCTGACGGCCGACGGCATCGTCGAACAGGGCACCCATGATGACTTGATGGCACAGGACGGCGTCTACGCCAGCCTGCACCGCGTCCAGGCCAGCATTTGAGCGGTTTGCCGTACCTCACGGCAGTGAAAAGCCCGGCGAAACCGCCGGACTTCAGATTGCCGAAAAGTCGGGGGCCGCCCTCTTTCGTCATGCTCGGGCTTGTCCCGGGCATCTGCAGCCGGCGCAGCAGATCCTCGGCACCAAGGCCGAGGATGTCCCCGAATAAAGAGCGAGGCTTGTCAACAAAAAGCCCGGGCGAACCGGGCTTTTCTCATCCATATCAACCGGTCTCAGCCGTTGACGACCATGCGCTTCTCGTCGCGGCCGCCCTTCATGCGCTCGGCAAGCAGGAAAGCGAGTTCCAGCGCCTGGTCGGAGTTGAGGCGCGGGTCGCAATGCGTGTGGTAGCGATCTTGCAGGTCGTCGGCGGTAACGGCGCGGGCGCCGCCGGTGCATTCCGTCACGTCCTTGCCGGTCATCTCGATATGGATGCCGCCGGGATGCGTGCCTTCGGCGCGGTGGATCTGGAAGAAGCTTTCGACTTCCGACAGGATCCGCTCGAAGGGACGGGTCTTGTAGTTGTTGAGCGTGATCGTGTTGCCGTGCATCGGGTCGCAGGACCAGACGACCTTGCGGCCTTCACGCTCGACGGCGCGAATGAGGCGCGGCAGGTTTTCTGCGACCTTCTCGTGGCCGAAACGGCAGATCAGCGTCAGGCGCCCGGCTTCGTTGGCCGGGTTCAGGATGTCGATCAGTTGCAGCAGATCGTCGGTCTGCAGCGACGGGCCGCATTTCAGGCCGATCGGGTTCTTGATGCCGCGGCAGTATTCGACATGCGCATGGTCGACCTGGCGCGTACGGTCGCCGATCCAGATCATGTGGCCTGAGGTGGCATACCAGTCGCCGGAGGTGGAATCGACGCGGGTCAACGCTTCTTCGTAGCCGAGCAGCAGCGCCTCATGGCTGGTGAAGAAATCCGTTTCGCGCAGGCTCGGGTGGTTTTCCGAGGTGATGCCGATCGCCTTCATGAAATCCATGGTTTCGCTGATGCGGTCGGCAAGCTTGCGGTAACGCTCGCCCTGCGGGCTGTCCTTGACGAAGCCAAGCATCCACTGATGGACGTTTTCGAGATTGGCGTAACCGCCCATTGCAAAGGCGCGCAAAAGGTTCAAGGTCGCTGCCGACTGGCGGTAGGCCATTGCCTGGCGCTCCGGGTTCGGAATGCGCGACTCCTCGGTGAACTCGATGCCGTTGATGATGTCGCCGCGATAGGCCGGCAGCGTCACGTCGCCCTGCGTCTCGAAATTCGACGAACGCGGCTTGGCGAACTGGCCGGCGATGCGACCGACCTTGACCACCGGCAGCTGCGCGCCGAAAGTCAGCACGACCGCCATCTGCAGGAAGGCGCGGAAAAAGTCGCGAATATTGTCGGCGCCATGTTCTGCGAAGCTTTCGGCACAGTCGCCGCCTTGCAGCAGGAAGCCATTGCCTTCGGCGACATTGGCGAGATGCTTCTTCAGACGACGCGCTTCGCCGGCGAAGACGAGGGGCGGATAGCTGGCGAGCTGAGCTTCCGTTGCAGCCAAAGCGGCTGCGTCGGGATAATCGGGAACCTGCAGGATCGGTTTTTGCCGCCAGCTGCTCGGGGTCCAGTTCTCTGCCATTTCACTCACCTCACTCACATCCATCCCAGGGATGCCCGTATCTTGAATTGCGGCGGCTTATAGACCTTTAGATCGGGCTTGCAAAGGCCAATCGCCCAAAGCTCGAATGCCGCGCCGGCGTCATCGGCCGGAGCTTGCGTCTAAAGCATGTCGCCCAAAAGTATGAAGCGGTTTTGGGCTGACGACATGGGTAAAAACAAGGGCCTGAAGCGCGGGGAGCGAAGCTGAAAGATCGCGACGCGCTGTAGGTAGAAAAATCCCCGCTTCCATCGTTAAACCAGCATATACCATGTCGATTTCCCGATACTTTAGACTTCCAATGTAAAACCGCGGATGATTTCAACATTGGGGACATGTCATGGCGATCCTTCCGCTCGGCTTCATATCGGATCGTTCGGGCAATTTCGGCATCATGACGGCGTTGCTGATGGTGCCGCTCCTCGGCACCGCGGGCTTGGCAGTGGATTTCGCCCACGCGCTCAGTCTGAGGACGCAGCTTTACGCGGCAGCCGATGCCGCCGCCGTCGGTTCGATTGCCGAAAAATCCGGCGCGGTGGCCGCCGCGATGACGATGAGCGGTAACGGCACGATCTCGCTCGGCAAGGCCGATGCCCGCAGCATCTTCATGTCTCAGATGTCCGGGGAGTTGGCCGACGTTCAAGTCGATCTCGGCATCGACGTCACCAAAGCCACCAACAAACTGAACTCGCAAGTCTCCTTCAGCGCGACCGTGCCGACGACCTTCATGCGTGTTCTGGGGAAGGATTCGATCACGATCTCGGGCACGGCGACGGCCGAATATCAGACCGCCTCCTTCATGGATTTCTACATCCTGCTCGACAACACTCCTTCGATGGGCGTCGGCGCCACCGCGACCGACGTCGCGACGATGGAAAAGAACACTAGCGATACCTGCGCTTTCGCCTGCCACGAAACCCAGAACAACAACAATTACTACAATCTCGCCAAAAAGCTCGGCGTCAGCATGCGCATCGATGTCGTGCGCCAGGCGACCAAGGAGCTGACGCTGACCGCAAAGTCCACGCGTGTTTCCGACAATCAGTTCCGCATGGGCGTCTATACCTTCGGCACCAAGGCCGAGGATGCCAATCTGACCACCATATCCGACCCGACGGACGATCTCGACAAGGTGCGCAGCTATACCGACGCCGTCGATCTGATGACCATTCCGTATCAGGGCTATAACAACGACCAGCAGACGAGCTTCGATAGCGCGCTGACACAGATGAAAACCATCATCACCACCCCCGGCGACGGTAGCACGGCTACGACGCCGCAGAAGATCCTGTTCTTCGTCTCGGACGGCGTCGGCGACAGTGCAAAACCGAAAGGTTGCACCAAGAAACTGACCGGCGACCGCTGCCAGGAACCGATCGACACGTCTTTCTGCCAGCCGCTGAAGGACAAGGGCATCCGAATTGCAGTGCTCTACACCACTTACCTGCCGCTGCCGAAAAACAGCTGGTACAATACATGGATCAAGCCCTTCCAGAGCGAAATCCCGACGAGAATGCAGGCATGCGCCTCGCCCGGCCTCTATTTCGAGGTGACGCCGACCGACGGTATCGCCGATGCGATGAAGGCGCTCTTCCTCAAGGTCATCCGCGCGCCGCGCATCACCAGCTGAGGATACCGCTGCTTAAACTCTTTTGCCGTCTCGGATCCGATAGGTCGGCGCATACATGGTGACGAGCTCTTCGGCCGCCGTCGGATGCAGCGCCATCGTTCGGTCGAAGTCGTCCTTGGTGCAGCCGGCCTTGAGCGTGATACCGAGCAGTTGCGCCATCTCGCCGGCATCGTGGCCGAGGATATGGGCGCCCACCACCTTGCGGCTCGCTGCATCGACGATCAGCTTCATGATCATTCGCTCGGTCCGGCCGGAAAGCGTCGCCTTCAGCGGCCGGAACTGGGCGCGGTAGATTTCGAGCTCTCCGTAACGTTTGCCCGCCTCCTCTTCCGAGAGCCCGACGGTGCCGATCTCCGGCTGCGAGAAGACAGCGGTCGGAATCAGCTCGTAATCCGGCCGGGTCGGATTGTTCTTGTATTCGGTCTCGATGAAGCACATGGCCTCGTGGATCGCCACCGGCGTCAGCTGTACCCGATTGGTGACATCGCCGAGCGCATAGATGTTTTCGACATTGGTGCGGGAATAATCGTCGACGACAATGGCGCCACGCTCATCGACGGCGACGCCAGCGGCCTCGAGGCCGAGGCCTTCGGTGTTCGGGTCGCGCCCCAGCGCCAGCATGACGACACCGGCCTGCAACGTGCCGCTGTTCAGCGTTTCCAGAACGAGGCCGTCATCGCCCCTCGAAACCTTCTGCAGCGTGTCGTGGCAGAGGATGCGGATGCCCTTGGCGACCATCGCCTCGTGCAGTCCGCGCCGCAGATCCTCGTCGAAGCGCGACAGGATCTCGGCCCCGCGATAAATGAGCGTCGTCTCGACGCCGAGGCCATGGAAGATATTGGCGAACTCGACGGCGATATAGCCGCCGCCGGCGATGACGATCGATTTCGGCAGCTCTTCGAGATGAAAGGCCTCGTTGGAGGAGATGCAGAACTCGTGGCCGGGAAGGGCCGCATGCGGGTTCGCCCGCCCGCCGGTGGCAATCACGATCGTCTTTGCCGTCACCGTCTGGCCCGTTTTCACAAGCCGCACCGTATGGGCGTCGACGAGTTCGGCGCGCGTTTCGAAGATTTCGGCATTGGCGCCGGCAAGGCCCTTCTTGTAGAGGCCTTCCAGCCGGTCGATCTCGGCATCCTTGGCGGCTACCAGCTTCTTCCAGTCGAAGCTGCTTTCGCCGACCGTCCAGCCGAAACCCGCCGCATCCTCGAAATGTTCGTGGAACTGCGAGGCATAGACGAAGAGCTTCTTCGGCACGCAACCGCGGATGACGCAGGTGCCGCCATAGCGGTACTCCTCGGCGATCGCCACCTTTTTGCCGAGCGAAGCGGCGACACGCGCACCGCGCACGCCGCCGGAACCGCCGCCAATGACGAAGAGGTCGTAGTCGTAGGAAGACATGAGAAGCTCCGGAAGGGAATCGCAGGAAGGATGTTGCTGATATAGGGGCGATCGCTCTGAAAACAAAAGCCCGCTCCTGCATCATCCGTTCTCCATCGCCGAATCTTCCCGGCAAACGGTTGACCCGGTCGCCTGGGGCTGGCAGGGCAATCCGGGGATGGATAACGATGCCGGAGCAAAAGATGGATCAAACTCTCTTCGCCAATCTGTGCAAGGCTGGCAAATTCAAGGAAGCGCTCGGCCTCGCGACTGAGGGTCACGAGGACGAAAAATACACGCCGAGCCGCTTCTCGATCGACAAGAAGACCAGACTGCCGATCTTCTATCGCGGCAACAAGCGCGTGGAGCCGGATGAAGAAGGTGTGTGGCAAATTGCAAAGAACCCGAATGCCTGATGCATGTCATCAGGACGTATGCAGCGGTCCTAGGCAAAGCGCGAAGCGCTTTTGCCGCAACGGCATGCATAAAAGCAAAGAGCTAGCTCCGGCAAATGTTCGATGCATAGTGATGGCGGCTGTCAGCGGGTGATGCCGAAATCCGTCGGCATTTTCTCAAGCTGGGCTGCTTCCGTCTCGACGCCCGCAACCGACGACCCCGCAGGCCCGCGGCTGAAACGTTCGATCATTGTCGAGATGGCGGCATCGGGTCCTGCGATCAAAGCGACGACGGCCCCGTCCCTTTCATTGCGAACCCAGCCCGTCAAACCGAGCCGTACCGCCTCATTGCGCGTCCACATGCGAAAGCCGACACCCTGAACCTTGCCTGATATCCGCACTCGGACAGCGTTGTAACGATCGGGCATATCTACAGTCACCTGAAGCCTCGCCGGCGGCATTTGCCGCATCATAACAAAAAAGCCCGGACGATGCCGGGCTTTCGCAATTTGATGGTGGAGGCTTTACTTCTGGGCAGCCGGGGCCGGAGCCGGAGCGGGTGCCGGAGCCACCGGGCTTTCGGTTGCCGCCGGCGGCGCCTTGATGACCTTGGAAAGCTCGGTATTGCTCTGCTTTTCCAGGTCGCGGGAAATGCCCTGCGCCCAGATGTCGGCAGCCTTCGCCGTCTCGCGCGAGGCGACCGGGCCGTCGCGCAGCAGCTTCTTGCCGACGTCGGAATTATAAAACTCGGCGATCGCCTTCAGTTCGTCGGCAGTGAAGGTCTTGGCATAGGTGAGTGCAGCCTCCTTCTCCAGATCGCCGCGGCGCGGCGCCAGCGCCAGCGCCTGCGCGTCGACCGTCGACGAAATGATGTCCTGGTAGTTTGGCGAATCCTGGATCAGGCCGGCCTTCAGGCGCTCGGCGAGACCGGGCAGGATGTTGTCGAACTGGGCAGTGGCGCCGATGGCGTCGATCGCGGCGCGAGACGCCTTCAGCTGGTCCTCGGAGACCTCCTGCGCCTTGACGGCGGAGCCGAAGGCAAGCCCGGAAAGAACGACGGTCGCAGCGGCAAGACGGCCAAGACCTGCAATGTTCATCATGAGTGTATGCTCCTGTTATCTGTTTGTCTGCAGTGTGCGCACACCCGCAGGACCGGCAATGATCGCAAGTGCCGCCATATTGATAAAGAGCCCGTGTTCGACGACGCCGGGTATGGAATTCAGCTCGCTCGAAAGCGCCTCTGCATCAGGAATGCGGCCAAAAGATGCATCAATAATGTGATGACCGCCATCCGTGGTAAACTCTCCGTCACCGGACTGGCGCAAAGCCAGTTCACCGGAAAGACCGAGCCGGGCCGCGACCTTCTCGATCGCGATCCGTGTCGAGACGAGCCCGAACGGATTGACTTCGATCGGCAGCGCGAAGGCACCGAGCATATCGACCAGCTTGCTCTCGTCGGCAATGACGATCATTCGTTCGGAGGCGGCCGCGACGATCTTTTCGCGCAGCAGCGCGCCGCCGCCGCCCTTGATCAGCCGGAGCCCAGCATCGAGTTCATCGGCGCCATCGATCGTCAGATCGAGTGCCGGCAGCTCATCCAGCGATTTCAGCGGCACGCCGAGTTCGACGCAAAGCCGCGCCGTTCTTTCAGACGTCGGAACGCCTTCGACCCTGAAGCCGCCAGCGACCTTCTCGGCCAACAGACGAACGAATTCTTCCGCCGTGCTGCCGGTGCCAATCCCGAGACGCATCCCGCTTTCGACATGGGCGAGTGCGGCCGCGGCGGCCTTGATCTTCATTTCGCGGGCATCCATGCGCCGCCAGCTCCGATTATTGCGTTGGATGTGCTGTTTACACGGCTCGCCTGGCAAACGAAAGTCAAAATCATCACGGAAAATGAAAAGCCGAAACAGATGCCTGCGGCCTTCCCCGGCGATCTTCAGGCCGTTGCTTTCCGCTGCATGATCGCCTACCTCAGAGGCGATCCATCGTCCCCAGGGACGATCCATCGTCCCCCGAGGACGATCCGTCATTTCCAGAGGCGATCTGTCGTTCCCGGAGGCGGCTCGTCACCTCAAAGGACGACCCATCGCTTAATGAGGCAAGCCCTTGATCCCCTCCTCCGTCCGCCCGGCGCTCGTCGTCTTCGATCTCGATGGCACCCTTCTCGACACCCATACGGACTTGGTCGAGAGCCTGAACCACACAATTGCGGCCCTCAGCCTCGCACCGGTCAGCTATGACGACCTCACCCATCTCGTCGGCCACGGCGCCCGCGTGATGATCGAACGCGCCTGCCGGTTGCGCGGCCATCCGCTTGCTCAGGAGGCCCTGCCGCCCCTGGTCGAGCGTTTCGTCGCCCATTATGCCGGCAACATGCCCGGCCGCACCGAGCCCTATCCCGGCTTGGTCGCCGCGATGGATCGGCTAAAATCACAGGGGTACCGCCTCGCCGTCTGCACCAACAAGATGGAAAGCCTGGCGCTCGGCCTGCTCGACAAGCTTGAACTCACCAGTTATTTCGACGCCATCACCGGCGGCGACAGCTTCGCCGTGCGCAAGCCCGACGCCCGCCACCTCACCGGCACCATCGAACGCGCCGGCGGCGACATCTCCCGCACAGTGATGATTGGCGACAGCATCAACGATATCGCCGTCGCCAGGAATGCCGGCGTCCCGTCGATCGCCGTGCCGTTCGGTTATTCGGACGTGCCGGTCTCAAACCTCGATCCGGATGTCGTCATCACCCATTACGATGAGCTTACCCCCGAACTGGTGGAGCGGCTATTGCGGGAATATGCGGTGAAGGTCGCGGTCTGAGGCTGCAGGCCGCATCGTCCTCCTTCGCCATTCCTTTGCCGGCGTACCGTGTGAGCCCCCCTCTGCCCTGCCGGGCATCTCCCCCACAGGTGGGGAGATTGGCTGGAAGCGCTGGCTTCCCCAAACAACTAACGTCGCAGCCCGACGAAACGGTAGATGGGTGCGAAGGTTGGCCACTTGTGTTCTCCCCACCTGTGGGGGAGATGCCCGGCAGGGCAGAGGGGGGCCGGCACGGCACGCCCTTTCCTTCGTAATTCCTAGCTAGGCTTAAGCCCAGAACGACGCCGTCGGCATCTCACCCAAAGACAAACGGGCGGCCCAAGGACCGCCCGCTCCATACTCCAATAAACCTTACGTCAGATCTGCGCCCCACGCGCCTTTGTCGTCGCGTCGAATGCCTTGTCGACATAGCCGTCGCGGCCATAGACGTCGTCGAAATATTCCACCACACCGTCCTTGTTCGGCCAGGCGGTGAAATAAGACACATAAACCGGGATCTTCTGCGGCACCTTCACCGCATGGTTCTGCCCCGTGGCGATCTGCTTGGCGACGTCGTCGACCGTCGTTCCGAGCACGGCAGCTGCCATCGCACGCGGATCGGCAAGGCGCACGCAACCGTGGCTCAGCGCCCGCATGTCGCGCTTGAAGAAGCTCTTCGATGGCGTGTCGTGCATGTAGATCGCGTGGCTGTTCGGGAACAGGATCTTCAGTTCTCCGAGCGCATTGTCGCTGCTTGGCGGCTGGCGGACCGAGACGTTATCGGTCGAGCCGTACCAGTCGACGCTCGACGAGGCGACCGCGTGGCCATTCACTTCAACCTCATAACCGAGCTGGTCGAGATAGTTGGGATCCGAGCGTAGCTTCGGCAACATCTCGTTGATGATGATCGACTGCGGCACGCCCCAGAAAGGGTTGAACTCCACCGTCTCGATCTCGTCGTCGAAGAAATAGGTCTGGTTGTTTTTGCCGCCGACCACGACGCGCATCGACAGCTGTTCCTTGCCGCCATTGTGGTAGTAGACCATGAAGGCCGGCTGGTTGATCATCACGTAACGGGAACCGAGATCTTCCGGCAGCCAGCGCACCTGCTCCATGGCGACGACGAGCTTGTCGATCTTCGAGGCATTGCTATCGCCGCCGGTCATGGCGCGCACCGTCGCCTGGCCGATGACGCCATCGGCCTTCAGTCCGCGCTCTTGCTGGAAGGCCTCGACCAGCGAGACGATATCGGGCGAATAGTCGGTGCTGCCTGCGTAAGCGGCAAGCGTTGCCGCGTGATCGGTCTTCAGCGTTTCGGACCCATGCTTGCCGATCGCCTTGACGATATTGGCGATCTCGGGCGAGCTGTCGCCAGGCTTCAGCGACTTGTCGAGCGAAACGACGATCCGCTCTTCGTTGCCGCCGTCGGCGGCGCGAAGCTTGGCCAGCTCCGCCTTCAGTACCTCGAACTGAGCACCATCGGGCGAACGGCTGGCGATGTAGGCGCCGACATCGGGGCTCATGCGCACAAGCTTCAGCACCGACGTCAGATTGACCGCCTTGCGCTGAAAGTCATGATAGCCGGAGATCTTGTTCGGATCGATGCGGCCACGCACCGTGTCCTGCACGAAAGCCAGCACCTTGGCGGAGAGTTCGAGCTCAAACTGCGTCAGCGCCCGGTCGCGGAAGGCAGGATCGGGATTGGCCGGGTCAATCGCCGGCGGCTGGACCGCGTAATCGGCAGGGTCGAGACCGACCGAGGCCGCATCGGCAAGTGTCGCCATCGCCGACTTAGCGCGGTCGTTGATCTGGTTGCCATCGACCCAGACGAGCGGATTGCGGCTGTCGCCGTAATAGGCTTCGAGCACCTTTGCGACGTCCGCATTGGCGCGCACCTTGGCCTGCGCCAGGAAGCGGCGCTGGACTGCGGGTTGAGCGCTGGCATCGCCGCTCGCTGAAACATCGGCGACCGCACCGGTGACGACGGGATCGGCGAACTTGCCGGTATCGACGAATTGCAGCGTCTCGGCTTTGTAGGTGTAATAACGCGGGCCGCTCACCTTCGGCAGCGGCGCCTCAGGATCGAGCCCGCCGAGCGAGCCGCCGACGGCGCCGCGCGGCACCGGCCGGCCGGGCGTCTGATCCATGAAGATGGTGCTCTGGGTCCGCTGCCTGTCGCCGCGCAGCATGTCCATCAATGTATAAGCATGTGCGGGTGCGGCAGTCATAACCGCCACGCCGCAGGAAATTGCCAATGCGGATGCCGCGCTTTTCAAAACGAACGTCATATATCTTCCAGTCCCGGTGTCATGCTGTTCTTGTCACGAGCGCAAGGCTCAAGCTCTTATCCCGCGAAACTCAAGCAGCGTAGGGCCTCATTGATCAGAAACCGGCCTGCGCCGCCAGCGCCGGCGGACTCAATTTTGTGTGACGGAGATCCTGCACGGCGCCGCACAGAAGTTCACACAAAATTATGAAATTATTAGTTAATTTTTTACCCAATTTTTGCCGCGAGACCAGTGTGACGAAAACGCCCAGACGCATAAAATTTCGAAAGTGGCCTAAAAGGCACGCCGCACAACCCTCGCAAACATGACTTCCGCCTTCAATATTTCGCATGGCGTCCAGTTTTCTTGTCGGACGTTCCAACCTATAAGACCTCATCTTTCTCGGATGACCGAAAACAGCATGTAAAGGGAAGGCAAGGCCGATGACCGCAACCCGCACCGAAACCGATACTTTTGGGCCTATCGATGTTGCCGCCGACCGATATTGGGGCGCCCAGGCCGAGCGTTCGCTGGGCAATTTCAAGATCGGTTGGGAAAAGCAGCCGCTGTCGATCGTGCGGGCGCTCGGCATTGTCAAACAGGCAGCCGCCCGCGCCAATATGTCGCTCGGCCAGCTCGATCCTGGCCTCGGCCAAGCCATCATCAATGCCGCCCAGGAAGTGATCGACGGCAAACTCGACGAGCATTTTCCGCTTGTCGTCTGGCAGACCGGTTCAGGCACGCAGTCCAACATGAATGCCAATGAGGTGATCTCCAATCGTGCTATAGAAATGCTCGGCGGCGTCAGGGGTTCCAAGAAGCCGGTGCATCCGAACGATCACGTCAATATGAGCCAGTCGTCAAACGACACCTACCCGACGGCGATGCACATCGCCTGCGCCGAACGGATTGCCCATCACCTGCTGCCAAGCCTGAAGCACCTGCATGCCGCCCTCGACATGAAGGTCACCGAATTCAGCCACATCATCAAGATCGGCCGCACCCACACCCAGGATGCAACGCCGCTGACGCTCGGCCAGGAATTTTCCGGTTATGCCGCCCAGGTCGGCTCCGCCATCAAGCGCATCGAAATGACCCTGCCCGGCCTTTGCGAACTCGCCCAGGGCGGCACTGCCGTCGGTACCGGCCTCAATGCGCCGGTGGGCTTTGCAGAAAAGGTTGCCGAAGAGATCGCCGCCATAACAGCCATGCCCTTCGTCACCGCGCCGAACAAGTTCGAGGCGCTCGCCTCGCATGACGGCATGGTCTTTTCCCATGGCGCCATCAATGCGGCGGCGGCGGCCCTCTTCAAGATCGCCAACGATATCCGCCTGCTCGGCTCCGGCCCGCGCGCCGGCCTCGGCGAACTGGCGCTGCCGGAAAACGAGCCTGGCTCCTCGATCATGCCCGGCAAGGTCAACCCGACCCAGTGCGAGGCGATGACACAGGTCTGCATCCACATCTTCGGCAATCACGCCGCGCTGACCTTTGCCGACAGCCAAGGCCATTTCGAGCTCAACGTCTACAATCCGATGATGGCCTATAACTTCCTGCAATCGGTGCAGTTGCTCGCCGACGCCGCCGTCTCGTTCACCGACAATTGCGTCGTCGGCATCGAGGCGCGCGAGGACAACATCAAGGCCGGCCTCGAACGCTCGCTGATGCTGGTGACCGCGCTTGCCCCGAAGATCGGCTACGACGCAGCCGCCAAGATCGCCAAAACGGCGCACAAGAACGGCACGACGCTAAAGGAAGAAGCGCTTGCGAGTGGACTGGTCTCGGCGGAAGATTACGATGCAATCGTCCGCCCGGAAACGATGATCGGCCCGAAATAGAAGATGACGGGCTGCCCCTCATCCGGCTGCCGCCACCTTCTCCCCGTAAACGGGGCGAAGGGGATATGCCGCAGCCTCTCCGTCCCTCGCGAACGTCTCGTAGGGCACGTCCCCTCTCCCCGTCAAAACGGGGAGAGGGTTAGGGTGAGGGGCATCTCGCCGCACACACGAGCCAGCGTCACACCAACAGCGAAAAATTGTCCAACACGACCGAGTTGCCCATGAAGTCGAAACTGATTTCATCGATGTCTTCAATCTCGACCAGGAGATTGGGATCGGTGATCTCAAGTTCCTGCTGATAGACGATCTGGCCGTCGTTCATCGCCGTCAGCATCAGATGAAAGGGCGAAGCCGACCACTCGGCGATCGAAACGCCCTGAAAGGTGAAGTCCCCGCCATCGACCATTTTCAGGGTCACCGGCGCCGAACCCGGCGATAGAACCGTATCGCTGAAACCGTCCTCGGTGATGGCGTCGACGCCCGGCACCGTGTCATAGACAATACCGTTCAGAAACGTCAGATCGTGACTGCCGTTCACGGAAAGCGCGAAGCCCCGATAATTGGGGAGAGAGAAATCATCTGCCCTGGATGTGACCCCGAGGTCGTCGAAATCCAGGATTTCGTGGTATTTTTCCTCTTCGTTGACGCCGTCGATCGCCAGCGTCAGAACCCCGACATCCGTTCCCCCCGAGCCATCGGAGATCTTGTAGCGGATCTCTTCGATCAGCTGCTCGTGCGCCTGCAAGTTCTTCACCACGTCGAGCGAGTAATCCAGCGCGTAGGTGAAGTGACCATCGGGTCGCACGGTAAAGGTCCCATAGTCGCCCTTGATGATCGTTTCCTGTGTCAGTCCCTGTTTCGCATCAACCCTGACACTGCCGAAAGAGCGAAGATAGATAGCCGCCCCTTCGGGATCGCTGTCATTGGACAGCAAATCCCCTCTGATCCAGTCGTGCTCGAAGAAAATCCGAAGATCGTCGTTAGCAGTCGGTTTAGCGTTCGTCATTGGAAGCCCCCGCACGTTAACGTCGCGGGAAATATGAACCGGCCTCCGGCGAAAGGCAACCTGAAGTCGTCTTTCCCGATGAGTGCGGACTTCGCCGCTCGCCTATCCAGATTGCATTTGCAGCGCCACGGATTTAGACCGGTTCCAATTTAGCGACGCACGCCCACCAGAAAGGTCACTTCGATGGCTGACGATCTCTTCCCGCTCGGCAAGGATAACACCCCCTATCGCAAGATCAGCGGCGACCATGTCTCGGTCGACAGCTTCAAGGGCCAGGAAATTCTGACCGTCGAGCCTGAAGCCATCCGCCTGCTTGCCGAAACCGCCTTCGCCGATATCAACCACCTGCTCCGCCCCGGCCATCTGAAGCAACTCGCCTCGATCCTCGACGACCCCGAGGCGACCGACAACGACCGCTTCGTCGCCTACGACCTTTTGAAGAACGCCAATATTGCCGCCGGCGGCGTGCTGCCCATGTGCCAGGATACCGGCACCGCAATCATCATGGGCAAGAAGGGCCGCAGGGTCTGGACCGAGGGCGGCGATAGCGCGGCACTCGCCCGCGGCGTCATGGATGCCTATGAGAAGAAGAACCTGCGTTATTCGCAGCTCGCGCCGGTCAAGATGTTCGAGGAGAAGAACACCAAGAACAACCTGCCGGCCCAGATCGATATCTACGAGGAAGGCACCGACGCCTACGAATTCCTCTTCGTCGCCAAGGGCGGCGGCTCGGCCAACAAGACCTTCCTTTATCAGGGCACGCCTTCGCTGCTGACGCATGACCGGATGATCGACTTCCTTAAGGAGAAGATCCTGACGTTAGGGACGGCAGCCTGTCCGCCCTACCATCTGGCGATCGTCATCGGCGGCACCTCGGCCGAAATGAACCTGAAAACCGTCAAGCTCGCCTCGACCCGCTATCTCGACGAACTGCCGACCGAAGGCTCCGAGAGCGGCCACGCCTTCCGCGATCTTGAGATGGAAAAGGAAATCCACCGACTGACGCAGCAGATGGGTGTCGGCGCCCAGTTCGGCGGCAAGTATTTCTGTCATGACGTGCGTGTCATCCGCCTGCCCCGCCACGGCGCCTCGCTGCCGATCGGCCTCGGCGTCTCCTGTTCCGCCGACCGCCAGGCCAAGGGCCGCATCACCCGCGACGGCATTTTCGTCGAGCAGCTCGAAACCGATCCGTCGAAATACATGCCCGAGATCGACGAAGCGAAACTGTCGGAATCGACCGTCCGGATCGATCTCAACCGGCCGATGGCCGAGGTGCTGGCCGAACTCTCCCGGCATCCCGTCAAGACGCGGCTGTCGCTGTCGGGCACGATCATCGTCGCCCGCGACCTTGCCCATGCCAAGATCCGCGAGCGGCTGGAAAAGGGCGAAGGCATGCCCGAATATCTGAAAAACCACCCGGTCTATTATGCCGGTCCGGCCAAGACGCCTGTAGGTTACGCTTCCGGCTCCTTCGGCCCGACCACGGCCGGCCGCATGGACAGTTACGTCGACCAGTTCCAGTCCTTCGGCGGATCGATGGTGATGCTTGCCAAGGGCAATCGCTCGCGCGCCGTGCGCGAGGCCTGCAAGAAACATGGCGGCTTCTACCTCGGTTCGATCGGCGGCCCCGCCGCCCGTCTCGCCCAGGACTGCATCCGCAAGGTCGAAGTCTTCGAATATCCCGAACTCGGCATGGAAGCGGTCTGGAAGATCGAAGTCGAAGACTTTCCGGCCTTCATCGTCATCGACGACAAGGGCAATGACTTCTTCCAGGAACTAAACCTGGGCTGACGCTCTCGGATGTGGGACGGGCAGGCATCGGCGCCCGTCCCCGTCATGAATGTGCGGCAAAGTCCGCCGCCAGCAAACAGCCTCAGAAATATCATTCCAAACCCATTTCCAATGAAATATCGGGCTGTCGAACAACTATCGATATGATGAATACGTGCAAAATGCGGAGAAGAACTGCAAGTTTTTCAGATATCGCTCCCGTCAAGCGAGCATGCGCTTTCTCACCAAAGCTAGATATTTTCTTTGAAAATCATGGTGCTACTTGAAGTATTGGCCGGTCATGAACTTATCGTATGTAATCTTTGGTATATATCGCTTTAATCTTTTCCCAAGAAATTTAAGCTACCAAATAGATTATTGCCTTCGAATATATGAGGAGTTCGCCGGATGAACACGGCTGTCGCGCCAAAGGTGCAGGTTCCCGACGTAGCGGGCCAGATCACCTATGCCATGCGCTCGATGGGCGTTGCGCCGATACCGCGCAACTACGAACTCTTCTACGAAGCCTATATCGGCTCCAACCCGGCGCTCACCCGGGACCTTGCAGCCCTCGGCGGCCAGGTGACGCAGGCCGAGCTCGACGAGCTCGGCGCGCAATATTTCACCAGCAGCCCGGCCCGCATCTTCGACGACGCCCATACGCGCATTTCAGGCGAACTCGATGGGCTGCTGCGGGTCCTGAGGCAGGAGCAAAACTCGCTGGAAAGCTATACCAGGCTGCTCGGCGAGACCCATAAGCGCATCACCTCGAAGAGCAATGCCAGCGTCGAACTGATCGAAAACGCCATCGAACTTTTGAGCCAGGCGACCGGCGACACCATGGCGCACGGCGAACGTACCGTCGGCGACGTTGTCCAGCGCTCGCAGGAGATGGATCAGGTCCGCAAGGAACTCGACGAATATAAGCGCATCGCCAACACCGATTCGCTGACGCGCCTTTCCAACCGCCGCGCCTTCGACGAGCGCCTCGCCGCCGTCTTCAACAATCCCGGCATGCGGCCGGTGACGGCCCTGCTGCTGGCCGATATCGACAACTTCAAGAAGATCAACGACACCTATGGCCATCCCGTCGGCGACAAGATCCTTGCCACTGTCGCCTCCGTCATCCGCAGCAACGTCCGGCGGGATGTCTTTGTCGCCCGCGCCGGCGGCGAGGAATTCGCGCTGATCATCGACGGCAATACGCCCGAGGAGATCACGGCGATCGCCGAGCGTATCCGCCGCACGCTGGAAACCACCCCGTTCAAGAATTCCCGCACGCGGGTCAATTACGGCCCGATCACCGTCTCGATCGGCATCTGCATGGCCTCGAGCGCCGAGGATGCGGGTGAACTCTACAGCAAGACCGACATCGCCCTTTACGGCGCCAAGAATGCCGGCCGCAACTGCACCATCCTCTATCAGGACGGCATGCAGAAGGATTTCACCAAGAGCTGGCTGATCTACAAGACCTGACGACCAGTCTGCGCCACGGACACGCCGTCATCACAGGTGACGGCGGTTTTACCACATCGTCTTCGCCGCGCGTCCCGGCCATTCCCGGTCGTAGGTTTCCTGGTCGAAATCGCCGACCGCGGCCTTCAGCATCTGGCCGGGTGTGGGCAGGCCTGCCGGATCGGCGAAATGTTGGCCATTCCAGAGTTCGGCCCGCATCACGGCGCGGGCGCATTGGAAATAGACCTCGTCGATCGAAATCACCACGACGGTGCGGGGATGTTTGCCGTCCATCTCGAAACTCGAAAGCAGCGCTGCGTCGTCCGAGACCACGCCGCGGCCGTTGATGCGCATCGTCGTGTTCGAGCCGGGGATCAGGAACATCAGCGCCAGCCGGGGATCGCGGACGATATTGGAAAGCGAATCGACGCGGTTGTTGCCCCGCCAGTCCGGCAGATGCAGCGTCTCGTCATCGACGACACGCACCACGCCGCCGAGATCGCCGCGCGGCGAACAGTCGAGCCCCTCCGGCCCGACGGTGGCAAGCGCTGCGAACGGCGAAAGCGCGATCATCTCCCGATAGAGCGGCGTCAATTGCTTCGTCACCTTGTCGACCGAGGCCTGCGAAAGCCCGGCGCCGTAGATCGTGTTGAGTTCTTCGATGCTGCTGATGATTTTCATGAGGCGTCCCGCCGCGGCTTGATATCGGCACGGACGCTACAGCGCCGCATGCTTTACCGGAAGCTCAAAAAACGGAATGATCTCCGCATCTTTTTTGATGCTTTCGTCGGGAACGCCCTCTTCGCCCCGATCGCCGTCGAGAAATGCCGCGATCGCGGCAAGCACCGGCGCCGCGCCGAGGATGCGCCGATGCCCGAAGCCGTTCGCCCAGAACAGCCGGACGTCCTTCCCGGCAGCCTGATAGCGCCTGGCATGGGTCGGCGGCACCTCCTTGTCGTCCTCCGCATGGATGACGAGCACCGGCCGGCCGATCGCACTCGCCGCTTCACCGGCATCGAAATCCTCCAGTCTCCGCCCGGTGACGTGATGCACCGCATTTTCCAGCGCCGCTTGCGCGGCCGGGCGGAGGCCGATCATCCGGCCGAAATCGGTAAACAGCCAGGCCATCTCGCTCGGCGCGCCGATCAGCACCAGCCGCTCGCAGACAACCGGCGCCATGCCGGGCAGCAAGCCCGCCGCTGAGACCATCAGCGCCGCACCGCCAAAGGAATGACCGATAACCGCATCGAAGACGCCGAAGCGTGCCTCGGCAGCCGCAATCGCCTCGACCGCGAGCCCCATATGCAGGAAACGCCGGCCGGCGCGTCCGTGACCGGGAAAATCAAGCGCCACCACCTCCGCACCCGTTGCCGCAAGCATCGAAACCAGCTCGGCCATGTATTCGGCGCTCGAGCCCCAGCCATGCGTCACCAGATAGCGTTTGCGCTTGCCCCGCGCCCCGCCGTTCAATCGATAGGCATACGCTTTCGCCCCGCCGGCAAGCCTGAGGGTGAAATGTTCGGCGCCGGCAAGCCGGGCGGCACCGGCTGCATGCGCCGCCTTGGCCTTCTCCCCTTTCGGCCGCGGCGATGGCGTTCGGCAGAACAGCAGAAACGCCGCTCTGCCCGCCAGCTCCGGCGAAACCGCCTGCAGCAGGGAGAACCCGAGGCGGGTGACCTCAAGCGCAAAATTTGCCATAGTAAGAATCCAAAATACTGTTCAACACTGAACAATAAAGTACAACGATGAACAAAAATCAATCCCTTCCCTGGGATCACCCGCGTTTTCGCAGCTGGATCGCGGTGGCGCGCGCCTGTCAGCTGATGCAGCAATCGCTGACCCGCTCGCTTGCCGATCTCGACATCAAGCCGCCGCACCTCGATATCTTGGTCAATCTTTATCGTTTCGAAGCCATCTCGCAGCAGGAGCTGGCCCGCAAGCTGCTGGTCGGCCGCTCCAATATGAGCATGCTCTTACCGCAGATGGAAAAGCGCGGCTTGATCGAACGACGCGGCGATGCGCGCGACAAACGCGTGCTGCGCCTCTATCTCACACCGGAAGGCCGCACGTTGACCGAGGCGGCGATGGTGATCCAGACCGATCTCATCGAGCGCTCGCTTTCGCAAGAGCCGATCGAGCAATGCATGGCGACCGCCACCTCGATGGAGCGCATCATCACCGTGCTGCTCAGCGACCTCAGCGACGAGGATTGAGGATCAATGCAGCGTCGGCGCTGCCGCCGTGCCGGTCAGCGAGCGGTATTCCCAGGCGGCAACGATGATCAGCACCAGCGTCGCCAGAATGCCCATCAGATAGATTTCGATGAAGGGTGCAACGAAGGCCAGCAGGATCAGCAACACCAGGCCGGCCAGATGCGAAAGCGGCAGCTGCCCGCTGGTCGCCCCCTTGAACCAGAGATTGCCGATCAGGAACAGGCCGGAGCCCCCGAGCACGGCCGCAGCGATGCCGAGATCGCCGGTCTCATGCGGATGCGAGAACATGAATTCGACCGCCACCGCATGCACGATGATGCCGGCAAGAATCGGAATATGCCCATAGGTGAAGGCGAGCCGCGCCAAGGCCCCCGGCGTCGCCTCATGCTCGATGCGGTGGGCGGCGCGCCCGTGGCCGAAGCGGAAATAAAGCCACCACATGGTGACCGTGCCGATGAAACCGGTGACGAAGACGATGCCGGTCAATCCCGAAAACGGCAGCTCCGAAAAGGTGCGGCCGGAAACCAGGATTGCCTCGCCGAGGCAGATGATGACGAAGAGCGCGCAGCGCTCGGCCATATGCGCACCGGAAACATCCCAGTCGCCCGCCGTCGAGCGGCCGAGACCAGGCACGGCAAAGCCCGCGGCCGGGCCGGCATATTCGATCGCCAGCGCGATCACCCAGGCGATCAGCCGCGCTTCATGATCGAGCAGCCCGCCGGCAATCCAGAAGACGGCAGCGACCACGAGCCAAGTGGTGATGCGGATGAAATTCAGCGTATTGGCGCGGTCGACGCGCGTCATCGCATAGGTGGTAAACAGCGAGCGCCCGACCTGCATCGCCACATAGGCGCCGGCAAACAGCAGCCCCTTGTCGCCGAAGGCTTCGGGAATGGAGGCTGACAGCAGCAGCCCGAGCATCATCAGCGCCACCAGCATGCCGCGCACCGGCATCTTGTCGGGATCGAGCCAGTTGGTCACCCAGGCGGTGAAAATCCACACCCACCAGACGGCAAAGGTCATCAGCGCCGCTTCGGCGGCACCGAGCGGCGTATAGTGGGCGGCAAGCGCATGCGAAAGCTGCGAGATCGAAAAGACGAAGACAAGGTCGAAGAACAGTTCGAGGAAGGTCACCTTGCTGCCGCTGGCACTGCCCTTGGAGCGCAGCCAGTTCTTTTCGTTCAATTTCGCCATGTATCCCCCGATACCCATTGATTTCAGCGCGGCTTTTCCGCCGTATCGCGGTCCATGCCCTTTTCCCTGAGCTCGTCCTCATAGGTCGAAAACAGCTCAGCACCCCGTTCGCCGAGTTCGCGCAGATAGGTCCAGGTGTAGATGCCGGTATCGTGCATGTCGTCGAAACCGATCCGGACCGCATAATTGCCGGTCGGCATCATCGAGATGATCGCGACATTGCGCTTGCCCGGCACCGTCACCTTCTGCCCCGGCCCGTGCCCCTGCACCTCGGCCGACGGCGACAGCACGCGCAACAGCTCTGCCGACAGGTCGAAACTCTGACCGTCGTCGAAGGTTATCGCCAGCCTCTGCCGGTCTTTCGAAACACGAAGTTCGCTCGGCCAGATATCGCTCATCTCTATCACCTCTTTCCTCTGGAGCAGTAGGCGTTCGCCTTTTTCGAGGCAAGCGCAAATTAGCGTGTGCGAAATCCGTTTCCCTTGACGGCGCAATCACATATGCACACATAGAAAGATATCGCTTGAAAACAGGCAGGCATCCGGTCTGGCGTGCTTCAGATCCGGTCGCGGAGGAATTGGTGAACACCAGCATAGGAACGATAGGAAACGCATCGCCGCTCACGGCGGATGCACATCCGATGATCGACCCCTTCGGGCGGGCGGTCACCTATCTCCGTGTTTCCGTCACCGACCGCTGCGATTTCCGCTGCACCTATTGCATGGCGGAGAATATGACCTTCCTGCCGAAGAAGGACCTGCTGACGCTGGAAGAGCTCGACCGGCTCTGTTCCGCCTTCATCGCCAAGGGCGTTAAGAAGATCAGGCTGACCGGCGGCGAGCCGCTGGTGCGCAAGAACATCATGTATCTGGTCCGCCAGCTCGGCGCAAAGATCGGTTCCGGCCTCGACGAGCTGACGCTGACGACCAATGGCTCACAGCTCGCCCGCCATGCCGAGGAGCTCTATGATTGCGGCGTGCGCCGCATCAACGTCTCGCTGGATACGCTTAACCCCGACAAATTCCGCAAGATCACCCGCTGGGGCGATTTCGACAAGGTCATGGAAGGCATCGATGCAGCGGAGAAGGCCGGGCTGAAGATCAAGCTCAACGCTGTGGCGCTGAAGGATTTTAACGACGCCGAGATGCCCGATCTGCTGCGCTTCGCCCATGGCCGCGGCATGGACCTGACCGTCATCGAAACCATGCCGATGGGCGAAATCGAAGAAGATCGCACCGACCAATACCTGCCGCTCTCTGCGCTGCGCGCCGATCTGGAGAAGCTGTTCACCTTTACCGACATCGACTACCAAACCGGCGGCCCGGCGCGCTACGTCAGGGTTACAGAGACCGGCGGCCGCCTCGGCTTCATCACCCCGATGACCCATAATTTCTGCGAGAGCTGCAACCGCGTCCGCCTCACCTGCACCGGCACGCTCTATATGTGCCTCGGCCAGAACGACGCCGCCGATCTTCGTTCGGCCCTGCGCGCCAGCGAAGACGACGCCCTCCTCCACACCGCGATCGACGAGGCCATCACCCGCAAGCCCAAGGGCCACGACTTCATTATCGACCGCACGCATAATCGTCCGGCCGTGGCCCGGCATATGAGTGTCACCGGTGGGTGAGACGCGGTCCCGCAAAGCGGGAGCGATCGATCCAGTGAATCGATCGCAGCGTCGAACGCCCTGAGCCCAAGCGAAGGGCCGGGATACGGTGCGGCAACTTCCCTCATCATCCTCAAATGACATTAGTCATTCACCCGCGCGGGTACGCGGTGAATGACTCTGATACGGCGTGCCGTGGCCGCCCCCCTCTGCCCTGCCGGGCATCTCCCCCACAGGTGGGGAGATTGGCTGGGCGCAACCGCTTCTCCAAACAATCAGCGTCGCAGCGGACGAAACGGTAGAGGTTCAGGAAGGTCCAGCCGCTTGCGATCTCCCCACCTGTGGGGGAGATGGCCGGCAGGCCAGAGGGGGGCGGCCACGGCACGCGCCCTCCCTGTTCCCTCAGGGCTTCGCTCGAGGAATGTCAGGAGAACCCAGTGCGATTAAGTCCTTGGGCGCAGTCAGCTCACCCAGGCTTACGCGCACAAATCGCAAACCGCTCCTGCACCATACGCTCCAGCCCGCGCAGAAACGGCATCTTGCGCGCCTGCGCCCAATGAATGTCGCCGAGCTTGCGATCGACCACAATGTCCACAAAACCGGCCTTACGGAGAAGATCGACGATCGCTTCGGCCGGCATTTCATGGGAGAAATGCACGCGTGAGCGGATCTTCTGGTGCCGCGCCATCATCTCCGGCGACATGTGGCTCGCCGCCGGCTTGCCGGTGATCCTCGTCCACAGCTTCTGCAGACCCTTGACCCAGGTTTCCCTACCCATATTGCCGTCGACGATCAGCACCTTGCCGCCCGGTTTCAGCACCGCGAACCATTCCTTGAAGGCCAATGCCGGGTCCACCAGCGTCCAGACGAGATGCCTATTGGTGATGACGTCGTAGCTGCCCCGCGGCTCCATGGTGTTTTCGGCATCGCCGGAAACGAAGCGGATGTCAGTGCCGCGCTTCTTCGCCTTGGCGCGCGCCCGCGCCAGCATGGCATCCGACCAGTCGAGCCCGGTGACGGCAAAGCCGACATCATGCATCAGATGCGAAATGACGGCGGTGCCGCAGGCAAGATCGAGTGCCGCCCGTCCCTGCCCGTCGCCGAGATGTTTTCGGATCAGCCTCTGCCAGCCCTTTCGCTCGCCCTCCGAAAAGATTTCATGGCCGACGCTCTGATCGAAGGTTTCAGCCCTCTCCGACCAGAAATCGCGAATTTCGTCGCGGATCGAGTAGTTTGTATTCATCGAATTCATCTTGCGTGCCCCGGCAGTGCAACAGTTTGGAAATGCTCTAAAACATATAACTTGATTCACAAAGTCATATTTCTTATGGCTGCGGACATTATTCAGACGTCAGGGGAATTTCCAGATGAATTTCGTGAAAATGCTCGCAGTATCCGCAGCTGCGGTTGCCGGCCTGATGCCGCTATCGGCCTGGGCGCAGTCCTTCACCGTCAAGGACGTAGCGGGCCGCGAAGTCAGCTTCGACAAGCCGGTCGAGCGGGTGATCCTTGGGGAAGGCCGCATGCTCTACGCCGTCGCGCCGATCGAGAAGGAAGATCCCTTCGCCAAGATCGTCGGCTGGCGCAACGATCTCTGGACCACCGACAAGGACGGTTTCAACGCCTATGTCGAAAAATTCCCGAAAGGCAAGGACCTGCCCTTCCTCGGCAATCTCACAGACGGCACGCTGCAGACCGAGACGGTCGTCAAGCTGCATCCCGATGTGCTGCTGCTGCCGATCGGCAATAAGACGGCGGCCGACGAAGTGAAACTCGAAGAGATGCTCGCCGGCATCGGCGTCAAAATCGTCTATATCGATTTCCGCGAGCACATTCTCGCCAACACCGAGCCGAGCCTGAAGATCCTCGGCCAGCTCTTCGGCCATGAGGACCGTGCCGAAGCCGTAGCAAGCTTCTGGAAAGAGCAGATGGCGCGGGTGACCGACAGGCTGAAGGCGGCCAATCCGCCGAAGCCGAATGTCTTCATGTACCGCGCCGCAGGGCTGGTGGAGTGCTGCGGCACATTCGGTCCCGATAATTTCGGCCTGATGGTCGATTGGGCCGGCGGCCACAATCTCGGCTCCGATTTCCTGCCCGGCTACACCGGCTCGATCAATGCCGAGCAGGTCGTCGCCTCCAATCCCGATGTCATCGTCGTCACCGGCTCCAACTGGAGCCAGACCAAGGATGCCAAGGACTTCGTCAATGTCGGCCCGAATGCCGCTTCCACCTTCGGCGACAGCCGCAAGGCGCTGAACACGCTGATGGAAAACCCGGCCTTAACCGGCTCCAAGGCGGTTGCCGGCGGCAATGTCCATGCGATCTGGCACCAGTTCTATACCAGCCCCTACCAGTTCGTCGCCGTCCAGCAGCTCGCCAAGTGGTTCCACCCGAATCTCTTTGCCGATCTCGATCCGGATGCCACCTTCAAGGAATTCCACGAAAAATTCATGCCGGTCGCCTATCAGCCGGGTTATTGGGTCGACGCCAAGGCGGCTGAGTAAAACCACGATGGTCGAGGTCGCCGCCATATCGATCGAAGCCGAAGCCGAAGCCGGGAGGGAGCGCTATCGCGCCCTTGCCCGGCGCAAGCTGTTGATCCTTGCCGCCATGACGGCGGCGCTCTGTCTCTCCTTTGCCGTCGATCTGGCCTGGGGGCCGGCCCGCTACAGCCTCGGTGAGGTCGTCGCCGCCCTCCTCGACCCGTCCTCCGTTTCCGATCAGGTGCGGGCCGTCGTCTGGAATATCCGTATGCCGGTCGCCGTCATGGCGATCGTCGTCGGCGCCTCGCTCTCCGTTGCCGGCGCGCAGATGCAGACGATCCTCGCCAATCCGCTCGCCAGCCCCTTCACGCTTGGCATCTCGGCAGCGGCAAGCTTCGGCGCGGCACTGGCGATCGTCACCAGCGTTCCGCTCCTGCCGGTGGCAGCCGGCCTGCTGGTGCCGGTCAATGCCTTCATCATGGCGCTGATCGCCACGCTCTTCATCCATTTCGTCTCGCAGGCTCGCGGTGTTTCGGTGCAGACGGTGGTGCTGCTCGGCATCGCCCTGGTCTTCACCTTCAATGCGGCCCTCGCCTTCCTGCAATATCTCGCCTCCGAACAGGCGCTGTCTGCGGTCGTCTTCTGGACAATGGGCAGCCTGACCAAGGCCACCTGGCCGAAAATCTGGGTAACGCTCGCCATTCTCCTGATGGCCCTGCCGCTCTTTGCCCGCAATGCCTGGGCGCTGACCGCCATCCGCCTCGGCGAGGACAAGGCCGCCAGCTTCGGCGTCAATGTCCGCCGCATCCGGCTGGAAACCATGCTGGTTGTCTCGTTGCTCGCCGCCGTGCCCGTCAGCTTCGTCGGCACCATCGGTTTCGTCGGCCTCGTCGGGCCGCATATTGCGCGCATGATCCTCGGCGAGGACCAGCGCTTCTTCCTGCCGGGCTCGATCCTCTCCGGCGCGCTGCTCCTGTCGCTGACCTCGATCGTCTCGAAATCGATCATCCCCGGCGTCGTCTTCCCGATCGGCATCATCACCGCGCTGGTCGGCGTGCCCTTCTTCTTCTCGCTCATCCTCTCGAACAGGAGCCGGTCATGGTAGCGCTTCAGTTGCAGTCGGTCGGCGCCTATCACGGCCGCAAGCTCTTCGTCGAAGACGTGACGACGCCGGTCATGAAATCCGGCGAGATCGTCGCGGTCATCGGCCCGAACGCCGCCGGCAAGTCGACGCTGTTCAAGCGCATCACCGGGCTGCTCAAGGGGCCGGGTCAGGTCGTCGTCGAAGGCTCGAAGACGAAAAACACCATCGGCTACATGCCGCAGGATACCTCGGCCAATGCCGTGCTGACCGTCTACGAATCCATCCTGCTCGCCCGCAAACAGGGCCAGTCCTGGGCCGTCGGCGACGGCGACCTGCGCTTCATCGACGAGATCATGGCAGCGCTCGATATCAGCGCGCTGGCCTTCCGCGATCTCGGTGCGCTGTCAGGCGGCCAGCGCCAGCTCGTCTCGATCGCCCAGGCGCTGGTGCGCGAGCCCGAAATCATGCTGATGGACGAACCCACAAGCGCGCTCGACCTCCACCGCCAGGTCGAGGTCCTCGATTTCATGCGCCGCCGGGCCCGCGCCAAAGGCATGATCGTCCTGATCGCCATCCACGACCTCAACCAGGCCCTCCGCTTCGCCGACAAAGTCCTCCTCATCGCCAACGGCCGCATGCGCGCCTGCGGCGCCCCAAGAGACGTCGTCACCGCCGAAATGCTGCGGGAAATCTACAGGGTCGAGGCGCGGGTGGAAAAATGCTCACTGGACCACGACCATGTGATCGTGGATGGGACGGCGCATTAAGGCTGGCAGGACCAACGCGAAAGACTGCGCCCCCTGAAGCGCCGTGGCCCAGGAAAGCCGCATTCTGAGACGTCAACACCAAGAGAGCCCCAGCCTGAAGTGCCAACACCCGAGCGCGCCTCGGCCTGAGATTCCAACGCTCGAGAACGCCTCAGCTAGAGATGCCAACGCCCGAGAGAGCCTCATCCTGAGGTGCGTAGCCCAGAGGGCGAAGCCTCGAAGGACGAGGCGGGCGCTCCCACTCCAGCCACCGCCGCGGGACCCGCCTACCCCATCAGTCGATCAATCGTTGCGCGGTAAACTTGTCCGTAACCAGCATGTCGATCACCCCCACGCGGAGCGCGCCCGCGATCGCGTCCGCCTTTTTGGACCCGCCGGCGAGTGCAATCACCCGGTCCACGCGCTCGAGATCCTCAAGTGGAAGCCCTATGACCCGGTCGTCCAGGGGCGTCTTCACCGGCTTGCCATTCCTGTCGAAGAAGCGCAGCGAGATATCGCCGACGGCGCCCGCTTCGGCGAGATCGGACAGTTCGCGCGATGAAAAGATGTTGCCGGACCGTGCGAGAAGTTCGGACGGCTCGACGGCTCCGATTCCGACGATCGCAAGCGTTATGCTGCCGAACAGGTCCATCGTCTCGCGGACATACGGATCGGCCTGCATCAGAAGTTTTGCCTCTCTTGATGACGTCACGCCCTGCACCGCGAGCAGTTTTGGCTCGGCGCCGGTCAGCCGGGCAAGCCGCGTGGTCAGCTGCGTCGCATGCGTCTGCACGGAAGGATCGCCCATGCCGCCAAGGGTTTGGACGACGTACTTCGCCTGAGCGCTCTTCTGCGGATGAATGTTCTCGACCATCTTGGAGATGGTCTGGCTCCAGCTCGAGACGCCGATGATCTCGCCTGGCGCAAGCGTCACCTCCAGGAGGTGCGCCGCTGCCTCTCCGATACGGGCCATGATCGCACCGTCCCGGTCTTCCGTGCACTCGACGACGATCGCCTCCGGCAAATCGTATTTCTCGCGAAGCGCGCCCTCTAGTTCGCTATAGGTGCCAACGGGTGGGGTCACGCTGGTTCGCACGATATCTTCAGCCTCGGCCCGCTTGAGCATGCGCGACACAGTCGCCTGCGACAGCCGAAGGTGCTCCGCGATCTCCGCCTGTCGCCGCCCCTCCAAGTGGTACATCTGGGCGACCCTTGATATGAGGCGGAGTTCGTTGAGGCGGGTCATCGCTAATCCTGGAGTGAATTTTTATTCATCATTAGCGGTTGTATCGCGTGACGTCGAGCGGGCAAGTGCATCATTCCAGGTACCGAGAAGCGCCGCGCGATCCACCGGTTCCGGATCGAGGATTTGTGAGTTTCGAGGCAGCTCTGCGATATCTTGAAGATCGCTCCACAAGCCAAGTGAGAGACCCGCGAGATAGGCAGCCCCCAAAGCCGACGCCTCGGGTGCTTCGCATTGGATGACCGGATGTTCGATGAGGTTGGAGACACACTGCATCAGGAAGCGGTTCTGGCTCGGTCCGCCATCGACATAGAGCGCTCCAAGCTCACCGCCGCTTTGTGCCCGCATGGCGGCGATCACGTCGTGCACCTGGAAGGCGATCGAGTCGGTCACCGACCGCGCCATTTGCGCGCGGGTCGTATTGAAATTGATCTGGGAAAATAGGGCACGGGCGTCGGAATTCCAGTAGGGTGCGCCCAGTCCCACGAATGCCGGCACGAAACCCGGTCCGCCCGGTTCGGCGCTCGCCGCAAGTTCGACAAGCGCCACCACATCGGAAAGGCCGAGAATGCCGGCCATCCAGGGCAGGCTGGCGGCGCAAACGAGAATATTGCCTTCGAAAGCGAAAGTCGGCTTTCCCCGGAGACGCCATGCGACGGTCGTTGTGACG
Source organism: Rhizobium phaseoli (assembly GCF_010668805.1). Classification (GTDB taxonomy): domain Bacteria; phylum Pseudomonadota; class Alphaproteobacteria; order Rhizobiales; family Rhizobiaceae; genus Rhizobium; species Rhizobium phaseoli_A. The sequence continues at coordinate 41,223 of NZ_WUFT01000022.1, read as the reverse complement.
CCGTTGCGTGGCGGAATAAATCGCGCAAGCGTCGTCATGATGGAAGAACCGGTTCCAAAAGTTACCTTGCCATCACCCGGCTTGAAGGCTCCATGACCGAACAGCGCAGCATGGCTGTCTCCGATCGCGGCCATTATCGGAGTTCCATCCGGCACGCCTGGCAAGCCTTGCGTCCTGCCGAAGTCGGCAGAGCTGTCGAGCACCTCCGGCAGCAGCGCGATATCGACGCCGAAAATCTCGCCGAGTTCCTCGCTCCATCTCTGCTCCTTCAGATCGAACACCTGGCTCCTGGCGGCATTGGAAGCATCGCAGACATGCCGGCGCCCGCCCGTCAGGCAGTGGACGAGCCAGCTGTCGACCGTTCCCAACCGGACCGATCGCCCAGCCGGTATACGGTCGAGCAGCCATCGGAATTTCGAACCCGGAAACATCGGATCGAGTGGCAGGCCTGTCAGCGCCTGCACACGGTCAAGATGGCCTTCGGCAATCAGACGTTCGCAATCTGGTGCGGTTCGACGGCACTGCCAGCTGACCAGCGGTCCAAGTGCCTCTCCCGTTTCGGCGTCCCAGGCAGTGACCGACTCGCGCTGATTGGAAATCGCCACCGCCGCGATAGTCACGTCGGGCGTGGCCTTCAGGCAGGCGTCGATCGCCTCGCAGACCGAGGCGTAGAGCCGGCGTGGGTCCTGTTCGACCCAGCCTGGTTTCGGATAGGTGATGCCGACCGGCGCCGAACCTCTGCCGACAATGTCTCCCTTTTCGGAAACGAGAACGGCCTTTGAATTGGTCGTGCCCTGGTCGATTGCCAGAATTGCCCGCATTCCATCCTCCCCGGATCAGGTGGAGGCCGGGGTGAAAATGCGCCCCGGCCGGTCCACGCGATCCTAATTACTTGCGCCTGATCAGCGACTGTGCGGCGTCGGCGATTGCCGACGGCGCCATCCCGAATTCGTCGAGCAGGAACTCTGCCGAACCTGTGGGGGCATAGACGCCGGGAACGCCGAGACGTTTCATCGGCACTGGAGCATTGTCGACCACCACTTCGGCGACCGCGGAGCCGAGCCCGCCGAAGATCGAATGCTCTTCGGCCGTGACGATCGCTCCGGTTTCCCTAGCCGCAGCGATGATGGCGTCCTCGTCGATCGGACGAACCGTTGCTAGGTTGAGCACTCTGGCATTGATGCCGCGTTCTGCGAGGATCTCAGCGGCCTTCAAAATTCGATGGGTCAAAGTGCCGTTGGCGATAAGGGTGACGTCGGAACCCTGGCGAAGCAGGTTTGCCTTGCCAAGTTCGAACTTGTGACCCTCCGGAAGTAGATCCGGCACACCGACGCGAGAGAGACGCAGGAAACAGGGCCCGTTATAGGCCGCGGCCCACTCGACCGCAGCAGCTGTTTCGATGCGGTCACAAGGCGCAATGACCGGAAGATTGGGCAGAACCCGCGTCCAGGCGAAGTCTTCGATCGAGTGATGGGTCGGGCCGAGTTCGCCATATGCCATTCCCGAAGAAATACCCACAAGCTTGACGTTGGCATTCGAATACGAAATATCCGCCTTGATCTGCTCCAGCGACCGTCCCGTTAGAAACGGCGCGGCGGCGCACACGAACGGAAGGCGCCCGCCATTGGCGAGGCCTGCTGCAACACCCACCATGTTCTGCTCGGCGATACCGACATTGACGAGGCGCTCTCCAAACCTAGCCTTGAAGCCGCCGAGCTTGGAGGAACCGACGGAGTCGTTGCAGACAGCAACGATCGTTTCGTTTTCGGCTGCCAGCCGTTCAAGTGTCGAGGCGAATGCGTCGCGGCAATCGTAGAGCTTGGGTTGGTTTATTGGCGCGTTCATGCCAGTGCCTCCGACAATTCTGCCACTGCGATGTCGTATTGTTCCTTGCTCGGTACCTTGTGGTGCCAGTCGACCCGGTCCTGCATGAACGAGATTCCATGGCCCTTGTTGGTATGGGCCACGATGCAATGCGGTCTCGATCCCTTATGTTCGAGGGCCGAAACGACTTCGCTCATCGTGTTCCCGTTGATCTCGGTGACCTCCCAATCGAAAGCTTCAAGCTTCGGACGAAGCGGGGCGAGATCGTTGGTTTCCGAAAGCGCAGCACCCTGCTGGAACCTGTTGTGGTCGATGACCAGCGTCAAATTGTCGAGCTTGAACTGCGCGGCGGCCATGATCGCTTCCCAGTTGGAGCCCTCCTGCATCTCACCGTCGCCGGTGACGACATAGGTGTGATATTTTGCACCCGAGAGCTTGGCGGCTTTCGCCATTCCGACTGCGACTGGAAGACCGTGGCCGAGCGGCCCGGTATTCGTTTCGACGCCGGGAACCTTGTTGCAATTCGGATGCCCGTTCAGCCTCGAATGCGGCTTCAAAAAGGTGGAAATCTCCTCCTCCGGGATGAAGCCGCGTTTTGCGAGCGTCACGTACAGGGCGCAGGCCGTATGCCCCTTCGAAAGAACGAACCTGTCGCGGTCGGGATGTCCAGGCTGATCGGGCCAAACATTCAGGACACGAAAATAGAGGGCAGCCAAAATGTCGATGACCGACATTTCGCCGCCAATATGGCCGGCGCCCGCTTTGAAGACCGCCTGCAGATCGCGCAATCGGATCTCGCGAGCGACCCGCTCGAGTTCTCTCGTATTCATGGGTTCCTCTTGTGCATAAATATTCATTAATCAATATTCTTGCACCGCCGCGCGATTGTCAAGCCCTTTAACCGGGGCTCCGGCGGCCTCAGGACCAGAAAACCCTATTGACAGCCGAAAGGCAAATTGTTAATGAATTTTCCAGCAGCAATGAATATTTATTCTTATAACACTTAGCGGTCGGCCTGGCATGAGGAGGAACAATGGTGGCGCTCGATATCAATGAAAACGGGCTTTCGTCCGGCGCCTGGTTGAGCAAGCTCAAGGGAGCCACCGGCCCACTCGTCGGGCTGCTTGCGCTTTGCGTCTTTCTGAGCGTCAGCACCGACACGTTTCTTTCGGTTCGCAACGGCCTCAACATCCTCGATCAGATCACCGTCCTCGGCATCATGGCCGTCGGAATGACCTTTGTCATTCTGATCGGCGGCATCGATCTCTCGGTCGGCTCGGCACTCGCTCTGGCGATGATGGTCATGGGCTGGACTGCGAATGTCGCCGGTCTGCCGCTGCCGGTCGCGATCGTTTTTGCCCTGGTCGCATCCGGGGTTTCGGGGCTGATCGTCGGACTTCTGGTGACGCAGTTCAGGGTTCCGGCCTTTATTGCCACTCTGGCGATGATGTCGGCTGCCCGCGGCGTCGCCAATATGATCACGGACGGCCAGCAGATCGTCGGGTTCCCCGACTGGTTCATGATGCTGGCAATCGATCGCCATTTCGGCGTGTTGACCGCCACCGTGTTTCTCATGCTTGCCGTGGTTCTTGTGGCGTGGCTTTTCCTGCACTTCCGGTCCGAAGGTCGCATGCTCTACGCGGTCGGCGGAAATCCGGAAGTCGCGCGCCTTGCGGGCATCAACGTCCCACTCGTGACGATTGGCGTTTACGTCGTAAGTTCCGTCCTTGCCGGGCTCGCAGGCATCGTACTCGCCGCCAGGCTGGACTCCGTCCAACCATCAAGCGGTCTCGGCTATGAGTTGGATACCATCGCTGCGGTCGTCATCGGCGGAACGTCGCTCTCCGGCGGCGCCGGCGGGATCGGAGGAACACTGATCGGCGTTCTTATCATCGGCGTCCTTCGCAACGGGCTCAATCTTCTCAACGTTTCGCCGTTCCTGCAGCAGGTGATCATCGGCATCGTCATCGTGCTCGCGGTCGGCGCGGAGACTATTCGTCGGCGTCGCGCTTGACGAACGGGGTCCGCCGCGTTGGCGGGCCGGAAATTCCGCCCCAAGGGTTTGGGGCGGATCAATACCCCGAGGGGGAGGACATACCCGAGGGTTCCATCAAACAACGGAGGAAATACAATGAAAATTGCGCGCACCATGCTCGCGTCTGCTGCACTGCTCGGCCTCACGCTCGGCCCCGTACACGCAGCCGAACTGAAGAAGCTCGGCTTGGCCGTTGCCAACCTTCAGGCAAACTTCTTCAACCAGATCAAGCAATCGGTCGAAGCCGAAGCCAAGAAGCGCGGCATCGAAGTCATCACGGTCGACGCAAAGGGCGACGGGCCGACACAGGTCAATCAGATCCAGGACCTGCTGACCCAGAAAATCGATGCGCTGATCTACATTCCGGCAGGTGCGGCCGCTGCGACCGTTCCGGTCAAGCTTGCCAAGACCGCTGGTATTCCGGTCGTGAACGTTGACCGCAACGCCGAGGGAGCACCCGGCGATACCTTCCTTGCAACGGATTCTGTCGCCTCTGCCAAGGCGGTGTGCGACTACATTCTGAAGGAAGCCGGCGGCAAGGGGAAGATGGTCATCATCCACGGCCAGAAGGGCACGACGCCGGAAGTCGATCGTTCGAAGGGCTGCGCTGAATCGCTCAAGGCATATCCGGATGTGAAGGTTGTCGCCGAGCAGTTCTCGAACATCTGGAGCCAGGACGAAGGATTCCAGATCATGCAGAATATGCTGCAGGCAAATCCGGACGTTTCGATCGTCTTCGCCCAGGCCGACGGCCTCGCTCTTGGCGCCGCGCAGGCGATCAAGGTCGCCAATCCTTCCCAGAAGATCGTAGTCGGCGGCTTCGATGGTGACACCGCTGCGCTCGAAGCGCTCAGCAAGGGCGTCTTCAACGTAACGGCGACCCAGCAGACGCAGAAGATGGGCCGCGACGCGGTCGAAAATGCCGCCAAGCTTGTTGCCGGAGAGAAGGTGCCGCCGGTCCAGCTCATGGATGCCACGCTGACAACCAAGGAAAACGTCGCAGGCTTCATCGCCAACCATCCCTAAAGCATGTCCCGCAAAAGTGTGCCGCGGTTTTGCGACAACGACATGCGTAGATTCAAAGTGTTAGAGCGCCCTTTGTGCGTCCGAATGGACGCACGGCGCTCTAATGAACCGACGTCTTGAGGAGGTGTGCCGTGACTGATCCAGTTCTTTCCCTGAGGGGCATATCCAAGTGGTATGGGCCGCTCCAGGTTCTGAAGAATGTCAGCTTGGACGTTTATCCGGGCGAAGTGGTAGCACTTCTCGGTGAAAACGGAGCCGGCAAGTCGACGCTATCCGGCATCATCGCCGGGTCACGCACGCCGTCCGAAGGATCAATGACTTGGCTGGGGCAGTCTTATGCCCCAGCCTCCCCAAGGGAAGCGATCGACAAGGGCGTCGTCCTTATCCATCAGGAACTGCAGCTGCTGCCACAGCTGTCGATCGCGGAAAACGTCTTCATCGGGCGCTGGCCGATGAAGAACGGCGTCATCGACCGTGCCCAGATGGTTCGCCGCGCCCAGGAGCAGCTTGCTCGCCTCAATCTTCACATACCCGCCACCCGCAAGGTCGCCGGCCTTTCCACCGCAAATCAGCAACTCATCGAAATCGCCAAGGCGCTGGCTCTGAATGCCAAGCTCCTGATCCTCGACGAACCGACCGCGGCCCTTGGTGGTGCCGAGACGGAAGCTCTTTTCGAACAGGTTCGAAAGCTTCGCTCAGAGGGCGTCGGCATCGTCTACATTTCCCACCGCATGGAAGAGATCAAGCGAATAACCGACCGGGTCGTCGTTCTTCGCGATGGCGAACGCGTGCAGGAATTTTCCGACAGCGCGACACCAGTGCGAACGATCGTCGAAAGCATGGTCGGACGCCCGCTTGACCGCTTGTTCCCGGCCCTGCCGGTTCCGACAGACCATCCAGTGCTCCAGGTGTCGGGGCTGAGCTCGCCGGACAACTCGTTCCGTGACGTTACCTTCGATGTGCACTCCGGGGAAATTCTCGGAATCGCCGGACTGGTCGGCGCTGGCCGCACCGAACTTGTCCGCGCGATTTCGGGCGCGGACCCGATCAGTGCCGGTTCGATCAAGCTGGAAGGTGAAGAACTCAGGCTGCGCGCTCCGGCAGGCGCGATCGCCAAAGGCATCGTCATGGTCCCGGAAGACCGCAAGGAGCAAGGCCTGGTTGTCGGGCACCGGATCGGCGAGAACATTATCTACGCCAATCTTGACAAGCTGGGCGGGCGTTGGATTACCCCGCGCGTCAAGCGCGCGTTTGCGGAGAAGGCAGTTGCCAAGTTCGGCGTAAAGGGCCGCGCGGAGCAAAATGCCTCGGACCTGTCCGGCGGCAACCAGCAGAAGGTCGTCATCGCGAAATGGCTGATGCGCGATCCCAAGGTCGTCGTACTCGACGAACCGACGAGAGGCATCGACGTCGGCGCCCGCGCCGGCATCTACGACATCATCGTCAATCTTGCCAAACGGGGCGTGGCGGTCATCGTCGTCAGCTCGGACCTCGAGGAAGTTCTCGGAGTTTCCAATCGCATTCTCGTGCTTGCCCAAGGCAAACAGGCAGGCATTCTCAACCGTGACGAGGCGAATGACGTTTCGGTCATGGAGCTAGCCACCATCTAAAGCAATTCCAGCAAAAGTGTGCAGCGGTTTTGCGCCAGGAATTGCGTGAAAACAAAACAGACACAGAAAGGAAGAGCGGTGTCCGACATCACTCTGAACGCCCCGAAGCTTTTCGACCTCAGCGGCCAGGTTGCCATCGTGACCGGAGCCGGGAGCGGCATTGGGCAACGCATTGCCATCGGCCTTGCACAGTGCGGCGCCGACGTGGCGCTGCTCGACCGTCGAACTGACGACGGGCTGGCGAGGACCGCCGAACATATCCACACCGCCGGCCGCCGTTCGATCCAGATCGCGGCGGATGTCACCAGCAAGTCTTCCCTTGCAGAGGCAATAGCACGGACCGAGACAGATCTCGGCGCATTGACGCTTGCAGTCAACGCTGCCGGCATCGCCAACGCCAACGCGGCTGAGGAGATGGAAGAGGACCAATATCAGACGTTGATGGATATCAACCTGAAAGGCGTCTTCCTTTCCTGCCAGGCCGAGGCGCGTGCCATGCTGAAGAATGGACGCGGCGCCATCGTCAACATCGCTTCCATGTCCGGTGTGATCGTCAACCGGGGGCTGAGCCAAGCGCATTATAACGCCTCCAAGGCGGGCGTGATCCATATGTCGAAGTCTATGGCGATGGAATGGGTCGACCGCGGCATTCGTGTCAACACCATCTCCCCCGGATACACGGCAACGCCGATGAACACTCGTCCGGAGATGGTTCATCAGACCAAGCTCTTCGAAGAGCAGACGCCAATGCAGCGAATGGCAGCGGTGGACGAAATGGTCGGCCCGGCGGTGTTTTTGCTGTCGAATGCAGCAAGTTTCGTGACCGGCGTCGATCTTCTCGTCGACGGCGGTTTCTGCTGCTGGTGATGCGAAACGCGCATTGCCGGCAACTCGAAAACGATCTCGCTTCCTCCCTGGCAGAGATCGAGGCGCTGAAGGGGATAACGGGTAGACGGCGTGCGATACCGTCGTCTACCCGCCCCTCACGCCGATCGAAACGGCCCCGTGGAACGGACAGAGGGTTCGGGTCTCCACGGGTCGCTGAAGGCTTCGGAATTCACCGAGATCATCTCGGCCGCCGCTTGAATTCCAAAAATGATCGCAGACTGCGTCGCGCGCCCCAGGTCGCTATCTACCCATGTTACCGGAAGGAAAGAGCATGAAACGCTTTGAGCAAAAGACCGTCGTCATTACCGGGGGCAGCCGCGGCATTGGCGCGGCCATCGCCAGGCGCTTTGCCCACGAAGGCGCCAATATCGTCGTCTCCGCCAACGAGGACCTGGTTCATGGCGTTGCCGAGCAAATTCGGGCCGAAGGCGGCAAGGCGATCTCCTTCATCGGCGACGTCACCGACAAGGCGAGCGTCGTCGCCCTCTACGATGCCGCCGAGAAGGAATTCGGCTCTGTCGACGTCTCGATCCAGAATGCCGGCGTCATCACCATCGCCCGCGTCGAGGACCTCTCCGAAAACGACTGGGACAAGGTCATGGCCGTCAACACCAAGGGCGTCTTCCTCTGCGCCCAGGAGGCAATTTCCAGAATGCGCAAGCACAAGCGCGGCGGCCGCATCATCAACACCGCCTCCGGCCAGGCCCGCGACGGCTTCATCTACACCCCGCACTACGCCGCCTCGAAAATGGGCGTCGTCGGCATCACCCAGAGCCTGGCCAAGGAAGTCGCCACCGAAAAGATCACCGTCAACGCCTTCTGCCCCGGCATCATCGAGACCGACATGTGGGCCTATAACGACCAGGCCTGGGGCAAACTGCTGGGCAACTACGCCCCCGGCGAGTTGATGAAGGAATGGGTCGAAGGCATCCCAATGAAACGCGCCGGCTCCGGTGAAGACGTCGCGGGCCTTGTCACCTTCCTCGCCAGCGAAGACGCCGCCTACATCACCGGCCAGACGATCAATGTCGATGGCGGGTTGATTATGTCGTAGGCGGGCTTGGGGTGGCACTGAAATTGGGCGGAATGTCATTTGCCTTTCGCTTGCCGCTCAAGGCGTTCGTCGCTGCCGCTCCTCACCCCCCTCATCTGCCCTACGGGCATCTTCTCCCCGCTGGGGCGAAGGGGGGAGCAAGACGCACGGTGGCCACACCTATCGCAACGTCTCAAATGGAGCGAGGCGCCGCCGCGATTCCGCTTCTCCCCAGCGGGGAGAAGATGCCGGCAGGCAGATGAGGGGGCCACTCGGCACATCTTTCATTGCCTGGGCAAAATGCCCCCTCGCCCCACTTACGTCCGACTGATCGAAACCCCGCCATCCGCCAGCATCGCCGTCCCCGTCACAAAGCTCGACATATCAGACGCCAGGAACAGCGCCGCATTGGCGATCTCTTCCGGTTGGGCCATGCGTTTCAGCGCGTGCAGTCCCTCCACGAAGGCGAGCAGTTCCGGCGTGGCATCCGGCCCGTTGGTGATGCTGGCTGGCGTGTCGGTGCCGCCGGGAAGCAGGGCGTTGACGCGGATCTTCTGTCGCCCGAGTTCGGCGGCAAGCACCTGCACAAAGCCGATTAGCCCCGCTTTGCTCGCCGCATAGGCGGCCATCCCGGGCATGCCGACGGTGTGGCCGACGAAGGTCGAAGTGAAGATCAGGGATCCACCACGCTCTCCCATCGCCGCCGACTGGTATTTGGCGCCGAGGAAGGCGGCGGTGAGATTGGTATCGATCGTCTCGCGCCATCCCTCCGGCGACAGCCCGGCGATCGGTCCCATCTCGCCGAGGATGCCGGCATTGTTGAAGCCGATATCGAGCCCGCCGAAGCGTGAGACAGCCGTCTCGACGAGACTTGCCTGCAACGCCTCGTCCTTGACATCCCCCGATATGGCGACCGCCTTTCCGCCCTCCACCTCGATTTCGGCGACGACGGCGTCGAGAGCGTCCTGTCGCCGTCCGGTGACCACGAGCTTGGCGCCCTCCCGCGCAAAGAGTATCGCCGCCGCGCGGCCGATGCCGGAGCTGGCGCCGGTGATGATTGCGACCTTGTCGTTCAGAAGTGTCATGTCCGTTTCTCCTCAGTTGTCGAGACATCTGAGATCTCAAACATCAGCCGATCCAGCCACCCGTTTCCCGCGCGAGGAAAAAAAACTACCTATGCTGATGATTTCAGTCAGAGCGACGGCGCCACTGCGGGGCATGTTTGAAACGGTCATCGCCGCGCCGGCAGGATTGATTTTCCTCGATGAAACAGGGACCTGCCACCTATCCCACTCACATCACGGCGTTGACGTCCGCACCATTGTGCGCTGCGTCATCGATTTATCCCGGATGTGGCATTCATCCGATTCCCTTCGAGTATCTTCCCGACTAAGAAGGGGCGCACAGGTAACGGGAATCTCTTCATGCCGCGGTCACGCAATACTGAGGGCGCCATCTATATGAGCATGGCGATGGCCGGCTTTTCGGCAAGCGACGCTCTCTCCAAATCGGTGATCGCCTACATGAACGCCGGCGAAATCATGTTCTTACGTGGGCTTTTCACCAGCCTGCTGGTCTATCTGATCGCTTGGAAAATGGGCGCGCTACGCTCCTGGCGCATCGTGCTCAAGCCGGTCATCATCCTCAGGATCATCTGCGAAATGCTCGCCGCCGTCACCTATATCACTGCCCTCGGCATGATGCCGATCGCCAATGCCTCGGCGATCCTGCAGTCGTTGCCGCTGGTCGTCACCTTTGGCGCGGCGCTCTTCTTCGGCGAGCCTGTCGGCTGGCGGCGCTGGTCGGCAATTCTCGTCGGTCTCGTCGGCGTAATGATCATCATCCGCCCCGGCCCGGAAGGTTTCACCGCCGCCGCCCTCCTCTGCGTCGGCTCGGTGCTGTCGACGGCCAGCCGCGATCTTGCGACCCGGTCGATCGACCCGGAGATTCCCTCGCTGATGATCACCGTCGTCACCGCCATCTCCGTTTCCTTCTTCGGCGCACTGCTCATTCCCCTGCTCGGCGGCTGGCAGCCGGTCAGCGCCACCTCGCTCGGGCACTTGGCCCTCGCCTCGGTGCTGGTGCTCGTCGGCTACCAGTCCGTCATCCTCGCCATGCGCACCGGCGAAATTTCCTTCGTTGCGCCGTTCCGCTATACAAGCCTGATCTTCTCGTCACTGCTCGGCTTTTTCTTCTTCGCCGAAGTGCCTGACAGCTGGATGCTGGTCGGCGCTGCGATCGTCATCGCCTCCGGCCTCTATACGTTCTATCGTGAGGCCAAGCGCCGCGTCTCGCCGATCGCGCAGGAATCTGCGCCGCGCACACCGGTGTGACGAAGATTCTGGGGCAGGATGATGGCTGAATTCTCGCTGGAAAAATCCGATATAGCAGGCGTCGTGCTGGCTGGCGGCCGCTCGCAGCGGATGGGCCGCGACAAGGCGGGCGTGATGCTCGGGGTCGAGAGCCTGCTGCGGCATGTGTTAACCCGCCTCTCGCAGCAGGTCGTCGCGGTTGCCGTCAATGCCGATGCCGCCGCCGAGGATGTGCCTGTCGTCCCCGACCGTTTTCCCGGCAAGGCCGGGCCATTGGCCGGCATCCATGCGGCGATGGTCTATGCCGCCGGCTTGCCCGCGATCAGCCATGTCGTCACCGTCTCGGTGGATTGCCCGTTCTTCCCAGCCGATCTTGTCGCCCGGCTCGCGGCAGCGCTCGAACACCCTTCGCAGATTGCCATCGCCGCCTCCGAAGGCCGCAGCCATCCCGTCTTCGGGCTCTGGCCGGTGGCGCTGGCCGCCGATCTCGAAGCCTGGATCGCCACCGACGAGAAGCGCCGCGTGCGCGACTTCCTGTTGCGTCATGACGTTACGGAAGTAATGTTTCCACTGCATCCGACCCGCGCCAGCCTGCTCGATCCCTTCTTCAACATCAACACGCCGGATGATCTCATCGAGGCAGAACGCTGGCTGGAGGCCCTTGGCGCATGACCGCACCCAAAATCTTCGGCATCGCCGGCTGGAAGAACTCGGGCAAGACGGGGCTCGCCGTCCGGCTGGTGACGGAATTCACCCGCCGCGGCTACAGGATCTCGACGATCAAGCACGCTCATCATGATTTCGATATCGACAAGGTCGGGGCCGACAGCTACCGCCACCGCCAGGCCGGCGCTCACGAGGTCACCATCGTTTCCGGCACCCGCTATGCCATCATGCACGAATTGCGCGGTGCGCCTGAACCTGAATTCGAGGAGATCCTTGCCCGCCTCGCCCCCTGCGATCTCGTTCTGATCGAAGGCTACAAACGCGAACCGATCCCGAAGATCGAGGCCCGCCGCCTGGAGGCCGCCAATCGCCAACCGCTGGCACCGGCCGATCCGCATATCTGCGCCATCGCCGCCGATCATGCCGTCAACGATACGGCGCTGCCCGTCTTCGATCTAGACGACACAGGCGCCATCGCCGATTTCATCGCAGCGATCGTCGGCCTTAAACAGCGACCCTGAACCACGCGCGCTGATGGCGCCGATAACCGGAGCCGTCTCGCGGGCCAGCGCCTTGGCGATTTCCTTGGTGAGCTGAGCTTGATTATAGGGTTTACCCAATCTCGGAATATCGATGTCGGTGCCGGCAGGAAGATCGGCATACCCTGTCGCCAGCACGATCGGCAGCGTCGGGTGAATGTCCCGCACGGCCTCGGTGAGCTGTGCGCCGGTCATACCCGGCATCGAATAGTCGGTGATCATCAGATCGAAATGCTGACCGTTCTTGATCAATTCCAGTGCCGCCGCGCCGGAATTTGTCTCGACGACCTCATGGCCGAGATCTTCGAGCATGTCGACCGAACTCATGGCGATCAAGGCGTCGTCATCGACCAGCAGGATCTTCAGTCTGGAGGCAGATTGCGGGACGGGCAGCTCTGTCTCGGCCGGCCGCTCCGGGCGCCGTTCGGTCGCCGGTAGCCACAACTCCGCGGTTGTTCCCACCCCAAGCTCGCTTGTCAGAAAGAGCGCGCCGTTAAGCTGAACGGCAAGTCCGTGGATCATCGATAGACCGAGACCCGTGCCTTTCCCGAGTTCCTTGGTGGAGAAGAAAGGATCGACGGCCTTCTTCAGCGTCTCCGCGTCCATGCCGGTGCCACTGTCAACCACCGCCAACACAAGATAGGCTCCGTCGCCCAGATCGCCGCCAGCGCCGACAACCTGTTCTTCGCGCAGCGATATGGACAGCGTCCCCCCATCCGGCATCGCATCGCGGGCATTGACCGCAAGGTTGAGCAGCGCCAATTCGAGCTGGTTCGCGTCGATCAGCGCCGGCGGCAGTCTCGCCGGGAGATTGGTCTCGATGCTGATCGAGGATCCGACCGAGCGCCGCAGCAAGTCGTTCATGCCCGAGACAAGAGCGGCCAGATCGACGGGCTTGACCTGCAGATCCTGCTGTCTGGCAAAAGCCAGCAAACGCTGGGTCAGCGCCGCTCCGCGTCGCGCGCCCTGAATCGCCCCGTCGACCAGACGCGTCGCCCTGGTATCTCCGGCCAGGTGTTTGCCGAGCAGTTCCAGATTTCCGAGAACGACCATCAGCAGATTGTTGAAGTCGTGGGCGACACCGCCAGTCAGCTGGCCGATCGCTTCCATTTTCTGGGATTGGCGAAGCTGCTCCTCGGCTCTCTCACGCTGGGCGACCTCTTCCAGCAGCGTCTGGTGGGCAGCATTGACCTCCCGGGTCCGTTCCCGGACACGCTCTTCGAGGGTTTCATTGAGCCGCCTCAGATTTTCCTCGATGGTCTTGCGGACGGTGGTATCGGAGCAGACCCCGACGAGCTTGCTGGCTGATCCATATCTGTCTGCATAAAGCTGGGCGTGGACCTCGGTCCAATGCAGTGATCCATCCGGCCAGATCGTTCTGTGCTCGATCGAATAGTCGCGTCCGGTATCGACCGTCTGGCGCAGGCGTGTCAGCACAAGTTCGCGATCATCGGGGTGGATGCTGGCGATCAGATCATCGCGCGTCACCTCATCATCCGGCCCTCGACCGAAGACCGCTTTGCAGGTCGCCGAGGCCGACAAGGCCATCGTCGACAGCTCCAGTTCCCACGCACCCAGGCGGCCGGCGGCGAGCGCCGTCTGCAACCGCCGCTCTCCCTCGCCCAGAGCTTCGAGCCGAGCGCGCGCTTCATACTGGCGCAGCCGGCCTTTCAGTGCGGTCCGCGCAACGCTGATGAAGGACGTGGCATGGAACGGCCTCTCCAGAAAAGTCACATTGCCGAGAACTTCGGAAAGCCTGGCGGCAGCGGGATTTCGTTCAGGTCCCCCGCCGCGTGAGGTGAGAACGATGAACGGCAGGTCAGACCAACTCGGCTGGGCGGCAACCCAGGCAGCGATCGGTGTCAGATCACCGCCGCGGACGGCCTCTTCGGTCAGAACGCCAACCGCAATTTCCTCATCGAGTGATGCCGCGAAGTTTTTCAGATCGGCAACCGCTATCGAGGGTAGTCCCGCCTGATCGGTCAATGATGCGGCGACCTGGGCGTCGCGTCCGGCCGGTGCGTAGATCAGGGCCTTCGGGTTCGGGAAATTAGAAATTGCCGCCGTCCTTGTTGTCGGTTGGCAAAAGCGGAGCGGATGCTGCGACGAATTCGGGAACCCCACGAAGCACCCCCTGGAACCCGACGAGAGGATCTCCGAATCGCAAGCCACTAGCATCGATGCGATATTCTCGTATCGTGTCCTCGTGAAAGCCGGTCCTCTTCTTGATCACCGAGACCGCCCGCCGCACCTTTCCCGCAGCTTCGAAGTAGCGCAGCAGAATGACGGTATCGGCAAGATAGGTCACGTCGACGGGTGCATTCATGTCGCCGACCAATCCGTGCTGGGCGACCGTGAGGAAGGTGTTTGCGCCTTGCCTGTTCAGATATTGCAACAATTCGTGCATATGCAATATCAGCGAATTCTCATCAGGCATCGAGGCCTGATAGCCGTTGATGCTGTCGATGACCACGGTTTTCGCGCCCGAGCTGTCGACGGAAGCACAGACGCGATGGGCAAATTCACCCGGTGAAAGCTCTGCGGCATCGAGCTGCTCGATATGCAGCAGACCCTCATTCCTCAGCGCCTCGAGATCCATGCCGAGCTGTTTCAGACGCGTGAACAGCAAGCCCAACTCCTCGTCAAAAATGAAAACAGCAGCCTTTTCGCCGCGTGCAATGGCCGCCATCACAAATTGAAAAGAGAAGGTGCTCTTGCCTGTGCCAGCGGGACCGAGGATCAGCGTGCTCGATCCTCGTTCGAGCCCACCGCCCAGAAGCAGGTCCATCCCGGCAACACCGCTGGAAAGCTGATCGCGAACATAACTCGTCCTGTGTTCGGCGGCGACGAGGCGCGGAAACACGACGACACCGCCGGTCTGGATGGTGAAATCGTGATAGCCACCGCGAAAACCCTGTCCGCGGTATTTCGTCACCCTCAAACGTCGCCGTTCGGAGCCGTAACTCGGCGCCAGCTCATCGAGATGGATGACACCGTGCACAACGCTATGCACCGTCTTGTCAAGCGTGTCGGAGGTCAGATCGTCGAGAAGAAGGACGGTTGCACCTTGTCGAGCGAAATAATGTTTGAGCGCCAGGATCTGCCGACGGTAGCGCAGCGAGCTTTGCGCCAGCAGCCTTATTTCGGACAGGCTGTCGAGAACCACCCGGCTCGGCCTGACCCGCTCGAAAGCTGCGAAGATTTCTCGTGTCGACTCGCCGAGTTCAAGATCCGATGAATAGAGCAGGCTTTGCTGCTGGTCGGCGTCGAGCAGGCTTTCCGGAGGCACGAGTTCGAAGACCTCGATATTCTCATTGATCACCATGCCGTGCGATGCGGCGCCAGCCCGCAGTTCGCTTTCGGTTTCCGAAAGGGTGATGTAGAGCCCCTGCTCGCCGAGCCGAGCCCCTTCGATCAGAAACTGCAGCGCGATAGTCGTCTTGCCCGCCCCAGGATTTCCCTCAAGGAGAAATACGTGGCCGATGGAAAGCCCCCCTGCCAGAATTGTGTCCAAACCGGACACGCCGGTCCGGGCTTTCGTGGCAAGTGCAGTATTCATTCAGTGTTTCCTTCAGTTTTAAATGTGAATTAGTGGCGAGTGAAGGAATGTCAAATTGCCGGCGCAGCATGCTTTCGCTCCCGCAGAGAGTTTGTCGAGCATTGCAATAGAGCCGGCACGGATAGCTACTCGCTGTCAGCGACCTGAAAATATCGGCTTCTACCCTCGATAGCGAAGCGCATCGACGACGAGGGCAAATGCCGGCGACGCATGCCGGCGGCTCGGATAGTAGAGATGGTAGCCGGGAAACGGCGGGCACCAGTCCTCGAGCACCCGCACCAGCCGCCCATCGGCAAGATGCGCCTGCACGGCATCCTCCGGCAGATATGCCAGCCCCAACCCTGCCAGCACCGCGTTCAGCCGCAGCGCTATATTGTTGAAGACCAACTGTCCCTCGACGCGAACCCTGAGCTCGTGCCCGTCCTTCTCGAACTCCCAGGCATAAACGCTGCCATAGGTCGGCAGGCGCAGATTGATGCAATTGTGATCGGTCAGTTCCTGCGGCGTCAGCGGCGTCGCCCTGTTGTCGAAATAGGCGGGGGCGCCGACCACGGCCATGCGCATGTCGGGGCCGATGCGCACCGCAATCATATCCTTTGCGACCTGTTCTCCCAGCCGCACCCCCGCATCGTACCGTTCCGCGACGATGTCGGTCAGGCCGTAGTCGACAATGATCTCGACATGGATATCGGGATAATCAGGCAGAAGCTTTTGCAAAGCGGGCCAGAGAACCGCATTGGCCGCATGTTCGCCGGCATTGATGCGGATGGTGCCCGCCGGCTTCTCGCGGAACGCGCTCAAGGCAGCGAGCTCGCTCTCGATCTCATCCAGCCGCGGTCCGATGGAGACGAGCAGGCGTTCGCCCGCCTCCGTCGGTGAGACGCTGCGCGTCGTCCGTGTCAGCAATCGCAGCCCAAGCCGCTCCTCAAGCCCGCGAATGGTGTGGCTGAGCGCCGACTGCGAAACACCGAGCTTGCCCGCCGCCTTGGTAAAACTCTGGGCGCGCGCAACCGCGAGGAAGGCGATCAGGTCGTTCACAGCAGGGCGCGGCATTTATGAAACTTTCTCATGGGTCCATGCCGTTTATAGCATCTTATCGCCACTCGGCTCACGCGCTAAATAGCTTCCATCGCAGGCAGACGCCCGGCCCGCCGACCGGCCTGTCCACCCTCCAATATTTGAAAGGAAGATAAGATGGACATCAAACGAAGCGGTTCGCAGCCTTCGGCCAAGGGACCAGCCGACTGGTTTACCGGCAGCGTGCGCGTCGACCCGTTGTTCGCGGTGACCAGCCCCGCCCGCACCGCCGGCGCCAGCGTCACCTTCGAACCCGGCGCCCGCACCGCCTGGCACACCCATCCGCTCGGCCAGACGTTGATCGTCACCTCCGGCTGCGGCCGCGTCCAGCGTGACGGCGGCCCCATCGAAGAGATCCGCGCCGGCGACGTCGTCTGGTTCTCACCCGGCGAACGCCATTGGCACGGCGCATCGCCGACGACCGCGATGACCCACATCGCCATCCAGGAACAGCTCGACGGCAAGGTGGTCGACTGGATGGAGCACGTCACCGACGCGCAATATCAAGATTAGGAAAGGAAACGACTATGCAGAAGCGTGAACTCGGAAAGAGCGGACTTCAAGTCTCTGCCATCGGTCTCGGCTGCATGGGGTTGAGTTATGGTTATGGCCCGGCGACCGATATCCAGGAGGCGACCGCGCTGATCCGGCGGGCCTTCGAACGCGGCGTGACTTTCTTCGATACCGCCGAGGCCTATGGCCCCTACAAGAACGAAGAGCTTCTGGGAGAGGCGCTCGCCCCCTTCCGCAACGAGGTCGTGATCGCCACGAAATTCGGCTTCAACTTCGATGCCAATGGCGGCCAGAGCGGCATGAACAGCCGCCCGGAGCAGATCCGCGCGGTGGCAGACCAGGCGCTGAAGCGTTTGAAGACCGATGTCATCGATCTGTTCTATCAGCATCGCGTCGATCCCGATGTCCCGATCGAGGATGTCGCCGGCACCGTCAAGGCGCTGATTTCAGAAGGCAAGGTCCGGCATTTCGGTCTCTCTGAAGCCGGCGCTCGGACGATCCGCCGCGCCCATGCCGTCCAGCCGGTAACGGCGCTGCAGAGCGAATATTCGCTATGGTGGCGCGAACCCGAGCAGGAAATCCTGCCGTCGCTCGAAGAACTCGGCATCGGTTTCGTTCCGTTCAGCCCGCTCGGCAAAGGCTTCCTCACCGGCGCGATCACCGAAACCACAACCTTCGACAGCAAGGACTTCCGCAACATCGTGCCGCGCTTTTCTCAGGAGGCGCGCAAAGCCAACCAGGCGCTCGTCGATCTCCTCGCTGAGATCGCCACACGCAAGCAGGCCACACCAGCCCAGGTGGCGCTCGCCTGGCTGCTAGCGCAAAAACCCTGGATCGTGCCGATCCCCGGCACCACCAAGCTGCATCGCCTTGAGGAGAACATCCAGGCCGCCGAGGTCGAGCTGACGGCAGAGGATCTTGGCAGCATCGAAAGCGCGCTCGCCACGATCAAGGTGGAAGGCGATCGTTATCCCGCCCATCTGCAGGCAAGGGTCAACCGCTGAGCAGCGATGTCATCCTTCTCGTCATGCTCGGGCTTGTCCCGAGCATCTGCAGCCGGTCAATAGGGTGCAGATCCTCGGCATAAGGCCGAGGATGACGAGGAGTAAAAAATGAGAATCGACAAACTGAAGCGGCTGCAATCGTTTGTGGCCGTTTCTTCACAAATCGCGTCATCGTCTCAGTGCCGGTGCATTGTCCTGGAAAGCCGGTATCGCCTCAAGCCTCACGATAATCTCCGCGATATGAGGCCATTGGGCGAGGTCGAAGCCCATGCGCCGGGCGCTGATTGCCTGCGGGAAGAGAAAAATATCGGCAATACCGGGCCGATCTCCGACTGCGAAGATACCCTCTCTGCGGCCGGCGATCATCTTCTCCACAGCGGCCATTCCCTCGCCGACCCAATGACGGCTCCAGGCGGCAATCGCATCGGCATCGGCCTGAAAGGCCGCGCGCAGATGCAGGCCGATCCGCGGCGGCAGCAGCGCATGGATCTCGGCTGCGACCGCAAGCGCGATCGACCGCGCCAGCGCCCTGCTCTCCGCCGTCTCGGGCAAGAGCGGCGGTTCCGGCTGGATCTCCTCGAGATATTCGATGATCGCCAGCGATTGGGTGATGAGCACACCACTATCCGTCAGCAAGGCCGGTACCAGCCCCTGCGGATTGATGCTGCGATATCCGGCCTGCCGGCTCTCGGCCTCTTCGCCGAGAATGGTCACCGGCAGCGCTTCCGCCGTCATTCCCTTGAGAGCGAGCGCGATCCGGACTCTCGATGTCGCCGAGGAAATTTCGTTCTGATAGAGTTTCACAGTCTTTCTCCCTGGTGGCCTGAAAGGGAAACCGCGGATGCCGCCGTCATCAGGCCCGCAAGCGGCGACGGCTCCTGCGAGCGTATGTCGTAGATGCAGGGCGCGGCGAAGACCACCGCTCCCAGAATGCAGATGATCATCAACTTCATCAAATCCTCCATCGGCGAGGCCGATCGGCCTCGTCCTGTTTGCTTTCGGCGGAGCAATCGATCCGTCAGGCAATGGTCAATTCGACATCGATATTGCCGCGCGTCGCCTTCGAATAGGGGCAGGTCCGGTGCGCCTCATCCACCAATGCCTTGGCGACGTCGACTTCGATACCAGGCAGGCTGACCTTGAGCCGGGCCTGCAGGAAATAGTCCCCGTCGGTCGCCCCGAGATCGACTTCGGCATTCACGGCGGTCTCGGCCGGAAGCCTGACCTTCAGCTTGCCCGCGGCAATGCCGATCGCGCCGATGAAGCAGGCCGACCAGCCGGCTGCGAACAGCTGTTCGGGATTGGTGCCGGGCCGCGCGCTGCCGGGCGGCGAGAGCTTGATATCCAGCTCTCCGTCGTCGCTCTGCGACGCGCCATCGCGTCCGCCGGTGGTGCGAGTCTTGCCGGTATAGAGAACCTTGTCGATCTTGGTCATGGAAACACTCCTGTTTGCCTCGCTTTACGCGAGTGGTCGCTTCTGGCGACCGGGTTGACGGAGTGTGGTTTGACCGGCTGATATATCCGCCATGTTTCCGAAATCGGTCGAAATGTCACAAAACGTAGCATCCGCTATCCAGGACATCTTCCCGTACAAAACCGCCGGAAAACTTCCGGCGGCTGCAGTCATCACCGGAGGGTGACTTCCGCTGCCAACCCGCCGCCAGCGCGATTGTAGAGCCGAAGCGATCCGCCGATCTTGCCCGTCAGCTGCTGGGCGATTGCAAGACCGAGGCCGGTGCCGCCGGTCTCCCGGTTGCGGGAATGCTCCAACCGGAAGAAGGGCTGCATGGCGGCTTCGAGCATATCGTCGGGAATGCCGGGGCCGCGATCCATTACGGTGATGACGATTTCGTTCTCAGTGCTGCGCCCGACGCTGATCTCGGCAGCCCCGGCAAACTTCAACGCATTGTCGATGAAGTTCGACAGGATGCGCCGAAGGGCGTGCGGCTTGGTGAAGGCCGCGCCCTGGACTAGGCCGACGACCGTCACCGCCTTTCCGGTGTCCTGATAGTCGTAGGCTATGCTGTCGACAAACGAGGCGAGATCGATGCGGGCATTCTTCTCGCCGCTGCCATGGGCACTCCGTGCATACGCAATACCGTCCTGAACAAGGCGCTGAATCTCGCCGAGATCATGCACCAGCTTGTCCTTCTCAGGAGAGTCCTCCGCCATGTCGGCGCGCAACCGCATGCGGGTGATCGGCGTCTGCAGGTCATGCGAGATAGCCGCCAATATCTGTACCCGCTCTTCGAGGTAATGGGCGATCCTCTCCCGCATCGCGTTGAAGGCGCGTGCCGCATGCGCGACCTCGCTCGGCCCCGCTTCGCTCAAGGCCGAGCCATCCTTGTTGGGATCGAGAGCATCGGCGGCAGCGGCAAGCGCGCCGAGCGGACGGATCGCCTGGCGCACTGCAAACCACGTGCAGAGGATGAGCAGCGCCATCTGGACGGCGAAGACATAGGGCAGCCATGCGGCGATCGGCATGACGCCCTTCGGCGTGACGTCGATCGTCAGTGGGCTTCCGTCGCTCAGCGTCAGATGCGCCTGCAACCGGTTCACCTCGCCCGGAATCCGTTCGATCCGGATCGGAAAGCGATGCCCGATCGCTTCCTCTATCTTGCCTGCGATCTCCGCCCCCTTGCTCGATGTGTCCGGCACGCCCGGAAGCCCAGGTCCGAGCACGAAGCGGTAGTTGCCGCGGCTCAGCCGGTCGAGGAGATCGCCGCGTTCGCCCGGCGGAAGCCGGTCGAGAACGGCAATCGACGTTGCGACGTCATTCTCCAGCGTGCCGAGCATCACCGCTTTGGCCGACATGGTGCGCTCCATATAGAGCACGCTGAACGACAACCCGTAGGCTAGAGCGAGACCGACCAGCAGGATGAGGAAGATCCGCGATCGCAACGTCTTAGGCCACATCGAGCCCGAAAGCAAAGGGATCACCACCCTCATTGACGCGGCTCCGAGATTTCGACCGGAACCGAAAACACGTAACCTTCACTGCGCACCGTCTTGATGTAGATCGGTTCGCGTGCATCGTCGCCGAGCCGCTGCCGCAGGCGGCTGACCAGCAGATCGATCGAACGATCGAAAAGATCGGCGTCGCGGCCCTGCGTCAGGCTGAGAAGCTGGTCGCGATTGAGCACACGCTGCGGATGGTCGATGAAGACGCGGAGCAGACGGTATTCGGCGCCGCTGAGTCCAATTGCCGTTCCCTCCTTGTCGAGAAGATGCCGGCCGACCGTGTCGAGCCGCCAGTCGCCGAAGCTCAGCAACTGCCCCGCCTCGCTGATCTGCAGGTTGGGCGGCAGCATCCGCGTGCGCCGCAGCACTGCCTTGATGCGGGCAAGAAGCTCGCGTGCCGCAAAAGGCTTGGCAAGATAGTCGTCGGCGCCCATCTCCAGCCCGAGAACCCTGTCCATCTCGTCGGTGCGGGCCGTCAGCATCAGGATCGGGATCGCCTTGTGCCGCCCCGCCCGCAGTTCGCGGCAGAGCACCAGCCCGTCGTCGCCGGGCATCATCACGTCGAGCACGATCAGGTCGACGGCATTGGCGTCGACAAAGCTGCGCATCTGCCGCCCGTCTGCCGCCACACTGGTCCTCAGGCCATTCTTCTGCAGATAGCTCGATACCAGCTCACGGATTTCACGATCGTCGTCGACGACCAGGATGTGATCGACATGATCCATTTTACCCTACCCTTACCGATACAAGCGGCCGCGCCCTCCACCCCGATGATCGAGGTGGCTGACGCGACCTACGCATATTCCGCCGGCCGGAGCAACGCGCCGGCAGCGGCGTCGATCAAAAGCGGTCGACGTCGACGACCGCCTGGGCGAAGGCCTGCGGCGCTTCCTGCGGCAGGTTGTGACCGATGCCGCCACTGATCGTGCGATGCTCGTATTTGCCGGAAAACTTTCCGGCATAGGCGGAAGGCTGCGGATGCGGCGCGCCGTTTGCATCCCCCTCCATGGTGATCGTCGGCACCGAAATCATCGGCAGCGCAGCAAGCCTCGTCTCGTAGTCATCATACTTGGGCTCGCCTTCGACAAGTCCGAGGCGCCAGCGGTAATTGTGAATGACGATTTCGACATGGTCGGGATTGTCGAAGGCGGCTGCCGATCTGTCGAAGGTCGTATCGTCGAAATTCCACTTCGGCGACGCCGTCTGCCAGATGAGCTTTGCGAAATCATGGGTGTTGCTTTTATAACCCTCACGCCCACGCTCGGTTGCAAAATAGAACTGATACCACCATGAAAGCTCGGCCTTCGGCGGCAGCGGCTTCTTGTTGGCCTCCTGACTACCGATCAGATAGCCGCTCACCGACACCATCGCCTTGCAGCGCTCCGGCCACAATGCCGCCATAATGTTGGCCGTCCGCCCGCCCCAGTCATAGCCGGCAATCACCGCCTTCTCGATATCGAGCGCATCGAGCAGCGCAATCATATCGGCAGCCAGCGCCGAGGGCTGACCGTTGCGCGCCGTTGCCTGGTCCAGAAACCGTGTCGTGCCGTAGCCGCGCAGATAAGGCACGATCACCCGGTAGCCTGCCGAGACAAGCAGCGGCGCGACGTCGACGAAACTATAAATGTCGTAAGGCCAGCCGTGCAGCAGCAGCACGACCGGGCCATCCGCCTTGCCCGCCTCGGCATAGCCGATATCCAGCACCCCGGCATTCACCTGCTTCAGCGCTTCGAAAGATGTGTTGGTTCCGGCCTTCACCGCAGGCAAGGTTGCGGCAGCCGACTGCGCGGCGGCCTTGCCGGCCACGCCCAATTCGACCGCCGCAAGCGCGACTGCCGTCATGCCGAAGAAACGGCGGCGGTGATGGTTGATTTGCTCTGACATCGGTCTCTCCTGTCGACTGTTCACACACTCAAAAGACATTCCACTTGTATCACCGGTATGTCCCAAGCCGCCGGCTTTTGAAAGCTGATGTAGTTTCCGGCCGCCGCGACACAGTCTGATACAATCGCAGCTTCCGGGTAAAGCATGCATCGGCGACGACTGGTCGCCGCGACGTCAGTTTGTGTCGCTCTGTATCGCCATCACCCGTCGGCAACACTTCGGTACATTTCCCCGCAAAACCGGACACATCCGGGATACCTCCGCCCGGCCATATCCCAACCGTTGCTGGTTCAGGCCCATCGCCGTCCAGAGCCCGATCAATCGGTTTCAAAGGAAACGATGATGACACTTCTGATCATTGCCTATCTCGGAGGCGCGCTGACGATCCTCAGCCCGTGCATCCTCCCCATCCTCCCCTTCGTCTTCGCCCGTGCCGGACAGCCTTTTGTCAGGAGCACGCTGCCGATGCTGGCCGGCATGGCCGCCACCTTCGCGCTGGTCGCCACGCTGGCCGCCGTCGGCGGCAGCTGGGCCATCCGCGCCAACGAATATGGCCGCCTGGCCGCAATCGTCCTGCTGGCGCTCTTTGGCGCAAGCCTGCTATCGCCGCGCTTTGCAAGCACCCTTGCCCGGCCGATCGTCGATCTCGGCAACAATCTGGTGAACGCCAGCAGCAGTGGCCGCACCGCGCCGACGGTCAAGAGCGCCGTCATCCTCGGGGTCGCCACCGGCCTGCTCTGGGCGCCCTGCGCCGGCCCGATCCTCGGCCTTGTTCTCACCGGCGCCGCCTTGCAGGGCGCCAACCTGCAGACGACCTTCCTGCTGGCAGCCTACGCCGCCGGCGCCGCAAGCTCGCTCGCCGTCGCCCTGCTCGTCGGCGGAAAGATCTTTACCGCGATGAAGCGTTCGCTCGGCGTCGGCGATCGGATTCGCCAAGTCCTCGGCGCTGCGGTACTCGCCGGCGTCGCCGTCATCGCCCTTGGCCTCGACACCAGCCTGCTGGCCCGCTTCTCCTACGCCAGCACCGCATCGCTGGAACAGGCCGTGCTCGACCGGCTGCATGCAAAGCCGCTCGGATCCTCCGAGGTGGCGAGCAATGACGCGACGATCACTGCTGCCGATGCTACGAAGCCCTTCCGCAGCGATCTGCCGGTTGAAGGTCATACACCTTCGTTCGGCGGCGCGGTCGAATGGCTGAACTCCAAACCTCTGACCACCGAGCAGTTGCGGGGCAAAGTGGTGCTCGTCGACTTCTGGACTTATTCCTGCATCAACTGCATTCGCACCATCCCCTATGTCAGGGCCTGGGCGGAAAAATATGCGGACCAAGGCCTCGTAGTGATCGGCGTCCACGCCCCGGAATTTGCCTTCGAGAAGAAGGTCGACAACGTCAAGAAAGCGCTCAGTGACTTCAAGATCGGCTATCCCGTCGCCATCGACAACGACTACAAAATCTGGCGCGCTTTCGATAACAGTTACTGGCCCGCCGCCTATCTGATCGATGCCAAGGGCCAGATCCGCTACCACCATTTCGGCGAAGGCAATTATGGCGCGACCGAGAAGGCCATTCAGGACCTGCTGCGCGAGGCCGGCAGCCAGACGACTGCAAGCGCGCCGGTCGCGCCGGATGCCAAGGGTGCGGAAGCAGGCCCTGACCTTGGCAATATCCGCTCCGGCGAAACCTATCTCGGCTACGCACAGGCGGCAAATTTCGCCTCTCCGGAAGGGCTGCAGGCCGACGCCACACAAAGCTATTCGATCTCCGAACCCGGCCTCAATGGCTGGGGCCTGTCGGGAACCTGGATCGTCGGCCGCGATCAGGCGACGCTTGATCAGGCCGGCGGCGGCATCACCTATCGCTTCAGCGCCCGCGACCTGCATCTCGTTCTCGGGCCTGGCGCCGGCGGCAAACCGATCCGCTTCCAGGTCACGGTCGATGGCAAGGCGCCTGGAGCGGACCACGGCTCCGACATCGATGCCGACGGCAACGGCGTGGTGAGCGCAACCAGGCTTTACCAACTCATCCGCCAGTCCGGCCCCGTCGTCGCCCGCAACTTCGAGATCCGCTTCCTCGACCCTAGCGTCCAAGCCTACGCCTTCACCTTCGGCTGAATCCGGAACGTAACATTACCCAAAGAGTAACACGCATGAATAGACGTCTCATTTTCACGGCAGCCCTTGCCTTCGCCACCACCGGCATCGCCTTTGCGGCGGAGGCTGCCGCGGTCAAGAACATCGTGATCGTCCACGGCGCGCTCGCCGATGGTTCGGGATGGCGCAAGGCGACCGAGATTCTCGAAAAGCGGGGCTTCAAGGTCACCATCGTCCAGGAGCCCATCACCTCGCTCGACGACGATGTGGCGGCGACGAAGCGGGTTCTCGACCTCCAAGACGGACCGAGCCTGCTCGTCGGCCACAGCTATGGCGGCATGGTCATTACCGAAGCCGGCAACGATCCCAATGTCGCGGGCCTCGTCTATGTCGCAGCGTTTCAGCCCGACAAGGGTGAAAGCGTGCTGAGCCTCGCCAGTTCGAAGCCCGCCGGCAGTATGGATATAAGGGAAACCAAGGACGGCAAATATCTCTATCTCGATCCGGGCGTCTTTGATGCGGATTTCGCAGCCGACCTTCCGCAAGCCGAGGCTGATTTCATGGCCAAGTCACAGGTCTTCGCCGCCAAGCAGGCGTTTTCCGCCAAGATCACAGACCCGGCATGGCGCACGAAACCGAGTTGGTCGATCGTCGCCACCCAGGATCGCTCTATCAATCCCGAGCTGGAGCTCGACATGGCAAAACGCGCCGGCAGTGAAGTGACCGAGATCAAGGCCAGCCACGCCGTCTTCGCATCCCAAGCAGCGAAGGTCGCCGACATCATCGAAAACGCGGCCAGGAAAGCGGGCCAGTAAAACCGGCAGGATGCTTCGCCCAGTCCGCCGGGCAGAAAAAGACAGACAACCGAGTGCCCCTCTCCATTCCCAGAGAGGGGCAACAGCGTTTACTTGGCAGCGACCGGCCTAACCAGCGCCGTGACGCGGCGGATGGTGACGCGGCGGTTTTCCTGTTCAGGGTCTGTCGTGTTGACCTTCAGATATTGTTCGCCGTAACCCTGCGTCGCCAGGTTCTCCGGCGGGATGCCGTAAACGTCGGAGAGCACGTTGGCGACTGATTCCGCCCGTTGGTCGGAGAGGATGAGGTTGCTCTGGTCGGAGCCGACCGCATCGGTATGACCTTCGATCAGGAAGGTCTCGCTCGGATCCTTCTTGAGCACCTGGCTAATCGCGTCGGCAACCTTGCGCAACGTCCGCGCCTGGGTCATCGGGATATCGGCACTGCCGGTCGCGAAGGTGATCGTGTCGAGGTCGATGCGGCGCACCTTATCACGGATACGCGCCGAATACTTCACCTCGTCGAGCGAATAGACACGCTCGACCGGCTCGACCGGCGGCTCGCTCAGGAACTCATAGTAGTCCCGATTCGGATCGCTGCGGGTGTCGATGATATAGTCGTCGAGCGGCACGCGCAGCCGCATCGGCGGCAGGTCGGCGCCCGGATCCTCGAAATAATCGCGGTCCGGATCGTCATAGAGTTCCTGGGAGTAGTAGAGCACATTCTCGCGTCCGCGGGCATCGACACGCGACCGCTGGATAATGTCGCCATAGCGGTTGCGGATCGTGACGATGCGATAGCCTTCCGGCCGTGTGATCGTCTCGCGGTAGCGGTCGCCCGACAGCTCTTCATAGGTCGGCCGTTCGCCGTCGCGCCGGAACCGTCTGTCGTCGTCGCCGCGCACGATCACCCGGTTGTCGTATTGGATGATCACACGGCTATCGTCGCTGCGGTCGTCGAAGCGTGCACCGTCGGGACGGACGAATTGCGGCCGCTCGTCGAGCTTCCTGCCCTTCTCGCTGGTTACCGCCTCGAGCTTGACCGGCGCCGGCGCCTTGGCACCACTGACGGCCTGCGCGTCGGCATCCGAGGTCGGCACCTTCACCTCCTGGCTATCGGCGCGCTGCTTGTCGCGATCGCGGCGGCCTTCCCGGCCCTTGCTGCGGTCGGCATCCTTGTCGCTGTCGAGCACGGCCGCACCGTTTTCGACCGGCAGTACGACGGTCTCGTTGCTCTTGGCCGGGTCTGCAGCAATCTTCTTGCGGCGCTCCAGCTCTTCGGGCGAAGCCTTTTCCGGCGCCGGAATGGCCTGCTTGACCTCCTGGCCACCGCTGGCATCCGGCAGCGGCTGGGCAGTGCCGGTCGCGGGCGCGGCCGGCTGCTCGCCGGCGGGCTGTTCACCGGCAGGCTTGGCTGCAGTGCCGTCCTTCGGCTTTTCCGCGGGTGCGGCCTCCGGAGCCGCCGCCTTGTCTTCGGGCGCTTTCACTTCGGCAGGCTTATCTCCAGGCGCCTTCTCCTGGCCCGCCTTGTCTGCATTCGTCTTGTCTGCATTCGACTTGTCTGCGGGCGCAGCCGTCTCGCCCTTTGTCGGCTTTTTCTCGGCCGGCGCCTCGGCAGCGGGTTTTGCCTCCGGCTTGACTTCGGGTTTGGCTTCTTCCACGGGCGGCGTCAGGGCCTCGGGAGCCGCCGTCTCGGCCTTGCCCTTGCCTTTGCCATGGGCCTTGTCACGCTTGCCGCCGTCCGGCTTGGCTTCCGGCTGCGCCTGCTCCGTCTGCGACTGCGCTTCCTTTGCCGCTGGCTGCTGTTCGGGTTGCGGCTGGGCCTCCGGCTCTGCCTGCTTCTTCGGCTTCCTCGGCTTCTCCTGCGTTACCGGCTGCTCCTGCTGCGGCTCGGCTTCCGGCTTTGCCTCGGGCTGGGCTTCCTGCTTGGGCTTTCGCTCTGGCTTGCTTTCGGCTTGCGGCGCGGGCTCTGCCTTCGGCGCGGCTTCGGCCTTCGGCGGTTCCGGCTCTGCCTTGGGTTCGGGCGCCGGCGCCTCCTTCCGCTCAGCCTTCGGCTTTTCGGCAGGCGCCTCCTTCGGTTGCTCGGCGGCCGGTGCTTGTTCGGCCGGAGCTTCCTCCTTCTGTTTGTGCTTCTTCTTCAGCAATTCCTCTTCGGAAGGCGCGTCCTGCGCCACCTCGAAGCTGCCCTGTTCGACTTGCCGTACGGCCGGAGCCTGCGTCGCGACGTCGCGCACGGCAGCCATTGCCGATGCCGGCTGGAACGCCAGCGAAAGGGAAAGCAACGGAAAAGCCGCGCTTGCGAACAATTTTGATTTCATGCCCATCGGGTTTCCTCGATCCTGTTTGAGCTTCTTAAAGGCCGATAGGCCCTGGTTCCGCCCCTAGCTTTGCATTGAGGCGGAATGGCAATCGCCGAGCCGCCGATTTGTTCCGGTTCTAGGAAGCCGCGGATTAACCTCGCGTGAATGTTGCAGTCTGCCGGCGTTCATGTCGCCTGCGATTTGCACCGCCCAATTGCGATGGGATTTGTGTTGCAATTCCATCAAAAAAAGTCTGATTATCGCGGCAAGGCGGTCTAGGTACCGTTGAATTGCGGCCGTCAGCCCACGAGAAAAACAGCGGCGGCTACCAACAGAGAGGATCCTCATGCATATCTCCACCCGTATTTTCGCGGCAGCCTCGATCGCGGCGATGTCCCTTTTCGCCGGCTCGGCCATGGCCGATGGCGAAAAGTATGTGATCGGCACCGATTCGACCTACCCACCCTTCGAATTCGTCGATGCCAGCGGCACGATCCAGGGCTTCGACATCGACATCACCAAGGCGCTCTGCGCTGAGATGAAGGCCGATTGCTCCTTCGTCAGCACCGACTGGGACGGCATCATCCCGGCGCTCAACGCCAAGAAGTTCGACATGATCGTTTCCTCCATGTCGATCACACCGGAGCGTCTGAAGCTCGTCGATTTCTCCAACAAGTACTACAACACCCCGCCGGCCATCGCCGTGCCGAAGGATTCGACGATTACCGACGTTGCCGGCCTCAAGGGCAAGGTGATCGGCGCGCAGACCTCGACGACGCACGCCAACTATGCAGAGAAGCATCTGGCCGACACCGAACTGAAGCTCTACCCCACTGCTGACGAATACAAGCTCGACGTCTCCAGCGGCCGTGTCGATGCCGTCATCGACGACGTCGTCGTTCTCTCCGAATGGGTCAAATCCGACGCCGGCGCCTGCTGCAAGATCCTGACCACCCTGCCGGTCGACAAGGAAATCAACGGCAACGGCGCAGGCATCGCCATCCGCAAGGGCGATCCGCTCAAGGAAAAACTGAACACGGCGATCGCTGCGATCCGCGCCAGCGGTGAGTACAAGAAGATCCAGGACAAGTACTTCGACTTCGACGTTTACGGCGAATAAGAAATTCGCTATCTGGCCGATCAAGGTAATGGCGGAAGGCTTGCTCTTCCGCCATTTTTGTTTGACAAAGATGGCAAGATCAAAACGGCAAAAGCCGTGAGGGGAATTATCGCATGGGCGGATTATTTTCCGCGCTTGGCTCCTTCTGGAGCTTACTTGTGCACATTTTCGATCCGCTATGCGGACCCGTTGGCATCTTCACCTGGCTAGGTCAGTCGACGATCCTTGCCTGTGGCGATACCGGCTGGGGCGACGAGATCGCCCTTGGCCTGCAGGTCACCGTTTCGGTGGCAATCGTCACCCTGCCGATCGGCCTCGCCATCGGCTTCCTGGTGGCGCTCGGCCAGCAGTCGGAAGAGAAATCGCTTCGGCTGGCGGCCGGCATCTACACGACGATCTTTCGCGGCCTGCCGGAGCTTCTGACGCTCTTCATCATCTATTACGGCATGCAGATGCTGATCCAGTCTCTGCTGACCTTTGTGGGGTATGACGGGCCGCCGGTCGAGATCAACGCCTTCCTCGCCGGCGTCATCGCGCTTTCGGTGGTCTTCTCCGCCTATTGTTCGGAAGTATTGCTCTCAGCCTTTCGCGCCATTCCCAAGGGACAATATGAGGCAGGCGATGCACTTGGGCTGCATAGCGGCCGCACGTTGCGCCTGATCATCCTGCCGCAGCTCGTGCGCATCGCGCTGCCGGGCCTGACGAATCTCTGGATGGTGCTGCTGAAGGATACTTCCTACGTCTCGATCATCAGCCTTGCCGATATCCTGCGCCAGACGAGTGTCGCCGTGCGCGTGACCAAAGAACCCTTCTTCTTCTATGGCCTGGCCTGCTGCCTCTATCTGGTGCTCGCCATCCTCTCCTCCTTTCTGCTCGTCTATGTCGAGCGGTGGGCCAGGCGTTCGGAGATCCGCCGATGAGCTACGTCGAAACGCTGATCCCGCCGCAACCCGCACCTCGCGAAGTGATGAAGCCGATGACGCCGGCGCGTATGGCCGGCTATATCTTCGTCGCCGTCTGGGTTGTATTCGGCGCGCTGCTGGTAATCTCCGTCATCAACGGCTGGGATCTGGAAAAATTTACTCGCTACGGACCGCGCTATGTCCACGGTCTTGGGGTCACGCTGAGCCTCGTTTTCATTTCCGTCATCTGCGGCGCAGTTCTGTCGCTGCCGCTTGCCGCGGCGCGCATGTCGAAGAACCGGATGCTGAATGCGCTCGCTTACGGCTACATCTATTTCTTCCGCGGCACACCGCTGCTGGCTCAACTGTTCCTGGTCTATTACGGCCTCGGCGTATTCCGGCCGCAGCTTGAGGCCGTCGGCATCTGGTGGTTCTTCCGCGAAGCTTGGTATTGCGGCCTTTTTGCCATGACCATCAATACCGCGGCCTACCAGGCGGAAATCCTGCGCGGCGCCATCGAAAGCGTACCGCACGGCCAGCACGAAGCAGCCGCGGCCCTCGGCATCCACAGGTTCATCGCCTTCCGCAAGATCATTCTGCCGCAGGCTCTCATCGTCGCGCTTCGCCCTTACGGCAACGAGATCATCCTGCTGATCAAGGGCTCGGCGGTCGTCGCCATCATCACCGTGCTCGACCTGATGGGCGAGACCCGCTACGCCTTCTCCCGCACCTTCGACTACCAGACCTATCTCTGGGCAGCGATCTTCTACCTCGTCATCGTCGAGGCACTGCGCCATCTTTGGGCCTGGATCGAGCGCCGCCTGACCCGGCATCTCAAGCGCTGACGCGTCCTCTCCGAAGGTGTCTCGCGGTTTTCGGACCACTGCGCGGATCCATCAGAACCGACGTGGCAGCACTCCCCGCCATATGCTGCTAATCTATTGATATTAAAAATCAATTGTCCTTTTATGAAGCATCTGTAAAGCTCTCGTTAACCACTCGCATGTTTCCATATCACTTAGCGCTAATAAGCGCGCGAGTGGGAACGAGAAGTGAACACGATGCACAAGGACATGGAAAAACAACTGAAGGGCTATGGTCTGACGACCGCCCAGATCCTCTACCACCTTCCGGATCATCCGGCGATCCTACAGACCTATGTCTGGCAGGATTATGATCTCGCCCCCGATTTTCCCGAAATGCGCGGCTTCCTCAAATTTTGGGAAGAAAAGCTCGACGGACCGCTGCATTCGGTGCGCTACGTCCACCGCAAGCTGATCTCGCCAACCGAGTGGCGGGCGCTGAAGGGAGAGTTCATCCTGCACTGATCCGGCCTCTGCGCAGGATCAGACATGTGCCTCGCCATGGCCGAATTCACCTTGGTCACGGACCGGGCGGAGCGCAAAACCGAGGATGCCGAGGTAGAAGACGACGACGATGATGATGACCGCAAGGCCGGGAATGGGCCCCAGCACCGCATTGTCGATGACATAGGTCCAGGATTGCGCCTGTAGCGCCGGCATGCCCTCCGTCTGCAATTTCGGCGTCGAGATCTTCAGGCACCAGGCGAGAAACAGGATGGAATACATCCAGCCATAGTTCCGTTTGAGCCGGCGGTGCATTGCGTCCCAATAGCTGAGCAGGAATCGCGGTTTGCGCAGGCTGCTCGCGATCACCGAGGCCCATTCTCTGCCGGCCCCCGCCTCCGGCGCCAAAATCTGCGCGAAATAGCAGCGCTCGATCTGCCGAATGCGGGCGCGGTAGATGTCGAAGAAGCGGTAGCGCCGCGCTTCGATGATCAGAAGCAGCGTGACCAGCATCATCCCGAACAGCAACACGCCGTGATGCGAGGTCGGCGTCGACAGCGACACCGAAAGCAGCGCCGCGACCACGGTGATCGCCCAGTTGGACGTTCGGTCGATGCGGTCGCGCCAACTCGTCATCCGCCCGAGTTCACCGCGGTAATAATGGCTGAGCGTGTTGGTGATCTCGCCTGGCGTACCAGGCAGCAGCAATGCCCGCGCAGCCTCTCCTTCAAGTATCGATGACGGCCTTTCTTGCTCCGATTTCATGGTTTTCCTCCCTTGGTCTTCTTTGCGCCCATTCTGCGCCCGCAGCCGCGCCATTGCAAAACTTCGAAAGCCGCCTTAGACGCATGCCTGAAACAAAAGGACGATGGACCGCGATGGCAAAGAAGATCGACGAAGAAGCCCTTGGCGAGGCCTATAACCGCGCTCTGGCGCTGGAAAAGGCCGGCGATATCGACGCGGCGGTTGCAGCCTATGAGGAAGTCCTGGCAATCGATCCCGACGATCACGGCGGTGCCGCCGTGCGTATCGCCGCCATGGGCCGCGGCGAAACTCCTGCCAGGGCGCCCGACGCTTATGTCGAGACCCTGTTCGACCAGCATGCCGAGGTTTTCGAGGACGTACTTGTCGAGCAGCTCGGCTACCACGTGCCGATGCTGGTGCGCCAGCGCCTGCAGGCGCTGAAGCTCGGACCGTTCAAGCGGCTGCTCGATCTCGGCTGCGGCACGGGCCTGACCGGCGGCGCACTGCGCGACCTCTGCGCCGACATGACCGGCATCGACCTATCGGAGAAGATGGTCGAGATTGCCCATGAGAAGGATCTCTACGAGACGCTCTTCGTCGCCGAGGTCGAGGATTTCCTCGACGACAACGACGAGGACGCCTTCGACATCATCACCGCTACCGACGTACTGCCCTATCTCGGCGCGCTCGAACCACTATTCTTCGGCGCCGCCGAGAACCTCACCCCGGATGGCCTGTTCATCTTCTCCTCGGAAACCGTGCCGCATGCCACTCTCGCTGGCCGTGCCTACATGGTCGGTCCGCATCAGCGCTTCGCCCATGCCGACGCCTATGTAAAAGAACGCCTGGCGGCCACCGGTTTCGAACTGGTCGAGATATCGGATATCAACGTACGCATGGAAGACGGCCAGCCGACACCCGGCCATCTGGTCATCGCGAGATATATCGGCTGACGACGATACTTGCGCGATTGGCAAACTATTTGTTGCGCTATGCCGGCCGACCTGATACTTAGTCGAACGGTAAAGTTTATCACAACAGGAAAGGTTGCCGCATGTCGCTCGTGTTCTATGGGCATCCGCTCGCCTCCTTCTGCCACAAGGTGCTGATCGCGCTTTATGAAAACGGCACGCCCTTCGAAAATCGTCTCGTCGATCTGTCCGACGAGAGCTCGCGTTCCGATCTCTTCCGCTTCTGGCCGATCGGCAAGATGCCGCTGCTGCGGGACGAGGCGCGCGACAGCACCATTCCCGAGACGTCGATCATCATCGAATATCTTGAGCAGTATTATCCCGGCCCCGTCCGCCTGCTGCCGCTTGAGATCGACCGGGCGCTGCAGGTCCGCCTCTGGGACCGCTTCTTCGACCACTATGTTCAGGCGCCGATGCAGACACTCGTCAGCAATCGCCGGCGCCCCGAGGGGACGGCGGATGAGATCGAGATGACCGCCGCCAAGGCGACACTTGCCACCGCCTATGCGATGATCGAAAAGCAGCTTGCCGACAAACTATGGATAGCGGGCGACGGCTTCACCATGGCCGATTGCGCTGCAGCCCCGTCGCTCTTCTATGCCGAGACGCTGGTTCCTTTTTCAGCGGAGCAGCCGAACCTTCGCGCCTATTACGATCGGCTGCTGACGCGCCCCTCCTTTGCACGGGCACTGGACGAGGCCCGCCCCTACTTCAAGTTCTACCCCTATAAAGAGCGGTTGCCCGCCCGCTTCCGGGATACAGCTGGATGATCGAAAGCCAGGCCGATCTCGACCGGATGTTCCACGCGCTTTCCGACCGCAGCCGCCGCGGCATGATCGATCGCCTCGGCCGCGGCCCGGCCTCGGTCACCGAGCTGGCCGCGCCGCTCGCGGTTGCCTTGCCGACGGTAATGAAACATCTGCAGGTGCTGGAGCATAGCGGCCTCGTGCTCTCGGAAAAATCCGGCAGGGTTCGAACCTACCGCCTGCAGCAGGATGCGCTTGCCACCGTCGAGCGCTGGGTGGAACAGCGAAAGAGCCGCTGGGCAACCACCTTCGACAGACTGGATCAATTTCTCGCCGAAGAACCGGAGAGCTTTTCCGAATGACGACACGATCTGCCGAACATGCCACCCTCGTCATCGAGCGCCGCCTGAAAGCAGCGGTCGGCCGTATCTTCCGCGCCTGGTCGACGCCGGAGGCCAAGCGCCAATGGTTCGCCTGCCACGGCGAATGGGTGCCGCTGGATTACGGGCTCGATTTCCGTCCCGGCGGTACCGAGCGAAACCATGTCGCCGATACGGACGGGCTTCTGCACGCTTTTGACGCCCACTTCATCGATATCGTGCCTGACACCCGTATCATCTATGCCTATGAGATGAAGCTCGGCGAAAGGCGCATCTCCGCCTCGCTCGCCACCGTCACCTTCGAAGCCGAACCCGACGGCACGAAAATGGTCTTCACCGAGCAGGTAGTCTTCCTCGACGGCTACGCCGACAACGGCGCCCGCCTCCAGGGCACGGAGATCGGCCTCGACAATCTCGAACTCTTTCTCGAGCGCGAGGCGAACCCGATCCATTAAAGCGCGTCGCGATCTTTCAGATTCGCTCCTCGCGCTTTGGATCTTTGTTTTTACGCAAGTCGTTATCGCGGAACCGCTGCACACTTTTGCGCGACATGCTTTAGCGAAACCTCATGTGCCGCTTGATTTCTTCCGCGAGACGGCAGTCTTCGATGACGTGTTCAGCGCTGCGGCGGCACGAAAGAGCGCCTTCAGTGCCTCCTCGTCGATCGTGTCGCCTTGATGGAAATCGATGGCGCGCCGGGTGTTGCCTTCAAGGCTGGAGTTGAACAGTCCCTTGGGATCGTCCAGCGAGGCGCCCTTGGCGAAGGTCAGTTTCACCACGCTCTTGTAAGTCTCGCCGGTGCAGATGATCCCGGCGCGCTCCCATACGGGAACTCCTCGCCACTTCCATTCCTCAAGCACCTCGGGCACGGCCTGCTTGATCAGCATTCGGACCTGGGCAAGCTTCTCGCCCCGCCAGTCCCCCAGCTCCTCGATCTTCGCATCGATCAGCTGAGAAGGGGACGGCCCCTCGCTTGCTTCTCCGGAATCGCTTTTCTTCACGGCTGCTGTCACTTTCTTCATAGTTCCCCCACCCGTCGATCGAGTACTGTTTGGTTACATCCGTTCGCCGGGCAAGCGGCTGGCCTGCTCCACCCAGGCGGCAAGCTGGGCTTCGTCGATTTCGTCATCCTCGAGGATATCGTGGTAGCGCACTTCCTTCTGCTTGGAATGGCCGGGCGGCAGAGGGTGCAGCGACGTACCCCGGAAGAAGGCCAGCTTGACGTATTTGGTGAAGCAATGAACGCTGAGAAACCAGCCCTGCCCTTCGATGCCATAGAGGGGCGAGTTCCATTTGACCGCCTTGTTCACATCCGGCACGGTGTGCATGATCAGCGCGTCGAGACGGCGTCCGACGGCGCTTTTCCAGCCCGGCATGGCAGTGATATAGGCCTGCACGGGAGCATCGCCATAACCTTTGGCGATCTGCGGGTTGCCTCCCGAGAGGAGCTTCGGCTCCGCCGCAGCCGGCTGAGTGGCTGTCTTCTTTCTGACCTTCGCTGCGATATTGGAGGTCTTGCCTTCCATTGCCTTCACTCCTATCTGCCGCGCCATTTGGTAGCATAAGGCAGCATGAACAGGTAAAGGCCGGTCGGCAATAGCAGCCAAGCGGCAACAGCGCCAAGGGACCTACCCAGCCTGGTCGCTTTCTCCTGGACCATCGCGACGATATTGAGAATGAGCGGCCTTACTCCGTCCGCGCCAGCACCTGCTCCAGATTTGCGAAGAACTGTGTCCACCCGCTCCTGGCGCCCCCAAAAGCCTGCCGCTGATCCGGCCGGAACCCCGACTGCTCCATGCGCAGGTGCGTGCCCGTGCCGGTCGGAGTGAGAGTCCAGGTCACGGTGCTTTCGAGACCATAGGCATCCCAGCTATAGGACAGGGTCTTGTTCGGCTCGACTTCCAGGACCTTACAGTCGACGGAACCCCAATCGGCGCTGAACTTGAAGCGGTGGTCGGCGACCGGCTTGAAGTCGCTCTTCATCAGCCATTCTTGGATCAGGTGCGGCTGGGTCAGCGCCCGCCAGATCTTCTCCGAGGCAAATGGGATTTCCCTTTCGATGACGACGGAGCGTGTTTCGGTCGATGTGTCGGTCATTGATCCATCCTTTTCAGCAAATCTTCGAGATCATTGAATCGGCTTTGCCAGAACCCGGCCATCTCACTCGTCCAGTCGACCAGTGGCGCCAGCGCGCCGAGCTGCGCGCTGTAATGCGCCTGGCGCCCTTCGTGGCGGTCGCGCACCAATCCGGCCTGCTTCAGTATGCCGAGATGTTTTGAGACGACCGGCTGCGAAACCCCGGCCCGAGCCGTCAGAGCCCCGACCGTCTTCTCTCCTTCGCGGCACAGCCGCTCGAAAAGAGCCCGCCGTGTCGGATCAGCGAGCGTTTTGAAGAGCGCGTCTTGAGTATCGGACATTCGAATTCATACCTCTTCAGCTATGGATTTATTCATAGCCAATGAGGCATACGTGGGTCAAGAGGCAAACGAAGAGCGAAAGGAATTAGCAAGCCTAGTCGATATAAATCAGCCAGCGAACACGATGTTCTGGAAGACTGTGAGGAAACGCATCATAGCTCATCGGCTATAAGTCGACGTGTTTCGCTAGATTATGCGCCCCCAGGACGATTCCGGCAGGATGGCGCCGAGATCTCAAACAATGACAATCATCAATACCGAGGATTACGCGATCAGTCGCTCCGACCCCGGGCATGGCCGCACTCAAAAAATGCCAAAAGCCGCGAGCGGCTTCCGGCGATATCATGTTCGGCGTCGCGTCGGAACTCAGGAACCGGAGACAACTTTCAGGTTGCCGCCGTGGCTGCCGCCTGCAAAGATCTGCTTGCCACCGAATTCGTTGTTGAACGCCAGGCGCTGCTGTGCGCGGGTGATACCGAGCTCGGGGAAGAGCAGCTCGGCGACGCGATAGGCTTCTTCGAGATGCGGATAGCCGGAGCCGATCACCGTATCGATGCCGATCTCCTGATATTCAGCAAGGCGCGCGGCAACCGTCTTCGGCGACCCCACAAGCGCCGTGCCGGCACCAGCCCGCACTAGGCCGACACCGGCCCAGAGGTTCGGCGAGACTTCAAGCCTGTCGCGCCGGCCGCCGTGAAGGGCAGCCATGCGCTTCTGGCCGACTGAGTCGGATTCGTGGACGAAGCGCTCCTGCGCCTCGCGGATCGTATCGTCGTCGAGGTGGCGGATCAGCCGCTCCGCCGCCTCCCATGCCTCTTCGTCGGTTTCGCGCACGATGAAGTGCAGGCGGATGCCGAAGCTCACCTCGCGGCCGCGCTCGGCGGCCGCCTTGCGCACCTTGGCGACCTTCTCGGCCACCTGTGCCGGCGGCTCGCCCCACGTCAGGTACTTGTCGACGCGGCCGACCGAGAAATCGATGCCGGCATCCGACGACCCGCCAAAATAAAGCGGCGGGCGCGGGTTCTGCACTGAGGGAAACCCCAGGCGTGCATTGGTCGCCTTGATGTATTTGCCGTCGAAGCTCGCCGTGCCCTTGTCCAGCAATTCCTCGAAGACGGTAAAAAACTCCTCGGCATGGGCATAACGCTCGTCATGTTCGAGATGGATTCCGTCGCCGGCAAGCTCCGCCGGGCTGCCGCCGACGACGATATTGAGCAGCAGGCGGCCGTTGGAGATGCGATCGAGCGTCGTCGCCAGACGCGCGTAATAAGCCGGCGACGCCGTGCCGGGGCGGATCGCCACCAGGAACTGCAGCTTCTCGGTCTTGGCCGCGAGAGCCGCAGCCGTCACGAAGGATTCCTCGCAGGCAACCCCTGTCGGCAGCAGCACGCCGGAATAGCCGAGCCGGTCGACAGCCTGGGCGATCTGCGTGAGATAGCCGATCTCGGGCGCGCGGTTGAGATCGGAGGAACCGAGATAGGTGCCGTCGCCCGATGTCGGGATGAACCAGAGGAAATTGATGGGATCGGATGTGGCGGTCATGGAAACAATCCTTTGCTGCTAAATTCGAAAATCAGCTCGCGCGGTCAAGCTGGGCCCTTGGCAGGCGACGACGTACAGACCTGCCTGCCATCGCAGCCGCACGGATGCTTGGGAGGATCATGGCGGGAAGAATGCCGGGGCTTTGTCTGCGCGGGAACATCTGAATATCCTGTCGATCGATGGCGGCCGGCCGGATGCCGTCAATAGTCACCGTCGATCGCCACGATATTGGCATAGACCATAAATTATATCGACAATATCAATTTCGCATTGTCCTCCGCTTAGGGGAATAATTTTTCCCGTTCGGGCGCTCGTCGACACGGGCCTGCTGAAGCGGCCTTATTCCGCTATCCCTCCCGACGTTCGGCGGCCAACCGCTCGCGGATAAAATAGGCTCCGCCAGCAAGGCGCTCCGCCAGCAGGCTTGCCGGATCCACCATGCGCCAATAGGGTGTGACCGTCGAAACCGGCTCGCCCTTTTGCAGCGCGAAGAAAGACAGATCGGCGATCGCACGCAGATGCCGCTGTACGGTGACCGGACAGCAGGCATCCGCTCCGTATTGGGTGGCGAGACGGCGGCGAAGGACGCCGACCTCGGTGAAAACACCTTCCTGCGCCGAACTAATCTGCTCTGCCACCATTTGCTGCGATGGAATCAGCATCGCCTGCATCCCACTGCGGCCTTTGCGCCGCGGCTTGATTGTCGGAATTTCGCTCATGTCACCCCTCCGGGAACATTTTGCCTAATCCCCATCTAGGGCCTGAGCGAGCGGCGACCAGCCTCCTATGCAACTATCGGAACGAACTCCGCCTTCACGGCTTTTCTGCTCCCCCCGTTTCGGTTAATCCTCGGGGCCTCTCACTCCCGATAAGGACAGGACATATGGCTAAAGTCGCATTCATCGGTCTCGGCGTCATGGGCTTTCCCATGGCAGGGCATCTGAAGACGAAGGGCGGCCACGATGTCACCGTCTACAATCGAACAGTCGAAAAGGCCGTCGCCTGGGCCGAGAAATTCTCCGGCAGATCCGCGGCCACGCCGGCCGAGGCTGCTACTGGCGCCGATTTTGTCTTCGTCTGCGTCGGCAATGATGAGGATCTCCGATCGGTGACATCTGGCGAAAACGGCGCCCTGCACGGTATGAAGCCGGGTTCGGTGTTGATCGACAACACCACCGCCAGCGCTGAAGTCGCTCGCGAGCTTTATGCCGTGGCAAAGGAGAAAGGCGTCGATTTCATCGACGCTCCCGTCTCCGGCGGCCAAGCCGGCGCTGAAAATGGCGCCCTCACCGTCATGTGCGGTGGCGACGAGGCCGTCTTCGAACGCGCCCGGCCCGTCATCGACGCCTATGCCCGCATGGTCGGCTTGATGGGACCGGCAGGCTCTGGCCAACTGACCAAGATGGTCAACCAGATCTGCATCGCCGGCCTCGTCCAGGGACTTGCCGAAGGGTTGCATTTCGGCAAGCGAGCCGGCCTTGATATCGAGAAGGTCGTCGAGGTGATCTCCAAAGGGGCGGCCGGCTCCTGGCAGATGGAAAACCGCCACAAGACCATGAACGCAGGCAAATATGATTTCGGCTTCGCGGTCGACTGGATGCGCAAGGACCTCGGCATCGTGCTCACAGAAGCCCGCCGCAACGGCGCCAAGCTGCCTGTCACTGCCGTGGTCGACCAGTTCTACGGGGACGTCCAGGCGATGGGCGGCAACCGCTGGGATACATCCTCGTTGCTCGCCCGTCTTGAGAAATGATTGGCCCCTCCTCCGATGCCGCCGAACTGATCGCGCATCTCGAAACGCTGCGTTCGGAGGAGAATATCGCCGGCATGGCGCGCTTCGGCATCGTTTCCACACGCGCCCTCGGCATCTCCAATCCCGATATCAGGGTGGTTGCCAGACTGGCGAAGAAGAATCACGCCAGAGCGATCGAGCTCTGGCGAAGCGATATCCGCGAAGCCCGCCTGCTCTCCCTCTACACCGCCGAGCCGAAACGGCTTACGGCGGAAGAAGCCCGGAACTGGGCCAATGATTTCAAGTCTTGGGAGATCGTCGATTGCGCAGCCGATCTCTTCGTCGAGGCCGGGCTGGACGCGCTCATCTCAAAATCCGCCGACGACGAGCGCGAATTCGTCAGGCGCACTGCCTTCGCCATGATTGCAGGTGCCGCTGTCCATCGCAAGAACGAGCCCGACGCCACCATCCATGCCTGGCTGCCGCTGATCAAGGTTCATTCCGGTGACCCCCGAAACTTCGTGCGCAAGGCGGTGAACTGGGCGCTGCGCAGCATCGGAAAGCGCAATGTCGCCTGCCATGCACCGTCGCTGGCCCTCGCAAGGGCCTTGGCGGAAAGCTCTGATAAAACCGCTCGCTGGATCGGCAAGGATGCCGTCAGGGAGTTGGCCGGCGAAAAGCTGCTGGCACGGCTGAGATAAAGCGGATGCGAGCTTGTATCGCCTCTCCAACAAAGCTGTAATCACATTGTCGGCATTGGATCTTCTCTCTGCGATTTGCTGCGGCCAAGCCAGCCCGACACCGAATACGACAAGGGACCAACAGCTCCGCCCCGGCGGTGATGCTGTCGATCAATATAGTTCACTTGAAAATGGAAAAAGGGAGTGTCTCGAGAAACAGTGCTGGCAAGAATCCGGCTTGCAATACGCAATGTGCCGCTTCGGTTCACCTGTAAAGTCTATGCTGAAAGACTGTCTTGAAGACTGCGCGTCAAAGACGCTACAAGGACGGCCCGGCAGGGAAGACCGGACCCGTCCCCGTAGCTGATCGGAGGTCACTCGGATCAGAAACTGATTTGAGGTGCCCCCGGTCCGAAAACCGGGGACATTCACTAAGCCTATTAGAACGAACGCTGCAGGCGGAAGTAGCCCGTCGTGGAGTCGTCAGCATCTTCCGGATCGAGGTACTGAACCGAAGCCTTGGCGTAGAAGTTGTCGACGATCTGGTAATCAACCGTCAGACCGAC
>NZ_WUFT01000021.1 GCF_010668805.1 Rhizobium phaseoli | reverse complement strand
CGCCGATGCCGGTGGTCACCCCGCAGCCGATGTAGCAGATCTTGTCGAAGGGGGCGTCGGGATTGACCTTGGCAAGGGCGATCTCCGGCAGCACGGTGAAATTGGCGAAGGTCGAGCAGCCCATATAATGGTGGATCTTGTCCTTACCGATCGAAAAGCGTGAGGTGCCGTCAGGCATCACACCCTGGCCCTGGGTCGAGCGGATCGCCGTGCAGAGATTGGTCTTGCGCGACAGGCAGGAATAACACTCGCGGCATTCCGGCGTGTAGAGCGGAATGACATGGTCGCCCTTCTTGACCGAGGTGACGCCGGGGCCGACG
Source organism: Rhizobium phaseoli (assembly GCF_010668805.1). Taxonomy (GTDB): domain Bacteria; phylum Pseudomonadota; class Alphaproteobacteria; order Rhizobiales; family Rhizobiaceae; genus Rhizobium; species Rhizobium phaseoli_A. Next base: position 102,609 of record NZ_WUFT01000021.1, on the reverse strand, counting down.
TCGACGACGATGCCGGCGCCTTCATGGCCGAGGATCGCCGGGAACAGGCCTTCCGGATCGGCGCCCGACAGGGTGAAATCGTCGGTGTGGCAGATGCCGGTCGCCTTGACCTCGACCAGCACTTCGCCGGCCTTCGGGCCGTCCAGTTGCACGGTCATCACTTCGAGCGGTTTTCCGGCAGCAACGGCAACGGCAGCGCGAACGTCCATCTTGATATCCTTCCTCTTAAATTGAATGCTGACTGCTATATATTTGGATAGGCTGGCTTCTCACCGGCCTGTTTTGCCGACCGCTGCCAAAATCCCATCATCTCTCCCGCTCAACCTGGCACCAGACTGCGAGGAGCGGCCTTGCCGTGCATCTTATCGCGAAGGATTGTCCTGCATCGTTCGCGAAGACCGTGCCAATCTCGCCAGAGAACCACTGGGAATTTCCAAGGCAGATTTCTCCGGGCGACAGCAGGATGAAGGCGCGCGGTTGCGTCTGAACATGATCCGGAAATCGGGTATAGCGGTCCATATAGATCACGCCGACTCTGAGATCGGCGCGTTCCTCCATGCCGCCGGGGCCGATCACCACCGCATGCGAATGCGTGTTGCCGAAATTCAGGCTTGCAAACGGACCGGAGCGGCCGCGTCGCCAGAGCAGGCTGTCAGCAAGACTTCTGAATTGGCCGGCGATCGCCTCGTATTTCCGTCCTGATTGAGCGAGATTGCCAATGGCGTCATCTAGCCCTTCGGGCGCGCCGGGGAGAGCAGGCCCGCCCTCCGGGGCGCGCACCTTACCGGTCTTCAGAAGCTTCTGGAGAACCTTGCCCGCGACGAAACTGGCGACGGCAGGGGCGTCGGCCGACAACATCAGGCCGCCGACGTCGTTGAGGAATTCCTGCAGCGACCGAGGACGCCTTTCCCTCCCGATGTCGTGCAGCCGTATATATGCCGGCTTTTCCTCATCGTTCAGAAGAAGATCGGCCCCACGTTTGATTGGACGTCCCACCGCGCGCGCCACGTTCAGTCCCCTCGTTTAGAGCGCCTTTTCCAATTCCGGCAGCACCTCGAACAGATCGGCGACCAAGCCGTAGTCGGCGACCTGGAAGATCGGCGCCTCCTCGTCCTTGTTGATGGCGACGATCACCTTACTGTCCTTCATGCCGGCCAGATGCTGGATGGCCCCCGAGATGCCGGCGGCGATATAGAGATCAGGGGCGACCACCTTGCCGGTCTGGCCGACCTGCCAGTCGTTCGGCGCATAACCGGCATCGACGGCAGCACGGGAAGCCCCGACGGCGGCCCCGAGCTTGTCGGCAACCGGAAGGATGACCTCCCGGAATTTCTCGGCAGAGCCGAGCGCCCGGCCGCCGGAGATGATGATCTTCGCCGAGGTCAGCTCCGGACGATCGGAGGCCGACAGTGCATCCTTGACGAAACGCGACAGGTCGGGATTCGAGACCGCCGGGACCGCCTCGACGCTGGCCGAACCGCCTTCGGCTGCCGAAGCGAAGGAGGCGGTGCGCACGGTGATGACCTTCTTGGCATCGCTTGCCTGCACCGTCTGAATGGCATTGCCGGCATAGATCGGCCGCTTGAAGGTGTCGGATGAGATCACTTCGATGATCTCCGAGACCTGGGCGACATCGAGCAGGGCAGCAACGCGCGGCAGCACGTTCTTGCCGGTCGAGGTGGCAGCCGAGATGATCGTGTCATAGGAACCGGCCAGCGAAACGATCAGGTCGGCAAGCGGTTCGGCGAGATTGTTGGCAAGCTCGTCGCTTTCGGCGAGCAGCACCTTCGCCACACCGGAGAGTTTGGCAGCCGCATCGGCCGCAGCCTTGGCGCCCTTGCCGGCAACCAGCACATGAATATCGGAGCCGATTTGGCTTGCTGCCGTCAGCGCCTTGGCGGTCTGGTCGGAGAGGCTGACATTGTCGTGGTCGGCCAGAAGAAGAATGGTCATGATGGTGTTCTCTCTTTCCTGGCTTAAAGCACGCCGGCTTCGTTCTTGAGCTTGTCGACCAGTTCGGCGACCGACTTGACCTTGACGCCGGCCTTGCGGCCCGACGGCTCTTCGGTCTTCAACACCTTCAGCCGTGGCGTCGTGGAAACACCGAAATCGGAAGGAGCCTTCTTGTCGAGCGGCTTCTTCTTCGCCTTCATGATGTTCGGCAGCGAGGCGTAACGCGGTTCGTTCAGCCGCAGATCCGAGGTGATCACCGCTGGCAGCGTGATCTCGATCGTCTGCAGGCCGCCATCGACCTCGCGGGTGACCTCAGCCCTGCCATCCCCGATCTCGATCTTCGAGGCGAAGGTCGCCTGGGCGGACCCCAGCAGGGCTGCCAGCATCTGGCCGGTCTGGTTCGAATCGTCATCGATCGCCTGCTTGCCGACGATGACAAGACCCGGCTGCTCGGCATCAACGATGCCCTTGAGGATCTTGGCGACCGTCAGCGGCTCGACGGCATCGTCGGTCTCGACCAGGATCGCCCGGTCGGCGCCCATGGCAAGGGCGGTCCTCAACGTCTCCTCGGCCTTGGCCGGACCGATCGAAACGACGATCACTTCCTCGCACTTGCCGGCTTCCTTCAGCCGCAAGGCCTCTTCCACCGAGATCTCGTCGAACGGGTTCATCGACATCTTCACATTGGCAAGCTCGACACCCGTGCCATCCGGCTTCACCCGGATCTTCACGTTGTAGTCGACGACCCGCTTCACGGGCACGAGAATCTTCATTTGCAAAACCCCTATATTTTCCAGACTTCGGGCCGTCAGTGCGGCTGTTCGGTAAGCAGCGCCCAGAAGGCGAAGAGCGGCGTGTCCACCGACCTCATGGCATGTTTGATTCCAGGGATATTATAGAACGATCCGCCGAGACCAGGCGAAAACCAGTCCCCCTCCCCTTGCTGAAACTCTCCCTCGGAAAGCACCAGATAGACTTCCTCGGGCTCATGCTCATGGTCCGGATAGCGCATGTGAGGCGCCATCAACGTCACCCCGAGCCACAGGTCGTTCCGCTCCTCCACTCCTCCCGGGCCGATGATCATGGCATTGGCATGCCCATCGACGAAATTGTCGCCCGCCGTGTGGTCATACTTGGTGCGCCGACGCCATTCAAGCATCGGCTCGATGCCTTTGAACGCCTCGATCAATCCCGTCAGCGAAGGATAAGACGTATCGATCGCGAGCGCCAGATCGAGGTGATGACACACGGGCAACCGGCTCCCCTCTCCCGCGCGCGCGGCTCCCGCCCGCTCCAACGCCGCAAAAAACTGACCGATCGAGCGGCGTGCTTCCGGGGCGTTGGCGAATCGGTCGAAAGCCGCAGACGCCGCATCCACGAAAAGCTGGAGGCTTTCCTCACGTAAATTCATGCCATCCCTCGAAATGAGCGGCCGGCGAGCGGCCTCTCTTGCGATCATACATCCTTGGCGATGCGCAAGCCGTCATAAATGGCGGCATGTGTGTTGCGCGCAGCGACAGCATCACCGATCCGGAAGAGCTGAAACTTGCCCTCGGGATTACGAATGACCGACTGAGGTTCTCCCTGGAGAAGCTGGTCGTGCGACACCTCACCGAGATTGCTCGAGTTGGGTTTCAGCTCGAAATAGAGTTCGTCGAGCGGGATGGTCCCATGGTTGACGACGATCTGGTCGAAGCTGCTTTGCTTGGCAATCCCGCCGTAATCGCTGCCGACATGCGCGACGAGTTGGTTGCCGCTCTTCTCAACGGCCTCCAGGCGATAGGTCACGGTGAAGGTCACGTCATGCTTCTGCAAAGAGCGCATATAGGGAACTAGGTTCATGGCCATGACCTCGGGCGCGAAGGACCGATCCGGCGTCATAATCTCGACCTTAGCGCCCGCCTTGGCCAGAAACTCCGCCGCCTGAAGACCGGCATGGTCGCCGGCATCGTCGAAGATCAGCACGTTGGTTCCGGGCTTCACATCACCGGAGATGATGTCCCATGACGAGATCACCAGCTCGTTGCCGCGCGCGAGAACCTCGGTATGCGGCAAGCCGCCGGTCGCGATGATGACGACATCGGGATTCTCGGCTTCGATCGTGTCGGCTTCCGCCCAGGTGTTGAAGCGGAAGGTGACGTCGTATTTCTCGCACTGGCTTATGCGCCAGTCGATGATGCTGATCATTTCCTTTCGGCGCTCGCTCCGGGCGGTGAGGCGGATCTGGCCGCCGGGATTGTTCGCCGCTTCGAAAACGACCACCTGGTGACCGCGTTCTCCGGCAACGCGCGCCGCTTCCAGACCGGCCGGGCCGGCGCCGACGATGACGACCTTCTTCCTGGCGTCAGCCTTCGCCACGATATGCGGCATGGTCTGCTCGCGGCCGGTGGCGGGATTGTGGATGCAGTAGGCCGCCCCGCCCTGGTAAATGCGGTCGAGACAGTAATTGGCGCCGACGCAGGGACGAATGTCCTCTTCCCGCTTTTCGATGATCTTGCGAACGATGTGCGGGTCGGTCATGTGGGCGCGGGTCATGCCGATCATGTCGACCTTGCCGGAGGCGATCGCGTGGCGCGCGGTGGCGACATCAGGGATCTTCGCCGCATGGAAGGTCGGAAAGTTGGTCGCGGCGCGGATCTCGCCGGCGAAATCGAGATGCGGCGAATTCGCCATGCCCTGGATCGGGATCACATCGGTCAGGCCGGCGTCGGTATCGATGTGACCGCGGATCACGTTCAGGTAATCGATAAGGCCGCTGTCCCTCAGGCGCTTGGAGATTTCGATGCCTTCGGCCTTGCCGGTGCCGCCGGGAAGACATTCGTCGGCGGTATAGCGCACGCCCAGGATGAAGTCGTTCCCGACCCTCTGCCGGATCGCCTTGAACACATCGAAACAGAAACGCAGCCGGTTATCGAGCGAACCGCCATAGGGACCTTCGAGCTCGTTGGTGAGCGGCGACGTGAACTGGTCGATCAAGTGGCCGTAAGCCTCAAGTTCGACGCCATCCATACCGCCCGCCTTCATGCGTTCGGCTGCGTCGGCGAAATCCTTGATGATGCGCTCGATGTCCCAATCTTCCAACTTCTTCGGAAAGGCGCGGTGCGAAGCCTCACGGTGATGCGATGGGGCAACGACGGGCAGCCAGTCGCCCTTGTCCCAGCGTGTGCGCCGGCCGAGATGGGTGAGCTGGATCATGATCGCCGCCCCATCTTCGTGCACTGCATCAGTCATTTCCCTGATCCACGGAACGATTTCGTCCTTGTAAGCCAGCAGATTGTTGAAAACCGGCGGACTATCCCTGGACACCGCAGCTGAGCCCGCCGTCATCGTCAGCGCCACGCCGCCCTTTGCCCGCTCCACCGTGTAGGCGCGATACTTCTCTTTCGGCATGCCGTCCTCGGGATAGGCCGGCTCGTGCGAGGTGACGATGATACGGTTACGCAACGTCAAGTGCTTGAGCTGATAGGGCTGAAGGAGAGGATCGTTCGACATGGGCCGTGGTTCCGATTAAAAATACCAGAGGGACGCTAGGTGCAATGTACATATGTGTCAATATTTAAAACATTCGGGTCGCCATTTTAGACACTTCTGTACATTTTTCTTGTACGCGGCCTCGGATTTTGATAGGAGATAACCTATGGATCAGGCTTTGAACGACACCGGTTGGCGCGGATCACAGGAGGGATGGCTGGAAGCAGCTTACCACGCACTGCTGGAGTCCGGCGTGGATTCGGTGAAAATTCTGCCGCTGGCGAAAAAGCTCAATCTCTCGCGCACGAGCTTCTACTGGTTCTTCAAGGATCGGGAGGAGCTGTTGAGTGCACTCGTGGCGCTATGGCGCGACAAAAACACCGGCAACATCGTCAAGCGATCTGAGGCCTATGCGGAATCGCTCGCCGAAGCGATGCTCAACGTCTTCGATTGCTGGCTCGACAACGATCTGTTCGACGCGAAGTTCGAATTTGCCGTGCGCAGTTGGGCGCTGCAGTCCGACGAACTTCTCGCAGAGGTCCAGCAGGCCGATCAGATTCGCCTGGAGGCGCTCAAGCGCATGTTCATGCGGTTCGGGTTACCAGAAACGACATCGGATGTCAGAGCGCGTACAACTTACCTCGTCCAGATCGGATACATCTCCATGCAATCGAGGGAGGAACTCGCCGTCCGCATGAAACGGATTCCCGAATATATCGCGATCTACACGGGCGAAGTGCCGCAGCAGAGGGAGCTCGACCGCTTCTTCTCCCGGCACGGCCACAAGCCCGATTAGAGGAAAGCCCGAGATGAGCACTTCCTTGAAGATCGGTATTATTGGCGGCAGCGGCTGGCTGGGCGGAGCCATCGCCGCCTCGATCATCGGCGCGGGTTTGCTAGAGCCTCGAAATCTCTCTCTTTCCTATCGCGGTAAACAGCCGGATCGTTTCCTGAATTCTTTCTGGACCACCGACAATCAGGCGCTTGCCGACCGCTCGGACGTGATCTTCCTCTCCGTCCGTCCTGATGACTGGTATCCCCTTGATGTCGACGCCGGCGGCAAGCTCGTCATTTCGGTTATGGCGGGTATTGGTCTCGCCGCCCTTTCCCAACACCACAAGACCGGCCGTGTCGTCCGCGCCCTGGCGAATGCGGCCGCGGAGGTGGCTAAGTCCTATACGCCCTGGATCGGCACAAGCGAGGTCACGGAAAATGACCGGGCCGTCGTCCGCGCCATTTTCGAGGCCTGCGGGTCGGAGGACGAGGTCGCGAGGGAAAGCGACATCGATTACCTCACCGGCCTTTCGGGCTCCGGACCGGCGTTCCCGGCGCTGCTTGCAGCCGCCATGATGGATGATGCCGTCGCCCACGGCCTGCCGGCGGAGATTGCGCGCCGCGCCGTCAATACGGTGATGACGGGAGCCGGTCGCCTTTTGGAGCGACGCGACCAAAATCCCGGGGACGTCGTTCAGACCTTTCTCGATTATCGCGGCACGACGGCGGCAGCCATCGAAGGCATGCGCGGCGCGGGATTTGACGCATCGGTCGCCAAGGGATTGTCGGCCGCATTTGAGAAATCGGTGAGTATGGGAAAGGCTTCCTGACGACCGTTGGGGCGGGCACTGCGGCACCCCGCTCGGCAAGACCAGCCGCTAAATAGAGGGAACGACAATGAAAAAACTACTCGCATCGACATGTCTGACACTCGGCCTGATGGGCGGAGCGTCTTTCGCCAGCGCCGCCGAATGCGGCAGCGTGACCATCGCCAGCATGAACTGGCAGAGCGCCGAAGTTCTCTCCAACCTGGACAAGTTCATCCTGAACGAAGGTTATGGCTGCAGCGCTGACATTACCGTTGGCGACACCGTCCCGACGATCACCTCCATGGCCGAAAAAGGCCAGCCGGATATCGCGCCCGAAGCCTGGATCGATCTTCTCCCCGACGTCGTCAAGAAGGGCACGGAAGAAGGCCGCATCGTTCAGGTCGGCTCGCCGCTGCCCGACGGCGGCGTGCAGGGCTGGTGGATTCCGAAATATCTCGCCGATGCACATCCCGATATCAAGACGATCGGCGATGTGCTGAAGCATCCGGAACTCTTCCCCGATCCTGAGGATCCGAAAAAGGGTGCCATCGTCAACGGCCCGCAAGGCTGGGGCGGCACTGTCGTCACCTCGCAGCTCTACAAGGCCTTTGAGGCCGAGAAGGCTGGCTTCACCCTAGTCGATACCGGCTCGGCCGCTGGCCTCGACGGTTCGATCGCCAAGGCTTACGAGCGCAAGGAAGGCTGGGCCGGCTATTACTGGGCGCCGACCGCGCTGCTCGGCAAATATCAGATGGTCAAGCTGGAAGCCGGCGTGCCGAGCGATGCCGCCGAATGGAAGCGTTGCAACACCGTTGCCGATTGCCCCGACCCCAAGCCCAACGCCTGGCCGGTCGATCACGTCGTCACCCTGGTTGCCAAGCCCTTCTCGGAAAAGGTCGGGCCTGAAGTCATGGACTACCTGGCGAAGCGCTCCTGGAGCAACGACACAGTCAACAAGCTGATGTCGTGGATGACCGACAACCAGGCAACTGGTGAAGATGGCGCCAAGCACTTCCTGAAAGAAAACAAGGACATCTGGAGCAAGTGGGTCTCGCCTGAGGCAGCCACGAAGATCGAAGCTGCGCTTTAACACTGACTATCGCGGTGCGCGAAAAGCGCACCGCTTCTCACAGCCGATAAAAATCAAAAAAGACTGCAGCGGCTCTTTGAAGAAAAAGGGGATCCAAATGGAATGGTTTTATAAATTCCCGCATATGGATGACGACGCGCTTCGCAATCTGAAGAAGGCGATCGATGACGGCTTTCGCGGATTTACCCGCGCCTACGGCGACGGCATCGAAACCCTCTTCGTTCCGTTGCAGCATTTCCTCATCGCCGCCGAACGCTTCATGACGCAGACGCCGTGGCCGATCATTACCGCGATCATCCTAGCCATCGCATGGCTTGGCAGCCGCAGCGTGAAGGTTGTCTTCGGCTGTCTGGTGACGCTGCTGCTGATCGGCTATTTCGACATGTGGGACGATACGATGCGGACGGTCTCGATGATCTTCGTCTGCACGGTTCTTTCCATCGCCATCGGCATTCCGATGGGCATCCTGATGGCACGCTCCGACCGGTTGCAGCGCGTCGTCAATCCGATCCTCGACGTCATGCAGACCATGCCGAGTTTCGTCTACCTCATCCCGGTCGTCATGCTGCTCGGCATCGGCAAGGTGCCTGGCCTGATCGCCGTCGTCATCTACGCCATTCCGCCGATGATCCGTTTGACCGATCTCGGTATCCGGCTCGTCGACAAGGATGTGCTCGAAGCAGCCGACGCCTTCGGAACATCAAAGTCGCAGAAGCTCTTCAAGGTGCAGCTGCCGCTGGCCCTTCCCACCATCATGGCCGGCATCAACCAGACGATCATGATGGCGCTTGCCATGGTGGTCATCGCGTCGATGATCGGCGTCCAAGGCCTCGGCCAGCCGGTGCTGAAGGCGATTGCCAACCAATATTTCACCCTGGGTATTTTCAACGGCCTTGCCATCGTCGGCATCGCCATCATCTTCGACCGAGTCAGCCAGGCGTATGGCAAGAGGCTCCAGAAGCACCGGGAGATCGTCCATGGCTGATCAGCGTTTCGGCGGCATCAAGATCCGCCATCTCTACAAGATCTTCGGTCCCAACCCCACCGCGCATGTCGATGCCGTCCAGAAAGGATTGTCAAAGACCGAGCTCAACGAAAAGCACGGTCACGTGCTCGGCCTGAGGGATATCAATGTCGAGATTCCCTCCGGCCGCATCCAGGTCGTCATGGGCCTTTCGGGTTCGGGGAAATCGACGCTGATCCGCCACATCAATCGGCTGATCGATCCGACCGCCGGCGAAGTGCTGGTCGACGGCGTCGATGTCGTGAAGATGAACGAGACCGAATTGCGGGCGTTTCGCCGGCACCAGACGGCGATGGTGTTTCAGAAGTTCGCACTTCTGCCGCACCGGAATGTTCTCGACAACACCATCTTCGGCCTCGAAGTGCAGGGCATGGAGCGCGCGAAAGCGACCGACGTCGCCATGCGCTGGCTGGAGCGAGTCGGTCTGAAGGGCTTCGAACAGAGATATCCCAATCAGCTTTCCGGCGGCATGCAGCAGCGCGTCGGCCTGGCGCGGGCTCTTTCCAACGACGCCCCGGTCCTTCTCATGGATGAAGCCTATTCGGCGCTCGATCCTTTGATTCGCACGGATATGCAGACGGTGCTTCTCGACATTCAAAAGGAGATCAAGAAAACCATCGTCTTCATCACCCACGATCTCGATGAAGCGCTTCGCCTGGGCGACCAGATTGCCATCCTGCGCGACGGCGAAGTCATCCAGCAGGGCACCAGCCAGGACATCGTTCTGCGTCCGGCCGACGAATACATCGCCAACTTCGTCAAGGAGGTCAATCGAGGCCGGGTCATCCATGTCGAAGCCGTCATGACGCCGCTGCATTCCGGTGTGGCGCCGGTTGGACTGGCGATTGCGGCAGGCACGACCGTCGAAGAGGCCGTCCGGATGCTGGCATCGGCGCCAGAGGGCGATGCCAGGGTCGTATCGGCCTCCGGGGAAACATTGGGGCTCGTCACTTTCCGCCAGCTCGCGGGCGCGATGGTGAATTCGCAGGAGGTGGCCCCCCGACACGATAGTGCCCTGTCGGTCGCCCTCTGACGCTCCAGATGCGGCCGTCTTTCTGTTTGCTTGGCGACACCGATATCTGGCACGCCGCCATTTCGTGAACTGGAAAGTCGGCCGCCTAACGCCCTCATATGCAACCAGATGTGCTGGGGCCGGCGGTCCGACGATCATAATCCTATGACGAGGCACCGGATGTCGAAGCCGTCGGCGCAGATATCGTCATCCTGAGCCATCTTGAGCGAACCCGTCCTGCGTGCGCACCCGCGGCGCGAACAACCTCCCGCCAGCGCTTGCGTATACATTTTGCGCAAGGCCAGTCCAGACTGCGTCGCGAAAAGCCGCCAAGCCGACTTTATCGGGGGCTGACAATTGCTCCATGGCCACGGAGTAATAAGATGATTTTCGACCAAACCATGATGGTTCGTGGTCCGAAAGCCAAGCCCGTTCATCCATCACCCCCCAAAAGGATGGAAGGGATCTACATACGCACCCCATCCCGTGCGTATGCTTGCATGCCTGTCTGCCTGCCGAAGGCTATAAGCGGTCCACTATAGAACCTTCGGCAGGCGACTGCGCAGATCCCTGACTGGGCGTTTTCCATAACTTCAGATGATGATGCGCATCAAGGCCAGACGGTCGCGTTTGAACCTTTCGTGGCCTCACGGATACACCCTATAAATTTGCCCCTCTGCGTAATCGTTTTATCACCCGCTTATCATTGTAGCAGGTGGCGCGAAGGCTTGCCTATTGTTCCGAGGTCTGCCAGTTCCTGGCTTCAGGCTGCGGAGAACTGACTGAATTGGAACTGTCGACAATGCATTTAACGGGTTGGTTTTTTGACGCCCGCTACGCCCGAACTCGACCTGTGTCGGCTTGCACATGGTGCTGATCCCTCTGCCGATACCACTCGGAGATCCATATGCTCCGCCGAGGGCTGCTGCGTTCCAGGCCCCGTTCGGCTAAGATATAGCCAAGCATCGCCCATCATTCCCGCCCGCAGGCGCTGACAAAGCGGAGGACACCAATCGATGGCGACCGGCGGAGCTAAAAGAGGTACGCACATCAATCCGTCGGCATGGATCGCGTGTCGCGTCGAAATCTGCGAGCGGTTGAAAAGGACAAGTCAACGCAGCCACGTTGAACAATGGGTGCAGCATGTCGGAAAATAGCACGCCGCAATTCTCATTTCGATTTCGCGGTTCGTCCTTCGACAACATGGTCGAAACCCTCGGAGGCGCTTTTGGCGCATTCGATGCCGAGCCTGTCGGCCGGGCTCAGGAGTTCCACTGGGGATTGGATTTTGCCGCGACTGACAATGCGGTACTGCTCACCGGTTTTCATGAGGCCGAGTTTCAGTTCAATATCGAGCCGACCGTCGATACGGCAGAGTATCTGTCGATCGTTGTGCCACGCAGCGGCGGCATGGGGGTCACCTATGGGCCCCGCGTCGCCGAGGCCGGGCAAGGAAAACTGCTTCTTTACAATAATTTCGAACCCAACAGCGTCATCATGCACGGGCAAGCGAACGTCATCGACGAGCTGCTGATCAACTGGCCCGTCATCCTGCAGACGATCGGGCAGACCTTCGAGATGCCGTTCAACGGCTCTCTCGACCTGCTGCCCGAACTGGACCTATCCAAGCCGGCCGGCCGGATGATCGGCAACCTCACGGAAACGATCATCCTGGGCATGCGCGACGACGGCCCCTTGCTGCAGTCGCCAATTGCCATGGCGCATCTGACGCAGGCGCTGGCCGATCTGGTCGTACGTCTGGTGCCTCACCGGCTGTCGCATTTCCTGGAAAACGGGCCTGCGCTGATTGCACCCCGGCATGTCCGCAAGGCGATCGAATTCATGCACGCCAATATCGATCAGCCGATCACCATGTCAAAGGTGGCCGAAGCGGCCGGCGTATCCAGTCGCGCGCTGGAAACCGGTTTTCGTGCCTTCAGGGATACTTCTCCCGCCGCCTACCTGCTGACGCTCCGTCTGCGCGCAGCGCGCCAGGATCTGCTCGACCCAGAGAGCAAGGACACCATGAAGGCCGTCTGCCTCAAATGGGGCTTCTTTCATTTCGGCCGGTTTTCCGCAGTTTATAAGACGACATACGGGGAATATCCGTCCGACACCAGGAAGCGCGCGATGCGGCGATAGTGGCCGTGTATTGCCGAAGCAAAAAAACATCCGGGCGACCGACGCGCTGGTTCGATGAAAACAACCGATCAGGTGAGCGGATTGCGCCGCGCCCGCTGATCACAGCCTAGCCGGCTTCCTTCATCGCGGGCCGTTCGCCGCTGGGCGAATGGGCCATAATGCGATTGCGGCCTTGCGTTTTGGCGTCGTAGAGGGCGGCGTCCGCCTCGGTGAGGAGACGGTTCGGATTGGCCCGCAGGACCGCGCCCGTCGCGCAGGATACGCCGATGCTGGCCGTCACCCTTCCGAATTCGCTACCGGAATGAACGATACTCTCTTGGGCAAGGCGACGAGCGAACTGCTCGGCAACGATCATCGCTCCTCTGGCGCTGGTGTCGGGGAGGAACACCACGAATTCCTCTCCACCGTAGCGGGCAACGATATCCGCTGGGCGGCTGACCGACTGGCGCAGACACATGCTGACGACACGCAGGCATTGGTCGCCGGCGGGATGGCCATAGGTGTCATTATAGGCCTTGAAGCGGTCGATATCGACCATAAGAAGGCTGAACGGCGTGTTCTTCCGGGCGCTGCCTGCGGTCTCACGTGCGAAAGCCTCGTCGAAGGCCCGGCGGTTGACCATGCCGGTCAACCCATCGGTCTCGGCAAGATTTTTCAGCTGCTCCGCCGATAGCCTGAGCGCAATTTCTGCCTGCTTCGTTGCCGTGATGTCGGAGACCACAGCCATTGCCGCACCGTCTTCCGCAAGCCTTGTCCGGATGCTGCGCCAGTCGCCGTTATAAAGCTGAATCTCTTCGTCCTTGTTGCAGTGCAGTGAAGCAGTGGCGGCCTTGATCCACTCCTCCACATCCTCCGGAACACCGGACCGCTCACCGGTTTCGGCGACGCGGCGCAGGATGTCGCTGATATGGGCGCCGACCACGCGGGCCTCTCCGGAGAGCGGGAACGCAGTACGATACTGATCGTTGCAAAAGAGGATAAACCCTCTGCTGTCGTACATGGCGATGCCATCGGACATGCCGGCCATCGCATGCGAGAGCAGGTTCTTGCTCTCGCGCAATTCCCGCTCCAGGGCAGTGCGCTCCGTAACATCTCGCGTTACACCTGCGAGGCCGATCACACGCCCCTGCTTGTCCCGCAGCGGAACCTTGGAGGCGAGCAGAAATCTACCTTCGATACACTCGGTGGAATCGATCAGCGGCACCCCGGTGTCGATGACCTGCTGCTCGAGGTGATATAATTCCTCGGCGAGTGGTCGCGACATCAGATTGAAATCCGACAATCCGATCATCTCCGCCGTCGTCCTGAAACGGAAGAGGCGGGTCATGTTCTCATTGACGGTGATGAACCGGCTGTTTCGGTCCTTGACATAGAGATAGTCGGGTGACTGCGAAAATGCGGTCACCAATATGCTTCGTTCCAGCTCCCATTGCTGCGTCTTCAGGAGAACGAAACCGCCGAGAACAGTGGCCAGGCAATTCAATGCGATCAGGGGAAAACCGACGCCGGCCAGCACATGGGCATTCACCAAGGTGGGAAGCATAGTCATCGACAGGACCAATGCAAAGCCGAGTGCCAGGCTCAGCAGCGCAACGTCTTTGAGCCCCGGAGATCTCTTACGGGTCCAGGCATGACCGGCCAAACCGACACCGGTGGCGACGGCCATTGTGATGATCCCGTCGACCATCGCCGTACCGCCGACGGCAAAACGAAAAACGATCGCCATCGCTGCGGCAAAAGCCGCCGCGATCGGCCCGCCGAACATGCCGGCCAATACAAGTGGCGAAAAGCGCAGGTCGATATAGATGCCGGGATGGAATTCAACGGCCAGCAATATGGATCCGATGGAGGCGCCGCCGGCTACGATTCCGAAGGCGATTTTTTCCTGCCCGAAGGCGCGGCGCTGAAACTGGATGGAAAAAAGCGCCCACAGCGAAATTGCCAGGCACACGAATGAAAGGTTGCCACCGAATTGCGTCCAATTGCCATTCACCGCGCTGGATCCATCTTCCAAGCCATGTAACGAAGCTGTCATACGACAACACTAGTTTGAGCTTCGTTAAACTAAAGCTTGTCGGCCTCATTCGTTTGCGGCACCACCCCCCAGCGCAGCAAGGCGTCGATCTCGGCGCGCGAAGGCATGGCGGGTGCCGTGCCCGGCCGGGTCACGGCGATTGCCGCCGTCGCACAACCGAAGCGGATGGCCTCGACCGGCGGACATCCTTCGGAGATCGCTGTCGCGAAACCGCCCAGGAAGGCATCGCCAGCGCCCGTGGTGTCAACGACGTTGCCCGCGGAGAAGGCCGGTACAAATTCGCTCTGACCGGTCGTGTGATAGAAAGCGCCGCGTGCGCCTAGGGTGATGATGACCGCTTTCGCTCCGCGATCCAGCAAGGTACGGGCCGCGGCTCGTGCCTGGTCATCCGTTTCGATCGCATGCCCCGCCAATTCGGCCGCTTCCACCTCGTTTGGAACGATGAAGTCGCACAGGCCATAGATGCTGTCCGGTAGCGCGCGGGCAGGCGCCGGATTGAAAATCGTGGTGACCCCTGCCCTTTTCGCCACCGTCAGGCCATGGATGGCCGCCTCGAGCGGTTGTTCAAGCTGCGTCATAAAAATGGCAGCACTTTCGATCTCCACCCGGTTCGCATCGACATCTTCTATGCCGATCAGACCAGCAGCACCCGGCGCAACGATGATGGCATTGTCGCCGCTCATTTCGTCGACGAAGATGAAGGCCGCACCGCTGGAGACGCCGTCCATCTTCATCACATTGGCTTTGACGCCGGCCGCGGCATAGGCCGCAAGAGCCATCTCGCCGAACGGGTCGTTGCCGACCCGAGAGATGAAGGTTACCGTGCCGCCGGCCTTTGCCGCGGCTATTGCCTGGTTGGAGCCCTTGCCTCCCGGCCCAAGCGTGAAACCCGACCCCATCAGCGTCTCGGCAATATGGGGCAGGCGCTTGGCCTTATAGGCGGTGTCGGCGGCAAAAATACCCAGAATGACGATTCCGCTTTTCCCGCTCATCTGACCGCCTCCGCCGCCGGAATGACGCCCTTGGTCAGAAGGAAGCATCCATAAAATCGCAGTTCGCCCGTTGCGATCACACAATAGGCTTTTTTGGCGATGTCGTAGAACGCCATCCTCTCGACCGGATACATGGGCGATGACTTGCCTTCGGCGCGATCGATAGTGGCCTGGACTTCCTGTTGAATCGGCGGAATTTCGTCAGGCTTGCCAATGACTTCCATGCGCCCTGCCGAAGGCTGGATCGGGGTGTCCAGCGGAAAGACGGAGAGGACCGCATCGATCGCCTGCGGCGCGGAAATGTTTTCCATCGTCAGAAGCCTACCCAGCCGCGTTTGGCGGGCGATCGAATCCGACGGAAAATTCGTGTCGGAGATGACGAGATAGTCGCCGTGTCCCATGTTGCAAAGTGCTTGAAGAATATCGCCGTTGAGTTCGGCCCTGATTCCCTTGAGCATTCGATCTCTCCATCCCTTATAATGGCCGCAGTACCGGCCTTGCTTCAATTTTTATGCCCGGCAACATCTGCCTTGGGCTGCGCGCACGGGCCGCTCGAGCCGCGCACGATCAGCGATCCGTCGATCATCTCGTCCTCCATGCCCGGCGGTTCCTCAAGGAGACGGCTGACCGCGCGCCGTGCCAGCGTGTCGGCCGGCTGGCGTATGGTTGTCAGCCTGGGAACGACGAGGTTGGCGAGCGATATGTCGTCGAACCCCGTCACGGACAGCTTGCGCGGCACGTCGATCTTGAGGTCGCGTGCAGCGCGTAGCGCGCCGATGGCCTGCTGGTCGCTGGCGGCTGCGATTGCCGTGGGTCGATCCTGTGATGGGCGCGACAGCAGATCGCGGGCGACTTTCTCACCGGACTCATAGTCGAATTTGCCGTACGCGATTTCCAGTTCAACAGCCTCGCCGGTCTTTCCAAACAGGTCAATGCGGCTAACGAAGCCCTCTTTACGCATGCGCCCCGCCTCCGTGTCGGGTGGCCCAGCGATGTAGGCGATGTGGCGATGGCCCAGCCCATAAAGATGGTCCGCAATCAGCGCGGCAGCTTGCGCATGATTTGTCGACACCAAGGGAAAGGTCCCGAAGCGCCGGTCCAGCGATATTATCGGAACTGCTCCCTCCAAGGGGAGGCCCGAACCGTCGCTTGAAGCCACCACGATGATGCCGCGCACCGAGCGGTCGAGGAACGCGAAAACGTGGCTCTGCTCCGCCTCGCGATCGTCATGCGAACTGGCCAGCATGAGGCTATGCCCGCATTCGAGCGCGGCGCGCTCGACGCTTGCAGCAAGTTGCGCGAAGAACGGGTTGGTGATGTCGGGAACGACGAGACCAATGACGTCGGTTTTGCTGGTGCGCAACGCTCTGGCGGTCACATTCGGCCGGTAACCGAGCGCAGAAATGGCGGCACTGACTTTTTCGCGCAGCACAGGTTTGACGGCGGCTTCGCCCGACAGCACGCGCGAAACGGTGCCTACGGATACGCCCGCATACTCGGCGACATCCTTGACTGTCGGCATCTTTGACATTTTCAAACGTCCCGCAGCTACTTTACCGCTCCCGCGGTCATTCCGGCGATGATGTGCTTTTCCAGCATGACACCGACAACAACCAGAGGAAGGATGCCGGCGGTGGAGAGAGCGGCCATCGACCACCAATTGATGCCCTGGCTGCCCGTCTGGCTGGCAATCATCACCGGTAACGTATTGG
The DNA here is from genome assembly GCF_010668805.1 of Rhizobium phaseoli. GTDB lineage: Bacteria > Pseudomonadota > Alphaproteobacteria > Rhizobiales > Rhizobiaceae > Rhizobium > Rhizobium phaseoli_A. The sequence continues at coordinate 85,595 of NZ_WUFT01000021.1, read as the reverse complement.
TATTGGTGGAGGTCAGCAGCGCCGCAAAGAAATATTCGTTCCAGCACAGGATCAGCGCCAGCAGAAAGGCGGCCACCATGCCCGGCAGAACGAGCGGCACGATGATGCGGGCAAACGCGCCCCAGATCGACAGTCCATCGACAAGCGCTGCCTCCTCGAGCTCAACAGGCACCGTGGCGAACTGGTCGCGCATGATCCAGACGACAATCGGCAGGACCATCAACGTATAGACGGCGATCATTCCCACATAAGTGTCCAGCAGCGCCAGTTCCTTGTAAAGAACGAGGAACGGCAGGGCGAGAACGACGGGCGGCATTATGAGCTGCGACAAGAAGAAGAACGAAATGTCGGAGTTGCGCATATGGCCGAACTTGTACGAAAAGCGGCTGAGGCCGTAGGCCGCCAGCGATCCGAGCACGACCGCAAGAGCGGATGCCGAAACCGAAATGATGACGCTGTTCCAGAGCCTGCGCATGAACTCGTCGCGCACCGTCGAGATCTCGAAAATCGTATCCGGGGAAAGCCCGAGCGAGCGCCAGCCGAGCCAGTTGGGGGCAAAGTTGAACCAGGGAACCAGATTGCCGCGCATGACGTCAGCCGCTGTCTTGAACGAAGTCGAGACGGTCCAGAACAGCGGGAAGACGCAGACAAATGCCGAGGTGACCAGCAGGCCGTAAATGGCGAAACGCATGGCCCACCAACGAATGCGCTGGCCGCGCGCGTATTTTTCGAAATCGATCCGAACCATCAGAGCCTTCCTGTCATGCGCTTCACGATACGGTCGGAAATCTTCATCAGCCCGGTCATGCCGAAAACGATGATCACCAGATAGACGAGCGCGAGAAGGGTGCCGTATCCAACATTCGAACGGTCGCGATATTCGCGATAGATGAAACTGGTGACGGAATCGGTCGCCCCGCCGGGACCTCCCGATGTCACCGTTATGATGATGTCGGCGAGCTTGAGCTTGAAGATGATGCGGATCATCACCGCCGTTACCGAAACCGGCAGCATGAGCGGGAAAATGACCTTCCAAAAACGTTGCCACTTGGTGGCACCATCGACTTCGGCCGCCTCCAGCACCTCCCGCGACAGGCCCTGCAGTCCGGCGAGCAGCATGATCATCATGAACGGAATGAAGGTCCACGCATCCATAATCATGATCGAGAGCCGCGCCACGAGCGGATCGCCGAAGAAAGAGGGATTTTCCCAGCCGAGCCAGCGGGCAAACCGCGCGACCGGGCCGAAGCGGGTTTCCATCATCGACTTGCCGACCATCCAGCTCACCGCGACCGGCGACAGCATCAAGGGCACCAGAAAGGTGACGCGCCAGAACTTGCGGGCAAGGATTTCCTGATTGAGGAGCAACGCCAGGCCGAACGCGATTGCGTATTCGACGACGATCGCCAGGCAATAAAGGATCATGTTGAGCAGGGCATTGCCAAAGAACGGATCGGTGATCATCCGGCGCACATTGTCGAGCCCGTTGAAGCGCCGCCCTGTTGAAGAGGCGAGGTTCCAATCAGAAAAGCCGATCCAGAGCGCAAAGACCAGCGGAAAGACCACCATCGACACGACGAAGAGCGCAGCCGGCAGAACAAACAGCGCCTTCTTGCCCGACTCGCCGTAAATGACGACGCGGGTGATGCAGAGAACTGCGGCCCAGAGAAAATAGGCGTAAAGTACCGGGCGCCAGTTCGAAAAACCCCAATCGGTCCAGCCCAGCGCATGGGCACCCTGCAATGCAAATGATGTTACGAACCATATGGCGCTCAGCCACAGAACCGCTTGGCCCCAGAAACGACGGCTCGCGGAAATGGAACCGGCTTCGACCGTGTGCAGCAGGTCGCCTTCGACTGTCGACATATTATTCTTATTCCTCGCCCGAACAGAATGGGCGCCGGCGAAATCGTTGCCGATCCGCCAGCGCGCTTACAGCGCCGCACGTCTGAAAGACGCGCAAAGAACGCTGCACACTTTGAATTGCTGCCTAATTTTATCCTTAAATCGATTCCGATTTAAGCAATTATGCAGCAGTCACCGATCAGAGCCCGAGGCTCGTCCGGTAAAGTTTCAGCTGGCTATCGCGGCCGATCTGGTCGGTGATCTTTTCCCAGGCGACCGCAATCGCATCCGCGGTCTCCTGTGCCGACTTGTACTGTCCGGCAAAACCCTTTGCCAGTTCGTCTTCGGCGACGGAGTAATATTGGAAGATGCCGGGAATACGCGGTTCGATGGCGGCGTTCGGGTGGTTGTAGCTATCGGCGTTCGAACCCAGATAGTCCTCGATATAGGCGCGGTCGTAACCTGCCTTTTCCCATTCGTCATAGTTGAAGTTGGACTGACGATAGGGTTGGAAGCCGGAGGGATAGGCCGACGTCCACAGAGACAGATCCTTGCCGCCGAGATGGGCAGCAGCAGACCAGGCCGCCTTGCGCTTCTTCTCGTCGCTGGAGACCTGCTTGGTAACGTAAATGCCCCAGCCCAGATAGGCCATGTTGGGCGCTTCGTTATACTTGTCTTCCCACTGCCCGGTCCTGCGGTTGTAGACACGGTCGGAGCCGCGGTTGATGCCGAAGCCGACCACGTCGCCGACGACCGAGGTGTCGGAGGTGCGTGCGCTGGAGCCGACATCGCCCCACCACATCAGCATTGCGCCGGTGCCGGCCAGGAACTGCGAGAAGGCCGTGGTGCCGGGATCGGCATTGATCTGGTCGGCCGGATAGGCCTTCGCCGCAATCAGATCCAAAACGTCCTGGATCGCCTGAACCCATGCCGGGTTGTTGACCAGCGGCTTCATGTTTTCAGGATCGAACAGCCAGGCCGGGTCGCCCGGATATTTAGCATAGGCCGTTGCGCGGTTCTCGATGAAATAGAAGCCGAATCCGCCCCATCCCTTGAGGGGATCGAGATAGCCGTAGGCCGGCTGACTGGTCAGCGGATCGGTCTTGCCGATCAGCGCCTTGGAAGCCGCGTTCACTTCCTGCCAGGTCTTCGGCGGCTCGGCCATGCCGCTGATCGAGCCTTCGCCGAAGTAATCCTTGCGGTAGGCGAAGGTGTGGCAGTCGCCGTCGATCGTCACGCGATAGGTCTTGCCGCCCCAGGTGCCCACCGGTGGCTTCAGGTAGCTGACCATGTCGTCGGTCTCGATCTGCTTTGCAACCCAGTCAGGCATCTCGTCCAGAAGCCCGCGTCCGGCGGTGTCGCCCTCGAAGGGTGCACCCATCTCCAGGAGGTCGAAATCAACAGTGCCGGTTGCGATCGATTGCTGAAGGCGAGCGTTGTAATCAGCCTGAGCAAGGTCGATCCAGTTGATCTTGGCGCCCGTATAGGCTTCCCACGGCTTCAGGAAACCGCGGAACAGGAAGTTGTGGAGGTTCTGGTTGTTGAGCCCCATGAAGGTCAGCTCGACACCGGCGAACTCGCCCTGCTTGACATTGGCCTTGGTCGGACCGAGGCAAAGCTCGCCGACCTTCTGCCAGTCCGCATCCGTCGGCGAGCCCTTGCCGACACCTGGAATTTTCAGGATCTGAGCGCGCAGATCGTCGGCGGCAAACGCCGTGCCGGCAATGCCGCCCATCGCGCCGGACAGCCCGAGCAGAGCTGCAGCACTTGCCGTTCCGCGCAAGACGTCGCGGCGACTTGCCTGACGGCGCAACAATGCATCATATATTTCAACTCTCATATTTTCCTCCTCCACGTTTCGTTGTGCTGCCGCCACCTGGCTTTGCCGGGCTGGCTCCAGTGCGATTTTTAAACTGGCCTCCTGCGGAACTATCTGTTAACAAGAAAATGAAACGTTTCATATCTTGCCTGAAACCACTCCTCCCGGTCTCGATTTCGAGAATTAGACGGCAGGCGGGAAATGTCAACAGGAAATGAAACGTTTCATGGAGGAGGCCTGACAGTCGTTTCAAATCGGCAAAAGGCGGTTCGCCGGCCCTCTTGCAGGAAGCCCCTGTCATGAGATGCACGGCCCTTGGGGAGCGCCCGGTGGCCGGCAGAAAGCGAGTGGGAGGCACATGGCTGAGGTCAATATTTCGGGGGCACGCAAAGCCTACGGCACGTTAAATGTCCTGCATGGCGTCGATATAGAAATCCGCGACGGCGAGTTTGTGGTGCTCGTCGGCCCTTCCGGTTGTGGCAAGTCAACTCTGTTGCGCATGGTCGCAGGGCTCGAAAGCATCACCGGCGGCACCATCTCAATCGGCAAAAACGTCGTCAACAATCTCCCCCCGAAGGACCGCGATATCGCAATGGTCTTCCAGAGCTATGCGCTTTATCCGCACAAGACCGTTGCCGAAAATATGGTTTTTGCGCTTCGCCTACAGAAGCAGCCAGCCGACGTCATCAAACAGCGCCTGCAGGCGGCGGCCGAAACACTCGATCTCGTGCCTTATCTCGACCGTTATCCGCGCCAGCTTTCGGGTGGCCAGCGACAGCGTGTGGCGATGGGGCGGGCCATCGTCAGATCGCCCCAGGTATTTCTGTTCGACGAACCTTTGTCGAACCTCGATGCCAAGCTGCGCGTTCAGATGCGCAAGGAGATCAAGGAACTGCACCAGCGGCTGAAAACCACGACCATCTACGTCACGCATGACCAGGTCGAAGCGATGACCATGGCCGACAAGATCGTGGTGATGCAGGGAGGCAAGGTCGAACAAATCGGCACGCCGCTGAAACTCTACGACCGTCCGAACAACACGTTCGTCGCAACCTTCATCGGCTCACCGTCAATGAACCTCCTGAAAGGCCAGTACAAGGCCGATGGCGCTATCTTCGTCACGGAGACCGGCGACGAGATCGGACTTGGTTTCACACCCGCAGCAACAGACGGGCAGTCCGTGCTCCTCGGCGTTCGCCCCGAACATCTGTCGCTCGCCGAACGCGGCCTGAAGGCAACGGTCAGCGTCACCGAACCTACCGGCCATGAAACGATGGTGTTCCTGCGCTACGGGCCGGGCGAACTTGTCGCGGTATTTTCGGAGCGCCATGAGTTCGAGCCGGGGCAAGTCGTGACGGTGGCTCCCCGTACGGAAAAGCTCCATCTATTCGATGCCGGGTCGGGCAAGACGCTGCGGCTCGACTAAGCCGCCACGCCTTCCGGATAAGCGACGCTTGACGGTGCATCGAACGAACAGGGATCGATGGCCTCGCAACTATGCGGTGCCATCGCTTCGCTGTTCTGTCGTTACTTGCAGATCGCCGCGGCCAGGAAACCGCGCATCGCCTCGCCGAAAGGCGGGCGCATCATATATTCCGCTTCCACCATCTTGCTCTGATGGTAGACGGCGCGCGGATGCGAGAAGGCGAGGAAGCCGAACTTACCGTGATAGGCGCCCATGCCGGAATGGCCGACGCCGCCGAAGGGCAGACCTTCCGCCGTGACATGGCTCATGCAATCGTTGACCGTCACGCCGCCGGAGGTCGTATTGTCAAGAACCCGGCGCTCCTCGTCGCCATCCTGGCTGAAATAATAGAGAGCGAGCGGGCGCGGCTTGGCATTGATGCGGTCGATGACGTCGGCGATATCGCGATAGGCCATGACCGGCAGCACCGGCCCGAAGATTTCCTCCTGCAGCACGCGCATGTCTTCGGTGGGATCGAGGATCAGCGTCGGCGGAATGCGATGGGCTGATTGCTGGGAGAAATTCTCCGCCGCCGGGTTGATCTCGACGATGCGGGCGCCCTTGGCCCTGGCATCGTCGATCAGGCCCTGGACGCGGGCATGATGGCGGGCATTGACGATCGAGGTGTAATCGGGATTTTCCTTCAGCCCCGGATACATCGCGCCGACCGCCGCGACCGCATGTTCGGCGAAGGCCTCGACACTTTCCTCCGGAACATAGACATAGTCCGGCGCCAGGCAGATCTGGCCGGCGTTCAGCGTCTTGATGGTCATGACACGGCGCGCAGCGCCTGCGAGATCGGCCGAGCGACCGATGACGACGGGAGACTTGCCGCCGAGCTCAAGCGTCAGCGGCGTCAGGTTTTCTGCCGCCGCGCGCATGACGTGATGGGCGATCGCGGTGCCGCCGGTGAAGATCAGATGGTCGAAGGCAAGTGACGTAAAGGCCGTGCCCGTCGCCGGTCCGCCCTGCACGACGGCGATTTCCGTTTCGTCGAAGGCGCCGGCAATGAGTTGCGCCATCAAGGCGGAGGAAACCGGCGTCACCTCTGACGGTTTGATCATGGCACGGTTGCCGGCGGCGAGAATGCCGGCAAGCGGCGCAAGGGCCAGTTGATACGGAAAATTCCAGGGACTGAGGATCCCGACCACCCCCTTCGGCTGATAGAACACTTCGGCGACCGCGTCGGGAAATAATGCCTCGTGCTGCTCGGGCTTCAGCCATTCGGCGAGATGGCCCTTGGCATATTTGAGCGAACCGACGCAGGTGAAAACATCGAGAAGCAGGCTCGCCTCGACGCTGCGGCTGCCGAAATCCTCCGACAGCGCCGCGGCGATCGCGTCCTTATGGTCGACGAGAAGAGCGATGACGCGATCGATGCGATCGATGCGGGTTTCGATGCTTGGCGGCCCTTCCCTCAGGAAGGACGCCCTTTGCCGGGCAAGCAGCGCCTTCATGGCATCGGGACTGGTATCGGTGGCGATTGGGGCGACGGTGTTCATTTTTTCCTCCCTGGAACGGTGTCAGGCGGCCGGCTGGCGCACGACCGGTTTCAGCACGATGCCCTTTTCGGCATCCTCCACCGCCCGGTTGATGTCGGCGAAATCATAGAAGGTGACGAGCCTGTCGAAGGGGAAGCGGCCCTGTCTGTGAAGATCAATCAGCAGCGGGATCAGCACGTCGGGATTGGAGTCGCCCTCGACGATGCCGCGCACCCGGCGCCCGCCGGAGAGGATATGAGTGAGATCGAGCGTCAGCGTTGCGCCATGGGGCGAAGCGCCGACAATGCCGCAGGTGCCACGCGGCGCCAGCACCCGCACGCACTGGTCGATGACGGCGGGCACGCCGGAGGCATCGATCGCATAATCGACGCCCGCACCCGTCAGCGCCATGATCGCGGCGACGGCGTCGCTTGCTTTGCCATTGACGATATCGGTCGCGCCGAGTTCAGCGGCAAGCGCCAGCCGCGTCTCGATGACGTCGACGGCGATGATCCTGGAAGCGCCGACAATCCGCGCCGCCATGACGGCGGCGAGGCCGACCGACCCCATGCCGAACACAGCAAGCGCTTTTCCCGGTTCGACTTTCAGCGCGTTCATCACCGCACCGGCGCCGGTCTGGATGCCGCAGGCAAGCGGCCCAAGCAGCGCCAAATCGGCATCTTCAGGCACTTTGACGATATTGCGCTCATGGCAGAGCGCGTGGCTGGCAAAGGAGGATTGCCCGAAAATATTACCGTTCACCCGCTCCCCTCTGTAGGAGAGCCCGCTCGAACCATCGGCGCGCGAACCGAAGAAATTGCGCGGGAAAAATTCGTGGCAATAGGTCTCTTCGTGATCGTTGCAGCTCGGGCAATGACCGCAGGAATTGAAGGTCATGACCACGTGATCGCCCGGCTTCACCTTGGCAACGCCTGGCCCGACACGCTCGACAATCCCAGCACCTTCATGGCCGAGTACCACCGGCTGCGGCACCGGCAGGTGCTGGTCGCGCATGACAATATCGGTGTGGCAAACCCCGGTTGCCACCACGCGAACCAGGATCTCTCCCTCGCGCGGCTCCTCCAGATCGAGGCTTTCCAGCGAAAACGGCATATGCGGCGCACGCGCCACCGCGGCATGGATTTTCATTCTACCCTCCTCCCTATGATTTGCCTGCGAATGGCCCGGCCATGCCGGGCCTGACCTCAGCGGCCGCGCTTGTAGGCGCCGAGCCCCGGCTGATAGGTCTTGTCGTCGAGGAACTGCTTCAGCCCCTCGTCGCGCCCTTTGGTCTTGTCGAGAAACAGCATCTGCTCCAGCTTGGCGTAGATGTAATCGTCGGCCAGATCCCAGGGCAGGTTGCGCACGCGCTTATACGTGTCCTTGGCGGCCTTCAGCGTCACCGGGTTCTTTTCGAGCAGGCTGGCGCAGATCTTGCGAACCCGGGTTTCAAGCTCGGCCAGCGGCACGGCCTCGTTGACCAGCCCCATTTCGGCGGCCTTGCGCCCGCCGAACAATTCGCCGGTCATGATAAAGTAGAGCGCGTCGCGATGGCGCATCACTTCGGCGACGGCGCGGGTGACGTTGCCGCCCGGCAGGATGCCCCAATTGATCTCGGAAAGGCCGAAATTCGCTTCCTCGGCGGCGATGGCGAGATCGCAGGAAACCAGCGGCGTGAAAGCGCCGCCGAAGCACCAGCCATTGACCATGGCGATCGTCGGCTTTTCGAAATACATCAGCCGGCCCCACCAGCCGCCGGATTGGCGCCGCGCCTTCAGCGTGGCATCGCGCGGCTTGTCGTCATTGTCGCGGAAATATTCCTTCAGATCCATGCCGGCAGACCAGGACTCGCCGGCGCCGCGCAACACGAGAACGCCGCAGCGCTCGTCGCCCTCGAGTTCATCGAGCACCTCCATCATCCGGGCGTTCAAAGCCGGATTCATCGCATTGCGCTTTTCAGGGCGGTTGAGGGTCACGAAAGCGATGCCGTTATCGAATTCGACCAGAACCGGCGATTGATTTTCAGTCATGGGTCTACTCCATTGGTTTCGGCATTGAATGCCGGGGCCGCTTCATCAGGCCTGTCGTTGAAGGGTTTCGTCGGAATGCAACCGGCGCAGGACATGTTTCTGCACCTTGCCGGAGGCGGTGCGGGGAATACTCTCGATGAAGAGGATGCGGGCCGGACGCTTGAAGGCGGCGAGCCTTGCCGCGCAATGGCCGGCAATCTCCTCGCCGGTTGCCGCGGCACCCGGCCGCTGCACGACATAGGCGACGCCGCATTCGCCCCACCTGGTATCGGGAATACCGACGACCGCGACGTCGAGAATATCGGGGTGGCTTGCGAGCGCTGCTTCGACCTCGGCGGGATAAACATTTTCGCCGCCGCTGATATACATGTCCTTCAGCCGGTCGACGATCCGATAGAAGCCGTTGGCTTCGCGGCGGCCGAGATCGCCGGTGCGGTACCAGCCCTCGGTGAAGGCGGCAGCGGTCTCCTCGGGCTTGTTCCAATAGCCCGGCGCCACCGCCGGCCCGCGCAGCCATAATTCGCCGATCTCGCCTTCCCCGACATCGCTGCCCTCTTCGCCGACGATGCGGATGTCGAGAAGCGGTGCAGGAAGACCGACGCTGCCGGGATTGTCCTGGACGGCACGCCGGTCGATCGGCACGTGCAACACCGTGCCCGCCTCGCTCATGCCGTAACCGTTGACCAGCGCAACACCATCGCCGAGATAGCTTTCGATCAGCGCCTGCGTCAGCGGCGCGCCACCAACGAAGAGCGCGTGCAGGCCGGAAAGAGCCGCAGCGCTATAGGCGGGATCGCCGCGCAGGGCGAGCGCTATCTGCGGCACGGCAAAATAATGGGTGATGGCGCGTTGCCGATCGGCAAGGGCTGCAAGCGTGCGCGCCGGCGTGAACCGGTCGGAGACGACAAGCGTACCGCCCAGCATCAATGTCGTGCGCGCCACGGCGATCAGGCCGATCGTGTGGAAGAACGGCAGGTCGCAAAGAGCGACCGATCCGGGCCCGATCTCGCCAACGAAGGAAAAATTGACGGCAGCAAAGAAGGCGTTGCTGCGGGTGATGATGACGCCCTTCGGCTGGCCCGTCGTGCCCGACGTATAGAGCAGGACGCAAGGTTGATCCGCATCGACGGGCACGGGCTCCCCCGGGAGGTTCGCCTCGATCCGCGCGGCAAACCCGCCGGGGCCATCGGCCGTCGCGATCACCGCCATTTCGGGATCGGCGTCCGCAAGGCTTGCCACGACTGCAGAAAACTCTTCGTCGTGGACCAGGAGGGCCGGCGTGCAATCGGCAAGGATCGGCCGAAGCTCGGCGGCATTGAGGCGCCAGTTGAGCGGCACGTAGATGGCGCCGGCGCGCTGGCAGGCGAAGGCAAGCACGAGCGAATCCATCGAATTGCGCGCCAGCATGGCGACCCGCGCCCCGTCCCACTGCGCTCCCAGCATAGCGCGCAGAAAACCGGCACAGCGGGCGATCCGCACATCGAGTTCTGTATAGGTCAGCTGCCGGCCGGTGGCGACCTCGAACAGAGCTCTCCGGTCTGGCGCGACGCGAGCTCGGTAGAGGATCGGATCATCTTTCACCAATCCGCAATCCGCCGACGAAGCCATCCCGGAAAAGGAACGCACCATTTTCTCCTCCCATGCCCGCCGCTCCTCCGCCGCAGGCAATTTGTATGCAACACATACTAATATCTTTTCCCGGCGAGATGCAAGAGGCTGTTTTCGACAAATCGCTGCGTCCGAAGAGGCACCGGAAATATCCCGACCATAGCAACAGGGATATTGACTAACCCGCTGATTTTGACGGTTATGGCGCCTGAACGAAGCGAGACGAACGATGGCCATAAAACCACCGCTGGACGAAATCGAAGCCGAAGAGGCCTCCGTTATACCGCCGCTCGACGTCGGCAGGCTCGGCGATCTCCTGGGCTTTCACCTGCGCATGGCGCATGTGGCGATCTATCGCGATTTCGCCGAAACCATGGAGGAGCTTGGGCTGACTCAGAAGCAGCTCGCGGTGATGGAACTCGTCGCCGGCAATCCGGGGGCTTCGCAGATCGACCTTGCCAATACGCTCGGCACCGACCGTGCGACGATGATGGCCCTCGTCAACCGGCTGGCAGCCCGCGACTTCATCGAGCGCCATCCTTCCGCGGCCGACCGCCGGCGCCAGGAACTGCATCTGACCAAAGCCGGACAGGCAATGCTTACGCGGGCGCGTAAACTGATCGATACGCATGAACGGCGTTTCATCGACCTGTTTTCGCGCGACGAAATGGAGGCGCTGCTGGCGGCGCTGAAGCGGATCTATAACGGGCACTGACCTCGCATCCGCTTCGGAGGCACGCGGCATCCAAGCCTGTAGATTTCTATTGGTAAAGTCCCGTGTTATGATCCCGGTCCAGGCGTCGTCCGCCGTGGGTTCTGCACACGGAGACTTGTCTCATGAGTGAAATGGACGTGCTTTTTGCCACCCTGCGGCAGGCGGCTGACCCGAAGACGGTCGAGTGCATCGAAAACGTCGTCACGCACGGCTCCGATGGCGATCTCAACCGCATCAATGCGCTCGCCTTCGCCAAGACGCATCATCTCGATGAAGAGAAAACGATCGCAGCGTTTCTGCATGCAGCCCGCATAGGCGCGTTCGAGATGACCTGGAATGTCCTTTGCCCGGGATGCGGCGGTGTTCTCGACAGCGGCGCAACTCTCAAAGGGGTCGTCCATGAGACGTATCATTGTGCGCTCTGCGCCGCCGGATACGAACCCACCCTCGACGAGATGGTCGAGGTAACGTTCACAGTCAGTCCGCGCGTTCGCAGGATCGCTGCCCACGACCCCGATCGGCTGCCGCCGCTTGAATACTACCGCCAAATCTTCTTCAGCTCCGGCGTCGACTTGCCGGAGGATCTGGAAGCGCGGTTCGCGCGCATCATGTTGGAGATGATCGAGCTGGCTCCGGGCGAGAAAGCTTTCGTCTCACTGCAACTGCCGGCGCAATTCGTCATCATCTTCGATGCGGTCACACACTCGGCACAGTTCATCGACGTGAAGGGCGAGCCTACCGACGAACGTCAAAACCTCTCAATGGTCATCAGTCGGGGGCATGCGCTGAACGAAACGGTCACGCTGCGTCCCGGCTTGCTGCGGCTGACCCTCGAAAACCACACCGATAGCAGGGTCGTACCAAACGTTTGCATCGCAGGAGATGACCTGCACGATCTGCTGGGTAGCAGGCGGGCTTTTCTGACAGCCAAACGCCTGCTGACCAACCAGAGTTTCCGCGACATCTATCGGACCGACACGCTCGACGTCGACCAGCGCCTCAAAATCACCAGCCTGACCTTCCTCTTCACCGACCTGAGAGGCTCGACCGCGCTTTACGAGCGCGTCGGGGATCTTGCCGCTTTCGATCTGGTGCGGGCGCATTTCAGGGTTCTGCACGAGATCGTCGCAACAGAGGCCGGCGCGGTCGTCAAAACCATCGGCGATGCCGTGATGGCGACCTTTCCGAGCCCGGACCGCGCCGTGGCGGCCGCACTTCGGATGCGGGAGGCGATGCTTCGTCTGAATGCCGAACACGGCAGCGACGATCTCCTGCTGAAGATCGGCATCCATGAAGGACCATGCCTCGCAGTCAACCTGAACGACCGGCAGGACTATTTCGGCCAGACCGTCAATATCGCCTCCCGCGTCCAGGGCCTTGCCGATCCCAATGTGATCATGACGACGGAGGCGATCGTCTGGGATATCAAGGTTTCGGAAATCCTGCGTGACAGCGGCATCAGCTCCGCCTCGCGGATGGCGGAACTTCAGGGCATCGGGCGGGAAGTTAGAATTTTCGCGCTATCGTAAGGTCGGTCTGCTCTTCGACGTCAAGAGAGACGTTCCCCTGAGGCGAGTTTCCCGACCCGCGCTACTCGCCTGGGCTGGAAAGCAATTCGTCGAGCTGCTCCAACTGCTCCGGAAATGCGGCAGCCGAGCCCTGCAGTGCTTCCTCAAGCGCCTCCTTGGACGGATAGACTTCGCGGAAAATCAGGAGCGTCTTCCCGCCTTGGTCCTCGAAGGTCACGGTCGTGATCGCGCCCTCTTCGCCCTCGTCGTTGGTCCAGACGATGCGCTCATTCGGCACAACCTCGAGATACTTGCCATAGAAAGCCATGGTGTCCGAACCGCCGGCGCCGAATTCCAGCCGATATTTGCCGCCGGTACGGACGTCCATATCGCACGATACGAGCGAAATGCCGGACACCGATTTTGGTACCCACCAGCGCTGGAACAGCTCGGGCTGGCTCCACGCCTTGTAAACCGTGCTCGGCGGCGCATCGAATATCCGCGTTACCAAGAGTTCGCGATCCCCTCTGCGCTCGACTGACGTGCGGTTCTGTGCACCGGCTGCACTGTTAACTTGCTCAGTCATCGCTTCCCTCCTGTTTCATTTCGCTGATGATCTCGTCCAATGCTTCGAAGCGGGCCTCGAAGAGCTTGCGATGCGCCTCGATCCACGCGGCCTCCGCCTCGAGGCCACGTTTCCCAAGCTTGCAGGTCCTCACCCGTCCGACCTTCTGCGTGACGACGAGCCCCGCCCGCTCAAGAACCTGGACGTGCTTCTTAATGCCGGTCAGCGTCATCTGGAACTTCTCCGCGAGACTGGTGATCGACGCGTCCCCTCGCCCAAGCTGATCAACGATCCCGCGGCGGGTCGCATCGGACAGCGCCGCAAACGAGAGATCGAGGGGAGAACTTAAATACTGAACCATCCAGTTCAGTGGATAACCTGCTCGCGCAGGAAGCGCAAGCGTCTCTCATATTCCATGCCGTAGACCGGTCATCCGAGGTCATGCACTGCGGCGGCGGCAAAAATCGTCTGGCGCAGGCCGACAACTGCAGAAGTGCTTCGGCAGCTTCGCGCCCTCAAGACGGCCGTCAGGACGCCCGGTTTGTCATTCTTAGAACGGCCGGTCGGCTATGAAACCGACAACGCCGCCAGTGAACCGTAAGGCAGCCAGCGTCTTTCTCGCACTAATCAGTTGCTTCCTTCCCGATCACAAGCCTGCCGGGCTTCAGGTGAGTTGAGCGAGGATATCGTCGACGACACTTGGGACGCTATTCGCCGTGTCGATATTATTGCCGGCAGGAAGATACTCCCGGCTACGATGGTAGCTTAGGACAAGGGCCCGCTCGGCCGGCTCGAAGCCCGGCTCATTCGGCCGCCCATCCAGCCGTCGGTTCAACGTCTCAACGTCGATGTCGAGCACGAACACCTTATCGAACAGGTCCAGGAATTTGTGGAAATTGCGCGAACCGCCACAAAAGAACGTCGCAGGATGGGTGGTGTCGGCAGCCATCGTTCGGACCTTGTCGACAGGCCAGATCCAGTGAGAGTATCCCCAAGCGATGCGGTCCGTCCCTTCGGGTGGTCCTGCGAGCGACTGGCCTGTCTCGGGGTCGCCGACATAGGCCAAAACGCGGTCACCATGGACGACATGGTAGCCCCGCCGCTCCAGTTCGGTAGCGACAGACGTCTTCCCAGTACCCGAGCCGCCTTCGATTAGATAGTTCTTGATGCCCATGGGCCCATTTATCACGGCCTTCAATACGGTAAGAAGACATCTGCTGTGACCGCGCTGTACGTGGCGTCGCAACGAGCCCCCGAGCACATCTTAGCACCGCCGTCAAAGGTTGTGGGTTGTGAAATGTTTACAGCTTTGCGCATCCCTCGCTTTCGTGCTCTAGATGAGTCAGCCGAGCGTGGCCACCGGCCCTGCCACCGAGGCTATGTTTACCACCAGCCTCGTTTCGTGGCGGCCTTCTCCCAGCCGGGTTCTGGCCGCGTGCTTGGAACCAATGGCGGGCGAGACTGTTTCAGACTGTGACTTTGGAGTAACGCAGACGTGCCCTCCTGGCCGGGTAAGCCTCGATTTTGAGGAGACTCGCATCATGAAGAATTCGTCCAGATTTCGTTCAGTCGCCGCTGCTGTTATCGCTGCAGCAGGAGTGAGCTTTGCCGGCTCCGCGTATGCCGACGGCGGTACGATCAGCTTCTCAGTCTACAAGGCTGCCTTCTTTGTGGGCGGCTCTGGAGGCGAGGGCACGCTGACCTTCCATGGTCACCGCTATCCCGTCTCTGTCGGCGGCATCTCTGGCGGCCTCGCCTTCGGGGCTTCCAAGACCTATTTTCATGGTACCGTTCGCCATATTCGCCGCGCCCGAGATGTGACAGGGGTCTACGGTGCGGCGGGCGGTGGCGGCGCGCTCGGCAAAGGGGCCCAGATGATCGTCATGACCAATGAGAAGGGCGCTCAACTCGAACTCTCAGGCAAGCAGGTAGGACTGCAAGTCAACGCTGATCTCAGCGGTATTGCCATCACGGTAAAGTAAAGTTGGCGTCAAGAAGCCGCTGAAGCAGCGCCAGATTTGGGCGATCCGCCTCTTCCTAGACCGCGAAGGGCGGATGAGAGATCGTGCGCTGTTACGCCGGGCCATTTCGGCCGGTGGAGTGATCGGCCGGAACGAAAAATTTAAGCGCGACAAGTTGCATCTTTCACTACGCACCAAGCAAATTGCCACTGTCGGAAGCACCCTCCGGGAACGCTCCACGTACCAGCACCAACAGGTGTCACCCGGCACTGCCGGGTGACAGATCGTCCGGCCGACGTTGGATGAAGGCCGCGGTCCGGTCGATGTCGTCAAGACCTGATGAACGAGAGCAGGTCGGGGTTAAGGACATCTGCATGTGTGGTCAGCATGCCATGGGGGTAGCCCGGATAGGTCTTCAGCGACCCGTTTTTGAGCAGGTCGACCGCACGCGGAACGGAACTTGCAAAGGGGACGACTTGATCGGCCTCGCCATGCATCACCAGCACCGGCACGGTGATCTTCTTGAGGTCTTCGGTATAGTCTTCCAGCCAAGAGTCGACAGTCGCGTAGTGAGCCAGGGCACCACCGGCCATGCCCTGGCGCCACCAGTTCGCAATGATCGCCTCCGAAGGCTCGGCCCCGTCGAGGTTGTAACCGTAGAACGGGTTCTCAGGGACGAACCGAAAGAACTGCGACCGGTTGCCCAGCACGCCCGCGCGGATCGCTTCGAACCACTCCGGCTGCTGACCGGACGGGTTTTCCTCGCTCCGGTACATGTTCGGCGTCAGGGAAGCGACCAGTACCGCCTTCGCGACGCGCTCCGGGTGGCGGGCGACATAGCGAGCCACTTCACCGCCACCTGTGGAGTGGCCGATGTGGATCGCGTCGCGCAGGTTGAGGTGCTCGGTCAAGGCCGCGAGGTCGGCAACCCAGTGGTCCATGTCGTTGCCGGTGCCGGGCTGGTCGGACCGGCCGTGGCCGCGCCGGTCGTGGGCGATCACCCGGTAGCCGTGGCCAAGGAAGAAGGTCATCTGGGCGTCCCAGTCGTCCGCCGACAGCGGCCAGCCGTGGCTGAAAACGATCGGCTGGCCTGAGCCCCAGTCCTTGTAGAAGATGTTTACGCCGTCCGTGGTAGTAATTGTAGGCATCGTGTCGCTCCATCTGCCCTGTTAAACATTCGTTTTTCGATACAGTTGATTGCGAAATACCTCCGGTGAGACGTGTTCGATCATATCTCAAAACTGCGACGTTGACTAAATCCCCTCTTTATCGAAGACAAATACCTTGTACGTTCGAGCTATGCCTTGAATGTATAGCGAGGACCCGATGGAACTCAGGCATTTGCGCTATTTTGTTGCTGTTGCGGAGGAGGGAAGCTTACTGACCGCAGCCGAGCGGCGGCTACACACTTCCCAGCCCTCACTCAGCAGGCAAATTCGCTATCTGGAAACCGAAATCGGTGTAAAACTGCTGGAACGGCAGCCGCGCGGCGTGACGCTCACCGCCGCCGGCAAAGTGTTTCTTGATCACGCGCGGCTGGCGTTATTGCAAGTCGAGGCGGCTGCGGAAGGGGCCCGGCGGGCGGAACGGCTGCAAAAGCAGTCGTTCACTATCGGTTTTCTCGCAGGACAAGAGGTCGTGTGGCTACCCCATGCATTGCGCATTATTCGTGAGGAAGCGCCGGAGGTTGAAATCATACTGTCCAGTCAGTCTTCCCCGGACCTTGCTCTGGCGCTGATGCGAGGCAAGCTGGACGTCGCTTTCCTTCGCCCCGAGACGCAGAGTGTTGGTGTGTCCTTCAAGTTTTTAGCCAAGGAGCCACTGATCGCCGTACTGCCGGCGGACCATCGCTTGACGTCGCGCAAAAAGATCCGGCCGCAGGACCTTGCCCGCGAAACTTACGTCAGTTCGGCTAGAATTTCTCCCGTACTGCAATCCGTGATCCAAGATTACGCGTCGGAAGTTGGGATCACACTCAAGGCAGAGTACGAAGGTGACGGCCTGCCATCAGCGATGTCGCTCGTCGTGTCCACAGGTGGAATAACGCTTATTCCGCTTTATGCGCAAAATATGCTGACGCCAAATGTCGTTGCTAGAGCACTTGAGGGTGTGCCTCCGACAATTGATCTCACCTTAGGATACAACGATTCAAATTCCTCACCTTTGCTCCGCCGATTTTTGTCTCGTTCTGATGAATTAGTCGCCAACGTACAAAATCAGAGCATCATCCGCTATGCTGAAGTTCCATAGTAGAGATCAAGCTCATGCGATTTCTGCTTGTTGGCGTGCTCCCGAATTTTGTCGCGCCTTCATAATGGTCATCGAGCCACCCGTCGCTGTTGCTGCAAAGCGGACATGACGCAGTGACAACGCGGGTCGCAGTTGCGCCAAAAGCCGCCATTCCGCCCCATGCGGGTGATTAGATCACGAATTCCTCCTCGTACGTCTGCGGCTCCGGAACGACCGTAACCTCCACCGGAACGATCCAATTGGCCGCGTAGCTCTCACAGTCGGAACGCGGGAGGTCGGGCTGCACGCACCCCGCCACATCGATCGCGCGACATCGCAGTGTATATCGCCCCACTTTTTCAGGGGTCCACATGTACTCCCACAAGCGCCATGCAAAGGGACGTTCTGTTTCGAGGAGCCTTCCCTCGCGCCAGCCCCTGCCATCTCCGGTGCAGACCTGCACCTGCCGGACAGCAGCCTCTCCGCTCCAGGCGGCTCCGAAAATCCGATACGGTTGGCCGGCGATGAGACGTGCCCCCTGCACGGGACGCGCGATCTGCGCTTTGACCTCCATCTCCGAAAGGGGGACCAGCCTGGGTTCCCCGAGGCTGCGCTCCCAACGGAAATAGTCGCGCGCCTGCCAGTAGCCAAGGAACGGCTGCTCCACAACCGTGATATGCGTGATCCACTTGACCCAAGCCATGCCGAACCAGCCACCCACGACCGCGCGTAGCGGGTAGCCGTGATCGCGCGTCAACGGCTCCTCGTTCATCGAATAGGCGAGGATCGTGCTGTCAGCGATGGCCTTCTCAAGCGGTAAACTGCGCGCAAAAGCGATGGGGCCGGGAGAAGCCGTTTTCTTGTTCGTGTCGACAACGCCGCTGTCTGCGCCTACGAGCAGAACCTCACATGCGGTTCGCTTAACGCCCGCCATTTCCAAAATCTCGCGCAGAAGAACACCTGTCCATGCGGCATTGCCAACGGCTCCATTCTGCCACTGCAACCCCTCCTTCGGCGGCACATAGTAGACGCGGCCGTTCCCTGCGCACTCGACGACGGCGGTGAAAGTCGTGCTCCGCATCGCCTTGATGCTGTCGAGGTCAAGTTCGATCGGCCGCTCCACCGCCCCGTCAACGCGCAATCTCCAGTCTCGCGCATCGAGGTCCGGCGACGGGAAATGGTTTCGCACGAAGAACAGCTCGGTTGGGATCAGCCGATCGGAGAGCGACGCAAACGGAAACTCTATGTTTGGTGGGGATTTCTGTCGAACTATTAGACTGTGTTGCTCTGGTGTCGGCATCGTCCTCATCTCCCCTTCCAAGAGCAAAACGTTGGCACTCAGTCACGCGAAGTCCGTTCGATCACACCGCCCCTCGCAGTGCGTCTGTCGCGTTCCGCCTTCGGCCCCATTCTAGCACATACCGCACGGTCCTCGGATCGACCTCGAACGGCAGCAAAGGGCCAGAATGCTGCTATAGGTTCACGTCTCTTTCGCGCCCGCTTGTCGTTCAGGCACTACTGCTGGAGAAGACCAGCAACATATTGTTGGTAGGCATCTCGATCGTCTCGCGGAGTTTAAGTCCAGCGGCCTCACCCACTTGTTCAAGATCAGCGATATCACGCACACCCCAGGATGGGTTGCGCTCCTTTAGAGCCGCGTCGAAAGCAGCGTTCGAGGGAGAGTTGTGTGCCCCGTCGCGCTTGAATGGGCCGTAGAGAAGAAGAAACCCACCAGCATGAAGCAAACGGCCAGCTCCTGCGAACAATCCTAAGCTTGCCCCCCATGGCGCGATATGGATCATATTGATCGACACGATGGCGTCAAAATGCCCCGTTTGTTCGACGCTCCATTGTCCTGAGCACACATCAATATCCCGCGGTGCCAGCACATTCTTCAGCCCTGCGAATTTGATCCAGCTAGCGGTGCTGGTGCGGGCGTCGGCATCCGGATCGCTCGGCTGCCAGGTGAGGTTGGGCATTGCTCCCGCAAAACACACGACGTGTTCGCCGGTCCCGCATCCAATCTCCAGCACGGTGCCACGTGTGGGAAGGACACGTTTTAGGACCGCGAGGATCGGCGCCGAATTTCGCGCAACGGAAGGTGAGAACATGCGCTGGTCGGCGCTTATGTCGCGCTGTTCCAGCGCAACAGGCGAACGGTCCTTCTTCTCTGGGGGCATTGGCCTTGAATCCCCTTTGGGCGATGTCTCCCACCTTATAGCTGAAATGATGGGACTGAAACCAAGGATTTCGGACTTACGAAGGGGGTCGTCGGCGGGTGCGTTCGGCCGAGGGCGACCGAACGTCCACTTCGCGTCAGATCACGCGCCCGCTCGGCTCAAGGTCTGCTTTCTAAAATCGGAGCCCGGAAGCCGACCGACGGCTTTCGGCCTCAAAACGGTCGTTCACCCGATCTGTTGTAACGGTTACTATTGGCGCATTGCAGTCCTTCATCTGTTGGGGCTTCCATATCAATGTGATCTGCGATCCAAGACCGGCAAATTCCAGCTTTGACCAACGAGCCTCGAGCCTAAGGCCAATCGGCATAACCCGAAGACAGCATGCTGTTTTCCGAGCCGGCGGAAGCGCGGGCGATGTCGCGGTAGCCGGCGGGGGAAAGGCCGGTCTTGCGTTTGAAGAAATGGCTGAAATAGGTCGGGTCGCGAAAGCCGAGGCTGTCGGAGATTTCCTGGATATTTCGGGCCGAACGTTCCAGTCTGAGTTTTGCCTCATGCACCACGCGCTCGTGTAAAAGCTGGATCGGCGAACGGCCGAGCCCCCTTTGGCAGATCGAATGAAGCCGGTCGGCGGTGACGCCCAACTCCGCGGCATAGTCGCTGATCGGCCGGTGCTGGCGGAAGCCGGCCTCGACCAGTTGCCGATATCTTTGCAGGATCGATCCGGTTTCGCCCTGCCCGCGCGGCTCGCTTCTCTCGCCATCCCCGCGCCACAGCGCCATCAGGATCAACCTGATATAGGCAGACGCCACCATCCAGGAGGAGCGCGAGGGATCACTGAGTTCCCGGACGAAGCCCAAAATCAGCGGACTGATTTCGACTATCAGCAGGGGATCCAATGCCTCGACCAGCCTGCGCTGCTCGGTGAAGATTCGCAGCGAATAGGATTCGACCTTGTCGCCGATCGCATCGACCATAATCTGCGGCGAGGTTCCGACGAGATGGGCCGCGGTTCCGGCAGAAATCGACAGATCGCAGCGAGCCTGAGGCGGCAGGAAGGCAAGCAACGGTCCGTGCAACGGCCGATCTTCGCCGCTGTCGAAGTGAAGCTCGGCCCGCCCCTCCCCGAGCAGAAGGAAATGGTGGAAATCGGCATAGAGCCCCTTCTGAAGACGGATGCGCCGATGCGACAGCGACGGCGCATGCCACTCGCCCCTGGCATAGTGATGAATGCCCCCGTCCGTCGCCAAAGCCTCTCCTCCGCTTCCATCAAACATTGCAACAATCGCCGGATAATTACAATATTAACCCAATAAATCGCATTCCATCCGCAGATGATCGGCGTAACTTGTCGTCATCAGCCTTTGGGAGGAGGCATTCCGACAGACGCGGCAACGCTTAAACAGCTTTCGGGCTGCAGCGTCCGCTCGTCTTCTCCCCATGGCAACAATGCGGGGTGAAACGGTGTTTTTGGCAAAGCTGATGATCAACAACGAGGCGCTGGAGGCTTCCGAAGGGACCATCTTCGAACGCATCGATCCGTTGACCGGGGATGTCGCAACCATCGCTTCGGCAGGATCCGTCGCCGACATGACGCGGGCAGCCAATGCGGCCGCTGCCGCCTTTCCCGATTGGTCACAGACCGGCCCCGGCGAACGGCGCAGGCTGCTGAATGCCGCGGCCGACCTGCTGGAGGCCCGCGCGCCGGAGCTTATTGCCGCCATGACCGGCGAAACCGGCGCCACCGCACAATGGGCAGCGATCAATTGCGGGCTCGGCGCCGAAATTCTTCGCGAGGCGGCGGCGATGACCACGCAAATATCGGGCGAACTCATTCCGTCGGGCATTCCCGGCAACCTCGCGATGGCGGTGCGCCAGCCGGCCGGCGTCTGCGTCGGCATCGCCCCCTGGAATGCGCCGATCATTCTCGGCACCCGCGCCGTCGCCATGCCGCTTGCCTGCGGCAACACCGTTGTCCTGAAAGCCTCCGAGCTTTGCCCGAAGACCCATGGCCTGATCGGCGACATCATGCGAGATGCCGGTTTCCCGCGCGGCGTCGTTAATGTCGTCTCTAACGCGCCGAGCGATGCCGCTGCGGTCGTCGCCGCCCTGATCGCCCATCCGGCCGTGCGCCGCATCAACTTCACCGGCTCCACCCGTGTCGGCAGGATCATCGCCGAAGCCTCGGCAAGGCATTTGAAGCGCTGCCTGCTCGAACTCGGCGGCAAGGCGCCGTTCATCGTGCTTGCCGACGCCGATATCGACGAAGCCGTCAGCGCCGCCGCCTTCGGCGCCTTCATGAACCAGGGCCAGATCTGCATGTCGACGGAGCGGATCATCCTGATGGACGAGATCGCCGACCACTTCGTCGGCAAGTTCGGGAGGAAAGCCGCGACCCTCGTCGCAGGCCACCCAGCGGACGGCAACACGCCGCTCGGGACGCTGATCAACGCGGAGGCTGTGCGCCGCGTCAGGTCGCTGATCGACGACGCGCTGCAGAAGGGTGCCGTCCTCGTCTGCGGCGGTCAGGCCCACGGGACGCTGATGGACGCGACCGTCATCGATCACGTGACGCCGGCCATGCGCATCTACAGCGAAGAGAGTTTTGGACCGGTCGCGGCGATCGTCCGGGTCGGCAGCGTTGACGAGGCCGTGACGGTCGCGAATGACAATGAATATGGCCTTTCGGCCGCCGTTTTCAGCGCCGACGTCAATGCCGCGCTTGCCGTCGCCATGCGGCTCGAATCCGGCATCTGCCACATCAATGAGGCCACAGTTTCCGACGAACCACAGATGCCGTTCGGCGGCGTCAAATCAAGCGGCTACGGGCGCTTCGGCGGCAAGGCCGCGATCGACGAATTCACCGAGCTGAGATGGATCACCATGGCATCGGGAAAACGACACTACCCGATCTGATCACCAGATCGGCCGGGATGAACAATGGGAGCAGGCTCAAGAGGTCTGCATCAAGAGGGAGGAATGATTTCATGAACGGCATTTTCCGCAGCGGAAAATTTAACGCGGCATCGCTCACTCGCCGCTCTTTCATCGCATCGGCCGCAGCCGGGGGAACAGCACTGGCGCTCTCCGGTCGCACGGCCTTCGCTCAAAGCGGCGATACGCTGAAGGTCGGCTTCATCAGCCCGCGCACCGGCCCGCTCGGCGGCTTCGGCGAGACGGACGGTTACGTGCTCGACCTCGCGCGCAAGGCGCTGGCGAACGGCCTGCAGGCTGGCGGCAAGACCTGGAAGGTGGAGATCCTCGACCAGGACACCCAGTCCGATCCCTCACGCGCCGGTCAATTGGCGAAGGACCTGATCAACAACCAGGCGATCGACCTGATGCTCGCCGTCTCGACGCCCGAAACCATCAACCCGGTGGCCGACGCCTGTGAAGCGGCCGGCGTTCCCTGCCTGTCGACGGTAATGCCCTGGGAGGCCTGGTATTTCGGCCGCGGCGCCAAGCCGGGCGCGCCTTCGCCGTTCAAGTGGACCTATCATTTCGGCTTTGGCGTCGAAGAGTTCCACAAGGCCTATGTTTCGCAATGGAACCTGATCGAGACCAACAAGAAGGTCGGCGTCATGTATCCCAACGACGCCGACGGCAATGCGATCCGCACCCATCTGGCGCCCGCACTTGCCAAGGCGGGCTTCACCATCGTCGATCCCGGCGCCTATGAAACCGGAACCACCGATTTTACAGCTCAGATCGCCCTTTTCCGGCAGGAGGGCGTCGAGATCTTCAATTCGTTCCCGATACCGCCAGATTTCGCCGCCTTCTGGCGTCAGGCCGCGCAACAGGGTCTGACCCAGCAGATCAAGATCTGCCAGGTCGCCAAGACAGGCCTGTTTCCTTCCGACATCGAGGCGCTCGGCGACCTCGGGATGAACATCGGCAGCGCCGCCTACTGGCATAAGGCCTTCCCCTACAAATCCACGCTGACCGGTGTGTCCGGAACCGAGCTCGCCGATGGTTACGAAACCGCAAGCGGCAAACAGTGGACGCAGCAGCTCGGCGCCAGCCTTGCACTTATCGATGCCGGCTTCGATGCGCTGAAGGCCAGCACCGACGTCAAGAGTAAAGAAGCAGTGGCCAAAGCGATCAGCACGCTGAAGACCACGACGATCGCCGGCAAGGTCGACTTCACCAGCGGCCCGGTCGCCAACGTCTCTCCCGGGCCGATCATCGGCACGCAATGGGTGAAGGCGGCCGAGGGCTCGAAATTCGCGCTCGACTATGTCGTCACCGAAAACGCCACCGACCCCAACGTTCCGGTCGGCGCCAAGCTGATCGCTTATAACGGATAACGGATAGTGCAGCAGCTAGCTCAAAATCGGCCGGGGGGAGCCTTTCTCTCGGCCAAGGGAATCCACA
This sequence comes from Rhizobium phaseoli, assembly GCF_010668805.1. Taxonomy (GTDB): domain Bacteria; phylum Pseudomonadota; class Alphaproteobacteria; order Rhizobiales; family Rhizobiaceae; genus Rhizobium; species Rhizobium phaseoli_A. The sequence goes on along the minus strand of NZ_WUFT01000021.1, from coordinate 61,818 downwards.
AGCAGTTCGGCGCGCTCGTCGTCCTGGAAAACCTGGATTTTTCCATGGGCGATGGCGATGCGGTCGGCATCGTCGGGCCGAATGGTGCGGGCAAGACGACGCTGCTCAGCGTGCTTGCCGGCGCCTTCCCGCCAAGTGCGGGAACCATCACCTTCGACGGCGCCGATGTCACCAGCCGGACGGCGGCGGAGCGCTGCCGCTCCGGGCTCGTCCGGACCCATCAGGTTCCCAAACCCTTCAGCGGCATGACGACCTTCGAAAACGTCTTCGTCGCCGCATCGCACGGCAATGCCGCAAGCCGCGACGAGGCCTATCAGCGGGTGGTGGATTCGCTGACGCTCTGCGGCATGCTCGACGTCGCCAACCGCCCGGCCGACACGCTCGGCCTTCTCGATCGCAAACGCCTGGAGCTTGCCCGTGCGCTGGCCACGCAGCCGAGGCTGCTGCTGCTCGACGAGATCGGCGGAGGACTGACCGATGGCGAGGCGAGCGAGCTGGTGGAAACGATCCTCGAATTGCGCCGCCGCGGCATCGGCATCGTCTGGATCGAACATATCGTCCATATCCTCCTGCAGGTGGCGGAAAGGCTGATCTGCATGGACGCCGGCAGGATCATCGCCGACGGTGAGCCGAAAATGGTCATGAGCAATGCGGAGGTGGTCAAGGCCTATCTCGGAGGGACACCTGCATGAGCCTCCTCTCCATCCGCGACCTCGACGTCCGCCACGGCTTGCTTCAGGCGGTGCGCGGCGTCAGTTTCGATATCGCCAAGGGCGAGGTACTGGCACTGGTCGGCGCCAATGGCGCCGGCAAGACGACGCTGCTCAGATCAATCGCCGGCGCCCATCTTCCATTCTCCGGCCAAGTTCTTCTCAACGATAAAGATCTGACCGCCGTCCCCTCCCACAAACGGATCGCCAAGGGCATCGCCCTGGTGCCGGAGGGCCGGCGCCTTTTCTCGCAGATGACAGTGGAAGAGAACCTGCTTCTCGGAAAGAGCTGCGGTCGCAAGGGCGAGTGGAGCGTCGACCGCGTCCTCGACGCCTTCCCGAACCTCAAACCCCGCCGCCACGCCAAGACCGGGCATCTCTCGGGCGGCGAACAGCAGGCGACCGCCATCGGCCGGGCGCTGATGAGCAATCCCGATATTCTTCTGCTGGACGAAGTCTCGCTCGGACTTTCGCCCCTGGTCGTCGATCGCGTCTACGCCCAGCTGCAGGCATTGCTAACGTCGGGAACGACCATCGTGCTCGTGGAGCAGGATCTTGCCCGCGCCATGAGCGTGGCAAGCCGTGTCATCTGCATGCTGGAAGGACGCATCGTCCTCGACAGGCCGGCTGCCTCAGTCACCCGCGAGCACGTCACCCAGGCCTATTTCGGATTGCACCGGGCCGCCGGCGAAAGGAGTGCATCATGATCAACACCCTGATCCAAGGCATCTTGCTCGGCGGCTATTACGCCGTCATCGCCTGCGGCCTGTCCTTCATGTTCTCCGTCATGCGGATCATCAATCTCGCCCATGGCAGCCTGGCGATCGCGGCCGCCTATGGGCTGTGGCTGCTCGCCGCCAAAGCCGGCATTCCACCTTTCGCCGGCCTGCTGATCGTGCTGCCCGTCATGGCTGTCCTCGGCTGGCTGCTGCAGCGCTTCATCCTCGAACGCAGTGCTCGCGGCGGCACGCTGCTGCCGATCCTGACGACCTTCGGCCTGTCGATCGTCATCGACAATCTGCTGTTCGAGCAGTTCGGCGCCGACACACGATCGCTCGCGCCCTTCATCGGCAACCTTTCCTATGCATCCTGGCAGCTGCCGGGCCATATCTTCGTCGGCAAGCTTGCGGTGATGATGATGGTGACGGCAGTCTTCATTCTCGGGGGACTGCAGTTCTTCCTCGGCCGGTTTGCGCTCGGCCGCGCCATCCGCGCCACGGCGGAAGATCCCGACACGGCTGGATTGGTCGGCATCGATGCACGCAGGGTCAATGCCGTCGCCACCGCAATCACCATGGTCACCATCGGGATTGCCGGGGCCTTTCTCGGGATGCGGGCAACTTTCAGCCCCTATGCCGGCGGCCCGCAGCTTCTCTTTGCTTTCGAGACGGCAGTCATCGGCGGAGCGGGATCGCTGTGGGGCACGCTTGCCGGCGGCATCGCTCTCGGCCTTGCCCAATCGCTCGGTGCGCAATTGCATCCGCAAGGCTTCCTGATCGGCGGCCACGCCGTCTTCCTGCTGGTGCTTTTCGTCAGGCTGTCCCGCTTCGGCATGCCTCAACTCGACAAGCTTGGTGTGTTTTTCAACCTTCGCGCACGTCTCCGGAGCCCGACATGACATTCGTCTCCAACGGAATATCGATAGAGCGCTGGACAAAATCGTCGCGGGTGGCGCTTGGCTCCATGGCCGCGGTGCTTGTCCTGCTGATCTTCGCACCCGCCGTCCTCGGCGCAGGCGCGATCGACCGGATGACGGCCCTGTTCATCTATGTGATCCTTGCGGCCATGTGGAATGCGCTCGCCGGCTTCGGCGGGCTGGTTTCGGTCGGCCAACAGGTGTTCTTCGGCCTAGGCGCCTATTTCACCATTCGGCTCGCCGATGCCGGGCTCGATCCCTTCATCGCCCTCTTTGCGGCCGCGATCGTGACCGGCGTGCTGTCGATCCCGCTTTCGCTGTTCATGCTGCGGCTGAAGGGCGGCGAATTCGCAATCGGCATGTGGGTCATCGCCGAACTCGCTCACCTGCTCGTCAATCTCGACCGGCTGATCCAGGGGGAAACCGGAACCTCGCTGATCTCGCTCAACGTCTATGACAGCGGCACACGGCGGGCGACAATCTACTGGCTGGCATTGATAGCCATGACCGCCCTGCTCGGTGCGCTCTTCATGCTGATGCGCAGCCGCGCGGGCGCGGCCATGCAGGCGATCCGCGACAATGAAGAAGCGGCGACCTCGGTCGGCGTGCGCGTGATCGCCACCAAGAGGCTGCTCTTCGTGCTCGCCGCTTTCGGCATCGCGGTCGCCGGAGGCCTGTGGCTTGCGACTGCCACCACCTTCCAGCCGAAGACCTATTTCAGCGTCCAATGGACGGCCTACATGATCTTCATGGTGCTGGTCGGCGGGATCGGCAAGTTCGAAGGCGCGATCCTCGGCGCAATTCTGTTCTTTATGATCGAGACCTTCTTCGGCGGAGCCGGCGTCTGGTACCTGATCGGCCTCGGCGCCACCGCCCTGATTTTCTCCCTTTATCTGCCGCGCGGCCTTTGGGGCGAAATCGAGCGCCGCTTCGACCTGCAACTTCTGCCCGTCGGCTACCGGCTGAAATTGCCCGGTCCGAACAAGATCAAATGGAAGGAATGAGCCGGCTTGCTTCCGGACTCTCCAGCGAAAGGTGATGCTCATGCTTTTTGGTAAAACAATCCTGGTGACCGGCGTGGCCTCCGGCATCGGCGCCCGGACGGCGGAGCTGGCCGGCCAGATGGGCGCAGAGGTCATCGGCGTCGATGTGCGCGACCCGGCCAGCGGAAGTGCCGCCTTCATCAAGGGCGATCTGTCCACGCCATCGGGCGTTGCCGAGATCGTTGCACGGCTCCCGGCGCGTCTCGATGCGCTCGCCAATGTCGCCGGCCTTTCCGGCAACACCGGCGTCGTCTCGACGCTCGCCGTCAATTTCTACGGGCTGCGCGCCCTGTCGGAAGCCGTCGCCCCGCGACTGCGCGAAGGCGGCGCCATCGTCAACGTGGCCTCGATCGCCGGTTACGGCTGGCGCGCCAATCTCGAACGGGCGAAATCGCTGACGTCAATCGAGGGTTTTCCCGATGTGGCGGCGATCGCCCGCGAACACGGTCTCAAGGACGAGCAAGGCTACCCGCTCTCCAAGGAACTGCTCCTGCTCTGGACCATGCGCGCGGCCCACCAACCATTGTTCAAGCAACGCGGCATCCGCGTCAATGCGGTCAGCCCCGGGCCGGTGGAAACGCCGATCCTCAAGCAGTTCCGCGCCGTGCTCGGCGACGCCAGGGTCGACAGCGACATTACCCGCGTCGGCCGCGCCGGCACCGCCGCCGATATCGCGCCCGCCGTGCTCTTCCTTTGCTCAGACGGCGGGCGCTGGATCAACGGCGCCAATCTCGCGGCCGACGGTGGCCTCGAAGCATCCATCAACGCCGACGTCCTCGGCTTCTAGTCGTTCTCAAAGGAGACCCACGATGAATATTTCCCTGCTGATCAACGGCGCAGACCGCCCGGCCTCCGACGGCCGGACCTATGACCGCATCGACCCCTTCACCGAAAAGCTCGCCAGCCGCGCCGCCGCGGCAAGCCTGGAGGATGCAGCCGCAGCCGTCGATGCCGCCTCCGCCGCCTTCGGCACCTGGTCGAAGACCGGCCCCGGCCAGCGCCGCGCGATCCTGATGAAGGCCGCAGACATCATGGATTCCAAGGTGGACGAGTTCACCCGGCTGATGATCGAGGAAACCGGCGCCACCGCGCCCTGGGCCGGCTTCAATGTCATGTTCGCCGCCAACATCCTGCGTGAGGCCGGCGCCATGACGACGCAGATCTCAGGCGAAATCATTCCCTCCAACAAACCCGGCACGCTCGCCATGGGCGTTCGTCAGGCGGCCGGCGTCTGCCTGGCGATTGCCCCCTGGAACGCGCCCGTCATCCTCGCGACCCGCGCCATCGCCATGCCGATTGCCTGCGGCAACACCGCCATCCTCAAAGCGTCCGAACAATGCCCGGGCACGCATCGGCTGATCGCCACGGTACTGACCGAAGCCGGCCTGCCGGCCGGCGTCCTCAACGTCATCACCAACGCGCCTGAGGATGCGCCTGAGATCGTCGCCGCGCTGATCGCCCATCCTGCCGTCAAGCGCGTCAACTTCACCGGATCGACCAAAGTCGGCAAGATCATCGCCGAGACCTGCGGCAAGCACCTCAAGCCTGCCCTCCTCGAACTCGGCGGCAAGGCCCCGCTAGTGATTCTCGACGACGCCGATATCGACGGCGCGGTCAATGCCGCGACATTCGGCGCCTTCATGCATCAGGGGCAGATATGCATGTCGACGGAGCGGATCATCGTCGACGAGACCATCGCCGATCAGTTCGTTGCCAAACTCGCCGCCCGCGCCAGCCAACTCCCGGCCGGCGATCCGCGCGGCCACGTCGTGCTCGGCTCGCTGATCAGCCTCGACGCCGCCAAGAAAATGGAGGAGTTGATCGCCGATGCGACGGCCAAGGGGGCAAAACTTGTGGCCGGCGGCAAGCGCTCCGGCACCGTGGTCGAGGCGACGCTGCTCGATCACGTCACATCCGACATGCGCGTCTATGCGGAAGAATCCTTCGGCCCGGTCAAGCCGATCATTCGCGTCTCCGGCGAGGAAGAAGCGATCCGCATCGCCAACGACACCGAATACGGCCTGTCTTCCGCGGTCTTCAGCCGCAACATCCAGCGGGCGATGGCGGTTGCCGCACGCATCGAATCCGGCATCTGCCATATCAATGGCCCGACCGTGCACGACGAGGCGCAAATGCCTTTCGGCGGCGTCAAGGGCAGCGGTTACGGCCGTTTCGGCGGCAAGGCGGCAATCGCCGAATTCACCGATCTGCGTTGGATCACGATCGAGGATTCCGCTCAGCATTACCCCTTCTGACGACGAAACACATTGGCGCGCCACAACGGCGATTGCGGTTGTGGCGCGGTCATGTTCAGGCCGAGAAACCATCCAGCGCATCGGCAAGCTTCAGCCAGAGATCATGGGGAGGCGAAGGAATTGGCCGCGATTCTTCATCGGAGACCCGGATTTCGGAAGCGACCCCGTTTGATCTGAAGCCCGCCAGCATCCGGCGAAATCTCGTCGCCTTGTCGGCAAACTGGTCTGAACCCCGCTCCCCCAGCACCGTGCGGATCGTCGCTAGGGCGAGATTGAAGTTCTTCTGCAATTGTCCGAAGGCGCCGCGAGGTTTGTCTCGCATGCCTCCATGGAGATCCCCGTGGGCGAGAGCAGCCATCGCGTCGTTGAAATCGGACAGATTATCGCCAATTGACATGATCAGCTCATTGAGGATAGCGGCCGAACGGGAGAGATCCGTATCGGCATAGTCGGCTTTCATCCGCTGCGTCAGATCTCCGCCCTGGACAGCCGTCGCCAATGCCGCGATCTCGGCTGAGAATCTGGCTTTCTGATCATTGAGATCGGTTCTCGCTTCAATGCTGTCCGGATCTTCAGAAACTCGACCCTGATACACCCCGTTCAAACCCGGGCCGTTCGTTGTCTCGACCATGGACACCGAGCCTCAGCGCAATGCACCGCAGCCGTAAGACCGGCGGCGGATGATAAATGCACAACTGCTATGGACCATGTCATATTCCCGTATCCCAGCGGACCAATTGTGCCGCTGTCCCGGTGACAACCGCGATCCCATCCAAGGCGGCAACGCTTAAAAAAGTGCTTCGGCGCCGCCCCGCCCAAATGGTTTGCGCGCAAAACGGATAGCATCGACGTATTTTCGATTATGATTGGGCGGCCGCCACGCGTTTCCAAAGTGGCGGCTGATCCGAGGGGCTTGGAGAAAGGCTAAAACAACAATTCGCCGGTGGAGAGCTTTCTCAACGCGACGGCGATATTGGCGAGCAGCGCTTCCTTTTTCGGGCCATGATCGGGATAGCGGGTCATGTTGTCGCCATTGTGCATGAAGACATATCCGCCGCGGCCCGTCGGGGTCGGATACTGCCAGATCCAGTCGGCCGGCTTCGGATCATGCTCGGAGCCGATATCGGTCAGCCAGATCGCGCCGGGAGGCGGATCGGTCCATCCGCGCACATACTGGCCGAAAACGCCTTTCCAGCCGTCGAAGCCCTCCCCGAGATCGGAAAAGATCCCGAAGCGGTCGTCGCGTATGCGAACCTTGATATTGGTGAAAGGACGCGGGGGAACGGCGTGAAACGGCGCCATGAAGGGCAGCCATGGCTGGCATGGCTCCGCGGCGATGATCAGATTTCCGCCTTGAGAGAGAAACCGGATGAGATTCTCGGCCTGGCTCTTGAGGAAAAACTCGTCGTGGCTGCTTGGAATGTAGAGCGTGTCAGTCTTTCCAAGCAGTTCGGGGTCGAGCTGATGAAGCGGAGCGAAGGAGGTTTCGAAGCCGGCGCCTCCGAGGCTGTCCTCCAATCCGTCCGGATGCCATTCCGACGGGACATGTGAGCATTGCAGATAGGTGAACCGGTTTCCGGCCGGCCGCTCAATCCCGAGCTCGCGGTTCAGCCAGGGATAGAAGGACCGGAGGAAACGCGTGGTCGCCGGCATAAAGCGCTGGCCATTGTGCGAATGCGGGTCCAGCGTCGCGAGCAGCAGGCGTCCGCCGCCCGGCAGCGACGGAAAATCGAGAAACAGGCTGCCACTTCCACCGTCGATCTCAAGAATGGAGCGCGCGCCTTCCGGAACATTGTAGGAGCCGCCCCAATGCCAGCTCATATGCGAAAGCGGCAGGCTTTCGGTGATCGGATGGTGCGGCTCGGAGAGCCTGACCTCCAGCTTTTCGCCCTTCGTCCACCACAGCCAGTCGCGGCAGTTTCCGGGCGTCCACTCAAGTCCCGGAATGTCGAGCCAATCGGCATGGCCCTGCAGGCAGACGACGAGAAAACCGCCGTCTTTGAGATAAGCGTTGAGCTGCGGCGCATGCGGAAGCGCTGCGGCTGTATCCATCGCATCCGGCATGACGACCGCGGCGTAAGGAGACAGATCGACCTTCGGCAGGTCGTGGATATAGATGAGAGCGTCGATATAGTGACGAAAATCCTGGAAGCTTCGCAGCTGCCAGCTATTGCCCCAATGGATATAGGCGATGCCTTTTCCCGGCGTAGCGGCGTCAGCCATCGAAACGGGCTCCTTCATGACGAAAGACGGGCGCGTAAGTGTGTTTGGCTAATCCGTCGAAATCCGCGCGCGCGATCGGCAGGTCGTAGAGATCGGTCAGGTTTTCGGCGCTCAGCGCTTCCGCGGTCGATCCCAAGACATAGCGGCTACCGCTGGTCATCAGCAGAACGTCGCTCGCAATCTCCACCGCGTGCTGCGGCATGTGAGTGGAAAAGGCGATCGTCATGGCGTGCCGATCCCTCAAATGCGCGAGCAGGCGCAGGACCTTGTCCTGGTTCTTGTAATCGAGCGCGGCGCAGGGTTCATCGAGAACCAGGAGTTCGCATTCCGATGCCAGCGCCTGGGCGATCATCACCAGCTGGCGCTGGCGTCCCGCCGAAACCGGCGCCCGATGTCACGCCGATGATGCCGGGATCGACCAGCGGATTGCGGAAGAGCCCTTGCAGCGCCGCCCCCGAGATCGCCAGGCCGAAGCCGACGATAACAGCCGCCATGATGCGCGGCAGCCGGACCTGCTCGACGACGACCTCCTGCACCGGATCCCAATAGGGCGTGACCAACGGGTGGACGTTGTCGATCAGGATATAGGCGACATCCCGCATCGACAGGTCGTAGCGGCCGATCGTCACCGAATAGAGGATGGCGGCGACGAGGAGGCCGATCAGGGCCGGAAGGACGGAAACCGAAGCCAGTTTCCGCCCTGCCAAGCCGGGAACAGTTGCGCTTGCCGGCTGCGCAGCTTCGCTTGCTGGCTGCGCAGGTTCGCTAGCCGACCGCGCAGGTTCACCTGCCCGACGCGCAGCTTCGCTAGCGCGTGGGTTAACCGAAGAGCTGGACATATTTGTCCGTCGGAGTGTTGCTTTCGGATTCGAGGATCGCCTTCAGTTGATCGTCCGTCAGATCTGCACCGTAGATCAGCTTGTAGACATCGCGAATCTGCTTTCTGAAATCCGGCGCAAAGTCGGTGCCATGGGCGACGGCCGCCAGCCATTCAGAGGTCAGAAAGATTTCCGGCGCATCGGGCGTGCGGGCGAAAACCGGCTGCTTGTAGACGCGCTTCTCCTTGACCGCCTTGAGATTGGCAAGGAGCGGATTGTCGAAGAAATCCTTGGGATTGAGGTCGCTCGCATAGGCCGGAATGATGATGATGTCGGGGTTCCAGACCAGCAGCTGTTCGAAATCGACGGTGCGCCACCATTCCCCTGTCTTGTCGGCGGCCGGGTTGGTCACTCCGCTGAGCGAGAGGTCCTGCGAACCGTTGGCAATGACCTGGATCTGGTCAGCCACCTTGTCGATGTGCAGGACGGAGGGAAGCGCTGCTTTGTCAAGCTTGGCGACTTTGCCGTCGAGCGCCTTCAACGTTTCGGCCTGCGCCTTCAGGATCGCCTGGGCGCGGTCGTTGTGGCCGGTCATATACCCGGTCAGCGAGATGTAATCGAGGCGATCCTGTTCCGTGCAGCACTGCCAGCCGACAACGGTCAGGCCGACGCGCTCTAGCGGCTCGATGAGCTTTTGATCATGGGTCCACTGGATCACGGCATCAGGCTTCTCAGCCAGGATTGCCTCGACATTCGGTACGAAACCATCCTGGGCGGCGCTGGCATTGATCTTCGCCATCTCGGGCAGCATCTCGGCGTAGATGCCCTTGGTGAAGTAACGCACCAGCGAATCCTTGTTCATGCCGGCGATATGACCCGCCGTCCCGTCTATGGCGCGATAGATGATCGGCGCCGACCGCACGATCGTCACCACCCGTTCCGGCGGCTTCTCGAAGGTGATCGTCTTGCCGCGGTGATCGAGAAACGAACTCTCGGCATGCAGCGTTGCCGGCAGGAAAAGCGATAGGGACATTGCCAAGGCAGAAAAAGCCTTGCGGCGGCGGGACATGGACCACTCCTTTGACTGGCACCCCGGCTCCTTGGCGCTTGGAGCGGCGGCGATAGCGGTAAATAACATGAGTTCTCTAGTCATGTTATTTACCGCTGTCGAGCACAAGTTGACGCCGGTGTTTCAAACTGTGGGTGAGCAGGAACTCGAAAAGAATGCGTCGACCGTCGCAAAAAATTCCGGGAACCTTTTCGACCGATCTGCATCCAATGCCTGCTTCCAAAGGCGCACCACCGCCGCGGAGCATTCCGTCACATGGACACTAGGGAGACAGATCATGTTGAAACGAATTTTCGGTGCAGCGCTGATAGCGGCCTCGCTCGGCACGGTTTCGATCGCCGCCGATGCCAAGCCGACCGACCCTCAGATCGCTCATATCGCCTATACGGCCGGGCAAATCGACGTCACCGCCGCAGAACAGGCGCTGAAGAAAAGCAAGAATGCCGAAGTCATCGAATTCGCCAAGACCATGGAGCGCGACCACAAGGCCGTCAACGATCAGGCGCTCGCCCTCGTCAAGAAGTTGAAGGTGACGCCTGAAGACAATGCCGTCAGCCAGTCGCTGTCGGCAGAGGCGAGCAAGGAACTGACGACGCTCGGCGCTCTCGACGGTGCGGCCTTCGACAAGGCCTATGTCGAAAACGAAGTCGCCTATCACAAGTCGGTCAACTCAGCGCTTGCCGATGTGCTGATCCCCTCGGCTAAGAATAAAGAGCTCAAGTCGCTCCTGGAAACCGGCCTGACCCTGTTCAAGCAGCACCAGATGCATGCCGAGCATCTTGCCTCGATGATGAAGTAGGCTTGCGATGCGCTTACTGATGAAATCGCTGCCGCTGCTGTTTGTGCTGCTCTGGACAGGCAGCGGGTTTGCCGTTGCGGCGGATTATCAGGTGACCATTGCGGGAATGAAATTCAGCGCGCCGCCTGCCGAACTGCATGTCGGCGATGTGATCGTCTGGCGGAATGATGATATATTCCGGCATACGGCGACGGCGCGCGACAAAAGCTTCGACATCGATCTGCCGCCGAAATCGGAAGGCCGCATGATAATCAGCCGAGCGGGAGCGGTCGATTTCTACTGCCGCTTTCATCCCGCCATGACGGGCAAACTGGACGTCCGGCCATAAGGCCGGGCTCCTCGGAAAGACGGGGTAGCGGAGATTTCCATGACAGCCATTCCGGTTCCGGTCGCGCGACGCCGGCCGCTTCAGTCGACCCTTTCCGACGCCGACCTCATGCCCCTTGCAAAAATCGGCGACGAGCCCGCCATCCGCGCCATCATCCAGCGTCACAATCAGCGCCTGTTCCGCACCGCGCGCGCCGTAATCCGCAATGATGCGGAAGCGGAAGACGTCGTTCAGGCGTCTTACATCAAGGCCTTCATCAACCTGGCGACGTTCCGGGGTGAGGCGGAGCTTTCGACATGGCTGACCCGAATTACGCTCAACGAGGCGTTGGGCCGGGTACGGGCTCGGAAGAACACCACCGGGCTGGAGGAAATCGACATGCAGGCAACGTCGGCGAGTGGGCAGATAGTCCAGTTTCCGTCTTCCACGACAGATCCTGAAACCGAGCTGTCGCGGAGCCAGGCGCGGCATCTCCTCGAACAAGCGGTCGACGAACTTCCCGATGATTTTCGCACCATTTTTGTGCTGCGTGATGTCGAGGGTATGAGCACCAACGAGGCCGCATCCTACCTCGGCATAAGAGCCGAAACCGCGAAGACGCGGCTCCACCGGGCGCGGAAGATGATGCGCCAGTCGATCGAAAAACAGCTCTCCGGCGCATTCTCGGCGCTGTTCCCGTTTGACGGTGCCCGCTGCGCCTTCATGGCCGATCGCGTCGTCGCCGCCCTTACCCACAAGACGTCATGACTGCCTATGCGACTCGAAGCTTAATCGGTCGAGGTCGTCCAAAACCTGTTGGATCCGAGCACGCGCCTGCAGCATTTTATCCATCTCCAGGTTGCCGTACGACCCGTCTGCGTTTTTGAGGTGCTGAACGTCTATCGAAGCGTTGGAGACAGGATTTGGAAACGGAATGATTTCAGCCATGAGCATTCTTTATTTTGTTGTGTTTTATGGGGAGCATAGGAAACCGCATTCATTGCGATGGGTTGCTTTGTCCGCTTGGCAGTAAACGCCTCGTCGTCCTTAACAAATTCCTACTTCAGCGCGCGCGGTAGCTGACTTCGCGGCTTTGTCGCGCCAAACGGACAAAGATGCGAAAAACGCGTGGTTCCCGATCCGTCATTGGCGCGGCATGATCGGCGCCCTCTTGCTGCGGTCCCATAGGATGAAAGCTGAAAGGGCAAGCAGGATGACATTGAGCGGCAGGGCGGGGACTTCGCCGCGGGGATAGATGAAAGATCATGGCAGCGATCTGCAGCAGCACGCAGCCGAGCGCAGCCAGAACGGTCAGGCGCCGTTGAATCCGGGTCGGGGTCGGCAGCAGCACGCCCACTCCGCCGAATTTCAGGCCCGGCTTTCAGGCACTGACAAAGACGAGGGAGATCAAAAGGACGTCCATTGAACGAACTGCACTCAGTTCGACGGGTATTCTTAAGACGGAATTCACCCGCAAAGCCGCTCTCTTGGGTTGAGGTCACCAGCCGGAGAACGCAGCCGAATGGCGATAATCTCGGCTTTTGGCACAGCTTTGCTGTAAAGAAATCCTTGCGCCGAGCCGCATCCATTTGCAGCCAGGAAGGCTGCCTGCTCGGCGGTTTCGACGCCTTCCGCCACCACATTCTGTCCGAGACAACGCGCGATGGAGAGGATCGCCTTCACGAGTTCCTCGTTCCGTCTATCGACGCTGTTGATGAACGACCGATCGATCTTCAGCGTGTCGATCGGAAAGCGCGCCAGATAGTTCAATGCCGAATAGCCGGTGCCGAAATCATCGATGGCGATCGAAAATCCCATGCTTCGAAGTTCAGAGAGCATCTCCAGCGTTTCATCCTTCTGATCCAGAAGAAGGCTCTCCGTTATTTCGATTTCCACCCATTCCGAGCGGCAGCCGGTCTCGTCGAGAATCTCTGCGATCGACCTTACCAATCCTGGGGATTGGAATTGCTTGACCGACAGGTTGACCGCCACCTTGTGCGGTGAATCGCTATCGGCATTGAACTCGGCTGCGGTCTGGCATGCCTCGCGCAGCACCCATTGCCCGAGTTCCACGATCAGCCCCGTGTCTTCCGCAACCGGAATGAACCGTGCGGGAGGAATCATGCCCATTTCGGGGTGGCGCCATCTCAGCAAGGCTTCGCAGCCGATCATTGCGCCGCTGGTGAGAAGTACCTTCGGCTGGTAGTGCAGTTCCAGTTCACCGCGCTCGATCGCACGGCGCAATTCCGACTCCAGTCGCATCCGCTCTTCGGCGCTTGCCGTCAGGTCCTTCGAATAGAAGCGAAAATTGCTTCGTCCGGAGCGTTTGGCGAGATACATCGCCGAGTCGGCGTATTTTACAAGGTCGTTGGCATCGGCGCTGTCATCGGGATAGAGCGCGATGCCGACGCTGCATGAAATAAACACCTCCTGGCCATCCAGCAGGAAGCGTTCCCTGAACTTCTCGAGGATATTATTGGCAATCCGGCCTAGACCGTCGCCTTGGCTGATATCCGGCAGCAGGATCGCGAATTCGTCGCCACCGAGACGGGCGACGGTGTCGTAGTCCCGAACGCTCGCATTGAGGCGAGCCGCCGCCTGACAGAGCAATTCGTCGCCGACAGGATGGCCCATCGTATCGTTGACCACCTTGAAATGATCGATGTCGATCAACATCACACCTGCCCGCTGGCCACGGGAAACGGCTGAAGTAATCATCTGCCGAAGCCGATCATTGAACAGCGATCGGTTCGGCAGCGATGTCAAAGGATCGTAAAAGGCCATCTGATGGATCTTCTGACGCGAGGCGTTCAACTCGGTAACGTCGCGCGACACACCCAGAACACCGGCAACTTCTCCCCCTGGGGCCAATACCGGAACCTTGCGTGTTTCAAGAAGAACAGATTGACCGTTCTCCCGGGAAACGACCCATTCCTCGCTGACGAGGATGCCACCAGCCTCAATCGCCGCTTTGTCCGACTCTCGAAAGGTCCGAGCCCTTTCTGTCTCGAACAGGTCGAAATCCGTCTTTCCGACAACGTCGGCCTCCGTCTTCCCGGTCAGTCGCTCGTAGGCGTGGTTGCACAAGAGATAAACGCCATCCGTGTCCTTCACCCAGACCATATCAGGCATGGTCTGAAGCACGCTGAGAAGCTGTATCCGTACGGAGTTGATGGCTTCTTCCGCCTGTTTGCGCTCGGTAATGTCGCGCGAAAGCGCAAGCAGTGTGGTGGCCGAATCGGCGCTCGGCCGTTTGGCTACGGACAGCTCGAACCATCGCGTCTCACCGTTCGGCAACGAGACGCAAATGCATCGGCCATAGGCAACTCCCTCTTTGCCGGCCGCGCGCAGAGCCTCCATCGCGATAGCCGCCTGATCGGGCGCAAGGACGTCATTGACCGTCCTGCCAAGCAGCATCTCCTTCTGGTGAGCCAGCAGTTCGGGGTTTCGCGTCCAGACCTGAAGATAACGGCCGTCTTCGTCCACCTCGAACAGAACATCCGGAATGGCGGTGATGATCCCCTCGGCGAATTCAAGCGCCTTCTTGAGCTCCCGCTCCGTCTGTTTGTGTTCGGCAATGTCGACGATAACGGCCGGCTCCGGAAACGATTGGGACAACGTCATGACGAATCTTCTCACCATGGGCATCAACCGGACGCATCATTCATCCAATCGAGAATTTTCTAAGAAAGGCCGCCCAAGTCATTTGAAGCGAAACGATGGTGCGAGGATGTCGTCGCAACGGCACCGGTCCGCTGCAATCGAGCATATCGGCTTGGCCTTGGATTCTGCGGTTAGAAAATTAAGGGATTACTGCAGTTCCGGCCGACAAGAACTTTCAACGCGCGATACGGATCGGAGTGCGCAATGTGGATATACCTTTATGCCGAGTTCGGCATAAAGGCGTTTATCCCGAGCCAGATACATGCCGGGCCCGTTTCCTAAAGCACGGGATTTCAGGTAAAGCCGCCTGGTAAGCTCGGCATATTTTCAAGCACTGGAAGGCGGAATCTGGCCCAAAGCGGACACCGATAGTCGCGTTGATGTCAGTGCGAGCATCCAAAATATCAAGCAAGTACTTCGCGGCTTCGTCCCGGATATCCGCCCGCGTGGTCGCTGCCACCGTGCGCGGCGATGAACATGGCGACGGCCGACCGGCAATAGGATTCGATCTCGTTGTCGTCCTCTGCTCTCGCCTGATCGAAGCGTGTGATAATCAGGAGATCGGAGCCTTTGAAAAGCGCGGCAAACAAGCGGGCGGACCGGAGAGGATCGGGCACATTCAGAACCGCCTTCGCGTGCAATTGACGCAACAGGGCCTCGATTTGGGCGATGATATGGGCGGGGCCGGCTTCGTAGTGGACCTTGCTCAGCGACTTTTGACTCGTGAAGTCGGCCATGACCATGGCTTCCACACTGCGCACGTCCGGGCGCAACAGCGTGCGAAGCAGTGATGATCCCACCGCCATGAGCTGATCTTCGGCCGAACCGTCGACGCCTTCAAAAAGGGCCTGTGGTATTAACTGATAGCAGCGGGCCGCAAACGCCGCGCCAAACAGCGCCTCCTTGTTCTCGAAGTGGCGATAGATGCTGAGCTTGGATATCTTCGCTCGCTGGGCGACCTTGTCCAATGTCGTCGCTTGGAAACCCAATTCCGCAAAGAGTTCGCCCGCGGCGTCGACTATGGTTTGGCCAAGCGCCTGGTTGGTGGGCCGGCCGCGCCGGCCCTGGCTATTTTCGGTCACGACAATTCCGATCCTTGACAGTATCTTTATTCTTGAATTACGATACTACTCAGTATCTGCAATTCCAAGGGTGAATTTTATCGTGTCCTCCAAAATAAGTGTCCCTTGGCCGCCCACCGATATCGAATGCGCATCGCTGGACGATATTGCGCGCCAGGCCCAACCCACCCCCCTCCATCCGCAACACGGAGCTTATCACCATGGATGACGTCGTCATCATCGGCGGCAGCTTTGCCGGCCTCGCAGCCGCTCTGCAACTCGGCCGTGCCCGTCGCAAGGTCACCGTTCTCGATACCGGCCTGCCGCGCAACCGCTTCGCCGGCCACTCGCATGGCCTGCTCGGTCACGATCACAAGCCGCCGCTGGACATCCTGGCCGAGGCGCGGCGGCAGCTGACGCGTTATCCCACGGTCAATTTGGTCAATGCCCGGGCCAACAGCGTGTCCGGCGGCATCGACGATTTCTCCGTCCTCACTGGCAATGGCGAAAGCCTTGGGGCGCGCCGCCTGATCCTGAGCTATGGCATCACCGACCAGATGCCTGCTGTGCCGGGCTTTGCCGAAGGCTGGGGCACGTCCATCGTGCCCTGTCCCTATTGCGACGGCTTTGAAGTCGCCGGCCAGCATTGGGGCCTCGTCTGGTCCGGCCTGCAGTCGCACAATCAGGTCAGGCTGTTCCACGATTGGACCGACAGGTTGACGGTCTTCGCCGATGGTCACGACATCCCGCCCGATATCCGGGCGGATGTGGCGCGCCGCAACATACCTGTCGTCGATGGCCGGATCACTGAAATCGACCGTCATGGGGGCCATAATCCCACCCTCAATCTCGATACCGGCCCCGATGTCACTGTCGACATCCTGTTCGCGCATCCGCGCAACAAGCCGTCCGCAGGCCTGCATGAATCACTGGGTCTCGCCACGGTCGATACACCCCTCGGCATTGCTCTCAAGGCGGACGAGCGCCGCGAAACCAGCATGCCCGGAATCTACGCCGCCGGCGACCTCGCCAACCCCGGCATGCCCTCGGTCACCACGGCATCATGGCAAGGCGCAATTGCGGGCATCTCCGCCCAGCAGTCGATGCTGGTTTGAGAGCGCCGATTCCATCTCATGGCCTTCCAAGCCGTTCCGAGCTACGCGGCCTATGCGGCCTATGCGGCGACCAAGGCATATGTACTCGCCCTTGGCGAGGCCCTGCACAACGAACTCCGCCTGCATGGTGTGGTTGTTACCACGCTCTGCCCGGGGCACACCGCGACGGGCTTCGATGAGGCGGCCGGCGCAACCACATCGGCCTTGCTGCGCCTCCTCACCATGAAGCCACGTCCGGTCGCCGACAGCGGTATTCGAGCGTTGTTGCAAGGAAAGGTTATGGTGATCGAGGGCCTGTCGAACGCGCTGGTAGCCTTTTCAAATCGTCTGACGCCGAGATCAATGCAAAGGGCCACAATGAAAAGAACTAGTGGACGCTTAACTCCTGGAGCGCTGGCGCGTCGGGCTCATCTAACAAGCGGGGGCTCTTACTGCAGCCGCTGACAGCCTCGTGCTTCGGCCTATTACGCCCAGCGTCGTTTGTGCGCTCAGGCTTCACGAACAGAAACTCCGACCGACGCGCGCTTTGGCATCAATAGCTTAGCTAAGAACAAAAGAGAACAAGGATAGATCATGGCAGAGCAAAATGACAAGCAGGTCGCCGATTGGAATGACCAAAGCGGGGAGCGCTGTGTCGCCCACCAGGCTCGGCTCGACGCCATGCTTGCGGTGTTCGGCCAGGCCGCGATTGAAGCCGCCGCACCCGCGACGGGCGAGCGCGTGCTGGACGTCGGCCGCGGCGCGGGCACATCCAGTCTGGCACTGGCCGCCCGCGTCGGCGCAGAGGGCCAAGTGCTGGGCGTGGACATATCCGAACCGCTGATCGACCGGGCGCGCGCGCTTGCGCCACAGGATACGCCGGTCCTGTTCCGAGTGGCCGACGCCAGCAGCACCGAGCTGCCCGAGGGCGCGTTCGACACCCTGTTCTCGCGCTTCGGCGACCGGGGGCGGGTTGCTCGCATCCTGACGGCGGCCGGCTTCACCGATATCGCTATCGCGCCCTTCGATGCTTCCGTCCCGTTTGGTGAAGGCACGACGCGGGACGCGGCGATCGACGACGCGGTGAGGATGGCGCTCGAGGTCGGCCCGCTGTCGCGCGCGCTCGCTGATCAGCCCGACGACATACGCGCCCGCGCCTCGGCCGCGGTTCGTGCCGCCTTCGCGGACGGCCCCGGGGAGCGGTCGGTGATCATCGACGGTGCGGCGTGGATCGTCACCGCGCGCAATCCGGCAAGCTGACAGGGACTAGCAGCGCAGACGCCCCACTCGGCGGAGGAAGGCATGGCGGTGGACGTCGTGCATTTCTGGGTGTCGAAAAGCGAGGCTGCGGCGCTCGACGTCTTTCGCAAGGCCTGGTCGGCCGCCGGCAACCAGTGGGTCGACATGCCGGCAGAAAACAAGGTCGCCGTCCAGCGGGTGGTGAGCGATCGTATTGCCAACGGATATGCACCGGCGGTGATGCAGTGGAATGCAAACGAGGGATCGCGTGAACTGCCGGAAATGGGCATCGTGCTGGATATAGACGATGTCGCGAAGGCGGATCATTGGCAGGACGTCATTCCCGCCACAGTTCTTGACCGGATCTCCTACAAGGGAAAGGTCTATTTTGCGCCGACCAATATCCATGCCGAAAACTGGCTCTGGACAAGCAAGGCGGCATTGGCTGAAGCTGGCGTAAAGACGCCGCAGTCCTGGGAGGAACTCTTCGATGCGGCCGAGAAGATCAAGGCGACAGGACGTGTGCCGATCGCGCTCGGCGGCACGCGATGGGAAGTGTCGCTCATTTTTAATGACATCATCTATTACAAGTTCGGCCCGGAAGGTTATGCCCGTCTCATGAGCGGCGATGCCGCCCTGGTGCAGGACTCGCGCATGATCGAAGCCCTGGAACTACTGTTGCGGCTGTCCAACTATGTGGAACCGATCGAGCAGCGCAAGGACAAGACATGGGCCGATGCCGCCGCGGCGGTGGGCCAGGGCAAGGCCGGCATGCAATTCATGGGCGACTGGGCCAAGGGCGAGCTTGTGGCGCGCGGCTACAACGTCGACAAGGATTTCGATTGCAGCCTCGTTCCCGGCACGTCGATCGCCTATTTCATGGTGATCGATGCCTTTGCCTTTCCGCTGACCAATCGGGACGGCACGGCGAAGGCCCAACAGGCTTTCGCACGCATGGTGCTCGATCGAGACAATCAGGTTGCATTCAGCCGGATCAAGGGGTCCTTGCCGGTGCGCACCGATGTCGATCCGTCCGGACTTGATCGTTGCGGCAAGCTTGGGTTGGAGATGATCAAGGCAAAGAAGGGTGAAGTGAGCGCCCAATCCCAGGCCATGCCAACCCAGATGTCGGAAGGCTGGATTGCCGTGGTGGGCGACTTCTTCAACAATCGGAATATGTCTCCGCAAGACGTTCAAAAACGCTTGCATGACCTCCTGATGCAGCGTTGAAGCCCCGCGACGACATCATGCCCCAATTCTTTAATCTTGAGAAGGATGACACTTAGGCCGACCCGGCGTGAGTGTCATCCTGTTTTAGCCACGCGCTGAAACACAATGGTTGAATAGGTGTAGACATCGTGCCCGCCCGAAGAGATCAACGCCGTGAAAGATGGTGACGTGGCGTTGTGCGAATATCCAAAATTCGCAGACTTATCCGATACGCGCAGCAAACGATACGTAGGCAGCCGACTTCCAGCCAGAACTTGCAAGATTTAACAAAGACTTAAGCTTCCTGGATACATCTTGCATTGGTATTTTTTCATGCTGTGCGACGGTGGTTTTTTTGAAGTCAGGTCTTTCATTTTTGGGTCGATGTTTCCGTAGCCTTCGCAGTCTCGGAAGAGACAGAGGCGGCAACGTCGCGATCGTCGTCGCGCTCACCCTGGTGCCGATGATCATCGCGGTCGGCGCGAGCTTCGACTACATTCGCACCTACAATATCCGACAGAGGATGCAGAGCGATCTTGACACTGCCCTGATTGCCGCTGTCAAAGAAATCGACACCGACGATAGTACCGCCCTCAAACAGAAAGTGTCCGACTGGTTCGGCGCGCAGGTGGAAAGCAGCTATACGCTTGGTGACATCAATATCGATACCTCCAACCACAAGATAACCGCGACGGCAAGCGGCACCGTTCCGACGACGTTGATGAAGATTGCCAATATCAACACCGTTCCCATCAGCATCGGCAGCGCCGTCAAAGGGCCGGCCACTTCCTACCTCAACGTCTATATCGTCATCGATACGTCGCCTTCGATGCTTCTGGCGGCAACGACTGCAGGTCAGGCGACCATGTATTCCGGCATCAAATGCCAGTTCGCCTGCCACACGGGCGATTCCCACACTATCGGCAACAAGACATACGCCAACAACTATGAATACAGTACGGCAAAAAACATAAAGCTGCGCGCCGATGTCGCCGGTGACGCCGTCAAGGACGTGCTTGCCTTGGTCGACACGGCCGACAGCAATCATCAACGAATCAAGGTCGGATTATATAGCCTGGGCGATACACTGACGGAGGTTCTGGCCCCAACGCTGAGCACAGACACGGCGCGCAGCCGCCTCGCGGATTCGAGCTACGGCCTGACCAGCGCGACCTCGAAGGCGGCCACCTATTTCGACGTGTCGCTGGCGACGCTGAAGCAGAAGGTCGGCAGCGGAGGGGACGGAACCACCTCAGGCACGCCGCTAAAGCTCGTTCTGCTGTTGACGGATGGCGTCCAGTCGCAGCGCGAATGGGTGACCGACAAGGTGACTTGGGACAAAAACGGAAATGCCACATCTGGGGCATATTGGAATAAGGTCGCGCCGCTCAATCCCGCCTGGTGTGCCTATCTGAAAGATCAATCCGATACGATGGCGGTGCTTTACACCGAATACCTGCCGCTCACCTCGGATTGGGGGTACAATGCGACCGTCGGCTCGACCATGGCAAGCGCCAACTGGAAGAATACCTGGGGCGGCACCATGCAGAGCGGCGTGTCAACCAGCATCACGAGACGCGACTACATTCCCTATGCGCTCTCGGACTGCGCATCCTCCAAGAGCCTGTTCATTTCAGCAGCGTCGTCCACAGAGATCACGGCAGGCCTGTCGGCACTCTTTACACAATATCTCTCTTCCGTTCGGCTGACCCAATGAGGCGAAGGAAATCGTTTGTCTCACTGCGCCGCCTCTTGGGTGATCGCGATGGCGTCGCCGCAATCGAATTTGCGATCCTGGCGCTGCCGCTCTTCATCATCATATTCGGCATTATCGAAGTGTCGCTGATGTTCTTCGTCAACGCCGCGCTTGATGCTTCGGTGCACAAGATCTCCCGGATGATCCGCACCGGCGAGGTTGCGTCTTCGAAGGTCACATTGGCCGATTTCAAAGCCCGAATTTGCAATGACATGCTGCTCTCGTTCAACTGCTCCAGTGATCTCCTGGTCAAGGTGAGTGTGCTTTCCGATCTGTCGTCAGCGGCCAGCGGCAATCCGATCGACACGAGCGGCAAACTGGCCGTCACCGAGACTTACAATATCGGCAAGGGCAGCGACTACATCCTGGTCCAGACCTTCCTGCCCTGGACGGCCGTCGTCAATTTCCTCAGTCTTTCGAGCGCCAAGCTTTCCGACGGCCGCTATCTCATCGGATCTTCCGTGCTGTTTCGTAACGAGCCTTTCTGAGATGATGATAAAGCGGAACATCTCCCTTTTCCGATGCGTGCCATCCAGCATCCTCCGTCTTACGCGCGACCGCACAGCCGCGTCGGGGGTCGAATTCGCGCTCGTGTTGCCGCTCCTGGTGATGCTGCTGTTCGGCACTGTCGACCTAGGCCATGCGCTCACAGTCAGCCGCAAGATAGACGAAATCGCCTCCACAACAGGCGACATGATCTCGCAGCAGAACACCTGGTCGACGTCTGACGTCGCCAAGCTTCTTTCCGGCGCGAGCTTCATCCTGCAGCCCTATGACACGACGGGTCTCACAATAACGGTCACCGTCAACGATATCGGCAAGACCGGCAGCGCGACGGTCAATTGGTCTGCCGCATTCAACACCACCCCGCTCAAATCCGGCACCGCGAGCGCGATCGAAATCCCGTCGCAAATCCAGGATCAAGGCGTTCAGGTCGTGCTGACGCGGGTGCAATACAAATTGACGACACCCGTCTCGGCGTTCTTTTCAAGCTTTACCGGGCAGAACGGCTACAGCTTCGATCAGCATTTCTTCAATCGACCGCGGACCAGCGATACGATCACCTATAAATAGACAGTAAGTGACGAGTGCATGGTTCAGAAGAGCAGCAGACGACGGCCGGCCGCGGCGCGCCTCGTTCTGCCGACCACGCTGCGTTCGCATATGTCGTCGCGGCATCCCGAGATCGGCAACGACCTCAAGATCCCGGCGGCCGCTGAAAATTCATGGCAATAGCTGCCTGACCAGCGGGTCCACCCTTGGATCTGTGTCTGGCCCCGCCGGACGGCGAGCGAGCCGGCAGTCTCTCAATCCGATGGTGAAATCACGCACTCGTCTTACTTGCTGACACTATTGTACATTTCGCTGTTGGCGGTCCCCTGCTTTTGCTAGGACGGTCGAACCACGGCACCGATCGCACCGGGTGCCTGACAGAGCGGAGTTTTGACATGTCGGATGAGGTCGTAGTCCATCAGGCGGAAGCCGAGGCTTTAGCGATGCGAGCTTGCCTGGCAGCCGGCGCTCGGGAAGCCACTGCCCGCTCCCTTGTGGACGCCACCTTATCGGCCGCGCTGTATGGACCTTCGACACTCGGATTTCCGCACATGGTGGATTACCTCGATAGCTTTCGCGAGGGCCGCATCAACTGCGATCCTGCGCCGACTTGGGAGCGTCCCTATCCGGCCTTCTTCGTCGCCGATGCCGATCAGGGCATCGCCCAGCTCGGTTTCGATCTTGCGTTCGACGATCTCACAGCAGCGGTGCGTAATTTCGGGCTCGCCGTCTTCACACAGACGAACAGCTATACGGCAGGAGAACTGGGCTATTATGTTCGCCGGCTTGCCGACGAAGGGATTGTCGGCATCGCCGCCACCAACGCCAATGCCATGGTGGTCGCCAAAGCAGGCGGCCCGGCCGTCTACAGCACCAACCCGCTGGCCTTCGGCTTCCCGCTTGGCGAAGGGTTACCGCCTCTCATCATCGATCAGGCCTCCAGCGCCACCGCCTATGTCAACATCGTCGCAGCAGCAGCCGAGGGGCGCAGCATCCCCGAGGGATGGGCCGTCGACGAAACGGGAAAGGACACCTCGGAGGCCGCAAAAGCGCTGGGCGGAGCCCTGCTTCCCTTCGGCGGGCGCAAGGGCGCCAATGTGGCGCTGATGGTGGAAATGCTGTCGGCCGGCCTCTCCGGCGGCCCCTGGTCATTGGACACGCCGTCTTTCAGAGAGGGAAGCGCCAGCCCCGCAGTGGGCTTGACGGTCGTGGCGATGATGCCCGGGCGCGCTGATGATGGCCTTGTCGAACGCGCACGTCGCCAGACAGCCCGCCTCCAAGAGCACGGCGTGTTCATGCCCGGTGTCAGCGGCATCGAATATCCCAGGCCAGGGTCGGAAGGGCTGAAAATGCCGCGCGCGGTATTCGAAGCCATCGTGAAGATTGCGGGCGCCTGACGGGTCCCTGCCGATCGTTGACCACGGCGGCGCTTTTTTGCGGGCAGATCTTCCAGAAACGATCCGGATGCAAAGCCGGTCGGCGCTTTCACGCCACGGCTTGCGCGCCGGTCGGCGGTAGCCGTTCCTCGCTTTTCTTGTCGGCTTCGTGTCGACTGGAAATATCTCAACAGCGTGTCGACAAAGTCGCGCGGGAAAATTACATTGGCGACAGGGGTGTTTTCGCAATGGGATCGGAGTCTAGCTTCTCGACGCGATGACGCTCGCCGACGCTTCGACATATCGCGCTCGCCGGTGCGCGAAGCCCTTACCCGGCTCGGCCGTTGCGAACTGCGGAGTAATCGCATGAAAATCGATAGCATCGGATTCGTCGGCACCGGCGCCATCACCGAAGCGATGGTTCGCGGGCTTCTGGCCGAACCGGCCTACGCCTCCGAGATCCACGTATCTCCGAGAAGCGCTCATATCGCCGCGACCCTGGCAGCCGAATTCGCCTCCGTGAAAATCGCCCGCGACAACCAGGATGTCGTCGATCGTAGCGACATGGTGTTTCTGGCGATACGGCCGCAGGTCGCCGAGGAAGTCGTGCGCGAGCTTTCATTCAGGAATGATCAGACGGTCGTCAGCCTCGTTGCGGCGACGGAGCGCCAGGCTCTGCTCGATTGGATCGGCGCCGATATCGATCTCGTCCAGGCCATCCCCCTGCCCTTCGTCGCACAGCGGCAAGGCGTCACCGCCATCTATCCCGCCAATGCCACTATTGCGGCGCTGTTCGACACGTTAGGAACGGCCGTGCAGTGTCAGTCGAGGAAGGAGTACGATCTCCTCGCAGCCGCAAGCGCTGTCATGTCGACCTATTTCGGCGTCATGGAGTCGATCACCGGCTGGCTGGAAAAAAGCGGCCTCGAAAGGGCGAAAGGCCAAGCCTATATTGCCCCGCTCTTCGCAAGCCTGGCGCAGAAAGCCAACAGTCCCGGCAACGAGCCGTTCAGCGCGCTGAGCCGCGAATTTGCCACCAAGGGCGGCTTGAACGAGCAGGTGCTTTCAGACTTCGACAAGCAGGGCGGTCTTGCCGCACTCAACGGCGCCCTCGATGGCGTGCTTGCCCGCATCGAGGGCCGCAGGAGCTGAGGCGGATGGCATCGACATGGCTGCGAATAGGTCTTGGCGCCGTCCTTCCGGCCACCGCGGCCCTTCTCGGTGGAACCGTCTTTGTGCATGCCGAGGCGGCAAACCGACCGGCCGTTTCCACCGCCATTCTCTCCCTCTCACCACGGACCGTTCGTTGGGCCACCGTCTACAAGGTTCCCGATCTCGCCGAGCGCGATCCTTATTACCATGTCGAGGTGATCGAGAAGGAGCGGCATACGCCGCCCTGGCAATTCAAACGGTTTGCCACCCATCTCGTCGTGACGTCAGAGGCATTGGACAGGAGCCGCCTCAAACAGAAAGCCAAGACCTATTTTTACAAGGACATCGAGTTCCGGATCGCCTACCAGGCCTGGCGTGAACAATCTCCGGCGCAAAGGGAAGCCGTGGTTTGCCGCACGGCAATTCTCGAATGCATCAAATCCGACTCAGAGTAAGATGCGACGCGCTTCAGAACGTCGGCGGCGTGCAGGCGCTGATGACCTCGCAGGGCACCGGTCCGACGCAGCGGAACCGATGCGGTCGCCGGCTTTCGAAATAATAGGCATCCCCCGGCCCGAGGATACGCCGCTCGTCATCGACGGTCACCTCAAGCCTTCCGGAGAGCACGATCCCGCCCTCCTCTCCCTCGTGAACAAGCGGAATCTTTCCGGTGTCGGCGCCCGGCTGGTAACATTCCTTGAGCATTTGCAGGCTGCGCCCGAACAGGCTTTCCCCCACCTGCTTGTAGGAGATAGCCCCTTTGCCGATCTCCACCAGTTCCTCGGCCGCATAGAAGGCCTTCCTTGGACGCTCGGGCTCGAAGGCGAAGAATTCCGCCAGACCGATCGGGATGCCGTCCAGAATTCGCTTCAAGGCCCCGACCGATGGGTTGGAGGCGTTCGATTCGATCAGCGAGATCGTCGAATTCGGCACGCCGGTGCGTTTGGCGAGTTCACGCTGCGAAAGCTTATGGGCGATACGGAGATGGCGAAGGCGGCTGCCGATATCGACTGACATGATCCGGTCTGTTTATGTTGTTCAGAATATCGAAAAGATTACCTCCTCGTCTATTTAAATTCAATGACTTGAACCGATCAAGAAAAGGACTTGTTTGACAGGAAGAAATTGCCATTCTCGGCGCCAATGACAGGAGGCCAGCATGGACCAAATCCGCAAAACCAACGCGCCCGTACTCGAAAATTTCTGGATGCCGTTCACCGCGAACCGGCAATTCAAGGCGACGCCGCGCCTTCTGGCAGCCGCGGAGGGCATGTATTACACCGATGTCGATGGCAACCGGGTGCTTGACGGCACCGCCGGGCTCTGGTGCTGCAATGCCGGTCACGGCCGCAAGAAGATCGCCCAAGCGGTCGAGCGGCAGCTTTCGACTTTGGATTATGCCCCGACCTTCCAGATGGGCCATCCGATCGCCTTCGACTTCGCCACGAAGCTGGCTGCGATCGCACCGGGCGGCCCGGAAGCCAAGCTCGACAGGGTCTTCTTCACCGGCTCTGGCTCGGAATCGGTCGATACGGCGCTGAAGATCGCCATCGCTTACCAGCGTGCGATCGGCCAGGGTACGCGCACGCGGATCATCGGGCGCGAAAAGGGATATCACGGCGTCGGCTTCGGCGGCATTTCTGTCGGCGGCCTCGTCAACAACCGGCGCGTCTTTCCGCAAATACCGGCCGACCATATGCGCCATACGCTCGACGTCGAGCGCAATGCGTTTTCGAAGGGCCTGCCCGCCCACGGCGTGGAACTCGCCGACGATCTGGAACGCCTGGTGCAACTGCACGGCGCCGAAACCATCGCCGCCGTCATCGTTGAACCGATGTCGGGATCGGCGGGCGTCGTCCTGCCCCCGAAGGATTATCTGGAAAAGCTCCGTGCAACTGCCGACAAGCACGGCATCCTGCTGATCTTCGATGAGGTTATTACCGGCTTCGGCCGCCTCGGCACGCCTTTCGCGGTGGATTATTTCGGCGTCGTGCCCGATCTCGTCACCACGGCAAAGGGCCTCACCAACGGCGCGATCCCCATGGGCGCGGTCTTTGCCAGCCGCAAGATCTATGATGGCCTGATGGTCGGACCGGAAAACGCGATCGAGCTGTTCCACGGCTACACCTATTCCGGCCATCCGGTCGCCTGCGCAGCCGGGCTCGCCACCCTCGACATCTACGAGGAGGAGGGGCTGCTGACGCGCGCATCCGAGCTTGCCGAATACTGGCAGGAGGGCCTCCATTCGCTGAAAGGCCAGTCTCATGTCGTCGATATCCGCAATCTCGGCCTGGTCGGCGCGATCGAACTGACGCCGCGTGACGGGGCACCGGGAACCCGCGCCTACGACATTTTCGTCGACTGCTTCAACAAGGGCCTGCTGATCCGCGTGACCGGCGACATCATCGCGCTCTCGCCACCGCTCATCATCGAGAAGAGCCAGATCGACACGATCGTCTCGACGATCGCCGATGCGCTGAAGTGCGCGGCATAGACCCTGCATCTGCGTCCCGCGTCGGCGATTTGAATCGCCGACGCAACCACTCGGCGGCCGGCATGGCGTTCAGCGCTTCAGGGCCTGTGACGGCAGTTGACCGAAACGCTTCCGATATTCGGCTGAAAATCGTCCGAGATGGGTAAATCCCCATCTGAGCGCGATGTCGGCGATGGCCTGTCGCGTGCCGGATTCGAGCAGATCGCGATGGGCGGCAAGCATCCGGAGTTCATGCAGGTAGGCCATCGGCGTCGTATCTCTGAACTGCCGGAAACCTTGTTGCAAGGTCCGGATGCTGACCTTGGCTGCGGTCGCGATGTCATTAAGCGAGATCGGCTCGGCGATATATTCCTGCATGAATTCGATCGCCCATTTCACATGGCGAGGAGCCGGGGCCGGGGCGGGAAGCGCAAGCGCCTCCGAATACCGATGAGGACAGGTCTCCAGAAGCAGATAGATCGTCGCGTCGCAGAGCGCGCTCAGAGCCAGCGGCGACTGAAGCAGCGGCCCGTCGCCGCTGAGCCCATAATGGAGGTTCGCGGCGAGTTGCTGCAACAGGAGCCCTGGACCGGTTGTCAGATCGATAGAGGGACGAAAATCTGTGTCGCCGATAATCGTTCGCTCGAACATCTGCGTGAGGTGCCTGTTGATCCTCGCTTGATCGATGAACAGGCCGAGATGACGGCGCGGGCCGAGCAGGCGGGCACCCGAGACGCGGCCCGCCCCGAGAATGGCGCCGCGGCCGGGAACGGAATGGATTTGCCCCTTGCCCGCATCGAAGACAGCGTCCCCCTCCATCGGTAGGAATATGATCACCTTGCCGCTGGGCGCCTCCCGCCTGATCGAGATCGTGCCTTCGTAGGCGCAGTCGGCGATGGCCAGCTCTTCCGTCGCGACGAAATTGCAGCGGTAGGCGATCGGCGCGTCGGCTTTCGCCTCAGCCTTGATCGGGGAGTTCGGCGTCGACAATATTTCCGAGAGTGCGTCCGGATCCGTGCCGCTGAACGCCGTCTCCCAAAACGGCGGGCTATGCCTCGCCGGATCGTGGAGGGAACTGCCATTGACGGGCATATGGGAACGACAGGACATTCATGACCTTTGCATTTTGCCGTCTGATCAGGTTTCAGCCGTATCGATTGATTGCGAGATACCGCGCGTCGATCTCAGGCGCGCGGCCGCCGACCAGATCGCTGATCAATCGCGCCGAACCGGTGCTCATCGTCCAGCCGAGCGTGCCGTGACCGGTATTGAGGAAGAGGCCGATGATCTTTGTCGGGCCGATGACCGGTGTGCCATCCGGCGTCATCGGGCGCAGGCCGGACCAGAAGGACGCCTTGGAAACATCGCCGCCGGGGAAAAGGTCGGTGACGGAATGCTCCAGAGTGCTGCGGCGGGCCAGGCCGAGATCGTTGGTATAGCCTGAGATTTCAGCCATGCCGCCAACCCGGATCCGGTCGCCGAGCCGGGTGATCGCAATCTTGTAAGTCTCGTCCATGACGGTCGATTCCGGGGCGCGCGACGCATCCGTGATCGGGATGGTGAGCGAATAGCCCTTGACGGGATAGACCGGCAATTTGATACCGAAGGGCTTGAGCAGCAGCGGCGAATAGCTGCCGAGGGCAACCACCACCGCATCCGAACTCATCCGTTCGCGATCGGTGATAACGCCGCGCACGCGACCGGCCTCGACATCCAGCGCCTTGATCGTCGTATCATAGGCAAAGCGGACGCCGAGCGCCTCGGCTTTGGCGGCCAGCGCATTGGTGAATTTGAAGCAGTCGCCGGTCTCGTCCTTCGGCGTCAGCAGGCCGCCGACGATCTTGTCGCGCACGTGCTTCAATGCCGGTTCGAAGCGGATGCAGCCGTCCCGGTCCAGCACCTCATAGGGAATGCCGTCGGCCGCCAGTGCCTTGACGTCCTTTGCCGAAGCATCCAGCTGCTGCTGCGTGCGGAACAGTTGCAGGGTGCCCTGCATGCGTTCATCATAGGCGATGCCGGTCTCGGCGCGAAGCTCGGCCAGCGCGATGCGGCTGTAATCGGCAAGGCGCAGCATGCGGCTTTTGTTGGTCGCGTAGCGCTCGGAGGTGCAGTTCGACAGCATCCTTGACATCCAAGAGAGCATGGCCATGTCGAGTTTCGGGCGCAGGATCAGCGGCGCATGCTTCATGAACAGCCACTTCATGGCCTTCGCTGGAATGCCGGGCGCCGCCCATGGCGAGCAATAACCAAAGGAGACTTCGCCGGCATTGGCAAAGCTCGTTTCCAGCGCCGGGCCTTGCTGCCGGTCGATGACCGTGACCTCATGGCCTGATTTAGCCAGCTGATAAGCGGATGTGATGCCGACGATGCCGGCCCCCAGAACGATGACTTTCATGATCTTCCCAATGATGCAGCCGGCGGGCTCTCAGCGATATTGCCTGTGATAACGATCGCCCAGACCGGTTAGGATTTCGTAAGATATAGTGCCGGCGTCGCCGGCGATGTCCTCGAGCGACTGGTTGCGGCCTAGCACTTCGACAAGGCTGCCGAGGCTCAGCGCGCCTTCCGGCAATGCCGATATGTCGATGGTCGCGCTGTCCATCGACACGCGGCCGACGATCGGCAGGCGGATGCCGTTGAAATAGACGGCGCCGCGATCGCCAAGGCTGCGCGGCAGGCCGTCGGCATAGCCCGAGGCAATGGTGGCGAGACGCATTTCCCCTCGCGTGACATGCGCGCCGCCATAACCGACCTTGGCACCGGATGGTACGATGCGCGTCTGCACGACAGCGACTTCAAGGCCGACGACCGGTTCCATCGGGTTCTTGACGCCGGCGTTCGGAGCGCCGCCATAAAGGGCGATGCCGGGGCGAGCGAGCACGCCGTGACAGGCCTTGCCCAGGAACGCGCCGCCGGAATTGGCGAAGGAGATATCGAAGCCCGGAAATTCGTCGGCAATGCGCGCCATTTCGGCAATCTGCTCGCCGTTCTGCTCGCTCCCCACGTCGTCGGCCGAAGCCAGATGGCTCATGATGAACAGGATTTCGACGCTGCTGGCTTCGCCAAGGGCAACCGCCAGCTCGCTTCGCTCTTCCGCGGGAAAACCGAGCCGCGACATTCCGGTGTCGAATTGCAGCACGGCAGGCAGGCAGCGCTTCAGCATGCGCGCCGTCGCCGCCCATTGCCGCCACTGGGCCAGCGAGTTGAGAACCGGGACGATGCCCATCTCGGCGCAGGCGATCTCGTTGCCGGGCTGCAAGCCGTTCAGCACGAAAATCTGGGCGTCGCGCGCAAGGGTCGGCCGCAACCTGACGGCCTCGACGAACTGGGCGACGAAGAAATGCCGGCAGCCTTCGCCGTAGAGCGTTGTCGCGACGCGCTCGGCGCCGAGACCGTAGGCGTCGGCCTTGACGACGGCTCCCGAACGAACGGGCGCCAGCACCGATACGAGCTTGCGGTAGTTGCGGCCGAGCGCCGCCAGATCGATCGTCAGATAGCCCGTCGCACCCTGCATGGCCGTTGCGGTGCGAGTGCGAGAAACCAAAATGTCGCTATCCATATCGACCCCTTCTCCATTGCTAACCCGGAGTCTATGAAATAATGAGCGAAATTGCCCATCATTTTGTCGCAGATTATTGCACTTTTTATCTATTATCCGCATAATCAGCGAAAAATTGGAATGATCGCTCATGCCCGCTCTCGATACCACCGATCGCAATATTCTGAGACTGCTGCGCCTCGATGCCCGCATGAGCAATGCCAAGCTCGCAGCAGAGATCGGCCTTTCTCCATCGGCCTGCCTCAGGCGCATCAAGATCATGGAGAAATCAGCGGTGATCCGCGGCTATACGGCGCTGGTGGACACCGGCAATGCGGATGAGATGATCGCCGTGATCATCAACATCACCCTCGAACGGCAGACGGAGGACCATCTTGACCGCTTCGAGGCAGCGGTCCGTCGGCATCCGGAGATCCGGGAATGTTTTCTGATGACCGGCGGTTCCGACTATCTGCTGCGCGTGGAGGTCGCCAGTCCGGGCGAGTTCGAGCGGATCCACAAGGAAATACTATCGACCCTGCCAGGCGTTCTCAGGATTCATTCCAGTTTCTCGATCCGCAATGTTCTGGCGACGCGCACGAGGGGCAGGCGTTGAATCACACCGCGCTGGTCGAAATGCGCAACGCACCCCCCTCTCCGTCTTACTCAACGGTTTGCGGGTTCTCGACAGCCGGCATGACCCAATTTATCATTTCACCAAAGAAGGAGACCCGATCAACGCCGCTATATGGCAAGGCCCACGACCTCCACCGCCAGCGTGGCAGGCCCATTCAACGGCTGAGGCTTGTCGGAACAATCGGCCCCATCATCGGTTCAAGAGAGCGCATAACCGGGAAGGCTTTCATGCGTGTTGCTCTGATCGCCGCCATATTCTCGCTGTCCTGCCTGCCTGACACCGCAAAGGCGTCGGAGACAGGGTTTTTGCGATCCTTGGCAGGCAATTGGCGCGGGACCGGGATGGTGCTCACCAAGATCGGCGGCGCAAACTTCAATGTCTCCTGCACGCTCCGATCCGACGCCAGTGAATCCACGGTCTCGATGAACGGGAAATGTCGCGGCCTTGCGGTTTTCACAAGAGCTTTCTCGACCAATGTAAAGGTATCGGGACAGCGTTACACCGGCAGCTACATCGAACCATCGGGACAGCCATCCCAATTGGTGGGAGGGCGACGCGCTTAATCTTCGCGTGACCTGGGCTCGCGTGGTCAATGGCGACCGGAACGCAATATTGATGATCGAGAAGTCGGACAGGATAGGCTCCGACTGCAGACGGTGGATCGAGACCCGGCGTCAGGTCAGTCCGTGGTGACGAGCCGCATCGATCTGCAACGTCCTACTTCAGCGGGAAGATAGGGAGGCAGGCGGGAGTAGTTGCGTGGTCAGCTTTAGCCCGCTCATGCTTCGCGGCATATCTGCTCGAATGATATCCCTGTCTGGACTTTACCTTCCGCCTGCAGGTTCCCCGGTTGAGAAGACAACTTCGAAGACGAGCCCTTCGGGCCTGTAGTCCGACCTGGATTGCGCCTGCGCCTTGGAGGAAAATGCCCGCTCTATCAGGACGGAGCCGAAGCCTCTTTTCGTCGGCGCTGTGACCGCCGGCCCGCCGGTTTCCGTCCAGACGAGAAGGACGCGCCCATCATCGTGCTTCCACTCGATGGCGACGGTTCCCGGCTCGCTTCCGAGGCTTCCATACTTCGTTGCATTGGTCGCCAACTCGTGGAGTACGAGGGAAAGCGGCAGGGCGAGGTCGGCGGGAAGAACCACGTCGGGGCCATCGAGACGAATACGTTCCTCCGAGGCGATATGCGCCCGCAAGGCGGCGGAGATGATCTCCCGGATGGGCGCGGCCGATCCCTCCCGCGACAGGATGAGATCATATGTGCCGGCAAGTGCGGCGAGCCTTTCGGCAAAGGCGTTGTAGCTTTCCGGATTGGAGCGCGAGAAGGTCTGCCGGGCGATCGCCTGAACGAGGGCGAAGCCATTCTTGACCCGGTGCGCCATTTCGCGGACGAGCAGGGTGCGCTCCTCCTCCGCCTGCTCGTTCCGGCGTCTGCGCTCGTCGAGTTCGTCGAGCAGCCGATCGAAGGTAGCGCCGACGACATCAAGCTCGTCCGGTCCCGTCATGCCGGTGCGGGCCGTCGTCTGACCGCTGCGCCACTTCTCCATCACCTCTGCGATCCTGGAGATCGGCACAAGGATGAAGCGGTTGCCGATGAAGATCGCGGCGAGGAAGGCGAAAAGCGCGCCGCCGATGATGGCGAGCGTATTCATCAACGTCGCCCGGTTGATCGGCGCGAAAGCCTCCGGTTTCGAAAAGCCGGCGCTGACATAGAGGGGGCTGGACGGCAGTGCTATGGGTCGATAGCCGAGGATGCGCGCGGTTCCGTCCTGGCTCGTCGCCTCGATCACATCGGGCTGTTCAGCGTGGATCAGGTGCTGGTATTCGTCGGGTATGACAGTGCCGACGAACTGTTCCGGAAGGGGAACGCGCGCGACGATGGTTCCCTTGCTGTCGGCGATCGTCACCGCGTTACCAGGGGCGACGCCGCGCTCGGTGATGCGGTTCTGCAGCCAGTCCAGCCGGATGCCGCTGACGATGACGGCCTTGACGGCCTCGCCTTCCATCAAAGGCATTGCGAGCGGCAGGACGGGGCGGTCGGAAAGGCGGCTCTGCGTATAGGTGCCGACGGAAAAGTCTTTGGTCTCAAGCGTCTGCTTGAAGTAATCGCGATCGGAGAACACCACGCCGTCTGGAAAAGCCATGCTCCCGCAGACCGGCCGCCCGTCGAGGCCGACGACGAAGATGGTGCGGATGTTCGGAATGCTTTCGGCAACCGATTTGAGAGCCTCGTTGCACGCCTGGACGTCAAGGTGCCGGACCGACGGCATGGCGGACACGGACACCAGAAGCGCATGCAGGCCCTCCACGATCCGTTCGACTTCCGACGATGCTTGCCTGGCCGCCTGCGCTGCGGATGCGCGCACCTCTTCGTTGCGCTGATGGCGGAGCGCGACTTCGTTGTAGGCGAGCATCGCGACCACGGGCGCCAGCGCCGCGACCGCAACTGCAACCAGCTTGAGTCTCATCCTGTTCCCTCTCGGACGAGGGTTCGTAGCATGATCGAGACGATCTGGCCCAGATCAGGCGGGCTAACTTGTTTACAAAATATCAACGCACGAATCCGGACGTCCTTGCCGAGCCTTCGATCGCGGCTACATAATCCAAGGATGAATGATGCCAAAAGCACGCCCTCCGAAGGCTCCGCAGCCGGGTCCTTCTCGTCGCGGCCGCTGACTGGTGCGATGGCGGATGAGGTCGAACGTCTTTTATCCGGCCGAACCCGTGATATCCGCCTGTCAGCAGATCTGCGCCGTCGATTCGATGAAAGGTCATGGCGGCAGACGGCGAAGGTCATCTGTTCATGGATGATATGGGTAGCGTTCGTCGATATCCTGACGCTGGCGCTGAACGCTATTCTGCTTCCCCACCCAGTCGTCCTGTCGATGGTTGCTCCCGCCTGCCTTTTACCGCCGGCGGCGATTTTAACAGCGGTCGTCTGGAGCAAGCCGCGCGCGGCGGCGGTTCAGCGCGCATCGCTGCTTGTGGGAATGTGCCTTATTCTTCTCTCGGTCGCACTCGTCGGAGTCTTTGCCGGCGGGGAACTTTACGAGCGGCATTTGAACATCATGCTGTTCGTCGCAACGAGCGCAATCACCATCTTCAGCGTACCGCTGGCGTGGACGGTTGCCATCGCCTGTTATGCCCTCTGCCTCTATTTCATCCTGCAATGGCACAACCCGATGCTGGAAGCAGGCAGTGTTGTCGCCGCAACGCTGTTCTTTTCCTGCGGGATCATCGCCACCGTGGTTGCCCGGCGCACGATGAACATCCTGGCGCAGAAGACATTTCTGCTGGACTGCAGGGATCAGCGCCGGGTTGCGGAACTGGCTGATGCGAACGCCCTTCTGGAGCGGCTGGCCAGAACCGATCCGCTGACGGGGATCGCCAACCGCCGCTGGATGATGGAAACGCTCGAGGACCTGTGGCGCAACGGTCGTGAAACCGGCGTCGTCGCAGCCATGCTCATGTGTGACATCGATCACTTCAAGGCGCTCAATGATAAGCTCGGCCATGGGGAGGGCGATCGCTGCCTCGTCAAGGTTGCCGGCATCATTCAGAGCTGCGTGCGGGCCGATCGAGACCTCGTCTCGCGTCATGGCGGCGAGGAGTTTTTAATCGTGCTTCCGGATGTCGAAGAAGAAGAGGCAGTCGCGGTTGCGAAGCGAATACGCGAGAGCGTGGAAGCCGCCGCCCTTCCAAACCCCTCCTCCGGTGTCGGCCCTTCCGTGACGCTGAGCGTCGGAGTGGCCTTGAGATCGGCTCTCGACACCGACATTTCGCTGGCCAATCTCCAGCACCAGGCCGATATGGCGCTTTATCGCGCCAAGGAAGCCGGACGCAATCAGGTCTGCGTCTTTCGCCTGCCGCAACAGGCTGCGCCGTCGGAGCAGATCGCCGCTCGACGCTAGAACGGGAACCCCGGCGGCCACCGGCTGACCGACGTCATCGAACCACCAGGATCGCAACCATGGCGACTGCCGAGGCGAGGCCCGCGGCGTTGAGCCCGAACATCAGATATTCCGCCGCTTTTTGTCGGGGATGACCGGGTTCCACGTTCCCGAAGACGGCCGTCAAACCGCCTGCGATCCAGCTCGCCAATGTCAGGGCACCGAGAAGAAGCGCCCATTGCGTTGCTGTATCCATGTCCTGCTCCAATGCGGATGCACGCCCGGCAGGGAAATGCTGCTCGGGTTGACCGGTAACAACGCGGGGTCCGTTTTTGTTTCCGTGCGGTATCGCACTTTGTCGTGAGCGCCCTGAGGCGGCAGGATTGGGCGCAAACCACAACCATGTGCCGGCCTTCGGGGAAATCGAACGGGGTGTCTTCGCAGCCTGCGGCTGCAACGGCCTCGGGGCGTCGAACTCGACTGCCGCCGGCATCGCTGCGGCCGAACGCGTGCTTGGGCATCAATCTGAACTCGGTCGCGTCTTTAGCCGACTGGCCGAACCGGTTTCGCTGCCGCTGCAGCCGCTGACGACGATCGGCACCAGGATTCATCTGGCCTATCGCGAATGGCGTGCCGGAGCGGAATGAGAGCCTGCCGGCGCCACACTGCTAAAACGTAAGTTGCACCTTACAGGCGGCGCTGCGGTCACCGGCAAGAACGAAAGCTGCCGTGGCCTGTTCGAGTGGCAGGCTGTGGCTGATGATCGGACGTACATCGATCGTGCGGCTCGCAATCAGGTCGACGGCGGTGGCGAATTCCTCGTGGAAGCGCTGCGTGCCGTGGATGTGAAGCTCCTTGCCGACAATGGCGTTGAGAGGGATCGGAATCTCTCCCGTGACGCCGACCTGCACGATCGTGCCCCGCGGCCTGATCGCGCCGATGGCGCTGCGGATCGCCGGTGCGGCGGCCGAGCATTCGAAAACGAGATCGAAATAGCCCTTGCCCGCCTCGAATTCCGCAAGCGCTGCGGCATCCCGGGAAACGTTGATCGTCCGGCTGGCGCCCATCGCCCTGGCCCTCTCCAGCGCCGCGTCCGCAAGATCGGTCACCACGATCTCGGCTGCACCGTGATAAGCGGCAACGGCGACCATCAGGGCACCGATCGGCCCGGCGCCGGTGATGAGCACACGTTTGCCGGTGATATCGCCGGCGCGCGATGCGGCGTGCAGGCAGACCGAGAGGGGCTCGCTGCAGGCCGCTTCCGCGGCGGTCGTCGCCGACCCGACTTCGAAGCACTGCCTGGCCGGCACCACCAGCCACTCGCGGAACATGCCCTGCTCATGCGGCAGCCGCATCGCGCTGCCCATGAAGCGCATTTCCACGCAATGGATCGGCAAGCCCTTCTCACAATATTCGCAATGTCCGCAAGGCTGGCTCGGATTGACCGCCACCAGCGTGCCGGCCTTGAGATCGACGCCATCGCCTGCCTGGCTCACAATTCCCGAGGCCTCGTGACCTGGGATGATCGGCTCGCGTACCCTGACCGGCCCGAAGCCGCCGTCCTGGTAATAATGCAGATCGGAGCCGCAGATGCCTGCGGCCGCCATTTTGAGAAGCACCTCGCCTGGACCGGGGACCGGGACGGTGTCGGTTTCGATCCTGAGATCGCCCTTCTGGTAAAGCCGCGCCAGACGTGTCTGCATCGTATCCCTCCTATCGCAGCAGCCCGAGCTGCTCCGGCAGCCAGAGCGATATGGAAGGCACGAAGGTGATCAGGATCAGCGCCAGGAAGAGCGGCACCAGCCAGGGCAGGATCGCCATTGTCGTACGTTCGACCGAGAGTTTCGCGACCCTCGACAGCACGAAAAGCACCATGCCGAGCGGCGGATGCAGCAGGCCGATCATCAGGTTCAGCGTCATGATTAGGCCGAACTGAACCGGATCGATGTCAAACTTGGCGACGATCGGCAGCAGGATCGGCACGAGGATGGTGATCGCCGCGATCGTATCCAGAAAGCAGCCGACGAAGAGCATCAGCAGGTTTACGAGGATCAGGAACACCCATTTATTGTCGGTGATCGACAGGATCGCATCGGACAACAGTGCTGCGGCCTGGCTCACCGTCAGCAGCCATGCGAAGACCGAGGCGGCGGTGACGATGAAGAGAACCGATGCCGTCGTCTCGATCGTATCGAAGCTTGCCTTGGCAAGCGTCGAGAACGTCATCGTGCGGTAGCGCACGAGGCCGAGAAACAGTGACCAGAGGACGGCTGCGACGGCTGCCTCCGTCGGCGTAAACCAGCCCATCGTCATGCCGCCGATCAGGATCACGGGTGTCATCAGCGCCATGACGGCGGAAAAGCCGAAATACCAGTCGAGCGCCAGAAGCACCAGAAGGGCGATGCCGGCAGCGGCATTCATCGATACGCCGGCCTGCATCAGCAGATAGATTGCTACCGGCACCGCCAGAACGACGACGATTTCCATTCCCGCCGACAGCAGCTGCTTTACATCAAAGGCCGCGTCGGAGCCCCAGCGCTTCTTGTAGGCGAAGGCGGCGACGGTGATCATCATCAGCAACGTCATGACGATGCCGGGCAGGATGCCGGCCATGAAAAGAGCGCCGATCGAGACGTTCGCCATCATGCCGTAAATCACGAAAGGCAGCGATGGCGGGAAGATCGGCCCAAGTGTTGCCGACGCCGCCGTCACGCCGACCGCGGCCTCGACCGGATAGCCGTGGTCCTTCATTGCCTTGATCTCGATCGTGCCGATACCGGCCGCATCGGCAAGTGCGGTGCCCGACATGCCGGAGAAGATGACGGATCCGATGATATTGACCTGCGCCAGCCCGCCCTTCATCCAACCAACGAGCGCAACCGCAAAGGAATAGATGCGGCCTGTGACGCCGGCTGAATTCATCAGGTTGCCGGCCAGGATGAAGAACGGCACGGCGAGCAGCGGGAAGCTTTCGACACCGGCGATCATGCGCTGGGCGACGATGATGTCGGGCGCAACGCCGTAGAGAACGATGTAAAGCACGGATGCGACGGCCATCGAGATGGCGACGGGCACCCCGATCAGCATCAGCACCAGAAACGAACCAAGAAGCAGCAGCATCGGATCAATCCTCGACAGTCTGGAATTCTTCCGGGCGCTCCAGAACGGAGTAGCCGCGGCGCATATTGGCGATGAAGACGATGACCGCGCGGATCAGCATCAACACGAAGGCGACGAGAACGGAGTAGAAGACGATGTTGCGCGGCAGTTCGACGGTAACCATCTGTTCGTCGGCGACGATCTCGACATAGCGCCACATCAGGTGGCAGCCATAGGCGAAGAAGCCGATGCGGACGATGTCGACGACGGTCGCCAGCACGCGGGCAAGGCCTGCCGGCATATAGTGATAGAACACGTCCACCTGGATATGCCGCGAGGTGCGCACGCACATGACAGCCCCCAGAAAGACGACGCCGATCAGGCAGTTGATCGCGATTTCCTCGGTCCATGCATAACTGTCGTTCAGCACATAGCGGGTGAAAAACTGCAGAAAGACGCAGCCCGCCATCAACCAGAAGACGATCAGCGTGATCCAGTCTTCGATGGCGTAGTCCGAAATGTTTGCAGTCGGCGCATGGCCTTCGAACTCGTGACCGATTTCCTCGGCCGTGATTTGGGTGTGTATTTCTTGCGACATGACTGGGCCTTGTTCCGGTTGGGGAAGAAGGGGCGCGGCGTTGAGCGGCGCGCCTATTCTTGATGACGAGCCTCGCTCCTCGCTCGGCGTCATCCTCGGCCTTGTGCCGAGGATCTGCTGCCCTAACGAACGGAGGCAGATGCTCGGGACAAGCCCGAGCATGACGGAAGGAAGGGTTGTCGGGCCTGTTAGCGCGAGACCCGACGTCGAGACGCCGCGTCTCGTGGCTCTTACTGGATCGCCCGGATGGCTTCCCAATCGGCTTTCTCGTAGCCGAAGTCCTCGAACTTGACCTTCTCCATCACGGTCTTCTCGAAGTCTGATTTATCCACCTCGACAACGTTCAGACCCTTTTCCTTAAAGGTCGCAATCAGGCTGTTTTCCTTGCCGGCGATCGTCTTGCTCGTGCGCTCGGCTGCCTCCTGCATGACGTCGCCGAAGATCTTCTTGTCCTCATCGGACAGGCTCGCCCACCGCGTCTTCGAAATCACGGTGTTGAGGTGATCGACGATGTGGCCGGTGAGGATGATGTTCTTTTGGACTTCGTAGAACTTCTTCGCCTCGATTGTGGTCAGCGGGTTTTCCTGTGCCTCGACCGTGCCGTTCTGCAGAGCGAGATAGACCTCGGCGAAAGCGATCGGGGTGGTGTTGGCGCCGCAGGCGCGCGGCATGGCGAGATAGGCCGGAACGTCGGGGACGCGGATCTTCAATGCCTGCATATCGGCGCATTTGGCGATCGGCTTGTTCGATGTCGTGTGGCGCGTGCCGTAGTAGCTGACGGCGGCAATGTGATTGCCGGTTTTGTCCTCATAACCTTTGGCAAGGCGTTTGAAGACATCGCTCTTGGTGTAGGCGATCAGATGATCGGGACCGCGAAAAATATAGGGGAAATAGGTGACGCCGATCGGCTTGTAGTCGCGTGCGGCAAAGCTCGATCCCGAGATGATGATATCGACCGTGCCGAGCTTGAGGCCCTGGTTGATATCGGCTTCTTTGCCGAGCTGCGAGGCCGGATAGACCTCGATCTTGTAACGCCCGTCGGTACGCTTGGCGATCTCTTCCGCGGCCCAGACGGAATCCGTGTGGAAGGGCTCGGACGTTTCGTAGACATGCGCCCATTTCAGCACTGTCTCAGCATGCGCGACCGCCGTGGTCGCCATGATCGCGGCTGCGGTGCAAAGTATCGTTGCCAGTCTGCTCTTCATCGCTCTCTCCTCCGAGCTCAGTTAAGTCTCAAGTCTTGGTCGTTCCTTTCGCGGGCAGCTTGCTGCGGCCGCGCTGCTCCTCTCCCGAAAGCTCCTCCCCGAAGCTCTCGGAAAACCTCTTCTGCGATAGGGTGAGATGGGCGCGCATGGCCGCCTTGGCGCCCGCCCCATCGCCGGCGGCGATCGCATCGCGAATGGTCCGATGTTCGTCGACGGCGCTGCGCCATGTTCCCGGCCCCTCGAAGTGGCTGGCAAGCTTGGCAAAATAAGGGGTCATGCGCATGTCGAAGATCTCGCCCGTCACCCGGATCAGTGTCGCATTGCCGACGATGGCGGCAATACCGGTGTGGAAGGCGCGATCGGCGGCAAGCACCGTGCTCGCATCGTTGACGCCGCCGCTCATACGCGTCAGCGCTTCATCGAGCAGGGCGATGCCTTCCGTCGTGGCGCAGCCTGCGGCTTCCTCGGCAATGGCGCATTCGATGATGGCGCGGGCCTGCAGCAGCTCGAAAGGCCCCTCCACCGGCTCGCGCTCGCTCCCCGCCACAGTCGCGGCATGCTGGCGCACCACATAGATGCCGGATCCCATGCGGATGTTGACGAGGCCTTCGACCTCCAGCACGATCAGCGCTTCGCGGACGGTCGGGCGTGACACCGACAGCTGTTCCGCCAGGTCGCGTTCGGCCGGCAGCCGCTGGCCGACGGCAAGCTCGCCGCTTGCGATCATCAAACGGATCTGGTCCGCCACCTGCCTATAGAGGCGGCGTGATTCAACAGGCGAAAACATCTTGGGCCTCCCCGGCGCGCTTCTCCTCAAGCACGCATCTGGTCAACTGGCCTGACCAATTTAGGCATAGGTATCATCGCCGAGGTTGTGCGTCAATCCGTCGCATAAACGTTAAACAGGAAAATCACAGATGGGAACCCTGATGATTTCAAGGGTCGCGGGCTCTAGGGAGAATGCGACGACCGAACAGGATCTGCCGGGGAAGTGACGCCAGGCAGGCCGACTGTCTGGGAGCTGATCGGCCAATGGCGGATAGCGGGGCGACGGCTGATCGCATCCTATTGTAGCAGGAACGTCATAGCGGCTTCGAGCGGCGCTCGCAGATCACTGCCCCACCCGGTGTAATAGATGGGAGGCTCGCCTCGGTTTCAGAGCCCTGCCGAGGGAGCTATATCCCGGCATACCATTCATAGCCGCGATCCTCCCAGAATCCGCCATTGCCGCCGTAAAGCCGACCGAGATCGGCAACCGCTTCGATGCGGGTCAAATACTTCGCCTGCTTGTAACCGAGCTGCCGCTCGACCCTCAGCCTCAGTGGCGCTCCATGCGCCACTTCCAGGTCGCGGCCGTTCATCGAATAAGCAAGGATCGTCTGCGGATGGAAGGCATCGACCAGATCGATACTCTCATAATACCAGCCGGTGCCATCAAGCGACTTTTCGTATTCATCGGCGCAGTGGAACACGATATAGCGCGCCTCAGGTTTCAGACCGACCGATTGCAGCAAGGCGCCGAGCGGCAGACCCGTCCATTTGCCGATCGCGCTCCAGCCTTCGACGCAGTCGTGGCGGGTGATCTGGGTGCGCGACGGCATCGTCTTCAACTGGGCGAGCGACAGCTGAGCCGGTTTTTCCACCAGTCCGCCGATATCAAGTCTCCAGGTCGAAAACTGCTGGCTCATCCAGTCGAGATATTGCGGGTTGTCAGGCATGCTGGTGCCGTTCGAGCGAAAGACCGGCGAGAGATCCGCCTCGCCGAATTCACGCGCCAGCGCGTTGTCGCCTTGCAGGAAGCGCTGCGCCTTCATGCTGAACCCCTCGGCGATCTTCAGGACCGATTTCGTCCGGTCGCTTTCGACCAATGCGTTGCAGCCGCTCAATCCCAGCGCGGAGGCAGTCAGGGTCGAACCGATCAGGAAGCGGCGACGGCTGATGAGGCGGCTCATTGTTCATCTCCCTGTTCGATCGCGTAATAACCGGTGATCATCGAACGCAGATTGTTGAAGACACCCGATAGGATCACCATGGCGACATGCACCACGACGAAGGCGACGAGCGAGAAGGCGGTGAGGAAATGCAGTGTGCGGGCCGATTGCCGCCCCCCGAAGATATCGAGCAGCCAGGGCGCCACGGCATCGAAGCCCGGCGACATGGTCAACCCCGTCGCAACCATCAACGGCAGCAACAGGAAGATCACGACGAGATAGGTCAGCTTCTGCAGCGTGTTGTAATGGCGTGCCTCGGGTCCTTTGGGAAAACGCAGCCGGGCATGGTTGACGACCTCATGGCCAAGATGCGTGAGTGTCAGCTCCCCGCCTTCAGGGGTGAGGTCCCGGCGGAAATGCCGGCTGAACAGCCCATAGGCGAGATAGGCGAGACCGTTGAGGACGAACAGCCAGGCAAAAAAGAAATGCCAGTGCCGACCGGTCGACAGGTCCTGATAAGTTGGAAGAGTAAGCCAGCTTGGAAAACCCCTCGCTGTCGCCTCGCCGTCGACATTCGAAAGACCGAGGACGCCTGTCGTATCGAAGGTGAACGAGCCGACATGCGTCAACCCCTTCACCTGACTGCCGTCTTCGGTCGCTTCCATGGAGATGAAGGACGGGTCGTTGTCGGCGCCATATTGGCCCCAATAGAGCGCCGGATGTGCATTGAATATCTGTAGGCCGCTGAACAGCAGGACCGTGAGGCACAGCACGTTCACCCAATGCGACAAGCGCACAGCAAGGCTGTGGCGGTAGATGAGCGTGCGGCCGGTTTGCGTGCCGGCATCGATCGTCGCCATGACTGTTCTCCGGATGAATGGACATTTCGGGACAAGAAGACGCGGCCGCCTACTGCATAATTCAAAGTGCGGCAGCGTCCTTTGCGTGTCTAAAAAGACGATGCGGCCGCCGAGAAAGTTTCAGCGGCCGCGCAGATGCGAAACGCCTACTTCATCGCATCGCAGGTCTTCATCATGTCGGTCTTTTTCATCGCGTCCTTTTCCATGCCGGCCTTGTGCATGCAGTCCTTCTTGGTGCCTGACATCTTCATGGCATCCTTCGACATCTTGCTGCTCTCCATAGTGTCCTTCTTCATCGCATCGGTCTTCATGGCATCCTCAGCCGATGCGACGCCTGCGAGAGAAAGACCGACGACGAAGGTGCAGGCTGCAAGGCTGGAAAAAAGCTTGGTCATGGAACTCTCCTGAAAATGGATTTCGTGTCCGCCGGCGGCCTGCCGATGGCTCACACCAAGCTATTCGAGAGAGCGTCGGGATGCGTTACAGCCTCACGAGCATGTGATAGAGCTGTGATGCCGTTACTTTTTTGATATTCCCTGTAACCGATTGGCCGCTTTGAGCGAATGAACTCTCTGACAGCATGACAACCGCCCATTCGGAAGAAGCCCTGAAAGCATTGATGCTTCTGTCCCTTGACGGGGACGAGGCGGCCTATCGGCGTTTGCTGGCGGCTTTACGCCTGCTGCTTACTGGTTATTACAGCCGCAGGATGGCTGCGGCGACGAAAGCGGATATGGAAGACCTGGTCCAGGAGACATTACTGGCACTGCATTCCCGCCGATCCACGTATGACCGAAAAAGACCGTTCACGGCCTGGTTCTTCTCGATCGCCCGCTACAAGCTGATCGACCATCATCGCGGCCGCGGCGGACGCAGGCTGGCAGAGACCGAGCTTGGCGAGGAAATCGAAGGCGACTTCAGCGAGGATAGTTTGACGGCCCGCATGGACGTCGAACGGTTGCTCGACGGCTTGCCGCTGAGACAGCAGCAGTTGATCCGGCTGGTGAAATTGGAAGGCCAATCGGTTGCCGACACCGCAAGCCGCACCGGCCAGTCTGAATCGGCGGTCAAGGTCGGCATCCACCGGGCGCTCAAGGCGCTCGGAGAGAGATTGCGAGGCGCATCGTGACAAAGACGGACGACATCATCGAACGCCTGGCGGGCGACCTCACGCCGGTACCGCGCAATGCGCTGCGGCGGCGCTTTGCGCTCGGTATAATGCCGGCGCTCGGGCTCTCGCTGCTATTGATGCTGCTCGTTCTCGGTCCGCGGGTCGATATGCCTGACGTGCTGATGCTGCCGGTCTTCTGGATAAAATCGGCCTATAATGCGCTGATTGCCATAGCGGCCTTCCTCGCCGTCTATCGGCTTTCCCGACCCGATGGTTCCGAGGGGCGCTTTTTCGGTTGGCTTGCCTTGATCTTCGCCGCCATGGCGGCGGTCGCAGCCATCCAGCTGATGATGGCTCCGGCCGAGACTTACCCGGTGCTGATTTTCGGCTCCTCGGCGCTCCATTGCCCGCTGCTGATCCTCGGCTTCGCGATACCTATTTATGCCGGCGCCGTGTGGGCACTGCGCCGTGCGGCACCCTCGGATCTGCGGCTGACGGGCTTCGTCGCCGGTATCGCCGCGGGAGCAGCGGGCGCCTGGGTCTATTCCTGGTTTTGCACCGAAAACGGCATGCCCTTCGTACTGATCTGGTATTCCCTCGGAATCCTGCTCACCGGCGCGCTCGGCGCTTTCACCGGCCCTCGCCTGCTGCGCTGGTAGATCCTTCCCGGCGCATCGACCTTGGAAGGGCTGCAAACCAATATCGACGTCGAGCACGACAGCCCTTTGTCGCTGAGATGCAAGAGCAACTCGGTGCTGAGCGCATCGGCCTCGCGACACATGACGCAGGCTCTCGTATATCGGATCGGACGTCAGTCGCGCTTCATCTTTGCGTCACGCGTCGCGGCGTGACCAACCGGATTGGCATGTTGCCGTCGAAGGCCCGCCCGCTGGGCTCCGCGCCCGCCGCGT
This sequence comes from Rhizobium phaseoli, assembly GCF_010668805.1. GTDB lineage: Bacteria > Pseudomonadota > Alphaproteobacteria > Rhizobiales > Rhizobiaceae > Rhizobium > Rhizobium phaseoli_A. Next base: position 17,099 of record NZ_WUFT01000021.1, on the reverse strand, counting down.
TTTTGTCGCCGTCCAATTGAAACTGATTGACCAGATCCCGCAGGCGGCCCGCCTCGGAGGACAAGGAGGCGGCAGCAGCCGTCGACTGCTCGACCATCGCGGCATTTTGCTGGGTCGCCTGGTCCATATGATTGACGGCTGTATTGATTTCGGCAAGGCCAGTCGACTGCTCGCGCGCCGATGTGGCAATCGCATCCATGAGTTGGTTGATCTGTACGACATGTTCACCGATCGACTTGAGCGACGTACCGGTTTCGAGAACCAGTTTCACGCCATTTTTCACGTCGGTCGACGACTTTTGGATAAAGCCCTTGATTTCCTTGGCTGCTTGCGCGGCGCGCTGGGCAAGCTCACGGACTTCTTGTGCGACCACTGCAAAACCTTTGCCGGCCTCACCCGCACGGGCAGCTTCAACGCCGGCGTTCAGCGCCAGGAGGTTCGTCTGGAAGGCGATCTCATCGATTGCACCAATGATGTTGGAAATCTGCTCCGAACTATCTTCGATGCGGCGCATGGCCTGCTCCGCCTCCGACACGACAGTTGCCGACCGCTGAGCGCTGATATCGGCTTGGAGGGCCACGTTGCGTGCTTCGTCGGTGCGTTTGGACGCCATCGTCACATTCGAGGTGATCTCGTCCAAGGCTGCAGCCGTCTCCTCGAGAGAGGCAGCCTGCTGTTCGGTGCGCTTGGAAAGGTCCTGCGCGGCAGAAGCAATCTCACCGGTACCATTGTCTATACTGTGTACCGTCTGCAACACGGCCCCGATCGTCGCTCCCAATTGCCGAAGCGAAGCGTTGAAGTCTTCGCGCAAGCTTTCGTATTCGGCCGCAAATTGCTCCGAAAGCTGAAAGGATATGTCGCCTGCTGCAAGCCGCCGGAGGCCTCCGCCCAAAGTCGTGGTTGCAAAGCGCAATTGTTCCGCCTCGCGTTCGGCGCGCTGCTGGGCTGCCGCGCGCACTGCTTCGCTTTCGCTGCGGGATGCATCCGCTTCCTTCTCAAGCCTGACGACATTGAGAGCATTCTGGCGGAAGACTTCGACGGCACCGGCCATTTCACCAACTTCGTCGGCACGGCCGGCACCGGGTATGTCGCTGTCAAGGTCACCGTCCGACAGACGCCTCATGGCGGAAGCGATGCTTCGGATCGGATTGGCGATGCCGAATATCGCAAACAGGATGCCAGCCAGGGCGATCAGCACGGCCAGCGCTGCGATTGCGGCCGTCAACATGAAAGCGGACGTCGCCGATCCATCGCTGGCGGCCACAAACCCCTCGGCCTGGCTCAGAATGAAAGCGACCAGATCGCCCACAGCCTTGTCCACCAGTTGGGATTGAGGTTCCATATTTTCCTTGAAGAAACGGACTGCTTCGGGCGTCTTCCCGTTGTTCTCGAGCGCGATCATTTGATCTGCCAACCCGCGATATTTACTCAGTTCAGGCTTGATCTGATTGATCAGCTCGCGCCCTCGCGCCGTACGCACACCGTTTTCGTATTCGGTGACGACTTTGTCGATTGCGGTGCCGGCGGCATCGATTTTTTGCTGTGCACCACTCCGTTGCTCCGCTGTATCCTCCAGAAGGTACTGAGCGTAGACCAGTTTCAAGTCGAGGAAGTTGCCCTTGATCTCGCGCGCGGTCACGAGCCGCTGCATCCAGAAGGTCCCGATCTGCTCGGTATTGGCACGAAGTGTCGAAATCGTGCTCAGCGAGACATAGGACAGGCCAACCATGAACAGGCTGATGATCGACAGCTTCACGATCAGGGCTTGCTTGATACTGGGGCGCTTCATGCGGGTCTCCTCGAAGATAACTGGGACGACCGGCTTGCCGGTTAATGCAAATCTCGCACCAGATTCAAAAATTTAGTATTAACTAAACAACGGATCGGCGCGGTTTTGAGAAATCTTTTGCGCCGGCCGACACTTCCGCGATTATTTAAACGTACAACGACCCTAAGTTACTGGAAACTCCAAGAAAAAAGCATCCATGGCGAGCAACAATCCGGATCTCAATCTCGGAAAAATAGCGCTCGGCCGATCGGGGCAGCGCCGGCTGTTAGATGATTGGCAGACTGCGTGCTTGCCGCGCGGTCCTGAGCAGACATACTGGATCTATGCAACAGTCAGAAAATCAACCTGCCGCCATCGAAATCGCGCTCTGGCAATATTCCAAGAACGAACACGACTGGAACCGCTGGGAGCAGTCGCTTTCACAGGCCGAACGGGATCGGGCGGCGACCTACCGATTTGAAGGAGACCGAGCCTCGTTCATTGCCGGCCGCTATCTCTTGCGGCGGCTGTTGAGCTTGTCCATCGGGACAGTGCCAGGCAAGGTCGTATTGTCTCCGGACAAATACGGCAGACTGAGGCTCGAAGGTCGTGATACGCCGCAATTCAGCCTCGCCAACACTGACGGGCTTGTGACGGTCGCCGTCGCTTCAGGATGTGATCACGTCGGGATAGACTGTGAACGCATCGGCGTCGAGATCGAAGAAGCGGCAGTCGCGAGCTATTGCAGCGCAGACGAGCGGCGCTGGCTCGCGGAATTGCCGGCCCGAGAACGGGCACAGGCGGCTGTCGCACTCTGGACGCTCAAGGAGAGCCATCTGAAGGCGCTCGGCGTCGGGCTGCGCGAGGATCCTCGCAATCTCGCTTTTTCCTGGAAGGATGGCATCCCTGTCATGGTCGACGGCGGCGATCGCGATCGGCAATGGCATCATCGTCTGGTCGACAGCGGCAGCCAGCACGTCGTCGCGCTGGCCGCCTGCTGCCAATCCGGGCTGCCCGGCATTTCGACACGGATATTTCAGGACGACAGCATGCCGTCCGAATAGCCGGCCCGGAGCTGATGCTGCATTGCGGAGGCCGTCTGCGTCGCGAAGGCCAGTTGTGCATTGTCCGGTTCGGCATCGAAATGCTGCCGGCCGAGAAGCGTATTGACGATAATCGCGCTACGCCAGGCCATGAGGCTGAGCTGAGAGTCGGCGATACCATGCGAGTATCGACCGGCATTCTGCGCCAGCAGCCGGTTTGCCCTCTGGCCCGCCCACTGCATCGTGTAGTCGTCGTTGAGGATGGGATAGCCGTTTCTGTCGAGTGTTATCCTGTCGCCCAATGAGCCGAGAGCATCCGGCAATCGGAACCGGTAGCCGGTTGCGAGCACCACCGCATCTGCGTGAAGCACCTCGATTCCCCCATCGAATTGATTTCTGACGATCAGCCGATAGGCATTGCCATTCCGCTCCATCTGGATCACATCGCGATTTGGCGCCAGAGAGGCGTTGAGCGTGTTCGGCTCGAGATAACGCAATGCATAGAGACGCCGGTAGATCGAGTGAATCGTCGAAATCGACAAGCCGTCGCTGGTCAGGACCGAGTTCTTCAAAGCTGCCTGTTTCTGCTCGCCGGCGAGCTTCAGATAGGCCTGCACGTATTCCGGCGAGAAAACCTGGTTCGAAAACGGCGTGTCGTTGATCGGCTCGAAATTGTGACGCCGGCTGATCCATGTGAGCTCGCTCATGGAACCGGGATCTGAAAGCAAAGCTTCGACGACCTCGCCGCCGCTTTGACCGCCGCCGACCACGACGATGCGGCCGGCGCCGAGATCGCCCAGACGCGATTTGGCCTCGCTGTTATGAAAGCAATCGGCGCCGAGATACGGTTTTGCCCAGTCGGGCACGAAGGGCGAAGATCCCGTGCCGATCACCAGGTTGCGCGCTTCCTCCTGGCCGTTGTCGAAGTGCAGGACGAAGCGGTCGTCGCGGTGCTCGACGTCACGGATTTCCGTTCCGAAGCGCAAATCCTCCACGCCGTTGGCGACCCAGGCGAGATAACGTGCAAACTCCTGTCGAGGAACAGCATCGTAGTTGGCGTTCAGGAAGGCGTAGAGCCTCTTATGGGCAACCAGATAGGAGACGAACGACCAGCTGCTGGTCGGCAGGACCGGGGTGACCAGATCTTTCAGGAAGGACGACTGCAGCTCGACGCCGGGCATCATCATGCCGGGATGCCAGTCGAACGAGTCTCGCCGCTCGAAGAAGCGGCTGCGGACCTCGGGCACGGATTCCAGCAGGCAGGCAAGGCTCAGATTGGATGGGCCGATGCCGATGCCGGCAACATCGAGCGGCTCGTTGAGGGCGTCCCTGCGGGCAAAAGCGACGGTCATGCGATATCCTTCTCTGTTTCCTTGAGACGCAGGGCAAGCCTTGAGTGGAAGGCCGGAGACCCGATCATATGCAGATGGTTCGTGCCGGTGATAATTTCGGCAGCCCGCGCCCGCGGCGACAGGCGGCGCCAGTCGATCAGGTTGAGGCCGCGGTTGAGGCTGTCGTCGGCAGCCCAGGGATAGATCGGCACATCGTGCGGAACGAGGCTATGTTTGCGGAAGATCAGGGCGTTGTCGATCAGCACCCAGAACGTATGCTCGCGGCTGCTGATATCCGGCCCGTCGGTCGGAAGCGGGTCCTTTTCGTCGCCGACGAAACGCAGGAACTGGTCGTAGGTATCGGCGTCCATCATCGACAGCAACCGGTCCCATTCGGGGCGCATCGCCGTTTTCTGAAGCCATGCCTCGACGTCCCGGTGAAGCATGTCGCGCTCACCCGGTCGGAACCTCGGCTTGGCGCCGATAGCAAATTCCGAGCCGAGGTCGCAAACATCGACCATCGCCATCATCCTGACGTCGACCTCGTTGCCGAGCGTGCGGGCCGCCTCGTAGGCCAAAAGCCCGCCCCAGGACCAGCCGAGGAAGGTGCAGGGTGCGCCTTTGCTATGGGTCCTGATATGATCGACATAGCTCTCGATGATCTCTTCGATCGGCGCGCCGACTTCCTTCTTTTCGGACAGCGAATGGCAAATGAAGCCGGTCGCCGGCTGGTCGGCGCCGAGATAATCGACGAGCTTCACATATTCGCGGGTGCTGACGAGAAGCCCCGGGAAGCAATAGAGCCGCGGCTTAGCGCCGGAAGCGCGCAGCACGATCACCTCCGACAGATCCCGTTCGGCGCCCTGCTCCATCACGCCGGCAAAAGAGCGGATGGTCGGATTGTTGAAAATATCGGCGACGGTGAGCGGCGTTTTTGGCCGGCGCTGCCTGAGCTGCGAAAGAATGCGGATCGCACCCAGCGAATTGCCGCCGATCGTGAAGAAATTATCCTCGACGCTGATCGCTTCCAGTTTGAGAACCTGGCGCCAGACATCCAGCACCTCTTCTTCGAGCGTGGTCGCCGGTTCGACGATTTCGCGCCGGACCGGCTGGGGTGCGGGCAGCGCAAAGCGGTCGAGCTTGCTGTTCGGATTGGTCGGCATCTTTTCCAGTTCGACCACCGCCGCCGGCACCATATAAGAGGGCAGGCTGCGTTCGAGGCCGGCGCGGACGGTCTCGACGTTTAACGTCTCGTCCTTCTTCGGCACGACATAGGCGACCAGCGCCTTCTCGCCGGCATCGTCATCGCGCAACACGACCAGGGCTTCGCCGACGCCAGGCTGCTGGAGGAGGGCGGCTTCGATCTCGCCGAGTTCGATGCGGTAGCCACGAAGCTTCACCTGATGGTCGACGCGGCCGACAAATTCGACGGTTCCGTCATCACGCCAACGCGTCAGATCGCCGGAGCGATAAAGCCTGCCGCCTTCCTTCGAGAATGGGTCTGGAATGAAGCGATCCGCCGTCGTATCCGGCTTGCCGAGATAGCCGCGCGCGATGCCCTCGCCGCCGATATAGAGTTCGCCGGTGACGCCGATCGGGCAAAGATTGAGATCGGGATCGAGCACATAGACGCGCCGCAGCCCGACCGCACGGCCGAGCGGCGCATAGACGCCCTGGAACTTCGTCCCGGCCCTCACCTTCCAGACCATCGGCGTCATGATGGTTTCCGTCGGTCCGTAACCGTTGATCAGCCATTCCGATTTCAGCGCCCGCGACAGCAGATCGAAGGTCGGTTGTGCAAGCCCCTCGCCGCCGAAGGAGTAAAGCCGCATCGGCGGCGCGCCGTCGGTGATGTCAGCCCATTCCGCCAGCTGCTGCAGATAGGTTGTGGGAATGCTGGCATTGTTGGCGCCGTGTTTGCGCATCGCCGTCAATGTCTCTTCCGGCGTCCAGAGCGGCTGATCGGGAAGGATGATGCTGCCGCCTTCCATCAGCGGGTTCATCCACCGCTCATGGCCGCCATCCGAGCTGAAGGGCAGGAACGGCAGCTCGCGGGATTCCGAACTCATGCCGTAGACACGCGAGGTATTTTGCAGATGGTGCGTCAGCGGCCCGTGTTCGACGGCGACGCCCTTCGGCAATCCGGTCGATCCTGACGTATACATGACATAGGCGAGCTGATCCTTGTGGGTGGGAATATAGAGCGGCGTATCCGGCTCGCCGTCGAGATCGAGCTTGTCGAGTTCGAGGACGATTGTGTCGAGCTCTTCTGGCAACCGATGGCGCAGCCAGCTATGGGTCAGGACGATTTTCACGCCGCCGTCGCGGAGGATGTGGTGGTTGCGCACCGGCGGATGATCGGGTTCGACCGGAATATAGGCGCCGCCGGCCTTCAGCGTCGCGAGGATGCCGACAATGGCCTCCGGCGAACGCTTGATGAAGATGGCGACCGTCACCTCGGCGCGAACGCCAAGCTGCCGCAGCCGATGTCCGAGGCGGTTGGTGCTCGCCTCCAGCCAGCCGTGGCTCCACTCCTCGTCGCCGTAGACGATCGCGGTCTTCTCAGGCGTGCGGCGCGAATGGGCCGCGATCAGCTCATGCACCGGCCTGTCGTCGTTGACGGCATCATCCTCGTAAGGCGCCGACAACCAGTCGAGCTCTTCGCTCCCCACCAGTTCGATATCCTTGATCCTCACACTCGGCTGCGCGACCATCTGTTCGAGCACGAGGCCGAAATGCCTGGCGATGCGCGCAACCAGGGCGCCGTCATAGAGATCCTGCGCGTAGTCGATCAGCGCGGATGCACCATCCGAATGCGCCTCGACCACCAGCGAAAGTTCGCTGTCGGCACGGGCACCCGGCGGCTCCAGATTTGTGGCGTGGCTGGGTAGCGCATAAGGTCCGCGGAATTCGAACAGCGCCTTGACCACGGCTTCCTGGGCAGCGGCTTCGTCGACGACCAGTTCCTGGGTGATGCGTTCCAGCGGCAGAAGCCGGCGTTGCCCCTCCTCGCTCGCCGACGAGATCGCCGCGATGACATCGTCGAGAGAATGTCTCGATGTCAGCGACAGAATGAGCGGGAGCACCTGCTCGGCACGGCCGCGGCTGGCAAAATGCTGCTTGTCAGGCCGCGCGACCAGGAGGCCGGTCAGCAAAACGTAGTTGCCGCTGTAGCGGGCCAGCAGCGCGCAGAAGCCGGCGTGAAGCACGCGTTCGACATGCTCTCCCTTAAGCCCCGCATGCCGTTCGAGTTTGCTCCAGAGGTCGGGTTCGATCGAAAATCGATGCTGCGCGCGCGCCACGCCTGCCAGCCCGCCGCTGTTGAAGCGGGTGGGAAAGGTCGAGGCGGCATAGTCGGGACCGATCGCATCGCGCCAATAGGCAAGTGCTTCCCGCGCCTCGTCCGTCTCCAGCCAATCGGCCTCTCGCGTCCCGGCCGAGATTTCTACCGGATGCATGTTGCCAACGGGCTCGCCATCGAGAATTCGTGCCAGCGACCCGGCGAGAGCGGATTTTTCATGATCGTCGCAGACGATCGGATGCAGCGCGATCGTCAGCAGCGACTGCCCGTCGACAAGCAGGATGACCTGCATGCGCGCACCGGGGCCCTCCAGCAGATCGAAGCGCTTGTCGCGGAAGGCTTTCCTGGCAGCCAACCCATCCGGCTCGGAAAGGGCCGCGCCGTCTCTGCCGAGGATCTCGATCGGCACGGCGTTCGATGCGCCGCGATATTGCTCGATCCGACCGCCCGCCAGCCGGCGGAAGCGGATGGCAAGCGACGGATTTTGCGCCACGAGTGCCTGGCAGGCCGCAGCAAGCGTCTCGGCGTCGACCGCCGGGCTCAATCGCAGCCCGATGACCTGGTCGGGAAAGACGGTGTAATTGCCGATCTGCTCCAGTGACCAGATCCGCTTCTGCGCGATCGTCAGCGGAAAGCTCTCAAAGACAGCATCCATGGCAGCATCGGTCGGGGAAGCATCGGCGAAATTTGTGATTTGCTTGTTCATCTTGGGAATCCGGACGTTATTCAGAGACGCGCATCGCCTGATATTGCCGAGCGCAGCGAGAGGGGGCGCGGGTCCGTCCAGACGTCACGGATATGCGCCAAGCATTCCTGACGTGAACCGGCAAAGCCGGCCGGCTCCCAGCCCATGGGGATCCGCTTGTCCTGCGGCCAGACCGAGTAGTGACGCTCGGTGTCGATGACGGCGATCCAGAGATCGTCGCGAGGCTTCAAACTGTCCATCGAAAGCTCCTGCGGTGATTGATGTCATGCGCAAATGACGGATCCCGCTGGCTGCGGTTTAGAAAATTGCTGAGAATTTTTTTCTTCGTTTACCCCTAAATCCGCCCAGAGATGGATAGTCATTCTACCAAATCGGCACACGAGCGGGCTTCATGCTCGCCACATCAGAAGCCCTGTCGGTCAAGGAGAACATCATGGATTTCGACGCCGCCAAACAAAGGCGCGATCTGCAGTCGCGCAGCTACATCAGCCTCGCACCCAATATCATCCATCTGAAGACCGCGCATGGGCACCACGAGGCCGCATTCGAGGTCGAAGCCGGCACCGCAACGCTGACCTTCTACCATGGTGATCCCGCGCGATCGGCGGAGCTTCTGATGGCGGCCGCCGAAGCTGTGACGGCGGAAGATCGCTCAATCAGATCGATCGTCTTCGAAGGGCATCAGGCAAGCCTCCCGCCGCATATTTCAGGCGCCGGCGGCAGGCTGGATGCAGAGATCCTCTGGCAATGGCCGTCGCTCTGGCTGCCGCAGCTCGCCTATCCGCTGCCACCCGTGCAGGAGATGACGGCGGGCCGCTATCATCCACGCCGGCCGGTAAAGCCGAGGGGCACGGTCTACCAGCGGTTCATCCCCTGGCTGGAGCGCGACATCAGCTTCCGGGTGGCCGATCCCGAGACCGATCTTGCCGCCTTTCACCGCTGGATGAACGACGAACAGGTCAACACGATCTGGGAGGATGCGGGCTCGCTCGACAGGCATCGGGAGATCATGGAGGAACGGATCGCCGATCCGCATGTCCTGCCGCTGATCGGCAGTTTCGCCGACATTCCCTTCGGTTATTTCGAAGTCTACTGGGCCAAGGAAAACCGGCTCGGTCCCTTCTACGATGCCGACGACTATGATCGCGGCTGGCATGTGGCGATCGGCGAGCCCGATTACCGCGGCAAGAAATGGATCAGCGCATGGCTTCCCTCGCTGATGCATTTCATCTTTCTCGATGATCCGCGCACGAAGCGCATCGTCGGCGAGCCACGCGCCAGTCACGAACAGCAGATCCGCAACCTCGATCGCTCGGGTTTTGCCAAGGTCAAGCATTTCAATTTTCCGCACAAGCGGGCGCTGCTCGTCATGCTGACCCGCGAGCGTTTCTTCGGCGACCATCTCTGGGTACCCGCATCATGAGCGAGATGAGCAGCCTCCGCAAACGGCGCCTCGCCCCTGAGGATCTTGCCAGCCCCCATCTTCTCAGGCTGCTGTTGCGGCTCGGGCTGCCTGCCATGTTCGGCCTGTCGATTAATGCCGCGCATCACACCATCAACATGGTCTTCGTCGGCATGATTGGCGAAGACCAGATCGCCGCGATCATGATCGTCCTGCCGATCCTCATGCTGATCGCCGCCTTTGGCGAAGGCATCGGCGTCGGCGTCGCAACCGAGGTCGGGCGGATGCTCGGCGCCGGCAACCGCTCGCGGGCCGGCGTCATTGCTTCGATCAGCCTTGCTGCCGGCGTCGCTTTCGGCGCGGCAAGCGCGCTCACACTCGTCTTGTTTCCGGATCTGCTGCTGTTCGGCGCCACGCCCGCGATCGAGCCGCTTGCGCAGCATTACCTGCTCATCATCGCGATCTCGATACCGCTGACGATGGCGCAGATCATTCTGGATTTTCTGGCGATCGCCGAGGGCAATGCCCGTTTCAGCATGTGGACGCTGATCGCCTGCTTTGCCTTGAACATGATCCTCGACCCGATCATGATTTTCGGCTTTGGCCTCGGCCTGCAGGGCGTGGCAATCGCCACCATTCTGTCTCAGCTCGTCGCGCTTTCCATCTATGGCACTTACCACGCCAAGCGGCTTGGAATAGTCCGGCTGACGCTTGACTGGCGGTTGGCAGATATCCGCTATCTCAGGCCCGTCCTTACAATTGGCGCGCCGACGACGCTGACCAGCCTGACGACGGCAGGGACGATTGCGATCATGGTGTCGCTTGCCGGCGCCTATCACGGAGAAGCGGGCATTGCCGGCATCGGGATTGCCTTGCGGCTGCTGGCTGTCGGAACACTTCCCGTCATCGGCATCTCACTTGGGGCCCAGTCCATTTTAAGTTTTGCCTGGGGCGGCGGCGATATGGCCAGGGTGCTGTCGGCAACCCGCATCCTGACAGCGGCCACGAGTGCGGTGAGCGGCGCCTACGGGCTGATCGCGCTGGCCTTCTCGCAAGAGCTTGCCTCGTTCTTCACGGACGATGCGGCAGTGATTGCGATCGCGGGCCAGGCGATCATCGCCACCCATCTTCCCCTCCTGCTGTTCGGCCTGCGGCAGACGGTGCTGATCCTCTTCCAGGCGCAAGGCAGAGCGAAAGTGGCGATTGCCATCGGCCTGGCGCAAAACGGCTATCTGCTCCTACCGCTGCTTGCGCTCCTGCCGCACTTCTTCGGTTTTTCGGGCCTGCTCGCCGCCATGTTCCTGGCCTCCACCTTGACCGGCCTGCTGTCGGCCGTCTGCCTGCTGAGGTCGCTCAGTGCACTCCGGCAGCGCACGGCCGGCCATCCGACCTCCATCCGTCCCTATCCCAGCTTTTGTCCATGAGAGGATGACCATGAACCAGTCGATCAATCCGCACGACCTTGGCGCCCATGCGGTCGCCGACGATCTCTTCACTCCCGTCGATCCGGCAGCATTCAACGCCGTGTCGCCGCCGATCTTCCAGACATCGCTCTTCACCTATGACAGTTACGAGGCGATGGAGGATGTTTTCGCAGGCCGTACGCGCAACTACATCTATTCGCGCGGCGACAATCCGACCGTCCGCGAATTCGAACTCCTGGTCGCCCGCCTCGAGGGCGCGGAGGATGGGCGCGCCTTCTCGAGCGGAACGGCCGCCATTACCTCGACAATTCTGAGCCTCGTAGAGGCCGGTGACCGGGTCGTTGCGGTCCGCCATCTCTATAATGATGTCTACCGCCTTCTGGTCAAACTGCTCGGTCGGCTCGGCGTCGGGGTGGACTTCGTCGACCCGGCCGACCATGACGAGGTCCGCAAGGCGCTCTCCGGCGCCAAGCTGCTCTACCTCGAAAACCCGACATCCTTCGTCTTCGAGCTGCAGGACATTGCGGCGCTGTCGGCCATGGCGAAGGAGGCGGGCGTTACCACCATCATCGACAATTCCTGGGCAACGCCGCTGTTTCAGAAGCCGATCCAGCACGGCGTCGATATCGTCATTCACGCCGCCTCGAAATATCTCGGCGGCCACAGCGATACGGTCGCCGGTGTCGTGGTCGGCTCGAAGGAGGCCATCGCCAGGATCAACTCGACCTCATATCCCTATGTCGGGGCCAAGCTTGCTCCGTTCGAGGCCTGGCTGCTGCTGCGCGGCATGCGCACCCTGCGTGTGCGGCTCAAGGAGCATGAACGCAGCGGGCTTCTGCTGGCCGATCGGCTAAAACAGCATCAGGCAATCGCGCGCGTCCGTCACCCGGCCTTTCAGGATCATCCCGGCCGGGCAACGCTGACGGGTTATGCCGGACTGTTTGCCTTCGACCTCAATCCCGATATCGATGTCGCGCGTTTTGTGAATAGCCTTCGCGACATCCGCCTCGGCGTCAGCTGGGGGGGACCCGAAACGCTGGTGGTCCCCGCCAAGGTGGCGCTGCAAATCCCAGACCGGATGACCTCTTTCATCCGGTTCGGCGTGAGCGAGCAGACGGTTCGTTTCGCCGTTGGACTGGAAGAGCCGGAATTGCTGTGGAACGATTTGCAGCAGGCGCTGCACGCGGCGAGACGCTAACAACCTGCCGGTGCGCATGATCGGGGCGAAGGAGGGGTTCGGCCATCGCCAGATGGCAATGCTCCTCCGCCGCCTTGATCATGAAGTTGACGAGGGTCCTTGAGACGCCGAGTTCGGCGGCAATATCCTTCTGCGGCACGCCGTTGAGGCGGTGGCGAATGAAGGCATCGTTGGTGCGCTTCGGCAGCGCCTCGAGCGAGGCAAGCACATCGCGCAGGGTCTCGGCAGCGACAAGCTGGTCGAGCACGGTGGGGATGGGAGCCGTGATCTCCTGAACCTGGTCTATCGACCTATAGTTGTTCATCTGCTGACGGCGGCGGCGGCTCTCGTCGAGTGCAAGATTGTAGACCATCCGAAAGGCATAACCGATCGGGCAACGAATGCCGTCGGTTTTGACCCCGTAGGCTTTAATCACCCCATCCTGGAAGATATCCTCTGAATATGACCTTGATTTGACAACGCTTTCAATCGTTTTAAGGAGCTTGTCCTTGTTCTCGATCATAGCGTTGACCACGGCATTTCCGTTCACATCACGATGCGATGCTCGCATTGTCCTGCACCCTTTTTACAAATGGAAAATCAGGCTCTGTCGTTGCTGGTCGGCTCGGTCTTGGCGCTCCTTTTTTGAGCGGAAGTGCACGATTTGATTGCAGTGTCTATTTTAAGCTGATAACATGAGTCAAGTTTAAATCGACGGAGTGAAAGCGAGAAAAAATGGGAAGGACAGTTGAGATCCTGACGGGCAAGGCGGAGCTCTGCCGATCGATCATGGGGGCTTTGCCCGATTGGTTTTCAGAACCGGAGGTCATCGAGGCGAGTGCCCAGGCGATCGAAGACCTGCCGGTGTTCGGCTATATCGAGGCCGATGTCGTGACCGCGTTGATGGCCCTGAAGCCGCACCTGCCTGATGCCGTCGAAATCGCACTGATCGCGACACGACCCGAACATCACGGTCGCGGCGCCGGACGTCGGCTCATCGACGAAGCCGAACGTTTCAGCCATGAGGCGGGTGCCCGGCTGCTGACGGTCAAGACGCTCGCCCCGCGCGACCGCGAGGAGCCGCAATTCGAGGCGACGCGGCGCTTCTATGACCGGAACGGCTTCGTGCGCGCGGAGGTCTTTGCAAAACTATGGCACGAAGATCACCCGTGCCTGTTCATGGTCAAGCCACTCGCCGGCGTACAGGCAGGTGCGACGACGCTTTGAGACGACGAGACTTTCTGCTTGGCGCGCTGGCGATGACCGGCGCACCCGCAACCGTGCGCGCCGGGGACGACGGGGTCGTTTCGCTCGACTACGGACTGGCGTCGACGATGCTTGCGCTCGGCCAGACGCCACGCGCCGTCGTTTCCTTGAGAAACTGGGCGGAATGGGTGGTCGTGCCGACGATGCCGGCAGGCGTCGTCGATCTCGGCACCACGTCGGAGCTCAATCTCGAGGTCCTCACCAGCATCCAGCCGTCACTGATTCTCAGCACCGCTTTCCTGGCGGCACTGGACGAAAAACTGTCGCGGATCGCGCCTGTCGAGAGGTTCACCATCTACGCCGAGCACAACGAGGCGCTCGACCGTTCCTACGCCGAAACGCTACGGCTCAGCACGATGATCGGACGGGCAGAGGAAGCAAAGGCATTTCTGTCCCATGCCGATGCCACTTTTGATCGGTTGCGGGGGCGGACAAGAAGCCTGGCTGTGCCGCCGGTTGCCGTCATCAACTTCATCGACAACAGGCATGCGCGCATCTATGGCGGCCCTGGGCTTTTCAGCGGCGCCATGAGGCGCATCGGCCTTGAGAATGCCTGGAAGGGTGACGCCAGTTACTGGGGATTTCAAACGATCGGCCTGGAACAGCTCGCCGAACTCGACGAACAGGCGCACCTGATTGTCGTGTCGCCGCTGCTTCCATCCGACATCCTGACGCAACTTTCCGAAAGCCCGCTCTGGACCAGCCTTCCCTTCGTCAAGCGGCAGCGGATCTCGGTCATACCAGGCGTTCTGATGTTCGGAATGGTCCAGGAGGCGCTGCGGTTTTCGACGCTCGTCGTCGATGTCCTGGAAAAGGCGGCGTGATGAAGGCTGATCTTTCTCGTTTCGGGGCGCCCGCACTTGCGGCGCTGCTGCTCTTTTCAGGACTTGGCCTTGCCGTGCGAGAGATCTGGGCGGCACTGCCGCATCTCGAGGCGGCGTCCGGCGGTTATGATGCCGAGCGCCTTCTCCTCCTCTATTCGACGCTGCCGCGCATGGCGACGGCGCTGATTGCCGGCGCCGCACTCGCTCTCTCCGGCATGATCCTGCAGCAGGTGCTGCGCAATCCGCTGGCTTCGCCGACGACGCTCGGCATTTCCACCGGCGCCAATCTGGCGCTGGTGTCCGTCATGCTCGCTGTTCCCTCATTGACGGGATGGGGCCGGGACGCGGTCGCGCTTGCCGGAAGTGCCGCTGCCGCCTTCGCCATCTTTTCGATCAGCGCCCGGCACGGGTTTTCGCCTTTTTCTCTCATCCTGTCAGGCATGATCGTCGGCCTCTGGTGCGGAGCGGCGGCGGCCGTCCTGGTGCTGATGAACGACCAATATCTCTCAGGGATCTTCATCTGGGGCGCCGGATCGCTGTCGCAGCAGAGCTGGGCGATCCCGACGTCGCTGCTGCCGAAAGTCGCGCTGCTGGCGGCACTTGCCCTTCTCGCCACAAGACCGCTGGCACTGAGCCAGTTGGGCGATGCCGGCGCAACAAGCCTCGGCCTGCCGATCAAATGGGCGCGGAGTGTGATGCTGGCGATTGCCATCGCGCTCAGCGCCCTCGTCACCAGCGCCGTCGGCGTCATCGGCTTCATCGGGCTGGTCGCGCCGCAGATCGTGCGGCTCGCAGGCGCCAGGCGCATCCTCAGCCAGTTGATCTGGTCACCCATTGCCGGCGCCGGCCTTCTGCTCCTGACGGATCAGGCGATCAAGCTTGTTGCTCCAGGCGACTTCGTGCCGACGGGGGCAGTGACGGCACTGCTCGGCGGCCCGATCCTGATCGCGCTTCTGCCACGCCTCGCCACGGGCTCGCGCGCGCTGCCCGGCGTGGCGTCACCACAGCATGCAATCAACAACAGAACCGTATCCTTTGCTGCTCTGCTCGCCGGCGTCATCGTCCTAGCAATTGCCGCGATCTTCTTCGGCCGCTCGCCCGATGGAGCCTGGGCCTGGCTGCCGGCCGCCTCATGGGACGATATTCTTCCGCTTCGGCTGCCACGGGTCGCCGCCGCATTCGGCGCCGGCACCGTGCTCGGCGTGACGGGCCTAATTCTGCAGCGGCTGACCGGAAACGAAATGGCAAGCCCCGAGGTGCTCGGCGTATCGGCGGGGGCAACGCTCGGCGTTGCGGCCGCCATGTTCGCCTTTGCGGCACCCGGCCTGACGATCCAGCTTGCCTTTGCCGGCGGCGGCGCCCTTGTTGTGCTGACCCTGATCTTCCTGTTGAGCGCGCGTTCCGGCTTCGGCCCGAACCGTGTGCTGCTGGCGGGAATCGCCCTCGGCGCGATCCTCGACGCCGGGATCGGCGTCCTTGCCGCAAGCGGCGATCCGCGCGGTGTGGCGCTCATCCGCTGGATGGCGGGCTCGACCTATTTCGTCGACAATGCGGTGGCGGCAAGCGCTCTTCTCATTGCGCTCGGCTGCCTGGCCGCCGCCTTTCTCGCCAGCCGCTGGCTTGCCCTGCTGCAACTCGGAACCGAGACGGCAAGCGAACTCGGCCTCAGGATCGCTCCCGCACGCGCGGTGCTGTTCGGGCTCGCGGCGATCATGACGGCGGCGGCGACGCTCATTGTCGGCCCCTTGAGCTTCGTCGGCTTGATGGCGCCGCACCTTGCCCACGGGCTCGGTCTTCGCCGGCCCGCCGCCCAGCTCCTCGCCGCTGCCCTCATTGGCGCGGCCCTTCTCGTCATCGCCGACTGGACGGGGCGCATGATCGCTTTTCCCTATCAGATCCCAGCTGGATTGATCTCGGCTCTTGTGGGAACCCCGATGCTGCTGCTCGTCCTGCGCCGGCGGGCATGAAGGGTGGTCGGCAATCAGCGGCTCCAGCGGGTTTATTTTCGGCCGTTTGACTCGTGCCGATGAAAGCCCCTCACCCTAACCGACCGGGGTCGAGCCACTCGTCTCGACCCGTCCTTCGGACCTCCGTAAACGCAGGGCTGTCCGGGGAAATTTAGGCATAAGAGAAGACCATCTGGTCTGGTGATATTTTTGGTTTTGGTCGGCTCAGATTGACGGGGGGCGGCTTGTCGATGGCTGCGATGCTCTTACGCTGGAACAGGCATTGGATGACGAGGTCGGTGAAGCGCAGGATGGGAATGGTGATGGCATTGGCGCGGGTGGCGATGCGCAGCAGCGCATAAGCGATCATGGCGGCGAAGATCTGCAATCGGATGGCGTTGTCGTTGTAGCCGAGGAACCTGCGGATCTTGAGGTGCTGCTTGATCCAGCGGAAGAGGAGTTCGATCTGCCAGCGGTCCTTGTAGAGCTGGCCGATCTCGACGGCGGAACGGTCGAGATCGTTGGTCAGCAGCGTGATCGTGTCGCCTTGGTCGCGCTTGAGGACCAGCCGGCGCAGCGGCACCGGCAGCTTGGAATCGCCCTTACTGGCAAGGCTGACTTCGCAGTCTTCCAGGATCAGGAAGCCATCGCCCTTGGGCGCTTCGAGCGTCCGGGTGGCGCGCACGGCCAGCACCATGGAGGTCTTGGGCCGGGTGACGAAGATGGCGTCAGCTTTGGCGATCGCCGTCCACCAGCCATAATGGCAATAGCCCTTGTCGAACACGTAGGTGGCGCCGGCTTCGATGGCGATGGTGCGGCCGATCTGGGCGTCGTTGACATTGGCGTCGGTAATGTCGAGGACACGCGGGCAATCAGCCTTGGGATCGTAGACGATGTGCAGCTTCATGCCA
>NZ_WUFT01000020.1 GCF_010668805.1 Rhizobium phaseoli | reverse complement strand
CGCCACCTGGTCGCCATTGGTCTTCAGATGGCGGTCGATGCAATTGTAGGAGACGTTGGTCTGGCCGTCCTCGAACCACTTGATCGAGACCTTGCCGGTAAAGGACGTGTTCTTGACCTTGGTATAGTGCTTGAACCAGTCGATCCGTTTGCCGTGTTTGCCCCAGAATTTGTCGGGGTTCTCGACGCTTTCCTCGTACCATTTCAGGTACTTTTCCCGGTCTATGAATGCAAGGTCCCGGATAAGGCGAGGAACGGTGTAGCGTTCGAGGACCACGGTTTGACTCCTTATTAGTGGCTCCCAGAGGCGCATTTTCGTCCGATTGACGAGGATCTTGAATCCAGTTCTGTCCGATTCATATGTCGACGCAATGTCGGCTTGGATTGCAGCCGACCTCGACAGCTACATCATTTCGGGACGCCTGATCTGCGAACCGTCGAGGAACCGACTCAACCTGTAGGGTGAGATGTCTGTCATCGGGGTCTCGTTCATGACGATCTCGCTCGCCAGTCGGCCAGCGCCCGGTCCGATAGCAAACCCATGTCCGCTGAAGCCGGCGGCAATCACGTAACCAGGTAGCTGTTCCACTTTCGAAATAACCGGAACGAGGTCCGGAGAGGTATCGATGAGCCCTCCCCACGCGCGCTCGACCCTAATCCCTTTGAGCGCCGGGTACTCGCGTTCAAGGTTCTTCAAAGCGAGTTTGACAAGGTCCATGTCGGGCGCCGGATCCAGAATGCGGTGCTTTTCGAAGGGCGAGATCTCATCGTTTTCCCAACGGCCAATGGCATCTGGGCCACTCCAGAAGCTGCTCTTGAGGCGGTACTTGAGCTTCTTGCCGACCTTGCTGCGGTACATCTGGTAGAATTTGATTGCGTGTCGCATCCCCCGCGGAGTGATGTCGAGCGTACCACGTCCCGGTACGGCAATCGTGTAGGCGCCGTCTGTACGACGCCGCAACACGAAGTTTGAAGCCGAGAGGCATCCTGCTTGAATGACCTCGGGCGCGGGAGTTGTCTTAATTGCGGTCCCGGAGATGTTTGCGACCGGCAGCTCGATGCCATATCGATGTGAAAACCGGGAAGCCCATGCTCCGCCAGCGCAAACAACGGTGCTGGCTTTCACAAGTCCTCGCTCTGTCCACACGCCTGTCACCCGGCCGTTGGCAATGTCGAGGCCCCGAACTGCGCAGTTTTGGTGGAGCGACACGCCGTTTTCCTTCGCGGCGTCGGCGATGGCAGGCACAGCAAGGCTGGGCTCAGCTCTCCCATCCGTCGGAGACCAAACGCCGCCGACCCAGGACGATGTGCCGCCCGAAGCCCGCTCATTGGCCTCGGACGCACTGAGTATCTGGCTATGAAATCCTTGAACGCGTGCAGCCTGCCCCCACTTTTCCCAACGGGCGACATCCGACTCGCTCTTCGTACAGTAAAGTATCCCGCTTCGACGAAAGCCAAGATCGCGACCGATCTCGGTGCTCAGTTCTTCCCAGCGCCGCAGACTGAACATGGCAAGCGCAAGTTCAAAGAGGTCCCGGTTCTGCTGGCGGACCCATCCCCAGTTCCGGCTCGACTGCTCGCCACCGACGATGCCTTTTTCGAGCAGAGCAACGGATACCCCTTTGCGGGCGAGCTCATAGGCCGTGCAGGTACCCACGATCCCCGCCCCGATGACGACGACGTCGACCTGGGTTGGAAAAGAGGCGCTATCACTTACTTTCTGAACCTGGACCGGCATAGTCTCTATTCCTCTGGAATCGTGCTCCAGTCATCTCCGACAGGAACGATAAAGCTCAATAATCAGTCGTCGTGAACACAGAACATTCCGACGCTTGGCGGCGGCGATGACGCCCTCTGTTCCGCCGACTTGGCGTGCAGGTCAGCGGTCTCTTTTGGTGGCGCGCGACATGGTGTTTTTTCTCAGCTCTGATCACCGCGAACATCGAGCGCATCGCGCAGCCCGTCGCCGATGAAATTGAAGCTGGTTACAGCGATCGTTATGGCGGCGCCGGGAATGATCGCCAGCCACGGTGCGGTACCCAGATATTGCTGCGCGCCGTTGAGCATATTACCCCAGCTGGGCAGCGGCGGCTGGATTCCATAGCCGAGGAAGCTGATGTAGGCCTCCATCAGGATCGCCCGGGCAACAGTCAGGGTTGAAGCAACGATGATCGGACCGACGGCATTGGGAAGGATCTCGCGGAACATAATATGTGTTGCGCTCAGTCCCAGCATGCGGCCGGCCAGCACGAATTCCCGCTCGCGCAGGGATCGAACCTCGGCCTCGACAATGCGGGCAACCTCCATCCAGCTTGTGGCAGCGATGACGACGGTAATCATGATCGGGCTTGGCTTCAGCGCAGCCGCAAGGGCAAGCACGAGGAAGATGGACGGGAAGGAAAGGAAGCCATCCACGGCACGCATAAGCACCGTGCCGACCAAGCCACCCCTATATCCCGCCACCACGCCGACAAGGGTTCCGATCAGCGTCGACAACAGCATCGCCGAGAAACCCACCAGGAGCGAAATCCGGCCCGCCATGAACAACCGGGCGGCCAGGTCTCGTCCCAGCGGGTCGGTGCCCAGATAATGCTGGCCGCTCAGCGGCGGAGCGAAGCGTGCGCGCAGATCGATATAGAGCGAATCGTATGGCAATAGATGGGGTCCCAAAACGCATGCCAGCGTCAGGAGAGCGATCATCACTATGCCGATGAGGGCCAGATGGTGCTTCATGAAACGGTGCGCAGCTCGGCTGTTCCACCAGCGCTCCCGGGGCGAATTTGCGGCAATGGCAGTCATGATGGCTGACTCCTGATGAGCGTTCATGGCGCTTAACTCAGACGGATACGGGGATCAATGATGGCGACAACGATGTCGGCGGCAAGGTTGCTCACCACGACAAGGATCGCCGAGAACATGAGCAATCCCATAACCACCGGGTAGTCACTGTAGCCGAGGCTGTCGAGGAACAGGCGCCCCATGCCCGGCCAGGTAAACACCGTCTCGGTGACCAAAGCACCCGTCAGGACACTGGGAAGCTGCATCCCAAGGAGCGTGATCATCGGCAGGAGGGCATTGCCGACAACATGTTTCATCAGGATGCGGCGCTCGCTCAGGCCCTTGGCGCGGGCCGTTTTGATGAATTCCTGATTGATAACGTCGAGAGTAGCGGACCGCATGTAGCGACTCCAGATGGCCACATGCACTAGCGCGAGCACGACGCTGGGCAGAATGAGATGGTGGATATAGTTAAAAACGGACTCGTCGCCGATCGTGTACATGTTGCCGGCTGGCAGCCAGCCAAGTCTCAGCGAAAAGACGTAAATGCCGATCAGGCCGAACCAGAAAGTCGGGATCGAAAGGGCCACCATCGCACCGACTGTCGCCATGTAGTCGAAAATCGAATAACGCCTTATGGCGCCACGAACACCGATCCACGTTCCGATGGCGATCGCGATAACGGTGGACGATCCCATCAGCAACAGCGTTGCCATGAAGTGTCGTCCAATCACCTGGAGAACTGGGACGCCATCGCGGAAGGAATGGCCCCAGTCCCCTTTCAAAAGGCGCCAAGCCCAATCCAGATACTGAATCCACAGGGGACGGTTTAGGCCCAACTGCTCCGCCAGTCGGTTCAAGTCATCCTGGGTCATGCTCGCATCCAGCCCAAATTGCGCTAGGGGGCCGCCGGGAATCAGGTTGAGAACCACGAAGCCAATGACGGAAACGATCAGGAGCAGTACTAGGCTCTGAGCGAACCGGTTAAGTAGGAAGCTACGCATTGAGCTCTCCCTGTGATAGCGCCAATAGAGGCCGCCGCCGCGACGCGCAGCGGCGGCGACGTTAGGTTAACTCAGCTCTTCCAGTGCCAGCCGGCAGCATGCCATGATGCCGTGCGCGTGTTCGTATTCGGTATCCAACCTTCAAGGCCTTCCTTCGTGCCAACCACATAGGTGGCGGCAAACAGCGGAAGGAAGGGAAGGTCCTGACGCACAATTTCCTGGATACGGTAGTAGATTTCACGACGTGCTTCCGGATCGAAGGTCTGGGCACCCTTCTTGAGCAGCGCATCCACTTCCGGATTGGAATACTGGCCGACGTTCGATCCCTTTCCACCCTTCGCGGCAATCGCGCTGCTGGCAAGGCGGTTGGTGGCGTCTGGGTCTGCGGCAATCAGATGGGTGACACCCGAGATCGCCGTGTCGAACTGTGACTTAAGCCAGAATTCGCCAAACATGACAGCGGCCGGCAAATTCGAGATGGTCATCTGGACGCCAATATCCGCGAATGTCTGCTGTAGGAACTGCTGCACCTGCTCGCGGAGATTGTTGCCAGATGTCGTCGAGTTGTTGAACGCCAGCTTCACTCCATTCTTCTCACGGATACCATCCGCCCCCGGTACCCAGCCGGCGTCGTCGAGGAGCTTGCGTGCGGCGTCAAGATTGAATTCCTGCGCCGGAAGGTTCGGATTGAAATAGTACGACTCCTTCGGCATGAAGGTTTCTGTGGTTGTGACCACGCCGAAATAGAGCGCGTCGATGATCGCCTTTCTGTCAATGGCGGCATAGAGTGCCTGGCGCACCGCTAGTTCCTTGAACTGCGGCCGCTCGAGATTGAGATAGAGCGACTCGACGGAGGCACCGGGCACCAAGCTGACCACACGGCCGGGCAATTTGCTGGCTTCGTCGTAGTGGTCGGGCGTAATGTACGCCTGGTCTGTGAGGTCGATGTCACCACTCTTGAACTGGGTGTAAAGCACCGTCTGGTCAGGAATGTATTTGAATATGACCTGTTCGAGATACGGGCCGTCCCCAAAATAATCCGGGTTCGCCGCCAGTTCGAGATGGTCGCCGGCGACACGCTGGCTCCACTTGAAAGCACCGGTACCAACGGGTGCCTGATTGAAGGCTGCTGCGTTCGGATCAGCTTCCTTCTCGAGAAGGTGCTTCGGCACGATAAAGGTTTCGGTGAGAAACGACAGGTAAGGCGCGAAAACCTGCTCCATGCGCCAGGTGATTTCAGTTGGCGAGACCACCGTGAGGTCACGCACCAGTGAATGGCCGCCCGTACGCCACGCGCGGAATTTCGGATTGGTGATCAGTTCAAGGGTGAACTTCACATCCTCAGCCGTAAAGGCCTGGCCGTCATGCCAGCGAACATCGTCACGCAGGCGGACGCGCCAGTTCAGGCCATCCTCGGAGATGCCGCCGTTCTTTTGCGTGGGCACTTCTGCCGCAAGATTGGGCTGGAGTACGCCGCCGGGATCCATGCGAAAGAGGGCGTCGAAGAGCGAGAAGTGTACCGCATCGTCCGTTTCGATATGAGGCATCAGCGGATTGAAGACGGTCGGTTCCTGTGAAAGCCCGACCACCACGCGACCCGCAGGTTTCTTGTCGGCAGCCAGGGCAAAGTCAGGCTTGCCAATCAGATTTGGAGCAACAAAGCAAGCAATCCCGCTTGCTGCCATCAAGCGCAGTGCGTCGCGCCGAGAATAGTCCGTTTTGGTCGTAGAATCTTTTGTCATTTTATTCCCTCTCTTTTGCTCATTAGGAAGTTACTGCCAGGAGGTAATTGAACTTTCTCAATTGTCTCTTCGGCTTTCTCCCGGAATTGCAGCCACAAGTTCACGCGTGTAATCCGATTGGGGTTTCAGGAAGATCTGAGACGGCGGGCCGCGCTCGACGACCCGGCCTTTCTGCATCACCGCAATTTCGTCACAGATCTGACTGGCGACACGAAGATCGTGGGTGATGAAGATCATTGATATGCCCGTTTCGCGCTGGATTTGGTCAAGCAGCTTGAGAATCTGGGCCTGGATCGACACGTCGAGCGCGGAGACTGCCTCGTCTGCAATGAGCAGCTTGGGCTTGAACATCAGAGCCCGAGCAATGCCGATGCGCTGGCGCTGCCCGCCCGAGAATTCGTGCGGGTAACGGCCGAAGGCGCCGGCATCGAGACCGACGTGGGAAAGCAAAGCCCGAGCCTCTTCGCGCGCCTGTGCGTAAGGCATACCATGTGCGACGGGCCCGACGGTCAGTATCTGACCGATTGTGGAACGCGGATTGAGCGAGGCAAAGGGATCCTGAAAGATCATCTGAATTCGAGGGCGCATCGGCCGAAACTCGGATTCCGAGAGCTTGACGATATCCTTACCCTCAAACAGGATCTGACCGCTGTCGCTATCCTGAAGCTTGATCAGGAGCCGTCCCAATGACGATTTTCCCGAGCCGCTTTCGCCGACAATGCCGAGGGTGCAGCCTGCAGCCAACGTGAATGACGCGTCCTGCACCGCAGGCACGACACGCTGGCTGCCGAACAGGGCGCTGCCGCTGCGGTAGGTCTTGCACAGTCCACGGACCGTCAGGATGGTCTCGTCGCTTGTCTGCGCATGGAGCTTTCTGTCTTCGCCGGTGAGGCGCGGAACAGCCGCGATCAGGCGCTGGGTATAGGGATGGCTGGGGGATTTGAGAACCTGATCGGCGCTCCCCTGCTCGACGATCCGCCCTTTCTCCATCACCACCACGCTGTCGGCAATTTCGGCCACGACGCCGAAGTCGTGGGTGATAAACATGACGCTCATATCCTTGCGCCGCTGAATGTCACGGATGAGCTTCAGGATTTGCGCTTGGGTGGTTACGTCGAGCGCTGTCGTTGGTTCGTCTGCGATCAGAACGGTCGGCTCGAGGGCCAGCGCCATCGCGATCATGACCCGCTGGCGCTGTCCGCCAGAAAGCCGGAACGGGTACTGGTGGTACATGAGTTCTGGGTCGGGGAGGCCGACTTCGGTTAGCAACTCGAGAGCGCGGTAACGACGCGAGGCTTTCGTACCCACTCCATGGGCCGCCATCACTTCGGTAACCTGTTCGCCGACCGTCATCAGCGGGTTAAGCGCCGAAAGCGGATCCTGAAAAATCATGGACACGACACGGCCACGCAGCTGGCGCAGCTTTTTTGCCGGCGCGCCGACGATGGTCGTTCCATCGAGATTGATCGCGCCCGACGAGACTGGAATTATCTTGGGCAAGAGCCCCATGATCGTGTTTGCCGTTACCGACTTGCCCGACCCAGACTCACCGATAATGCAAAGGATCTGACCACGCTTGAGGTCGAACGAGACGTTTTCGACGGCATGAGCCCGCTCCATGCCTTTCGGCAAGTCGACTGTCAGGGCACGCACAGAAAGCGCTGCGTCGCCTGATGTAGCAGCCTCTGTCATAACGGCCATCGGTCTAGCTCCCTTATCTATGCAGCTTCTCGTTTGAAATTTTGTCGCCGATTTATGCATGCTGCCGCATAGTCCCGTCGAGCAGGCGCACAGCTCCTGAACTCGGCACCATTCGCTACCAATCGGCGTTGGTTCGATGATCAATATAAGATTGGTCTTGCCATTGGTGTCAATATAGATCAAATTGGTTTCACAAAATATTTCTCGTGGAGGTCACATGAGCGTGGTGTTGAAGGACTTCATTGAGGCGGAAGGTCTGGAACCAGGCGATCGCCTGCCTCCCGAGCGTGACTTGGCGCTGAAACTCGGGCTGCCGCGTACCGCCCTCAGAAGGATGCTCAGTTCGTTGGAGAAGGAAGGCCGCCTTATCAGGCACGTTGGCAGAGGCACCTTTATCGCCGGCAGCGGCGTAAGCTCCAGCGCCCTTCGCCGGCCGGCAACCAATGAGGGAGACACATTGCGCACCTATCCGGCGGAAGTGTTTGAGGCTCGGCTGATCATTGAACCCAAGATTGCTGCCTTGGCAGCGCTACGGGCGACGAGGCAGGAAGTCGAAGAAATGCAGAAATCAATCGCACGAGGCAGCACGTCGGAAACACTGGTTGAATTCGAGAAATGGGACGCCGTTTTTCATCGCATCATCGTCCAAGCCGCTCGTAACGGTCTTCTTGCCTCGCTCTATGAAGGCATTCACGCAGTACGGGCGGGAAACCTCTGGGGGAAAATGAAAGAGCAATCGCTGACATCTGAGCGCATGGCGACCTATATCGTCAGCCATCAGGCGATTCTTGATGCAATCAAAGACCGCGACAGCAGAGAGGCTGAGCGAAACATGTACGACCATATCATCGAAGCCAGAGCAAACATACTAGGCCCCAGCATCTGAACTTGGTCTGAGCGATTGGTATCAAAGCACGTTGTCGCGTTGTCCGCTGCGGCCCTTTCGGCTGCGATCTCCACCATGTCGCTCATCTCGCCCCACTATCTCACGTAGCGGAGCAGCCTCAGGTGTTGAGCAGACTGCGCGCTTCAGGGACCAAACTGCCGTCGAAGCCAGGAGAGGAAGTTTCGTTTCCTAGCATCGCCTTCGAACGGGAGGCGGCTCAAAAGGATGTAGCTGTATCCGTTGCCGGAGAATCCCCGCGGCGCCACCAATTGCCCACTTTCTACAGCATCGGCTACCAACGGCTCTGGACCGATTGCAGCACCTAAGCCAGCGATTGCCGCCTCGATACTTAGATAGAAATGTTCGAAGACCTGGTTGCCGGGGGAATTTGAATCTCCAATCTGGTTATCCGCGATGTACCGCGACCATGCATCTCGACGCGTAGCCGAATGAATGCGAGGCAAGGAGAGAATATCATCGCTGCCGGGAACCAACAGGCGGGGCGCACATACGGGGCCGACCCGCTCTTCGACCACCGTTTCCATAAAGATTTCCGGAGGCCAGGAAAAATCGCTTCTCCGCAATGCCAAATCGATATGGCTCCTGTCAAAGCTCACCGGACCGCCAGCGGCCAATACATGAACCTCGACATCCGGATGAAGTGCATTGAATTGCGGGAGGCGAGGGATCAGCCAGCGCTGCGTGAATGTCGGTTCGCACGAGACCACCAACGGTGCCGAGCCGCCACCTCTTATTTCGTCGCAACAATCGCCGATCTGGCGGAGCACCTCACTCATCGTAACAAGCAGGCGTCTCCCCCCCTCCGTGAGGAAAACGGCCCTGTTTCTTCGTTCGAAAAGGGCCACTCCCAGATCTTCCTCAAGCACACGGATCTGCTTGCTGACGGCGCTGTGCGTCACAAACAATTCATCACCGGCGCGCCCGAAATTCAAATGACGTGCAGCGGATTCGAAGACTCTCAGTGCGGATAATGAAGGGAATCGTGCGGCCATATCTGTGACTTGAAGTTACGGATTTCTGTCAGAATTCATCGTTTTTTCGTCAGAAGCAATAGCGCTAACATCCTCGTCGTCACAAAAAAGCCGACGAGACAGCGATGTTGAAGGTAGGAATTCTAGCCGATGATCTGACTAGTGCAACGGATGGCGCCGCGCCATTCGTGAGCATGGGGCACAGATGCGTTGTCTTTACGGATCATCGGGGATCGCCTCCGGAAAATGTCGCGATTGTCTCGGTGAATAAGGTAAGCCGCGCAGCATCCGTTGAGGACGCCGTCGATCGGGCGACCCAGGTGGCAAAAAGCCTGATGTCCGCAGATATTCTTTACAATACCGTCGATTCCACCATTCGGGGCCACCTCGGAGCTGAAATAATGGCTGCGCTCGCGGCCTCCGGTCGGGCTGTTGCAATTGTCGCTCCGGCTTTCCCGGGAGGTGGGAGGACCACTGAAGGAGGGCGTCAGCTTCTTCGTGGGATGCCGGTGGAGAACACAGAATTCGCAAAGGACCCGCTTCACCCCATAACCGACTCGCATCTTCGCCCTCTGTTTCGAGGTATCCCAGACGCGGAAGTGCGTTTTCTCGGGCTTGCCGAAATCCGAGCATTGAAGTCCGGCGAACTTATCGCGGATGGTCGGAAATTGCTGATAGCCGATGCGGCAATTCAGGAAGATCTGGCCCTGCTGGTGAAATCGGCGGCGGATCCGAAGTCCATCCTTTGGTGCGGGTCTCCGGGACTGGCGACCGCGTTGGCAGACTATGTCGGTTGGGCTGATGACATCGCACTGTCGACCGCCCCGGCACCGCTGAACCTCTTCGTCATCGGCAGTATCAATCCGCTGAACCGTGAGCAATGCTCAAGGCTGATAGGCACTGGCAATGTCCAGCAGATCACGGTCAACGCCGAAGAGGCATCTCGCTCTCCCGTTCTCGCGGCCCAAAGCGCCCTTGCGCAATACAGCCAATCTGTATCCAGCGGAGATGTCATTCTAACCACATCTGAGGGTGGAACGTCGGCTCAGCCTAGGTCCGTCGCGATGGCTCTTGGCCAGGCAGTGCGCGCGATTATGGACCTTCATCCCGTGACCGGGCTCTTCTTGACAGGCGGCGACACTGCCGAATCCGTGTTGAGAGAACTTGAGATTGGTTCGCTGGATCTTCTGGGCGAGATCGAGCCCGGAATTCCGATCGGCCGCACGACCGGATCGCATCCTATTCACATCATCACAAAGGCAGGCGGCTTCGGTTCGTCGAATGTTCTGCTGAAATCAGCCGAGTTGCTTCGGGGCCTTTGGCTTGGAGATAAGAAATGAAGAAGCCAATTGGAATAACAATGGGCGATCCCTGCGGGATCGGCCCTGAAATCGTCGCTCGCGTTTTCGCGGACGGACTGCCTGAGCAAGCGGTGGTGATTGGTGACGCCAAGGTGATGGAACGTGCTATCCGAGCCCTTGACCTTGCTCTCCAGGTGCAGCCCATCGCGTCAGTCAATGACGCTGTCTCAGATACAAAACTCATACCCGTTCTCAACGTTTCCAACCTACCGGACGATTTGCCGATCGGCCAGGTGGACGCTCGCGCTGGCCGTGCCAGCTACGACTATGTCGTGAGAGCGGTCGACGAAGCGCTGGCAGGTAACATCGGGGCAATCGTTACCGCGCCGATTAACAAGGAAGCAATGAAGATGGGCGGGCTCAATTATCCCGGGCATACCGAAATTCTTGCAGAACGGTCAGGGACCGACCAGTTTGCGATGATGCTGGCAAACGACGAATTGCGTGTGATCCTGGTTACGATCCACGTCTCGTTGCGTGATGCCATCAACCTCGTGACGCAGGATTCCGTCCTTAGAACGATCGAATTGGCGCACAGGGCAAGCAAGGCCTATGGCATTACTTCTCCCCGCGTTGCCGTCGCCGGCCTCAACCCCCATGCCGGGGAAAACGGCATGTTCGGTCGGGAGGATCTCGACATTATCGCGCCAGCCATCAGCCGAGCTCAGGAGCGCGGAATAAACGCATCCGGTCCGTGGCCCGGAGACACAATTTTCATGCGAGCCCGCAAAGGCGAGTTCGACATCGTCGTTGCGCAATATCACGATCAGGGCCTCATTCCGGTCAAGTATCTCGGCATTGACAACGGCGTCAATGTCACCATCGGCCTGCCCTTCATCCGTACCAGCGTCGATCACGGCACCGCATTCGACATCGCGGGCCAAGGTACGGCCGACCATTCCTCACTTCGCTACGCCTTCGATCAGGCGCTGCTTCTCAACGCAATCTAGGAGCGCTTTCGATGCCCCAGACTTCTCCCGACTTCATATTTATGTTGACCAACCAGGACCGCACCGTTGCCGACGCGGCCGAGCGCCTCCAGGATGTGCTTGCCGCCGGCATCAGACATGTGGGGTTCAAGGATATTGGCCTGCCATTCGATAAACTCTTGGGCCTTGCTTCGGCAATCAAGGCGGCGGGTGCCACGCTCTATCTCGAAGTGGTCAGCCTCGACGAGGAGAGCGAGCGACGATCCGCGCAGGCCGCGGTCGACCTTGGCGTCGACATTTTGATGGGTGGCACTCGACCGCATGTCGTTCTCCCAGTTATTGCTGGCCGAAACATCGGGTACTATCCGTTCCCCGGCAAGATTGTCGGTCATCCAAGCAAGCTCGAAGGGACGATCGAGACAATTGTGGAAAGTGCCCGGCATTTGACGGCGATCAACGGTGTCAGCGGTCTCGATCTGCTCGCCTATCGCTTCGGCGGCGATGTCGAAGCGCTGATGGCGCGGGTGTGCGAGGCCGTGGCCAAGCCTGTGGTTGTTGCCGGATCGATCGACAGCCCTGAAAGGAGATCGCCCGCTCGACGAACAAGCGGATAGCCGGAAACTCCAATGCGTCGGCGGCGGTGAGACCAGCCGCCGGAGGTGGCATATCCAGAGATGGAAGCCTGTAGACACTCTCCCCCTCGACCCGCAACGCCTCGCGACTGGTGGCAACGATACCGATCTCCGGTGCTTCACGGAGCAACGTTTCTGCAAGCCGGGCCGCGCCGTCGAGGACCAGTTCGCAGCTGTCGAACACGAGCAGCATACGCTTATCACGAAGGTGCGCGCCCAGATGCATGGTGGGATCATGGGACGTGTCGTTCAGACGGAGCTGCGAAGCCAGCATGAAGGGCAGTGCTTGGGGGTTCGAAATCGGTGCCAAGTCCAGAAAACACAAGCCGTGCTCGTACGATGATGCCAGGCGCTCTGCCACGCTGAGGCCTACGGTGGTCTTTCCTATCCCACCTGGTCCTACTATGGTTACAAGACGGAACCGTTGGAAGCGCCCTTCGACAACCCTGATCGCCTGTTCCCGCCCGATGGGCTGCGTCAGCAGTCTTGGCAGATTGTTCGGTGCAGCCGTTACGGTTGTCGCGGTGTCACCTTGAGCACGTGAAAGAGGAGCGATGAAGCGATAGCCTCGTGAAGGCACGGCGGCGATGTATCGCGCAGCGGCATGATCGTCACCGAGCACTTTTCGGAGCAAGGCAATCTGCGCTCTGAGATTTGACTCTTCGACTGTGGCTCCAGGCCAGGCCCGCGATATCAGTTCGTCCTTCGTTACGAGCTCGCCCGCGCGTTCCGTCAATGCGATAAGGATTTCGAGCGCTCGCGAACCGATGGTGACAGGTTCATCGCCTTTGAGTAGAAGATGACGCGCAGGATAGAGGAAGAAGGACCCAAATATTGTTGCCAGCTCTATGGTAGCGATTGCCGTCAGGTCAGCCTGCCCTTGCATTCAATACCTTCCTTTGCGGCTATTCTTTTATGCGGAAAGTACTTTACGGCGTCAGCCATTGTGGCTCAAGTACCGATGTCTAATCCAGTGCGCGACGCGCTAATGCGCCACAACCGCTCGGCTCTCTCTGGGTCGATGGCATACGGGCGCACTCCGAACCTCTCTTCGGGCTCCACGGACGCAACATCGCAGTTTTCACAGTAGACGCCCCCTGTGGCCTCGAGCGCGGGAGCAGTTGCGCACCACACTGTCGTTGCCGCTCCTTGTTCGGCGGTCTTCTTGTCGTTTGCCGGATCGATTACCGGCGTCCCATCCTGGGCCAGAGCGCCAACTGCATCGAACTCGGCCCTCGTCAGATGGCGAATTCCTGGGGTGACAATCATTCCCGGGTGTGCGGAGAAGGCGCGGACCCCATGACCGCGGCCGCGCTGGTCGAGCGCGACTGCGAAGAGCGCGTTAGCGGTTTTCGATTGAGCATAAGCCATCCACTTGTCGTACGGTCGTCGCACGAAATCGAGATCGTCGAAATCGACCTCGCACAGCTGGTGAGCGCGCGATGAAAGGATGACGACCCTGGATTTCCCTGCCGCAAGCAAAGCCGGCCAAAGCAACGCCGTCAGGTGAAAGTGTCCGAGGTAATTGACCGAGAAGTGGCGCTCACGGCCGTGCTGGTCGCGCGACAGCGGCTGCGCAATGACGCCCGCGTTAAGGACCAGGAGATCAAGGCTGCGACGACGCTCAAGGAACGCGTTCGCGAAAACTTTGATAGAGCCGAGGTTCGACAGGTCAATGGGCCAGACATCTACTCCTTTAATGCCCCTCAAAGCGGCTCTGGCAGCGACGGGGTCAATAGCCGGAACGCATACTTGGGCGCCCGATGATGCAAACGCTCGGACAGACTCGAGACCGAGGCCGGAAGAACCGCCGGTTACCAACGCAACCCGCCCGGTAAGGTCCACGTGGCGAATGACTTCGGCCCCAGTCACAGCGGCATCGATCCGTGTGTGGAGCAGCGTCTGAGTTTCGTACATCGCACTTCTCCAGAACCTATTGGTGGACCGAAACAGGCTTCGTCGGAGACTTCACCGGCGGTATGATGCGGGGAGCTCTACAGACGTTTCTTGTATAGCAGCAGTCCGAAATTTTCGATCTGCCTAACTCGGCAAGAAGTCAGATTGGCCCAACGGGGATTGCCTCAGATTCAAGCCGCCACGGAAAAACGTGAAGCTCTTCGCCTTGAAAGGACTCGAACCGGCGGCCTGTTGTTGCGAAAGCCCTTTTGTTCGCAAAGGCGCCGACAGGAGATGTTGCGGTACAAATTTTGGCTGAACAGCAAATCGACGATGTCGCGATAGGGTCAGGTGCACCGGTTGATTTGCACCGGAGTTCGCATCCTTGGATTCCCGTTCGATGCAACGACTTTTACCGCCTTAGCGAGCGATCGAGTGCGTACATGTTGCAGACCTGATGCTGCGGCGGCGGCAGGCCTTTAGCATGCTGACTACGGAGCCGGGGCCGCACATCGCACCTTACCACGACCGGCAGATTGTCATCCTCGATCGCGACGCATGCGCCGATTGGCTCGATGCGACCGTTTCTGCAAAGTCTTTGATCAAGCCGCTCCCTGTTGGAACGCTATCGGTGGAGCAGGTTGACTGAACAGCAATGCCGATGCCCATCTCCAGGCCACTGCATCCGGGAAAGTTCTAGCTATCTCAGAGCCTCGCCTGCGCTTCAATTGCTGTTTTGTCGATTACGGAGAAAACCTCGGCAATCTTGCCCTTCCTCAGAGCGTAAAAGGCGTGCTCATGGAAGACGACGCGCTTGCCATGGACAGGCACGCCAAGAAATTCGTTGATCGGCGCGCAGTCGAATCGAATCCGGGACGCAACATGGCTTTCATTCGCTACGACGAAATCGACGTGGAAATAGAGGTCGGGAATTTCGCGGCAGTTCTCTTCCAGCATTGCTCGGTAGCCATCCACCCCGAGCAGGCGGCCGTTGTGAACCACATCGTCCGCCACGAATTCGCCCAGCCCTTTCCAGGCGCGGGCATTCAAGCAGGCAATATATCGCTCGTACATGATCGTCGCTGCTCGTTCGTGTGATGAAGCGTCCATGTTAAGTCTTCCGATCGTTCGCCATCAGGAGTGGAAACGGCGCGAGGTGCAGGTCAGGAAAGAAAGAAGTCCTGACCCGCTATCGGCAGGCCGACCGCCTTTCGAGGATAACGATGACTGACCGGCTGTGCAATTGATCGGCTTGAAGGGATACGAACTGGCGGCCTGTTGTTGCGAAAGCCCTTGTGTTCGCAAAAGCGCCGACAGGAGATGTTGCGGTACAAATTTTGGCTGAGCCGCCAGTCGACGAATGTCGGGAACTCTCGATCCCGATGCGTGGCCAGTTCCTATTGATCCATTTCCCAACTCTGAGAAGTCTGCCTCCGGGGACTCAGCCGCGGCTGGCGGCGATCAGGGCGTGTGCCGCATCGCGAAGCAAACCGGTCGCCTCGCCGGGTTCGAAAACCTGCATGCTGACAAAGGCGCCGTTGATCAGCACCGCGAGTTGCCCAGCAAGCCGGTCGGGTGCCGCGACCGCCAGTCTCCCGGCGATGGTCTTCAGGCGGCGCCGCATTTCATGCATGTGGGCTTCGGCGACTTTGCGGGCGGGGTGGCCGGCCTCCGGAAACTCGGCCGCCGTGTTGATCTGCGGGCAGCCCCGGTAATTGTCCCGGCCGACCCGTTCGCCGATCCATTCGAAATGGGCGTCGAGTTCAGCCAAAGCGTCATCCGGGTGCTGTTCGGTTACCTGGTCCCAGGTGCTCCAGAAGTCCAGGTCTTCGCGCTTCAGGAAGGCCGCGACCAAATCGTCCTTCGTGCCGAAATGGCGGTA
This sequence comes from Rhizobium phaseoli, assembly GCF_010668805.1. GTDB lineage: Bacteria > Pseudomonadota > Alphaproteobacteria > Rhizobiales > Rhizobiaceae > Rhizobium > Rhizobium phaseoli_A. The sequence goes on along the minus strand of NZ_WUFT01000020.1, from coordinate 96,755 downwards.
AAGGCTGGTTTTGGCGACACCGGATTTTTCAACCACCAGATCGACGCCGACGGCACGCACGCCGCGCCGGTAAAAGAGTTCCGATGCCGTCTCGAGAATTCTGTCCCGCACGTCGTTCACGGCTGGGGCGGGTGCGTTCACTGTGCTTTTCGTCATTCGCGTATCTCCAATTCAGTCACCCTAGCAGAAAGTGGATTGACGCGCTACAGACCTGTATGTTTTATTGAGTACAGACAGGTCTGTAGCGATGGAGAGAGCAATGACCACGACCCAACAAGCCGACATCACCAGAACACCATCCGAGGCCGTGGCGGTCCTTGGCGCGAATGGCCATACCGGCCGTTTTGTCGTCGCCGAACTGCTGCGGCGCGGGCTGAAACCGATCGCGATCGGACGGAGTGCCGAACGATTGGCGGAGGCGGGCTTTGCGGAGCGCGGCATCGAATGCCGCGAAGTAGCGATAGAGGATGATGCAGCGCTGGACCGTGCGCTCACCGGAGCGGCGGCGGTCATCAACTGCGCCGGCCCGTTCATGGACACGGCCGACGCAGCCGTGCGTGCCGCGTTGCGGGCCGGCATCCATTATCTCGACGTCACGGCCGAACAGCCGAGCGTACAGGCGACGTTCGACCGGCATGAGGCTGCGGCCCGGAAAGCCGGCGTAGTCGTCATCCCGGCCATGGGATTTTACGGCGGACTGGCCGACCTGCTGGTGGCAGCCCTGATGGACGAATGGCAGCACGCCGACACCATCGAAATCCGGGTTGCGCTCGATAGCTGGCTGCCGACCAAAGGCACGCGCGTGACCGGGGAAAAGAACACAGCAAAGCGCCTGGCGGTCAGCGGTGGCGAGCTTAGGCCCGTGCACCAGCCGCCGGCCGAGAAGGTATCCGTCTTGCCGGCCCCATTCGGCCGGCAGACATTCATCGAGCTTCCGTTTTCGGAAGTACCGCTGATCGTCCGCCACGTCCGGACCAACGAGCTGCATACGTTTCTCAGCACGATTGCCCTGCGGGATGTTCGGGATCCATCGACGCCCCCGCCCCAGGCCATCGATGAAACCGGACGTTCGGCGCAGCGCTTCGCCGTTGAGGTGATCGTCACGCAAGGCGACTTGCATCGGCGCGCTCTCGCCCAGGGACAGGACATCTATGCCGTCACGGCGCCGATCATCTGCGAAGCGGTCCAGCGTATCCTGTCGGGTGACATCCGCGATACCGGCGCAAAGCCACCGGCTGCCATTTTCCATGCCGCGAGTTTCCTCGGCGCGCTCGGCCCCAATCTGTCGGTTGAGACATCGATATCGACGGAGACGCCGTGGATCACCGGAACGGCACCATAATGCTTGCGGGCCTCGTCGACCGTAACCGATGCCACGTCGTTTCCTCCAGAGATCAAAGACTGAGCTGCCAGATTTCGGCGGCAAGTACATTTCCCTCGGGTGCGATCAGACGCGCAGCACTTACCCCCTTGTAGCCGGGCAGCCGCTTGGTTCCCGTCCAGCGGCCATCGTCGGCGAAGACCTCGATCGAGCCTGCATCGAGGAATATCCGGATGGTCGACGGGCGTGCGCCGGCGGCGATATAGCGGGGTGATGGCTTGGCACTCGCCACCGCGAAGGGAATGCTCAGCCCGGCCTCATTCAGCTGAACCGCGACCGTCGCCTCGGGATGTTCGAGATCGAGGCGGAACGCGTTGCCGGCTTGCCGGAGAGTGAGCAGGATTTCGACGGAGCCGTTGGCGAGATCGACGGTCCGGCCATCCAGAAGACCTTCGGCATCCAGTCGACGCTGCCGCAAGCTTTCGACACCTGACACCGGCGGCGTGATCAGCGCCCCACTTTGCAATGCCAGCCGGCGCGGCAGGGTCATTGCCGTCGGCATGTCGATCTCTCTTGATATATCCGTCCAGTTCGCAAGCCATGCGATGCCGATCGGGCCGGCGTCGTCGACGAATGCCTGGAACGCGTAGGCGTCGGTGCCGAAGTCCAGTTCCTGTTCGAATTCCATCCAGAACCTTTGGCCATCGAAACGGCCGACGGTCGCAAGCGTCATGTTGCGCCGGCCGGTTGCCGGGTCGCGGCTGGTGAGCAGACCGAAAATCAGGGCCCAGCGCGTCGTCGGGTCGTTGGCGGGACCATCGAGGGGCACCATGCAGGGGCACTCCGCCGCCGTCATCCCGAAGCGGTTCTCGCGGTGAAGCATGCCGAGAAAGCTCCATCCCGTCGCCGCAGCCGGATCATCGGTTTGGTAGAGCAGGATGACGCCGCCCTCGCGGTCGCGCGTGCCGAGCAACATCTTCCATTTGCCGTCGGGGCCCAAGAAGACGTAAGGGTCGCGGAAGTCGGTCGTCAGGCCGAGCCCGGCGGGACGCGCCGGCAGGATCAGGCTCGCCGGCTCGACATTGACGAGATCGCGGCTGGTGGCGGTGAACTGAACCTGTTCCTCCGGTTCCCGATCCTTCATATGCTCGGTGAAGAAAATGCGAAGGCCGGCTTCATCGCCGGGAAGAGCGATCGCGGAGCCGGAAAATGCCCCGCCCCGCCCGTCGGCCCGCGCAGTGAGTTCATCCGAAGGGAAAAGAAGGATCGGGAGATGCGTCCAGCGAAGATAGTCCTCCGAGACCGCATGACCCCAATGCATGTTGTTCCACCGAAGGCTATGGGGATAGTGCTGGTAGAAGAGGTGCAGCTTGCCACCGTATCTTCCAAACCCGTTGGGATCGTTCATCCAGCCGAAAGGCGGGCGGAAGTGATAGCTGCCGGGGACCTCGGGTGTGGCATTGGCAGGGCTGGCATGCAGCAGCCGGACGCCTTCTTCAAGAACGCGCGGCTGAAGGAAGGCATAGAGGACCGAGACCTCGGTCGTCGCGGGATCATAGGAGAAGGCCGCCTCTCCGCCGCTTTCCAGCGTCAGCAGCCGAAACTCGAATTCGTCAGGATTTGCTGTTTCGACAGCACCGGCCGGGTTCCCATCGACATGTGCCGTCAGCTTTCCCGGGGCGGCCCCATGTGCCGCCTTGATCCAGGCATGGATCGTGGACCCCTCTGGCAGGACAGCGCTGATCGTCTCCAGCGCCCCTTTATCGGACGGAGAAATCGCTTGGCTTGTCATCAATTCAACCTTTCACGGCAGAGCCGATAAAGGAACTCACGAACCACCGCTGGAATGCGAGGTAGAGCCCCAGGATCGGGATCATCATCAAAACGGAGGCTGCCATGGCACGATCCCAGTAGATGCTGTCCTGCCCGAAGAAAGTGGCGATGGCGACGGAGATCGGCCGGGCATAATCCGTCTGCGTGACCAGGATCGGCCAGAGATACTGGTTCCAGGTCTCGATACCCATGAGGATCGACACGGTGGCGAGCGCGGGCAGACTGAGCGGCAGGAAGATGGAGCGATAGGCCCGGAAAAAGGACGCGCCGTCGATCTCGGCTGCCTCCAGCAATTCCTTCGGCAATTGCGCGAAGAACTGGTAGAGCAGAAAGATATAGAGGGGGCTGGCGACCCAGGGCACGATCTGCACTGCGAAGGTATCGGACATTCCCGCCCGCGAGACCATGATCACCAACGGCATGATGATGCTTTCCTGCGGGATCACATAGAGTGCAATCACGATCGACAGGATGACGGCGCGGCCCTTGAACGATCCCCAGGCCAGTACAAACGCGGCCATCGAATTCACAATTAGGCCGCAACAGACCGTCGTGACCAAGATGATCAGCGAGTTGATGAGGTAGCGTCCGAAGGCAAGTTCGCCTGAGAGGTGGCCGACCTCGGCATAGTTGGAAAGCGTGGGGTTCGAAACCCAGAAGGCGCGGAAGCTGCCCATATCGGCCAGAATCCGGAACCGGTCATCCTTGAGGCTTGCCACGACCAGCAGCAGCAATGGAGACACGATCACCAATGCGATGATGAAAATGCATATCGTCTGAATGATGCGAAGAACCGTTGCGGGGGAACGGAGCCGCGCCGTGCGGACCTGCGGGATCGAGAGAGCGAGATCAGACATCGAAGCGCCTCAGGAGCTGGCGCTGGATCAGCGCGATGATGAGAACGATCACGAACAAGATGACCGAAACGGCAGAGGCGTAGCCCATCTTCTGCTCTTCGAAGCCGGAACGGACCATGTAGTGCACCACCGTTTCGGTGCTGCTCTTCGGCCCGCCCTGCGTGAGGATGGCCACCTGGGTATAGAGTTTAAAGGCCTGGATGGTGGTGATCACCAGAACGAAGACATGGGTCGGCCGCAGGCCGGGCATGGTCACATGCCAGAAGCGCCGAAAGGCGTTCGCACCGTCGATCTTGGCGGCATCGTAGAGTTCGTCCGGAATGCCCTGAAGGCCGGCGAGATAGACGATCATCTGGAAGCCGTAGGCCTGCCAGGCCGAGAGCAGGACGAGCGAGAACATCGCCCATTGCGGATCGCCGAGCCAATCGATCGGTTGGATCGTCCCGCCGGAGAGAAAGCCGAGGATCTGGTTGAACGGTCCCGTGGGATACTGGAACAGGGTGCCCCAGATGACGCAGACCACGACCATCGAGGTGATCGCCGGCAGGAAGAACATGCCGCGCAGCAGATTGCGGAACGGCAGCTTTTGATGAAGCAGCAGCGCCGTCGCGAAAGCGAGGCCGCACTGCGCTGGAATGATCCAGAAGGTGAAGCGCGCGACGTTCCAAAGGGCGGTCCAGAAAAGATCGTCCTGGAAAATGCGGATAAAATTGTTGAACCAGACGAACCGGACGGGCGTCGGCCGCGGCACCAGAGGCTGGTTGGTCATCGCCGTCCAGAAGGACAAGAGAAACGGCAGGATCAGAAAGAGGGTCAACAGGATCATGGCCGGCGCGAGCATGGCGGCTTCCTGCATCAGCCGTCCTTTGTCATGCCGGCGCGCCGGAGCCTTTCGGACGGATGTCGACGATGTCGATTGTTGCATGACCATGCAGTTCCTCCTTTCCAAGCCTAAAGCATGTCGCGCAAAAATGGGCGGTGGTTTTCCCGGGCAAAGCGCGAAGCGCTTTTGCCGCAAACGACATGCGAGAAAATAAAGAGCTAAAGCGCGCGAGGCGCGAATCTGAAAGATCGCGACGCGCTTTAGATGCCGGTCCCGCCCTGCGATGTCTGCCGGAGACATCGCAGGGCTTCGACCTATCGGCAGCGATCACGCTTATTGCCCGTCGCCAAATGGCGGATAGCCGTCATTGTCCTCGATATCCTGATCGATTTTCTTGGCGGCTGACGTCAGCGCCTCCTTGGGATCGCCGCCATTGAACGCCTGGTCGACGGCCTGCATGAAGGCCGAGGTGATTGTGGGATAGGCAGGATGTGGCGGGCGGGCGACGGCCGTCTTCGATGCCTGCTCGAAGGCGATCGCCATCGGGCCGCCGGCGGCATAGAGCGGAGATTCGGCAGCGAAGCTCTTCAAGCCGGGATAGCCCGACTGGCTTGCGGCGAAGGTCCGGAACTCCTTGTCCTTCAGCAGGAAGCTGATGAACTTGGCGGCGATATCGGGATGTTTCGACGTCTTGGTGATCGCCCAGATCCAGGTGCCATTCGGGCTCGCGCCTTTAGCGCCGAATTTTGGAAGCGGCAGCACGACGATGTTGTCCTTCATGGTCGCGGCAGCCTCGGCATAGACCCAGTGTCCGCCGAGCGCCAGCGCGGCCGGATTGCCTTCGGCAAAGAACTGGTTGGTTCCGGCCGACTGCGGCACGACCCAGCCGTTCTTGACCCATTTCTGCATCATGGCGAGAGCATCGACGCAGGCATCGCTATCGAGTGTGCCCTCGGATTTCCAGGCCTTGCGGTCGATCAGGTCGCAGCCGGCCGATTGCAGGATCGGGCCATAGGCATAGGTGATCCATTCGGTCTTGATGCCGTAGCCGCGGAAGGTATCGATCGGCCACTTCACGCCGTCGAGCTTGGAAAGCTTTTCGAGATAGGTTTCGAATTCCACCCGGGTCCAGGCATCGTCGACGGATTTCGGGATGCGGGCGCCGATCGCTTCGAGATATTTCTTGTTGCCGTAAAGAACCACCGACGAGTCGGTCAGGCCGATTGCGTAGAGGTCCTTGTCGATCGGGTATGTGCCCTGGGCGATGTTGGACTCCGTCATGTCGTCGAGGAGGTCCTTGTCGATCAGCGGCTTGATCGGCTGAAGATAGCCCGACCAGACGTAATTGGCGAGAAACGGCGCATCGAGTTCCATGACGTCGGGCAGTTGCTTGGCCATGACGGCCGCGCTGAACTTCTCGTTATAGGCATCGTGCGGCGCATAGATGAACTGTATGTCGACATCGGGATTGGCGGCCTCGAACCGTTCGGCGACCTTGCCGTAGGCGGCGACAAAACCGGGATCGCCCTGATGCATGACCTGGATTGCGGTTTTCTCGGCTGCCTGCGCCCACGAGGCTGATAGTGCCGAGGACAGGACCAGAGACAAAAGTAAACGTTTACCCATTAGAATTCCTCCTCAATTGAATGGGACTTTCTCAATTTATACGGATGCCCGCTCCACCAACTGGAACGGCAGTTTCTGCACCCCGACCGGAGCCCGGTCTTCGGCAAGCAGGATGTGCGCAGCCTGACGGCCCATAGCGCGATGGGGCAGCGCCATGGTGGTCAGCGGCGGGTCGAGACGCGAGGCGATCTCGACCTGGTTGTCGAAACTCGCAACGGCGACGTCGTCGGGAATGGCAGCACCCGTCCGGCGCAGCGCGGCATAGACCTCCATCGCCACGCGGTCATTGCCGCAGAGGATGGCATCGGGACGCTGCGGGCCGTTCATCAGCGCATGCACATGCGTGCCTACGAGGCTGTGTGCCCGGTCGCTGTAGATCGCCTTGCTGACCGCAGGCAGGACGATGGCGCCGGCTCCGTCGATGCCGGCATGATCGAGCGTCTGCCGGAAACCAAGTTCACGCAGGTCCCCGGCGAGCAGCCCCGGAAGGTTGATGAAGGCGATATTGCGCCGGCCGGCATCGATCAGGTAGTTGGTGATCTCAATCGCCGCCCCCGTTTCATCGGGCACCAGCGAGGTCACGCGGTCGTTGGCATCGCGGCAGTTGATCATGACCCCGACCGCATCGGCAAATTCCGGCGGCAGGTCGACGCTCTTGTGATACATGGCGGCATAGGCGATCGCCCGCGGGCGAAAACGCCGCATCTCGTCGAGGATCGACGCGACGCTGCGATGGCCGCCGAGCGTCATCGCGAAAACGGCCATGTCGGCGGCGCGCACGGCGCCGTCGAGCCCCCTGATGATCTCCGTCGCAAAAGGCGACGTGATCAGATCATCGGCAACAAGGCCGACGAGCGGCATCCACCCCTGCCGCATGCTGCGGGCGGCGAAGTTGGTGACATAACCCAGTTCCTCGGCAATCTCCTTGATCCGCTGCCGGGTGTCCTCCGACATGCGCGCCGAGCCGCCATGCAAGGCGCCTGACACGGTCTTGACGGAAACGCCTGCACGGGCGGCTATGTCGTTGAGGGAAGTCGTCACGGGCTGCGCTTTGGGTTATCGATTACCCAGATTGATACCAATCGCCTTTCGATGAGTCAAGCCGGTGTCGGGAATGCCGCCGAGAAGGGCTGAGCGATGAGACAAGAACCCCGCCGAAGCGGGGTTTTTGTCTGGGGAAGCCAATCAGTTGTTATGGGCTGCGCAGGCTTCGTCCATCGGCGTCGCATTGCTTGTGCCGCCCTGAGTCTGGAGTTTGGCGGAGTTGTTGACCGGGTTCGGGCACTTGGTCTTGTCCATTTTCATGGTGCCGCTGGTCGTGGAATTGGTCGTGGTGGAATCGGTCGCCATCGGCTTCTTGGCCTTCATGTCGCTGGCCGCGCCCCCACCCTGATCGGCCTGATTCTTGTCGATCGTGGCGCCGGCCGGCGCCGGGTTGGACTGGGCGAAGGCCGATGTGGCCATGCCGATTGCGAAAAGCGAAGCTGCTACGAGTTTCATATGCATTCTCATATCCTCCTTGGGATCTTTGCCTGACTGGCGTATCCACAACCTCGCCGGCACATCATTGTTCCCAAGCCGTCGCTCAACAAAATCTCCCTACTTCGCGTAAAGTGCGCGCGAGCGTTCGAGGTGTTTGAGCAGCGCGGTTTCCGAGCCGTCGATATCGTTGGCTTCAAGGCGGTCGACGATTTCGTCGTGTTCGGCGAGCGTGAACTTTTCCTTGCCGGTCCAGATCAGCATCTCGGTATGATATTCCTTCAGCCAGGCGAGCATGGCTTCGCTGACGGCGACGTAGATCGGATTGCCGGAGATCTGGGCGATGCGAGTGTGGAACTCCATATCGGCATCGATGAATTCTTCGGGCCGCCCGAGCGACCGGCGCTGGCGCTCGATAATCTCCCTGAGGTCGCCGATATCAGTTGCCGAAGCCCGCTGCGCGGCCTCGCGCGCCATGCCGCGCTCGAAGAAGATGCGGGCGCTCTTCAGATGCTCCAGCGAGTCCGCCGATTGCGACAGCATGATCTTGGCGGTGAGATCGACCTGGCGGAAGATCGACTTTGCCGTCAGCCTCAGAACCTTCGCCCGCTCGCCGTGCGAAATGCTGACAAGGCCCTTGTTGGCGAGCGACTGCATGGCCTCGCGGATCGCCGGCCGGCCGACCCCGAAGCGCTCCATCAGCACCCGCTCGGAGGGCATTTCATCGCCGGGCTGAAGCTCGCCCGAGGTGATCAATCGCTCCAATCGATCAAACACTTCGTCGGAGAGTTTGCGGCGGACGATCTGTTCGAGGGGTTGGGTCATAACATCTCGCTGGCTCAAAATGTCTCCTCCTAACAGTTTTCCGGACCAAGGACAAAGCTCGCGATCGAAAATCGCGCAGCCGAAGATTCCGCTTTTCAACAGTTGGAATACTCATTATACCAGCTCACGAGTTGACGCCATGGCAATCGGCGTTGGCGAGAGGAGCAGCCGTCGGTTTCATGATGATTACCCTGACCTACCGCATCGAAACGGCCGGCAGCGTCGAGGCGATGGCGGAGAAGATCGCCAGCGACCAGTCGACCGGGACCTTCGTGCCGGTTCCGGGCGAGACCGAGGAGCTGAAGGCGCGCGTCGCCGCTCGGGTGCTGGCGATCCGCCCGCTCGAGGATGCGCGTCATCCGACCTGGCCGGAGGCGGCTCACGGCACGCTGCTCCACCGCGCCGATGTCGACATCGGCTTTCCGCTCGAGGCGATCGGCACCGATCTCTCCGCTCTGATGACGATCGCGATCGGCGGCGTCTATTCGATCAAGGGCATGACCGGCATCCGCATCGTCGACATGAAGCTGCCGGACGCCTTCAAAAGCGCCCATCCCGGACCGCAGTTCGGCATTCCGGGCAGCCGCCGCCTCACCGGCGTGGAGGGACGGCCGATCATCGGCACGATCGTCAAGCCGGCGCTTGGTCTGAGACCGCATGAGACGGCTGAGCTCGTCGGAGAGCTGATCGCATCGGGCGTCGACTTCATCAAGGACGACGAGAAACTGATGAGCCCGGCCTATTCGCCGCTCAAGGACCGTGTCGCCGCGATCATGCCGCGCATTCTCGATCACGAGCAGAAGACCGGCAAGAAGGTGATGTATGCCTTCGGCATCTCGCATGCCGACCCGGACGAGATGATGCGCAACCATGACATCGTCGCTGCGGCCGGCGGCAACTGCGCCGTCGTCAATATCAACTCGATCGGCTTCGGCGGCATGAGCTTTCTGCGCAAGCGCTCGAGCCTGGTGCTGCACGCCCATCGCAACGGCTGGGACGTGCTGACGCGCGATCCGGGCGCCGGCCTGGACTTCAAGGTCTACCAGCAGTTCTGGCGGCTCTTGGGTGTCGACCAGTTCCAGATCAACGGCATCAGGGTCAAATATTGGGAGCCGGACGACAGCTTCGTCTCGTCCTTCAAGGCCATCAGCGCGCCGCTGTTCGACGCCGCCGATCGGCCGCTTCCGGTCGCCGGCTCCGGCCAGTGGGGCGGGCAGGCGCCGGAGACCTATCAGCGCACCGGCCGCACCGTCGACCTCCTCTATCTTTGCGGCGGCGGCATCGTCAGCCATCCCGGTGGCCCTGCGGCCGGCGTTCGCGCCGTGCAGCAGGCCTGGCAGGCTGCGGTCGCCGACATTCCGCTGGAGGTCTACGCCAAGGATCATCCTGAATTGGCCGCCTCGATTGCAAAATTCAGCGACGGCAAGGGCGCGTGACCGATATGGACGGACGTCTCGTCAGCTATTACGGCGATGATTTTACCGGCTCGACCGACGTCATGGAGGCGCTTGCCTCGAACGGTGTCGAGACCGTGCTTTTCCTCGACCTTCCCACGCCGGAATTCTTCGCCCGCTTCAAACACTGCCCCGCGATCGGCTTGGCGGGAACGAGCCGCAGCGAGACACCGGCGTGGATGGAGGAACATCTTGCGCCGGCCTTCGACTGGCTGAGTTCGCTCGGTGCTTCGATCTGCCATTACAAGGTCTGCTCGACCTTCGATTCCAGCCCGGGGATCGGTAATATCGGCAAGGCGATCGAAATCGGCCGCAGGCGATTCGGGCAATCCATCGTGCCGGTTATCGTCGGCGCGCCGCAATTGAAGCGCTATACGGCTTTCGGCAATCTCTTCGCCGCCTATCAGGGCCGCATCTTCCGCATCGACCGCCACCCCGTCATGAGCCGCCATCCTGTTACGCCGATGGACGAGGCGGATCTTGCGCTCCACCTGTCGAAGCAGACCTCCCTCCCCGTCCGGCTCGCCGATCTCGTCGCGATCACCGCGGCGGACGCAGACCAACGGATCGACCAATTAACGTCGAAGGGCGAAGGGATCCTGCTCCTGGATGTCGACTCCGAGGCAACGCAGGCGGCGGCCGGCCGGCAGATGCTGCGGGTCACCGGCCGCTCGGGAGGTTTCGTCGCCGGCTCCTCAGGGGTGGAATATGCTCTCCTCAGCGCCTGGCGGCAGACCGGCGCGATCGGCGAGAACAGCGCCGAATTTCCCGATATCGGTCCGGTCGAGCGCCTTGCCGTCGTCTCCGGCAGCGTCTCGCCGACCACCGAGCGGCAGATCCGCACGGCTGCCGAGAACGGTTTCGAGAGCATTGCGCTCGACCCGCTGGCGCTGGTTTCCAATGGGGAAGCCGCCGTGGAGGCGGCCGTGCAGGCGGGTGTCGGCAAGCTGAAAGAAGGCAAGAGCGTCATCCTCTATACGGCGCTCGGCCCATCGGCGGACCGTGGCGCCGATATCGACCGGCTGCCGGGCGCCCGTCACCAGCTCGGCAGTAGCCTCGGCACGATCCTGCGCCGGCTGATCGAAACGGAAGGGCTGTCGCGCGCGGTCGTTGCCGGCGGTGACACGTCGAGCCATGCGCTTCGGCAATTGAGGATCGACGCGCTGACGACGCTACTGCCGCTGCCCCAGACGCCGGGTTCGCCGCTATGCCTCGCCCATGGCGATTACCCGCCGACCAACGGCCTGCAGATCGCGCTGAAAGGCGGCCAGGTCGGAACGGACGGCTATTTCGCGCAGATCCGTCTGGGAAGGAAGAACTGATGGTCGTCTGGGTCGGCACCAGTTTCAAGATGAACAAGACGGTGGAGGAAGCGCTGGCTTTCGCGCACCGCCTCGCAGCGACGGACGCGGAACGCGATACCCGCGTGCAGCGCTTCGTCATTCCCGCCTTTACGGCAGTGCGCGAGGTCAAGCGTCTGCTGGCCGAGACTTCGGTGAAGGTCGGCGCCCAGAACATGCACTGGGAGGATGCCGGCGCCTGGACCGGCGAGATTTCTCCTCTGATGCTGAAGGATTGCCAGCTCGACATCGTCGAACTCGGCCATTCCGAGCGGCGCGAGCATTTCGGCGAAACCGACGAAACCGTCGGCCTCAAGGTTTCCGCCGCCATCCGCCATGGCTTGACGCCGCTGATCTGCATCGGCGAGACCTTGCAGGAGCGCCAGGAGGGCCGGGCCGATGCGGTTTTGCGGCGGCAGGTCAAGGCCGCCTTGCGGGGCGTCGATACCGAGGCCGAAATGGTTCCGATCCTGCTTGCCTACGAACCCGTCTGGGCGATCGGCGTCAACGGCATTCCGGCGAGTGCCGACTACGCGTCGGAGCGGCACGGAAAGATCGCCGAAGTGGCCAAGGCCATTCTCGGCCGTGCGGTACCGGTTCTCTACGGCGGCAGCGTCAATCCTGAAAATTGTCAGGAACTGATCACAGAGGCGCATATCGACGGGCTGTTCATCGGCCGCTCTGCCTGGTCCGTCGACGGCTACCTCGACATTCTCCGCCGCGTCAGCGCGGCGATCGAACGGTGATTTCCATGCCTGAGGGCGAGCGAAAGGAAACGGCTATGAAGATCGCAATCGGCGCAGACAGCGCAGGCAAACCACTATTGGATGTCATTGCCGCCCATCTGGCCGGCAAGGCAGACCTCGAAGTTCACGACCTCAGCCAATCCGGCTTCTATGCCGATCTTTCGCAACGTCTCGCGCAGACTATCGTCGATGGCGAACATCAGCGCGGCATCCTGTTCTGCGGCACCGGCATCGGCGTGTGCATTTCCGCAAACAAGGTGCCGGGTATTCGCGCCGCCCTCACCCACGACACCTATTCGGCGGAGCGCGCGGTGAAATCGAACAACGCCCAGATCATAACGATGGGGGCGCGGGTCATCGGGCCGGAACTGGCGAAGTCGATCGTCGACGTCTGGCTTGCTTCCGAATTCGACCCCGATGGCCCGTCGGCCGGCAACGTGCAGGCGATCGACAGGCTCGACGCCGAAAAACACAGGTCCTGACAAGATTCCTGGTGATATAGTGATTGACTCATCATACCAGTGTATGATCCTATCGCGACTGAAATAGTGAGGAAAACATGACCAAGATTGCTCTCTTCGGCGCCGGCGGCAAAATGGGATATCGGCTTGCCAAAAATCTCAAGGGCTCACGCTTCGACGTGCGCCATGTCGAGGTAAGCGATGCGGGCAAAGCGCGTCTGAAGAATGATCTCGGCTTCGATTGCGTGCCGGTTGATGCCGCACTCGACGGCGCAGACGTGGTCATCCTCGCGGTGCCGGATACGGCGATCGGCAAGGTCGCGGCTGGAATCGTCGACAAGCTCGCTTCGGGGACCATGGTGGTCGCTCTCGATGCCGCCGCCCCCTTTGCCGGCCACCTGCCGAAGCGTGATGACCTCACCTATTTCGTCACCCATCCCTGCCACCCGCCGATCTTCAACGACGAGACGGATATGCAGGCCAAGAAGGATCACTTCGGCGGCCTATTCGCCAAGCAGCACATCGTCTCGGCGCTGATGCAGGGTCCCGACAGCGCCTATGCGCTCGGCGAGGAAATCGCCAAGCTCATCTGGGCGCCGGTCATGCGCTCACACCGGGTTACGGTCGATCAGCTCGCCATGCTCGAACCTGGCCTTTCCGAAACCGTCTGCGCATCGCTACTCGTCGTCATGCGCCAAGCGATGGATGAATGCGTTGCGCGTGGCGTGCCTGAACAAGCCGCCCGTGATTTCCTGCTCGGCCATATGAACGTGCTCGGCGCGGTCATCTTCAAGGAAGTCGACGGCGTGTTCTCGGATGCCTGCAACAAGGCGATCGAGTTCGGCATTCCGGCGCTGATGCGCGACGACTGGAAGAAAGTATTCGAACCGCAGGAGATCGCCGAAAGCATCCGGCGCATCACCTGAACCGGCTGGGGAGGCAAGCCCTCCCCCTCTACCGCTCCGGAGACGGGGCAACGCTCCGGGGAGACGGAGTAACCGCTCCGGGAAAACGGGGCTTCATTCACAACGGGAGGAAAGAATGAAACTGACGCGCAGACTAACACTTGCAGCTTTTGCCGGCGCGCTGGCGCTTGGAACTGCCATGCCGGTTTTCGCAGCCGATCTCATCGCCATCATCACGCCGGCGCATGACAACCCCTTCTTCAAGGCTGAAGCCGTCGGCGCCGAAGCCAAGGCGAAGGAACTCGGCTACGAAACTCTCGTCATGACGCATGACGATGACGCCAACAAGCAGTCGGAAATGATCGATACGGCGATCGGGCGTGGCGCCAAGGCGATCATCCTCGACAATGCCGGCGCGGACGCCTCCGTCGCTGCCGTCAAGAAGGCCAAGGATGCCGGCATCCCATCCTTCCTGATCGACCGCGAAATCAACGCGACAGGCGTTGCAGTCGCCCAGATTGTTTCGAACAACTATCAGGGTGCCCAGCTCGGGGCGCAGGAATTCGTCAAGCTGATGGGCGAGAAGGGCAATTACGTCGAGCTGGTGGGCAAGGAGTCCGACACCAATGCCGGCATCCGCTCGCAGGGTTATCACGACGTCATCGACGACTATCCGGAGCTGAAGTCGGTCGCCAAACAGTCGGCCAACTGGAGCCAGACGGAAGCTTATTCGAAGATGGAAACCATCCTTCAGGCAAATCCCGATATCAAGGGCGTCATCTCCGGTAACGACACCATGGCCATGGGTGCCATCGCAGCCCTGCAGGCTGCCGGCCGCAAAGACGTGATCGTCGTCGGCTTCGACGGTTCCAACGACGTGCGCGACTCGATCAAGTCGGGCGGCATCAAGGCGACCGTGCTGCAGCCCGCCTATGCGCAGGCTCAGCTGGCGGTCGAACAGGCCGACGCCTACATCAAAAACAAGACGACCCCGAAAGAAGAGAAGCAGTTGATGGATTGTGTTCTCATCAACGCCGACAATTCCGGCAAGCTTGAAACCTTCGCCCTGACGAACTGATCAGCACCAATTGCGGAGGGTGCAGCGTTGCGCCCTCCGCAATGCATTTTGCAAGACGTCGAGGTTCACCCGCATGTTGAGAATGAAGGGCGCTCTGCTTGCCGCCGTCGTGGCGGCGGCCCTGCCCGGTTGCAAGATCATCAAGACGCCGACCGCTGAGGAGAAGGCTGCGGCAGCGGCGAAGACGGCCTTCGACCCGAATGCGAAGGTCGAGGCGATCTGGCAGCCTGAGGTCGTGCCCTATTTCGAAAAACGCGCCGGCGAGCTGAAGGACGTCATGCAGCTCGTTGCCACGAGCCCCGATACCGCCGGCGAAAAATTCGGTAATCCGCGCAAGCAGAGCAGCTCGCCATGGACCTATGCGGTGAAGATTACCGGCAAGGTCGTCGCCGCCGATACGGCCTCGCGCGCGGCAACACTCGATGTCGACGCCGATGGTGACGGCAAGGCCGATGCGAAGGTGCAGATCGGACCGGCGCTGCGCGGCACCGCACTGCGCGACACGCTGGAGTTCGTCAATTTCAACGAGTTCAAGAACCAGATCGAATGGGCGCAGTTCGGCAAGGCCTTCAACGAGAAGGCCAATACGGCCATTCTGTCTTCCGTCCCGCGCGACGGCTTGGTCGGCAAGACGGTGATGGTGATCGGCGCCTTTGCGTTGCCGAAAAGCGGCGAGCTTCCGCTCGTGACACCTTCTGAACTGAAGGTGGGCTCATGACGGCGGCAGAGGCACAAGAGGACGATATCATCCTGCGCCTCGACGATGTGTCGAAGGTCTATTCGGGCATCGTGGCCGTCAAGCGCGCCAATCTGGAGCTGCGCCGCGGCGCAGTGAATGTTCTGGTCGGCGAAAACGGCGCCGGCAAATCGACGCTGATGAAGATCATCGCCGGCGTCGAGCGCCCGACGCTCGGCCGTATCATCCTGGACGGCAAGCCTGTCTCCTTCGACAGTCCGGCCGATGCGCAGGCCAACGGCATCGGCATGATCTTCCAGGAGCTCAATCTCTTCGCCAACATGTCGGTCGCCGAAAACATTTTTGCCCGGCGCGAGATCACTCGCGGCCTACTCGGCATCGATCACAAGGCGCAGGTCGAGAAAGCCAATGAATTTCTGCGGCGTCTCGATGCCGGCATCGATGCCGGCACGATGGTCGAGGATCTGCCGATCGGCCAGCAGCAGCTCGTCGAGATCGCCAAGGCGATGTCTCTGAATGCCCGCATCCTGATCATGGACGAGCCGACCTCGGCGCTGTCGGCGGCCGAAGTCGAGATCCTGTTCAAGGTGATCGCCGAGCTGAAGGCGCAGGGTGTGGCCATCGTCTATATCTCGCACCGGCTGGAAGAGCTGATGCGGATCGGCGACTTCATCACCGTGCTGCGCGACGGCCAGATCACCGGTCATGCCATGGTCCGCGACATCGATACGCGCTGGATCGTGCGCTCGATGATCGGCTCGGACGCAAAGGATTTTGCCAAATCGGTCACTCATTCCGTTGGCGAAGAAGTCTTCCGCGCCGAAAACATCAGCCTGCCCAGGCCGACGGGCGGGCTTGCGGTCAACGATGTCTCCCTGTCGGTCAAGGCAGGTGAGATCCTCGGCATCTACGGCCTGATGGGCGCGGGACGCAGCGAATTTTTCGAATGCGTGATCGGGCGCCACACGCATTCGACCGGCAAGATCTTCATCGACGGCAAGGAAGTGCGCGCTCGTGACACCACGCGGCGCATCCGCCGCGGCCTTGCGCTCATCCCGGAAGACCGGCAGCGAGAGGGGTTGGTGCAGGTGCTTTCCATCGCCTCCAACCTGACGCTGGCGAGCCTTTCCCGCTTCACCCGGCTCTTCCATATCGATCGTAGCGCCGAGAAGGATGCCATTCGCGAGGCGATCCGCGATCTCTCGATCAAGGCGCCCAACCCGGATTTCGAGGTCACCTCGATGTCCGGCGGCAATCAGCAGAAGGTCGTCATCGGTAAGGCGCTGATGACCAACCCAAAGGTTTTGCTGATGGACGAGCCGAGCCGCGGCATCGATGTCGGCGCCAAGGCTGACGTCTTCCGCACCATGCGCCGGCTGGCGGCAAACGGGCTCGCAATTTTATTTTCGACCTCCGACCTCGAAGAGGTCATGGCGCTATCCGATCGCATCGCGGTGTTGAGCAACGGCCAACTGGTCGCTGTCTTCGACCGGGACGAGGCGACGGAGGAAGCGATCATCGCGGCTTCGGCCAAGGGACACGGACATCAAGGGAAACTCGCGTCATGATGGCGGCTACGTCTACCACTCTTGCGCCGAAAGGCGCCAACGGCTCCGCGCTTCTGACGCTGATGAAGCTCAGGACCTTCATCGCGCTTTTCGCCGTCATCATCTTCTTTGCGATCTTCGCGCCGAACTTCACCTCGACGGCGAACATGATCCTGATGTCGAAACATGTGGCGCTGAACGCCTTCCTGGCGATGGGCATGACCTTCGTCATCATCACCGGGGGCATCGATCTCTCGGTCGGCTCGATCGTCGGGCTGTGCGGCATGGTCGCCGGCGGGCTGATCCTTTACGGCGTCGAACTGCCGATCGGCTACACCATCTATTTCAACCTCTTCGAGATCGTGCTGATCACGCTGTCGATCGGCCTGCTGATCGGCCTCATCAACGGATTGCTGATCACCAAGCTCAACGTCGCGCCGTTCATCGCCACCCTCGGCACGCTCTATGTCGCCCGCGGGCTGGCCCTGTTGTCTTCGGATGGCCAGACTTTTCCGAACCTCGTCGGCCGGCCCGAATATGCCACCACCGGCTTCGATTTCTTCGGAGCCGGACGCATTCTCGGCCTGCCGGTGTCGATCTGGATCCTGATCGTGCTGGCGCTCGCGGCCGCCTATGTTGCCCGATCGACGCCGATCGGCCGCCATATCTTCGCCGTCGGCGGCAATGAGCGGGCAGCACGCATGTCCGGCATCCGCGTCGATGTCGTGAAAATCTCAGTCTACATGTTCTCCGGCCTTTGTGCCGCCATCGTCGGCGTCGTCATCTCCTCCGAGCTGATGGCCGCCCATCCGGCCACCGGCGAAAGCTTCGAGCTCAATGCGATCGCGGCAGCCGTTCTCGGCGGCACCTCGATGTCGGGCGGCCGCGGCACGATCGGCGGCACGATCATCGGCGCCTTCGTCATCGGCATCCTTTCGGACGGGCTTGTCATGATGGGCGTTTCCTCCTTCTGGCAAATGGTTATCAAGGGCCTCGTCATCATCATCGCCGTGGTCGTCGACCAGGCGCAGCGCCGCCTGCAGCAGCGCGTCACCCTCATGCAGATGGCAAAGGCAGGTTGACATGACCGAATTGAGAGGTGCGTTGATCGGCTGCGGCTTCTTTGCGATCAACCAGATGCATGCCTGGAACGATGTCGAGGGTGCTGAGATCGTCGCGATCTGCGACCGCGATCCGGAGCGGCTTGACATCGTCGGCGACCAGTTCGGCATCGCGCGCCGCTACAGCGATGCCGAGGCCCTGTTTGCCGATGGCGGCTTCGATTTCGTCGATATCGCCACCACCGTGCAGAGCCATCGCGCGCTGGTGGAAATGGCGGCTCGAAATAAAGTGCCGGCCATCTGCCAGAAGCCCTTCGCCAAGACGCTGTCGGATGCGAAGGCGATGGTCGAGGCCTGCCGCGAGGCCGGCGTCGCCCTGATGGTGCACGAGAATTTTCGCTGGCAGACGCCGATCCAGGCGGTCCGCACGGCGCTCGACACCGGCGCGATCGGCACGCCCTTCTGGGGCCGCTTTTCCTTCCGCTCGGGCTACGACGTCTTCTCTGGCCAGCCCTATCTCGCCGAAGGCGAGCGCTTCATCATCGAAGATCTCGGCATCCATACGCTCGATATCGCCCGCTATATTCTCGGCGACGTCAGCTCGCTCACCGCCCGCACCAGGCGGGTCAATCCAAAAATCAAAGGCGAGGATGTCGCGACCATTCTGCTTGATCACGAGAACGGCGCCACCTCGGTCGTCGACGTCAGCTACGCCACCAAGCTTTCCAAAGAACCGTTCCCCGAGACGCTGATCGAACTCGACGGCGCCGAAGGCACGATCCGCCTGAGCCAGGGTTACGGCCTCGAAATCACCAACGCCAAGGGCACCACGAGAACGGATGTCTCGCCAAAGCTGCTGTCCTGGGCCTCTCGGCCCTGGCACAATGTCCAGGAGAGCGTCTATGCGATCCAGCAGCATTGGGTCGATCAGCTCAAGCGCGGCGCCGAGCACTCGACGTCGGGGCCCGACAATCTGAAGACCTTCGCCCTTGTCGAGGCCGCCTATAACAGTGCTTCCAAGGGGCAGACGATCGATGTCGGGGCGATGCTGCGATGACGGCCGATGCCTTCCAGCTTTACGGCACCTATGCTGTGGAAACGCCGCCGGTTCGCCTGACGGCCGGAAAGCTGACTGCCGATCTCGCCGACGGCAACCTCCGTACGATCCGCTACCAGGGGATCGAGGCGCTGCGGGCGATTTCCTACCTCGTTCGCGACCGGGACTGGGGCACCTACAGCCCCGAGATCGCCGATCTCCGAATCGAGCAGGGTGACGACCGTTTCGACATTGCTTATCGGGCGCGTTGCGAGGGACTGGATGGAACGAAGCTCGTCATCGACGTCCGCATCCGGGGATATCCGGACCGGCTCGATTTCGAGGCCGAAGCCGTCTCCGAGACCGGCTTCGAGACCAATCGCTGCGGCTTCTGCATCCTGCACCCGATCGTCGGCGTGGCCGGTTCAGCGGCGAGGGTCGAACATGTCGACGGCCGGATCGTCGAGACACGCTTTCCCGATGTCATCGAGCCCTGGCAGCCGTTCAAGGATATGCGCGCCATTTCCCATGAGGTCATGCCTGATGTGACGGCGGAATGCCGGATGGAAGGCGACACCTTCGAAATGGAGGATCAGAGGAACTGGTCCGATGCCTCCTATAAGACCTATGTCAGGCCGCTTGCCCTGCCCTGGCCTTACAAAATTCCCGCCAATCAACCGGTTCGGCAGAAGACGTCGCTCGTGATCAGGGACACCAGCCGTTCCGCAGCGCTTTCAGCCGCGGCGTCGAGCGGTGTCATAAGGCTCGAACTCGGAACACAAACGGGCAGCATGCCCGATATCGGCGTGGTTGTTACGCAGGAGGAGGCCGATGCAACGCTCTCGGCGCGGTCGCTGCTGTCGGAGATCGCGCCTCGCGAACTGCTCTTCCATTTCGATCCGAACGCCGGACATGGCGCCGAAGCGCTGCAGAAATTTGCTGCGATCGCCGCCGCCCATCGCGGCCGCACGACGCTGGAGATTGCGCTTGCCTGCAAGTCGTCACCAGCAAGCGAGGCGGCCGAGATAGCCCGCCAGATGCAGCGCGCGGACTTCCGGCCGGATGCGATCCTGATCTCGCCTTCCATCGATCGGCAGTCGACGCCGCCCGGCAGCAAATGGCCGGACTGCCCTCCCCTCGAAGAGATCTATGCCGCGGCCCGCGCCGCGTTCCCGGGCATACGCATCGGTGGCGGCATGCTGAGCTATTTCACCGAACTCAACCGCAAGCGCGTACCATCAGGCGAGATCGACTTCGTCAGCCATTGCACCAATCCGATCGTGCATGCGGCCGACGATCTCAGCGTCATGCAGACATTGGAAGCGCTGCCCTTCATCACTCGATCCGTCCGCGCGATCTACGGCGACAAGCCCTATCGCATCGGCCCGTCGACGATCCCGATGCGACAGAACCCTTATGGCAGCCGCACCATGGACAATCCGGCCGGCGGGCGCATTCCGATGGCCAATCGCGACCCGCGTCATAACGGGGGTTTCGCCGAGGCCTTTGCGCTCGGCTACGCGATCCGGGTGCTGGATGCCGGTCTCGAATGCCTGACGCTTTCGGCACTGACCGGCCCGTTCGGCCTGATTGCCGGCCCTGATGAACCGACCGAACGAGGCGGGCGGCGGCCGCTCTTCAATACGGTGCAGACTTTGTCGGCACTCGCCGGCGCGTCCTGGCAGGAATGCGTTTCGTCTTCGCCCTCCCAGGTGCTGTCTTTCATGGCGCGGGATGCCGGCGGCGCCAAGATCTACGTGGTCAATCTGACCGGCGAAGAGCGACGGGTTGACGGCGGCGCATTGGCCAAAGAGGTGCGGCTCACACCATTCGCCACTGCGGTCTTGCCGCTCGCGGATTGACGTCCCGCGCGCCAGCCGCATCTATGCAGTCGGAGCTCGTTCTGGGAGGATCGGCGTGAAGACGAAAAAGCTTATCAATGCAGGCGCGGATGCCGTCGATGAAATGCTGCAGGGCGTCCTCGCAGCTCATCCCCGGCATCTCTTTGCCGTGGACGACATGCCACGCGCGATCATTGCCAGAAACGGGCCACGCAAGGGCAAGGTCGGGCTGGTGATCGGCGGCGGATCCGGGCACGAACCGACATTTCTCGGCTATGTCGGCAAGGGGCTGGCGGATGCCGCGGCGATCGGCAATGTCTTCGCCTCGCCGCCGCCCGATCCGATCATCGCCTGCGCCAAAGCCGTCGACGGTGGCACCGGCGTGCTATTCATGTACGGCAATTATGCCGGCGACGTGATGAATTTCGACATGGCGGCGGAAATGCTGGCGCTCGACGAGATCGAGGTGCGCACCGTCTTGACCACCGACGATGTCGCCTCCGCCCCTGCCGATCAGAAGGAGAAGCGGCGCGGCGTTGCCGGCAACGTCTTCATCTTCAAGGCCGCCGGTGCTGCCTGCGATCTTCTCTATTCTTTCGACGAGGTCGAGCGCGCCGCGCGCCACGCCAATGCGCGCACCTATACGATGGGCGTGGCGCTCGCGCCCTGTTCGCTGCCGCAGACTTTGAAGCCGAACTTCCTGATCGGCGAGGAGGAGATGGAGATCGGCATGGGCATTCACGGCGAACCCGGTGTTGCCCGCGAGCCGTTGAAGACGGCCGACGCGGTGACCGACGAACTGATGGACCGCATCCTCCGGGAGATGAAGGCAGAGCGGGGCGATCGCGTCGCCGTGCTCGTCAACTCGCTGGGCTCGACGCCGATGATGGAGCTCTACATCATGATGCGGCGGGTCAAGGCGCGGCTCGATGAAGCCGGGCTTGTCATTCATACGGCGCTCGTCGGCAATTATTGCACGTCGCTGGAAATGGCGGGCGCGTCGATCACCGTCATGCATCTCGACGACGAGCTTCAGAAGCTGATCGACCATCCCTGCGATTGCGCCATGTTTGCGAGGTGACGATGGCAATCACGACGAAAGACCTGCAGCACCTCTTTGCCCTGATCGCCGAGGACATCGCGGCGCAGCGTGATCATCTCTGCGAGCTGGATGGCGCCATCGGCGATGGAGATCATGGCCTTGCCATGGATGCCGGCTGTGAGGCCGCGACCAAGGCCGTCGGCGGGCTCGACCCCGCGCAGGCCGCGCCGACGGCCGTCTTCAACGCGGCGGCAAAGGCATTTCTAAATGCGGTCGGTGCATCCTCCGGGCCGCTTTATGCGACGGCCTTCATGCGCGCCGGAGCCGCCGTCAAGGACAGACCGGAGCTGAGCGACGAGGAGTTCGTGCGCGTTTTCGCGGCGATGGCGCAGGGCATTCAGGAACGCGGCAAGGCGGAGCCAGGCGAAAAGACCATGGTCGATGCCTGGAAGCCCGCGGCCAACGCGGCGCTCGATGCCTGGGCCTCGGGAACCTCTCTGCCCGAATGTTTCGAGCTTGCGGAGCGGGCAGCGCACCAAGGCTGCGAAGCGACCAGGGATATGACGGCGGCCAAGGGGCGGGCGTCGCGGCTCGGCGATCGGGTGATCGGCCATATCGACCCCGGTGCGGCATCGGCCGCCATTATCGTCGCCTCCATGACCAATTTCGTTCGAAGACTGAATGGTTAGCTCAGGCTTGTCATCTCAAAATCTCGCCGATAGGTTGTTGGCTAACGACGAGGTAGCCAAGACATGCATATTCGAAAAGCCGTCTCCTCCGACGCGGAGGAACTGAGCGTTCTCCTGAACGAAATTATCCGGGCCGGCGGAACGACAGCGCTCGAGACCCCGCTTTCGGCCGCCGAGTTTGCGGACTGGTTCATCGATGGCGAGTTTTCGCTTGCCTGCCATGTTGCCGAGCACAAGCAGACACTTGTCGGCTTTCAATCGCTGAGCTTATACGGCGATCCGCCGAAAGGCGTCGGCGACATCGCGACCTTTGCCCGTATCAACCCGAAGACCGCAGGCGTCGGCAGCGCGCTTTTTCCCGCGACCCTGGCGGCAGCGGAAGAGTTCAAGCTCGAATTCATCAATGCGACCATCCGCGCCGACAATGTCAGCGGACTTGGCTATTACGCGAAGATGGGCTTTGAGACCTATGACAGACTGGTCCAGGTCCCCCTTCAGGACGGGACAGCTGTCGACAGGATCAAGAAGCGTTTCAGCGTAAACGCCATGGGTGGCACGGCGCCGCGCGCCTGATTGCATCGTTGGCGCTCTGGGAGGCTGTTGATGCCCGAGGCTATGGCCGGCTCTGGGAGATGCTGCCTGCTTGCAGGTCAGATTCGCCGGGCGGTGGCGGCTTCGTTTGTCGTCCTGACTGTATTAAGCATTTGACGTAACAATGAAGTTTTCCGCAATGGAAGCAAATTAGCGATTAACTTCCGTCACGAATGCCGCCTGCTGAAGTTGCCCCCCTTTATCGAGATCGATCATGTATCGACAGATATGGATCCGCGGACGCAAACGGGTTAGCAAACGGAAGGGATCGAAGTCCGGAGATGAGCCATGACCACTGCGACGTTCACGGCCGACGAACTTGCGGTGGTCCGCCGCGCCTACGCCCATCAGGTGGCGGCAACCGCCGGAACGACAAACCCGCGGATCGAGGCCGCCTTTGCCGTCGTGCCGCACGAAAAATTCCTTAGTGCGCCGCCATGGCAGGTCGCCAATCTGGGTGGCGGATATCGCCCGCTGCTGTCCTCCGAGCTGGTTCTGGCCTATCAGGATGTGCTGTTCGCGCTACAGTCCGACAAGGGCGTCAATAATGGCAGCCCGTCGCTGCATGCCCGGCTGCTGGCGGAGCTGGATGTCCAAATCGGCGATCACGTCGCCCATATTGGTGCCGGGACAGGTTATTATAGCGCCATTCTTTCGGAGTTGGTGGGTGCCGCCGGTCATGTCTATGCCATCGAGATGGATCCCGATCTGGCGGGCCACGCTCGATCAGCGCTTGCCGATCGGGCCAATGTCAGCGTCATCATCGCCGACGGCAATCACATGCCGCGGCAAGAGATGGATGCGATCTACGTGAATTTCGCTGTCGGGCGCCCCGCGGCGCCCTGGATCGAAATGCTGCGACCCGGAGGGCGCCTGGTGTTGCCACTCGGCGTACCGCGCCAAGGCCGGCCAACGAATGGCGGTCGTCATGCCTCTCATGGCGCCGCACTTCGTATCGAGCGCGGCGTGAGTGGATTTGCGGCGCGCTGGATCGGCACAGCTTATTTTGTCTGCGCCGATGGTGGGTTGACGATCGACGAGAACGAGATCGAGGCACTGACGGCCGCGTTCAAGCGCGGCGGCATCGAGTTCATCAAAAGCCTGCTTTGGAAGACGGATCCGCGGATAGGACGCTGTTGGTATATCGGCGACCAATGGGCGCTCTGCTATGACGAGCCTTGAAACATTTATTCCAGAGAGCCGACAGCTCCATCTCCTTTGCGAGCGAGAGCAATGCAGCCCACCACCGCGCCGCAGATCTCGATGCCCCTCGCCGCTTGGTTCGGTGCGATCAGTGGGCCGCAGCTTTGACCGGCGGCAATATCGCTGCATCCAAACGGCGGGCGGAGACGGTTGGAACGATGGCGCGCTCGGAGTGTCGACCTTGGAGCTGGCCTTCTCGAAGCGTGGCGCAGGCTCGCTCGCCAACGGCGCTTTCTCCAATTGAAGCGGGAAAATCTGCTGTTGAAATTTACTGTCGATGATCTTTGAGATCGAGCCGGAAGTGCCGAGCATGCACGCCATGGCCATGCCGACGAGAGTTTATATGAAACGCTCGCCACTGCCGGCGGCAACTTCGGCGCAGATTGGCGACGCAGGCAATGAACTTTGCCGTTGGCTCTGCCGATCCCGGCGCATCTCGTTTGTGGGCCGGATCGACAGGAACGGAAGAATTGCAGGATGTTGCCGATCCGGCGACGACAGTGGTTTACCGAAACAACGAAAGCCCGGCGCGGGAGAGGGCGCCGGGCTTCGATACTGACCGACAGCCTGGGAGGAGGAATGCTGTCCGTCGGACCGAAGCGGCTCGGAGGGGTTAAGCGCTTCGGTCCACCACGAAGTAGTGCTGCAGTGCGGCGAATTCAAGCTTGGCGGTTGGGCCGCGTGACGGGTGAGGTTGGAAGAACTCGAATTGGGCGCAGCTTCTGATTATCGTTCGCGGCCGGATTCGGCGGCGTTGTCCGCGGACAACTTGCGCTGCGGGCCGTTTATTCCTGGAGCACGCAGGCAGCTGCGTTCTTTTCAGGTGCTTGGGGGCGTCTCAGGCTCAATTGGGCGACAGCGGCGAGGGGGTGTGCTCGAGAGCTTGTTTTGTCTTGATGGCCACATGGTTGTCCGCGGACAACCCATTTGCAATCAGGCCCGTATTCTCGGCGCTCACGCTTTTGGGTGCCCATCCTTCTTTGCGTTTAGCGCGCGGCGCCGACGTTGCTCGGTGCATTTCTTCGACATCGGCGCACTCGCATCGTCCTTTGAGGCCTCGTGCGGCGCGCGCCAGGACGAGGCTCTCGTGGGCGGTGACGCGGATTCGTCAACGCCTGAAATTGAGACGCAGGAAATCTAGTTCTCTTGCGGGGCGCCCTCAACGCCCCTCATCCTGAGGTGCATAGCCCATAGGGCGAAGCCTCGAAGGACACGCCGCAACGCTGCTTCCTGCATTTCTTCGACGTCGGTACCGCGCCGTCCTCCGAGGCCCTGTGCGGGGCGCCTCAGGATCAGGCTCTTGCGGGCGGTGTCGGATTCTCCAGCGCCCGCAACTGAGACGGAAGAGCCCAACGTCCTTGTTGGAGGGGCATCCCTCAACGCCCTCATGCTGAGGCGCGTAGGCCGAAGCCTCGAAAGACGGGCTCCGGTGCTGCTCCTCGCATTCATTCGGCGTCGGCGCGCCCGCCTCGCCCTTCGGGGCCCCTTGCGAGGCGCCGCAAGGTGAGGCTCTCTTGGACGTTGGCGCGGGATTCTTCAAGCGCCCCGATCCTGAGGTGCGTAGGCAGCAGGCCGGGGCCTCGAAGGACAGGTCGAGGCTTTGCTCCTTGCTTTGTTCAACCTCTGGCGTACCCGCCTCGTGCTTCCAGGCTATTCGGGATCTCCTCGGGAGGAAGCGATCATAGACACCGGTGCGGGATTCTTCAGCGCTCACTATTGAGACGCATAATTCCAACGGCTCTTATGGACGGCGCCTCCCCGCGTCCCTCATCTCGGGGCGCGCAGGTCGAGGGCTGGAGCCTCTTAGAAGGCACTCCAGCGTTGCTCCTTGCATTCGTTCTGTGCTGGCACACCCGCCTCGTCCTTCGAGGCCCCGCGGGGCACCTCAGGAAGAGGCTCTCTTGGATGTTGGCGCTGCATCCTCCAAGCTCCCTGATCCTGAGGTGCGCAGGCCGGAGCCTAGAAGGACCGGCCGAAGTTTTGCTCCTTGCTTTGTTTAACCTCCGGCGTGCCCGCCTGGTGATTCCAGGCCCTTCGGGAACTCTTCAGGATGAGGCGATCATGGGCGCCGATGCGGCATTCTTCAGCGCCCACTATTGAGGCGCAAAATCCCAACGGCTCTTGTGGAGGGGTGCCTCCTCCAGGCGTCCCTCATTTTGAGGCACGCAGGTCAAGGGCTGGAGCCTTTTAGAAAGTACTCCAGCGCTGCTGCTTGCACTCATTCGGCGGCGGTGCACCCCGCGCATGTCGCTGCTGTGCACACCAGTTGGGAGAGGACTGAAGGGCCTAGCGGTCATCGTCTGATTGCAGGTTGTCCGCGGACAACGGGCAATCACGCACGTGGTCCTGCAGCTGAGTTCAGTGGTTCGCGAGTTGGCGCCTGGCCTTGTCGCGGGGAGGACCTCTGGGCGAGGGGTGACCCGATCGAGGCCCAACTGTCGCACGTCTGCGACGAGGCTGCTCGCACGTATCGTCGCCGCGCTGGCCTGCATTTCGCATCGGTCGATGGCTGGAGATGCCGAACTGGTTGCACTTTCGCCATGTGAGGTCGCATCCATCAGCGCGATGGCTGGTCGAGCTGGATGACTGTCTCGCCGGCCTCGGCGTGGGGCGGAACCAAATGATTATGAAGCAGGGGAGGGGACGGCTCTCAAGCGAGCCGACCCGGTCAATAGACGAGACATCCGGAGCGCATATCATGAATGCGTTGTCGGGCTGCGACCGAGGGTTTGAGATCTCGATCGCGGGCTCCGGCCACCGAGGCGAGCACTCTGGATGATGCCAGCGAAAGCAACTCCGCGTGCGGTTCCCCATATTCACCGTCGATAACAAGAGCGGCTATTGCAGGTGATTGCCACTGGCGTTATTGTTTTGTCGATCGCTGATTGGCGCCGTAGTCGCAAGATTGCGAACGCTTGGAGGCAGAATTCGCAGCCTTCTAGACCGAAACGGTAGTTGTCGGGCGGGCGTGCCGAAAAGATCATCAGCCAGTAACGTAACTAAAGTGCGGGTTCACTTCCATAACTGGAGGTGATTATAATGAGATCAATGGCTTAGAATTCGGCAGGCTGCTTCGTATGCTCGGCTGCCGAGCGACAGATTCGCCCGCGGCGACCGGTTTGACAAGCCCCAATCGGCCAAAACTGCCGCTACTCGACCGGCTCGGGGGACGGAACGATCTCCGTCGCGCTCGAATGATCGCGGGGGCAGCGGCTTGCATCCTTTAGCGGCATCCGGCGTTATCCCGGCACCAGATCGGAGAGCATCCTGATGCCAGGTGGGCTTCACCTCAAGAAGATGTCGATCGCCGCGGCGATGGTGGCTGCGGCGATCGGTGCGGTTGCGTTGGTGCAGGCGACGGAGCGCGGTGCCGTTGCCCCGACTGCGGAACCCCGCCGCGCTGGTGACGATCATGGCCGCAGCGCCGCGACGCCCGAGGCTATTCCGCTCAGCGGTCTTCGCGATGTGTTCTGGCGGGTCTACCATGAAGTCCTGAACGACCGGGTCACACTCATTGCCGCGGGTGTGACCTTTTATCTGCTGCTGGCGCTGTTTCCCGCCATGGCAGCTCTGGTGGCGCTCTACGGGCTGGTCGCCGACCCGCTCACCATATCCGAACATCTTCGCGAATTGGCCGGACTGATGCCGCCGGGGGCGTTCGACCTTCTTGCCGATCAGATCAAGGAACTCGTCAATAAGCGTGACAGTGCGCTTGGCATCACCTTCTTCGTCGGTCTCGGCATCGCGCTGT
Organism: Rhizobium phaseoli; assembly: GCF_010668805.1. Classification (GTDB taxonomy): domain Bacteria; phylum Pseudomonadota; class Alphaproteobacteria; order Rhizobiales; family Rhizobiaceae; genus Rhizobium; species Rhizobium phaseoli_A. The sequence goes on along the minus strand of NZ_WUFT01000020.1, from coordinate 68,549 downwards.
GGAGCACGCATAGCGGCACGCTGGCAATCTTCGATGCGATGAACGTCGCCTATGAGGAGAACGAAAAGCGCGGTCTTATCAGGTTGAACCTCATAGGCCTCTGCTTCACCTTGAGCGCGATGCTTTTGACGGTGGTCATGGTGGCGCTTGTCGGGGTCATGCCTGTCGTCCTCTCCTATCTCTGGCTCGATCAATTCAAGGAACACATGGCGCTCCTGATGCGGTGGCCGCTGCTTCTGCTGGTCGTTGCGGTTGCCGTTACCGCGGTCTACCGCTTCGGCCCCAGCCGGGAGCCTGCGAAGCTGCGGTGGATGACGTGGGGTGCTGGTTTGACGACGATCGCCTGGGCGGCCATGTCGCTCGGCTTCTCCTTCTATCTCGATCATTTCGCCAATTATAACGCGACTTACGGCACGCTCGGCGCGCTTATCGGCTTCCTTATCTGGATCTGGCTGTCCGTCGTCATTCTCGTTGTCGGCGCAGAACTCAACGCCGAGCTGGAGCATCAGACCGCAAGGGATACGACGACGGGCACGCCGCTGCCGATGGGCGCGCGCGGCGCCTATGTTGCGGACACTTTGGGCGAGACCGTGAGTTGACTGTTAACGAGCGGCATCGATCATTGCATTCTCCTCTGCGGTTTTGATGTAATTTGTTCTTGGGCAATCCCGACAGAGGAGACGATCATGACGGCCCCGCATCCTTCCAAAACCCATATCGGCAATCATGCACTGCATCCCGAAACGCAGATGCTGAATTACGGCTACGATCCCGAACTCTCGGAAGGGGCGGTCAAGCCGCCGGTATTCCTCACCTCCACCTTCGTCTTCAACTCCGCCGAGGATGGCCGCGACTTCTTCGATTACGTCTCCGGCCGCCGCGAGCCGCCGGCGGGCAAGGGCGCGGGCCTCGTCTATTCGCGCTTCAACCATCCCAATAGCGAGATCGTCGAGGACAGGCTCGCCGTCTATGAGCGGACGGAAAGCGGCGCGCTGTTTTCCTCAGGCATGTCGGCGATCGCCACCACCCTGCTTGCCTTCGTCCGGCCGGGCGACGCGGTCCTGCATTCGCAGCCGCTTTACGGGGGAACAGAAACATTGCTGGCCAAGACCTTCCTGAATCTCGGTGTCGCCGCCATCGGCTTTGCCGACGGGGTCAGCGAGGGATCGGTGCAGAAGGCGGCCGAGGAGGCGATGGCCAAGGGCCGGGTTTCCGTCATCCTGATCGAAACACCCGCCAATCCGACCAACAGCCTGGTCGATGTCGCGATGATCCGGCGCGTCGCCGACGCCATCGGCGCAAAACAGGGGCATACGCCAATCGTCGTCTGCGACAACACACTGCTCGGCCCAGTTTTCCAGCGGCCGATCGAGCACGGCGCCGATATCTCGCTCTATTCGTTGACCAAATATGTCGGCGGCCACTCCGATCTGATCGCCGGCGCCGTTCTCGGCCGCAAGGCTGTCGTCAAGCAGGTCAAGGCGCTGCGCGGCGCGATCGGCACCCAGCTCGATCCGCATTCCTGCTGGATGCTCGGCCGCTCGCTGGAAACGCTGCAGCTGCGCATGGAGCGGGCAAACAGCAATGCGCGGGCGGTTGCCGATTTCCTGCGCGATCATCCGAAGGTCGAAAAGGTTCACTACCTGCCCTATCACGAAGTGGACTCGCCGCTGGGACGCACCTTCGCCGCACAATGCACCGGTGCCGGCTCCACCTTCTCTTTCGACATTCGCGGCGGTCAGCCGGCCTCCTTCAAGTTCCTGAACGCGTTGCAGGTCTTCAAGCTGGCGGTCAGCCTCGGCGGCACCGAATCGCTGGCGAGCCACCCGGCCACGATGACGCATTCCGGCGTGCCCGCCGATGTCCGCGAGCGCATAGGCGTGTTGGAATCGACGATCAGGCTGTCGATCGGCATCGAGCATCCGGATGATCTTGTGGCGGATCTGGAACTGGCGCTGCAGGCCGCCTGATACGGCGGGAGAAATCGATGCCCGGCGGCGCCGGGCATCGTGGGTGACGTCACTTGTCGTCGGTCGTCAGTTCCGTCTCGTCTGAGTTCACCACGAAGATTGCGAGCAGTTTCGCCGATTTGGTCTTGCTGCCGTTGGCGCTGACGCTGTGATGATCGCCGGGGAATTCGGGAAAGCTTTCGCCGGCCTTGTAAATCTTCACCGGGCCGTCGTTCACCTGGCTTTTGATCGAGCCCTCGAGAACGGTGGCGTAGATGAAGGCCGATTTCGGGTGGGTGTGGCCCGGCGATGTGCCGCCGGGTTTATATTCGACGAGCACCGCCTTGATGCTCTTGCCCGGAACGTTGGGAAGCTGGTGGTCGTAGACGAGGGTAACCTTCGCCGCGTCGCCCGCGGCATGCGCTGCAGTGCCGGCAACAAGGGCAATAGCGAATGCCGCTACCGAGATCATTTTTTTGAGCATGTCTGTCTCCTCAGTTGATGGGAATGGGTCGTCCGCGCCCGCTATCAGGCGCTCTTTTTCTGCGGCGGCTGCCGGCTCAGCCAGTCGTCGAAGCGGATCCGTCCGAGCCGCGCATTGACTCCGGTTACCAGCGAATCGTCCTCGAGTTCGACTCCGAAGTAGCGGGCGTGCGGATCGGCCATCACCTGGCGCGGATCGTTCATGGCTTTCAGGAGGCGCGTGACGATTTCGGTGAGGCGGATTTTCTCCGGCCCGCCAATCTCGATCGTGCCGTTCAGGGGCGTGGCCAGCGCCACCTCGGCCATGACATCGGCGACATCGTCCGAAGCGATCGGCTGGATATAGGCCGGCGACAGATGCACCATCTGGCCTGATGTGCCCGACTGGGCGATGCCTGCCATGAATTCATGGAACTGGGTGGAATGGACGATGGTGTAGGGTATGCCGGAAGCCTTGATCAGCTGTTCCTGGGCCATCTTGGCGCGCATGTAGCCGCTGCCCTGAAGGCGCTCCATGCCGACGATCGAGAGCGCGATGTGATGTTTCACGCCGGCTGCCGCCGCTGCCTTGAGCAGGTTTCGGCCCGAAGTCTGGAAGAATTCGAGAACCGCCTTGTCCTCGAAGGAGGGGGAGTTGGCGAGGTCGAGAACCACCGCAGCACCCGCGAGCGCTTCGGCGAGCCCCTTGCCGGTAATCGTGTCGACGCCGGAATTCGGCGACGCCGCCAATACCTCGTGTCCCTTGCTGCGCAGTCTTTCCACGGTCTTCGAGCCGATGAGGCCGGTGCCGCCGATAATGACGATCTTCATGGGGTGTCTCCTTGTCCTTGCGAGGATTTCCTCTGTTGACGTGAAGTGGCTGCCGAAATCGCCTCCTCGGCGAGGCAAGCGACTTCATCGGTATAAGAACCGTCACTGGGGTAGGGGCGGCCGGAACCGACGGGCAGCAGAATGCGCCGGATCGTCAGCCCGAACCATTCTCCCTCGGTCGCTGTCGCCCTATGCCAAGGCAGTAGGGCGGCTCGCCCTACGATCGGGCCGTTCGGTCGGAGACCTGCGTCGTCAGGCGTTGCGAGGGACGGAGTTGGGCGGCTGGATAGGTCCAGCGGAGTTTGGCGAGAAGCCAACCCCACTCTCCGTCGTCCTCCGAGGACCCATGCCACGGCTGCCGGTGGATGCGGCATGGATGCTCGGCTCAAGGCCGAGCAGGACGGAGGGTGGGGCTAAAGTCGCTGGAGAAAGCTCACCCTGAGCACGAACGAAGGCCAATGATGGTGTGCCATGCGCGCTCCTTGCATGCCGCCACCTTCTGCTCGCTCGCGGGGCGAAGGGACGAAGCTGTGCCCCTCTCTGTCCCGCAAATCTCTCGCGGGGCACGTCCCCTCTCCCCGTTTTACGGGGAGAGGGTTAGGGTGAGGAGCAACTTTTACGCGAACGGGCGCGATATCAAATGCAGTCCTTCTCAGGAAAGCGCGACAGCCTCGAACAGCGCCGTCAACCCGAGGCCGCCGGCGATGCCGATCATGGCGAGGCCAGTCGCACCGATCGCCTCCTCTCGGATCAGCTGGGTATATAGCCGGGTAACGAGGATTGCGCCGGATGCCCCGAACGGATGACCCAAGGCAATGGCGCCGCCATTGCTGTTGACCGCATCAGTGGGGATATCGAGTTGATCCAGCGATGCCAGAACCTGGGCGGCGAAAGCCTCGTTGAATTCGATCGCATCGATGGCAGCGAGCGAGAGCCCGGGCTGACGCTGCAGCAGCTTCCTGGTCGAGGCGACGGGGCCGATGCCGAGCAGGTTGGGGTCGACACCGGCCGCTGCGCTGTCGATGAAGGCGAGGCCCTTGTCGATGCCCATGCTTTTCGCCATTCCGCGGCTCATGACCAGCACCAGGCAGGCGCCGTCATTCACAGGGCAGGCATTGCCTGCTGTCACCGAACCGTCGCGGAGAAAGACCGGCCGGAGGTTTGCGAGCGCCTCCAGCGATGTGGATGGGCGCGGGCATTCGTCGCGTTCGACCAATCCGTGGCCGGTGGAGATGTCGACGATCTCGGGCTGAAAGATGCCGGCATCGGCCGCCGCGACCGCGAGCCGGTGACTGCGGAGCGCGAATTCATCCTGTCTCTGGCGTGTGATGGCGAATTGGCGGGCGACGTTTTCGGCGGCAATGCCCATCTCGGGATCGCCGACCGCTTCAGGCGAAAACCGGGCCCGGCCGTAAAAGCGCGGTAGTGCCCCATTGGCTTTTGGTCTGTCGACGCGCCATGGCGCGGTGCTGACGCTCTCGACGCCGCCGGCCAGAAAGCAGGAACCGGCCTTTGCCTGGATCAGGCGGGCGGCGAGGATGATCGCTTCCAGGCCGGACCCGCATTGCCGGTCGATGGCGACGCCGGGAACCGACACGGGCAGGCCGGCGCTGAGTGCTGCCAGCCGGCCGATATTGCCGCCGCCGCCAGCGGCATTGCCGACCAGCACATCGTATATGGCTTCGGGCGCTATTGCCGTTTCAGACAGGATCCGGTGGATGATCGGCGCGAGCAGGTCTTCTGCCGCCACCGTTGCAAGCGACTCGAAGGCTCGGCCGATCGGCGTGCGGTAAGCGGCCACCACGATCGGCTGCCAATCTTCGTCAGGCTGATAGGCGTAGGACAAGTCCGTCTCCCGAAATGACCGCTGCTTCCACCTGCCCCCTGGCAATCTTGCCGCTGGTCGTCATCGGCCAGGATCCGATATGGTAGAATTGCCTGGGGATCTTGTACCTGACCAGCCTATCCGCGCAATGATCGGCGAGGATTTTGGCGTCCATCGTCTCTCCCGACACGACCGCGACGATCCGTTGGCCGTAATAGGCATCCGGCAGCCCGAAGACGACGGCATCCTCGACCCCCGGGCAGGCTTTCAGGGCGCTTTCGACTTCGGCCGGATAAACATTGTTGCCGCCGGATATCATCATGCCGCCCGCCCGGCCGATCACCCGCAGCATGCCGTTGTCATCGAGTTCGCCGAGATCGCCGACCGTTGCTCCCGCCTCGGTGACCCGGAATGCCTGACCGTCGTCGCCCCAGAGATAGCCATCGGCGATCAGGTCGCTCCTGACGAAGATGGTTCCCGGCACGTCGGTGCCGACATCTTTTTCATCAGGATCACGAATTGAGATTTCCACGCCGGGATAGGCCTGCCCCACCCGATCGATCGGAAAACCGGCCGCGCCGCCGACAAGAGTGGAGACGGTCATGAAGCCGATTTCGGATGCGCCGTAATATTCGCGAATGCGCGCTCCCGGGAAAAGGCGGCGCATGGATTCGACGCCGTTCACGTCAAGCTTGGCGCCGGCGCTCAGGATATCGCGCAGAGAGGTCAGAGCCGGCTTGGCGGCCCAAGCGCGGGCAATGCCCGCAACATGGGTGGGCACGGCGACCAGCCGCTCGATCTTTTCGGCGGAGAGCGTGCGCGCGACGGCTTCGGCATGCCATTTTCGCACCGAATGGAAGGTGCCGCCGGCATCCAAGGCTTCGACCAAGGCGTAAAGCGCCAGCCCATGCGCCAGCGCTCCGGGGCATAGGGTCGATGGCGCGTCTTTGAGTTCGAAAACGAGACGTCCGCGATCGAGGCTCCGGCGCCACTGCTCGCGCGAGCGGTAATAGGCTTTCGGCTCGGCGGTGGTGCCCGAGGTAAAGCCGATCAGGAAGATGCCCTCGGCCTCACTAGGCAGCTCGCCTTCCGTCTCGGCGAGATCGAAGGGCTCGGCTCCGGCGGTAATAACTGATATGCCGAGCCTGCGGCCGATCTCGGCGCTTGGGCCTATATCGTCGACGACAAGCACATCCGGCGCCAGCCGCTCGATGATGCGCTCGACCCTCTCCGGCGGCATCATCGGGTCGATCACCGCGCAGGCATTCGGCAAGGCGGTAGCGGCGACAAAATATTCGGCAAAGCCGATATGATTGCCAAGGCTGAGGGCGGCAAGCTTCTCCACGCCCGGCAGCTCGAGCGTGCGGCACTTCGAATAGGGAAGCGCCTGGAGAAAGCCATAGATTGCCTTGGCGCGGGAATAGAGCTCGCCATAGGTCAAGACGCGGTCGTCGATCACCAGCGCCGGCTTATCCGGCCTTTCCGTTGCATGTCGAGAAAGCTGCGCATGGATCGGCATGGACACTCGCTGGTTTGAAGATCTGCCGTCAGCCTAAAGCGGCTCTGGTCGCTTCCGGAATCGGCGTCGGGCGGCTGTCGGACAGGCCGACGCAGACCCAGACGAGCCCCGCCGATGCACAATGGGCGCCATCGCGCCGGCGAAAGAGTTCGATCGCAAAGGAGAGGCTCGTGCGCCCGATTTTCTCGACGCTCACCTTTGCTTCGACGACATCGTCGACGTCGATCGGACTGTGGAAGATGATCTCCGCCTTCTTCACATGATAGGCGACACCCGAGGAGGTGTGACGGAAATGGCTGAGGATTTGCCGGTGCCGCAGGAATTCGACGACGGCATCCTCGCAATAATCGAGGTACACCGAATTATGGACATGACCATAGATGTCGATGTCTCGCATCGAGACCCGGAACGATGCTAAAGGCCTGTCGTCAACACTCATTCGATCACCGAAATTTCGAAGGCGTGTTCTAACCGCTGTTGTCTGGGGGATGCAATGCAATATCAGGCGGTCGTGCGAAAATTCGGGCCGGCCGCGGAGGCCGTCGAGATCGAGCGGGCCGCATTGCCGGTGCTGCGGCGCGATCAGGTGCGGGTGCGCCTCTTGGCGCGGTCGATCAATCCGTCCGATATCATCACCATATCAGGCGCCTATGCCGGGCGTACGACCCTGCCCTTCATTCCAGGGTTCGAAGCCTTCGGTGTGGTCGAAGCATGCGGTGAAGACGTTTACGGGCTTGCGCCCGGCACGCGTGTGCTGCCGGTGCGCGGCGCAGGCGGATGGCAGGAATACAAGCATACCGATCCCAGCTGGTGTCTTCGTGTTCCGGACGGGCTTTCAGATTTCGAAGCGGCGACGAGCTATGTGAACCCGATGACGGCCTGGCTGATGCTGCACAAGAAGATCGGGCTAAGGCCGGGCATGCGCATTGCCGTCAATGCCGCTGCCTCTTCGATCGGATCGATCCTGATCGGCCTCGCCAATGCCGTCGGTGTGGAACCGGTCGCGATCGTCCGCAGCGAGGAGTCGCGCGCGCGCCTTAGCGGCAGTCTCGAGGCCGTCATCGTCGACAGGGCGGACAGCGACCTGGCGACGGGGCTTGCCGGCCGCCATGGGCTGGACGCCGTGCTCGACTGCGTCGGCGGCGCGCATGCCTCAATCCTCGCTGCTGCGCTCAAACCCGGCGGACATTTCGTGCATTACGGCCTGCTCTCGGGGCAAAGTATTCCGCCGTCTTTCTGGTCGTCCCATCCCGATATTGCCTTTTCCTTCTTCCATCTTCGGGAATGGGTTCATTCCGAAGCCATGGAAAATGTTCAGCGCGCCTATGCCGAAGTGGCGGCGCAGATCGCCGCGAAGATCATCGCGACCGAGGTGCGGGAGGTCTTTCCTCTGGAAAAGATCCGCCTTGCGCTGCAATCCACCCTTCCTTTTCGGACGGGCGGCAAGGTGCTGCTCGCCTGACAGGCGAGCGCGCAAACCGCCGCCGGCGGCCAACGCCCCTTCAAGATGTGGGTGGATGGATCCACGGTCGTTCCGATTTCGGCGTCGCCAGCCCGTGTTTGGCAAGCTCCAGCGTCAGGATGCGGGTTTCGAGCAGGTTGAAGATCCGCAAGACAGCCTCGATCGCGTCGAAGGGCTTCGTCAGGAAATCCTTGGCGCCGAGCGAAAGCGCCCGCCTGCGCGTCGGCAAGGTCGCATCGGCGGTCAGAACCAGGATCGGCAGGTAGCTGTTTTCGGGAATGAGTCTTGCGAAGGTTTCGAGCAGCGCGAAACCGTCGAGATCCGGCATCATCAGGTCGAGGAGAACGAGATCGACGGGATGCTCGCGGAACAGCCGCAGCGCCTCGCGCGGTTCGGTGGTGCTGATCAGCGCTTTGAAGCCTTCGCGCTTGAGAATGCGCTCCAGCAGCGAAACATTGGCGGGCTCGTCATCGACGATCAGGATCGTCGAGGCGCGCACCATATCGGTGGAATCTGTCATGGACCAAAACCCCCGCGACGTCATCCTCGGCTTTGCGCCGAGGATCTACGCCGGCCTAATTAAGTTTCTGAAAATAAATGTTTTCCTGTCAAGCAATTATCGTGGTCAGATGCTCGGCACAAGGCCGAGCATGACGAAGGAGAACTTTTCACGATGCCTTACGGCACCGCGACGTCTTGCGCCCCGGCCTCCTGCATCGCCGCAGGCGCACGCGGCAGATCGACATGAAACGTTGCGCCGCCTTCCCGATTGCTGAAGCCGAGCGTGCCGCCCATGGCGTCGATCAGATGTTTCGAGAGCGCAAGCCCAAGGCCGGTTCCTTCCTGGCTGATACGTTCGGCGCCCAGCCGGTCGAACGGGGTGAACAGCCGGGCGATGCGGTCGGCTGGAATGCCCGGGCCGGTATCACTGACCTCGATCCGAATGCGGTCATCAAGCGCGCGGTGGCTGACGGTCACGCTTCCCTGGTGACGATTGTATTTCACCGCATTGGAGAGAAGGTTCAGGAACACCTGCAGCAGACGCCGCCGGTCGGCGAGCACCGTCAGATCCGGCTCGGCCGGCTTGACGACCTCAATCCGGATCTGCTGTTTGCCGCAGAGCGGCTTTGCAAGCGACACGGCTTCGTCGATCACCTCGGCGACGGGTTGCGCTTCGACGGTGAGATCCATGCGGCCGGCCTCGATCCTTGCCATATCGAGAACCTCATCGATCAGGCTGAGCAGATGCCGGCCGGCCCTTAAGATCTGTGCGACGCTCTCCCGGGAATCGGCATCGGTGAGATCCATTTCCAAAAGCTGGGCGAAACCGAGCACGGCATTCAGCGGCGTGCGCAACTCGTGGCTCATGCGCGACAGAAATTCGCTCTTGGCATTGCTGGCCCGCACCGCATCCTCGCGGGCGGCAAGCAGGGCTTCCTCGAACTGCTTGCGCTCGGTAATGTCGCGGGTGATCTTGGAAAAGCCGCGCAGCCGGCCCGTCTCGTCATGGAGTGCGGTGACGACGACATGCGACCAGAAGTGGGAGCCATCCTTGCGCACCCGCCAGCCTTCCGCCTCGGTTCTCCCGTGAAGGCTTGCTTTGGAAAGCTCTTCAGCCGGAAACGATTCCCTGGTCTCAGCGGGGTAGAAGCGGGAAAAATGCTGGCCTACGATCTCCTCTGTTCGATAGCCGGTGATCCGCTCGGCGCCGGCGTTCCAGCTCACCACGTGACCGTCGGGATCGAGCCCGAAGATGCCGTAGTCGCTGACGCCCTCGACCAGCTGGCGGAAGCGTTCCTCGCTCTCGGTCAGATCGGCCTCGCGCTTTTTCAAGAGGACACTCGCATCTTCGAGCCCCTGTTCGAGGCTGCCGAGTTCATCGCGGGAGGAATCGGCCACTGTCACGACCTCGCCTTGTGACAACCGATGTGCCTGGGCTTTCAGGGCATGCACCCGGCGCACGATGCTTGCCGAAAACAGGAAGACGGCAACGAGCGCGCCGGCAAAACCAAGGAAGCCGGCTGATATCATCAGGCTGCGCGACAGGGTGCGAACCCGGTCGGCGGCCTGCGTCCTGGCATTGAGGAGATCGGCCTCACGCCGGGTCATCGCGTCGATCTCCTGTCGCAGCACGTCGAGAACCTGCTTGCCTTCGATGAGCTTGGCCGCAAGATCCTCGCGCCCGCCGGCCCGCAGGATGTCGGCCTGCTTCAGCAGTTGGAGGCGGTCAACTTTGGCGTCGACCAGGGCGCGGATGCGGTCGAGGCGGCTCTTCTGCTCTTCATCCCGCAATCGGCGGCCGACCTCGTCGAGCACGACGGGCAGCCGGTCCTCGGCCCGGTTGAAGGGGTCGAGGAAATCGGTTCTGCCGGTCAGCAGATAACCCCGCATGGCGGTCGCGGCTTCGGCGATCAGGGCGTGGATCTCCTGAATGCCGGACTGGATCTCCAGCGTCACCCGCACCTGATCCTCGGCGATCCGGCTCTGCCGGTCGGCGACGAAGACCGAAACGAGCGCCGCAAGCAGCAGCGCCAGCGGCACCGTGATGATGACGATGCCCTTTGCCCGCAGCGGAAGGTCGGCGAAACGCAGAGCCCGCCGGTGCCCAGTCATTGCCGCGGTCATGGCTGCTCTTCCCTGGATGCTGCGACGAGGCCGCCGCGCACGGCCATGACGGCGGCCTGCGTCCGGTCGCCGGCTCCGAGCTTGCCAATGATGCGCTCGACATGGATCTTGACGGTGCCGGGCGAGATCTTCAAGGCCCGGCCGATCTCCTTGTTCGTCAGGCCTTCGGCGACCTTCGCCAGCACCTCGCGCTCGCGCACCGTCAGCGTCTCCAAGGCGCTGCTGTTGGTCTGCGGCTTGGTGGCGGCGCGCCGCAGCAGCCTTGCAACGAGTGGCCCATCGAAAAAGGCATCGCCCTGAAGGACGCGCCGGATCGTGCGCAGAATATCGTCGCGGCTGGCATCCTTCAGCAGATAGCCGGTGGCGCCGGCATCGATCGCCGCTTCCAGATAATCGAGGCTGTCATGCATGGTGATGATCATGACGCGTGTGCCCGGCGACACGCGCCGGATCTCCCGCGTAGCAGTGAGGCCGTCCATGCGCGGCATGCGAATGTCAAGCAAAGCCAGATCCGGCTTGTGGGTCGCACAGGCCTCCACCGCTTCCACACCGTCGCGCACATCAAAGGCGACATGGAAATCGTCCTGGCCGCCGATCATGGCGATGAGACCGGCGCGGGCAATGTCATGATCGTCGGCAACGAGAATGGCTGCGGTCATCCCAGCGTCTCCTGCTGCAGGGGCGCAACGGCGCGGACATAAGTGCCGCCTGAAGACCCAGTCCCGATCTCGATGCGGCCGCCGAGCAGCGCCAGCCGCTCGCGCATGCCGACGATGCCGAGCCGGGCTCCCCTGATGTTGGTTTTGCGCACCTCGCCGATGCCTTTGCCGTCGTCGATCACTTCGAGATGCGCTTGCCGCTCGCCGTCCTCGAAAAGGCGCACGATAAGCCGGCTCGCCTCGGCGTGTTTGAGCACATTGCTGATGGCTTCCTGGGCGACGCGGTAGAAAATGATCCCGGTCGATGCCGGCCAGCGGTCGGCGCGAACATCAAGATCAGCAATCACCACCATGCCGTCGATCGCATCGAGGCGCGTGCGCAGTGCGGCGGCGACGCCGAGATCGTCGAGTTCGGGCGGGCGAAGATCGGCGATCGCCGCCCGGAGGTCGGCGACGGATTGGCGCGCGAGCGCGGCGAGCTGGTCGATTTCGGGCTTCAGCGCATGCGCCTCGCCGATGCGGGCGGCGAGGTTTTGCAGGCGATAGCTGAGACCGGCGGCGAGCTGCGCCGAGCCGTCGTGCAGATCGAGCGCCACCCGCTGCCGCTCCTGCTCCTGCGCCTGGATGAGCTGTGCGACGAGGGCGGCAAGTTCGCTGCGCTGCCGTTCGAGATCGCCGAGCAGCGCCTGGTTTTCCGCCGCCTGCCGTTCGAGATTGCAGGCATCGGCGAGTTGCCCGGCCACCACGTCCAAGGTCTGCCGGTCGTCGGCATCGATTGCGCGCCCTCTCGACGGGCCAATGAGCGTCAGCGAGAGATCGGAACCGTCCTCGGAGGCAAACAGGATGGAGTCGTTCTCGGGGCTCCTCGACTGCCCAATCATCAGCTGCACAGGAACCTCTCCCTGCACCGGCGGAAAGACGAGCCTCGCAAGCGACGCTCCGGCAAAATCGGCAAGCCGGGACAGAACCTCGGGGGCGGCCGTTTCGAAGGCGTGTGTATCGAGAAGGTTCCGCGCTTCGATGATGAAACGCAGACGCGCCGCCCGCGCTTCCGCCGCCCGGTAAAGGGCTCTCATCTCCGCGACATCAGGCGAATGCGCGGTATCTGTGTTATGCTCCAGACCCAACGGGACTGCTCCTGAAATGAATGACGCGGGCACGATAGTCATTCCGGTGGGAATGTCATCTATGCCGTTCGGCAGTTCGGATCGAAGCCACCCGGCAGATGGGGCCGCAGCGCCGGCCGCTTAGATATTGGTCATGCGGTCGACCGAAGCGATATCCGCCGGAACCGCCAGATAGGAAGCCAAATATGCGTACCATCATTGCTGCCGCCCTCGTCCTCGGTTTCGTTCAGGTCCAGTCGGCTGCAGCGGCCGAAACCGCGACTTGCGCGCCGGTGAGCGAAGAGCAGGTCGCCAAGCTCTTCGACCGCTGGAACGCCTCGCTCGCAACGCTGAGCCCCCAGGAAGTCGCCAAGAACTACAGCGAGGACTCGGTGCTGCTCGCGACGCTCGCGAACAAGCCGCGCCTGACCCAAGAAGAGCGGATCGACTATTTCACGCACTTCCTGGAAAAGGAGCCCAAGGGTCACATCGACAGCCGTGACATCAAGCTCGGCTGCAACTGGGCCGTCGATACCGGCACCTACACCTTCACCCTGAAGGACGGCTCGAAGGTGCCGGCCCGCTATACCTACACCTATGAGTTCAAGGATGGCACCTGGCTGATCACGTCGCACCACTCGTCGATGATGCCGGAGAAGTAAGGTTTCATCGACTTATTGGTCCGGCAAAGAGGCCCCGTGTTCACCCCACACGGGGTCTCCAACCCACGCTCCCTCATTCCTGTGCTCGTCACAGGAATCCAGCGACCGCGCGTCTGCGCGGTGAATGACTCTCATCTGGGAAGGAAAGTCTCCCGCGCCCAAGGACTTGGGCGCACTGGATTCCTGTGACGAGCACAGGAATGAGGGAGGGTAAGTAATGCCTTGGAAACACAAGGCATTCCGAAAGAAACGAAATGCCCGGGTGCGGCCGAAACCGCACCCGGGTGAAATGCTTACCGATCAGACGAGGTCGAAACGGTCGGCGTTCATGACTTTGGTCCAGGCGGCGACGAAGTCCCTCACGAACTTCTCCTTGGCGTCGGACTGGCCGTAGACCTCGGCGAAGGCGCGAAGCTGCGAGTGCGAGCCGAAGATCAGGTCGACGCGGGTGCCGGTCCACTTGACTGCGTTCGTGTTGCGGTCGCGCCCTTCGTAAACGCCTTCGTTGCCAGCTGCGGGCGACCACTGCGTGGCCATGTCGAGCAGGTTGACGAAGAAGTCGTTCGTCAGCGTTTCCGGGCGGGAGGTGAAGACGCCATGATCGGGCGTGCCCGCCTTCAGGACACGAAGGCCGCCAACGAGAACCGTCATTTCAGGGCCGGTCAGCGTCAACAGCTGGGCGCGATCCACCAAGGCTTCTTCCGGCTTCATGAACTGCAGGCGCTTGCCGTTCACATAGTTGCGGAAGCCGTCGATCCGCGGCTCAAGAGCAGCGAAGGAATGCGCATCGGTCTGTTCCTGCGATGCGTCCGCGCGGCCCGGCGTAAACGGCACGCTGACGGCATGACCGCCGGCGGCTGCCGCTTTCTCCACACCGGCAGCACCGGCGAGAACGATCAGGTCGGCGAGCGAGATCTTCTTGCCCCCGGTCTGGGCGGCGTTGAAGTCCGCCCGGATGCCTTCGAGAACGCCAAGCACCTTGGCGAGTTGTGCCGGCTGGTTGGCTTCCCAGTCCTTCTGCGGGGCAAGGCGGATGCGCGCGCCGTTGGCGCCACCGCGCTTGTCGGAGCCGCGGAAAGTCGAGGCGGAAGCCCAGGCCGTGGAGACCAGTTCCTGGACGGTGAGGCCGGTTGCCAGCACCTTTGCCTTCAGCTCAGCGATGTCCGTGTCGTCAACCAGCGGATGATCGACGGCCGGGAGCACATCCTGCCAGATCAAGTCTTCGGCCGGAACTTCCGGGCCGAGGTAGCGCACCTTCGGTCCCATGTCGCGGTGGGTCAGTTTGAACCAGGCGCGGGCGAAGGCGTCGGCGAACTGATCGGGATTTTCGAGGAAGCGGCGCGAGATCTTCTCGTAGACCGGATCGAAACGCAGTGCCAGGTCGCTGGTCAGCATGGTCGGCAGATGCTTCTTGCCGGCATCATAGGCGTCCGGAATGGAGGCGTCGGCGTTCTTGGCCTGCCATTGATGCGCGCCGGCCGGGCTCTTCGTCAATTCCCACTCGAAAGCGAAGAGGTTTTCGAAGAAGTAGTTGCTCCACTTGGTCGGCGTCTGCGACCAGGTCACTTCAAGGCCGGCGGTGATCGCATCCTTGCCGGAGCCGGTGCCGAAGCTACTCTTCCAGCCGAGACCCTGATCCTCGATCGCGCCACCTTCCGGCTCGGCGCCGATGAGGGACGGATCGCCCGCGCCATGGGTCTTGCCGAAGGTGTGGCCGCCGGCGATCAGCGCCACGGTCTCTTCGTCGTTCATCGCCATGCGGGCAAAGGTTTCGCGGATGTCGCGCGCCGAAGCAATCGGATCGGGATTGCCGCCAGGGCCTTCCGGATTGACGTAGATGAGACCCATCTGCACGGCGCCGAGCGGCTCTGCCAGCTGGCGTTCGCCACTGTAGCGCTCGTCACCCAGCCAGGTGCCCTCAGGACCCCAGAACAGCTCCTCGGGCTCCCACACGTCGGCACGGCCACCGGCAAAGCCGAAGGTCTGGAAGCCCATGGATTCCAAGGCGACGTTGCCGGTGAGGATCAGGAGGTCGGCCCAGGAAATGCGGTTGCCGTATTTCTGCTTGATCGGCCACAGCAGGCGGCGGGCCTTGTCGAGGTTGGCATTGTCAGGCCAGCTGTTGAGTGGCGCAAAACGCTGCTGGCCCTGGCCGGCGCCGCCGCGGCCGTCGGTGATGCGGTAGGTGCCGGCGCTGTGCCAGGCCATGCGGATGAACAGGCCGCCGTAGTGACCGAAATCGGCCGGCCACCAATCCTGCGAATCCGTCATCAGCGCGTGAAGATCCTGCTTCAGCGCCTCGAGATCGAGCTTCTTGAACTCCTCGGCATAATCGAAGGCCTGGCCGAGCGGGTCGGCGCGGCCGGAATTGTGGTGAAGAATCTGTACGTTCAGCTGGTTCGGCCACCAGTCGCGGTTCGCCCGGGCGGCTGGAGCCTTGTGATGTGCAACAGGACATTTGCCTGTGCTGTCAGTGGGGTTGTCCATGATCGTCTCCTTCATTGCTTGATCTGTCTGCCGTTTAAAACGTTGAGCCGAGTGGGCACCCTGCTCTCCCTTGCTGTCTTCATATCGGAAGCATATGATAATTTTAAGTTGGATTTACTGATTGCGGCGATAAGCTGAGCTTATGAAGAACCTGACCTTGAAACAGCTGCGTTATTTTGAAGCCCTGGCAAGGGATCGCCGTTTCCGGCGAGCTGCCGACGCCTGCGCCATCTCCCAGCCGGCTCTCTCGATGCAGATCAAGGAACTTGAGCTAGAGTTGGGCAGCGCGCTTTTCGAGCGCAGTGCGCGTGAAGTAAAGCTGACGGCCTTCGGCCAGTCCTTCGCTCTCAAGGCCCGCGAGATCCTGCGCGGCGTAGACGAGCTGGGGGAGCTGGCGCGCGCCTCCCGCCACTCCTTTCTGACGCGGCTGCGCATCGGCATCATACCGACCATCGCGCCCTATCTGCTGCCGGTCATCATAAACGATCTGAACAAAACTTTCGCCGGAATTCAGATCGAGGTGCGTGAGACGCAGACGGCAAAGCTGGTTCAGGAGCTTACCCAAGGCCAGCTGGACACGGCAATCGTGGCTTTGCCGGTGTCGGAACCGTCGCTGACCGAACTCGAGCTCTTCAAGGAAGAATTCGTGCTGGTGCGGCGGCCCGAAGACGAGGGCAAGCCGGTGCCCGAACGCGAGGCGCTGCGCGAAATGCGGTTGCTGCTGCTGGAAGAAGGCCATTGCTTCCGCGATCAGGCCTTGTCGTTCTGCAAGATCGGCTCGGCCCGCCCCCGGGAAGTCATGGAAGGCAGCTCGCTCTCCACCCTGGTCCAGATGGTCAGCGCCGGCATCGGCATCACTTTGATCCCGGAGATGGCGGTTCCTGTGGAAACGCGCTCGGCGCAGGTTTCGATCTCCCGCTTCCAGTCTCCACAGCCGTCGCGAACGATCGGCATGGTCTGGCGCAATTCGACCCCGATGGCCAAACAGCTCCTGCAGGTTTCCGAGGCGGTTCGCCGCTCGGCCGGCATTATGCGCGAACGACAGGTCGCACGGTGATGACCGGATGTCCTGGCCTTAGGGTCGCCGCTTGAACGTGTGCTCCGCTGCCGGAAACTTTCGCGAACGCACCTCCGCGGCATAGGCGGCGGCAGCCTCGGCGACCCGCTTGCCGAGTTCGTCGTAGCGTTTGACGAAACGCGGCGTGAAATCGTTGAACAGCCCGAGAATGTCGTCGGAGACCAGAACCTGGCCGTCGCAGGCGGAAGAGGCGCCGATGCCGATGCTCGGGATGTGCATGGCCGCAGTCACCTCTCGGGCGAGCGGCTCCACCGTACCCTCGATGACGACGGCAAAGGCGCCCGAGCCGCCTATGGCGTGCGCATCACGCCGGATCTTCGACGTCTCGTGTTCCGAATGGCCGACGGACCGATAGCCGCCTGCGGTTTGGACCTGCTGCGGCATCAGGCCGATATGTCCCATCACCGGGACCCCTCGCTTCGTCAGAAAGGCGATGGTCTCGGCCATCTCCTCGCCCCCCTCCAGCTTGACGGCATCGCAGCCGGTTTCCTGCAGGGTGCGGACGGCATTGCGGAAGGCAACCTCTTTCGATTCCTGATAACTGCCGAACGGCATGTCGACGACGACGCAGGCCTTGGAGACGCCGCGCATGACAGCCTTGCCATGGGCGATCATCATCTCGAGCGTGACGCCGATAGTGTTCTCCATGCCGTAGAGCACCATGCCAAGCGAATCCCCGACCAGCAGCAGATCGCAATGCTCGTCGAGCAGCCGCGCCATCGGCGTCGTATAGGCGGTGAGGCAGACGATCGGCTTGCCGCCCTTCATGGCTAAAATGCGGGCTGGCGTCAGGCGCTTTTGAATTCCGGCCGCACTCATCTGGTCACTCCCTTTCCCGGCAAGCCCCGCCCGCCGATCACTCTGTTACCGCCGAGGACCCGGTTGTCGAGAAGCCGTGTCGAGCCGAGCCGAACGAAGAGCGCGACGACGACGGGTTCTGTGATTGAGGCGACCGGCTGCAGCGTCGAAGCATCCCTGACGGCAACGACCTCGGGCTTTGCCAGAGGCTCGCGACCGAGAAAAGCCGTCAGCTTTTTCTCGAGTTCAGCTGGATCCGTCAGGCCGCCGGCGATGAGACGCTCGGCTTCGTCGAGGGCCTGAGGCACGATCACCGCGGCACGCCGCTCCTCAGGACTGAGATAGACGTTGCGCGACGACAATGCGAGACCGTCGCCGTCCCTGACCGTCGGCACCGATATCACCCGCACCGGCATGGCCAGATCATCCACCATGCGCTTGATGATGACGACCTGCTGATAGTCCTTTTCTCCGAAATAGGCAGTCTGCGGCTGCATGATGTTGAAGAGCTTGTTGACGACGGTGGCGACACCGGCAAAGTGCCCAGGCCGGACCGCCCCTTCGAGCTCGTGTCCGAGATCGGGAACGTCGACGACGGTCAGCATTGGCCGGGGATACATGTCCTCGACGCCGGGCGAAAAAAGGAAATTGACCCCGGCCTGCTTCAGCATGGCTGCGTCGCGTTCAAGATCGCGCGGATATTTGCTTAGGTCTTCGGCCGGGCCGAACTGCAGCGGATTGACGAAAATCGAGACGACGACGATGTCGTTTTCGGCGCGGGCGCGCGCGACGAGTTCCATATGACCGGCATGAAGATAGCCCATCGTCGGAACGAGGCCGACAGTCCTCCCCTGCCGCTTCAGCGCATCGAGTGTGTGGCGCAGCTCGTCAATGCTCGAGAAAACCCGCATATATCCTCCCCGCGGCCGGTCACTCCATCTTGGGCGCGGATAAGGACTGTAATCGATGCTGCAGGTCAATGCATATTGCTCGATAAAAACGATTAGATGAAACGGCATTGCGAAAACACCAAGCGACATCAAGCCCAGGAAACGGCATTTCGCCACAGGGCTGCCACGCCGCTTCCGTGCGGCTTGCAGAGCGACCGATGATGTGCGACTTCCGTTACTCGCCCTTTTCGTCAAGATACCATCATAGTCGGTCGCTATGGAGGTTACATGGAGGACGCATGGACAAGCCCTGGAAGATCAGCCGCGGACCGATTGCGGCAACCGAGCTCGACGTTGAGAAGGCAACCGCGATCAATATGCTGTTGATCCGGCCGGTTGCCGTCCTTCCGACCAAAGCAGGTGATCCGATCCGTCCTTTTGCCGTCGGCCTTTTCAACGAACTCCGTCCGCTCTTGAAGCCCGATGCCGGCGTCACGACGCTGCGTCGGGCGACCGCCGCCTATGTCCACTGCCGGCGCTACTATTTTGCAAGCGCCCAGCCCGATTCCATGCGCCACGGCCTCGAGGGCGAACCCGTCGAACCAATATCGCCCGAAGACCGGCTGGTCGCGCAAAAGCGCTTCCTGAGTCTCAAGCAGAGCACCGGCAAGGCCGAAGCGCCCGAAGCCCCAGTACCGGTTCCTCCTCCCCTGCTGAGCAAAAGCGAACAGATCCGCGCAGCTCTTCTCGGCAAGAAGGGCGCGCCAGCCAGAGCCGGATGACATCAGGTTTGCCCATATCCGGCTCCTTCAAGTCGTTCGTGCATCCGCAACATCGATATAGGTAGGACCTGGTATTGTATTTCGCCGGGGATAATATCCGCATTGCAATGCTGACTGGCAAAACCTTCGAGTTGGCCTCAAGTATATTTTGCTTTACATACCATTAATGCAATTGCGCTAATTTTAGCATCAGCCAGAAACTTCCTCCGGATCTGCTAGAACGATGCGTCTCCTGATTGCTGCTTCCCTTTTCGCATTGGCCGCAGTCCAGCCCGGCGCGGCCGCCGATCTTTCCGCCTATAAACGGCCGCTGACGGTCCCTTTCGAGGGGGTGGCTGCCTATTCCCCGCAACTGGCGACGCTCGGCAAGATGCTGTTCTTCGATCCCCGGCTTTCCGGCAACAAGAACATGACCTGCGCCAGCTGTCATAACCCTTCCTTCGGCTTCGAGACGCCGGTGACGACGCCGATCGGCGCGGCCAATACCCCGCTGGCGCGCCAGGCGCCGACGGTTCTGAACGTTGCCTGGGTGTCGCCCTTTTTCTGGGACGGCCGCGCACCGAACCTAGAGCAGCAGGCGGCGGGGCCGATCACCGCCGCCGCCGAAATGAACGGCAAGCTCGACGATGCGGTGGCCGAGATGCAGGGCATACCCGATTACAAGAACTGGTTCGGCGAGGTGTTTCCCGACAAGGGCATCAGCAAGGAGACCCTGCTGACGGCGATCGCCACCTATGAGCGGACGGTGGTTTCCAATTGGTCGCCCTTCGATCGCTGGGTTGATGGTGACGAGAAGGCGGTCTCCGACAGCGCCAAGCGAGGCTTCGAGTTGTTCACCGGCACGGCGGGCTGTTCCTCCTGCCACACGGGCTGGAATTTCACCGACAACAAATTCCATGACATCGGCCTGCCAGGCGACGATATCGGCCGCTACAAGATCGATGCGAGCAGCCCTGGCAATAAATATGCCTTTAAGACACCCGGCCTGCGCAACACGCTCTACCGTGGCCCCTATATGCATGACGGAAGCCTGAAGAGCATGGACGAGGTGATCGTCCATTATGAAAGCGGCGGCGTCAGCCGTCCGTCGCTTGATCCGGCAATGTCGCCCTTCCTGCTGACGGAAGAGGAGAGCAAGGATCTGATCGCCTTTCTGGGAACTTTGACCGCGGAAAAGCAAGACATCCCCTTGCCGACGCTGCCGAACTGAGGTGCAGGCAATGAAACTCTCGATACGCATGCAGATTCTCGTGCCGATGGTGGCAACGATCGTCGTCGGCTTCGGCAGCGCATTCCTGATCGGCTACCAGGCGGTCACCGGCCAGACCCGGGTCGCCGCGGTCGTGCAGGAGGCGGTGAACGCCAAGCTGGCCTCCGCTCATATCGAACAGCAGTTCCGGCAAGCCACATCGGTGGTCGAGCGGGTGCTTTCGATGACGAATTTCGTGCCGACGACCGAGGTCAAGGCCGAGTTTGACGCGACCGACGGCGCGCTCTCGCAATCGCTCGACGAACTTGGCCGCATCGACCTCGCCGCTTCGCTGACCGAGGGGGTAGGATCGCTCCGCCAGGTGCATGAGGCCTGGGAAAAGGATGTCAGGATCAGCCTTGGACTGCAGCAGGCGGAAGAGGTGCCGACGGCCGAAAAGCTGGCGCGTTCTCAGCAGGCGATCCTGACCGGGATTGCTGCCGTCAATGCCATCGTCGATCAGATTGCGACGGACAGTGTGGCTGACGCCGGCAGCGCGCTGGAGACGAAGATCGAAATCGAATTGGCCTTGGCGGGCCTTGCTGCCATCATCGGTCTCGGCATTCTGATCGCCATCGCCCGGCACGTGTCGCGCCCGATCCAGCGCATTACGCACTCCATGCAGGATCTCGCGAGCGGCGAGACGGATAAGGCGATCCCCTATGCGGGGCGCCGTGACGAGATAGGCCTGATGGCGGGCTCGGTGGAAGTCTTCCGCCAGAACGCCATCGCCCGCACCCGGCTCGAAGGCGAAGCCGCGGAAAACCGGCGGCTGGCGGAGGCAAACCGGCTGGCCGACCAGGAGCAGGCGGAGGCGAGCGCGGCCGAGCGGCTGACGGTTGCCACATCGGGGCTCGCAGCCGGGCTGAAGCGGCTCGCGGAGGGCGATCTCGCCTTCAAGCTCTCGGACCGGTTCGCGCCGGAATTCGAACCCCTCCGAAATGATTTCAACGCCTCTGTCGCGCAGCTCGGCGGCACGCTCCTTTCCGTTTCCGAAAGCGTGTCAATCATCAATTCCGGCACTCGTGAGATCAGCAACGGCTCCAACGAACTCTCCGGCCGCACCGAGCGGCAGGCGGCGACGCTCGAACAGACCGCCGCGGCGCTCAGCGCCGTGACTGCCAAGGTCAACGAAGCCTCCAAGATCGCCGAAGAGGCCCGCAGTGTCGCCGACAGCGCCAATCGCAGCGCCGCAGCCTCGGGCAAGGTGGTGGCCCAGACGGTCGAGGCCATGGGGCAGATCGAGGAATCGTCCAAGCAGATCAACAACATCATCAGCGTCATCGACCAGATTGCCTTCCAAACCAACCTGCTGGCGTTGAATGCCGGTGTCGAGGCTGCCCGGGCCGGCGAGGCCGGCAAGGGTTTCGCCGTCGTCGCCCAGGAGGTGCGCGAACTCGCTCAGCGCTCGGCCAAGGCCGCCAAGGAGATCAAGGAACTGATCGGGCGGTCGTCCGCCAAGGTCACCACCGGCGTCGAACTGGTCAGCCAGACCGGTGCAGCACTTGGCGATATCGGCCGCTTCATCATCGATATCAACCGGTTCATGGAAGCCTTGGCAGGCGCGGCGCGCGAACAGTCTACCAACCTGTCGGAGGTCAATGCGGCGATGCACCAACTCGACCAGGTGACCCAGCAAAATGCCGCGATGGTGGAGGAAACCACAGCCGCCAGCGTGACGCTTGCCGGTGAGGCCGAGCGCCTGCGCGAGCTGGTTACCCAGTTCGAATTGGGCAGGGCGTCGTCCGGCACGCGGGCCTATCGCGACGCTGCCTGAGCGGGGTGCGAGGAAGATGAGCCCCTCGCCCGCAAAAGCGCCATCAGCATCGGACCGAGCGCGAATTCGCCGCGTTCGGCGCGTCGCGTCAGATCTCTGAGATAACCGCCGGCGGAGTTGATGCTCTCTCCCCGCTGCAGGATGCAGGCCATGACGGCGGCGGTGTTCTCCGGTCCCATCACTCCAGCTGCTTCCTCGTAGGCCGACGGGCCGACGCCCAGCATCGAGCGCACGACGACCGCCGCCATCATCAGGTCCCGCCAACTGGCGATCGCGCCGCCTGGCCCATAGTCGACGATATCAGGGCAGGCCTGCAGAACCATACTGAGCGGAAAGGATTTCAATCCCGCAGCATTCGTCCGGACAATGGCCAGCAATCCCTCCCCGTCCTTCCCCGCCATTCCGGGTTCGCGTCTTTCCAGCCCTGCCCACGGCTCGTAATCGCGGTTCGCCTCCTGCCTCGTTTCCAAGCTCGGTTCAGATTCAGATGTGGATTCAGGGTTCGAATTCTGTATGTGGCGCTCAATCTGGGATTCATTGGTGCTCGCTATCTGGATTTTCTCTTGCAATTCCAATGTATTGATGATGCCCAAGCGCATCGTCTCAAGCTCTTCGAGGATTGGCGCGAGGTTTTCGAGCGTTGCCGCTCTTGGCATGCGCTGCAACAGCGCCTGGAACGTCGAAGAGACACGCTCCCAGTCGCCGGGAACCGCTTCCTCGATGGCTGCGGAAACGAGCTTGGCGATGTCGCGCCGGCAGATGGTCAGCCGCTCCTTCATTGCGCGCAGCATCTGCCGGTCGGCGGCGATGCGGGCGGCGATCGTTTCGATCTCGGTAGCGCGGGCAAGAAGCGGCGCCAGGCTGAAGCCGTAGGCCTCGTCAACCCCGCCTTCCCTGTTGCGCCGGATATAGCGCTTGCCGTTCGGACTGTCCTTGCGGGAGATAAGGCCGGCTTCGACGAGACCTGCGAGATGCCGGCGCAGCGTCGCGGCGGCCATGCCGCGTGCCCTGAGGCAAAGTTGGGTGTTCGAGGGAAAGACGACCAGTCCTTTTTCGCCGGACAGCTCGTCGTCGGGAAAAAACGTCAGCAGCGCATCGAGCACCGTCAGCGCACGGTCGCTCACGCCGAGACCCGCGCGGGCCTCGCAGACCGATCTGAACAGTTTCCACTTGTTGCGCCTAGCCCCAGGCTCGATCGCTTCGCCTCGCCGCTGTTTCAGCAACATGGCAAGCGACATTGGCCGCCGCCCGAAGGGCGTCGTCACACATTCACTCTCCATTTCCTTCACCTTTCAATCAGGCAAAAGAAATCCGCTCACCAAACGGCGCGTAGCTTCAAAGCGCTACAGCCCTCCTTGCGTGTCTGAAAAAGACACGGGCGGCGCTGCAGGACTCTTGACTGGGATTCGTGAAAATGCGATTCTCTGTCTTGCTTAAGGATAGGAGAAGGGCTTCCACGACCTGGTCGTTTGGGGGCCTTTTTCTTTTGCGGTTTCAGTCTCCTTGATTGCTCTCCTCGGCGAGGAATTGCTCATAGAGCGCATCCAGCCTGCTGGAGAGAAATTTTCCGAAGCGGCCGGCATTTCTGGCTTTCATCGAAAGCGAAAATGCCTTGCCGTCATTCTTCATTTCCGCCTGAACTGCCTTGTCGCGCGGCTGCCAATTGACCTTGCCTATCGCGGCTTGGGTTTTCTTCACCGGCCGGCCGCTTTTGTTCAGCGCCGAGTAGAGCGCTTCGAAACGTTTGTCGGAGGGCAATCCAAGAAAGTCGTCGTCTTCCAGGATCCTGGCGATATCTGCCGCGTTGGATGCCTTGCCGGCGAGCAGCGAAAGCTCCACCCAACGCTCACGGCCGATGCCGGGCGCTGCGCCGATCGCCTGGACGGCCTCCGGCGAGATGCGATCCATCACCGAAATCATCTTCGAGATCGAAGCTGCATTGGTGGCGAGTGCGGTCGAGATGACCTCCCTGTCGTAGCCAAGCTCCTCCAGCCGGCTGGCAAAGAGGGCGCGTTCGATGAAGGTAAGATCGGCCCGGGCCGAATTTTCCTGCCCCTGGGCAATGACATGGGTCCGGTCATCGATCGCCTTGACGACCGCCCTGACATTGCGGCCGAGTTCGCGGGCCGCGCGCAAGCGCCGATGACCGAAGACCACCTGATAGCGTCCGTCGATCTTGCCGTGGGGACGCACCAGGATCGGCGTATCCTGGCCGCGGGCGCGGATCGCTTCGACCAGCGCGCGGAATTCCTCGTCGTCTTCGGACAGGCGATCCTTGACGAAGGAGACCTCGACGACCTCCGGGTCGAGATTGACGACCGCCTCGCCTTCCAGGAACTTTTCGGCCTGCTTGGCCAGTTCATCCAGCGAGCGGACAAGCGACCGGCCTGCCCCGCGCATCGGATAGTTCGGCGCGCCTGCGCCCTCGTCAGACATGTCGGCCAGTCCTTCCAGAAGATTCTTTCGTGCCATCACGTCCTCCGATTGCGGTCAATTAATTGATTCGGTTCAAGGAAACGATGAATTTGTCAGCCGACAAGTTCATCGTCCCCATGCCTGGTGAATGAGATCGGCAATCTCTGCGTTGACCGAGCCCATCGCCTCCAGCGCCCGATCATAGGTTCCCCGGTTCATCGACGAACGCTCCACCTCGTAGAGCGTCTGCTTGGTGATCCCGGCATCCGAGATCGCCGTCGACTTGACCATCTGATTTCGGAGCATGAACTCGTGGAACATCGTCGACATGAAGCCGACCATCTGCGCCTGCGGCACGTCGGTCGGCTCGTAGCGGGTGATCAGATAGCGGTACCAGGAGAGGTTCACTTCTGCACCGGCGGCGCGGATCGGCTTCAGGATACCGCCCAGCATCAGCAGGAACTGGCCCATCGACATGACGTCGAGCATCTGCGGATGGATGGTGATCAGCACGCTGGTCGCCGCCGTCAGCGCCGTCAGCGTGAGGTAGCCGAGCTGCGGCGGGCAATCGATGACGACGACATCGTAACGGTCATCGACTTCGGCAAGCGCGCGCGAAATACGGGTGAAGAAGGTCTTGCCGTCATTGGTCGATTTGTCGGCCATGGCGAGCGGCGTGTCGTATTCGTATTCCTGCAGGTCGAGATTGGCAGGAACGATATCGAGGCCGGGAAAATTCGTCCTCTGGATGATGTCTGCGAGTGGCTTCTTCTCGCCGTCGTAGCGGATCGCTTCGTAGATCGACGAGGCCTGGTCGAATTCCGGCTGAAAACCGTGCAGGGAGGAGAGCGATGCCTGCGGATCGAGATCGACGGCCAGCACGCGGTGGCCGGTCAGCGCCAGATGCTGGGCAAGATGGGCTGATGTCGTCGTCTTGCCGGAGCCGCCTTTGAAATTGACGACGGCCAACACCTGCAGCTTCTCATGACCGCGGCGATGGGGAACATACATCCGGCTTTCGGAGCGGCCATGGACATCGAGATATCGCCTCAGTTCCAGCATCTGCTCGGCTGTGTAAGAACGGCGCCCGGAAGGCGACGTCTGCGGGCAGGGGCCTTTGCCTTCGAGATGCAGCTTCTTCAGCGTGCTTTGCGAGGCGCCGACATAACTCGCCACCTCTGCCAGGGAGAAGCTGCGCAACGTCTTCTGCGCGTTGGGTGGAAAGCGCTGCACGCTGAGCAGATGCAGCTTCTTTGAAATCACGTCGCCCTGTTCGAGAATCTGATCCTCGAAATGCAACGGCGCCTTGTTCAAGGCGGTCAAATTAGCGTTCATCGGCAGCAATCTTTCGGATAACGATTTTCGGGATCAAAAGCCCCCTTAACCGTTATTATCCGCGATTCTCCGATGCCGGCCAAGAATTTTAAGGTTAACGCATATTAACCTTTTCGGTGCTCGTCCAGATACTTGGCCGATGCAGCATGAATATCGGGAGAGAGTGAAAGCTTCGGGGCCGGGGGCGCGGAAAACGCGCCCCCGGCCTCGCCCGGCCGAAGGGGAGGGGCAATCGGCCGGCTTAATTCAGCGGAGTTTCGCCTGATGTGACCCGCTGCTCATCGGCGGCAAAGAGGTGAACGGCATCGTGGATCGGAGCAATCCTCAGCACCTCGCCAGGGGCCGCCCTGATCCGCTCCCGAAAGACGCAGGTGAGTGTCTGCGTTCCCAGCCGGACGATCACCAGTGTTTCCGAACCCGTGGGCTCGACGACGACGGTCGTCACCTCGATGCCGTTGGGATCCAGCAGAATATGCTCGGGACGGATGCCATAGGTTACGGCATCATTCGGGCGGCGCTCGCTTGGAAGCAGCAGGCCATCGGCGGTTCGGAAACCGTCTTGCGTCATGTTGCCGTTGATGAAATTCATCGCGGGTGAGCCGATAAAACCGGCAACGAAAAGGTTGTTGGGGCGGTCGTACAATTCCAGCGGTGAGCCCGACTGTTCGATCACCCCGTCCTTCATCACGACGATCTTGTCGGCCATGGTCATGGCTTCGATCTGGTCGTGGGTGACGTAGATGGTGGTCGTCTGCAGCCGTTGATGCAGTTCCTTGATCTCGGAGCGCATCTGTACCCTGAGCTTGGCGTCGAGGTTCGACAGGGGCTCGTCGAAGAGGAATACGGCCGGGTCGCGCACGATCGCCCGGCCCATGGCGACGCGCTGCCTCTGGCCGCCCGACAGTTGTTTCGGATATCTTTCCAGAAGACTTTCCAGGCCGAGGATCTTGGCGGCATTGCCGACCCGCTGATCGATCTCCGTCTTCGGCATTCGTTTCAGCCGCAGCGAAAAACCCATATTCTTTGCAACGGTCATGTGCGGGTAGAGCGCGTAATTCTGAAACACCATGGCGATGTCCCGATCCTTGGGCGCAAGCTCGTTGACGATATGCCTGCCGATCTGGATCTGTCCCGAGGTGATGCCTTCCAGGCCGGCGATCATCCTGAGCAATGTGGATTTCCCACAGCCCGAGGGGCCGACCAGAACGACGAACTCGCCGTCGCCGATGTCGACCGATACGCCTTTGATGGCTTTGAAAGCGCCGTAATCCTTGCGCGCATTGTTGACCGAAACATGGGCCATAAGATTCCTCCTGAAATCGCTATCAAAGCCTGCTCAAGACATTTTTGAGATAATCGAGGCCGAGACGCTCGCCTTCCTTACGCGCCGACAGATCCTTGCCGGGCCAGCCATAGGCGGCGTCCTCGTGCTCGATCGACAGCGTGCCGTCGAAACCGGCCCCACGCGCCTGGCGGAGAAACCGCGGCCAGTCGATGAGGCCGAGCCCCGGCAGCTTGTATTGCCACCAGCCCTTGCCGTGATATCCCACAGCCTCTAGCACATCTTTATCGATCGCCGTATCCTTAGCGTGCAGGATGGCGATGCGATCCTTCACCGCTTCCATCGCCTGATAGGGATCGACGCCGATGCGGAGGAGATGCGAGGGATCGAATTCCAAGCCGAAGCGAGGATCCGTGATCCGTCGAAAAAGCTCCTGCCATCCTCTCGGCGTCGTACCGATGAAATTATCCCTAGGCCCCGGCCAGTTTTCGATCGCGAAGGTCAGGCCGGAGGATTGCGTCTCTGCGATCAGCTTGATTGCGAATTCGGCGAAGTCGTCATAATTGGCGTCTTCGCTGGCGCTGTCGTCGCGGCCGGGAAAAATCACGAAGATCGGAACGCCGGCCTCACCGATTGCCTTGGCAAAATCGGCGGTTTTCGTCCGAAGCTCGCGGCGTTTGTCGCGGTCGGCGTCGAGCTGATTGCCGAAATAGGTGATCGAGGAGACGGAAAGGCCGCGGCTGCGGGCAAGCGTGACGGCGGCCTCTACCCGATCTGGCGTTTTGATATGGCCGCCGACATCGATTTCGATGGCGTCGAACCCCGCCGATGCGGCGAAATCCACCACTTCTTCAAGCGGGCGATCATTGAATGTCGAGGTGTAAAAGCCGATCTTCACCAAAATCCTCCCATCTTCACCAAATCCCTGGGGCCGTACCGGCCGTTTTCAGCTGTTCAGGCGATCCATGTTTTTGAGCGGCGACCGTGTGCGTTGAGCCGCGTCAGCCGATGCGAGCATCAGCGCTGCCGCCATCGGCATGGCCGCCGCCCCCATCGCCGAAGCGTCCTCGCCGAGCGAGGCGCGATGAAGCGAGGGCAGATTCATGTCCTCGGGGTCGAGATGCTCGTGCACATAACGCAGCAACTCGTCGACGATGCGGATCGGCAGCCTGCCGCCGACGAGGACGGCGTCGGGATCGACGATCATGCCGATATGCTTGACGGCGACGGCCAGGTGCGCGCTCATTTCCTTCAGCCACTGCGAAACCAGGCGCCTGCCATGCGCATCCAGGGTCAGGAGATCGTGCGGAACACTCACTTCGACGGCGTGCCGCGCAAGAAAATCGTAAAGGGAAAACAGCGAGAATATCTCGCCGAGAAGCTGGACCTTATGGCTCTTTTCGTCCCTGCCGTCGGCAATTGGAAGCCAGCCAATCTCGCCGCTGAGGCCCATGGCGCCGCGATGACCGTTACCGTCAAGCACAAGACCTCCGCCGGGGCAGGCATTGATGGCGATGTAAAAGAAGCTGCTGCTTTCGGCACCCAGTCCATAATCGAGTTCGGCAAGGGCTGCGGCATTGGCTTCATTTTCGATGAAGACAGGATGCTGTGTCAGGTTTTCCAGTGCCGCGCGCACATCGAATGCCGTCCATTCCTGATAGGCCTTGGGCTTGCCGAGGAGCGAAATTTCCCCAAGCCAATCCGGCATCGCCAGACCGATGCCGGCCAGGCGCGCGTCGTCGATCAGCCGGCTGCGCTGGAAATGCGATATCGCATCTGATGTCAGCTGCAGGAATTCCGCCGGCAGGATGAAGCGTTTTTCATGATGCACCCGGGCACGGACATTGCCGACGGCATCGACGGCCAGGACCGTCAGATGATCGCGATCGATATTGATGCCGATCGCAAAACAGGCATCCGGATTGATCTCCAGTTCGATCGCCGGCTGTCCTCTCAGCCCATGTCGCCGGCGGGCTTCCATGATCAGGCCCTCATCCAGCAGGCGATCGACGATGCGGGCGATTGCCGGTTTGGTAAAACCCGTCTGCCGAGCGATTTCTGCGCGTGAAATCGGTGCCTGGCGATGGATGCAGCGCAGGACGACGGCCCTGTTGTGCTCGCCTGCATCTTCGACATTGGCGCCGGTCAGATCCGGAGAAAGCCTGGCGCCGAGCGTCTGGTTCATGGGGTCAAATCCTTCCTCACGTATGGAGATTGACCGACCCTCATCCCTTCACCGCGCCGCTGGTCATTGCGCCGAGGATCAGCCTCTGGAGCGACAGGAAGGCGACGATCGCGGGAACGACCGAGATCAGGCAGGCGGCAGCGAGAAGCTGGATGGACGAGTCGGTCTGCATGCCACGGAAGTTAAAGATTCCGACGCCGATCGGCATCAGGTCATTTTTGGTGAGCAACAGGAAAGGCACCAGGAATTGCGACCAGCCGGCAATCACCGTGATGATGAAGACCGAGGCGATGCCCGGCGCCGACAAGGGCAGAACAATACGCCAGAAGACCGAAAACCTGTTGCAGCCGTCGATCATGGCGGCCTCGTCGAGGCTGCGCGGAATGCCGTCGACCGTGCTCTTCAACAGCCAGGTCGCCAGCGGAACGCCAAGGGCGATATAGACCATGACGACGGCAAAATGGGTGTCCAGCATTCCGAGGCGGTTCATGTAGCGATAGAGCGGCACCATGATGACAAGCGGCGAAATCATCTGGAACAGCAGCAGACCCATCATCGACAGGCCCTTGCCGCGGAATTGAAAGCGGGAAAAGGCGTAAGCCGCCGGCAATGCAACGATCAGCACGCCGAAGCCGCTCAAGGCCGCAAGCTTGAGACCATTCCAGAGATAGATAGGAAAATAGCTGTTGTTCAAAACGGTGATGAAATTGTCGATGGTGGGATTCTGAGGAATATAGCGCGCCGCGCCGCGATAGATTTCGCGCTTGTCACGCATCGCCATCGACAGGAGGTAGGTGAGGGGGCCGGCGAAGAAGATGAACATCACCAGCATGAAGAGATAGCTGAAGGCATCGCCGAGCCGCGTTCCGGTCCGTCCGCTCATTGCTCTTCCTCCTTCGGCAGGAATGACGCGTAGACGAAGGCAAGCCCGAGGCTGATGATCAGCATAAGCACCGAGAGCACGCTGCCGCCTGATAGATCGTAGTTTCTAAAGACGATGTTGAAAACGTAGAGCGAGATGACCTCGGTCGCGCGCCCCGGACCACCGCCGGTCAGCGTGATGATCGCATCGAAAGTATTCACCGTCTGGATGGTGATGAGGATCATATTGACGAGGATCGCCGCGCGCAGCTGCGGCAGGGTGACGAAGAAGAACTGCTGCGATGCGGTTGCGCCATCGACCTCGGCGGCTTCGTAGAGCGAGGGATCGATCGCCTTCAGCGCCGCATACATGACGACCATCGAAAAGGCCGTGCCGCGCCAGATGTTGGAGATCAGCGTCGACCACGGGGCGATTGCGGGATCGGAAAGCCAGGCGACGGTGGGCATGTGCATCAACCGCAAAATGCTGTTTAACGCACCGTAAGGCGCTTCGGAAAACAGCATCTGCCAGATGATGCCGCCGGCAATGCCGGGGACGACCCAGGCGATCAGCGCCGTCGTTCTGAGGATGGTGGTGCCGAACAGGCCGCGTTTTTCGCCGCGGATGACCACGACCGCAACGGCAATGCCCAGAATTTGCTGGCCAATGACGCTGCCGCCGACGAAAATCAGCGTTGCCCATAAAATGTCGGGCAGCTGCGGCGAGCTCAAGGCATTGACGATCGAGCCCAGCGTATATTGCTGATTGTCGCCGATCAGCGTCGCATTGGTGAAGGACAGCCGGAAAACGTCGATGACTGGATAGAGATAGAAAATGCCGATGACGATGATCACGGGCATGATCCAGGGCAGGGGCGCACCGGCGAAACGGCGCATGAACGTTCTGCTTTGAGGCGGGCTGTCAGCCTCGATTGCAATGGGGCTCATTGGCTTCTCTGTCCGGGTTTGGCACTGTCGTCGGCGCCTGCGGACAGGCGCCGTCGTTGTCTGAAGCGTTGGAGGTAGCTGGCATTAAGCACAACTGGCTGCCCCTCACCCTAACCCTCTCCCCGCTCACGGGGCGAGGGGACGTGCCAAACGCAGCGTCGAGGTTAACGAAGCCGGTGCGGCATATCCCTTCTCCCCGCAGGTGGGGAGAAGGTGGGCGGCAGCCGGATGAGGGGCCGGCCGGGCACCGCAGCATCAGAGGCGCTTGTAAGCCTCCATTGCCGCGTTGAATGCGGCATTCAAAGCGTCCTCCGGCTTTTTGGTGCCGGAGAGAACGTCGCCCATCATGATCTGGATCTGGTTGGAGATCTCGGGATAGATCGGCACACCGGGGCGTGCCTGTCCGTCGACCAGAGCCGCGGCGAAGGTCTTGTTGGCCTCGGTGGAAAACACCTCATATTTGTCGAAGAGCGATTTGCGGGTCGGCAGCTGCTGCTGCAGCGCGTTTGCCGGCCCCATATAGACCTCGCGTGCGAGGTTGGCGCACATCTCGACCTTGTCCTTGTCCTTGCTGAACGAGGCAATCGTCCAGCCGCCGGTGCCGGTCGAGCGCTGATCGGCACTGGGACCGGGGATTGGCGAGAATGTCCAGTTTTTGAACTCGGCCTCGTCGAGCGTGGTCTTCAACTGCGCATATTGCCAGTTGCCGCCGATGAAGAGCGCCGTCGTCGCCGCGGCGGCGGCCGCATTCATGTCGTCGTAATTGGCGATGGTGCTGACGCGGTTGGGTGCTGCGCCGGAATCGACGAGATCCTTGAAGTAATTCAGCGCCTTGAGGAATTTCTCCTTGTTCTCGCCTTCGCCGAAGATCGGCTTGCCGGAGTCGTCGACGAGCTTGCCGCCGAGCGCCCAATAATTTGCGAGCCAGTCGAACGTCGTTCCTTCCCAGCGCCCGCCGTTGAAGAGCACGCCTTCCATGCCTTCCTTGGTGGAGGCGAGCGCGGCCTTCTTCAGGTCGTCCCAGGTCTGCGGCGCATCCGCGACGATCGACTTGTTGCGATAGAGCACCCGAAGGTCCGTGTCCCACCACCATGCCCGGACCGTCTGGTCTTTGTCGGTGATGCCGCTACGGATGAAGGGGAAAAGGTCGTCCACTTCTTCCTTCGAGAAGTAGGGTGTGAAATCCGCAAGGACGTGATTGACCATGAACTGTGAAAGCACGAAGGAATCGACGGCGGCGCAATCTGGCGCATTGCCGGCCTTGGCCTGCTCCAGCATCTTGGCCTGTTCTGTGCCGATATCAGACGACATGAACTGCATCTGCAGTTTCCAGTCGGGATGCTTCTTGATGAAATCGACGAAGAGCTTCTGATAGCCCTCGGCGATCGCCGGATCCGCATTGTTCGGACTGTCGTTCGTCAGACGGACGACGAGAGATTTTGGCGCATCGGCAAGGCCGATCCTGTCCTTGGTAGCGAGTTCCTGGGCAAATGAAACGGATGCTGAAAATAACATTGTGCTCAGCGCGAATGCACTGACGGTGGCGCTCTTCATGATGGGTCTCCTCCCCATTTGAAACGAATACAGCCTGGCGGTCGGTTGACCTCTCCTCATTTCCGTGCTGCATTAATTAGATTAAGTTACTTTGATTTGATGTCAAGCCGGAGCTTTGGGAGGCCAGACCTTGGGAGGTTGAAATGCTGGCGACATTCAACAGCAGCTAGCGCGCACGCCGGTTTTCGGAAGGGATATGCGCCAATTAAAGTGCGTGCCTTCGGACACGCGACGCATCCATCCGCAATTTCCTGAAGAAGAGCACGAGGCGATCGCGGATGGCCGCGGTGGCAAGGTGCAGTTTTTATCCGGCTACGTGGTAGCCGGAAGCGAACTCATGGAGGATCAGATGCGCTTACTCATTCTCGGCACCGGCGGCATGGCCAACCAGCACGCCGCGAGATTCAAGGCGATCGAAGGCGTCAGCGTCGTGGGGGGCGTCGATGTCGTTGCGGAAAGGCTTACCGCCTTTTGCACCGAACATGGCATCGCCAATCAATTCGCTTCCCTCGAAGAGGCTCTCGCCTGGGGCGAATTTGATGCGGTCGCCAACGTCACGCCTGATAACATCCACCACCCGACGACGCTTCTGGCGATCGCCGCCGGCAAACACGTCTTCTGCGAAAAGCCGCTCGCCACCGATGCGGTCAAGGCGATGGAGATGACCGAGGCAATCGAGCGATCGGGCAAGGTCGGCATGGTCAATTTCACCTATCGCAACTCGCCGGCGCTGCAGAAAGGCCGGCAGATGGTGCTCGCCGGCGAAATCGGCGCGGTGCGCCACGTCGAGGCCTCTCACCTTCAAAGCTGGCTGGTCGGTCGACACTGGGGCGACTGGAAGAGCGAAAGCAAATGGCTGTGGCGGCTGAGCAAGAAACATGGATCGAACGGCGCACTCGGCGATATCGGCATCCACATCGTCGATTTCGCCTCTTACGGTTCTGGGCTCGACGTCACCCATGTCTTCGCGCGGCTGAAAACCTTCGACAAGGCGCCAGGCCACAAGATCGGCGAATATGATCTCGATGCCAACGACAGCTTCACGATGAATGTCGATTTCACCAATGGCGCGATCGGCACGATCCAGGCGACACGCACGGCAGCCGGGCAGATGGATCAGCTGCGCCTCAGGGTCTATGGCGAAACCGGCTCGATCGAGATGATCTACGATACAGGACAATCGACGCTACGCGCCTGTCTCGGCGAAGACGTGCACACCGCGACCTGGCGCGACGTGCCGTTCGATCCTGTCGAGACCAATTACCAGCGTTTCGTCCAGGCCGTGCGGGCCGGCAGGACGCAGGAACCGTCGTTCCGCCGCGCCGCCAGTATCCAGAAAGTCCTCGACAAGGCGCTGGCCTCCGATCTCAGCCATGCCGATGAAGCGCTCAAGTGATGCATGTGCGTAAATGGGCGTCAGGCGGAAGCCGGCGGCAGCAGCAAAGTGTTGAGGAAGGGCAGCAGGGCGGCTCCGAGTGCCACGCCGCCCCCGCTGAAGCTCGCCGGTTTCATCGGCGAAATCCATGGTGTCAGCAACGGCCTCGTCGAGGTGTCGCGCCGCTCGATGGAAAGTTGATGGATCAGGGCTTCGATCACGCGTTGTGGCAGATCGCTGCCGATCATGACGACGCTGGGCGCAAGGAAGCCGGCCATGGCGATGATCGGGTCGAGCAGATGGCCGGCGGCCTCGCGTATCCATTGCGACAGTGACGGCGAGGAAAATTCCTCCCCGTCCAGCAAGCGCGTGAATTCCTGGTTGCCGATCCTCGACCGTAGCGACTCGAAACCGACGACGGTGTTCAGCTGGACATTGTCCGGGCCGGTCAGCATTTCGCCGATGCTGCCCGCCCGGCCATGGACGCCGGAATAGGGAATGCCGCGAATGAGAAAACCAGCCTGAACGTCATCGTCGATGATGATCATCGCCAGCCCGCCCTCCCGCGTAGAGCTGCCGATCGTGCGCTCGGCGAGAAGGCTGGCGGTGCACTCGTTCTCGACATAGGGACGCGCGATCGACGATAGTGCGGCGATTTGATCGCTTTGCTCGTCCGTCCAGTCGTTGGCGGCGATGCCGAGGCCGAGGATCGGCAAGGCGGCGTGGCGATCGGCGATATCCTTGACGGCGGCGTGCACCGCGCCGGCCCTGTCTGCGGGGTCCAGGCTGAAATAGACCCGATCATGAGCCTGGCCGCTGAGATCGATGAGCACGATCTCGCCGCGCCGCTGGCGGAGTTTGACGCCGATCGAGAAGGCGCCTTCCGGACGCAAGGCGAACTCGGTGGCAGTCGCCCCGCCACCGAGGCCGTTGCGGCGATGGGAGGTGACAAGCTTCTGGTCGGCCAATCGGCGAAGAATATTGGTGATACCGGGGCCTGACAGGCCGCTATGCCGGCCAAGCTCCATCCGCGTCAACGGACCATGGCGGCGGATGGCTTCCAGGATGACGCGGATATTTCGATCGGCGATTTCACCGGACCTGAGACCAATTGTTTTGGCGCGCGGGGCGCCCATGTCCTGGGTTTGAAGCCGACGCGGCCCTGATCGAAGATACCGCATGATCGTCTTCCCTGGAGCATGATGCCGAATAGTGTGGGCGGTTTTCTCATGACATCATTCAGATTTTAGGCCGACCGGAGCTAAATCATCCTGTTCTAGAGCACCATTTCGATGGTGTACCACGCTTGCGGTCGATGCCCGTAACAGTTTTTCCCGGGGAAGCGCGTAACCAACTGATTCTATTGCTCCAGAAACCACCCTGTCTCAAAGCGCGACCCGGCAAAGTCGGAACTGGTTTGGCAAGCCGGCTCGAGCAACGGTCAGCATGTGGGGTACGGCCACGCCTGCCGGCTTTAACACAGCGATTATCGCCCGACAGCCCGGCCGAAGGCCATCTCGTGGAGCCATCCGACGTGGATTATCCGTTTAATAGAGCGACAAGCGATATCGGCATCTCGACCGCGAAAAAATTCATTGCCACACCGATAATCAGCGCCCACGCGACTATCAGGAAAATGAGCGCTACAATCCTGATTTCTACCGGTTGCATTGGTTGCACCATCCCCGCATATGCGTCCCCCCCGAGACAACAGCTCATTGTGCCTCGCGCAAATTCGCTATGCGCGAGGATGATGTGCGACCGAAGAGAGCGTGGACGCATGCAGCGCCGAAGTCTCGGCTCTCTCAAAACCGATGTCGCTTTGGCCGATCAGGTCGCTGGAAATAATCCTGTTGCTGCGTTCGAGATAATGACCATCCAGGAAGGAGCGATAGGCGTCTTCGATACCCTCCTTCAGACCGATCTTGGGGAACCAGCCGAGCGCGCGAAGCTTGTCGATGCTCAACAGTTTACGTGGCGTTCCATCTGGCTTGGTGAGGTCGTGCTTGATCTTGCCTTCGAAGCCAACGACCTCGGAGACGAGTTGTCCCAATTCGAGGATGGAAATGTCTTCGCCGGAACCGACATTCACATGAGTTTCGGCGGAATAGGTCTTCATGAGATGGAGGCAGGCGTCGGCACAATCGTCAACATGCAGGAATTCGCGCCGCGGCGTGCCAGTACCCCAGATGCAGATCTCTTGCTGCTGGTTGACCTTGACTTCATGCGCCTTGCGTATGAGCGCCGGCATGACGTGGCTTGACCCGAGGTCAAAATTGTCCTCGGGACCATAAAGATTGGTCGGCATGGCCGAGATGAAATCTCTACCGTGCTGTTTGCGATAGGCATGGCAGAGCTTTAATCCGGCAATTTTGGCGATCGCATACCATTCATTCGTGGGCTCAAGCGAACCAGTCAGAAGGGAGTCCTCAACGATCGGCTGGTCGGCGAATTTCGGATAGATGCAGGACGAGCCCAAAAACATCAGTTTTTCGACGTCAACTCTATGGGCTGCGTGGATGACGTTCGCTTGGAGAATCACGTTGTCATAAAGGAAGTCGGCCGGATAGGTCGCGTTCGCCAGAATGCCGCCGACCCTCGCCGCAGCCAGGAAGATGGCGTCGGGACGATTCTTACTCATCCATGCCTCCACCTGCTCCTGCCGTCTGAGGTCGACCTCGGCGCGGGTGGCCGTCAAAATCTCGCAGCCCTCGGAAGCGAGACGCCGCACGATCGCAGAGCCCACCATGCCGCGGTGGCCCGCGACATAGACCCTTTTTCCGGCAAGGCTGTAGATCACCTCAGGCATGAGCAAAGCCTTTGGTCGCGCCTACCGTCGGAACATTTCGTGCCATGACTTTCAGATCCTCGCGAACCATCTCCGCAACCAGCTGATCAAGGCTGGTCTCGTGTTTCCAGCCAAGCTTGGTGTGCGCCTTCGTCGGATCGCCGATCAAAAGATCAACTTCAGTCGGACGGAAGTAGGCTGGATCAATCTCCACCACACACTGACCGGATGTCTTATCGTATCCCTTTTCCTCAACCCCGTTCCCACGCCAATCAATTGGCATGCCCACCTTGGCAAAGGCCTTGTCGACAAAGGAACGAACCGA
Organism: Rhizobium phaseoli; assembly: GCF_010668805.1. Classification (GTDB taxonomy): domain Bacteria; phylum Pseudomonadota; class Alphaproteobacteria; order Rhizobiales; family Rhizobiaceae; genus Rhizobium; species Rhizobium phaseoli_A. The sequence continues at coordinate 31,320 of NZ_WUFT01000020.1, read as the reverse complement.
GTGCGTTTCTCCCGTCGCCAGGACATAGTCCTCCGGTTCGTCCTGTTGCAGCATCAGCCACATGCCGCGGACATATTCTCGTGCATGTCCCCAGTCGCGCTTGGCATCCAGATTGCCGAGATAGAGCCTTTCCTGCAGGCCAAGATGGATCGCCGCCGCCGCCCGGGTGATCTTGCGTGTCACGAATGTTTCGCCGCGGATCGGGCTTTCATGATTGAACAAAATGCCGTTCGAGGCGTGCATGCCATATGCCTCGCGATAATTGACCACAATCCAATAGGCGTAGAGCTTGGCCGCGGCGTAGGGTGATCGAGGGTAGAAAGGCGTCGTTTCGCTCTGCGGGACTTCCTGGACTTTGCCGTAGAGTTCTGAGGTGGAGGCTTGATAGAAGCGGGTCTTCTTGGTCAGCCCCAGGAGGCGAATTGCTTCAAGTAGCCGAAGGGTGCCGGTTCCATCCGCGTTGGCCGTGTATTCCGGCGTCTCGAAGGAGACTTGAACATGGCTCTGTGCGGCGAGATTATAGATCTCGTCCGGCTGCGTTTCCTGAACGACACGGATGAGATTCGTTGAATCGGTCATGTCCCCGAAATGCAGGATAAAGCGCGGATTCTCGATGTGGGGATCTTCGTAGAGATGCTCGATGCGACTGGTGTTGAAGGACGATGAGCGTCGCTTGAGGCCATGAACGATATAACCCTTCTCCAAGAGCATTTCGGCCAGATACGCGCCGTCCTGACCTGTTATACCGGTAATCAGCGCAACTTTTCGGTTCTCTCTCATTCTCGTATCCATGGATCCTCCAACTCGACTACCAATGCGTAAGCAACTTATGCTGTGTATTTCGTGAAATTTCAAAAAAGAGAATTTATTCTTTCGTGTGATGTATTCACACGTTGAGTTTGTAGTATTTCATCAAGGATTTTGAAAAAAGCTCCGAGTCGCTGAAATTATACAGCGCGTGCTTTTCGGGGTTTACCTTGTTGATCGCGACAATGATCTCCGAGTTCCGCGAGCTTTTCATTTGCTGCAGGCTGAACTCTACGGCGCGGCGGCTCGTCTTTCCCCATCCAACAATTGCCAGTGTTCTTTCCGCCAGGGCAGTCAATTGCACGGTATCCGACGAGGCGAGCACAGGCGCGCTGTCGAAGATGACGACCTGGCCGGCCGCGACCGCCATCTCGATGATTTCTGCGAGGCCGTTCGGACGGACGCGCCGCTGGAGAGTGAATTTTCCAGATGGAATGAAATCGATACCGCTTGGATGGTGGTAGACGATGTCGCGGAAATCGGCCTGACCATTGAGGAATTCGTTCAATCCGTGCATGAGCTCCGACCTGAAAAACGAATCGAGTTGTCCCCGCCGAAGGTCGCCATCGACCAGCAGCACCGGAATCGCGGCAGCGGCAAGCTCGATAGCCAGCGATCGCGCGACAAGCGACTTGCCGTCTCCGCTGTGAGCCGAGGTAACGACGATGCTGTTCGGCAACTTACCGCCATTGGACTGCTTGAGTGAAAGCACCACGGTACGGATTGCTTCGTCAAACATCGGGACCGGCATATGTGCGAACATCGTCTTCGAATGTTCCCTCCGCGCCAGACGCGGGATAAGTCCAGCCGGTGTCGTGCGCGCCATTCCAGCTATCTGGTCGAAACTCCGGACCGTCCGGTCCCACATTTCGATCACGAAAGCGGCCGTTATGGCGGCCGAGATTGCGGCCAGGAGGGCGCCCACCAGATAGGAAAGCCGCCCACGTCCCTGTGATGCAAGCGGTACTGTAGCTGGTGTTAAAACTTCCAACTCCGCCCCCGGCAGCATGGCCTTCGCGGCGAGGTCACGGCGCTGGTTCTCAAGCTTGTCGAGTGCCGTTTGTTCCTTTTCGGCGATTTTCTGCAGTCGCAACAATTCCGTCTGCACCAGCGCATCACGTATGCGTTTTTCATTGGCAACAACCAGCCTGGATTGTACTGCTTCAGCTTCATGATCAAGTGCGACGAGCTTGGTTCGCATTGTCTGGAGATATTGTTTGGTCGCAAGGTCGAGATCGGCACGGGATTCTTGGATCTCTCCACGTAGCTCCACCACGGCCTCGGCATTGCCGTCATATGTCTCGAGAAGACGGGCGAGATCCTGTTCCTGTCCGCGAAGATCGCGTTGCTTTACGGCAATGCTGTCGGGGACGACGATATTCTGCGCAGCGACCGAAGCGTTATCGGCTGTTTCCAGCGTTGAGATCACCGCCTCTACCTCAACCCGGCTTTCTTCGATTTTTCCTTCTCGGCCAGTGAGTTCCAGAAATGACTTGATCCGTTCCTCTTGAGCGTCCTCTTTCGAGACGACGTCCATCGATTCTTGATAGTCGCGGGCAGCGTCTCGAGACGTGTCAGTGCGAACCTGCTGTTCCGTGATGCGCTGTCGTATCCATTCTTGCGCTGTATCCAGGCGGCTGCGGATACTGTCCTTCCGCTCATCGAGATAAACGCTGATGACCCGATTCGGAACCGCGGCTGCGAGTTCAGGATCAGTCGAATTGAAGCTGATCTGGATAACGTCACTCTTATCTTCATGCCACACGCCGAGCGCTCTAAAATATTCCGGGATGATGGCGTTGATGTTGTCCCGTGAAGGCGAGGTGGGTTTTTTGGGGTCGAACAGGCCGCGCACCTTTGTCCGGATCCTTTCGATGAACGAGGTCTTCCGCAGCGCTGGATTGAATTCCTCCCGCACGTCAAGCTGCAGTTCGCGGACAACTCGCTCTGCGATACTTCTGGATAGAAGCCGCTCAGTCTCCGATTTCGCGTCTAGTAGATCACTGTGGCTGGCATCTTCCGTATCAAGCGATGTTGCCAGCGGCTGGTGGACAATCAACCTAGCCCAGCCCTGGTAGCTGGGCTTCAGCCCAAAGATCATAATCGCCGCGGGCGCCATGAGCAGCATGGTTATCGTGATGATCATGATCATTCTTCGGCGAACGAGACGGTAAATGGATGCCAGATCGAAGTTGTCCGCCTTGGTCTCCACCTGAAACCGCGGGTCATAGCGCATCGGCGAGATCGGAAGATTGCGGTCCGGCGGAAGAGTGGAAATCGTCATCGTGCGCCGACCATTGCTTGAGGTTTCGCGGAAACGGTTTCGTATAGTGTCCCGAGCGACCGCATATAGGCCTTCATGCTGAAATGGTTGAGGTAATGCGTGCGCCCCCGGACTGAGAGGCGGATGCAGATTTCTGGATCGGTCACCAGTTTCGCCAGCGCTGCAGCCAAGGCATTCGGATCTCCGACAGGCACGAAAATCCCGGTTTCACCGTCGGTAATGACTTCGTCATGCGCTCCGACACGCGTGGTGACGACCGCGAGCCCGTGGGACAGCCCTTCGAGCAGGGCCATTGCCAGACCTTCGGCGTGCGAAGGCAGAACCAGGATATCTGCACGCGCACACAGGGCCCGCGTCTCACCGGCGTCGAGCCACCCGGGCATCTCTACGAGATCGGAAAGCGCCAGGGCGTCAGCCTGACGGCGATAATCCTCGACAGGTCCGTCGCCTGCCAAGACAGCCCGCCACTGGAGTTCTTTCATGAGCGGGTGGCTCAGGGCCAGCAAAAGCTCCGTGACGCCCTTGCGTTCGCTCAACCGGCCGAGGAATACGATCAGCGGTGTCTGGCCGAGGCGAATATCGTGCGCCCCGGGATCGGGGACGCAATTATGGGCAACGACCGTACGACGTTCGTCGACGCCCAGAAGTGTGGTCAGCGTCATACGATCGCGCCGGCCGAGCGCCACGACGCAATCGGCATTCTGAAACATCCGACGGATGAGCCGTTGCTGGCGCGGCGAGCGTTGCTCAAAGTCGCTGGCATAGTCGTAGTCGTGCAGGTGCAATATGTGGCAGCACCCGAACAAACGGGCAGCCTCGGTCAGGATCAGTTTTCGCGACGTGCTGCCGCGGCCGGCGATATGGATATGGTGAATGCGGGCCGGCGCGACAATCCGGTCCTTTGCCATCGTCAGGATGGCGCCGAGCAGGCGTGCGGGTGACGTCACCTTGGACCATCGAGCCCCTCTGGTATCGGTGACGAAATGTTTGGTGCCGGTCTCGTTCGCGGTCTCTGTTATATAGCCGACCAGCCTGCCAATGCCGCCGCCGTTCTCGCAGCCGCCCGGAACATAGTGGCGGACGCTGGCCGCGCTCCGTAGTGCCATTCGACTTCTGTCCGTCACGGCCTCCATCAGCATGACCCGATCACCTCCCGATAAACGGCCGCGGCCTGGGCGCCGACCCGTTCAGGCGAATTCGGTCCTTTGGCCCATTCGAGCGCATTGGCCCCGAAATTGTTTCTCAGTTCGCCGTTGTCTGCCAATGTTCTGATTGCTGCCGCGAGCTCTTTGGCGTCTCCCGGAGGGACCACCATTCCCAACCCGTTGGGCTGAACGGTGTCCCGCAACTCGCCGACATCCGTGACGATGACCGGTTTGCCAAATGCGGCGGCAAGGTTGAGCACACCGCTTTGTGATGCTTCCGTATAGGGAAGAACGACGATGTCGGTGTCGAGGAAAAGCTGGGCGACTTCTGCATCCTCGATAAAACGATTGCGAATGTCGTAGCGGCCGGCATCCCCCATAAGCGACTGGAATATCGCCGGATTGTCGCCACGGCCTGCGACCGTGATTCGCAGGTTGGGAAGCGCGTCCTTGAGCATCGCCTCGGCCCGAACCAGATGTTCCAGGCCCTTGTAGGCGAAAATCCGTCCGAAGAGCAGGACGCGTATGGTCCCATCCGCTTCGCGCGGCGCCATCTTCTGTCGCCGGGCGAGTTCCGCATAGCGAAGGATGGAGGGATGCGACAGGACATGGACACAGTCCGGCGATTTTGAATATCGATCGAGGACCAGCCGCTTCAGTCCCTCGCCGTGGACGACAACATGTCCGGATTGTTTCACCATCAATTCGGGGGCCCAGTCGGGCAGCGTACGCGTATCGGAATCGCCGGGATGGATTTCCACGTCATGAACGGTCGTCACAAGCGGGATCGGGCGCCAGAACGGCACGGCAAGGTTCAGCCAAAGTGTGGAATTGCTGAGGAGATGAATGAGGTTTGGCTGTTCCTGCCGGATCAGACGCGTAAGCTGGTAGAGGAACCAGGGATTGGAGAGAGAGCGGTGTCTCGGCCAGTCCAGAAGGTGCAGATCGACAGCCGGATCGAAAGAAGAGGCGAGATGTGCATATCGTCGGCGCGGCACGGCAAGCACAACGTTCAGGTGTTGGGCAACGCCGCTGGCAAAGGAGATGGTATAGTCTTCCAGTTCGGAAACCAGTAGCAGCGCCTTCATTTCGCTGCCTCCGACAAGCCAACGTCCAGACCGAGCCGTGACAGGCCGCCCGCAGAGCGCAAACTATCGCGCGTCCGTCTGAGCAGGTTCGGTTCGCCGGCAAAGAAGAGGCCTTCGACGGCGAGCTTGAACCGGGTGCGTGCATCGGCTCCCTGCAGCTTTGCCAACGCGATGCGATAGGGATGGTGATCCGTCAGACGGAGTCTTGCCGGCAGTTGATGGGTTGAGAGAAACAGGTTCGTCGCTTCGACGGTACGCTGCCAGTGCGTCATCCGTCTCCTAAGCGTGGTGGCATCCTCGGTCGAGCGATACCAGTTGTTATTGTGGATGCGGTAGAATCCAAGCGGATCCGGCATGGCAATGACATCCCCCAGAAACGGATAGATCCCCACGAGCCAGGCATCGGCCGATATGCGGAATTGTTCGGGAATGCTGCCGGCAGCATTCCATGCGCTACGCCGTACCGCGACGGCTGACGTCATCGGAAAGGGCCACCAACCAGCCGATCTGGTGAGCAGCGGCGACAAAGCGCCCGAACACAGGGTTCGAGGGATCGGCTTGGAAGTCGGTGTGCCATCGACAAGCGTTGGCTGCAGTCGGTGATAGACGAGCGATGCTTGCGGGTTAGCGCGAAACGCTGCAGCCGTCGCCGACAGCTTGCTCGGCGCCCACCAGTCGTCAGCATCCAGAAAACAGAGGATCTCGCCCGTGCTTGATCTCACCGCGGTATTGATCGCAGCCGCCTGTCCTGCGTTCTCCTGAAAGATCACCTTTACTCGGCTGTCATACGCTTCCAGAACAGACCGCGACTGGTCGGTAGAGCCGTCATCGACGACGATTATCTCGACGTTGCGCGCGTCCTGGCTCAACACGCTGTCTATCGCCCGCCCAACGAAGCGAGCGTAGTTGTAATTATTGATGAGGACACTGAGGGCCGGCCGCTCCATGGCGCGCACTCAGGCGGGTTGCCGCGATGCGCTGCTGTGCAGCAGCGCAAAGTTGCTTGAGAGGTCGACCTTTGCGCAGCCATCGGGGCTTGGAGCCTCGGTGATGGTGATATTCACAATTCCTTGCCGGCCGAACAGCATCTCGCGCAAAGCCGATGAGATCGCCGCTGATAATGCCACGACGAGCAGAGCGCCGGTCGTGTTGCATAGAGAACTAGGATCATGACGCAGAAACATAGTAATCCTAACCTTCCAGGCTTCGACTGCAGAGATAGCCTCTGTCAGAATTGTTGCCTCATTGCAGTGGAACCGCGGCTTACCCACCACGCTTCACAATAGATTCATCGCCACGGTACCGGTGAACGGACAAGCGCAACATCTGCTCTTAAGGGCAATTCGCGGGCATGAAGACCCGCCTTTTGGGTAAATACCGGCTGAAAGCTTAGGCGCAACACCGTCTTTGGGTGGAGCGAAGGTGCATTAGGCGTAGTCCGCCCTTCACTAGAACAGGTTGACCGCGGATGTGGCCGGATGATTGCTTGAGAGCAGCGCAGCCACAAAGGCCGACACCTGTTTTTTTGATCTGCCGCGATCAACAGCCGCTTGTCTGTTCAAGTCAGTCGGGACGGATAATGAGAGTAGATAGCCTCAGAACTGCCAGCGGACCAACCATCAGTTGGCGGGCCATAGAATGCTGGGGCGCCGGCATATCCCTTTTTATTCAGGCAGGCGCTCTCCTGCCGCTTATGCTGGCAGATGCAGACGGAACACTCAGCGAATCTGCTAAATCTATCCTGCGTCTTCCTTGCTTTCCTGTTTATGCATTTACAATCGTGATCCTGCTACGCAATTTTCCGCAGTTTCTAACGGCGCTCAGACGAAATCTCATTCTTCCGCTGATGCTCGTCTTGCCGTTTTTGTCTACCCTGTGGTCAATATCACCGCCAACGAGCTTGAGGCGCGCAATCGGCCTTTTGTTTTGCATGCTTCTTTCCTACGTCCTGGCGATACGTTTCACGCCAAGGCAGCTGCTGTTCCTGCTATTTGTGACGCTCGGAGCCTGTATCGGCCTGAGTGTGGTTTTCTCCGTGGTGTCACCAAGTCTCGCCAGTATGCCGGACGGTGCGATGCGGGGCGTCTTCATTCACAAGAACGTGCTGGGCTGGTACGCGGCTCTGATGATCTTGGTGGCGACGGCGGTGCTGATCGACGGGACGCTCGGTCTGCGGCGAACCGCGTTCGTTTTGCTGGCTGCAGGTGTGATCTGCCTTGCAAGCTCCGGATCGATGACCGCGATCATTGCAACGTCAGTGGCGTATTGCCTGATCGGTTTTTATTCCCTCCTGCAAAGAAGCAGCGGCATTGGCCGCGTGGTCATCGTCCTGTTTTTCGTTCAGCTGTCTGTCGGCATTCTGATTTCGCTGCACGAATTCCTGGTTCCGGCCCTTGAGGCGCTCGGCAAGGATGCGACTTTGACGGGTCGGGTGCCATTGTGGGAGCTGGTTGACCGCGAAATATCCGATCGTTGGTTGCTTGGCTACGGCTACCAGGCTTTCTGGACAGTCGCGAACACTGAAGCGACGCACATCTGGTTAAAAATCGGATGGCCGGCACCCCACGCGCATAATGGATACCGCGATATCCTGTTGAGCTTTGGCATCGTGGGAATGATTCCGTTTGCTTTGATGCTTCCCTACGCAATTCGCCAGGGCGCGTTCCTTCACTGTCATGATCGGCAGTACGGGTGGCTCTGGCTCAATGTCCTTACGATCATGATTCCGGTGATGAACCTGACCGAAAGTATTTTTTTCGTTCAGAATGACGCCATCTTCATCCTGTTTACCACAGCCATCATCATGTTTTCGCTATACGCGCCCGTCGTTTCGACCAGCCGTTCGCCAGCTTGGCAGGCGCCCGCGCGTGGACTTATGAGCGGGTTGCAGACATCATGAGACGGCGTTTTAGACTGATTTCGAGCATCTTGCCTGTCATGCTCTTTCCGCAGCCCGGCAACGCGGCTTCAGTCGGGACAGAGATAGATGCGCCCGAGCGCCTGCAGATGCTCGTCAAGGAGGCGACTTGCGCGGAAGCGTCCGCGACTTTGTCAGCTAAGTTGAAGGGGACTTCTCTAAGCGGCGAATTGAGCAGCAGCACCGAGGGGCGGACGATATTTTACGTTTCTCCCGATGGCAAAGACACCTGGAGTGGCCTCCTTCCAACGGCAACTCAGCAGGGTGGCGACGGCCCTTTCGCCAGCATCGAAAGAGCCCGTGATGCTGCCCGTGAGAAAGGCGGCACCAACACCATCGCGCTGGGTAAAGGCGATTACTATCTTACTCGGCCGATCGTCTTTGACGCCCGCGATACCGGCTTGATCCTGACGGCAAGATGCAATGAAGCGCCGATTTTGCATGGGGGGCCGCGCGTGCGCGACTTCGCGCAGCAGGCCGATGGTCGCTGGACGGCGCCGCTGAAATTGCCGCCGGATGAAGGGGTCGGCGACCTTTTCGTCAATGGGATACGCCAAACCAGAGCTCGTTTCCCCAATGTCCCCGCTGATGGCGATCCACGCAAGGGATGGTTGTTTGCCGCAAAGTGCCTGCCTGCCGTCGACGCGTCGGAAGGAAACACGCGCTTTTGTTTCCACGCCGGCGATCTTCCGGCAGTGGGTGATACCAGTGGACTGGTCGTGGACATCGTCGGGGGGTATCAGCCCGGAAGCCAGTGGGGCAATGATACGCTCCCCGTTGTATCCATCGACGATGCCGGCCGGACTGTCCATACGCAAGGCACAGGCTATTTCTTTACCGCAGAAGGCAGCCGCTATTTCCTTGCCGGAGCAAAGGCCTTGCTCGATGCTCCCGGAGAGTGGTGGTACGACCTTGTCGCGGGCAAGCTTCATTATATCCCCGTCGATCAGTCGTTGCCCAATTCCGTCGTCGTTGCTGGCATTCTGCCGACATTCTTCAAGTTGGATGGGGCCAGCGGGATGGTCGTATCGGGGCTCGAGTTTAGAGATGGAGCTCCTGCAGGCAGCGGCAAGTTCTATACGGAAACCAGAGGATTTGGCGCCATACGGATCGAGCACGCCGATGGCGTCAAGATTGTCGGCAACAGCATCGAGAATGTCGGCGTCGGGATCCATGTGACGGAAAGCAAGGATGCGTTGATTGCCGGCAATGTAATTGCGGATGTGGCCGGCAACGGGGTCTATGTCGGCACAAATTATGGCACCTTCGGCAAGTCGAACGGCGCCAGGATCCTTTCAAACCATATCCATGACATCGGAAAGGTTTACATTGAAACCGCCGGAATATGGTTCCAGGCGGCTGACAATGTCAGGATCGCCGACAACCTCATCGAAAACACGGCGCAGTTCGGAATCGCCGGCGGTTCGCTGTGGGGTTCCAATGACGCCGTCTATAACGCTGTTATCGAGCACAATGTGATCCATAACGCCAATCAGCAGACGGCAGATGGCGGCGCCATCAAGATGATGGGCGAGCAGGCCGACCCTCTGAACAGCACCATCCGCTCCAATCTCGTGACCGGCACCGGTCATCTCATGAACAGGGCCGATGGGACGTTCTGGCCTCCGGGATATGAAAATACCGGCGAATGGCCGTCCCCTATCAGCTGGGCGATCTATACGGATGGGAAGGCGAGCGGGCTGCGCATCGAGGGAAATACGCTCTCGGGCAACGTCGCGGCGATCGGTATCAACGGCGGTTGGAGCAACCTGGTGGCGGGAAACGTCATCACGAACGGATCGGGCGCTGCTTTTCGCGTTGATGACGGTACCGGCAGGGGTTGGCGTCCGTCATGGGCACGCCCCAATCGCATTGAGGAGAACGTTGTATCGGTCGATAGTGACAGCGGCATTGTCGCGTATGTCAACGCTCCCGATCTTGGGCGTGGATTTGTGCAATTCGCGCGCAACCGCTACAGCGGCAATTTGAACAACAAGAGCTTCCGAATAGATCCGAGGATCATGCGTTCGGGAGAATTTGGCAGTCTAGGCGATCTTCAGAAGGCTGGGACGGACATCGGGAGCGTGGCCGCGCCGCCCGAGTAACAAAAGGCGCGCGCGCCGCGACGAGCGGTGTTCTGCGGCGATAATGTTTGCAGGGATGCCGATCCGCCGCCAGATCGCTTCGAAGATCTGCCGGTTCCTGTCAACCAGCGTCGGCATTTGCCCGGCATGTTCCATCCGCACCTCGAAGATGATGGCATCGCCGGCTCGTACGCGCAGGCTCTTCTCTAGCAAGGCCTTTACCAGATCCTCGCGATGAGATTTCGGTCGAACCTTCAATGTCGCCGGCAAATGTTCATTCTGATCCTGGCGATAGAACGCGATCCTCCCCGGCTTTGTTCGCTCGAGCGAATATCTTCTGCAGCTCTTCGGTCATCAAAAGGAGCAACATGGCAAGCCATGGGGTACATAGACTTACTTCGAACATCGTAAGTCATCCCGGCATAAGACGTAAATATGAAGTCTCTTCTACGTCCAATAGCTGGAGCGGCAAGTATGGAGGCAATCGACCTGCCGAGATATTCTGATGACAGTTTCAGTCGCGAAAGCGTGGGTCATGAGAAAACAAACAGTCGGCAGCAACCCAACTTCAGTTCTTCATCCAGGGGGCTCCTTGGGATGGACGAATGTCCTTGGTGTTCGCGTCTCGGCAGTCAATCTCAAAAGCGCGACTGGATTTATTCAAAAAGCGATTGAAGACGGCAGGAAGGAATATGTCTGCGTTCGCGACGCACACGGCATCGTCCGATGTCAGGATGATCCCGAGCTCCGTTCGATCCATAACCGGGCGTTCCTCGTCACCCCCGACGGCATGCCGCTTGTGTGGGCGCTGAGACATGCTGGTCATGCGGAAAGCGACAGGGTCTATGGACCGGATCTCATGCTATCCGTTTTCGATGCCGGCAGCGCCAAGGGCTTGCGCCATTTCCTTTATGGCGCAACGGCCGAAACGCTCGAACAACTGCAGGCGCGCCTTCTCGTAAAATTTCCGCAAGCGCGGATCGTCGGCTCCTATGCACCGCCTTTTCGCAAACTGTCGATGCGGGAGGAAACGGATATTGCCGACCGGCTCAACCAGTCGGGCGCCGATATCATCTGGGTCGGGCTGAGCAGCCCCAAGCAGGAACTCTGGATGGCGCGCATGCGCGATCGTCTCGAAGCATCGATGCTCATCGGTGTCGGAGCTGCGTTCGATTTCCACGCCGGCCTCAAGCGGCAGGCTCCGAGATTCATTCAAAGAAGCGGCTTTGAATGGGCGTTTCGTCTTCTGTGCGAGCCGCGGCGGCTGTGGCGGCGCTATGCGCTCGTCGTGCCGACCTTCATCTCACTGTCAGCATTCCAGAGACTGGGACTTCGGAAGTTTCCGATCGAAGACGCCATTTCTGAATCGGGCGCGTCGGGACAAATATAGTAGGGGGTAAAGCGTCATGTCCATATTTGTGCCGTCAACTATGACACCGGGTCCGTCGAAGGCATCCACACCAAATGACATGACATCGCGGGCGATTTCGGCAGGGTCCGTGCCGCCCATAACAGCCAAGACTGCCGATGCCTTTGTGCCGGCAGGACTGAATATGCCCGTCGCACTGCGGCGCCGGCTTCCTCGGCTTGCAACGTCGTCCTTCCTGGTCGCCGGCGACATTGCCAGCTATCTGACGGCCTATTTCGTTCTCCTGTTCTTTCTTCCTAGTGGTGCAGAGGGCACGCTCGTGGAGCGTGCGTTCACGATCGCCGCACTGGCTGCGATTGTTCTTTACGCATCGGCCGGCCTCTATCCTGGATATCGGCTGCATGATCACGAACATCTGCGGCGGCGCACTATCGCTGCCGTCAAGGTGGCTGTCCTGGCGGTATTTGCAGCAATTGTCCTGCCCGAGGGGGGAGGGCTGCTGCTTGCCATTATCGCGTTCCTCGGTCTCGGGCTGATTGTTCAGCCATTTGTGCATTGGCTTGCACGCGGCCTGTGCTGGAGACTTGGTATTTGGGGGGAGCGCGCGGTTGTCATAGGGGGGCGCAACCTTGCTCCCGCGCTCGCGGCACATTTCACCGACCACTGGCAGTATGGCATCAGGCCGGAGCTCTTTTCCGCCGATGGTTTGGAGGCATTGCCGGGTGGCGGGCCATCCATTGCGGTGATTGCCGGCGACACAGGCTCGCTTGTGTCCGACTTGCCGGCGATGCGTCGGAGGTTCGCCGAAGTCATTTTGCTGTCCGACACGCCGAGCCTTAAGGTCAGTGGATTGCGACCTGCGGATATCGGCGGAGAGATCGGTGTTCGCCTCACCACCAGTGGGAGTTCGATCAACTCGGATCCGGTTCGCCGGATCCTCGATCTCGCAATCGCCATCCCTGCAACGATCGTGGTCGCGCCATTCATCGCGATGGCCGCCGCCGCAATCTATGCCATCGATCCAGGCCCCGTCTTCTTCCGGCATACCAGGGAAGGACGGTCCGGCAGGCCGGTGCACGTTCTGAAATTGCGGACAATGTACCAAGATGCAGAACAGCGCCTTGAAGCACTATTCCGAGACAACCCTGCCATGCGCGCCGAGTGGTTGAGCCACTTCAAGCTCAAGGACGATCCGCGCATCCTTCCGATTGTAGGCCATATGCTGCGCTCTTCGAGCATCGATGAGCTCCCGCAATTGGCGAACATCATTGCGGGCGAGATGGCCTTCGTGGGACCACGCCCGTTCCCGGAGTATCACCTTTCGGCGATGGACGGCGAATTTCGGGACAAGCGCCGTTCCGTCACGCCGGGGCTCACGGGTCTTTGGCAAATATCCGAACGAAGCGATGCGGATATCGAGCTGCAGCAGCAACTCGACGAGTTCTACATCGACAACCGGTCCCTCTGGTTCGACTGCCAAATTCTTCTCGGCACAATCCCCGCGGTCTTCAAGCGCAGGGGAGCCTGCTGAGCACTTCCACGAGGCAATCATCAACAACGGAGCACACCAATGCACGGACACAAGAGAATTATGGTTACCGGCGGCACCGGGTTTCTGGGATCATTCCTGTGCGAAAGGCTTTTGCGAGAGGGCAATGACGTCCTCTGCGTGGACAATTACTACACCGGTTCGCGCGACAACGTGCTGCACCTTCTCGACGACCCGCGCTTTGAGATTCTTCGCCACGACATTACCTTCCCGCTTTATGTGGAGGTCGACGAGATCTACAACCTCGCCTGCCCGGCATCTCCGGTCCACTATCAGCACGACCCCGTGCAGACGGTGAAGACTAATGTGCACGGGGCCATCAATATGCTCGGCTTGGCAAAACGCACCAAGGCGAAAATCTTCCAGGCTTCCACCAGCGAAGTTTATGGCGATCCGGCCGTGCACCCTCAACCCGAGGAGTATCGAGGCAGCGTCAATCCGATAGGCCCGCGGGCATGTTATGACGAAGGCAAGCGGTGTGCCGAAACGTTGTTCTTCGACTATCATCGCCAATACGGTGTGGAAATCCGCGTGGCGCGGATCTTCAATACTTATGGGCCGCGTATGCAGACCAATGACGGCCGCGTCGTCTCCAATTTCATCGTTCAGGCGCTTCAAAATGAGCCGATCACCATCTTCGGCAAGGGTACGCAGACGCGCTCCTTCTGCTACGTAGATGATCTGATCGAGGGCTTCATCCGCCTGATGGGTACGCCAGCCGGCGTCACGGGTCCGATCAATCTCGGCAACCCGGGAGAATTCCAGGTCCGGGAACTGGCCGAGATGGTCATCGAGATGACCGGATCGAAATCAAGCATCGTTTACAATCCTTTGCCGATTGACGATCCCACACAGCGCAAGCCCGACATCAGCCGGGCAAAGCAGGAGCTGGGCTGGCTGCCGACGGTGAACCTGCGTGAGGGGCTCGAGAAAACGATCGCGTATTTCGAGTGGAAGCTTTCTGGCGGAGCCAAGAGCGTGCCTGGCGTCCGGTCCTCGCGCCCGGCTTACACCTATCTGCCTACTCCGGCCGTCGGTCTTCCCGTTCCGCAAGCTGCGCCGCTCGGAACGTGAACAGAACGGCAAAGCGAAAATCAAGGCTCGGTTCTTTCAATGAACCGAGCCCCCAAACCACGGTTTGCACGAAGAGCGGCGACCGTCGGACATGCAAATCGCCGCAAAACACTGAGGACATGAAGCATGCGCATTGCTGTTATTACGCCATACTACAAGGAGCCTTACGAGCTCCTTGAGCAGTGCCGGGCGAGCGTTCTCGACCAAACCGTTGCATGCGACCACGTCTTTGTTGCCGACGGATTTCCGAACGCGATCGTCGGTGGCTGGCGCGCAAAACATTTTACCCTGCCGAATGCTCACGGCGACGCCGGCAACATGGCTCGCGTGATCGGCAGCCTCAGCGCCTTCGCCCAAGGCTATGACGCGGTGGCGTTTCTCGATGCGGACAACTGGTACAGACCCGATCACATTCAGCGCCTGCTCGAACTTCACCGCCGTACCGGTGCTGCGGTTTGCACATCGAGACGTTCGATGCACCGCGCGGACGGCAGCTATATGTTCGACGATAAAAAGAGCGACGGCCGTACGCACGTGGATACGAACTGCTTATTTCTCACGCGACCGGCCCTGCCGATCATTGCGCGCTGGGCTCACATGCCGAGGGAACTCTATCCAGTCGGAGATTCCGTATATTGGAGTTCGATCCGGAGTTCTCGGCTGTCGTGCTCTCATGAGCCGACCGCGACGGTATGCTACCGCACGACGTGGGAAACCGACTACAAGAAAATGGGAGAGCCTGTTCCTGCGGGCAGCAAGACCCTCGCATTCACCGACCAGCCATACCACTGGTTCAAGTCTCTCCCGGCTCGGGACCGCTGGCGCATCTGGCAGGATTTCGGCTTTCCGCTCAGGCGCCGCACGGTAGCAAAGCTGGTCGGCCAATATGCGCTGTCAAGGCTTTCTCCCACCTCTTATCTCGGCGCCAAAACATGAGTGCTGACAGTCTTGTCGAGCCCCTTAATCCCTCGTTGAACCAAGAGTGGCGCTGTGCGCACGGAGGAAGAAGTTTGCAACGTGTTGATGTCGTAATTCCCTGCTACAATTATGCCCATTTCTTGCAGGAATGCGTTGAAAGCGTCCTCTCGCAGACGGGCGTCGATGTGCGCGTGCTCATTATAGACGACTGCTCGCCGGACAATACGTCGGAGGTCGGAATGGTCCTGGCAGCCCGTGACACGCGGGTCACTTATCGGCGGCACGCGGCAAACATGCGGCACATCGCCACCTATAATGAGGGGATCGATTGGGCAGGCGGTGACTTATTCCTGCTTCTTTCTGCGGATGATTATCTTCTGCCGGGCGCGCTGGATCGCGCAGCGGAGCTGATGCGAAATTATCCGGATGTAGGGTTGGCGTTCGGGAACGCGATCATCGCGGAGCCAGATGGCACCATGAGCAAGCGCGCTGATCCTCTCGGCGAAAACTACGTGCACCCCATGCAGATCTTGTCCGGTCGGCAATTCATGCAGTTGAGTGGAGCGCGCAATCTCGTTCCAACGGCGACCGCTGTTGTGAGGACGGCGCTGCAAAAGCAGGTGGGCGGCTACCGCAAGGAACTGCCGCATGCCGGCGATATGGAAATGTGGCTGCGGCTCGCATCACATGCCGGCGTAGGGTTCATCAATGCCGATCAAGCAGTCTATCGCCAGCATGCTTCGAATATGTCCCTGCAATACTATGGAGAAAATATCCTCTCCGACCTTCTGCAAAGAAAAATGGCTTTTGATATGCTGTTTAACCAAGCGGCCGATAGCCTCGGGAAAGATGAGATGTTGCGACGCTTTCTTGCCAGAGATCTCGGAAGACAGGCACTTCAGCAGGCCGGTATTGCATTCAACAACTTCGACGTTGCGACGGCCGTGGCTATTCAGCGTTTCGCACTGGAGGTTTCTCCTGAGGTGCGAAATTCGTTGCCCTGGATCAAGTTGGTTTGCAAGCAAACGATCGGGCCAAAATGCTGGTATGCCTTGAATTCTGTGCGGCGAAGAGTTGCAGCATGAAGGGGCAGGACCGGGCTGGGTCAGTTCATCCGAAAAACAGGCCGTGGTTGAGCGCCCGATTGCTACTCATGCCAAAATCGCGGGAAGCGGAACAGATCGCCCTTGAATAAGAAGAGGAATAAGAAGACCCGGTGACGCATTCGCGGCACCGGGGTGATTTGAGCAAGAACGTGGTTACAAGAAAAGATTTGTCAAAGCCATAGTATCATTACAGCGTATTATTCACGCTAACGCCGGAATTCCACTCTGGAACAGGTCGTTAAGCTTGAACACGACTTCCGTCCTGTTGGTTGCCTTGACCTTTTTCATGATGTTGCGAACGTGCACCTTGACGGTGCTTTCTCGCAGGTTGAGCTCATAGGCAATGATCTTGTTCGCCTTTCCGCGCCGCAGTGCCGCCACGACTTCGGCCTGGCGATCCGTGAAGATCCCGGCCAGCGGGTGCGTTGTCGGGTTGTTCGACTGCAGCAAGTGACGCATGGCGAACAGGGCGCTTGCAGGCACGAAAAGTCCTCCTGCTACCGATAGCGCAATCAGCTCCATGCAGACGCTAATGCTGACGGAGGCAGGTATGTAACCCTTGGCTCCGTAATCAATCGCCCTCACGATCTGGGCGAAGTCGTCACTATCGGACAATACGATGACCGGTGTCGACAAGAATTCCGACGAAAGACTCTTGATCTGCTCCGAAACGACGGGGTCGTCGACCGTCTTGCCACCGACGTTCAAGAGGATTGCCGAAAGCGGAGGATATTCTTCACGCTTTTGCTTCCACTCTTCAATCGATCCGAACGCCAGAATCGTGAAATCAGCCGTGTTGGCGGCCATGCATTGCGCAAGGCAGTGCCGGTCAAGTTCCCTTTTGTCAAGAATGACGAGCGATTGCTTTGACTTTGACCGTCCGGCAAACGCAGTCGAACCATCTTCTATCTCTAACGGGAGAGATATGTTTTCCTGCCTGTGGCTTATATTTATTGTATCCAATGCCCCATCCTCCCAGTCCTTTTTTTACGCGGTACTTCAAAGTCGAATGTAAAACTCCTCTGTAAATAGGGGAGTTTAATTACCAGAAGTGCTAATTTAATAACACAGTTCCGGGGATGTTAAACTAATTAATAGTGGTTACCCCAACACATAAGTTCCCTGAATAGACACAAATGCTCGCATCGTTGAAACTGATCGATCTGTGTCTAATTCATTTGTATGTCGATCCATGAGGTTGCTAGCAATATTCAATTGGACTCTCTAAACCCATGTAAACTATGCACGTCTTCGACGTGCAGGGTCAGGATCGATCGGTGCGTGACCTATCGCTGCTGATGATCGGTGGCCTTAGACGTTCGCATGCGATGGTCATCCAATTTTCGTACGCAGATACGCCTTTAGGTGAATGAACTTCAACGTTTTGTTTCTTTACTAAAATGAAGAAAACAATTCTTTTTGAAGGGAAGGAAATATTTGCTCTGACGAAATGAAACCTTGGATGCATTCTTGCGATTGTTGGTTTCACCCAAATCAGGGTGTGTGAGGAGTAGGGGGCGAGTTGGGATGATTGCATCGAACGTCAACCTGGGTGACGGCTGCGTTATCCACCATCGGGATCTTGTCAATCTCTACGGCTGCACGATCGGCGCGGGAACGCGCATCGGCACGTTCGTCGAAATCCAGAAAAACGTTCTCGTCGGAAAAGACTGCAAGATCTCCAGCCATTCCTTCCTCTGTGAAGGCGTGACGCTGGAGGACGGCGTTTTTATCGGCCACGGGGTGATGTTCACCAATGATACCTACCCGCGCGCCGTCAATTCGGACGGCAGTCTTCAGACAGAGGCCGACTGGGTTGTTATCCCCACTCTGGTCAAGCGCCACGCGTCGATCGGCAGCAACGCCACCATTCTGCCTGGCGTGACCATCGGAGAGGCCGCACAAGTCGGCGCCGGCGCGGTTGTAACCAAGGATGTGCCTGACGGCGCAATTGTTGCCGGCGTTCCGGCGAGAGTCACCGGTCGCGTTCATGACCGGTCAGTTAACATGCAAGCGTGGGGAGGAATGCGATGATCGGCATTGCTGTTGTTGGATATGGGTATTGGGGCCCGAACCTGGTTCGTAACATCTCGGAAGCGGCCGGCGCGCAGCTCCTTTCAGTTTGCGACCTGAATGTCGAACGGTTGGCGGCGGTTAAAAGCCGGTATCCCGCGGTGACGATCACCGACAATTTCGAGGAAGTCCTACGCGATCCGAAAGTGGATGCAATCGCCATCGCAACCCCGGTCTCGACCCATTTCAAGCTCGCAATGCAGGCGATGATGGCCGGGAAGCATGTCTTTGTCGAAAAGCCGATGGCATCGACGACGGAGGAAGCGGCGCGGATGGTCGAGGAAGCCGCGCGCAGACGTCTCGTGCTGGCCGTGGATCATACCTTCGTCCACACGGGCGCCGTCCGCAAGATGCGCGAACTGGTCGAAAGCGGCTTGGGCGACATGTATTACTACGACTCGGTTCGGGTCAATCTGGGGCTCTTCCAGCACGATGTCAGCGTTATCTGGGATCTCGCGGTGCACGACCTGTCCATTCTGGACCATGTTGTGCAGGAAAGGCCGGTGGCTGTTTCTGCGACGGGCATGAGCCATGTGCTCGGCGAGCCGGAGAACATCGCCTATCTGACGCTCTTCTTCGAGAGCAAGCTTATCGCCCACATCCACGTCAACTGGCTGGCGCCGGTCAAGGTGCGCCGCACGCTGATCGGCGGCAGCAACAAGATGATCGTTTACGACGATCTGGAGCCCAGCGAAAAGATCAAGGTTTACGACAAGGGCATCACGCTGAACCCGAATTCCCAGGCCTACGGCGAGAAGGTGCATCAGATGATGGTCGGCTATCGCAGCGGCGACATGTGGGCGCCGAAGCTCGATATGACCGAAGCGTTGAAACGCGAACTGGATCAGTTCGTCGATTGCATCGAGCAGAATTCGCGGCCCATTACCGATGGGCAAGCCGGGTTGCGCGTTGTTCGCATCCTTGAATCCGCAAGCCGGTCGCTCGCCCAGCGCGGTCGCATCATCGAGCTCGAAGAGGCGAGGCGCATTGCATGATCCCGTTCCTGGACCTCAAAGCACAATATCAATCGATCAAGAGCGAAATCGACGCCGCCGTGCTCGGCGTGCTCGCCTCGGGGCAATACATACTGGGCGAGGAGGTCGCCCGGCTCGAGCAGGAATTCGCGGATTATTGCAACGTCAAACATGCGATAGCCGTCAATACCGGCACGAGCGCCCTGCATCTGTCGCTGCTGGCGGCAGGCGTCGGCCCCGGCGATGAAGTCATCACCGTGCCTTTTACCTTCGTCGCGACCGTATCGGCGATCTGCTACGCAGGCGCACGACCGGTATTCGTCGATGTCGAGCCCGTGACGCTGACGATGGACCCGGCTCAGCTCGAGGCAAAGATCACACCCAGAACCAAGGCCATTATTCCCGTCCATCTCTATGGTCAGATGGCCGATATGGACGCGATCAAAGCGATTGCCGACCACTACCGGATACCGGTCATCGAGGACGCCTGCCAGGCGCACGGGGCGCAATACAAAGGCGCGCGTGCCGGCAGCATCGGCGCATCCGGCTGTTTCAGCTTCTATCCGGGCAAGAATCTCGGCGCCTGCGGCGAGGGCGGTATCGTCGTCACGAACAGCGACGATCAGGCCAAGACGATGCGCATGTTGCGCGACTGGGGTCAGGAACAGCGTTATCACCATCTGCTGAAGGGCTTCAACTACCGCATGGATGCCATTCAGGGTGCGATCCTGCGCATCAAGCTCCGGCATCTCGAAGCCTGGACAGAAGCGCGGCGCGCCCATGGACGCCGCTACTCCTTGCTGCTTGGCGGTTCGCCGAATTTGACGACGCCTGTCGAAATCACCAACCGGCGCCACGTCTATCACGTCTATGCCATCAGAAGCCGCGATCGCGACGAGCTTCAACGCGTGCTGAGCGCTGAGGGCATCCAGTCCGGGCTGCACTATCCGATCCCCGTTCACCTGCAGAAGGCCCATGCCGACCTTGGTTACCAGGCCGGCGATTTCCCAATCTCGGAAGTCGCCGCACGGGAGGTCCTCTCGCTGCCGATCTATCCCGAGATGCCGGCGTGGCACGTCGATCAGGTGGCCGCCGCGCTGGAGTATGCCTATGTCAGCTAGTCATGCCGGCGAGGCCCGGGTCGTGCAGGCGGTCCATGGCCGTCATGAAAGGCCGGCGGACCCTGCCTACCAGGCGGGGTTGGCCGAAGAACTCAGGGAGTCGTACGGGCGCGCTGGCCTGATTGAACTCTACGGTCGTTTCGCCACTGGTGACGGTGTCATCGATACGCTGATGCGAAAAGCCATCTGGAAAGCCATTACGCGGAGCTGCGGCACGGGATTGCAGGTTGCAGGCGGCGCCGGTTTCAAACATCCGGAAACTTTCGAAATCGGCGATGGAGTGTTCCTTGGCGCCCAGGCCTATATCCAGGGACGCTTCGACGGCCGATGCAAGATCGGCGACAATGTCTGGATTGGGCCGATGGCTTATTTCGACGCTCGCGATCTGGTGATCGAGGATTCCGTCGGGTGGGGACCTGGCGCCAAGGTGCTTGGCTCGACCCACACGGCACTGCCGATGAATGTGCCGATCATTTGCACGGATCTTGAAATCAAGCCGGTACGCATCTGTGCAGAGGCCGATATTGGGACGAATGCGACCATTCTACCCGGTGTGACCATCGGGAAGGGAGCGATCGTTGGAGCGGGGGCAGTTGTCGTTTCAGACGTCGAGCCGTTCTCAGTTGTCGCAGGTGTACCTGCGAAATTCATACGTTGGCGTTCGGATAATGATCCGATGACGAACATGTCGCGTGAGGGAAGATCATGAGAAATCAACGGGTGCTCATTACCGGCGGAGCCGGCCTGATCGGGTCGCATATTGCCGATCTCGTCGCATTGGAAAAACCGCGTGAGATCATCATCCTCGACAATTTCGTGCGCGGACGCCGGGACAATCTCAGCACCGCAATAGCCAGCGGGTGCGTTAACATCATCGAGGGAGATATCCGCGACAGAGCGCTTCTGGCAAAAGTCTTCGAAGGCGTCGACATCGTCTTTCATCAGGCCGCAATCCGCATCACGCAATGCGCGGAAGAGCCACGACTGGCTTTCGATGTCCTTGCGGAGGGCACGTTCAACGTTCTCGAATCTGCCGTCAAGGCAGGTGTCTCGAAGGTGGTCGCTGCTTCCTCGGCTTCCGTGCTGGGGCTGGCCGAGAGCTTTCCAACGACCGAAGAGCATCACCCCTACAATAACCGGACGATCTACGGCGCGGCAAAGACATTCAACGAGGGGTTGATGCGCAGCTTTGCGGAAATGTACGGCCTGCGCTATGTCGCGCTCCGCTATTTCAACGTTTACGGGCCGCGCATGGACGTCTATGGCGCCTATACGGAAGTTCTGATCCGTTGGATGGAACGTCTGATGGCGGGAATGCCGCCCCTCATCTATGGAGACGGTACCCAGACGATGGACTTCGTCGATGCCCGCGACATCGCCCGCGCAAACATTCTGGCCGCGAAAAGCGATGTTACGGACGAGGTGTTCAACGTTGCGAGCGGCAAGGAAATAAGCCTGCTGGAACTCGCAAGGATGCTGAGCGACATTATGGGTTCTTCACTGGAGCCGGAGCACAAGGAAGCCCGCACGGTCAACGGCGTAACCCGTCGCCTTGCCGATATCAGCAAGGCCGAGCGGCTCCTCGGCTTCAAGGCGGAGATCTCCATGGAGCAAGGGCTTCGTGATCTCGTTGCCTGGTGGCAAAAGCAGACCGATGCAGGGGGGCAGGCAGCATGAGCTCATCTCAATCGACAATTCCGGTCGCCAAACCCGTCCTCGGCGAGGAAGAGGCTGAGGCTGCGCGCCGCGTTATTCTGTCGGGATGGGTAACGCAGGGGCCGGAGGTCGCGGCTTTCGAGCGTGAATTCGCTGCCTTTGTGGGCGCCGCGCATGCCTGCGCCATGTCCAACTGCACAACTGCGCTGCATCTGGCGCTGAAGGCGGTCGGCGTATCCGCCGGTGATGAAGTCGTGACGGTCAGCCATTCTTTCATCGCGACTGCAAACGCGGTTCGGTATTGCGATGCGGTGCCCGTTTTCGTCGATATCGAAGAAGATGGTTACAACATCGAAGCCAGCCTGATCGAAAGGGCGATCACGCCCCGCACCAAGGCAATTCTCTGCGTGCATCAACTCGGCATGCCTTGCGATCTCCGTGCCATCGTGGAGATCGGCAAGCGCCATCAGATACCGGTCATCGAAGATGCAGCCTGTGCGACGGGAAGCGAAATCCTGTGGGACGGCCGTTGGGAAAAGATCGGCAAAGCGCATGGCGACATTGCCTGCTTCTCCTTCCACCCCCGAAAGGTCGTCACGACGGGCGATGGCGGCATGCTGACCACGGCCAATCCCGAATATGACCGGAAGTTCCGGCTCTGGCGCCAGCACGGCATGAGCGTCACCGATGCCGTTCGTCACGGCTCGAAGCAGGTCATCTTCGAAGATTATGACGAGTTGGGTTACAATTACCGGATGACCGATCTTCAGGCGGCCGTCGGACGCGAGCAACTGCGGCGGCTGCCGGAGTTGGTTGCCCAGCGCAGGCTGCTTGCCGAGCAATATTGCGAACGTCTGCAGACGATTGCCGGGCTATCTCTGCCGGCCGAACCGGGCTGGGCTCGCAGCAACTGGCAGAGCTTCTGTGTGAGATTGCCCGATACGGTCGATCAGCGGGCGGTCATGCAGACCCTGCTCGATCAGGGTATCTCGACCCGGCGTGGGGTGATGAACATTCATCTGGAGGGAGCCTATTCAGGTGAGAACTCCTACCGCGCTGCCACGAGCCTGATGCGAAGTGTATCTGCGCAGCAGCAAACGATCATCCTGCCGCTTTACGCCCAGATGACGCTGTCTGACATGGACCGGGTTGTCGGGGCACTTGGCGCAGCGCTTGCGGAAGCGACCGTGGGAGCCGCCAGCGTGCAACGGGCCATGGATGTCGCTGTCGCCTGAACCCGCATTTGTCTGACGCAACAATCGACATAACGAACAATGCGCGTATCTTCGGATGCGCGCATTGTTCGTTATGCTGGGTTCGTTATGCTGATTTCGTGATCCATCCGCGGATGATTGCCGGCACGGATTCCGGCGGAAGCAGGTCGATCAGCATGCGCAGCGAATAGAGCCCGCAGAGAACGACGGCGACGAAGCCCATCATCGTTGCCGGCCATAGCGGCAAAATCGAGAACATCAGGAACACCAGTCCCGATGCAGGCAGGAAGAGCAGCGCGTGCCTGCGATTGGCGGCGGACCAGCGAAAACCGGTCAACTTCCGCACGATCACATAGATCAGGATGCTGTGCCAGACATAGAGGCCAAAAAACGCCATGCCGGCTCCGCGCGTACCGAGCAGCGATACGAAGAGCCAGGCAAGCCCTACATGCACGACCGCCGCCGCAACCTCCGTCCAGAAGAAAATCGCCTGGGTCCGCTTCGCCACGACGATGAAACCCATCGGCCAAGAAATAATCCGCAGCATCATTCCAAGGCAGATCCAGCGCAGAAGCTCGACTGCCCCATGAAATTCTGCCGAATAGAACAGGCTCATCATCAGCGGCGCGAGCGTCAACGTGCCGAGCAGACCGGGGCCAGCGAGCAGCATGCTGATTTCCGCCTGTTCATTGACCAGCCGATTGCATTCGGCACTGTTGTCGATCGTTGCGGTCAGGCGCGGATAGAAATCCGTTCCCATGGCCTGCAGGATGAAACCGGCGTATAGACCGCCGAGGCCCCAGGCCGCTTGATACAGTCCCGCCGCCATGACGCCGCCCTCCTTCAGCACGATGAGGCGGATGGCATAGGCCGCACCGAAGGTCAGAAGCCCGCTTGCCATGAAGACGAAACCGAGCCGGAGCAGTGCCGACACCTCCCGGCTGAACTGGCGCGTCGACATGGGCGAGGGATGCGGGAAGATCCGCCGGCTGTACCACCAGGTCGGAAGGATCGAGGCAGCTGCAATGACCACGAGCGACGGTGCGATCGCCTGGACCCCGAACAGGTAGATCAGCGGGATACTCACGGCTGTACCGAAGAGCCCGGCAAGAACGTTGATGCGGGCAAGGTCCGCAATGCCGCGCAGTCCCTGGATCAATGCGCTCTGCCCCGCAGACACCAGCCGGAAGAAAACGGCGAGCGACAGCAGCACAATGCCACCGACGTGCTGGTAATCACCGAAAGTGAAACTTGAGACAGGATATGCCAATGCGGCGAGAAGAAGCCCGCCAAGCAGCGCCAGCACCACCGATATGCGTCTCAGGACGGTTGCCGATTGAGCAATCCTCGCTGCGTCACCGGTGCCGGCTGCCTCCGCGACCTGGCGCACGCCACTGCCGCCGACGCCCAAACCCGCGATAGACTGCGCGATATCGACAATCGAGCTATAAAGGCCCATAAGCCCGATGCCTTCCGGCCCGAGCAGGACGGCCATCGCCTTGTTTCTGATAATGCTGAGTGCGACATTCACGAGCGAAGCGCCGCCCATCAGCATCGTCGATTTGAGGATCTCAGTGTAGGTCTGGCTGCCGGGTGGGGTCATGCGCAAAGTCATCGGAAGCCCCTAGCCGTGTTTCCCGTGCCGGCGTTCAATCCCCGCCGCAGGCTCGATTGCAGCACATGCTTTTCGCGTATCACCGGCTTACCTGACTGACATGCGCCTCTGTCTGAACAGGCAGAGCAGCGGCGTCTTCGGACGGCGCATCGGCGATGCTGCGGCTCCGGGTTACCCTGATCACGTCGCCCGGCGCTAGCTCGGTCGTTTCCAAGGCCTGGAATTGATTGACCTCACCCTTGTCCCGCCGGTTCACGACGAACGCCAGGGGAAGTTCTTCAACGCGGTTACTCACGTTGGCGCCGTTCGCCAGGTCTTCGAGAAGCAGTTGTTGTGTGGTGTCGCGCTTCAATTTCAGCTGATCGAGATTGGCTCTTTCCGCCTGCACCTCGGACGCGACCTCGCTCCGGCGGGTGTCGGAAAGCCCCTCGAGACTGCGCGTCGTCTCGTTGATCGCCTGGCGGCCCCGCATGATGGCGGTGACGAGATCGAGCCGGTCGGAGCGATAGGTGGTGAGCAATCGTTCCAGATCCATCTGGCGTGAGCTGATTGTCAGGCCCTTCTGGACCAGCGTCTTCACGCTCGTCAGTTGCTCTTCGACCGACTGGATATTGTCATCCGAGCCTTTCAGCTTTTCTTCCAGTGTTTCGATTTCCGCCGTCAAGAGATTGCGCAATTCGACGAGCGCCACCGACTGCTTGTCCAGCGCGTTTGCACGGGCCTGAAAAATAACCCGCTCCTCCTGGTAGAGGCTCTCGGCATATTGCCGATCGGCAGCGGGCGGCTGATCGAAGGCGATCTCTTTCTCCCCGGCCATCTCCGCTTGCAGCCGCGCGAGCTTTGCCGAACCGCGCAACAGCGAATGGTCGATGTCCCGCAAGTCGCCGACAAGCCTGATCGTCTGCGATTGCTGCTGTGCCGCAGCCCGCAATGGGCCGCCGCTCATGGCCAGGGATTGCAGGACGCTAAGGCCGGAGCGAAACTTGTATTCTCCCGGCGCTACCACGTCTCCGACGACGTAAATGGAGGGATAGTCGAGGATATCGATGGTCACCGCAGGTGCCTGGGCCAGACCCATCTTCGCCTGAAGGCGCTTGCCGATCTCGTTGGTGAGGCCCTCATTGTCCAGATTTCCAACCGACAGCGACCCCAGAAAAGGCAGGGAGACCGTACCTGCATCCGAAACCGTATAGTCGCCGCCAATCCCGTCCCATCGCTCAAACTGGCCTTTGGACTGGATCCATTGGACGATCGTCAGGCGGATTCTCGTTTGTGGAGCCAAGAGGGAGCTGTCGGCGACAGCGGGCGACACCGCTCCGGCGAGAAAGGCGAGTGCGCTGATGACAAACGTCGCGCGAAAGAACACGCGAGGGGCGCGGTGCGATAGATTCATATACATGTCTCGCCTGCAAAACATTCTTACACGGACGCTGATACGATACCTTGAACTCTGCTTGAACGCCGGAAAGCCACTTCCGAAGCTGCATCGCCAGTGTGCAGTCTAGCGATGCCTTGAGGAAGGTGGAGGTCGTCTGCTTTGCCACATCAATATTGATGAGGTGGGGAGGGTGTTCAGGCTAAATTGAGTAGAAACATACATCGGCGATGCGGCACACAGGTGTCGTCTTGGAAAATCAACAGGTTCTGCACGCAGAAATAGGCACGCTTGCGTCGGTAAAGCGCAACCCCTCCGGCAGCGCCTTTATGTCGGGATCGTCGATTTTACCGCACGATGACCTGCCGCTTCGCTATCTTGCGGCTGCGAGCCTTGCCCAGGAACGGTGAATCTCTGCCATCACGCATCTGATCCATCGCGTGGGCGACGCAACACGGCCGCTTGCCCAAAGGATGCAGCCAGTAGAGCGAAAGGCGTAGGATATACTCTGCCAATTTTCGACTATACTTCAGAGCTTCGCGTTTAAGCGATCCTCATAGATTCGACCCTGACAATCTCGCGAGAGGTACCTGCCATGTATCGTAATGCTCGCCGGTGGACTTCGCGCTCACTCCTGCTGGATTCATTGGTTCCCCGATGGCTGACTGTCGGCGGAAAGGAAAGGCCGCGCAAGCCTGCCGGAAAGCATGGGGATGATGCTCAACTCGCGGTAGGGGTGCAAACGGCGGATGGAAACAAGCAGCCCCCCCTCGTCGGTGATCTCCATAAGGACGGGGCGCTCAACGAGCATGAGGTTGGGCAGAGCGCGGGCGTCAACCGCAACGCTGACGATCGGGCCGACGACGGCCCGGCAGCGCCGCCCCTGCCTGACGCTTTCACAATCAATCGCGAAATCGGAGAGCGAAGCGGTGATAGAGCCGCGTCCGTATTGTCAGTTCATACGCCGGATTCTGCCCATTTCGAGGGGAATGCGAACGGAGTTACATTCGGGGCGGCATCACCCCTTTATCGCACCTACGCTGGAATGAACCTCATAGGCGACGATCCTTTGGCGCCGTATCTGCCGCAAAGCCCTTCACCGACGGCTTCGGGGCAAGCTTCCGCTGCGGTGGCGGCTGAGCGCACGCACTCGGGCAAAGTCGTCATTCTCGAATCGACGCCGTCGGCGCAGTCGGCCGGGCAGCATGCTGGAGCAAATGCGCTGGCGGTTGGCATGCCCTTTGGTGTGTGCGGGTGCGGCTACTATACGTCTCCCACACGGATTCTCGATTGGGCCCATGGCGGCGCCTTGCTTCAGCAGGATGGTCAGTTGCCGGGAACAAGGCTGACCGAAGGGCCGGACTATGTGGAGACGATCAAGAAGGCCATCGGAGCCTCGGTCAGCGACCCGCTTCTCGATCGTAGCCTGTCTCCCCTCTCGGGCTGGCGCGGAACCGCAACGTGGACAGAATCAACGGCCCTGAACGGATCGTTGCCCGGCGGCGGAGAGACCGGAAAGGGCACCACCACGAAGGGTGTCGGCATCCTTTCCGGCTCGGTGATGACACCGCCTCAACCCTCTGCGCAGCGCTCGTTGACGACGCAAGATCTGGCGGCCGCTGCGGCGGCGACCAGCAACGCGATCGTCCTGGAAAACCAGAAGCAGGGCAATCCGGAGAGCGAGTGGGGCATCGACGGTGCCGGCAGCACCAACATCGAGGGGTTTGCGACCGACATCAGCGTCGACAACGGCAAGACCGTCAGCTTCAAGATCAACACGAATTCCACCAACTACCGGATCGACATATACCGGCTCGGCTATTATGGCGGCATGGGCGCCCGCAAGGTCGCGACCATGCAGCATACCGGATTGCAGACCCAGCCCAGTCCGTTGCGCAATGCTACGACCGGCACGGTCGATGCCGGCAACTGGGCGGTCTCAGCTTCGTGGACCGTACCTGATGACGCCGTCTCGGGCGTCTATATCGCCAAGCTCGTGCGCCAGGATGGCACCTCTGGCGAAAATCAAATCCCGTTCATCGTGCGCGACGATGCCAGCCACAGCGACATCGTCTTCCAGACTGCAGACGAGACGTGGCAAGCTTACAACGGCTGGGGTGGTGCAAACTTCTATGGCGGCAACGGCCCCGCGACGGGCCAGGGCGCTGGTCGCGCCTATGCGGTGAGCTACAACAGGCCGATTGCGACCCGCGGCGGGGTGGGCACCTATGCAGGCCCGCAGGACTATCTGTTCGGCGCCGAATATGCGGGCATCTACTGGCTGGAACAGAACGGTTATGACGTCTCCTATATGTCGGGCGTCGACGTCGACCGCTATGGCAGTCTCCTGCTCAATCACAAGACCTATATTGATGCCGGGCACGACGAATACTGGTCGGGACAGCAGAGGACCAATGTCGAAGCCGCGCGCGACGCGGGCGTCAACCTGATGTTCTGGAGCGGCAACGAGGTCTATTGGCGCACCCGTTGGGGCAATGCCTACAGCGCCGACGGCACGCCTTATCGGACCCTCATCTCCTACAAGGAGACATGGGCACCCGGCAGCAGCATCGACCCTTCCAACGAATGGACGGGCACCTTCCGTGATCCGCGTCTCAGCCCACCGGCTATCGGCGGCGGAAACCCGGAAAACTCGCTGACCGGGCAGTTGTTCAAGGTCGACGATGTCGGCAGCAATCTCAGCGCGATCACGGTCGGATATGACGACGCCAATCTGCGCTTCTGGCGCAATACGAGCGTCGCCAATCTCCAACCTGGCCAGACGGCAACGCTCACCAAAAACTATCTCGGTTACGAATGGGACGAAGCGCCTGATAACGGCTTCGATCCGGCTGGCCTCGTCAAGCTGTCGTCGACGACGCTGCCGGTCAGCACTTACTTGCTCGACTACGGAAACACGACCGGCAATGCCACCGCGACCCACAATCTGACGCTCTATCGTGCGCCGAGCGGTGCACTGGTGTTCGGGGCCGGCACGGTCTACTGGACATGGGGCCTGAGCGACAATCACGACAATCAGGCGACCGCGACCGATCCCCGCGTGCAGCAGGCAATGATCAATCTGCTGGCCGACATGGGCATTCAGCCTGGGACGCTGCAATCCGGACTCGTCGCCGCGACCGCGTCGACGGACCATGTTGCACCGACTTCCATCATCACGTCGCCGTCAGCGGCGACCGTTGGCTCCACAGTCACGATTACAGGTACGGCCACCGATTCCGGCGGCGGGGTCGTCGCCAGTGTCGAGGTCTCGATCGACAATGGGGCGAGCTGGCATCCGGCGACGGGCGATGAGAACTGGACCTATAGCTGGTCGCCGCAGGTCGCGGGCAGCTACACGATCCGGTCGCGGGCCGTTGACGATAACATCAACCTTGAAACACCCTCGGCAGGACGCACGGTCACCGTCACCGGGGCAAGTTTTACCTCTCTGTTTGGCGCGGCGACGCCGGCGGTCGTCAATACCGCTGATTCGTCAGCCGTCGAGCTCGGTGTCAAATTCCAGACCTCCGTGGCAGGCACCGTCACCGGTATTCGTTTCTACAAGGGCAGCCTGGACACCGGTACGCATACAGGCTCGCTGTGGTCGAGCACCGGTACGCGGATTGCGACTCTCACATTTACAAACGAGACCGCCAGCGGCTGGCAGACGGCCTATTTCACCAGCCCGGTGAGCCTGACGCCCGGGCAAACCTACACGGCATCCTATCACACCAATACCGGCAATTACTCGACAACTACCGACTACTTCATCGCCAATGTGACGAGCGGACCGCTGACGGCGCCAGCCAGCGGCAACGGCGTATACACCTATGGCAGCGCCAGCCTGTACCCGACGACCACCTTCGAGTCGACGAACTATTGGGTCGATGTGATGTTCACGACGCCGAGTTCGAACACGACACCGACGGCAGTTGCCGATGCGGGTGACGCGACCGAGAAGGGCGGGGTGGCCAATGGCTCGGGCGGCGTGGTTGCGAGCGGCAACGTGCTGACCAACGACACCGATGCGGATGCCGGAGACACCAAGACCGTCACGGCGGTCGGCTTCGGTGCGACCTCAGGCACGCTCGGCACGGCGCTCGCCGGCACCTATGGCAGTCTCGTGCTCAGTGCATCGGGCGCCTATAGTTATGCCGTCAACGAGGCCAATACCGCCGTCCAGGGGCTGCGGCAGTCGATCAACACGCTGAGTGACGTCTTCAGCTACACGATGCGCGATACCGCCGGCGCGACCGCCACGGCCAATATCACCATCACCATCCATGGCGCCAACGATGCGCCGGTGCTGGCTGTCCAGACGGTGGGCCAGAATGCCACCGTCGGCACCGCCTTCTCCTTCGTGCTGCCGACGACGACCTTCACCGATGTCGACAGCGGCGAGACGCTGACCTATTCGGCAACGGCCGCCGACGGCACGGCGCTGCCCGGCTGGCTGAGCTTCAATGCCACGACGCGGACCTTCTCCGGCACGCCGACGACATCAGGCACTTACGGCGTCAAGGTGACGGCGACAGACCTTGGCGGCCTTGCCGCCAACGAGAGCTTCAACATCGCCGTGTCGACGCCTGGCAATACGCCGCCGACGGCAGTTGCCGATGCGGGTGACGCGACCGAGAAGGGCGGGGTGGCCAATGGCTCGGGCGGCGTGGTTGCGAGTGGCAACGTGCTGACCAACGACACCGATCCGAACGCCGGAGACACCAAGACCGTCACGGCGGTCGGCTTCGGTGCGACCTCAGGCACGCTCGGCACGGCGCTCGCCGGCACCTATGGCAGTCTCGTGCTCAGTGCATCGGGCGCCTATAGTTATGCCGTCAACGAGGCCAATACCGCCGTCCAGGGGCTGCGGCAGTCGATCAACACGCTGAGCGACGTCTTCAGCTATACGATGCGCGATACCGCCGGCGCGACCGCCACGGCCAATATC
>NZ_WUFT01000001.1 GCF_010668805.1 Rhizobium phaseoli | reverse complement strand
TGGCGACGAGGG
This sequence comes from Rhizobium phaseoli, assembly GCF_010668805.1. Lineage (GTDB taxonomy): Bacteria > Pseudomonadota > Alphaproteobacteria > Rhizobiales > Rhizobiaceae > Rhizobium > Rhizobium phaseoli_A. The sequence goes on along the minus strand of NZ_WUFT01000001.1, from coordinate 622,575 downwards.
CTGCCAGCTCCTCCTGGCTGGTCTCGGCCGGCAGCGTGTGCTGGACGGATTTGAAACCGCATTCCTTGGCCATGCGGCCCTTCGAGCCGACATAGGCGTGGCTTGCCGGATCGTCACCGACGATGACGACCGCAAGGCCGGCGGTGACGCCGCTGCTCTTTTCCAGCGCTGCCGTCGCACTCTTGACCGTCTGAATGACCGATGCAGCTACGTTCTTGCCGTCGATTACTGTCGCCACGCGTCTCTCCGCCCTGTTTCGCGTCAATCTATGGATAGTCGGCGAGCGTCAAATGCCCGCTAACGCCCTATCCTGTCGGAAAGCAGCAAGGCAATATCAAAAATGCAAGGAAATGACCGTTCAGCGCAGCTGCCGCGCGTCGAGGCCATGAACAAGAAGCCGGTCGCGCAGGCCGGAGATTTCGGAGCGCAGCGCCTCCATCTCGTCGACCTCGGTCGGGACCGGTTGCGGTGCCGGCGGCAGCGAAGACAGCGGTTGGGACAGCGATGGAGATAGCGGCATGTCCTCTTCGGCCGCGGCCACGGGTTTACGCAGGCGCAGCAGGAGAGCCGCAGCAAGGCCGGCGGCGAGACCCGCGGCAGCGCCGGCCAGCGAGCCGCCGGTCAGGCCGTCGGGCGCCGATACCGCCGTTGCCAGCGCCGGCTTCATGAGAGTGATTTGGCCGTCGGCGCCCGTTGCCGGCGACGTCGAAGCCGAATCTTCCAGGCGCGCACGCGCGGCGGCCGCCTTGTCGCTGAGCTCGGTCAGCCGGGAAAGATCGACACCGGTATCCCGGCTTTGAGCGATCAGGGTGTTGCGGCGGTCGTTCAAGGCCTTGCGCGCATCGACGGCGGCCTTGGCGGCGACATTGGCGGTCTGGGCAAGACGGGTCAGTTCCTTGCCCATATTCTCCTTCAGACCATCGGTTTCGGCCTGCTGCTGCAAGAGGCGCGGATGGCGCGGGCCAAGCTCGGCCGAAAGCTGCGCAAGCGCTGTCTTGGCGACCGCATATTTGTCGCGCCAGTCCTGCAGCGCCGGCGAAAGCATGTCGGAGGGCAACGAACCGTCGAGCACCCCGGCAAGTTTTGCGGCTTTCAACCGGTCGGCCTGCGCCTTGGCGTCCAGGATAGTCTGGTCGGCCTCTTTCAGATCGGCATCGAGCCCGTCGATCTGACGGCGAAGATCGACCGCCACCTTGACGTTGCCCTCGCCGCTCTTTGCCGTGAAGGCGGTCAGTTCCGCCTTCGCCTCGTCATAGGCCTTGCGCAAGGCGGCGTCGGTTGCGGTGTTGCCGCCGGGTCCATCTGCCGGGGAAACCGCTCCGGCAAGCCTTGCGACAATGCGCATGGATTTGCCGCTGTCGCCGGTCGTCACCCTGACGAGGATCGTGCCGGCGGCGGCATCGGGTAGTATCTCCACAGCATGCTTCAACGCTGCCTCGGCGCGCGAAGCCGGATCGGCAGCAGCCCCGGTCGCCGAGAGGAGATCGAGCGCAACGCCAAACGCATTGGCTCTGGGGCCGGCAAATTCGGGATCGTGATCGAGTTTCAGGGCGGCGACCGTCGAAGCAACCACCCGCGCCGACATCAGCCCTTTCGCTGCAGCCTCTGTGAAAGCGGCCCGGCTTGCGGCATCGGTCTTCACCACAAGCGTCGCTTCTGCGCGGTAGAGGGCTGGTGAAGCCGGCATCAGTGCCGGCAGGCCGGCGCCGATCATCGTCGCAGCGGTCACTATCATTGCAAGACCAATGCCGCCGACGCGCCGCCGTGGCGGCGCCGGGCGGGGGCCGGCCGGTTCGTTAACGAGCGCTGCCAGCGGTTCTGGCGAGAACATCGGTTCGCTGGCCGGAGCAGCCGGTTGTTCACTGTGCGCCTGTTGCTGAAGAAGCGCGTGGCCAACGTCGTTGGCGGCCCGCAGGCGATTACCAAGGATGGTCTCGATGCGATCAACCAGCGGCGCCGTGGGCGCCGCTTTTGCGCGCTGCTCTTCCAGCGCGCGGCCGATGGCGCGCAGCAGTTCGGCCTCGGGCGGCGCGATATCGGACCGGTTCGACCGGGGCAATCCTTGGGGCAATCCGTAGAGATCGTCATGGGCGCGCGCCGGCGCAGGCGCCGCAAGCCGGGTGGCTGCGCGATCGTGAAAGCTGCTTCTGGCCCTGATATCGTACATTTGCGCCACATCTCATGCACATGATGGCAGAATTTAATCATCCGCACGGATGCAGATGATTAATCCAGTCTAAATCTTCATGGCAAAGAAATGGTTAACCGCAGCGTGTAAGAATTATGCATCATTCCTTAAATCGGAATCGATCCAAGGCTAAAATTATACGACATTCCAAGGTGCGACAGCGCCCGAAAGGACGCGCAACGCTGCAGCGTCAGCTCGCTTTCTTTTGGTCTGACTGCGGCTGCAGTACGGTCACCTGCTCCTCCGGATAGCTCAGGATCCTTTCGCGCCGGCGGAAGCGGTAGCGCAGGACATGGAAAAGAAAGATCGGGATGCCGACGATGTAGCGGCGCCAAAGGCGCGTCGGCTCCTGCAGCAGGCGATAAGCCCATTCCATTCGCATCATCCGCACCGTCTTCGGCGCGCGCGGGACGGCGCCGGAGACGAAGTCGAACAGAGCGCCGACCGTCAGCACCAGGCGCGCATGATCGGCACGGATATTGTCGTGGACCCATTTTTCCTGCAGCGGCGTTCCCATGCCGACGATCAGAATGTCGAGCTTCTGGCGTTCGATCTCCTCGGTGACCTCAGTCGAATCGACCTTGTCGAAATAACCGTCGGAAACGACGACGAATTCATGCCAGGGTGTATGCCGGCGGAAATTTTCCGCCGCCGCCTCGACGACCGAACGTGTGCCGCCGATGAGGCCGATGCGGCGTGGAGCCTCCATGAAGGTCAGGAAAGCCGGGACGAAATCGGTGCCGTTCAGATTGGCGGGAAACGGCGCACCATGGGCGATCTGCGATGCGATGTTCAGGCCGATGCCATCCGGCAGCACCAGATTGTGCGACATGATCCGGTAATATTCGTCGTCGTGAAGCGCGGTCAGCATATTGTGGGCGTTGACGAAGCAAACCACGGTCTGGCCGACGGGAATGGAGGCCAGCTCGTTGATGAAAACGAGGGCGTCGTCCCAGCCGAGATCGCAGACCGGCAGATCGAAGATCGTCCGCCGCGATGCGAGCACCGCGAAGTTTGCAATCAGATTCATTCCTACCTCCTGCCGAGGGTGCTGCATGCGCCCGACATCCCGGAAAACAAGCCCATAATTCCGCACCGGAGGTCTCGAAAGGACCGGGCGCGTCCCGCCCGGACGGCGCCGCCCCGATTTCGGGAAGCGGCACACGCCAAGCTGTGACACCTGATATAACAGGACGGTTTCAAACAACCCTTAGGAAAATTCCTTGAATTTCTATGCGCGTATAAGTGGTTCATTAACCACACGTGCCAACGAAAAACGGCGCCCTGCGGCGCCGTTTTTCGTCGATGATAAAATAATCCCTAGTGGGCGGCTGGCGCCGGCGCTTCACCGGCCGGTGCGGTCTCGACAATCTTGACAGGTGTGCCCATCTTCTTCGGCTGCCCGGCGGAGCTTTGCTTGACATCTTCCTTGGAGAGATAGTCGAGCTGCTCCAGCATCACGTCAGCGACATACTCGCCGCCGAGGCGCTCGTTCATGCCCTTCTTGATCTCTTCGCGGAAGCCCTTTGGATCGAAGGATTTGATGTGGGCGATATCGACCATCTTGTTGCCGACGAGCAGGCTGAAAAGCTCGTCCGTCGTCATCTCGGCCAGCGGCAGCGTCACGCCCTTCAGCATCTCCTTGTTCATCATGAAGGAAACGCGGCCAAGAAAGTAGCCGGTCACCGCGCCGTTACCGATGATCGGCACCGTGATCGTTTCACCCTTCACCAGTTCGAGCGCGCTCTGCTTGGAATCCGTTGCCGCGGGCGCGGGCGCGGTCGCCAAGTACACCGAGAAATAGACCGATGCCAAGGTGATGGCGCAAACCCAGACACCGGTGAGGACGAGCTTGATCATCAGTTTCCACGCACGGCGAATTGTTCCTGGGAATAGGTCCCGTCGGCATCGGCGTCCTGGACGGCGTTCTTCAGGAGGTCAGCGACAGCGCGAACCGCTTCGAGGTGCGCCTCGACACGACGGGCATTGAGAACCAGCTTCTTCTTCAGGCCGTGCAGCTGATCGAGATGGGCAGCGGCGAGCTCGGCCGGCTCGGTGTCGCGGAACAGCATGGACAGCTCGTAAAGGCAGCGGCTTTTATGCGCATTGGAGACCTTGAGATCGAACTGCGGGTCGTTGCCGATCCGGGTGTTCTCATTGTCGATGATCATTTCGAGGCGTCCGAGAACGGATTTGATCCTGTATTCGTTCGAAACTATTTCCATGGTACCCCCGGTTATGCGTCGTTTAGAGAAGATGCCGAAAAGTGTGCGCGGCTTTCGGACGACATCATGCTCTAACTATCTGATTGAGAACAAGATTCACATTTTAGGCCAACGCGCCTGATTCATCCTGTTTTATCGGTCTTGGCTTCGGCGGTCGGCGTGCCAAATGTCTTGCGCTGGAAATCGTCGATCATGCTGAGCGCTACGTTGCGGTCGTCTTTGTCGGTCGAAGCATTGACGATCTTGCCTTCCTGCCTGCGCAGCTGCTCGCTGTACATCTGCTTGGCGATGCCGATGCCGTCACCCTTGGCCATGACGTTGCCGAGCTGCTCGGCCATCATGCCTTTCCAGATATCGCCGGTCGCGCCCTTGCCGTAGACGTCGTCGCTTTCGCTCGGCAGCATGTTCTTGACGAAATTCTGCAGAACCATGGCCTCAAATTTCCGGTAGCTCTCCGGCACTTCCTCAGCCTTGGTGCGGTTCTGGATGTTGTTGAGGCCGCTCTTCTGGCCGATATGATCGAGAACATCAACCGTATTGGCGAAGCCCTTGCCGTTCTCGGCGAGGCTCGTTGCAGCAAAGGCCGCACGATTTGCCTTCAATTTTTCCTGGGCTGCCTGAACCTCCATGGGGTCGGCAGCTTTGACAACATCCAGGACCAGGTCACTGGGGGGCGAAATAGCCACGTTACAATCCTCTAAATTAAGATCGTAACGACTATGGGTTTCGAAGCTTGCTGGAGGCTGGTGTTGCGAATTGCTGATCGATGACATCGTAGACGGCATTGTCATCGGCCTCGCGGCGCTCGGCCTCGAGGGCCTCTTTCATGCCTTCTTCGAAACGGTCGCCCTTGGCGCGCTCGCGCGCCAGCCGCATCTCGTGGACCTGCTGCATGCCTATCAGCTGCTGGTCCTTGATGCTGAGCCTGCCGAATCGATCGGCGTAATTCTGCGAGAAGGCGTGGTGGACCGGGTCCATCGAGCCGAGCGCGAGGATGACATCGTCCATCGCCGCATTGACCTCGACGCGCTGGCGGCTGGTTTCTGCCAGATCGTTCTCGGCCATCCTTTCGATATGCCGCTGCACCGAGAGCAATCGCTTGAGCTTCTGGGAGCGGTTCCTTTCGATCATGACAGCCTCATCGCCCGATATAGATCGAGCCGAAGGACTGGCCAAACTGGCTGACCATCGCCGCAATCGAGAAATATATCAGGAAGAGCCCGCCCATCAGCAGATAGGGCGTTGAGATGAAGTAAACCGGGATCTGCGGCGCCAACTTGTTGATGAAGCCGATCGAGACGTTGAAGATCAGGCCGTAGATCAAGAACGGGCTCGACAGCCGCAGCATGATGTAGGTGGTCTGCTCCAGCGTGTCGGCAAAGGAGATCAGCGTCGCGCGCATCTGCATCAGGCCGCCGAACGGCATGGTCGTGTAGGAATCGATCAGCGCGCGGAAGACGATGTGATGAAAATCCATGATGAACAGGATCATGATGCCGGCAAAGGTGACGAAGGCAGAAAGGCTGGTCTCAGGCGTATCTTCGAGGATGTCGGCGGAGCCCGGCTGGGAATAGCCTACCATCATGGCGAGGATCGAGGCGGCGAACTGCATGCCGAGCGTGTAGATCCTTGCCAGCATGCCGTACATCACGCCGATCAGCGATTCGCTGACGATCAGGCCGATATAGGTTCCGGAACCGGTGTGAACGGCCGGATAGACAGTGTCCCAGAGCAGCGGCATGACAGAGATCGAGAGCGCGCCGGCAATGAAGACGCGCAGTTGGTCGGGCACGCGCGCCGAGGAAAAACCCGGAAGAGCCAGCACACAGCCACCGATCCGGCAGAAAACCAGAAACAGCGCGAGAACGGTCCCTTGCGGGTCTGTTATCATGAAATAGAGCCCAAAATCTTTATCTCGATGCCCTTGGCCAGTTCGACATGCGACAGGACCGGGAGCGTGGCGAACAGCCGTTCGATGATCATGCGCACATAGGAGCGTGTTTCCGGCGACGTGACAAGTACGAATGGCAGGCCGCGATCCATGAACTCACGGATAACTTTGGTGGCTTGCTCGCTGAACTCCTCGAGGCTGCGCGGATCGATGTCGAATTCGATCACTTCGCCCTTGGCGTCGCGCTTCAATGCCTGGTGGAAAGCGAGATCCCATTTGCTACCCAGCCGGAGGACACGCAGCACGCCGTTGTCGGCGAGGTCGCCACAGAGCTGCTGGGCCATGCGGATGCGGACATGCTCGACGATCTGCTCGGTCTTTCTGACATGCGGCGCGAGCTCGGCCACTGCTTCGAGAATGAGGTGCAGGTTGCGGATCGACACGCGTTCGGCAAGCAGAAGCTTGAGCACCGCCTGCAGGCCCGAATAGGACATGTGCGACGAGCATATCTCGTCGGCGAGCTTCTTGTATTCGGGATCGAGCCGGTCGATCAGAACCTTGACGTCCTTGTAGGACAGAAGCTGCGGAAGGTTGTTGCGGATGACCTCGCTCATATGGGTCAGCACGACAGAGACATTGTCGATCGGCTGGAAGCCCTCGCGTTTCAGATCATCGGTGAAGTTTTCGAGAATCGAGACGGCAGGCATGCCGAAGGCGGGTTCGCGGATTTCGTCGCCGGGGATGCTCGGCCGGCGGCCGGCACCGGTGACGACGAGGACTTCGCCGACGCGCAGCAGGTTGGAGGCAACCGTCGTGCCGTGAATGCGGATCTGGTACGACTTCTCGGCGATGGCAATATCGTCGGTGACCTTGATCTCTGGCACAACGAAGCCGTATTGCGTGGCGAACTTCTTGCGCATCTTGCCGACGCGGAAGGCGAGTTCCTGGTGGGCGCCGAGCAGGCGCGTCGAGACCATCTTGCCGAGTGCGAGCTCGATCTCCGAGGTGCGCAGTACCGCCTTGACCGAATCCTTTTCCAGTTCCTTGCTTTGGACGACCTTATTTTCCTCTTGCTCGCGGCGAAGCTTGTTTTCAGCCTCGACCTTACGCGGTATGAACCAGGCGCCGAAGGCGAGAAGACCGCCGAGGATCGTGAAAGGGACAAACGGCAGGCCCGGCATCAACGCCAGGATGAACATCAGCACGGCCGAGACGGAAAGCGCACGAGGGTAACCGCTGAGCTGATTGACGACTGCCTGGTCGGTGGAGCCGGTGGTGCCGCCGCGAGAAACGAGAAGGCCGGCGGCGAGCGAGACAATCAGAGCCGGCATCTGCGAGACGAGGCCGTCGCCGACGGAGAGCTTGACGAAGACGTCGGCCGCTTCGCCGATCGGCATGCCGTGGCGGAAATAGCCGATGATGATGCCACCGAAGACGTTGATGGCGGTAATGATAAGGCCGGCGACGGCATCGCCACGCACGAATTTCGAAGCACCGTCCATCGCACCGAAGAAGGAGCTTTCCTCTTCGAGCTCCCTGCGCCGGCGCTGGGCTTCCTTCTCGTCGATGATGCCGGCCGAAAGATCGGCGTCAATCGACATCTGCTTACCGGGAATGGCATCGAGCGTGAAACGAGCGCCGACTTCGGCGATGCGCGTGGCGCCCTTGGTGATGACGATGAAGTTGATGGTGATGAGGATCAGGAAGACGATCAGACCGATGACGAAGTCGCCAGACATCACCAGGCTTGCGAAACCAGCGATGACGCCACCCGCCGCGTCGTGGCCTTCATTGCCGTGGGACAGGATGACGCGGGTCGTCGCGATGTTCAGCGCCAGCCGGGTCATCGTCGCGATCAGCAGAATGGTCGGGAAAGAGGAGAAATCGAGCGGTTTCTGGATCCACAGCGCAACCATCAGGATCAGCACCGAGAAGGCGATCGAGAAGGCCAGCCCCATGTCGATGAGGAATGGCGGGATCGGCAGGAAGAGAATGCAGATGATGAAGATGATGCCGAGGGCAAAACCGACATCGCGCAGGCCCGGGGCGACTTTCGGAAGGGGTAATGCAGGTGGTTGCGCCATAACGATTCCGTCTCTTCATGAGAGGAGGAGGACTACAGTCCGCCCAATTCGGATCGAGAGTTAAATGGCGAAGCTTGCGCGAAGGTGGCTCAGAAGCCGGACTGGATGCGCGAGAAGACCAGATTGGTGAAAATTGAGATCTGCGAGCCGACGAAGGGTGCTGTGACGCCGACGGTGATCAGCACCGCGACGATCTTCGGCACGAAGGTCAGCGTCGCTTCCTGCACTTGGGTCAGCGCCTGGATCAAGGCAATGATAAGACCCACCACCATTGCGGCGATGACGGCGGGACCGGCGGAAATCAGGACGGTCCAGATCGCGGCCTGAAACAGATCCAATGCATCAGCTTCATTCATCTGAAGGCAACCTCATATCGCCTCGAAGCAGCCCCGCCATGGCCGGGCCGCTGTTGGTTGGTATCACCCGACGCGACGGCGCCGCGGTATCAGGTATCAGTGCTGTCGCTGGTCGTGGTCGTCGTGGCCGGCGCCTGGCTGGCAACAGTGATTCCCGCCTGCACGAGTATCTTACCCCCATCCTTAGTCGTCGCAATGACGCCGTCGGAATAAACTTTGACGGAATCGATGATGCCTTTGACGGTGCCGTCGGCGCTTTCCATGTATTTGCCGACGTAGCTGCTGGCCTGGGTAAGGCTGGAGCTGGATAGCAATGTGTCCAGCTTGGTGTTGGTCTGGATCGTCTGCTCGACCTGCGAGAAGCTTGCCAGTTGCGACATCTGCTGGCTGGCATCGACCGGGTCGGTCGGATCCTGGTTCTTCATCTGCGCGATAAGCAGCTGAAGGAAATTGTCGTAGTTCAGCGTCGCTTTCTGCTGGGCCGAATTCGTCGTGCTCGTCGTGCTCGTGTTGGTCACGCTTGATGTTGCATCTACCGCCATGGTGCAATCTCCCTGCGAATCTGCTCGACCATCGTCGGCGGCATTTCGTGGTTGTTGAGGATATTGTCTTCGATCGCATAGAGGCCGCGGATCGCCTTCAACGCATCAAAAGCGCGGCCGGTCGAGACGAGCGCATCGATGCGCTTCAGTTCCGCGAGGATTTCCTCGTTTTTGAAGCAACTGAGCAGCATGGTAATCGACTTGCGGAACATCGCCGTCGAGTGGTCCTTGCCCTCGGGATTGATGAGGATCATCTGCGCGATGAAATAGAGCTGACGTAGGGGCGTGGTGGCCGCTTCCGGCTGGAGGACGTGGTTTTCGAGAAGGAACGTCACATCATTCAGGAATTCCAGCGCGACCTTGCGGTCGACGCGCAGGACGGCGCCGTTGATGAAGATTCTTTCTCCGGCTTTCAGAGAAATGCGAAGTGTACTTTTCATTTAAGTCCATCCCTGATGATGGTGGTAACGTCGATGATGCCCTGGTAGTTATTCGACAGACGTTTTCGGATCCTGTCGCATTCCTTCAATATCCAGATCGCGATCGAGATGAGGTTGGCCCTGAGCTGGATCTCCAGCTGATTGTCGGGATGTTTCAAATCTTCGATGAAACTGATCCACACTCGGCGCGTATAGAACAGCGCTTCGATGGCTTCTCGGCCGTATTTTTCCTTTTCGCGCGCCAACGACAGCAGGTCTATGGACCGGTCAAGAACCTGCCATTCCCGCTCTTTCGCGTCGGCCACCGAGTCCTGCATGACTTCGGCATATGAGAACTGATACATTCATGCATCCTTCTTTATACTGCGCGCCTTTGCTCATCAAAGGTAGTTTACGAGACTCAACTGCTGGATCTTCGAGACGATCGTGTAAGCCGTTTCAAGCTGTGTTTCCAAAGTCTTGACGAGGGTCGAGGCTTCGTAGGGATCAACGCCCTGAAGATCGACGAGCTTGTTCTTGATGATGTTCGACTGGGCGTCGAGGGCGTCGTTGGACTTCTTGACGCGCTCCTGGGAAAGGCCGAGCTGGCTTGCCTGGGTCACGAGGCCGCTGGTCGCCTTCGTCGTGTAGGTGATCGCCTGCTTCGACACCGTGCTCATCGCATCGCTGCTGAGGTTCTGGCCGAGCAGCGCCGAGGTCATCACCGAGGCGAGCGCCATGTAGCGCATGCCTTCGGAATTGGCGTTGGTCGAGGATTCGATCACTTCGGAGTTGCTGATCCGGCTCGTCATGTTCTGGTTCGATGCCTGCGACCAACCGGTCGTCGCATTGGTCCAGTTTGCCTGGCTGAACATCGGCTCCACCGTCGTCGTGATGAAGGTGCTCATCTCGGTGCCGGTGAGAGCGCTGACCGGCTTGCCGAGGCCCGTCGCATAGGTGTTCAACTGTGTAACGATGGCCGCGCTCGTCGCCGCCGTCTTGTCCGTCAGCGGCTGCACATCGGTATTGATGCCCGAGAACAGATATTCGCCGTTCACCATGGTATTGGCCGTGTCCATCATGGTGGACAGAGCGCTGGTCGCCGATTGGATGGCGACGGTGATGCTGCCGGGATCATGGCTGCCCTGGAGCGCTGTCAGCTTCGAAACGAGCCCGTCGCCGACGTCCTTCATCTTGGAAAGGCCGAGCTGCGAGGATTCCATCCGGGCGGTGACCAGGGAATTGCTTGATTTGATCGAGTCTATCCTGTCGACCTCGCGGCTGAAGTCGACGCTTCTGGCGGCATTGCCGCCGAGCGAGACACCGATATCCGCATAGACTCCCGTCGTTGCTTCCATCGTTGCCTTGGTCATCTGGTTCTGCGCCTGACGGATTGTCAACCGCATCGCGTTCTGAATGGCCGAACTTGAAATAAATGAGCTCTTCATGGCTTAACTCGCAATATCCAGCAATGACTTCAGCATTTCGTCGACAGCGTTAAGGATCTTGGTCGCTGCCTTGTAGGACTGCTCTATGTCGAGGAGCAGCGTCAGTTCCTCGTCGAGATTGACGCCGGTCTCATTGGAATAGGCTTCGTCGGAGCGCGACAGCGCCGCCGAGGTGTTCTCCGCCGCCGTCGTGGCGTTGCTGCGGTACTGTTCGAGCCAGCCGAGGGAATTGGTGGCATATTCCATGATGCTGACGTTGGAATCGATGCCCGTCGTAGCGTCGAAACCGACCGCCGGTCCTGCTGCCGGGTCGAAATCGATGTCAGAGCCCAGCGCCGTATAGAGGCGATCGAGTTCCGTCGTATAACCGCTGAGGCCGGTGGGATTGAGGACGAGGCCGTTGGCGTTGACGCCGCCATCGCGCAGGCGCATGGGATCGCCGCCCTGCGAGGTGATAACGCGGCTGCTGACGGTGATGGTCGCCGCCATGCCTGCAACCGCGGTGGCGCCGGTATCGACCGTGCCGCCGCTCCAGGTAAAGAGGCCGGGCACATAGGTCGGCCCGGCTGCCGTGTTCTGCTCCTTGAAGAGCGAAACCATGCCTCGGGCGATTTCGTCGAGCTGTTTCTGGAAGTTCGGGGCGATCTCATCGCGGACTTGGAGCAGCGACTGGAGGCTCCCCTGCGCCGTCGTCGTCGATCCGCTGCCGCGCGGAAGTGCGACACCGTCGATATAAACCGAATTGCCGAGAGTGGTGGCGGTATAGACATCCTGAGACTTGAACGTCACCTTTCGCGGGACCGTCTCGAAAAGGATTGTCCCGTCGGAGGTGCTCAGCACCATGTCATTGTTGTCGCGTGTCGTCGTGTTGACGCCGACGATCTGCGAAATCTGCTTGAGAGCCTTCTCACGTTCGTCGAGAGCGCCTGAGGCATCCGCACCCGAGGCCGTGGCGGTCTTCACCGCATTGTTGGCCTTCTCGAACTGGCTAAGCAGCGTATTCAGCGTATCGACATTGGTGGCGATCTGCTTGTCGGCGTTGGCGCGGACGTCCTGAACGGAACTCGACGCGTTGTTCAGCGAGGTGGCAACGTCCTGGGCGGCAGTGATGGCGCCTTGGGCGGCGACGGTGCTGCCCGGCGTCGTGCGAAAAGCCTGAAGCTTCTGCTGGAAAACCCCGAGATAGGTGGATGGCGACGTTTCATAGTCGTTGCCACCCATGATCGACTTGAGGTCCTCGAGACCGCCGAGCAGGGCCTGCTGGGCGCTGTCCTGAGAGGAGGACTTCAGATATTGCCGCAACAGGGCATCTTCCTGTGCCCGGTCGATCTTGACGACCTGCGCGCCGTTCAAGGACGTGGTGAGCATCGCCTGCCGGCGCACGTAATCTTTGTTGCCCACATTCGAGATATTGTTCGATACGACACTGCTCTGCGTGCCGGTATTGTTGAATATGTTCTGCGCGGTATTAAGTGCGGATGTGAGCGACATGGCTTACTCGTTACCCCTGCTTATCTCTTGAGGTTGACGAGAACGTCCATGATGTCGGAACCCGTCTGGAAGACCTTGGAATTGGCGGTATAGCTGCGCTGCGATTCGATCATCTCGGTCAACTCGCCGGCGAGGTCGACGTTCGAACCTTCGAGAGCGCCCGACTTGATTGTGCCGAGGCCGTTGGTCTGCGGGAAGCCCGTGACGGTCACGCCCGACTGGCCGTTGGCGCTGTAGACGTTGCCGCTCATCAGCGTCAGCTTGTCGGGGCTTGCCACGTTTGCCAGCGGGATACGGTAGAGCGGCTTGGTGCTGCCGTCTTCATACTTGGCATAGACGATGCCGTCGCCGTCGATCGTGACATCCTTGACCGGCGTCGCCGCCTGGCCGTTCGGCGTACCGGTACCGGAAAAGTCGGCGCCGAGCTGCGTGAAAGCGGAGAAATCCATGGCGATCGTCTGTCCGGTCACCGGATCGACGATGTTAACGGCGCCGCCCGTGGTCAATTTGCCGTTGGCGTCGAAGTTGAGTGTTCCGGTGCCGACAGAGGCAGTCGTGTAGGGGAAAGAGGTGTTGCCGCCCACCGCAGCATCGGCGTTACGGAACATCGACACTTGCCAGCTGGCAGCCGTAGCCGGAGGTGCCGGCGGCGGGGCTGCTGCGACTGAGGTCTTGGTGAAATAGAAGTCGTACATCACCTTATTGCCGAGGCGGTCATAGGCCACCATCGAGACCTTCTTGGTGTCGGTTGTCGTGGTGGCGAGGTTGGCGCTCGGCAGCGTCGCAGGAGCAACCGGAGCGACCTTGGCGTTGGAATCGAGGTTGCCTTTGAAGACCCCTGATGTCGAGGCGATGGCGGTCAGGCCATCCTGAGTAACGTTAATGGGAACGAGGCCGTCGAAGCCGTTGACGACGACGGCTGGAGAGCCAGAGTCGTAGGAATAGCCCATCAGTTGGAAGCCGGCGGCGTTGACGAGATTGCCTTCATCGTCCTTCTGGAAATCGCCGGCGCGGGTCAGAACCGGCGTGCCGTCAGCGCCCTGGACGATGAAGAAGCCGTCACCCGAGATCGCAAGGTCGGTGCTCGAAGTGGTGTAGGAAATATCGCCCTGGTCGGAGACGGCCTGGCGGACCGAGCTTTGAACGCCGCCGGAGTTGTAGTTGCCGCCCGAGGAAGGCAGGACCAGCGACGAGAAGCTCGTCGACACCGCCTTGTAGCCGGAGGTGTTAACGTTGGCGATATTGTCGGCGACGGTGCTGAGGCGGTTCGCCTGTGCGTTCATCCCCGATACTGCCGTCTTCATGCTGCCGAAAATGCTCATCTGAAAACCTCGTTTTACCTGTTAAGCTCGAGAGTATTTGTCGGGCCTTGCGTGAAGCTGTCTGTGATGGCGCGCTGCGAGGCCAATATCGAGGTTCAGCCGGGCGCCGCCGCCCGGCCGGAAAAATCAGGACCAATCGATGCAGTAACCAAGGAAGCGCTTGGAATCGACCGGATCGACGCCGAGCTTTTTGCGCAGCTTCTTGCGCAGCTTCGAGATGTGGCTTTCGACGACGTTCTCCTCGACCTCTTCATCGAAGATGCCGTAGATGGCGTTGAAGATCTGGGTCTTGGTAACCCGGCGACCGCGATTGGCGATCAAATATTCGAGGATACGGCGCTCGCGCCGGGGAAGCGCGAAGACTTCGCCGTTGATCTCGGGGTCACGACCATCCGAGAAAACACGGATCCCGCCGATCTCGGTGTAGTTGGCGATCGCCTTCAGCCGGCGCCGGATCGCAGCCGCCCTTGCGAGGATTTCGCGAGGATGCACCGGTTTGCGCACCACGTCGTCGACGCCGCAATCGAACAGTGCAAGGGTGTTTTCCAACGAGTGCTGGTCGCTGACCGCAATCACCGGCGCCATCGACCGGTCCCGGATCGCCCGGGGCAGTTCGTAGTTACGCTGACCCTGACCGATCAGGAAGGCCTCGACTGCCGCTATATCGGAATCGGCAGCGGTCTGTACCCACTCGCCAAATTCCGTCGGATCAAAGCCGGTGGAGGGAATGCCCTCACGGCCAAACAGAGATGTGTATCCATCTTTTACGAGCTCACGCTCATCAACCACGACGATCATTCGTCCGCCTCCGAATCAGTGTGGCACTTCGATGATCCATGGGTACGAATCGCACGAATCGGCGACAACTCGTTAAAGTTAATGGCAGAAACTAATAATTGATTAAGATCCGTGTGGCGATTTGATCTATATCTAGTGGGTGGAACGGTTTATGCACACCAAAATTTCGTGGAAAAGTTAACGGTCTCTTAATTAAGACTTGCGCAGGTGATTCATGCCGGATTCCTGCCATATTGTGACACAGTTTCGTCACAATAGGCCACTTCCATCTTTAGTTGAGTCAATTTCGGCAAAAGTTACTCGCATTGGGAGTCCACTTGCCGTAGCCCGTAGCGACCAGATTGGCGATAACGCGGCAGACATATTGCTTCTGCGCGGGGTCGTTGTTGGGGCCTGCGTGGTATCTTGCTACCGCCATTGTCCATGTCTCGTGACGGTCATGCAGGTTGCGCAGGAATTTCGCCGCATACTCCACATTGCGATGCGGGTCGAACATATCTTCGGCCGAGCCGAAATTTTCGCCATGATAATAGTGGTTGATCTGCATGCAGCCGATGTCGATGAGCTTGGCGCCGCCGCTGCGGGCGACATCGAACTGCCTCATTGCATCCTGCTCCGAGGGCGGAAAGATCGCCTTGCCTTCGACGTTCATGGCGTAGGGATAAAGCGAGCCCTTGCGTCCGGTCTCCGTCAGCCCGACCGAATAGAGGATGCCCTCCGGGATGCCGTACTTGGCAGCTGCGGACTGGATTTCGCGCTCGCAGGCACCGGTAGAGGCGACCGCCTCAGAGGTAAACGCCGCCAGCGCCGCCGCTACGGCCAGCAGAAGCGTCTTCAATACCGGTCTCGCCTGCGCCATTGAAGCCCCCATCCGTCCGCTGTGTCGTCTGATTGTGGCGCTCGCGCGCCTCGCCGCCCTGCCCCTGCTGAGGGAGCGACTGCTGCTGGGAGGCCTGGCTTTGGCTGCCGGCCTGGTTGCCGGCGTCGCTACGCTCGACCGGCGCCATGCTGATGGTGACGTTGTCGACGGCGTAGCCTTGGCTGCGCAGAGCTTCGAGAATCTTGCCGTGATCTTCCTTCATCTGACGATACGCCGCGCCGGTTTCGACCTTGAGGTCGATGTTGAGGGCATCACCGGACAGGCGCATGGTCGCCGTCACCAAGCCGAGATCGAGCGGGTTCATCTGGATCTTCAACGTATTGACCACCTTGCCGGTGCTCGTCCATTCAGCCGCGTTGGAGAGTGCCGAGCTCGGCTCCATGGCACGCGCCCATTCGGAATCTCCGGAGAGAGCGGCAGTGACGGACGCGGAATTCGAATTCTGCATCAGGCCGATATAGCGGCGCGATTCAAGGACCGAAACATTTTCAACATCGGCCTTCTTCGAGCCGTCCTTCGGCCCGGCCTGATCGGTGCCGAGGTGCACATCCATCGACACGCCTCGGCCATCGGCGCGGCTGATCCTGAACGTCCTGCCGTCGGCGGCTTCGGCATTCTCCGATCCGGGAACCTTGACGTCATCCGCCTTGCCGCTGACGGCCGCCAGGGCGTCCGACGCATGGCCGCCTGCCTTGGCTTCGATACCATCGAGCTTCTTGCCGTCAGGTTTGACTTCACCGGCTTTGGCGGAGGTGTGATGCGCGCCTGCTGCCGTCGATAAAGCGACCGCCCCGTCGGTCGGTTCCTGCTTCAGCAAGCCGAGGACATCGGAAATGCCGCCGTCATCATCGTCGCCGTCCTTGTCCGTGTCGGTGTCCAACGCGTCGGCCCTAGCGTGTTTGCCGCCCTTGGCTGCCTGAACGACCTCGTCTGCCGAGCGGTCCTTTGGGTCGAGCTTGCCGAAGGCAAGATCCGCCGGCATTTTGACCGCGGCCTTTCCAGGCTTTGCCGCGACCTTTTCGGCATTGGCGATCGTTTCCGGCTGCACCCCAGCCTGCGCCTTCAGCGCGGCGTCGCCGAGATCGATCAACGGTTTTGCGCTGTTGCGGCCGCGGATCGTCCGCGCCACTTTCTCGGCGCTGCCATCAGCAACCGCACTCTGATCCGGCTGCGCATCGTCGGCGTCGTCATTGGCGGTACCGCCGCTTGCCTTGGCAAGCGCGTCGGAGAAGCCATTCTTTTGGCCGGCCGCATCGTCTTTTCCGGTCGGTCGCGCAGATTTCGCAATCGCGGCGGACTCCGCACCGGCGGCTCCGCCGGAAACGCTCATATCCATCATTGTTCGTTGCCTTCCTGCGCCAGAAGACCGTCGATCTCGTCGAGCTTGGACCGATTGGTCGTCACAAATGCGTTGAATGAGGGGTCGGTACCCTGGCTCTGGCCAGTCGATGCCACACCTCCCGGAACAGGCTCGGGAAGCGCGCCTGGCGCTCCCGGTTGCGTCACTATAGCCGCAGCCTTTTCAGAAGTGATTTCTTGATTAGATGTGTTAGGGTTTGAGACTTGCGTCAGGCTTGCCGGGTCGGGAGCGCGCAGGATCTGCTCGGCAACCGATCGCGCCGCGTCCTGCAGCGCCTGATCGCGCGGTGAAAGCGTGTTGCCGGCGATGTCGCTGACATTCTTCGCCGCCCGGTCGATATCCTCGGTGGGAAGGCCGGCCATGCCGCCATAGAAATTCGCCAGCGGACCGAAGGCATTGTCGGTGCCGCCGCCAAGCGACTGCACACGCTCGACCGCCATGTGGGCCAGCTCCGGCTTACCCGCGATCGCGGCAGCGCGGGCGATGCGCAGATAGACCTCGCGCTGGCGCGGCGGGTCCATGAAGGACAGGATGTCGATGACATCCTGTGGCTTCACGTCGTGATCGTGGCCGACGACGAGCGTGACGAAAAGATCGGCGAACTGGCTGGCATAGGGCGAATGCAGGAAGCGCCTGATATAACGCTGAGAATAGGCCATTCCCCTGTCGAGCATGCCCTTGTCGACGCAGATGGCGACCGAGCGGCGCAGCGCCGCTTCCTCGACGATCGTACCCGGCGCAGCAAGGCGCGCCTGGTCGTAGAGATCCAGTGCATCAGTCGGCTTCGTCGCAATCAGCACGTTGCCGCCGATCAGTGCGAGGTAAGGGCCGATCTTCTTGTCGCGGTATTCCCTGGCGGTTTCCTCCAGCGTCTTGGCGACGAGCAGCCCCTTGCCGCTCAGATATTTTCTGAGCACATCGGTAACACGGTTGTCGAAATATCCGTTGACGTCGTGGGCGATCAGATATTCCAGCGTTTGCGGATTGCCGCCGCTCATCGCGTAGATCAGCGCTGCGTCGACATTGCGGTCGTCATCGAAGACCGATGTATCGACGCTGCGCAACCGCTCGTCGATCGTGCTCAGCATGAAGCGCTGCATCTCACCGGCCGAATGATCGCCGGAGACCACGGAATCCTGCACGAACTGCAGCGACCGCATCATCTTGTACGGCTCGAGATCGTCCTGATCCTGCGCCCTGCCTGCGGCCGACGAAAGCAACGCCAAGCCGAGGGCCACAAATCCGACATAGCGATGCTGCCGACGCGCCATCCTGTTATCCATGATCCGCCTGCACCAGAATCTCGATCCGGCGGTTGGTCGCATTGAACGGGTCGGACGGCAGCTTCAGCCGACGGTCGGCGAAGCCCGAGACCTGGGAGATGCGCTTCTCGTCGAACCCGCCGCGCACGAGCATGTAATAGGCGCTCTGGGCGCGGTCCATCGAAAGCCGCCAGTTCTCATTCTGTCCGCCCTTGTAGGGGCGCCCGTCCGTGTGGCCGCGGATGGCGACCGCGCCACCCCTCTCCTTGAGGATCGCGCCGATCTTTTCCATGGCGAGCACCATCTCCTGGCGTGGAACCGCAGAACCGATATTGAACATCGAATCGTCGTTCTGGTCGGAGATGCTGACCAGCAATCCGCCTTCGGATGCCGTCACAGTCAGGCCTTCGGCAAGCTTGCCGGCGACGCCGCCGATCTGCTGGGCGATCTGCTCTTGCAACTGCTCGGCTTCCTTCTGCTGCTGCTCGGTCTCGGCCGCGCTCTTGTCGGCATCCTTCTGATGATCGGCGTCCTTTTGCGCTTCGGCCTTCTTATCGCCAGCCTTCTTATCCCCAGCCTTCTTGTCGCCGGGCTTTTTGTCATCCGGCGCCTTGCCGTCCCTGGCCTCGACCAAGTCTTTGTTTTCCTTGGTTTCCTGAGCGACGACCTTCTGATCGGTGGTCAGCGGTATCGGCTTCATATCCTCGACCTTGGCGATCTCGGTTGTCCCGCTCTCGGCCGCCTGCTCGTCGTTCTTGCCCGGAGGGGCGGACTTGCCGGCTGTCGTGACCTCGACCTGCTTCGTCCAAAAATCCGGATCGAAGGGATCACGATAGGCCTCGCCGCCATCGGCGCCGGTGGCCGGGCCGGAATCGGCGGCACCGCCATCGCCCTTGGCGCTGACATTGGCCTGCTGGCCGACTTCCTGCGCGATTTCGGCGAGAACCGAATAAGGATTTTCGAAGAAATCGGCCTCGGAATAATTGGTCTGGTCGCCTGATGTCGATGTCTGGTCGTCACCGTCCGCCGCCGATTTGCCGTCGTTCGGATTTTCTTCCTTCTGTTTCGACTTTTCCTGCTTCTCCTCGCCTTCGGCGTTGTCGACGGGCTTCTTCAGTCCCTTTTCGGTCGGCTTTTCGTCGGAGAGCTTGATCGGATTGAAATAGGTCGCGACCGAGGCCTTGGTCTCCTCATTGGCGGCGTTGACCAGCCACATGACCAGGAAGAACGCCATCATCGCCGTCATGAAGTCGGCATAGGCAATTTTCCACGCACCGCCATGGGCGCCATCGTGATCACCGCCGCCATGTCTCTTGACGATGATGATCTCGTTCTTGCCGTGGTGGTGGTTTTCGCCTTCGCTCATTCGAGAACTTTCTTCAAGCTGGCCGCCCAGGCGGACATACGGGTGACGATGACGGATTCACCGATTTCGACGGCAAGATCGATATCGTCAGTCTCAACGTGTCGAACCGCCCCGGCATGTTCGCCGAGTTCGGCCGTTAGGAGTTCGAAAAGCCGGGTCGGCCCGCGGACGACAATCGGGCCGGCAGCCCCCTCGAGGATCGCGTCACGCAGCAGAACGGCGAGGCTTTCGGCAGCCTTGGCGGCCAGCGCTTCGGTCATCACAGGCGCTAAGGCAACGGCGGCGCCGGCGCTGACCAGCTGTGCGACCTCTTCGGCGATATCGCGGATTCGGGAGCCAATGACCGCCGCCGCCTCGACTTCGTAGCGAAGCTTCAGCTCCTCGAGCTCACGTGCATGGACCTCGGCCAACGTCCGCACTTCGGCTTGGTATTTCTCGGTCAAATCAGCGGTGGCCGCGGCATGACCTTGCGCATAGGCTTCGCGACGCTCCACCTCGACGTCGATTGGCGGTTCGCTCGGCATTTCGGGAAAGCCGTCGCCGCCGAAATCGTCGATGTCGATAATCGGCGCTGACGGTTCCGGTTCACCGAAATCCTTCAAATACCGGGAAAGCGTAATGCTCATAAGAAACCATCCAGCATTCGGGAGGCATGCAGCATATCCACCCCCGCTCAAAACGACCTTGCGCGCCGGCATGTCGCTTCGAAACGGGCAAGGGCTTCACCTTGCGCCGGCACGGATTCGGACGATGCCTTCATGCCGGAAACTAGGAAGTCAAACTTGCGCGAGGATGAATGGCGCCGCCACCCGCGATCGCGCTCACCTTTATTCCAGCAGAATCAGAATCTTGCTCGAAGCCGTGTTGAGGATCGAGATTGCTTCGACAGCCATCTGCTTCTGGGTTTCGATCGCCTTCTGCCGGATCGAAGCCTCGTCCATGTCGGTATCGACGAGCGCACCGACGCTCTTGTCGATCGAATCGGCGAGATCGGCCGTGTAATCTATCTGATCGTCGATACGCGTCTTCATCACGCCGATCGAAGCAGCCGTCGTCGTCAGCGAGGAGAGCAGCGAGTCGGTCACATCAAGCATATCGGTGAGCTGCGCATCGGTCGTATTCTGGCCGATCGCAATTTCCGTCCCTGCCGCCGGCGTGGCCGAGTTGGCGTTCAGCAAGTAGTAGTTGCGCGCCGTCGCGCCGCTGTTGTTGATCGCATTGGCGTCGACCGCCTTGGTAAACAGGCCACCGCTCGCATTGTTCTCGTCGATGAGGATGGTCTGCGACGACGGGAAATCGATGGTCCGGGCCTGATATTCGCCGGTCGGAGCGCGCACGAAGCTTGAGATCACCGACCATGTCGGGGGCGCGGTGGTATTGCCGTTCAGCAGCCAGTTCTCGCCCGCAAACGAGGTCGATTCAACGACCGTCTGCAGTTGCTGTTTGTATTCGCTGATCTCGGCGTTGATCTTGTCCTTGTCGGTGCCCGGCTCTCTTGCCGACACCAGCTTGGCGCGAATCTGGCCCATGAGATCGATCGCCGAATTCATCGCCGTGTAGGTCGAGTCCACCTTGGCCGCGCCGAGACCGAGCGCATCCCCGATCGTCCCGAGATTGGTGCTGTCCGAGCGCATGACGGTCGCAACCGACCAGTAGGATGCATCGTCGGCGGCCGTCTCGATACGATATCCCGAGGACACTTGCTGCTGGGTCTGGCCGGCTTCTTTGTTGATGCTGCGCAGCACCGCAAGCGCATTCACCGCGGCCGCGCTGGTAATCTTAACGGTCATCGACAGGCTCTCGGAGTAAGGTAAAAGGGCAGGCCGGATTGCCGGCGGCGACTAAAATGGCGTCATGCCTCCGGCAGCGTTTCTACCGGCGTGTCGCAAAGCAAATCAACTCAAAGCGAGGTTAACTCGATATCAACCCGTTCGGCAAGAGCGCGGCGCCGAACTCGCCGCACTGATCACGATAGCAGGCAAGCTGTTGATATAAAAGAAAGAACCGCGCCGTTTCGGGCGCGGTCCGGGAGGCTTTTTGCTTGCTGCCGAACGATGGCGCAAGATTCGGTCCAGCTTCAGCGCCTGGCTTAGCTGCGGAATAGCGTGAGGATGTTCTGCGCGCTGGAGTTGGCGATCGACAGCGACTGAATGGCCAGTTGCTGCTGTGTCTGAAGCGCCGTCAACTTACTCGATTCCTCTTCCATATTGGCGTCAACGAGGCGGCCGACGCCCGAGTCAATCGAATCACTGAGGGAGCTGACGAAATTTTCCTGCAGTTCGATGCGCGTGGAAATCGAGCCGAGCTGCGATGCAGCCTTGGTCATCGAGTCCAGGCCGGCCTCGATCGACGTCAGCGCCATGGAGATCTCAACCGAGCCGAAGGTGGTGATGTCCATCGAGTAGATCGAACCGATTGTGCCGTATGATGTGCCGATAATCCCGGAGGTCGTCTCGATCGTACCGGTCGAGGTCATGCCGAAGAGAACGTTGCCCTGAGAGCTCGTGTCGAGGACGTAGTCCGTCGTCTTGACCGAGACATTGCCGCTGCCGTCGCGTACGAAAGTGGAAACGACGCTCTTGGTGCCGTCGGCGCCGGCAACCCAGTTTTCCCCGGAGAAGGAAGCCGATTGCCCAATGCTGAGCAGCTGCTGCTGCAACTGGCCGATTTCTTCCTGGACCTTGGCCTTGTCGACGCCCTTTTCGGTAGCGGCAACGATCTTCGCCTTGATTTCGCTGATGATGTCGATAGCACTGCTCATGGCGGAGTACGCGGTGTCGACCTTGGCGGCGCCGAGACCGAGAGCGTCGGAGACGGCGGAGAGCGCCTTGTTGTCGGAACGCATGGTCGTTGCGATCGACCAATAAGCGGCGTTGTCGGACGCTTTTTCGACACGGTAGCCCGACGATACGCGGTTCTGCGTAGCCTCGAGGCCGTCATTGATTCCGCGGAGTGTCTGAAGCGCGGCCATGGCCGCGACGTTGGTCAAAATGCTGGTCATGAAATGATTGCCCCTTGTCGGCAGATGGAAAAAAGGGACATTCCGGAACGTTACCGGGAACGGGGACCAGCCTCATGCCTGTTAACCGATTCTTAGATTTGGTTAACCCACCGTCTCGTTGACCTGAGAAGACAGCATTATGGTTAATCGATCGTTAACGGACATTAAAAAAACCGCGCTCCATAGAAGCGCGGCTTGTTGCTGGATGCCCGCCGGAGACCGGCGGGCCGATGTTTTCTGCGGTTATTAGCCGCGGAACAGCGTGAGGATGGTCTGCGAAGAGGAGTTCGCAATCGACAGAGACTGGACGGCCAGCTGCTGCTGGGTCTGCAAGGCGCTGAGCTTGGAAGATTCTTCCTCCATGTCGGCGTCGACGAGACGGCCGACACCGGAGTCGATCGAGTCGCTGAGTGCGGACACGAAGTTTTCCTGCAGTTCGATGCGCTTAGAGATCGAGCCGAGAGCAGCGCCGGCGCTGGTCATGGCCTTCAGAGCTGATTCGACGCTGGTCAGAGCCGTCTGGATGTCACCGAGGGTGAAGTTGGTGATGTCCATCGCGTAGATAGAGGCGTTCGAACCATTCGAGGTGCCGAGAATACCCGTGGCGGTATCGACCGCCCCGCCGCTCATGCCAAACAGAACGTTGCCCGCAGAGCTGTCGTCGAGAACGTAGTCGGTCATCACGACCGACACGGCGTTGGAGCCGTCGCGGACGAAGGAGGCAACGACGTTCTTGGTGCCGTCAGCGCCGGCCACCCAGTTTTCACCGGAGAAGGAAGCCGACTGAGCAATGCTGAGCAGCTGCTGCTGCAGCTGGCTGACTTCTTCCTGGACCTTGGCCTTGTCGACACCGTTTTCAGTGGCGGCAACCAGCTTGGCCTTGATGTCGCCGACGACGTCAATGGCGCTGTCCATGGCGGAGTAAGCGGTGTCGACCTTGGCGGCGCCGAGGCCGAGAGCGTCGGAAACGGCAGAAAGTGCCTTGTTATCCGAACGCATAGTCGTTGCGATCGACCAGTAAGCCGCGTTGTCGGATGCCTTGCCGACGCGATAGCCGGACGAAACGTGAGCCTGGGTTTCCTGGAGACCCTGGTTGATGCCACGGAGAGTCTGGAGGGCTGCCATTGCAGCATTATTGGTGTTGATGCTCGTCATAGTTTGCTTGCCCCTTGTTGGCAGATTTTAAGAAGGGACATTCCGGATTTTCGGCCGGCCCACAGCGATCAGCATCATGCCTGCTAACCATTTTTTGTTAAGGTTAACTCGCCGTTTCGATGGGCCTAGAAAACACCAAGATGGTTAAGGAAAGCTAAATCCAAATTGGAAATTACTTAAAAATATCTGACACTTAGAAGAGTTTTTATTAACCTTATGTTAAAACATTTCGCGGCCGGGGATGACCCGGCCGCGAAACTTGGAAGCCTTGTGCCGACCGGTCTTAGCGGAACAGCGACAGGATGTTCTGCGAAGAGGAATTCGCGATCGACAGCGACTGGATCGCCAGCTGCTGCTGGGTCTGCAAGGCGCTGAGCTTGGAGGATTCCTCTTCCATGTTGGCATCGACGAGACGGCCGATACCGGAGTCGATCGAGTCGCTGAGGGCGTTGACGAAGGTGTCCTGGTTGTCGATGCGCTTGGAAAGCGAGCCGAGAGCAGCACCGGCGCTGGTCATGGACTTCAGAGCCGATTCGACGCTGGTCAGAGCCGTCTGGATCTGGCCGGAAGTGAAGCTTGTGATGTCCATCGCGTAGATAGAAGCGTTTGAACCATTCGACGTGCCGAGGATACCCGTAGCGGTGTCGACCGAGCCGCCGCTCATGCCGAACAGAACGTTGCCCGCAGAGCTGTCGTCGAGAGCATAGTCGGTCGTGGTGACCGAAACGGCGTTCGAGCCATCGCGGACGAAGGAGGAGACAACGCTCTTGGTGCCGGAAGCGCCGGCCACCCAGTTTTCGCCGTTGAAGGAAGCCGACTGAGCGATGCTGAGCAGCTGCTGCTGCAGCTGGCCGATTTCTTCCTGGACCTTGGCCTTGTCGACGCCGTTTTCAGTGGCGGCAACGAGCTTGGCCTTAATGTCGCCGACGACGTCGATGGCGCTGTCCATGGCGGTGTAAGCGGTGTCGACCTTCGCAGCACCCATGCCGAGAGCGTCGGAGACGGCGGAAAGTGCCTTGTTGTCCGAGCGCATGGTCGTTGCGATCGACCAGTAAGCCGCGTTGTCGGATGCCTTGCCGACGCGATAGCCGGACGAAACATGAGCCTGGGTTGACTGGAGACCCTGGTTGACGCTGCGCAGCGTCTGAAGAGCGGCCTGTGCGGAAGTGTTCGTGTTAATGCTAGTCATAAATCTGTCCCCTGGAAACTAGATACAAAAAGGAGGACATACCGGACTAAGTACCGGCGATGACGGACCAGCTTCATGCTACTCGGCGCCTTTATTTGTTTGGCCCAAACCCGTCATGTCCAGGGCAATCTCGCAGCCAATGCTTGCCAACTTCTTAAAAACAGAGGGTCCGTGCCGGCTCCTTACATCGCATAGTTAATGCCGGCTGAATCTATTTCTTCGCATGCTAACATACAGGGAAAGAAACCGTTTTCTCTCAGGGAATGAAGCGTTTCATGAGGCGCACCGGTTTCAAGCAAGCTTCGCATGGCAATGTGGCAGGCGCCGGGATAGCACCATCAGACCGATCCACCCGTTTCCGGGGAGGACTGTCCGTGCGCGCGCCGGGCGATCGACAGCCATGCCAAAACATTTCCTTCACGGAGTTGGGTTTTGAACAGCAAAATTTCGTTCTCTGCGGCATCCAAGGATTACCAGCTGGGCCGCTACACACAGTCCCTGGCAACGCTCAACCAGCTGATGGATATCCAGCAGGACGCCAAGACCTATGCGCTGCTAGCCAAGAACCTCGTGCAGCTCGGCTTCAAGGCCGACGCCGCGAAAGCCTATGGTCTGGCTGGCAACTGCGAAGGACCGAACGCCTACGAATATCAGAAACAGGCTGCCAAGCTGCACTATGAGACCGGCAACGAGGACGACGCGCTGCTGATCGCCATGCGAAACCTCGCCAAGGCGCAGGAAGATGCGGAACTCGCCTTCATCATCACCGCGATCTATCTGAAGCGCCAGCAGCGCGATATCATCCGTCCGTTCAAGACCGTGCTGTCGGAAAGCATGAATCCCGATCACATGCGCCTGGCGGGCCTGCTGCTCAGCGACGATCTCAACGACGCAACCAACCAGAAGCTGGCGCGCAATCTCTTCAAGCGCTTTCCAGGCAATCACGCCTTCCGCTTTCTCCACCTCGTTTTT
This sequence comes from Rhizobium phaseoli, assembly GCF_010668805.1. GTDB lineage: Bacteria > Pseudomonadota > Alphaproteobacteria > Rhizobiales > Rhizobiaceae > Rhizobium > Rhizobium phaseoli_A. The sequence continues at coordinate 596,626 of NZ_WUFT01000001.1, read as the reverse complement.
GCCCGCGAATTCAACGAATTCGAAGAAGCAGCCAAGCATCAGGCAGTGATCGACGCGGCCCTTGCAAAGGGTGATATCGAGATCCTACGCAGGGACAACCCGTTTTATCACCTGCACTGGTGCGGCAACGAGGACTTCAACCGCTATGCGACGATCGGCACCACGCCCCTCAACCAGGAACGGGTGAACTTCCGCCGCAACCAGCCGCACATCTGGTCGGACAAGATCCGCATCGGCTACATGTCGTCGGACTTCTGGGATCGCCATGCGACGATGAAGCTGCTGCAACGCATTCTCGAACTGCATGACAGGGAGCGGTTCGAGGTGACGCTCTTCTGCCATACAGGCCCGGAATTCCTGAAGCATAACGATACCGATCGTAGCCGCTGGGGCCGGATCGTCGACGTTCACGGCTTCTCCGACCCGGCGATGCTGGAGGCGGTGCGCGAGCACAATATCGACATCATGGTCGACCTGAAGGGTCATACATCAGGCAGCCGCGCGGCGGCCTTCAACATGCCGCTCGCACCGGTGCATGTCGGCTGGCTCGGCTTTCCCGGCAGCACCGTCAACATCGACCTGGACTATGTGATCGGCGACCATTCCGTGCTGCCCGAGGTGGCAAAACCTTTCTATCACGAGAAATTCTGCCGGCTGCCGGAAAGCTACCAGCCAAACGATCCGATGCATCGTCCGAAGCCGCGCGCCGTCACCCGTGAGCAGCTCGGCCTGCCGGAAGATGCCTTCATCTTCGCCTCCTTCAACGGCAACCGCAAGATTACGCCTGAGGTAATCGACAGCTGGTGCCGGATCCTCAAGCGCGCGCCGAACAGCGTGCTCTGGCTGATGGCGAACACGCCGCGCAACCAGGCAAACCTCTTGAAGCAGTTCCAGGCGGCGGGCATTTCGCCCAAGCGGATCATCTTCTGTCCGCGCGCTCCCTACGAACAGCACATCGACCGTCAGCAGGCGGCCGACCTCGGCATCGACACCTTCCCCGTCAACGGCCACACGACCACCTCGGAGCAGCTCTGGGGCGGCCTGCCGGTCCTGACCGTCAAGGGCACCAACTTCGCCTCACGCGTCAGCGAGAGCCTGCTGCGGGCCATCGATCTACCCGACCTCGTCGCAAGCGACCTGCAGGACTATGAGGATATCGCCGTCGAACTGGCCGAGAATCCCGGGCGGATCGCCGAATACAAGACACATCTCAAGGAGAAGCGCTATATCGCGCCGCTCTTCGATGCCGAACGGTTCTGCGACCATCTGGAGCAGGCCTATGAAATCATGGCCGCGCGCGCCAAGCAGGGTCTCGCACCCGACCACATGGACATTGCGGCGCTGCCGCCGCGCACCGCGCCGTTCGCGGCGGAGTGAGGCTCATAACTGCCATGAAAAACCCCGCCGGAGCGATCCGGCGGGTTTTCACGTTTTGGGAAAAGGCAGGGGCAGCAGCCGCTCAGTTGAATGAGCGCACCAGGCTGCCGACAAGCAGGTTCCAGCCGTCGATCAGCACGAAGAAGAGAATTTTGAACGGCAGCGAGATCGAGGTCGGCGGCAGCATCATCATGCCCATCGCCATGGTGATGGTGGCGACGATCAGGTCGATGACGAGGAACGGCAGGACGACGAGGAAGCCGATCTCGAAGCCGCGGCGAATCTCGGAAATCATGAAGGCCGGGATCAGAACGCGGTAGTCGATCGGGTCGGTTGTCTGAATATTCTGTCCGCGCTCACGCGCCAGATCGACGAAGAGCGCCAGATCCTTTTCGCGGGTATTGGCCGACATGAAGGTGCGGAACGGTTCGGCGATCCGCTGGACCGCCTCGGTCTCATTGATCTGATTGGCAAGCAGCGGCTGCACGCCGTTCTGCCAGGCCTGATCGAAGGTCGGCGACATGACGTAGAAGGTCATGAACAGCGACAGCGACAGAAGGATCATGTTGGAGGGGGTCGAGGAGAGCCCCATGCCCGAGCGCAGGATCGAGAAGGCGATGATGAAGCGCGGGAAGCTCGTCACCATGATCAGGATGCCCGGCGCGACCGAAAGAATGGTCAGCAGGCCGAAGGTGCGGATGATCCAGGCGGCGACCGAGCCATCGACCGGCACGTTCAACAGGTTAGTCGGCAGCTGCTGTGCCACCGCCAGTTCCGGTACCGCTATCATGGCGGCAAGGAAAACTATGAGACGAATCATTCGATGACAAAGGTCCTGAACATGACCTTCGATACGCGCCCTTGCGAGCGAAGGTCAACACGTTCCTGTATGTCATCCTTGAGATATTGAAAGCCCCGCGGCCCCTCGATCTGCTGCAGGGAAACGGTCCTGATATATGCGAGGATATCCTGATGAATATCCTCGGAAACCTTGACATCCGGCGGCCCGTTGAAGAGCAGCGCGACCTCGAGTCGGACCCAGTTTTCGGAGGGGTAAGCCAGATTGGAGGTGATCGGCTCGAGCTGGACGACGTTGTTGGCCTCCGTCGAGATGTGGGCCAGGCCTTCCTCGCCCTTTTTCTTAGCTTCGGCGTCCTTGGCCTGCTCGGCCTCCTTGGCGCCCTTGATGTTGGGCGCGACGATCGTGCCGACCGCCCAGCCGCCGACGGCGCCGAGCAGCGTCAGGACAGCAACGCCGATGATCGTCATCAGCGCGCCGGATTTCTTCTTTGATTGATCTGCGCTTGCGTCTGGCTCTGCCATCGTCGTTCAGCCTCAAAGCGGCGAGAAAAGATCGACGGCCTGCTGGCCGCGCGGAGGCTGCTGCACTTCCATCAGACGGCCGCGGCCACCGTAGGAGATGCGGGCTTCGGCGATCTTGTCGTAGGAGATCTGGTTTTCGGCATTGACGTCCTGCGGACGAACGATACCGGCGACGTTCAGGATACGCAGTTCCTGGTTCAATCGGACTTCCTGCGAGCCCGATATCACGAGGTTGCCGTTTTCGAGAATGCCGGTGACGACGGCGGCGACCAGAAGCGTCAGCTTGTCGGTGCGCTCGATCTTGCCCTTGCCGTCGGTGCTGGTGTCGGAGCCATAGGTCAGGTCGGTCTTGGACTCAGGCGTCCAGCCGAAGATCTGGGCGTTGACGTCCCAGTTCATGCCGCTCGAATTCTTGCGGCTGCGGTTGGTCTCGTTGTCGAAAGAGCCCTTGTCGTTGATCTGAATGTCGACGGTCAGGATGTCGCCGACGTTGAGCGCGCGCGCATCCTTGAAGAGCGCCGCCTGCGAATCGCTCCACAGCGAATAACCCTGCGCCACAGCGCGCGGCTGCTTCGGATAAAGCGCCATCTGCGGCGTCTGGCCGTAGGCAAGGCCGCTGCCGATCGGGCTCATGGCAGGCGCACGGCCGATTTCGCTGACTGCCGTCGGAGACTGGCAACCCGCAAGGAGTGCGAGGGCGGCAATCGCGGCCGGGAGACGCATATTCATGAAGGATCCTTCGACGTATTGGGATCGGACGCACTGGCGATGACGCTGGCGATGGCCGCGGCCTTCTTCGCGTCCATCTCGTTGAGGATGAGGCTCGACTGACGCGGTCCGAGCCGCATGATCACGGCGGAGGCCACCTCGATCTTCATATCCTGCAGCTGGAGTGCGGCCACATCCGGCTTCATCTTCTTGTAGATCTCGGTGAGGCCGGCTTCCGCCTGCTTCAGGAAATCGTCGCGCCGCTTCAGCCAGTCCTGGTATTCGGCCTTGCGCTTGTCCATTTCCGCCATGCGGGCGTCGATGTCGGCGCGAAGCTTTTCCAGCTCCTGCTTCTGCAGGAGGTAACGCTGGTCGCGGGCGGGGTCGGCGATGTTGGTGCAGAACTGCTTGACCTCGTCCTGGGAGATGATGTCTCCCGCCGGCGCATGCTCCTGCGCGAAGGCGCCCGGGATCGACAGAAGGACGAGGCCTGCTGCCGGCAGCGCCAGCCGGCGCAGCAATTGCAGGACCGTCATGTCAGAGTTGATGATCTTTATCATTGCAGCACAAGCTCCGCCTGCAGGGCGCCTGCCGACTTGATGCCCTGGAGAATGGCGATGATGCCATCCGGTTTCACGCCGATATTGTTGAGACCGGCGACGAGGGTCCTGAGGTCGGGACCGTCGATGATGGCAACGCGCCCGCCGGTCTGCTCAGCCGCGATATCGGTCTGCGGCTGGACGGCGGTCCGGCCCTGCGAGAAGGGTTCGGGCTGGATGATCTGCGGCGTCTCGGTAACCTGAACCGTCAGTGTGCCGTAGCTGACGGCAACCGGCGAAACGCGGACGTCCGAGCCGATGACGATCGTTCCGGTGCGCTCGTTGATGACCACCTTGGCCGGCGTATCAGTTTCGACGATGAGATTTTCGAGGTCGGCCATCAGCCGGGTGAGATCGGCCGTGCGCGGCTTCTGGATCACCACTTCCTGCGAATCCTTGGCTTCGGCGACCGGGCCGCCGAAGCGTGCCGAGGCATAACCGTTGACGATGTCGGCGATGCGGATTGCCGTCGAGAAGTCGGGGTTGCGCAGCTGCAGGACGAGATTGACCGAATCCTTGAAGCGGGACGGAAGTTCGCGTTCGATGATGGCGCCGCCCGGCACGCGGCCGGCGGTGGTGACGCCTTCAGTCACGGTCGCGGCCTGGCCCTGGGCCTGGAAGCCGGTGACGATGGCAGCGCCCTGCGCGACGGCGTAGATCTGGCCGTCGGCGCCGGAAAGCGAGGTCATGACGAGTGTGCCGCCGCGCAGCGACGTTGCGTCGCCGAGCGAGCTCACCGTCACGTCGATGCGGCTGCCCGGGCTTGCGAAGGGCGGCAGGTTGGCGGTGACCATGACGGCCGCGGTGTTCTTGGCGTTGGACTGGCCGCCTTGGGTCGAGATGCCGAGATTCTGCAGCATCGCCCGCATCGACTGCTCGGTGAAAGGCGAGGCGCGGAAGCCGTCCCCGGTTCCCTGCAAGCCGACGATCAGGCCATAACCGATCAGCTGATTGTCGCGGCCGGCCTGAAGCGAAGCGATATCCTTGATGCGGGAGGTCAGCGCCCAGGCGGGCGCGACGTCGGCCAGGCTCATGGCGAGGACCGCGACAAGGGTCAAGAGACGGAAGAACAATTTCATTTTGCCCTCACATGGACCGTGCCGTCCGCAAGCACCGTGCCGCTGACGATAACGCCGGAATCCATATTGCGTGCGCGCACGACCTGCCCGGTTGAGCCGTCTTCGAGCGGCGAGCCGGCAGCCGAGATCGTCATCGGGCCGAGCGAAAAAACCAGGCGGATCGAAGATCCGCGAGTCACCGTGTAGGCTTCGCGCAGAGCCGAAACCGAAATCGTCCGGCCCGGCAACAGCGTGCGCTTGGAGACCAGGCCTTCGACCTGGGAAATGGATTTGGCAAAATCTCCGGCGAGATTGGGGTTGGTGACCTCGACCTCCTGAAGCTGGCTCGCCGACAGTGTGTCGCCGGGGTAGATGATCGTCGTCGGGACGACGGCATAACCCATGCCGGCACCCGCGTCCGCGGGCAAGAAAATGCCCGCGACTGCGATCGTGGCTGCCGCCACCCATCCTGAGATGTGTCCTGCCCGGCAAAACATCATGTTTCGGCCCTTCCCTCTACTTCAGGTTCTTGCTGACGACGGTGGCCATTTCGTCAGCGGTGGTGATGACCTTGGAATTCATTTCGTAAGCGCGCTGGGCCGAGATCAGCTCGGTGATTTCCTTCACCGGGTCGACGTTCGAGGATTCCAGATAACCCTGCTTCATGTAGGCGAAACCCTCCTCGTCGGGATTGCCGACGACGGCTTCGCCGGAGGCAGCCGTTTCCTGGAAGAGATTGTCGCCGATCGGCTGGAGGCCGGCCTCATTGACGAAATCGGCAAGCGTCAACTGGCCAAGCGTGGTCGCGGTGGTCGCGCCGGGCAGCTTGGCCGAAACCTGGCCGGAGCGGCTGATCGTCAGCTCGGTCGAGCCCGTCGGAATGGTGATGCCGGGAAGGACCTCGTAGCCGTCGATGGTGACGAGCTGACCCTGCTCGTTCTTGTTAAAGGCGCCGGCACGGCTGTAGAGCGTCGTACCGTCGGTCGACTGGATCTGAAAGAAGCCCTTGCCGATCAGCGCCACGTCGAGGTCGTTGCCGGTCTGGGTCAGTTCGCCTTGGAGATGCAGATTGCGCACTGCCGAGGTCTGGACGCCGAGGCCGATATTGGCGCCTTCCGGGACGACGGCCTGGTTGGCGCGGTTGGCGACACCCTTGGCGCGTTCGGTCTGGTAGAGAAGATCGGAGAATTCGGCGCGAGCGCGCTTGAAACCCGTCGTATTGATGTTGGCAATATTGTTCGCGATGACTTCCAGATTGGTCTGCTGGGCATCCATGCCCGTTGCTGCGATGGCGAGCGCTCTCATGTGTTCGTCCTCAAATCAGTTACATCTGCATCTTGGTGACTTCGAGAAAGGCCGAGACGACCTTGTCGCGGATGGCGATGGCGGTCTGCAGCGTCTGCTCGGCCTGGAGCATGGAATCGACGACTTCACGCGTCGTCGCCGTGCCCTTGATGCCGGCGAAGGACATGCTTTCCGCACCCTTCAGGCTGGTGACCGCGTCGGTCGCCATGTTGCCCATGACGGAGGCAAAGCTCATGCCGTTGGCCGCACCTGCGGTGCGCGGCATGGTGGCGGCAGACGACGAGGCGGAATTTTCGGTGTCGACGGCGCCGAGCGCTCGGGTCATGGAAAGGTTGCTGACATTCTGGACGCTGCTGATCATTATTATTGGCTCTTCAGGAGGTCGATCGTGGAGGAGATGAGATCGCGGGTCTGCTTGATGGTCTGCAGATTGGCGTCATACGAGCGGTTGGCTTCGCGCATGTCGGCCATCTCGACGAGGATGTTGACGTTCGGCAGCTTGACGACACCCTTCTGATCCGCAGCCGGATTGCTGGGGTCGAATTCGGTGCTGAAGTCGCCTTCGTCGACGCCGACCTTCTTGACATCGACCGTCTCGACGCCGCTGGCGCGATCCATCTGCTGGCCGAAGGTGATCGTCTTGCGGCGATAGGGGTCGGCTCCGGGCGTGTCGCCGGTCGAGCGGGCGTTGGCGATGTTTTCCGAAACGATGCGCAGGCGCGTCGACTGCGCCTCGAGCCCGGAACCGGCGATTTTCATTGCTGCTGAAAGCGGATCCATGATTTTTACTTCCTGACGGTCATCAACATCATGCGGTTGAAGGAACTGACCAGCGAGGTGTTCAGATCGTACTGGCGCTTGATATCGCCCGACTTGGAGAGCTCCTCGGCCACACCGACCGTATTGCCGGATTCCTGGACGCCGATTTCCTGGTCGAGCGTGGCGTCCTTGACGTCGATATCGCCGCTGGCGCTGAAATCATTGCCGCTGAGATGGGCCGGATTGGTGCGCGCCATGGTGATGTCGGACTTATCAAGCACGGCGTCGAAGGGCGTGACGTCCTTGGCGCGGAACTTCGGGGTGTTGGCATTCGCGATGTTGCCGGCAACAACCTGCTGACGGATCGTCAGCCATTCCGCCTGTCGCGAAGCCAAGTCGAAAAGTTGGATCGGTTGCATGAGACTCTCCGTTTTTACTGTCCCGAACCTAGTGCGGTAATCTTGCGTGGGACTTACGGGAATTCAGGTTTCAAGGCGCTTTTCGGGCAGCGCACGCTCAAAAGAGCGGGGCTCCGGCCGGTTCGCGGTGGAGCCCCTGTTGCTTTCCGATTTGGCCGACTGGTTCAATTGTTCTGGTAAGTATCGCCCTTGGAGGTAACGATCACCCATTTGCCGTCGCGCTGCTCGAGTGTCGCTAGGCGGCTCTCGTCGGGCAGGATCGAACCGATGCGCACCACATACATGCCCGAGGGATCCTCGATCAGCGCCCGGCCGTTGGAAACGTGCAGCAGGCGGAAGGAAGACTTGCCGGGGAAAGGCTGATCCTCGAGTATGGGGCCGCCATTGCGCTCCTTGCCGAGGTCGGAGACCGTTGCCGTCGTCAGCGGATCGATCGGCGGGGCCTTCTTGTCCGGCTCGTTCTTGTTGACCATGGCAAGCGGCGAGACGCTGAAGACGTTGCGGGCCGGCCAATCCGGCAGTTCGCGCGAATTGTCGCTGGCGGCAACATTGATGCCGAACTTATCTTCGTTGAAGAAGACATACCAGGGAAAGAAGGCGGAAGCGCCGGCAAGCGCCAGGCCGGTGAAGGTCAGAAGCCGATCCAGGATGACGGTCTTCCGGCGTTGCTTCAGGGAAGCGATGCGTTCGTCGTCGAATTCAGCCACGTCTATCTCCTCTGAATGGGTGCGCCCTGATTGCCCATGCCGGCTGCAGCTTTGAGCGCGCCGGCGAGATCGGCGAAGGCATCGGCCGAGTCGCGGTCGCCCGGCGACTGTTTCAGGACGTCGTAAATGATCGGTACCTGCTTGACCGCCATATCGAGATCGGGATCGGCACCCTGGCGGTAACCGCCGATCAGGCGCAGGTCGCGCGTTTCCTCGAAGCGATGGATCAGCACCTTCAGCCGCGAGACCAGCTTTTCCTGGTCCGGCGTCCACGCCTTGCGGGCAAGACGCGAAATCGAGGCAAGCGGATCGATCGGCGGGTAACGCCCTTCTTCGGCGAGGCTGCGCTGCAGGACGATATGACCGTCGAGGATGCCGCGCGTCGAATCGGCGATCGGGTCGTTGTGGTTGTCGCCGTCGACGAGAATCGAGATGATCGCCGTGATGGTGCCGGCACCCTCCGGGCCGGGACCGGCGCGCTCCAACAGGCGCGGCAGCTCGGTGAACACGGAAGCCGGGTAACCGCGCGCGATCGGCGGCTCGCCGGAGGCAGTCGCCACCTCGCGGATCGCATGGGCGAAACGCGTGACGCTGTCGACGATGAAGAGAACATTCTCGCCCTTGTCGCGGAAATGTTCGGCGATGGTGACGGCCGTCAGTGGCGCCATCTTGCGCAGCATCGGGCTCTCGTCGCTGGTTGCAACGACGGCGATCGCCTTCTTCATATTGCTGCCGAGCGTGTCCTCGATGAATTCGCGCACTTCGCGGCCGCGTTCGCCGACAAGCGCAATGACGACCTTGTCGAAGGCGTCGGCGCGGGCGAGCATGGACAGAAGCGTCGACTTGCCGACACCGGAACCGGCAAAGATGCCGAGACGTTGCCCGAGGCAGAGCGGCGAGAAGATGTCGATCGCGCGTACGCCGGTCTTGAAGCCGGTCTGGACACGCTTGCGGGTCATCGAGGGGGGCGCGGTATTGGCGATCGAACGGCGATCGAGGCCCTCGGTGATCGGACCCAGCCCGTCGATCGGCTCGCAGAGCGAGTTGACGGTGCGCCCGCACCAGCTGTCAGACGGTGAGATACGGAACGCACCCTTGCGGATGACCGTATCGTCGATGCCGATCGGCTCGCCGGGTTCGATCGGGCAGACGTAAATCAGGTCCGGCTCGACGCGAACAACCTCACCGAGATGGACGCCGGTCGCCGATTTATGGGCGACGAACTCACCGAGGCGAACATGGCGGGAGAGACCGCGAACCGTGTAGTGGCCTGCGGCGATGGTCTGCACGCGACCGCCATGGGCAACCGCGAACTCCGGCGATGCGTATCGGTCGGCGAGATCTGCCAGATGCGCCAGTTTTGGGGAAAGATTGTCCTCGGACAGTAGTGTGGTGCTCATGCTTCAATCCCACCCGAAAATGCGACGCATTTTCGGTCTCTGTTCTTATGCATGTCGCCCAAAACCGCTGCACACTTTTGGGCGACATGCATTAGCGGCTACCCCCAAGCGTCTGCACGGCTTCCTTGAAGGAATCCTCGCTGTCGCGCATCAGCGACGAGACGCTTTCGAAGGCGCGGTTGACTTCGATCAGTTGGGTGATCTCGCGCATGGCATTGACGTTGGAGTTTTCGAGGTAACCCTGCTCGACGCCGACATTGAAGCGGTCGACGACGGCGCGCGGCTGGTCAGTGGTCATGATGCCGCTGTTTTCGTAGCGTAGGTAACCCTTGCTGACATCGGCCTCGAACAGCCCGAGCGAGGCGACCTGGCGGTCGCCCTGGTAGATGATGCCGTCGGTGCCGACAGCCGGCTCGCCGCCCTTCGAGTTGAGCTGGATGGGCGCGCCGCCGGCGTCGAGAACGGGATATCCGCGGATCGACACGAGTTCGCCGGTATCCTTGAGCGTGAAGCGGCCGTCCCTCGTCAGTACCCGGCCGGCCGGCGTATCGAGCGAGAACCAGGCATCACCTTTGATGGCGAAATCGAGCATGTTGCCGGTGTGCTGCAGTTCGCCATTTCCCTCGTTGAGATAGTCGTTGCCCTGGGAAACGAAGGCGACCTTGGTGTTGGTCTTATTTTTGGTGTTCGCCACCATCTCGTCGAACTTCACCTCGGTGGCGCGAAAGCCGGTCGTGTTCACGTTCGCCATGTTGTCTGCGATGGTGGTCAGGCGCTTTTCGAGCGCCATCTGCGACGACAGTGAAACATAAAGACCGGATTGCATGTCGGTAAGCTCCAAGCATTGGCGATGAACGGAACGAAAAGCCTGGCGTCGTCTTTGTGGTTCGGCCGGGATTTCGCTGAGGCGGCATCTCAGAAACGGGTGCGGACACCCATTCGTCTCCTTTAGCCTGACGGCATATGCTTGCGCGAAGCTGGCACGCGAAAATGCCTTGCCGGCGGGCTTTCATCAGCCTCACGCAAGGCAGAAACCCTATCCGTCTCAAAGAAAAGTAACGTTCAGATTGGGCTGACGATGAACATTATTATTGGATTTGTAGTTGTTTGCGGCTCTATCATCGGCAGCTTCATGGCGATGGGCGGCCACGTCGACTCCCTGTTCCAGCCCTTCGAATTCGTCATCATCGGCGGCGCCGGTCTCGGCAGCTTCATCATGGCGAACCCAATGAAGGTGGTGAAGGATTCCGGCAAGGCGCTCGGCGAAGCCTTCAAGCACGCCGTGCCGAAGGAACGCAATTATCTCGACACGCTCGGCGTGCTCTATTCGCTGATGCGCGACCTGCGCACCAAGTCGCGAAACGAAATCGAAGCCCATATCGACAATCCGGCCGAATCGACGATCTTCCAGTCGGCTCCGACGGTGCTGAAGAACAAGGAACTGACGGCGTTCATCTGCGACTACGTGCGCCTGATCATCATCGGCAATGCCCGCAGCCACGAAATCGAGGCGCTGATGGACGAAGAACTCAACACCATCATGCACGACAAGATGAAGCCTTACCACGCGATCCAGATCATGGGCGATTCCTTCCCGGCGATCGGTATCGTCGCCGCGGTTCTCGGCGTCATCAAGGCGATGGCCCACATCAACGATTCACCTGAGGTGCTCGGCCACCTGATCGGCTCGGCGCTCGTCGGCACCTTCCTCGGCATCCTCTTGTCCTACTGCGTTTGCTCGCCGCTGGTCTCCCAGATCAAAGTCGTGCGCAACAAGCAGCACCGCCTCTACGTCATCGTCAAGCAGACGCTGCTTGCCTACATGAACGGCTCGGTGCCGCAGGTCGCTCTCGAATACGGCCGCAAGACGATTTCGGCTTACGAGCGTCCGTCCATCGACGCGGTCGAACAGGAAATGATGAACCCAGGCGGCGAAAACAAGGCGGCTTAAATGACTATGAGCAATGCTTCGCAAGACAAACCGGCAATGGATCCTGCCCTTCTCGCCAAGCTGACAGGCGGGCTTGGCGACAGAGGCAGGGTCGCCAAGATCTGCAGTTCCTTCGGGGAAGTCTACAGCGAATTCTTTCCCGACGTCATCAAGAGCGAGACCGGCCTCGACGTGACGGTCAACTATCTCGGCTGCGAGATCGGCTATAAGAACCACCTGATCGACGACTTGAACTCGAACGTCACGCTCGTCGACGTGACACTGCGCAACTGGTCGCAGAACATCACGCTTGCCTGCGGCAACGGTTTCGTCATCACGCTGATGGAGCACCTGCTCGGCGCCACCGCCGATACGATTGAGGAGCCGGCCGACCGGCTGCTCTCGATCATCGAAATCGACCTTGCGGTGATGGTTTTCGACAAGATCGCCAAGGTGCTGCGCTCGGCCGTCAACGCGCCCGGCGGTTTCGAACCGAGCCTTACGGCCCCGCACGCCCTTGAGATGCGCGTCCGGCCGCCGGAAGACCGCCCGGACGAATTCGCCGCCGCCATCAATATGTCGATCACGCTGGCCGGCATCGTTTCGGAATTTTCGTTGATGGTTCCGCAGACGGCGCTGCTCAAAACCAAGGTGACGCCGCCGAAGCCGAAGCGCCAGGCGACCGGCAAGTCGGCGGAGTGGACCGAACAGCTGGGCGACCAGGTCCGCCGCTCGCAGGTCACGCTCGAGGCCAAGATCAGGCTGCAGGACCTGACGCTGCGCACGATATCGAAGCTGATGGTCGGCGACGTCATTCCGTTCCGCGACAGCGGCGACGTGCGCGTCGAGGTCAGCGCCAACAGCAAGGAATTGTATGTGTGCGAGTTCGGGCGTTCAGGCGAAAACTACATGGTCCGCGTCAAGGATACGATGAACTCGGATGACGAACTCATCCGTCATTTAATGAATTAATCGGTTCTCTGGCTTTCGGGCTGCAAAGGCAGTTTGAGGCAAGTTTCAACTGGAATAGTGATTTCATGGCTACGAAGAAAACACAGCAGAACAGCGACCTCTCCCTGGATCTTCCGGGCAGCGAAGCGGATCTCGACCAGGCGATCGACGATCTGCGCGGCGTGCTGAAGCAGGATGCCGATGGCGACCTGCCGCAGTTTGGCGACGACCTGCAGAACGACGCCTTCGCAGCAGGAACCGACCTGGCGGCCTTCGGCGGCGAGATGTCGGAAACCCCGTTCGGCGGCGACGATTTCGGCGGCGATTTCGGCGCCGGCAATGCCAGCCCGGCGGCCGGCATGGATTTCGGCGGCAGCTCCTCCTTCGACGCGTCGCCGGCTCCGCTCGGCAGCGCGCTGAATTCGAACTTCGACCTGATCATGGACATCCCGATCGATGTCCAGATCATGCTCGGCACCAGCCGCATGCAGGTCTCCGGCCTGATGAACCTCAATGAAGGGGCGACGATCGCCCTCGATAAGAAGATCGGCGAACCGGTCGAGATCATGGTGAATGGCCGCAGGATTGCACGCGGCGAGATTACGGTGCTTGATAACGACGACACGCGATTCGGTGTGAAACTGATAGAAGTTTTGAGTACGAAAAAAGCCTGATCCCTGTGTGGGACGGAGAGGTTAGACCATGATGGACTTTGACGATTTCGGCGGCGCGCTAGCCGGGAAACCGTTGACCCAGGCTGAAAAGGCGGCGGCTGTTCTTCTCGCCATGGGAAAGGGAGTCGCCGGCCGGCTGTTGAAATATTTCACCCAGGCCGAACTGCAGACCATTATCTCATCCGCGCAGTCGCTGCGCGCCATCCCGCCGGATGAACTTTTGATGCTCGTCGGCGAATTCGAAGACCTCTTCACCGAGGGCGCCGGACTGATGGACAATGCCAAGGCGATCGAGGCCATTCTGGAAGAAGGCCTGACGCCCGACGAGGTCGACAGCCTGCTCGGCCGCCGCACGGCATTCCAGGCCTACGAAACCTCGATCTGGGATCGTCTCAGCGAGGCAGAGCCGACGTTTGTCGCCCAGTTCCTGTTGCGCGAACATCCGCAGACCGTCGCCTATATTCTTTCGATGATGCCTTCCAACTTTGGCGCCAAGGTGCTGCTGCAGCTCCCTGACAACCGCCGCGCCGACATCATGAACCGAACGGTCAACATGAAGACCGTCAGCCCGAAGGCTGCGCAGATCATCGAGAACCAGGTCATGACGCTGCTTGCCGAGGTCGAGGCAGAGCGCAATGCCGCCGGCTCGACGAAGGTCGCCGATCTCATGAACGAACTCGACAAGCCGCAGGTCGACACGCTGCTCACCTCGCTGGAATCGATCAGCCGCGAATCCGTCAACAAGGTCCGCCCGAAGATCTTCCTGTTCGAGGACCTCATGTACATGCCGCAGCGCAGCCGCGTCTTGCTGCTCAACGACATCTCGACGGATGTGCTCACCGTCGCGTTGCGCGGTTCGCCGCCAGAGATCCGCGAATCGGTTCTCTCCGCCATCAGCCCGCGCCAGCGCCGCATGATCGAATCGGATCTGCAGAGCGGCATGGGCGGCGTCAATCCGCGCGAGATTGCCATTGCCCGCCGCGCCGTGGCGCAGGAAGCGATTCGCCTGGCCAACTCAGGCCAGATCGAGCTCAAGGAGAAGGAAGGCGACGCTTCGGCAGCCGCCTAACGCGGGCGGATTCCGGCTGCCCGCTTCCGGGCGACATGCATGGCACTGCCAGACTGTTGACAAATCCAGCCGCCCGCAAGGCGGCTGTTGATCGTCATGCCACAGGCGACTACCCTTCCAACGATAGGCCGCGCTCTAAGGCGCGTCGCAGGGAACCCGCTTTCCGCGGCGCGCTTTAGCTCTTTGTTTTGATGCATGTCGTCATTCCAGAACCGCTGCACACTTTTGGGCGACATGCAGTAGCTGCTGCCCATTTCTTTGACGGAGGGCCGCGACTTGGCAGACGATGACAAGGACAGCAAAACAGAAGCCCCGACCGCAAAAAAGCAAAGCGACGCGGCTGAGAAAGGCAACTTGCCGTCTTCGCGCGAGCTGTCGATCTTTGCGACCATCCTTGCCACCTATATCTATCTTGTGTTCTTCCTCCCCGACGGCGTCGGGCGCATGACCGAAACCCTGCGCGACATCTTCGAGCAACCCGACCAGTGGAAGATCGAGACGGGTCCCGACGTCCTCTCGCTGTTCGTCAAGCTCGGCTGGGCCACCGCGGCGCTGCTGGCGCCGGCCTTTATCCTGTTCATGGTGTTCGGCATCGCCTCCTCCGTCTTTCAGAACCTGCCGACGCCGGTCCTCGAACGCATCCGGCCGCAGGCCTCGCGCATCTCTCCCGCCAAAGGCTGGGAACGGCTCTTCAGCCTGCCGGGCCTCGTCGAGTTCGGAAAATCGCTGTTCAAGGTCGTCGTCGTCGGGGTGATCCTGTTTTTTGTGCTCAGAAGCGAATATTTCAGCTCGATCGACGCGATGTTCTCGGACCCGCAGACGATTCTGGTGCGGATCTCGACGGCGATGCGCAAGATCATCATCGTCGTGCTGATCGCCACCGCGATCGTGGCGATCGCCGATGTCTTCTGGACGCGCCATCACTGGTTCACCGAGCTGAAGATGACGCGGCACGAAATCAAGGAAGAAAACAAGCAGGCGCAGGGCGACCCCTTCGTCAAGGGCCGGCAGCGCTCGCTGATGCGCGACCGCGCGCGCCGGCGCATGATCGCCAATGTGGACCGGGCGACGCTCGTCATCGCCAACCCGACGCACTATGCGGTGGCGCTACGCTATGCCCGCGAAGAAAACGATGCGCCGGTGGTGCTGGCCAAGGGCCAGGACCTTATTGCGCTCAAGATCAGGGAGATTGCCGAAAAAAACGGCATCCCGGTGTTCGAGGATCCGCCGCTTGCACGCTCCATGTTTGCGCAAGTCTCGATCGATAGTGTCATACCGTCAGTCTTCTATAAGGCCGTTGCGGAGCTGATCCACCGGGTCTACGCCGCCGATGCCAAGAACAAACGGGTAAGATAAGCCGAATGAAAAAATGCCCCCACTCTACCCAGCGTGAAAAAATCCTCGCAGTTGCGATCAGCCCGGTCGCCACGGAACTGCGCCTTCTGGATGCTTCTGACCTTATTTCACTGCTGCGCTTCGAGTATTACGGCAACCTTTCCGATCTCGTCGCTTCGGCGGCAGAGCTTTTCTTTCATCCGGGCACGGTGAATTTCGGCCTGGGCGGCAATTATACGCTGGAATGGGGCGGCAAGCCCGAAGTCGTCCTCGATCTGGAAATCAAGCCGCGCGGCGTCACCGTCTATGCGCAGCTGACGCTTGCCGAAGATCACGCCGGCATCGAGATCAACCATATCGCGTTCCAGGATCCCTCGGCCGATCCCGATGAAAACACCCGCTTCCTCGAAAAGAGCCTTCGGGAATCGCGCTACAACGTCAATCAATCGCCCCAGGCCCTGGCGGGCTGACATCTCTCAGGACAACCGCGCTTCATCCGTCCTTCGACAGCGCACTCAGGCGCGTCGCATCGAACTTGATTCATGCAACGAGGCGGGTCGTTGACCCGGAACCACTGCACAGTTCCGGGCGACACGCATCAAACGCAATCTTAAAATGAAAGAGCCCCGGCCCGCTGGGCCTCAGCTGATGTAGCCGAGCCGGATCGCCTTGGCGATCGCTTGGATGCGATTGACGGAATCGAGTTTGATGGTCGCCGAGCCGAGATAGGCGTTCACGGTGTGCACGGACAGGCCGAGCTTGTCGGCGATCTCTTCGCTGATGCGGCCGTCGCCGGCGAGTTGGAGACAGGCGATCTCGCGTTCGCTGAGCGCCTCGGCGGTGGCCGTGCGGCGTTCGTCGAGCGAGAGCAGATCCATCATAATGTGGCAGCAGCGACCGTGCAGCTCGACGATCGTATCGCTCGAGGGATCAATCTCATCGCCGGTGAAAAGGATGAACCCGTTGCCGACGGTGCCGAGCCGCACTGGAAAGGCAAGGCCGGAAAAAGGCAAAATACCGTCCTGCAGCCGCGTCATGAACGGGGCGAAGTCCGCAGGACTAGGTGCCGCACGGTCGTAACCGCCGGCCCATGAGAGCGGCAACAAAGACTTCTCGATATGGTCGAGAAGGATATCGCCATAGGCATCCGTGAAGGCCTTGCCGAAGCCGGCATTGGAAGATCCCCAGTTCTCGAGTTCGCAGACGAGGCGCTGCTTTGCCGGAAGACCCGAACCGCTGACGCGGAAGATCGCGAACCCTTGAGCATCGGCAAGCTTCTGCATCGCAATCAGCCGCGGGAAAAGATCGGACCGGCTGGAAATCCTGTTCACACGCACCATGCGCAGCTGCTCGGCGCTGCTCATCGTCCTGGCTGATGAATGCCCCATGGATCCCCCTATACGAGATTATTGCGGACGGCGAAGGCAATCGCCTCGGACCGGGTCTTGGTCGCCGTCTTGCGCATCACGCTGGTGATGTAGTTGTTGATGGTATTGCGGGAGATTCCGAGGATCATGGCGATCTCGTCGCTGGTCTTGCCCTCGGCGATCCAGAAGAGGCATTCCAGCTCGCGGTCCGTCAATTCGAAATCGCGGTCGACCCTCGTACCACCGCAGCGGAGGAAACTCGCGACATAACCTGCAAGCAGGCCGACATCTCGCAGGCGCTCCGGCGACAGGATGAACCCCTCGCCGAACAGGAACATCAGGGCAAGCCGCGACCGGCCGACATTGAAGGTGAGAGAACAATATTGACGGCTGGCGCCGTCGGGCACGTCGGCAGTATCAGGCATAAGAGCAAAATTCGGCTGGAAGACCTGCATGCATTTTTCCAGCTCCGTCGAACGGGCATAGCCGCGAACCAGATCATTGGCGATATCCCTGACCAGGTCAAAGGGCCAATCCGATGAAACAATGAAATCGAGACCGCTTTCCTGGAGGAGATCACAGCGCGCCAGGAGGTAGTGGGAAGCCCCCACATACTCCGTCAGCGCCCGCAGACCGGACTGCAACCTGCCAGTGTTGGCAACGCCGTGCAGGCGCTGGAGGAGTTGATCGCGCGGCAACAGATCCGGCACCACCGCGCTTGCGAAATTCGCCATCTGCCTCTCGCCTTTGCTCGCCTGAATTACGTTCATATCCATTGGCAATGTCCTGCGGCTGAGAAACGATCGAACTCGGTGCAACAGCGATTTTTCTGTAAGGGATTCAATTCAAGTTCCGTTCGAATCCCATTTCGAATCACCCAAGGGTAAGCCAGCCGATGCAAATCACCATCTCCGACTTCTAGGGATTTACTTTCGCTGTCGCCCATGCCCTGATTCGATGATCAATTCCACCCCTCAAGATATAGGGGAGGCTAAGGTGATTCTGGGGGTATCGCAACTTCATTCGCGTTTTACGCGAGTTCGCCTTATTAAATTTCTCGACAGCGACACATTTCGGCATCATCCTCTGGTTCGGTCGGATCTGTTCCTGTTTTCATGCCGAATGCCCGACATTACCGTCACGGCTTCCAGAGCGGTTCGTCATTTGTTTGCGGGATCTGACAACGATCCCGTTACAGGAAATCAACCATGGTACCGACGTGAAAAAGGCCGGTTGCCCGGCCTTTTTTCTTATGCTGCCTCGTCGATCGCCCATTTCCGGAGGATTTTCGCGGCGCGTTCCTCGTTGATCTCGACCATGCGGGAGAGCTTGCGCTCCGGGCCTTCCTTGACGCGGCGATTGAAATTTCCGTCGTCGTCGCCGAGGCTGAGCAGATCCTCGGTGCTGTCGAAGCCGAAGTCGGAGCCGAAGCCGTCCATAAGAGCTCCTCCGGGCGCGCCTGCGGAAGGCGCGAAGTCCGGAAGCTCGAGGCCCGCCGCCTCCGGCGTGGCGTCGCCGAGGACCGGCGAGCTGCCATTGCCGCTGACGCTGCGCACCAGGGGCCGCAGGCCCATCCAGACCACCACGAAGGCGACCGCGACGAAGGCGAGAGAGTTGATGATGCCGGCGAGATTGCGGCTCAGTATATCCATGACGCGGACACCACCGGTGGCGTCTTCGAGCAGCTGGTTCTCGAGGAAGTCCATCGCCGTGACGGTGACGGCGTCGCCGCGCTTGGCGTCGATGCCGGCGGCCGAAGCGACGATCTTCTGCATTTCGGCAACGTAGGCATCGATCTTGGCCTGGTCGGCGGGCTCGCCGACCATCTTGGCGATGCGGCCCTTATTGACCACCACGGCGATCGAGAGCTTCTCGACCTTGTAGCTGTTGCGGGTCGTCGCCGTCGTCCTGCTGTTGATTTCGTAATTGGTCTGCTCTTCGCGCTTGTCGGACTTGTCCTGCGATTCAGGTCCGGCGGAACCGCCGGCCTCGGGAGCCGCCTGCGGAATGTTCTGCTCGACCGTCGTCGCACTGTCCGACTGCTTCTGCTGCGACTGCTGGGCTTCCTTGGTCGAGCGGACAGAGCGTTCGACCTTGGATTCGGGATCGTAGGTCGTTTCCTGGATCTGCTGGGCGTCCGTGTTGAGATCGGCGGTCACGCTGGAACGGAAGTTGTCCATGCCGAGGAAGGGCGCCAGCGCCTTGTCGATGTTGGATTCGACTTCCTGCTGGACGTTTTGGACGATGCTGAGCGAGCGGTTCAGCGAGCTGTTGCTCGCGTCGTCGCCGGAAGCGAGCAACTGGCCGGCGGAATCGAGGATCGTCACGTCATCGACGTCAAGCCCCGGCACGGCCGAGGCGACGAGGTGGCGGATCGAGGTCGCTGCACTGCGCCCGGTGGTGGCGCTGGCGCGAATCATGACGGAGGCGGTCGGCTTCTGCTCCGCCTTTCGGAAGTTTCCAACCTCCGGCATGACGATATGCACGCGCGCGGCTGTTATGCCCGAGATCGATTGGATGGTGCGAGCGATTTCGCCTTCCAGCGCTCGAACCCGCGTCACCTCCTGCATGAAGGAGGTCAGGCCGAGGGAGCCGACATTGTCGAAGAGTTCGTAACCGGCATTGGCGCTGTTCGGCAGGCCGCGCTCGGCAAGCAACAGCCGGGCCTTGCCCGTCATCCCTGCGGGGACGCTGATACTGGTGCCGTCCGTACCGACCTGGAAATTGACGTTGGCTTCGGCAAGCGCCATGCTGATCTGGTTGAGATCCGGCGCATCCAGACCGACATAGAGTGTTTCCTGTGCCGGCTTGTTGACGAAAAGAGCGGCCGCAAGGACGATTGCGATGGAGACGGCACCGACGCCTCCGAGAATCATCAGGCGTGTTCGGCCAAGGGAACTGAAGTTCTTAAAGATCTGAACTAATTGATTTAACAGATTCATTCTGTTCTCGCACGATTCGTCAAAGACAAAGCAGGCTTATTGCCTCATCTGACGAATAGTCGGCGAAACTTGTGCGAGCGTTTCGTGAAGCGCGGGCGGGAGCAAAAAAGCCCGAACGAATGCCTCCCAAAACGTCGCAGCGGTTTTGGGAAACGACGTGCCCAAATCAAGACTTGAAGCGCCGCATGAATCCGGCTTGACGCGATGCGCCTTAGAAGAAATCGAAGTCGCCGGCTGCCTTGCTCAATGGCTGGGAATGGCCGTGGCGTGTGGCGCCGCCCAATGCCTTCTGCATTTCCGCCAGCTTGACGAGGCTGAGCGCGGTGGCGACGTCGACTGCCCAGCCGTGCGGGATTTCGCCGGTGATGGTGTCGATGAACTCGGCGAGGCCACGCGATTTCTGCACGGCGAGATCGATGCCCTGCATGACCTTCATGGCATCCGGCGAATTCAGGATTTCGGCGCCGCCGAGATCGAGAAGCTGCGGCTCGATGCGCTCGATGAGATAGGCGACATCGTGCAGTTCGGAAACGATGCGCATCAGGATGTCGCTCAACGCCTCGACAGGCGCGGGCGGCTCCATCACCGGGTTAAATGTCATATGAAAATCCTCGCCATCAAAAAAATTCGATACTGGTTTCGACGGGCTTCGGCGGAGCGGCGGGACGCTGCTCGAGAGCGACGGTTCTCTGCGTTTCGGCGCCGGTCAGGGGGTACTGCCGGGCACGACCGGAGACGGGCCAAAATTCAAGCTTGCGTCCATGGTCTCCGCCTGTGGAGGAACCGACCACCGGAATGCCTTCATCCCTCAGGAACTGCATGGCGAAGGCCGCGTTCTGCTCACCGACATTGGAGAATGTCGAGATCGTCTTGGCGCCGCCGAAGATCTTGGCCTCCAGCCTGTCGCGCCGGGCGCCCTGCTTCAGGAGACCGTTGATCAGCAGTTCCATCAGATGCACGCCGTAACGGGTGGCATCGCCGCCTGATGTCGGCGACGTCGCCGAACCGGGCAGCAAGAAGTGGTTCATGCCGCCGATGCCGGCGACAGGGTCTCGAAGGCACGCAGCCACGCAGGAACCGAGAATGGTCGAGAGGACCGCATTCGGATCGTTCAGAACCTTGTACTCGCCCTGAATGATGTGCACGCGGCGGGCTGCCCCCTCAGTGATCATTTCAGGGCTCCAAACACGGCTTCGATAGCCGCTTTCATCTTCTCGATCGTGAACGGCTTGGCGAGCACGTTGTTGGCGCCGAGCTGGGCTGCCTTCTGCACCAGTGCGCGGTCGCCCTGGGCGGTGAGGATGATGAAGGCCGCCTTCTTGGTGTTCGGGTTGGTGCGCACGGCCTGAAGGAAGCCGATGCCATCCATCTTCGGCATGTTGAAGTCCGAGATCACCAGGTGGTGCGGCTGCTCGGCCATGATCTTCATGCCCTGCTCGCCGTCGCCTGCGGACGTGATCTGCTTGAAACCGAGCTGGGTCAGCGCGTCGCTGAGCAGCAACCGGCTCGTTACCTGATCGTCGACGATCAGAACTTTGATTTTCTCCGCGATCGACATTTTATTCGGTCCCTTCCTTTCGGGCGGCTGTCATTTTCAATATTTCTTCCCCGATGGCAGACAGGGGCAACTGCTGCTCAACGGCGCCAAGTTCATGGGCAACCCTTGGCATTCCGTAAACGACACAGGTTTTTTCGTTCTGGCCGAGTGTTCTGGCGCCGGCGTGGCGCATTTTCAACAATCCGGCGGCACCATCGCGGCCCATTCCGGTCAAAATCACGCCAACGGCGTTACGGCCCGCCAACTCCGCGACCGAATCGAACAGCACGTCGACCGATGGCCGGTGACCGTTGACCGGCGCCCGGTCGACGAGACGGCAGCACGGCGCCGAGGCACTGCTGACCTGGAGATGGCGCTCGCCGCCGGGCGCCAGATAGATCTTGCCGATTTCGAGGCGGGCACCGTCGGTTGCTTCCTGCACCACCGGCGCACAGAGGCGGTTCAGCCGTTCGGCGAAGCTCTTTGTAAAGGTCGGCGGCATATGCTGGGTGATAACCGTCGGCGGACAATTGGCCGGAAACTTCTGCAGCACGGCGATCAGCGCCTCGACGCCGCCTGTGGACGAGCCGATCGCGACGATCTTGCGGCCGACGCGGAAATCGGCAACCGAGGGCGGAGGTGCTGCGGGAGCAACCGGATGGGAGAACTGGCGCTGCGTGCGCGCGGCAGCCTTGACCTTCTCGGCGAGGTCGCCAAAGGGCCTGAGTTCGCCCGGCCCCGGCTTGCCGACGCAATCGAACGCCCCGATCTCAAGTGCTGCAAGCGTCGCCTCGGCGCCGCGATGGGTCATTGTCGAGACCATGATGACAGGCATCGGACGCAGCGTCATGATCTTTTCGAGGAAATCGAGACCGTTCATATTCGGCATCTCGATGTCGAGCGTCACGACGTCGGGGTTCAGCCGCTTGATCGCCTCGCGCGCTTCCAGCGCGTCGCCGGCCTGGCCGATGACGTTGACCTCGGGGTCAGAACTCAAGACGGCGGTGATCAGACCCCGCATCGTCGGGGAGTCGTCAACAACGAGAACCCTTGCCGGCGCGCTCATGCCTTCCTCCCGAGACCTTTGGCGGTATAGCGATAGGTCGTAATGCCGATATTGTCGAAGACGTGTTTTGCCTCGCCCGACACACGCTCGGAATGGCCGATATAAAGATGTCCGCCCTCCGGCAGCAGGCCGGCGAAACGCTGCCAGATCTTCATCTGCGTCGGCTCGTCGAAATAGATGACGACGTTGCGGCAGAAGATGACGTCGAACTTGCCCTTGAACGGCCATTGCGCCATCAGGTTCAGCTCGTTGTAAGTGATCAGCCGCTTGACCCGGTCGTCGACCTGGAACTTCCTGCGGCCCTGGACCTCGACTTCGCTGAACCATTGCTTGCGCATGGCGGGCGAAACGGTTTCGAGCGCGCTTTCGTCATAGGCGCCGGCCCGGGCAATCGCCAGGATCTTCGGGTCGATGTCGGTTGCCAGGATCTTGAAATCGTAATCGGCGACATTCGGCATCAGCGACAGCACCGTCAGCGCAATCGAATAGGGTTCCTGCCCGTCGGAGGAAGCGGCCGACCAGATGCGCACCCTGCCGCCCGATCTCGCCCGCTGCAGAAGTTCCGGTAGGACATGGTCGCGCAGGTGGTCGAAATGATGGTTTTCGCGGAAGAAGCGGGTGAAATTGGTGGTCAGATGCGAGAGCATCTCGCGGCGCGGCGCAGCACCCGCCGGCGAGGCGACGAGGTCACAATATTCCCGGAAGCCGGACAGACCGAGATTGCGGATATGTTTCGACAGGCGCGAATAGACGAGCGACGCCTTCGTCTCGTTGAGGAAGATGCCCGCATCCGAATAGATCATCGCGGCGATCTCCGTGAGGTCGCGGCGCGTTAGCGGATATTCTCCACTCGCCAGGACCTCGTCGGATCCCTGCCTCTGATCTTTTGCGCCCATTGGGTTCATGCGGCTTCGCTTTCGGTCTCGGGAAAGAGGGCTTCGAGTTCGATCAGGCAGATCATGCGCTTGTCGATGGCAAGAATGCCGCGGGCAAATTGACGCTCGAGTTCGGAGGAGATCTCTGGCGTCGGCTGGACGGTTTCGTCGGTCACCGTCAGGATATCGGACACGGCATCGACCAGCAGGCCGACGACCTTGCGCCGCACCTGGGCAACGATGATCACATGACGGGCGGTCGGATCGGCCGGCTTCATGCCAAGCCGGGCGGCAAGGTCGATGATCGGCAGCACCGCGCCGCGCAGGTTGATAACTCCAAGCATATAGGCAGGCGAGTGCGGCATCGCGGTCGCCGGGGTCCAGCCCCGGATCTCACGAACCGACATGATGTTCACGCAAAATTCCTGATCCCCGATGCGGAACGCGATCAGCTCGCGGTCCCCCTCGTTCAGATTTTTCACGGCGTACGACATTGCCTTATCCTACCGCTGCTAACGACATTTCCGCTTTGAGCGACTGGCCGCGCGAGGCGCCGACAACCGCGTCGACATCGAGGATGAGAGCGACGCGCCCGTCGCCGAGAATGGTCGCGGCGGCAATGCCCGGCACATGGGTGTAGTTGGCTTCCAGGCTCTTGATGACCACCTGGCGCTGACCCTGGATGGCGTCGACCATCAGGGCGCGCTGGCCGCCGCCTTCGGACTCCACTAGAAGCGCCACGCCCTCGACCGGGTTGGCCTGGGTCGCACGGAAGTTCAGGATGCGGCCGACATCGACCAGCGGGCAGAAGCTGTTGCGAATCGAGATTAGCCGGTGGTTTGCACCGAAGGAGTGGATCGCGGCCGCTTCCGGCTGCAAGGTTTCGACGATCGCAGTCAGCGGCACGACCAAGGTCTGGCCGGCGACGGTGACCACCATGCCGTCGAGGACGGCGAGCGTCAGCGGCAGGCTCATGGTGAAGACCGAGCCGTGGCCGGGCTTCGAGGTGATGTTGATACGACCGCCGAGCGCCTGGATCGAGCGCTTGACGACGTCCATGCCGACGCCGCGGCCGGAGATGTCGGAGATCTTGTCGGCCGTCGAGAAACCCGGCAGGAAGATCAGGTTGTCGATTTCTTCGTCAGACAGGTTGGAATCGGCCGGGATGAGGTCGTTGTCGATCGCCTTCTGGCGGACCTTCTCGCGGTTGATGCCGGCGCCGTCATCGGCAAGCTCGATCAGGATGCGTCCCGAACGATGCTTGGCGGTCAGGCGGACCGTGCCCTCGGTGTTCTTCCCGGCGGCCGCGCGCTTTTCAGGCGTTTCAATGCCGTGGTCGACGGCATTGCGGATCATGTGGGTCAGCGGCTCGGCCAGCTTGTCGATGACAGTCTTGTCGACTTCGGTATTTTCACCTTCGGTGATGAGGCGGATCGATTTGCCGGTCATGTCGGCGATTTCGCGGACGATACGCGACATGCGCTGGAACACCGGCTTCACCGGCTGGGCGCGGATCGCCATGACCGAGTCCTGGATCTCACGGGTGAGCTGCTGCAGCTCTTCCAGACCCATATTGATCGAGGAGGTGCCGGTCGTATCGTTCTCGATGACGCTCTGCGACAGCATCGCCTGGTTGATGACCAGTTCGCCGACGAGGTTGATGAGGCGGTCGACACGGTCGAGATCGACGCGGATCGTCTGGCCGGCGCCGGCGGCGGCGTTGTTCTGGGCGGCGGCACTTGCAGCCGCGGCTGCTGCGGCGGCCGATTCCTTCTTCTCGACACGGGCGGCGGCTGAGGCCATCTGCGTGACGTTGGAGGCGATCTCGGCGGCGGCAACGGCTGCGGCCGTCTCCTCGGCCCTTGCGGAGGCGGAAACCTCTTCCGTTGCGCCGCTCTCATCCAGGATCGACAGATCGAAGGGAACCGGCACCATCGGCAGTTCGTCGTTGCTGGTCGCGTCGGCCCTTGCGTCCTCGACCGGCTTCACCGACAATTCGCAATCCCACTCGGCGAATTCGAAGACGGTGCGAATGGCGTCCTCGCCCTTGTCCGTCTTGATCGTGACGTTCCAGAAGAAATAAGCGCCTTCCGGATCAAGTTCCTCGAGGCCCGGCAGGTCATCGGTATTGCAATAGATGGTCATTTCGCCGAGGCGCGAGAGATCGCGCAGCAGCAGCGTGGCGTCATTGCCCTTGGAATAGAGTTCGTAGCGCGGCTTGAAGGTGATTTCATAGGCCGGCATGTCGGAACCCGCATCGCCCTCGCCGCCAAAATCGTCGAAGGAAAAGGGGACCGGCTGGAAGCCGCTCTCGTCGGTGGGCTTGGCTGTCGGCGCCGCAGCGGCCGGAACGGCCTTGGCTACGGGCTTTGCGGCCGGCGCCTCGGCCAATGCCGAGGGAGACGGCAACTCACCGTTGGCCAGCGCCTCGAGCTCCTTGACCAGGCTTCGGCTGCGGCTTTCATCGACGCTGCCGCCGTCGCGCGCAGCATTCGTCAGGTCGGCGAGCACGTCGGCCGACTTCAGCATCACCTTCAGGACGTCCTGGGTCGGCTCAAGCTTGTTGGATCGAACGCAATCGAGAGTGGTCTCGAAAACATGGGCGAAGGCGACCAGATCATCAAGGCCGAAGGCGCCGGCGCCACCCTTGATCGAATGCACGGCACGGAACACCGCATTGACGGTTTCCGGATCGCGATCGCCATCATTCAATTTCAGCAGACCGGATTCCAGCTCGGCGAGCTGTTCCTCGCACTCCTGGAAAAAGATCTCTTTGATTTCGTTCATATCCATCGGTGCAAATCCTGGGTTTAAGCGGTTACACGCTCAATGGCATCGATCAGTTTGGCCGGGTCGAAAGGCTTGACGATCCAGCCCGTGGCACCGGCCTGGCGGGCGCGGTTCTTCTTTTCCGCGTCGCTCTCGGTGGTCAGGACCAGGATCGGGATCGCCCGATATTTCTCGTTGCGGCGGACACCTTCGATGAAACCGAAACCGTCGAGCCGCGGCATGTTGATGTCAGTCACGATGACGTCAGGATTGGACTCTTCGAGAACTTCGAGACCCTCGATGCCGTCTTCCGCCTGGATCGTCTCGAAGCCGGCATTGTTCAGCGTCACGAGAAGCATGTTTCGGATGGTGCGGGAATCATCCACGGTAAGAACTTTTTTCTTCATTGCCGAATCTCCTTGGCAAGCAGGTGATCAAAGTTGACACCAACCAGCTGCATGGTTTTCTGAAATGCGTCGGACACCTTGGAGAAGGTGAATGGCTGCTTGTCCAGCGCCCAGGTCTTCTCGGCGGACATCAGAACCTGGGCACAAAGAGCACCGATCCGTTCGACGCCTGAGGCGTCGATCGACAGACCGCTGCCCCTGAGGGAGAGGAGTTTATCGCGCAAGGCGGAAGCCTCGTTGAGGTCGAGCACCGCTGTCAAATCCAGCGTTTTGCCACTCTTCTTTGCTGCCATCAGCTTTTCCTTGTCCCCTTGTCGCCGGCCCGAGAAGACGAGCTGAGGCAATCATCCGATAGGTTAGTAAACATTCCGCCCACCTCCGACGCTCGCGAAGGCCTGCGGAAGGCTAAAATCATCATTTTCGTATTCGTCTTCGGTCACAGCCGGACGCGCGGCTGCTTCGATGGCGCGCGGCGGCGTCACACGAGCCGGCGCCGGGCGCCCGGCACTGGCGTTTTCCCGGGCGATGCGGAATTCGCGAATCGTCTGACCGAGTTCCAGAATGACGGTGTGGAGGTGGTCGGCACCTTCGGCGGAGCGCTCGGCAAGACCGGCGCTGCCCGCCACCTCGCCACCCAGGCCCTTGATGTCTGAAGTCACGCTGTCGAGGCTTGCGGCATGTTCGCCGGTTCGGGTGGCGATGCCTGCGATGGCGGCATTGATGTCGGTGACCTGACGCACGATGCTGCCAATCGAATCCTGTGTGCGGCCGACCATCTGCACGCCGGCGTCGACCTGGGCCTTGGTCGTCGTCACCAGCGTCTTGATCTCGCGGGCGGCTTCGGCCGAGCGCTGGGCCAGCGCCCGGACTTCCTGGGCGACGACGGCAAAACCGCGGCCGGAATCGCCGGCGCGAGCGGCCTCGATGCCGGCGTTCAGCGCCAGAAGATTGGTCTGAAAGGCGATCTCATCGATCGCGCCGATGATCTGGCCGATCTTTTCGGCTGACTGCTCGATGTCGGCCATGGCGCTGATCGCGCGGCCGACGACCTCGCCGCTTTGTTCGACGGCGGCGCGCGTCGAGGCGGCGGCCTGTTCGGCAGTGCGGCTGTCGGCAGCACCGTCGCGGACACTGCCGGCGATACCGGCAAGGGCAGCGGCAGAAAGCTGCAGCCGGTCGGCCTGGCCCGAAGCCGTGCCGGCGAACTGCCTGGACAGGCCGGCAAGCGCGCCTGTCGCCGCTTCGGCCTTGAGCGTGCGCTCGGTGATGGCGGTGAACTCGGCCTGGAGGCCATCCAATGCGCCGTTCAGCGCGGCGGCGATCGGGGCATGGGCTCCGTCGACGGGCGCGCGCTGCGTCAGGTCGCGTGCCGACAGGCCTTCGATGACATCGCCGAAGATCCTGACGATCTCGGCCTCGTTATCGGCGCGCTGATCGGCAAGCGCGCGCTGTTCGGCGGCGCGCTGGGCGTTGAAGCGGAGCGAGACGGCGATTTCCACATCGACCATGACGATGCGGATGATCGCTGTCATCAGATCGGAGATTTCGCGGGTGCGACGCTTGGCGGACGGCAGCAGCGGGCGGCCGGCGATCTGCTCGGCGAGACCGGAAACGACGTGCTCGAGCATGACGCCGTGGCCGGCCACGTGCCAGCGCGGATCGAGGCCGATCTTGCTTTCGGTATCGGAGAGAACCTTGACGCGCTCGGCATAGAGACTGTCGAACCGCGCATCGGTCAGCACATCCCAGTGCGAGGACTGCAGATCATGCAGGCGCTCGACCTGGCGCTCGCTCTCGAAATTGCGCGCGGCGTCGGGGAATGACTGGAACCTGTGGAACAGATCTCTGAGACCTGCCTTCAAATGCGCTTCGAGGGCCGGCCGGTTGCGGCGCACCAGCTCGCACTGGTCGGCATCGAGACCGACAAAGCGCAGGCGGTCGCGCAAGCTGCCTGCCTGCGCTCCACGAGCCTGATCTGATGGCATGTCCTGCCTCAACGCCTGTCCCCGACCACATTCCGAGCGAAAGCCCGGCCAAAAACTTTTGCAGCATCCGGTGAATCGCAGGTCTGGAGACGGTCCTCACCACCGGTCACAACCGGCGGATCGAAGCCCCCTGATCAGCTAGGTTCGGAGCTGTCTGAAGAGATGGATACCGGATCAACCCGGTACGGCGGGACGGCGTCATGCCTGGTGGGAACGAGTGAATCTTCCCATTCCGACGTGTAAGCCAATGTTTATGGTTAATTCCTTGCTTGAAGGTTAATAAGCCTTTGGCAGCGCCGGCTTTTGAAGCAATTCAAGGCCGTTCACTGCAAATACTGCCGAAGAGTTGCACGGCTGCTACAAGGCACACGCAAGCCCCGTGATATACGCCGGTCGATGACCAAGACATGACGTCGACAAGGACAGAGCAATGATTGTTCTCGGATTGGGTTCCTGCTTGATTGCAATGACGCTGCTCGCCGCCGTCGCACGCCTCGATTTCCTCGCTGCAAACCGCGATATCCGCGCGCTTCGGGTGTTCTAAAAGCCTCACCTGCCCGTTGGCAGTCCGGCACCTTTGGTGTATCGCACTGGCGCCTTTCATGTCAGCGGAACACTCGCTTATGTCCCCCAGATCCGGTCTCCTCATCGTTCTTGGCTTCACGCTCTGGCGCGTCGTCACGCTAGCTTTCGATCGGACGGACCTGTTCGTCGATGAGGCGCAGTACTGGTTCTGGGCGCAGAATCTCGATCTCGGCTATTATTCCAAACCGCCGATGATCGCCTGGGTGATCCGTGGAATGACCGAGCTTTCCGGCTCCAACGCCATCTACTGGATCAGGCTGTCCGGACCGCTGATCCACATGGCGGCGGCACTGGTTCTGATGAAGGTCGCAAAGCGTTTCGTCGGCCCGGAGATCGAAGGCTGGACGGGGGCGACCTACATTACCCTCCCGGGCGTCGCGCTTTCCTCGGTATTCTTCTCGACCGACGTGATCCTGCTGTTCTTCACCGCAATCACCTTGCTTGCCTATTTCGGCTTGACGCAGCGTCGCTCGGTGGGGCTCGCGCTCGTCATGGGCCTCGGCGTCGGCCTCGCCTTCCTGACGAAATATGCCGTGCTGTTCGTCGTTCCGGGCGGCGCGCTTGCTCTCCTCTTCATTCCGGCGGCGCGCATCGCCATCCGGGATTTCATCATTGCGGTCGCGGTCGCGGCGGTGGTTGCCTTGCCAAACCTCTGGTGGAACCTGCAGCACAACAATACGACGGTGCGGCATACGCAGGACATCGCCCACTGGAGCGAACTCGGCATCAATCTCCGTCGCGGGTTTGAATTCTTCTCCGCCCAATTCGGCGTCGTCGGGCCGATCATCTTCTTTGCGATGCTCTGGGCAGTCTATCGCATGATCAAGAGCAGGAGCGACGATCGGGAAGAGATGCTGGTCTGGCTGTCGATGCCGGTGGTGGTGCTGATCACGCTGCAGGCAACGGTCGCCAAGGCCTATGCCAACTGGGCGGTGACCGCCTATGTCGCCGGCACCATCCTTGCCGTCTGGCTGCTTTACCGGATGTGGCCGAAGGGCCTGAGACTATCGCTCACCATCAACGGCATCGCGAGTCTGCTATTTCCGCTGGCGACGATCTTTCCGCAGCAGTTGCTGCTGCCGAACGGCGACGAGTTGATGAAGCGCTATCTCGGCCGCGCCGAGGTCAGCCGCGAGGCTGCCGCACTCGCGGCTCAGGCCGGCACCGACATCATCGTCACCGACAATCGCGACATGGTCGCCGATCTTTTCTATACGCTGCGCGATGCATCCTACCGGATCTATGCACGGGCGCCGACCGGCCTTCCGGAAAGCTATTACGAACAGGAATTCGCTCTCCCTGCCGACATCACCGGCAAAGTGCTTTTCCTGACGGATGGGTCCCTGACCTGCGCCGCGGAAACGCCCGAGGTTCTGAAGAACTGGCAGCCCACGGAGGGCTATTACAGGGGCAAGTCGCTCTCCGTCTACAGGGTCTCCGCCACCTGCCTGGCGCCCTGAGTCGATCGATTCCGATTTGAGGAATTATGGCGTGGACAGGCAGAGGCCGGTACCCGCCCCATCAATCTCGACGAATTTGACGCCGCCGTCCTCGAAGGCGAGGCGCAGCTGCGCCTCCGTCGCGCGGTGGATATCGTGGTGGCGCCCCTCGTAATCGCGGATGGTACTGCGCGAGACGGCGGCTCTGTCGGCAAGATCGGTCTGGGTCCAATCGAGCAATCCGCGCGCCGCGCGGCAGAGTGCGGGAGTGAGAATTGTTTCCCTTGCGCCTTGACCCATAATCCTAATTTACCCATATTGGTCGACATAGACCATATATGTCATATTGCAAACGGGATTTCCAGATCGGGAGACAGCAATGCCACACGATACGCCCTTGATTTCGACAATCGTCGGCGGCCTCGTGCTGGCTTTCGTCTTCGGCGCGCTTGCCCATCGGCTGCGGATGCCGCCGCTGGTGGGCTATCTGATTGCCGGCGTGCTTGTGGGACCACATACGCCGGGTTATGTGGCGGATCAAAGCCTGGCGCCGGAACTTGCCGAAATCGGCGTCATCCTGCTGATGTTCGGCGTCGGCCTGCACTTTTCGCTGAAAGACCTGCTGTCGGTGCGCGGCATCGCCGTGCCCGGCGCAATTGCGCAGATCGCCTTTGCGACGCTGCTCGGCTGGGGGCTCGGCGCCTTCATGGGCTGGCCGACCGGCGGCAGCCTGGTCTTTGGCCTGGCGCTTTCGGTCGCTTCAACCGTGGTGCTGCTGAAAGCGCTGCAGGAGCGGCGCCTGGTCGAAACGGAGCGCGGCAGGATCGCCGTCGGCTGGCTGATCGTCGAGGATCTCGCCATGGTGCTGGCGCTGGTGCTGATCCCGGCCGCAGCCAGCATCGGCGGTGAGGGTCACGCGCCTGTCGAGCCGCTCTCGGCCGGGCTGAACCGCCTGTTGGGCCTCGATCTCGGCATCGGCGGCATGATCGCCATGACGCTGGTGAAGGTGGCGCTGTTCGTGGCGCTGATGCTGATCTTCGGCCGCAAGCTCATTCCATGGACGATGCACCGCATCGCCCATACCGGGTCGCGCGAGCTGTTCCGGCTCGGTGTGCTGGCGATCGCGCTCGGCGTCGCTTTCGGAGCGGCAAAGCTCTTCGGCGTGTCGCTGGCGCTCGGCGCCTTCTTTGCCGGCATGGTGCTTGCCGAAAGCGAGCTCAGCCATCGCGCCGCACAGGAAAGCCTGCCGCTGCGCGACGCCTTTGCCGTGCTCTTCTTCGTCTCGGTCGGCATGCTGTTCGATCCGAACATCCTGATCGACAAGCCGCTGCCGATCCTCGCCACCCTCTTCATCATTGTTATCGGCAAATCCGTCGCCGCCCTTCTGATCGTGCTCGCCTTCAAGAAGCCGCTCAGCACGGCGCTGACGATTTCGGCCAGCCTCGGCCAGATCGGCGAATTCTCCTTCATCCTCGCCGCCCTCGGCGTCGAACTCGGGCTACTGCCGGAGGAAGGCCGTGATCTGATCCTTGCCGGCGCCATCATCTCGATCATCCTCAATCCGCTGCTGTTCTTCCTCTGCGACCGCGTGCGGCCGCCGCGGGACGGGGCAAAGCGGGAAGAGGCGGCGGCCGCTCCTCCCGCTGCAGATGCGATCGCAGCCCAGGAAGAGGTGCCGCCGGAAGACGACGAGGTGCACCCGACCGCTCTCAGCGGCCACGCCATCCTCGTCGGCTACGGGCGGGTTGGCAGCATCGTCGGGCAGAATCTCAAATCGTCAGCCACACCTTTCCTCGTCATCGAGGATTCCGACAAGCGCATCGGTGAGTTGAAGGCTCAGGGTATTGAAACCCTGATGGGCAATGCGGTGATGCGGGAAACGCTCGACCTCGCCAACCTTTCCGGCGCCCGCAGCATTGCCATCGCCATCCCGAACGCCTTCGAGGCTTGCCGCATCGCCGAGCAGGCGCGCAGCGTCAATCCGTCGATCCTCATCGTCGCCCGCGCCCATTCCGACGCCGAGGTCGATGAATTGAAGCACTATGGCGCCGACACCGTCATCATGGGCGAGCGTGAAATCGCGCTTGGAATGGTTGACCGGCTCGCCCAAGTGCATCATGAGAGTGTGCCCTATGAAGACGAGCGTGGGCCTGATACAATTATCCCGGCGGATAACGCTCCGCCGCAAAGAGAATGAGAGATTGGCGCGCTTTTGAGCCGATACGGGAGTGACATCGCCGGGACGGAGAGGATGGAGCTGGATCAGCACCGTCTGACCAACCGTGTCGCCGCTTCTCTCCTCGTCGCCATCCTTGCCTATCTCGGCCTGCTTTTCGGCGGCAATCTGGTCATCTCGCCGGCCGCTGCCGTCAATACGCTTTCCTCCTCCGGCCGTGATCCGCAGCCGCCGCAGCTGACTGCGCGCGATGCCGTGCGCGGGCTGCTCGCCACCGAGCGCAGGCTTGCGCCGAAGCAGGCAGCTCATGATGCCGGATCGCCCGCCCTTGTCGCTGCCCCGGTTGTCGATTTCGCCGGATGGAACATATCGGCCGCTTTTCCGGCATCCGAAGCTCCGCTTCATGCCGCGGTCTCCAGGACCCATCAGCCGCGCGCACCGCCGGCTGCTGCCTGACGTTTGCGCCGAGGCGCTTCCGACATCTGACGACATGCCGCCAGCGCCCGAGCGCCGGCCCCCGATTATCTAAGGAATACAACATGCGTACTTCACCATGGCTGGTGTTCACCTATTCGGTGATCATCTTTCTCGGCCTATTGATCGCCCTGCCGAACGTCCTGCCACAATCCGTCCTTCAGCGCGTTCCGGCATGGCTGCCGCATGAACAGGTGTCGCTCGGCCTCGACCTTCGCGGCGGCTCGCATCTCGTTCTGGAAGTCGACGAAGCGGACCTGACCAAGGAGCGGCTGCAATCGCTGCTTCAGGACGCACGCCGCGTGCTGCGCGAAAAGGGCATCCAGCCGAAGGCCGTCGTCCGCAGCCAGAACCAGATCGTCGTCACGCTCGCCGATGCCGCGCAGAGCGATGCCGCCGTCACCGACCTCAAGACGCTCGCCAATCCGATCAGCACCGGCATCAGCGCCGGCCAGACGGATCTTGATGTCACCGCGAACGGCGCCACGATCACCATCGGCTTCTCCCGGGCCGGCATCTCGACCAATGTCGACAATGCCGTCCAGCAGAGCCTTGAAGTCATCCGCCAGCGTGTCGACCAGGTCGGCGTCTCCGAGCCGACCATCCAGCGCATCGGCGCCAACCGCGTGCTCGTGCAGTTGCCCGGCGCACAGGATCCGACGCGGCTGCGCCAACTTCTCGGCTCCACGGCAAAGATGTCGTTCCACATGGTGGCGCCGAACAACCAGCCCGGCCCGGGCATCACCATGATGCAGGATGAAGAAGGCCGGTCCTATGCTGTTCTCGACCGCGTCGAACTCTCCGGCGACCGCCTTTCCGATGCCCGCGTCAGCTTCGACCCGAACACGCACGAGCCGGTCGTCAGTTTCCGCTTCGACAGCGCCGGCGCCACCCGCTTTGCCGAAATCACCCGCCAGAATGTCGGTAATCCCTTCGCCATCGTCCTCGACGACAAGGTGCTGAGCGCACCCAATATCCGCGAACCGATCACCGGCGGCTCCGGCCAGATCTCCGGCAGCTTCTCGGCCGACAGCGCAACGACGCTTGCCGCCATGCTGCGCGCCGGCGCCCTGCCCGCCAAGCTGACGGTCATCGAAGAACGCACCGTCGGCGCCGACCTCGGCGCCGATGCTATCAAGATGGGCATTTACTCCGGCCTCGTCGGCTTTGCGCTCGTCGCACTGTTCATCTTCGTTCTCTATGGCTCTTGGGGTGTGCTGGCGAATATCGCGCTGCTGATCCACACGATCCTGACCTTTTCGGCCCTGACGCTGGTGGGTGCGACGCTGACGCTGCCGGGCATTGCCGGTGTCGTGCTTGGCATCGGTCTTGCCGTCGACGCCAACGTTCTGATCAATGAGCGCATCCGCGAGGAAACGCGCAAGGGCAAGAGTGCCTTCGCCGCCATCGATACCGGCTTCCGCCGTGCCTATTCGACCATTATCGACGGCAATATGACGGCCTTGATCGCTGCGGCCATCCTGTTTTATTTCGGCTCCGGGCCGGTTCGCGGCTTCGCCGTGACCATGGCGCTGGGCCTGATCATCTCGATGTTCACCTCGGTCGCCTTCGTGCGCGTCGCGATGATCGAGATCACCCGCCGCAGCAAGCTCAAGGTGCTGAACATCCGGCCGCTGATCCCGTTCAGCCCCTATGACAAGCACATTCAGTTCATGAAGGCGCGCTTCTTCGGGGTCACCGTTTCGGCGCTGCTTTCGATTGCCTCCGTTATCCTCTTCATTCATCCGGGTCTGAATTACGGCGTCGATTTCCGCGGCGGCATCCAGATGTCCGTCAGGACCAGCGGCCCGGCCGATCTCGGCACATTTCGCGATGGCCTGAACACTCTCGGCCTCGGCGAAATCACCTTGCAGTCTTTCGGCGACAAAAACAGCATTCTTGTGCGTGCTCAACGGCAGGAAGGCGGCGAAGAGGCGCAGACGGCGGCGGTGACCAAGCTGAAGGCCGAAGTCGCCAAGATCGATCCGGGCGCCACCGTCGAAGGCACGGACGTCATCGGTCCGAAGGTCAGCGGCGAGCTTGCCTGGGCCGGCATCCTGTCGGTGGTGATCGCCAGTTTCGCGATGCTCATCTACATCTGGGTGCGGTTCGAATGGCCGTTTGCCGTCGGCGCCATCGTCACGCTGGTGCTCGACGTCACCAAGGCGATCGGCTTCTTCGCGATCACCGGCCTCGACTTCAACCTGACGGCCATCGCCGCCATCCTGACGCTCGTCGGTTACTCGGTGAACGACAAGGTCGTCGTCTATGACCGCATGCGCGAAAACATGCGGCTCTA
Source organism: Rhizobium phaseoli (assembly GCF_010668805.1). Classification (GTDB taxonomy): domain Bacteria; phylum Pseudomonadota; class Alphaproteobacteria; order Rhizobiales; family Rhizobiaceae; genus Rhizobium; species Rhizobium phaseoli_A. The sequence goes on along the minus strand of NZ_WUFT01000001.1, from coordinate 561,091 downwards.
TAAGTCGATGCCGCTGCGCGAGATCATCGACAAGTCGATCAACGAGACCCTGGCGCGAAGCCTCTACACCAATGCGACAGCCTTCCTCGCCCTAGTGCCGATGGCGATCTGGGGCGGCAGCGCCGTCTCAAGCTTCGCGATCCCGATGGTCTTCGGCATTCTCGTGGCCGGCGCCTCGTCGATCTTCATCGCGGCACCGATCCTGCTCTTCCTCGGCGACTGGCGCCGCCGCCATGCGAAGGCACCGGCAACCGATGGCGCAGTCGAAATCATCCCGCCGGAACAGGGTCGCCCGCGCAAGTCAGCGAGCTAAAATCCGCGTGTAAACGCATCTTGAAGAGGGCGCCGGTTGCAGAACCGGCGCCCTCTTTCTATTGTCGGCTAAAGCGCGGTGGCGAAAAATGTGAGCGTTTTCGGCATCATGCTCTACTTCAATAAGTCAGATCCGGATTCCGCTTTCGGAATTCTCCGCCAAAAGATCGGGAATCGCAATGTCATCCGACCCGACGAGACCGCAGGAAACCAACGTTGCCGGCGATAGCGAGGAGCGCATCAAGCGTTTTCTCGCAACCGCGTCGCACGACCTGCAATCGCCGCTGCGTCATATCGCCATGTATGCCGAGCTGCTGCTCGACGACCTTGAGGGAACGCTCGACGGCGAACAGCTTCAGAGCCTCAGAATGATCATGGAGAAGGCGCAAGCCGCGCAGCGCCTGACCAAGGCACTGATGAGCCTTGCCGGTGGAACACCTCAGGTGACGCCGGAGGAGGTCGACCTGCAGGCGCTGGCCGAAAATGTCTGGGGCGAGCTGACCGACGAAATGGCGGTGCGCGATGCGACGCTTGAAAGCCAAGGCCTGCCCTCCATCCGGACCGATCCTGCCCTGCTCGGCCTGGTGCTGCGGCATCTGCTGACCAATGCCCTCACCTATCGCAGCGAAGCGCCGCCGCATGTGGCCATTGCAGCCGAGCGAATGGGGATCGATTGGTTCATCCTGATTTCCGACAATGGGATGGGCATCGAACCGGTTCATCAGCAGCGGATCTTCGAGCCGTTCTGGAAATTGCCGAAGCCGGGAGCGGTCCAGGGCGCCGGCCTCGGATTGACGACAGCGCGGGAATTTCTGACGGCGCTTGGCGGCGATCTCAGCCTCCAACATTCGGATGCGAGCGGCAGCCGCTTCACCATCCGCCTTCCGATCGCCTGAGCTTACGGCATCGTTTCAGATACTGTAGTCGTCCTTCCAGAAATCCGGGACGTCATAGGTCACATATTCGCGGATGATGTGCTGCAGCGTCTGGGCATCGATTTCATCCTTGCCGATGCGGAAATCGACGCCGTAATTCGGGAATTCCTGGAAATAGCCGCCCGATATATCGGTCGAGACGACGCCGATCGGGCCGGTGTAACCGATGCCGCGCAGTTCCGGCACCGTCTCACGGAAATCGGCGTTCGGCAGGAGGCGATTGTCGAGCAGGATGAGATCGAAACGCGCCAAGCGGATCTTTTCCAGCGCGTCACCGATCGATGGCGAATATTCAACCTCGACGGCCGGCTCGGAGAGATCCGCGATCTTCTTCTTGAGCGCACGGAATTCGATGAATTCGTCGTCGACAAACAGAACCTTTACGGCGTTCCTTCGGCCCGTTTCGGTGGTCATCGTCTCATTTCCCCAATCCCGAAACCAACGTCACGACACCAAACCATTCCTCAAGGCGATCGCCACCATGTGAACGCGGTTGACGGCGTCAAGTTTGCGCGCGGCTGCGGTGATGTGCGAATTGACCGTATGTTCGGAAAGACCGAGGATGATGGCGATCTCAGCCGACGTCTTGCCTTCGCTCGTCCATTTGACAATTTCCTGCTCGCGCTGGGTCAGCCGTCCGGACATTTCCTGCGTCAAGATTTCCTCATAAAGCTTGTCGAAAATGCGCATGGCGTCGAGAAGCATGTCGGCGACTTCGCTCTGATCCGGCTCCTGGCGCTCGCCGCTGAGCACGAGGCAATAGCGCCGCCCTTCCGGCGTGAACAGCGGGATGAACAAAAAGACGCCACTCAGGAACTCGTTGAAAACGAGATCGGACCGATAGTCTTTCGGCTGTGCGCTCCTGCCGTGAACCGGTGTGGCCAGAAACTGGGCGGACTTTGCCCGGACGGTCCCGAGCGCTTCCTTCAACGTCGTGATGAAAAGGCCGACACGCCGCTCGGCAACATTGGTGATGACGACATCGCGTTCGGCGAAAGGGGCCGAAGCCTCGGAGATGCGGGCGAGCGCGAAATGATCGAAGTTATAGTGCTGCGCCGCCGACTTCAGCAGCCGGAAAAAATCGGTGCGGTTGATCGCCCGGCTCAGCTCCGGTCCGGCGTGAAAGGGAATTGCCGGGGCATTGTTCATTCCCACTCTTCCTCTCCTCCCGCCAATGCCTTCAATCCCGAAATCTTGGGATATACGTCTTTAACGCGAAGAGCTACAAAAATTGCGAGACGGTTGATGACGAATATCGAAAACGGGGACTTTCGATATCTAAGGCGGAAATCATCAATTATCTCAACGACAAGTGATGCACGGGCAGATTTTACTGAGGGCAGTAGTTCTTACCTGGGTATCGTATTCTTCCTGTATTCAACATCCATGAATGCAGTAAGGCAGTGCCAGACGTAAGCGCGAGAGAGCCGACAGGCCTATTCAGCTAAGGGGTTGGCTGATGTTCGTGGCGGCGAACGCGGGTTAATCGGTTCTCTCAACGCTTATTTTGCGTACCATTTCCTTCACGTCGGTTGCATCTTGTGATGCGTCCTCGACCTTGTCAATTGCGGTTCGTCATATGGCTTGGACAAAGAATGGAGTATGGGTTGCCGGGCGCTCGCCGTTTCCTACATCTCAAGATTGAGAAGAATGCTGGCGAGGTCAAGCGGCTTTTCCAGATAGGCATCGGCGCCGGCCTTAAGTGAGCGCGCGCGATCCTCGGCAGCATCCGAGCCGCTGCAGACGGCGAGCCGCATCGCTTTGAAACGATCGTCCCGACGCAGCCTGCTCACCAAGGCAATGCCGCTGTCGAGCGGCATGTAGAGATCGGCGACCAGCAGCTCCGGCAAGGCCCAGCCTTCCGCCGCGCGCTGTTCCAGCGCCGCCAGCGCCGTCTCGGCGGTCGAAAAACAGAATAGATCAACCTCTATCTGCTGCTTCCTGCGGATATAGTCGAGATAGAAGAGATCATCCCTGCTGTCGTCGACGTAAATTATGGTAGGCATTCAGCACCGTGATTTGGATATTGTTCGAATGATCTTCGCTGTCCTTCAACGTCACGATATCGCGATTTCACGAAAATTCGATCCATCTTATCGAAAAATCATTTCGCAAAAAGCGCAGCACCGCCCTCCCCTGCCTATTGAGTATTCCTCGATTTCGGAAAAAATGGCCGCGCGAACCGAGGAGGACACGACGCGTGCAGGATGAGTCCAACGTGGACCTGCAGGACCAACGGAGGCGGTGGCGCTACCGTGGCTTCGCGATTGCGGTTGGCGGCCTGATGGTCCTGCTCGGCATGAGCGCTGTTGCCGGCTGGCTGCTGCAGATCGCGGTGATCATTTCGCTTGTTCCCGGCTTTCCATCGATGGCCTTCAACACCGCGCTCTGCTTCGTACTGTCAGGCGCGGGACTTGCCACCTCGACGCTGGCTGCTCGTCGTTTTCGGATCGCGGCAACGATCATGGCAGGGTTTGCAGCGGCAGTCGCCGCGGCCCGGCTCGTCGAAATCGCGACGCTCGGCCGGGCCTTCCACAATGTCGACCTGCTGATCACCCGCTTCGTCATCCCGCCCGATTTCATCGCGCAGATCGGCGGCGGCATGGGGCCGAACACGGCGTTGGTCTTCCTGATCGCCAATCTTTCGCTGCTGCTCTCTCTCCACGCGGTGAGGAAAAGCCAGGTGGTGCAGGAGCTGACGAGCTACGTCGTCATCACCCTCGGCATGATCGCGCTGGCCAGCTATGTCACCGATGCCGAACAGGGTTACCGCTGGGGGCCTTACGCGGCGATGGCGGTGCATACGGCGATCGGCATCGTGATCTTCGGCTCGGGGCTTCTCGCTCGTTCCTGGTGGTTGCTGCCGGCAAACCGAGTTCAGATCCCGCTCTGGATCCCGGCTGCGGTTTGCTTCACCGGCCTCCTCGTCGATCTTTATACGCCGCTCGGTGTTGCGAACGGCATTCTTTATGTGCCGCTGGTGCTGACGGCGCTCTGGTTCGGCAACCGGAACGCGCCGCTTTTCTTCGCCTTTGCCTGCACCGTGCTGCTGATGCTCGGCTTTTTCGCCGTCAAGCACGACGAGGCAGCATTCTGGCAGGAGATCGCCAACCGCACGATCACGGTCGCGACGCTGTGGTTGATCGCGATCCTCATCTTTTATTTCATGCGCAACAATCACAACCTCGAAACCGAGCGGGTCCGTTTCGGCGCGCTGGTTCGCGGCACGCCCGATGCCGTCATCGTCATCGATGAGAGTGGGGCGATCAGGAGCTTCAACCCGGCGGCTGAAAGCATGTTCGGTTACTCCCCGCAGGAGACGATCGGCCGGAATATCAAGATGCTGATGCCCGAACCCTACCATTCCGAGCATGACGGCTATCTCGCCCATTACCGGCGGACCGGCGAGGAGCGTATCATCGGCAAGACGCGCATGGTTTCCGGACGGCGCAACAGCGGCATCGTCTTTCCGATCGACGTTTCCATCAGCGCCGTCGCCACCGGCGATACGAAGATCTTCGTCGGCATCGTGCGCGACATCAGCGAGCGGTCACGGCAGGAAGAGCGGATGAAAACGACACTCGCCCAGCTCGAGGCCTATACAGCCGAACTCGAACGCAGCAACCACGACCTCGACGAATTCGCCTATATCGCCTCGCATGATCTCAAGGAACCGCTGCGCGGTCTGCACAACCACTCGCGTTTTCTCCTCGAAGACTATGAGGACAAACTCGACGACGACGGCGTGCGTCGACTGAACCGGCTGGTGCGCCTCAGCCAGCGCATGGAAAAACTCGTCAACGACCTGCTTTATTTCTCCCGGCTCGGACGGCAGCAGCTGGCGGTCAAACGCACCGATATCGGTCTGATCGTCAAGGATGTCGTTGCGACGATGGAACTCCTGCTGGAGGAGCGGCATGCTAAGGTCATCATCGACGGCCAGTTGCCTGATGTGGTCTGCGACGCGCCGCGGTTGACCGAGGTGTTCCGCAATCTCATCACCAATGCGATCAAATACAATGACAAGTCGGCACCGCTCGTTTCGATCGGCTATCTCGATCGGTTCGTCGGCGAGGACGGTACCGTCGCCCGCAACGTGTTTTTCGTCAGGGATAACGGCAAGGGCATACCCCAGGAATTCCATGAGGACATTTTCCGCATTTTCAAACGGCTGGAAAAGTCGCAGGATTCCGACGACGGCACTGGAGCAGGCCTCACCTTCGTCCGCAAGATTATCGCGCGGCACAATGGCGATATCTGGCTGGAATCCGAGGTCGGGGCCGGCACGACATTCTACTTTACTCTGGGAAAAAAGCGCGAGGGGCAGAATGCAGCAGCGTGACACGCAACCCATCCTGATCGTCGAGGACAGCGAAGATGATTTCGAAGCGACGATGCGCGCCTTCAAACGCACCAACCTGCGCAACTCGATCCGCTGGGCCTCCTCCGGCCAGGAAGCGCTCGACATGCTTGCCGCGATGGTGCCGAAACCCGGACTGATCCTGCTCGATCTCAACATGCCGGGGCTTGACGGTCGCAAGACCCTGGAGGCGATCAAGTCGAACGCCGGCTGGCGCAAAATCCCGGTGGTGATCCTCACCACCTCCGACGACGAACGCGATATCGAAGGCTGCTATGCGCTCGGCGCCAATACCTATGTGCAGAAGCCAGTCGATCTCGACGGGCTCTTCGGAGCGATCCAGCGGCTGAAGGAATACTGGTTCGAAATCGCCATCCTGCCGCTCGAGGACTGACAGATTGGCGGAAAACTGCAGCATTCTCATCATCGACGACAATATCGACGATCGAGAGGTCTATCGCCGCATATTGAGCCGCGTCTCCAGCACCGCCTATTCCGTCCTGGAGGCAGAAACGGGTGAGGAGGGCCTTGCGCTGAACGGCCGGAAACGGCCGAACTGCATCCTGCTCGACTATTCGCTGCCGGGGCGCAACGGACTCGGCGTTCTTGCCGATATCCTGGAGAACGATCCCGCCGCCAACGTCATCATGCTCACCGGCCAGGGCAACGAAACCGTCGCCGTAGAGGTGATGAAGAGCGGCGCGCGCGACTATCTGACGAAGGATTCGCTGTCGCCCGAAACACTGCATCGCTGCATCCAGAACGCCATCATGCACGGCATGCTGGAAGCGCAGCTGGAGCAGAAGCGGCAATCGCTCGAAATCTTCACACGCGCCATGGCCCATGATCTGAAGGAGCCGCTCAGGACGATCAAGTCCTTCAGCCGCATCCTGCACGGTTCTGCAGCGCTTCCGGCCGACGACCGGGAACTGCTCGACTACGTGCTCAGCGCCGCCGACCATATGGAAGATCTGATCGTCAAGGTGTCGGGTTTCACCAGGCTCGAGGCCTCCGGCGGGCCGGTGCTGACGCCGGTCTCACTCTCTGATGTGCTCGATCAGGTGGAGAACAATCTGCGCCAACAGACCGAAAGCCGCGGCGCCGTCATCATCCGCGGGGCGTTGCCGGAGGTCATGGGCGATGCGACGCTGCTGACCCAGCTGCTGCAGAATCTCGTGTCGAATGCCATCCGATACTGCGAACAGAAGGTTCCGGAGGTCACGATCTCGGGCGAAGCGCACGGCGATTTCTGCCGCCTCACCGTGCGTGACAACGGGCCTGGCATCGATCCTCAGCATCGCGAACTGATCTTCCAGCCATTCAAGCGCCTCGTCGGCCGCGGCATCGAGGGCACCGGGCTCGGCCTTGCCATCTGCCGCCGCATCGCGCAGCTGCATGGCGGCTCGATCTGGTGCGAGGCGGAAAGCGGGCCGGGCGCCACCTTCATTCTCGACGTGCCGCTCGCCGAGACGAGCACCGCGCCGCCCGCTGTTTCGGCCATCCCGCACAACAGCAAGCCGGCGGAGCAGCCAGGCGAAGGTGCGGGCAGGCTCGCCGAAGTGCTGTTGGTGGAGGACAGCCCGGCCGACATCCAGCTTCTGAAGATCAAGCTGATGCGGCGGGAGAAGGTGGATTTCCACCTGCATGTCGCCACCAACGGACGCGAGGCGATGCGGCTGCTCGAAGAACGCGCCGGTATCGCCGATGTGCCGCAAATCGACCTGATGCTGCTCGACATCAACATGCCGATCATGGATGGCTTCGAGGTGCTGCGTGCGCTTTCCGCCGATATCCGCCTCAACCAGATTCCCGTCTGCATTCTCAGCACCTCAGGCGATGAGAGCGACCGGCAGCGGGCCAGAAATCTCGGCGCGCGCGCCTATATGGTCAAGCCGCCGACCCTGCAGCAACTCGAAGAGGCACTCGAAGATGTTGAACATTTGGAATTGCTGCAGCGCGGCGATTCGCTTGCGCTTTGTGCGGAACAAAACTAAGCGGTGCTCATTGGCAACGGTATGACCTTCGTAGCTCTCATACTCGCGCTCCTGGCGACACCGCTTCAATCAGGACTGCTCCCGATGGTATCAGGCATACATCACGTGACGGCCGTCACCCGAAAGGTGCAGGCGAACGTGGACTTCTATGCAGGTTTTCTCGGCATGCGGCTCGTCAAGCAGACGGCCGGCTATGAGGACGCGACACAACTTCATCTCTTTTACGGGGATTCTGCAGGAACGCCTGGGTCGCTCCTCACCTTCCTCGCTTGGGAAGATGGTGCGCCCGGCCGGGCGGGCTTCGGCCAGATCAGCGAAATATCACTGTCGATCGACCCCGCCAGCATCGGCTACTGGCTGACGCGCGCCATGAGTTTCGGCCTGCGCTCGGAAGGGCCGGCCGATGAATTCGGCGAGCCTGTGCTCAGGCTGAAGGACCCCGACAACATCATTCTCAAGCTCGCGGGCGCAAAGACCCTCACATCGCCGGCGGCCTGGGACGGCGCCTCGATCCCGGCCGAACATGCCGTCCAGCGCGTGCGCGGCGCAACCATGCTGACGGAGAAGCCGGCTGAGAGCCGCAGCTTCATCGAGAGCCATTTCGGTTACCGTTTCCTGGCCAATCGCGGCACCATCGACAGGCTGATTTCGCAATCCGGCGACGTCATCGACGTGCGCGACGCACGTGGATTCTGGTCCGGCGCGCCGGGTACCGGCACGATCGACCACATCGCCTTCCGCGCCGCGGACGAGGAGACGCTGCATTCCGTCCGCACGGCACTCGAGGCGACCGACGCCTCGCCGACCAACATGCACGACCGAAAATATTTCCGCTCGCTTTACGCCCGCGAGCCCGGCGGCACGCTGATAGAACTGGCGACCGACAAGCCGGGCATGCTCGTTGACGAAGAGCACGCCGCCCTTGGGACCAAGCTCTTCGCGCCGCCCGAAGCGATCACCAATCTCCACGACCTGAAGGTCATGCTGCCGCAATTTGCGATGCCCGGCCAGCCACGCATCAATTACCGCGAATTGCCATTCGTCCATCGCTTCTATACGCCGCCGGATCCCGACGGCAGCGTCTTCGTGCTGCTGCACGGCTCCGGCGGCAATGAGACGACGCTGATGCCGCTGCTCAACAAGGCGGCACCGCGTGCGACGCTGCTTGGCGTGCGCGGCCGCGCGACGGAGGAAGGTTTTCCGCGCTGGTACAAGCGCCTTACCCCCTTCTCTTTCGATCAGAACGACATCAAGACCGAGGCGGAGGCCTTCGCGGCGTTTATCGAGGGTGCCGTCAAATCCTACGGGCTCGACCCTCAGAAAGTCGTCTATGTCGGCTATTCCAATGGCGCCAACCTGTTGAATTCGCTGCTCTACCTGCACCCGAACCTGGTTCACAAGGCGGTGCTGCTGCGCTCCATGCCGGTTCTCAGCGACTATCCGCATGCCGATCTCAAAGGCACCGACCTGCTCGTTATCAGCGGCAAGACCGATGCCTACGGCAAATATGCCAGCGAGCTGGAAGCGCGGCTGAAGAGTTCGGGCGCCACCGTCGATTCCGACGTCATTCCCGGCGGCCACGATCTCGGCGATGCCGACGTGCCGATCATCCAGAAATGGCTGCTGCAGGAAAATCGCTGAGCGTCGTTTCCGAAGACGGCTAAACCTGAACGCGAGAAGCGCGGGCAACCATGATGCCGGCGAGCACGACGGCAACACCGAGCGCCTGCATCGTCCCGATCGCCTCATCAAGCAGCGCCCAGGCAAGGATTGCCGCGACGACCGGCTGCAGCAGCAGCGTCAAAGAGGAAAACGCCGGCGGCAGATAGGCCAGCGCATAGGTGATCGCCACCTGTCCGCCGGCATGGCTGATAAAGGCGAGACCGAAGAGGATCGACCAGCCATAGACGGTCGCCGGCAGCATCTGACCTTCGTAGAAGAAAGCGATCGGAAAGATGAAAATGGCGGCGGACGCCGTGCTCCACAGCATGATTTTGATCGTATCGAACCGGCTGCGCAGCCTGCCGATCGCCAGGATGTAGCAGGCATAGAAGAAGGCGGCGATCATCGCGATGCCATCGCCGCTGAGGCCGCCATTGCCGATGGCTGCCGGCCCGCCCTTCAAAACGACGACGCCTGCCAGTGCCAGGGCAAGCCCGAGCAGGAAAACGCCGCTGATCCTCGCCCCGAAAAAGACGAAGGCGATCACCGTGACGAAGACCGGTGCGAGGTTGGCAAGCAGCGTCGCATTGGCAACCGAGGTCATGGTGAGTGAAAGGTGCCAGGCGGCGAGGTCGAGCGACAGCATGACGCCCGGAAGGATCAGCATGCCGTAATCGGAAAGGCTCTGCGGCTTCGGGCCCGCATCCTTTTTCATGAGCGAAACAATGAAGATCGGGATCAGCGCCAACCCCACGCGCCAGAAGGCCGTGGCCATCGGTCCGACTTCGGACAGCCGGACGAAGATTGGCGAACCGCCGATCGCCGCCCCGCCCAGAATGAGGGCGGCGAGGGCGAGGCGATTGCGAGGCGAAGCTTCGGAAAGGGTGCTGGCAGCCTGCGACATGATCTTGATGCTTCTTCTGGGCCACCCGGATGCTCGGCGGCGGGATAATACCCGCGAGGAACTATCAGAAGTCGATTGCCCGCGACAGTCGAGGAGCGACAGATCGATGGATAATCAGACCGGGCAGATATTTTCAGAGGTCGCCCGCAGCTTGCCGGCGATCTCGGACGCGACGAAGAAGGCATGCTCGGTCACCTGCGGCAGGCCCATCAATTCGCCGAATGTGCCGCGCGCCAGCGGGCCGGAGATCAGCAGCGAAGGATCGGCCGTTCCCGACAGGCCGATTGCCTCGGAATGCTCGGTGCAGGCAAGGCCGAGGCCGGTTGGATCGAGCGACAGGTGTCCGCTTGCGGCAAGGGCTGCAAGCCAAGGCTGGGTTTCGAGGATGCCGCCATGGGCAGGGCCAGTGGTGACGATGACGGCGTCATAGCGCTGCTCCAGCGGCTGGCGCTGATGACGCGGCTGCAGAGTGCACAGAATGAATTGGCCTTCGATGCGCGCATCGGCGACCGAACCGGCCAGGATCTCAAGGCGGCCCATGGCAATCGCGGCGTCGAGCACGGCCTCGACCTGCGGCGCGATGCGGAAGCGGTGCACATCCCAATAGGGGCGCAGATGGCGGACGAGACGGCGCCGCTCGGTGAGCGGCAGCGCCTGCCAGAGATCGTGTCCTTGCGCCCGTACCTGATCGATCACGCCGTGCCAACTAATGCCCTCAGCCTTCGCCGCTTTTATGGCGGCGCGGATCCTTGCCAGCAGCGAGCCGGCGGAATGTGCCGCATCCACGACGAAGTCGCCAAAGAGCGGCTGCGGCACCGGCGCGTGCCCGCGCGAACGCAGACCGCGGCGCGAGATGGCGGTCACCGGACCGTCATGTCCGCGCTCAGCAAGCGAGGCGATGACATCGGCGGCCGTCAGGCCGTTGCCGATGACCAGTACCCGGTCATGCGGCCGGATCACCTCGAGCGCGCCTGATTTGGTGGTATCGGCGACGAAACGGGGATGGGCTGCAAGCCGGCTCGCCAACCGCCCGGGGGTTGCCGGCGGCGGATGGCTGGTGGCGATCGCGACGATATCGGCCTCGGTCACGCCGCCCTTGTCGTCGCGGATCGTCCAGCGGCCTGCACGGCGCTCGACGCCGGTCACCGCCGCCCGGCAATGCCGCACACGACCATCTTCCACGAGCGGCTTCAGCAGGGAGGCGACATAATCTCCGAACAGCCGGCGCCGCGGGAAGAGCGAGCCATCAGGCTGTTTGGCATGAGGGTCGCCGGCGACGGCGCCGCGGGCTTCGATCCAGGCCTGGAATTCGCCCTGGTCGCCGGGCTGCAGGCTCATCTTGGCGGCAGGGACATTGATGCGGTGGGCGGGATCGGCCGTGTCGTAGGCCAGGCCGCGGCCGAGCTCGGCCCGCGGCTCGAACACCAGGATAACGGGAGGCTCGCCGCAATTCGCCCGGGCGAGGTGATAGGCGACGCCGGCGCCGGAGACGCCGCCGCCGATGATGGCGACGACAGGCCGTTCGGACTTCGGGAAAAGCTTGGATTGCATGGTGGCCGGATTATCGCTTTCGATGCCCAAGCATAGAAGCCGGGCATGGGTCGCGCAATCCTCCGCCGGCAATTGTCTATAAATATTATATAGATTCAATCTATACCGATATCGTCGTCGAAAAATCGGGGTTGCCGCGGATCGTATTGCTCACCGTGCAGATTTCATCCTCGGCTGCACGGACGATCTTCTGCCGGGTTTCCTCGTCGATGTCGCCCTTGATCGAAAAGGCGATATTGAACCTGGCAACACGCGAAAGACCTTCCGTCGCCTTCTCGCCGGTGACCTCGGCCGTGATCTCGCCGATCTTGTCGAGAACGCCGATCTGGCTGGCGGCCATGCGGGCGCTGAGCACGAGGCAGGCAGAGAGCGAGGCATAGAGCAGATCGAGCGGATTGAAGCCCGGCTGCGAGGGCGAGGTGACGATATCGATCTCACCCCTGGTGGCGGAGGTGACATGCGGAAAACCGGTGCGGCCGAGAACGGCGGTGGCGCCGGTCGGGCGGGGACGGGCCTTGAGATCGACCATGATGAAATCCTTTTGACGAACGCTTGGAGATGGCAATTTCCAGCCGGCGCCGCAACGGGCAAGAGCCGCCCGGCGGTTTCGGAACCTTTCCATTCCCTATCAGTTGATTACACCTGAACGAAATCAGCGACAAAGGTGAATTGCGATGCCTGATGTCCGCAACGTGGACCGTCAAAGCGGGCGCATGGATGCCCGCGATCGGCTGATCGTTGCGCTCTATGCGCAGCTGAAAGCCGAGCGGGAAACGCGCGAAACGCTGGAATGGGCGATCCGCAACGGCGCCGTCTCGAAGGAAGTGCTGGAAGCGATCGCTGCCGATCCGGTTCCTGTCGTCACCAGCGAGGATATCGCTTCGCTGGAGAAGATCATCGCCCTCGACGAGCGGCGCAACCAAATCGGAACTAGGCGCAATTCCAGCAGCGGTTTGCATTCGGAATTGCGTGAAAACGAAAAGAGAGGAGATCCGAAATGACCGATATCACCTATCAGGTCGTGCCGCACGACAATGGCTGGGCCTATAAGCTCGGCGACACGCTTTCGGAAACCTATGCAACGGCCGATGAGGCGATCGTCCATGCCAAAGACGCAGCGTCACGCCAGAAGATCGGCGATGGCGACGCGCTGCTCGCCTATCCCGCAGCCGATGGCGGCGGCTGGGCATTTCAGGAAATCGAAACCGATAAGAGCAACAGCCGGCTTTAATCTGCAGCGAGGATGGAATGTCCGCGCGGGCAGGCTGAAAGGCCATCTGAAAGTGGGCGACCTTGCCTGTGCCGTCGGGCTCCGCCATTTCCTCCTCCGAACGCATCTCCTTCAACATCATCAACCGCAGGACCGGCCATCGGGTGGAACGGCAATTCGTCGACAGCGAGACCGGCAAACCCGTCGAGCGCGACGAGTGCCTTAAATCTGTCGCGAGACAATTCCTCTTTGGCGGACAGTCAAACGGCGCGACATCATGACGTGATTTTATCGGCTGGATTCAGGCAATGAGTTCGCTTAAAGTCGCGCCGCATAGCGAAGTGAGACGTGCCGCTTCAACAGGTTTGGGCCACTGGGCAGGCTTGCCCTGGCTGTATCGCCCGCCGGAACGGGCAGTTTGCGAAGCTAGGACGACGTTATCGAAACGGCCCCAACGAATTCGTTCTTCGCGAGCGGAAGGCGAGGAATGCAGAAAATCAGTTCCTGGCTCCGTTCAATCGAATACCGGCATGCCTTGATCGTGGCGAACAGCCGGAGCTTTCCAGATTGATCTATATGAGCCTTTGATGACGATAGAAGATGCAGCTTTAGCAAGACACCACTATCCGGCGGGCTACCACCGGCAGTCTGTGCCGCGGTGGCGCGTCAGACGCGATGTGCTGGCAAAACTTGTTCTTACGATAGCATTTTATGCTGCTCTTTGGCGAGCCACAAGCATGTGGTACGGCCTGCCCGCAAACTTCGAAGACGGCGCCTTTGTCGATCCACTGCCGATGAAGCTCTTGCTCTACAGCCTTATTCCTTTGTCAGGCTTGTATTTTCTGTTGGAGCAAAAGCAGTTCCTGCGGGTCTTTTCACGGATTTCACCGTTCATCGTCGTTGTCGGCATTTCGTGCCTGACATCAATAGTCTTCTCCATCGACAAGGCCGCGTCCTTGAAAGGATTGGCCGCGGTCATCGTTCTCGCAATCCCACCTCTTCTGTACCGTGCGCGCTACGGCAACGTCGAAGCGTTCCGGATAATCGGGCGTTTTGCGATAGCGGCGGCATTTATCAACGTTCTCTACACAGTCGCATTCCCACAATTCGCCATCATGCGTGGCAGCTACGCCGGCATGGTCAAAGGTGCTTTTTATCATAAAAACACGTTGGGGCAGTTTTGCTCGGTCAGCTTTGTCTGCCTGCTATCGACGGAGAAGCTCGGCCGGCTTCGTTACAGCACCCTGATCCGCTGGGCTGCGATGCTTTGCCTTCTCGCCTTGATTGTGGCAACGAAGTCCTCGACAGCTGTCGTCTTGACGATGTTCGGCAGCATGATGCTGTACGGCGTTCGCATTATTCACATCTACCCGAACCGTCTGTTTCGCTCCTTCGTCGTTTTCCTGCTGTTCGTGATCGTCGGCTTCGGCGCCAGCTTCGTTTATCTCGGGGTGGCCTCGGCAGTTGCAGAAGCATTCGGCAAAGACATTACCTTCTCAGGCCGCACCAACATCTGGGAACAGCTATTGCCATTGATATGGGATAGGCCCCTCACCGGTTATGGCTTTGCGATGTTTCGTCAGCCCGAGGTCATGGAGCAATATGTCAAGGTTACCTTCGACGCCCGCTCGACCCACAACACCTATCTTGAGTTAGCGCTGAATATCGGCATTCCAGGCATTGCCGCATGGAGCTTGTTTTTGCTGACCCGCCTGTTCAGGAAGATGACCATCGTCGACGCCGACCCGGCCGAATCCGGCGCCAGGCGGAAGGAGATTGCCATCATCATCCTCATCATGCTTGGAGCCATGACCGAGGCAGGCATGATGCTGGCACCGTTCATTCTATGGCCCCACATGGTCATGGCGCTCTCCGAACTGCGTCCCAGGTTGCGGACAAACCGGAATCTACACCAGCCCTGAGGGGGAGGGCTCGACGTCTAGAGCGCCTCCTGGGTGCTTGCATGGCGTCGGCAGGCGCCCAAGCTCCAGCGTTGCCTACGGTAGGCTTTAAATCGAGAGATAACGTTTCTGCCAAGGCAGCCTCTGCTCCTGCCATGCGCGCGGCGTGAAGTCGTCATAGGCCGTCTCGGCGATCGCCAGCATCCAATTCTGCGCCTTGCGGGCCAGCAGCACGCAGGACAGTTCCATGCCGGGCGCAACGGTGATGGAAGGCCGGTTGGCGCCTGGAATATCGATCCCCTTGTCCCGCCACTGGATGCGGATCTCATCGGGCTCGGATGACCATTGGCCAGACGAAACGGACGCTTTTCCGTCCGACTTGAAGGTAAGCGGCGGCGGGGTGACGTTCAGGAAGCTGCCGTCATTGAAATAATTGCCATCGATATCCCCCGCAGTCGCTTTGCCCTTTCCCTTCAAAACGATATCCTGCTCGCAGCGCAGGAATATGTTGCGCCGGAAGCTCCCGGACCACGGACGGTTGGCGAAGAATGCAATGTCGCATTGGCTGATGACGTTGTCGTGGATATCGATGTCTTTGCGAAATGCCTGTTCCTGATCCGAAAAACCGCTCAGGCTGATGCCGCGATTGGTGTTCTCGATCCAGTTGTCATAGACGTGGTGGCCGTTGTGGTCGGCCTTGTCGCCGATGCCGTAGCCGAAGGAATAATCATTCATCCTGCCGTCGCGCATGATGTTGCTGCGCACGACGGCATCATCGCCGATCGACGAAAAGGAAAAATTCTTGCCGCCGATAAAGTTGTATTCGACAAGGTACCGTCTTGTTTTGTCGCAGACCAGCGCACCCTTGTTGGATGTGCTCGTCGGCGACTGAAGGAAAAGATTGCCGCGGATCGTGACATCGGAGCTGATATTGTCGTCACTGTTTTGGTAGGCGAACTGGCAGCAGTCTGCGCCCTCGCCCGGCGCCTCGCCCATGCGGTTGTTCTCCAACAACACATGCGCAGTCTTCGTGAGATAGATGCCGTCGCCCCTGACATTCTCCGTTTCGCATCGCCTGACGGTGAGATTTTGGCCGTTGTGAAATTTGAAGCCGCGAGGCGAATTCTTGACGATCACGTCCTCCACCACCGTATCGGAAAACACCTGATAGGCGACGCCGATATCGTCGGCCCCGTCGATGACCTGCCCCCTTGTCGCGGCGCCGTGAATTTTCTTTCGCAGGATGGCGGGCATGGCATTTTCCTTCGATAGCGATGCAGCGGGGATTTAAGCAGAGGAGGTGTGGCGGATGTTTGAATATTCGGAAATCATCTACTCCCGATCACATCCCGTGTCAGCTTACGAAGCGCCCATCTTGCAGAAACGAAAGGGCTTGGCTCCACATGGTCTTGTTGACGGGTAAGAAAGTGTGGTTGGCGGGAATGACGATATGCGCCGCCGCGCCGTCGAGACGCGGGCTCTCTACCGAAACCTTGCCATCGTTCGGAACCCTGAGGCCGATGATTAGGGAAGAGACCGGGTCAATGGTCCTATTGCCTGCGATGATGCCAAGTTCGTAATTGACGGTGCCGAACAGCTCGCTCATTGCGGTTTGATCGGTCGTCAGCTGCTGCCCCGCCGGTCCATAGAACTTCCTGTATAGCGGCCAGGCCTTGAGGAAATCGGCAATCTGACTGCCGTTGTTCGGTGTTCCCACCATGACCACTCTTCCAAGGTTGGGCGGGCGGTCGTTCCTGAGAAAAGCGCGGATGAGCAGCCCACCCATCGAATAACCGACAAAATGAAGACGGCCGTTGCCTGCTTCCTTCGCAGCGGCGTCGATCTGCGGTCGAACGATGTCGACGAGGTCGCTGATCGAAAACTTGGTGGAGGGGTAACCGACATTCACAATCCGATAACCGTTGCCGGACAGGAAGACGGCGAGCTTCTCCATGCTTTTCTTCGTTCGGGCAATGCCGTGAAAAAGGAGGACTGTGTCGTTCATCAGGTGTCCATGTCCGAATAGCCATATATTCGAAAGCTTGGTTGTGGCGTAGGAATTCCTTAGATCGGAGTCGATTTAAGGATAAGTTGTGCAGCATTCAAAGTGCTACAGCATCTGAAAAGACGTTTGCGCTGTCGAGAAAGAGAAATGCGAGCACGTGACGACCAGCATCAGACATATCGCTAAACTCGCGGGAACGTCGGTCTCTTCGGTCTCGCGTGTGCTCAACAATAGTGGTTACGCTTCGCCCGAGCTCAGGGACCGCGTCGAGGCGGCTATCCGAACACTGAACTACACACCCAGCAAGGGCGCCCGTATGCTGCGCGGTGCACCAAGCCGGATGATCGGATTGATGCTGCCGTCGATTGACGTGCCGTTCTTCGGCATCCTCGCCCATGCCATCGAACAGGAATTGTTTCAGCACGGGTATCAGACGCTGATCTGCAGCACGGCGGAAAATATCAATCACGAGGCACGCTATATCTCCATGCTGCTCGCCCAGCGCGTCGATGGGGTCATCGTTGCAAGCGCTTTCGGCAGCATCGAGCATTTCGGGGCACTGCGGGATGCGCGCATTCCAATCATCGCCATTGACCGCGAGCTGAAGGGCATCGCCGACGACGCGGTGATGGCCGATCATGAGGATGGCGGGCGGCTGATGGCGCGCCATCTGATCGGCCTCGGCCACCGGGCGATCGCCATCGTCGGGGCGCCAGCACATAGTCAGCCTATCCAGCTCCGCCTCCAGGGCATCACGGCGGAAATGGCGAAAGACGGCATCACGCCTGCCGCCGTGGCGATGGCGGAAGAGCACAGCTTTGCCGAGACCTACCGGCTGGCGCACGAATTGCTGGCGTCTCGGCCTGAAATCACCGCGATCATCGGCACCACCGATATTTCGGCGATTGCGGCAATTCATGCGATCCAGGACCGCGGATTTTCCGTTCCGAACGATTATTCGGTCGTCGGCTTCGACGACCTGCCGGAGGCAGCCTACGTCTTCCCACGGCTGACAACCGTCGCGCAGCCGATCCGCAATGTCGGACAGCAGGCAGCACGGCTGCTGGAAGCGCTGATTTTAGAACAGCAAACAGCGGACGGATCTCGACAGGGGGCGATCGTCAAAGTGCCGGTGACGCTGATTACGCGCGATTCCACCGGCCCCGTCCGCAGCGCAAAAAACCCGCTTTAGGGCCGGACGATCACCTTGATCTCGCCCGGCGATGGCGCGTTGCCGACCACGTCGGCGACCTCTTCGAGACCTATGGTTTTGGTGATCAATGCGTCCAGTTCCAATGCCCCGTTTGCCACCAGTGCCGCAGCGCGCGAATGTGTGAAGGGGTTGAGGTAGGCCGGCTTTATGTCGATTTCATTGATCAGCAGATCGAAGGGCAGAACCGGCACCTCGACACCTGCCGGCGTCACCCCGAAAAGCACAAAGGTGCCGCCGCGCCGCGCCATCCTCAGACCGCTTTGCAGCGTGTCGCTCACGCCGGCGCACTCGATGACCACGTCTGCGCCGCCTTTGGTGACCTCCCGAACAGACGCGATCGTGTCCGAAGAGGCCGGGTCAAAGGCGTGGGTGGCCCCCAGGCACAGAGCGGTTTGGCGTCTCGTTTGCTGGCGCGTGATCAAAATGACCTTCCCTGCCCCAGCCAGGCGGGCCAGTTGCACCATCAAGAGGCCGATCACGCCGCCGCCGAGGATGGCGACGCTGTCGCCCGGACGGATCTTTGCCTTGTCGATGGCGTGGATACAGCAGGCCAGCGGTTCACAGAAAGCGCCGTGAACGGGATCGAGATCGGCCGGCAGCAGGAAGGCTTGCGCCTGCGGCACCGTGACATATTCCGCAAAGCCGCCATCCCGCGTCACGCCGATTGCAGTCAGGCTCTCGCATAGATTCGGCCGCGCCTGCGCACAGGCCGAACAGGTGCCGCAGGCGATATTCGGGTCGACCGTCACCAGTTCGCCGCCGGTGAACCGGGCGACACCCTCGCCGATCTCTTCCACTATGCCGCAAAATTCGTGGCCCATGGTGACGGGGATAGACGTCGGATATTCGCCCTTGTACATGTGACGATCGGAACCGCAGATGCCTGCCGCCGCGACCCGGACAAGCACCTCGCCAGGCCCGGCAGCCGGTTTCTCGACGCTGCGCATGGTCAATGACCCGATCGACTCCAAGCGTACAGCCCTCATTCCACTCCTCCAGACCTCAAGTTCGATTGCTTCGCAGTGACCAAGCCATCCGGCACGGCTCAAGCGCTCAGCTCATGACATTGCCGCCATCGACATTGTAGCACTGTGCCACGATGTAGGCTGCATCAGGCCCGGCCAGGAAGGCTGCCATGGCAGCCTGTTCCTCAGCGGCACCAAATCGTCCGGCGGGGACGGCGGCGGCCACGCGGGCCTTCACCTCGCCGGGCTTTAAACCTTCCCGGCTGCCGAGTTTTGCATCGACGACGTCCCACATCGGCGTATCGACGACGCCGGGAGCGATGGCGTTGACGTTGATGCCGTAGCGGATCAGCTCCAGGGCGCAGCTTTGCGTGATGCTGATGACCGCCGCCTTGGAAGCGCAGTAAGCCACCGCCGGTCCTTCGCCGCGACGGCCTGCCTGGGAGGAGAAATTAATGATGCGTCCACCTGCGCCTCTCTCCACCATGTGCCGGGCAACGGCCTGTGTCATGAAGATCACACCTTCGATATTGACCTGAAACACCTTCGCTGTCCGCTCCCGGGATATTTCCAGGATCGACTCGACCTCGTAAATGCCGGCGGCGTTGACCAGGATGTCGATATTACCGGCGGCGGCGATGGCAAAGCGCACGGCTTCTTCGATGCTGTCCTGGCTGGTCACATCAAGTTCCACACCCCAGGCATCAGCGCCGATCGCCTGCGCCACCCGCGCGCAACGTTCACCGTCGAGATCTGCGACGACAACCTTGGCGCCATCAGCGGCGAAGCGTTCGCAGACCGCTTTGCCAATGCCGCTGGCGCCTCCCGTGACCAATGCCACCTTGCCGGAGAGCCGCGTGCTTTCTGTATATGTCATCGCGCGGCCTCCCTGATCGCATCCAAACCGGCAAAGGTGCGGTGCGCGGTGGCCATAATGGATAGCTTCATGTTTGCTCCTCCCTTTTGACTGAATGGCGATCGGAACCGCCGATTCTCAGGCGATTTCGATGGGCTTAAGCGGATTCCGGGTTCGTCTCCCTCGCATCCCGCAGAAGCACAGACATGTCGGGGATGCCGTCGGTGGCCGTCGCGCCCGTCAGGCAATACGCAGCCGCAGCGTGGGCGACGGCGCAGATATGTTCGACAGGCCAGTCCTCAT
The DNA here is from genome assembly GCF_010668805.1 of Rhizobium phaseoli. GTDB lineage: Bacteria > Pseudomonadota > Alphaproteobacteria > Rhizobiales > Rhizobiaceae > Rhizobium > Rhizobium phaseoli_A. The sequence goes on along the minus strand of NZ_WUFT01000001.1, from coordinate 540,920 downwards.
GCAGGCCGTAGAGCACGGCGGCGCAGAAGGCGTCTCCCGCGCCGACAGTGCTGACGATGTCATGGGGATCGACGGCTCTTGACCGCGTCAGGATCGGGGCAGCGCCGGGCGAGAACCAGAGGCAGATCTCCGGCGCGTGGATGATCGCTCCCTTGGTGACGCCTGCGGCAAGCAGGCGCTCGCCCGCCTTCAAAAGCTCCGCCTCGATCAACTCTCCCTTCGCATCGCGAACGATAGTGCCGGTTGCCCGACCCGCCTCCATCTCGTTGATAATCAGGAAGTCGCAGAAGGGCAGAGCGACGCCGACCTTGGCCGCAAATTCCGGGTCTTCACTGGAGACGAAATCGACGCAGGTCGTAAGCCCGGCATGGCGCGCGGCTTCGAGCAGGCGCGAGGCGCCCGAAAGACCATCTGAGCCAATTCGGTCGAGAGCCGGCAACAGCATGAGATAACCGAGATAGAACAGCCGATAGCCGGCCTTGGCGAAGGTCGCGGGTGAAATGAGTCTGTCCGTGACGGCATCGTTGGCGCCGCCATGATAGAAGAAGGTCCGGTTCTGGCCGGGCACATTCATCACATGCGTATGCGCCGTCACCCGGTCGGCGAGCGCTGTGAGACCATCGACATCGACGCCGGCCATCGCAAGCCTGGCCTTGACGATCTCTCCGTCCGGATCGGCACCGATGCATCCCGCCGCCGCCAGTCTTCCGGGAAATCCCAGCGAGGCCAGATCGGTGACGACATTGGCAGCCCCGCCTCCGACGCCCAGATCCTGGTGCAGAATATGTGCGAGATTGCCCTGTTCGGGCCAATAGGACAGGGTGTGGACGCGATCGACAATGAAATTTCCGGCGCAAACGATCCCGCCCTGCTTGCGACTGTCGCGCTGGTGAACCTCCTCCCCGGTTCGCATCAGCCGCCCCCTTCGTTCCACAAGGGCCTGAGCGGCGGCTCGTCCTCCTCGATCGCGGCAAAGCGCCCGATCGGCTCCAGAAAGAAATTGTCGCTGTTGTCGTCGTTGACCTGGCTGACCTCGCCGACAAGGACAGGTCCGCCGCCTTTCCTGCCGTAAAAGCGGTGGTAAAGCCCGGTGCGGATCGTCACGCTCTGGCCAGGCCGGAGAACCAGCGGCTCCCATGCAGCGAGCAGGCGCGGCAGCCCGTCGACCGGAACCGTCACATCATCCTTCAGCACATGGTCATCGGCATCGGTGGCGGCGAATTCGATGACGAGATCGCCGCCGGCGCGATTGATGATGTCTTCCATCTTGGCCGCATGACGGTGTGTCGGCGTGACCTGCCCTTCCTCGACGAAGAGCAGCTTTTCGGCATAGGTCCGTTCACCCTCGACATCAACGATGCCATTGCGCAGGCAAAACAGCACGAGGCCGCATTCGGCAAACCGGTTCGAGCCGAAATCGGTGACATCCCACCCGAGTTGATGGCTGCGCAAATAGGCCGCTGCCTCGGGATGAAGGGCAAAATCCGCCGCCGTCCAATAGCCCCATGCCGGCAGGGACCAGTGCCCGCGCTCAAGGGTCGCGCTTGCTCGCTGCAACGCGGCATTGATCTGCGAGCGCTGCATCAGAGAGACGCCCCATCATACTCGACCGGCACGACGACGTCCTCGCGGCCGGATTTCAGAGCTGCCGTCAGGACCGCATGATGCGCCTGCGCTTCCGCCGGCGTCGCACAGCCGAACCCGTTCGCATTGCCGCCGGCAAGCTCATCGACGAAGGCCGCCCACATCTGCTGGATGGCGTCGGCAAAACCGAATTCGAAGATCTTGCCGGTGATGGCGGGAAACAGCGAGCCATAACCGAGATCCTCGGTGCTCCAAGCCTGCGCGCCGCCATTGTAATCCATCCACTGCCACTGACGCGGCGACTTTGTGCTGAAGAATGCGCTTTTCTTCATGCCGAGAACGCGGATGTACCAGGTATTGGATTCGCCGGGCGCGATGCGCCAGGTTTTCAGGACCATCGGAAAATCCTGATCCCCGGCGCGCACGCGGCTGCTGATCGTCGCATTGTCCCAAGTGGTGCAGGGCAGCATGCCGCCCTTGCCGTCGGGACGTTCGGTGACCTTTTTGACCAATTGCGCATGCAGGGTCGTCGGGCGCCAGCCGAGACGCAACGGTACGTGCAGCACATGCATGCCGAGATCACCCATGCAACCATAGTCGCCATTGATCTCGGCCATGCGCTTCCAGTTGATCGGTTTTTGCCGGTCGATATCCGAAGAGTGCAGGAAGCCTGCCTCGACTTCGAGGATCTCGCCCATCTCACCGCTTTTTGCGAGCGCGATGACCTTCTGGGCGCCGGGGAAGAACGGCATTTCCGACGAACAGCGGACCAGCAGTTCGGGGTCCTCGGCGAGAACCGCCATGATCTCCCGGTTCTGAGCCGCGTCCATGCCGAAGGGCTTTTCGCCGAGAAGATGCTTTCCGGCCTTCAGCACGTCGATATAGAATTGCTGGTGCAGCACGTGCGGCACGGCACAATAGACCGCATCGACCTCGGGATTGGCCAGAAGCTCCTTATAGTCGGCGGTGAACTGGCGAACGGTCGGCACATGATCTTTGAACCAGTCGAGCAGCGTCGCATTGGTATCGCAGACGGCGACAATTTCGGGTCGCGCCTTCACATCGGCCAGATGCAGCCAGCGCGCCGCGGCGCTGGCGAACTCGCGTCCCATCAGACCGCAGCCGATGACGCCGAAGCGGAATATTTTCGTCATGACATGTCCTCCCAGACGCGTCAGCCAAGATGCAGCGAGGCTTGCTCGACGGAAGCCTTGTCATGGACGATCGCCATCAAGGCCTGCGTCATGCCGCCGGGATTGTGATGCTGAATGACGTTGCGGCCATAGACGATGCCACGGGCGCCCTGCTCCATCAACTGCTTGGTGCGGATCAGGATTTCCTGATCCGAAACGCGGCCGCCGCCGCGCACCAGCACCGGCAGGCCCTGGGCGATTTCGACCACGCGATGATATTCCTCGACATTGTCGCACGGGTCGGCCTTGATGATGTCGGCGCCGAGTTCGGCCGCCTGGCGCACGAGCGGCAGGATCTTGTCGATCGCGCCATCGACCATATAGGCGCCCTTGGAATTGTCCTGCATGACGAGCGGCTCGACCATCAGCGGCATGCCGTAGATCTCGCATTCGCGCTTCAGGCTGTTCACGTTGCGCACGCAGGCGCGGTAGACTTCCGGCTGGTCCGGCAGCATCAGAAGATTGACGACGACACAGGCGGCATCCAACGCAACGCCCTGTTCCACCGCCCTGTCGATCATTTCGGAAAACAATTGAGAGGGAAGCGGATTGCCGTAGATATTGGCGATATCGGTGCGCAGCACCAGTGCCGGGCGATGTTTTCCGGGAATGGCCTGCAGAAGGGGTGCGGTGCCCGGCGGAAGCTGAATGGCATCCGGGCCGGCCTCAGCGATCACCTCGATGGCCGTCTTCATGTTCTCGATGCCGGCAAGGAAAGTCCGTTCATTGAACATGCCGTGATCGATAGCGACGTCAAAACAATTTCCGGACACGCCGAAAAGTCGGTTCAACCGTGCGGACTTCATCAAGCTCCTCCCTGATATGGCAACGTTTCCACATTCAAATAAATCGGGCAGGAATGCGAGTCAACAAGATGTGGTAACGTTTCCATATCCGCTGATTTTCGCGGCAGACAGTTTTCCAATTCGGACGAGGCGCTGCTCGCGCCTCGTCCCGAAAGCGCTACCAGCAGGTGAACCCTGCATCGACGTTGACGATGGCGCCAGTCATGAGGCTGGCTGCGCCCGAGGCGAGGAAGAGGACCGCGCTTGCCACCTCCTCCGGCGTTCCCATCCTGCCCATCGGCGTGTCGGCAAGCCAGATTGGAATCCGCTCGCGATTGGCTTCGACGGCCACTACCATCGGTGTCTCGATGTAGGTGGGCGCGACGGCATTTACCCTGATACCGTGCTGCGCCCATTCGGCGGCCAGCGAACGCGTGAGGTGATGGACTGCCGCCTTGGAGACGTTGTAGGCCGTCTGCGGCTGCGGCCGGTTGCAGATGTGCCCCGACATCGAGCCGAGGTTGACGATGGCGCCGCGCTTCATCGAGATCATGTGACGACCGAAGGCGCGCGAGCACCAGAAGACGCCGTTGAGATTGACGTCCATCATGCGCAGCCAATCGGCGTCGGTGAGATCCTCCGCCGCGATGCCGTTCTGGCCGATCCCGGCATTGTTGACGAGGATCGTCGCCGGCCGGGCTCCGCCGGCAAGCTCATTGGCGATTGCGTCCATTCGGCCGGCGTCGGTGACGTCGCCCACCCGGACTTCGATATCGTAGCCCTTATCGCGCAGCGCAAGCGCTTGCCGGGCGTCGGCCTCGCTGCGTTCGATGACGACGACCGCGGCGCCCGCCTCCGCCAGCGCCTCGGTGCAGCACAGCCCGATCGCACGCCCTCCCCCCGTGACCACCGCACGTTCGCCATCGAGGCGAAATTTCTCCTGGTAGCTCATATCAGGCTCCTTCAGATGTCGAATGCGCTGGGGAGGACCACGATATCGCGGATGGTGACGTTGCGCGGCCGGGTCAGCATGAAGATGATCGCGTCGGCAACCTCCTTGGGTTCGATCAAAGCGCCGGCCTCCTTGGCCTTGCGAAGGTTTTCCTCCGGCCAATCCGCGAGCAGAGCGCTGATCACCGGCCCTGGCGACACCGATCCGACGCGAATGCCGTTTTTCAGAAGCTGGCGGCGCATCGTCTGGACAAAGCAGGTCATCGCCCATTTCGACGAGGAATAGACCGGTTCCCAGGGGATCGCCGAATGTCCAGCGACGGAGCTGGTGACGACAATGTCGCCAGTGCCCCGGTCGATCATGTGAGGAATGACATTGTGAACGTTCTTGATGACGACATTGACGTTGAGATTGAGCATCCGATCGATCGTATCGAGGTCGGTTTCCACAAGGTCGCCGCCGATATAAGTGCCGGCATTGGCATGCAGGATATCGAGTTTGCCCGTCTTCGCCAGGACGCCCTCAAGCAGTCCGGCGCACTCGTTCGGATTGAGCAGGTTGATCACGAGCGGAATAGCGCGCTCGCCAAGCCGGCTGCAAACCGTCTCAAGGGCCTTCTCATCCCGGTCCACCAGCACGACCGTCGCGCCCGCGGCGAGCATTGCCTCCGTCGAGGCCAATCCTATGCCGGACGCCGCACCCGTGACCGCGGCGATCTTCCCATTCAATTCCTGCATCGATTTCTCCTCCTGCTTGATCCTGATTGCTAATTCTTCCCGACGCCGCAGGCGGCGTGATAGTCGGCGAGACTGTTCGTCACTCTCCAGATCAAAACCTCATCCGGATCGAGCGGCGCATCTGCAAAACCCTGCGCGGCCGGCATATGCTGCCAAAACAATGGCAGCGGGACGGATTGCCCTCGAAGCGCCCCGCACAGGCGCCGGACGGCATCCTGCGCTTCAGCCGACGCCCAATAATAGCGGATGCGGTCAGACAGCGAATAATGCCGCAACCAACGCATCTCGGCTTTTGTCCCGTGGTAATGGCGGCTCCAATTGCTTGGCTGATCGAGCATCAGGGCTTCCATCGCCGCATAGAGCGGACGCTGACCGTAGTCGGGCAAGAGGTCCGAAGCGATCGCGTCGAGCGCATAGAGCGCCTCGCGCAAAACGAAGGTCAACTCGGGGCCGACCTTCAGAATGGGGAACCCGTCCTTCACCAGCGCGGTCAACGGCCTGGTCCGCTGATAATCCGTCGAGTGAGCCTCGAACACGAATTGCGGCGCGTCGATGAGCACCGATTTCAGGCCGTCTATCTTGCTGCGGTCGTAGAAGATGACATTCTGATTGCCGAACTCGACACCCGGCTGAACGACCAGCCCGATCGCCCGTCCAAACGCTTGCCCGAGTCCTGCCTCCGCAAAAATCCGACGGTGGACGTCGATCGTTTTTAGCGCCGCCGCGGCAGCGGTCGGCTCGATCGTCGTCAGGGCATGATCGGCCCCGCCGGGCGGCGGCACTTCGGTGCCGATGACGTAAACCGGCATTGCGCCGCCGGTCTTCCTCGCCGAAGCCTCGGCGACCGCGGCAAGCCGGGCGGCGCGATGGGCGGTGGTTTCGTCGTCGAGCGCCGTCGGCTCGCCCTTGCAGCCCATCGAGGCGTCGAGATGAATCTTGCGGAATCCGGCGTCGACATAGGCGGCCACCATCTTCTCCGCCTCGGCCATGGCCTCTTCCGCCGGCCGGTCGCGCCAGGGATTGGGGCCGAGGTGGTCGCCGCCGAGAACGATCAGTTTTTCCGGGCACCCCTCCTCCACCGCGATCTTCATGACGAGAGAGGCGAAATCGCTCGGCGTCATGCCGGTATAGCCGCCGAGGTGATTGACCTGGTTGCAGGTCGCTTCGATCAGCACGGTGCTTTCCTGTTGCCGCCCATGCCGCAGCGCGGCGCGCAGCACGATCGGATGGGCGGAGCATACGGAGGTGACGCCTCTCGGCTGGCCTTCGATCCTGAGCCTCGCCAGTTCGTTGAGATACACCTCCATCACGGCCGCCTTTCCGTTGACGCGATGAATGCATCGAGTTCCCGGCGGCTGCCCGCACCTTCCATCGGGCCCAGCACCGTGACGTTGCGGGCGCCGGCGGCCGAGGCATAGGTCAGAGCCTGCTTTGGAGACATTCCGAGCCGCCGGCAGGTGAGATAGGCACCGCCGAAGCAGTCGCCGGCGCCCGTAGGGTCGATCTCCTGAACGACGAAGGCGGGAGCGTCGATGCGGTCTCCGCCGCTGGCGAAGCAGGTCGCGCCGCCGGCTCCGCGCTTCAGCACGATCTCTTTGACGCCCATCTCGAACAGGTGCCGGATCGCTTCCGCCTCGCCTTCGACACCCGCGGCACGCTCAAGCTCCTCTCCGGACGGCAGAAGCAGATCGGCGGCGGCGACAAGCTTGGAAAACCGGCGCTCGGTGTCCTCGTCCAGTTTCAGCTCCTTGCGAAGGTTCGGATCGACCGAGAGCGTTCCACCGCGCGCCTTGACGATATCGACCGCCTTGTCGATCACCGCGCGCGCACTCGGAACCGACAGGGCGGAGCCCATCACGTGCAGATGTCCGCTCCGGTTGATCAGATTGCCGACCAATTCAGACCAGCCGAAGCGCGCGGCTGCGGAGGTGGCGATGTTGTAGACGAAATCTCTGGAGCCGTCCTTCCGGTAGCGAACGAAAGCGCTTCCCGTCGGGTAATCCGGATCGATCGAAATGGCCGAGATATCGACGCCGTCGCGTTTGAGGCGATCGGTATTGACGCGGCCGAAATCGTCATCGCCGACGGCGCCGACCATTGCCGCCTGACCGCCGAGGCGGCCGCACTGCGAAATGAAGATCGCCGGCGCTCCGCTCGCAAACGGACCGACGAGCGGCTGGGCTTCGAGGAACCCGTCTCCAACCGTCGTGGCGACGATCTCCACCAGGATCTCCCCCACGCAAACCGTGGGACCAAGCGCGTCCGGAGCCAGTATTGAAGCCATTTGCAATCCTGCTTTCGATCCCTGTTGTCGTTAACTCATCGCCGATGGGACCGGCGCGCCGTCCTCGCTGCCGAACTCCTCGCTTTCCAGCGACAGAAAGCGCTGGTGCAACATGCATGCCGCCCCGAAGGCGGAACGAAACTCGGCATCGTCGTCCACGACGATCTCCGGCGTGGGGAAAGCGATGTTCTGGCCTTCCGACATATGGACCGCCACGCGGGCAGCCACCATCGGGTAGAGGGATGCCACGGAGCCGCCGAGGACGATCCTGTCCGGGTCGAGCAGACGACAGGCCTGCAGCAATGCATAGGCGAGATGGCGCGACCAGGCTTCGGCGATATTGACCGCGGCCGGGACGCGATCACGAACGTCGCCAAGAAAATCCTGAAGATCCGCGTCGTCGCGTCCAATAGCCTCGCGATACTGCCCGATGAGCACCTCGCGACCGATCAGCTGTTCGAGCTTGTGACCGCCGCTTCCCGGTACCAGGGTGTGGCCGATTTCTCCCGCCAGACCATGGCCGCCACGAAACAGCTTGCCATCGATCATGATGCCGCCGCCGACGCCGGTTTCCATCAGCAGGAACAGGGTCACCCCTGCGACGCCGTGACGATAGCTGTCGCCGATCGCAAACGCATTGGCATCGTTTTCGACCGCAATCGGCACGGCGGACGGGAAGGCTGACCGCGCAATCTCCTTCAACGGCACGTCTCGCCAGCCGATGATCGGCGCCAGCGTGACAAATCCATCCGGGCGGACGTGGGATGGTGTCGATAGGCCCAAGCCTTTGCACCTGTCGATCATCCTCTTCGCCATGGCGCCGATAATCAATTCGATACCCTGCGCCACGGCCTCCTCCACCGTCGAAGACGGTGTGTCGAACGCCATTTTCCGGCATGCCCGAACCTCGGCGGAGAGATCGACAACCACAGCCGATATATGTTCAACGCCGATCTCGATCCCGACGAAAAATGCAGCATCGGGAACCAGTTCGAGCATGATGCCGGGACGACCGGCGCGGGAATGCTCCAGGCGCTGCTTGCCGCTCTCCTCCGACTCCTGAACGAACCCACCCTCCGTCAGTTCGGCGACGATCTCTCCCGAGGATGAGCGGTTCATGCCGAGCTTGCGGGCGAGGTCGGCCCGGCTGAGGCGTCGGTGGGCGTAGATCGTCTGCAAGGCGGCGACGATATTGTTCTGCCGGATCCTGCGCGGCGAACTTCCGATGGAGACGGTGTCGTTCATATTTCAGTTCCCTCCAAGTCGCCCAACCCTTACACGACTGGAACAGGCTGTCAGAAGGATAATCAGGGCCGCGCGCTTGTGGCGCGGCGACGCTTGGCCTCGTCATATTTCAGCTCGATGTAGCGCTTCGCATGCGCCGCAAGCAAATCATTATCCTCCCAGGTATCGCGCCAGATCGCGCAGGCAAGTGACAGGCCTTCATCGACGACCGTCGTCGAGAAGCTCTCGAACACCACGTCTCTGTTGTAGCCGATGTCGAGCAGGGCGTCGAAGATCAGATCGAAGTTGATGACGCCGTCTCCGAGATAGCCGCGATTGCTTTCGCCGATGTGGAAGTAACCGATCTTGTCGCCGGCAAGGCGGATGGCGGCGGCCGGATTGGCTTCTTCGATGTTCATGTGGAACGTGTCGAGATGAAGACGAACATGCTGCGATCCCGTCTCGGAGATGAACTTCAGCCCCTGCGCCGTGGTATTCAGCAGGTTCGTCTCGAACCGGTTGACCACCTCCAGCACGAGGTCGACGTTTGCCTGCCTGGCGACTTCCCCGGTTGCGGCGATCGCGGCGACGCTGTTGTCCCATCCCTTCTTCGTCGGCTGGCGATTGTACTTGGTGTGCGCGGAATAGAGAATTCCGCCGAGCTTGTTGCCGCCGATATCGCGGACCGCACGAACGGCGTCCGCCAGCGTCTGCCTGCCGGCGGACACCGCAGAGGCGTCCTCGCTCGACACGTCCTTGTCGAGCGGCAGGCCCATGGTCACGCCAATCTCCAGATCGAGAGACTGCGCAAGCTTTGCCAGTCGATCGAGATTGAATTTCTCGGGGCGCAGATAGGCAAATTCGATGGTGCGATATCCGTGTTCGGCCGTCTTGTTGAGGGCCATTTCCAGGCCTTCCTGCGTTTGGCCGTTTGTCCATACAAATGAATGAATACCCAATCGACGCATAGGTTTTTCCTCCACGATATGCCGGTGATTTCGCCCAGTGCTATGCCATTTAGTTTGGCAAGACAACAAATAAATTAAGACGCTCTCTTTTTGTTGCTTCGCAAAATTTCTTTGCAATGCAGCATTTTATACCCATAACCGTCGCTTTCACGTCGCCGGGGAAATTTGTTCCCGCGAAAATCAATAGGATAGGCGATCTATTTGCATGTTTAGACAACAAATATTGCGCTATCGATTTTTTTCGCCTACACAAAGCACCGGCGAAATGATCTCGCTGCACTCTGGGAGGATTGGAAATGCACTATGCTTTGAAGGCTAGCGCGCTTGCGCTGACGCTCGGCCTCGCGACGACCGCTTCGCCTGCTTGGGCTGACTTCTGGTCCGACGCCGGCGCAAAATACAAGGGTGTGACACTGCACGGCGTCACCGAAAGCACCCCGCCATCGAACTACATCAAGAACGTGCTCGCTCCGGAATTCGAAAAGAAGACCGGCATCAAGGTCGAAATCGAGACGACGTCCTGGGACCAGATGTACGACAAGGCCATCAAGGACATGGAAGCCAAGACCGGTATCTATGACATGGTCTATATCGAGCAGGACATCATCTACTCCTATCTGGCCAGGAACTTCCTCGTCGACATCAACAAGACGCTGAAGGATCAGCCGGACCTGAAGGCGCCAACCTACGACGACTCGAACTTCACCAGCTTCGCCGATTACTTCAAGGATGCGAGCGGCGATCTCTTCGGCACGCCGATGGAAGCCTTCCTGAAGACCTATCTCTATCGCAAGGACCTCTTCGACGATCCGAAGATCAAGGAGGCCTTCAAGAAGGAAACCGGCAAGGACCTGAAGCCGGCGACCACCCACGAGGAATACACTCAGATCGCCGAATTCTTCACGAAGTACGGCAAGGACAACGGCATGGAGCTCTGGGGCACGACCGCTCAGGCCCATACGGGCCATCCGGCGTCCTGGTATGAATTCTTCGAGTCCATCGTGCCGACGTTCGGCGTCTACAATTGGGGCATCGACGCCAAGAACAATTATGCGGCGACGGTCGAACACGGCGGCACGATGAACGGCGACAAGGCAAAGGCCGCGTTGAAATATTGGCTGCACCTGCGCGACATCGCACCGCCGGAATCGACCCAGTCGACCTGGACGGAAACCGCAACGACCTTTGCCGCCGGCCGTGTCGCCCAGGGGCTGATCTACGGCGAGAATGCCGCGTGGATTGCCAGCGACGCCGCGCAGTCGAAGGTCGTCGGAAAGGTCGGATTCGCTCTGCCGCCGCTTGAGCCAGGCGTGTTGGACGATGCGAAAGCCGGAAAGGGCTACATCGGTTACTACGATGGCGGCGCCTTCGGCGTGCCGATCACCTCGAAGAACAAGGAAGCGTCGCTGCTGTTCCTCGAATTCATCGGTCAGAACGAAGTGCAGCCCGACTGGGCCATCGCCGCACCACGCATCACCAACAAGGCGACGTTCGACGATCCGAAGGTGAAGGAGATGGATATCAAGCTCGGCGGCTTCTACACCATGCTGAAAGATGAGGGCAAGCTCTTCGCCGGCGCTCCTCCCTACCCCTTCCATGCGCAGGTGCGTGAAGCGACCGCTCCGATCTTCTACGACATCCTGACCGGCAAGATCGGTGCCGATGAAGGCCTCGACCAGATGGCGGCCAAGGCCGAAGAAGAACTGACATCGCTCGGCTATCGCAAATAAACATCCTCCCCAACTGACGGGTCGTGTCCTACGACCCGTCATCTTTCGCTTCCTGGATGGGGCGGACGTCGACACAACGTTCAATGGGGGATAGGCGATGCATTCGCAGAAGCTCGGGTGGCTGTTGCTGTCACCGACCATCGTGATCCTGGGGCTGTTCGGGATCTTTCCGTTCATCTACGTCCTCTGGGTCTCGTTCCATGCATGGAACCCGTTCGCGGCCAATCCGGGCATGATCTTCAATTGGGCTGACAATTATCGGCGGCTCGTCTTCGATCCCCAATTCCTGGCCTCGCTCGGCATCACCCTCACATTCGTCTTTTTCGCGGTCGTCTCGGAGCTGGTCCTTGGCTACATCCTCGCCCAGGCGCTGCTGAAGGATTTTCCTGGAAAAGCGGTGTTTCGCACGATCCACACCCTGCCGCTGATCATGGCGCCGATCATCGTCGGCTCCGTCTGGAAGCTGATGACCACACCGTCGATCGGCATCATTCCCTATCTTCTCAGGAGTTGGTTCGGCTACGATCTGAACATCGGCCAGAGTGCTGCCGCGGCCTTCACCGTGACGGTGATCATGGACATCTGGCACTGGACGCCGCTCGTCACCCTCTCGCTGATCGCCGCACTGGTCTCGCTCCCGTCAGACCCGTTCGAGCAGGCGCAGATTGACGGCGCCGGCAAGAGCCAGATCTTCTGGCACATCACGCTCCCCTTGATCCGCCCGGCCTTGCTCGCCACGGTGTTCATCAGGCTGATGGACGCGCTGCGCACCGTCGACGAGGTGCTGATGCTGACCGGAGGCGGCCCGGGTTCATCGACCCGTTACATCGGCGTCCATATTTTCAAGGAAGTCTTCCCCAAGACGAATTACGGCTACGGTTCGGCGATCTCCGTCATCGTCCTTTACCTCACCATCGTCGTCTGCTGGCTGCTCTACGTCGGCCTGATTGCGCCCCGCGTGAAGAGAGGTTGAGGTAATGAAGACTCAGACCCCCTGGCTTCCGGTCGTCCTTTGGACCTTGATAAGCCTCGCGACGCTTTTCCCGATCTATTGGCTGTTCGTGATATCGGTGAAGCAGCCCTTCGACCTGTTCTCGACGCCCGATGTCGTTCTCCGCAGCTTCTTCTGGAAGAACTATCAGGACGTACTGACAAATCCGACCTTGCGCGGATACATGCTCAACTCGATGATCATTTCGTCAGGCAATGCGCTGCTGGTAACGACGCTCGGCTTTTTTGCCTGCTACGCGCTGACACGCTTCGACCTCGCGGGCAAGGAAAGCATCTTCTTCTGGACGATCACCAACCGCATGGCGCCGCCGGCGGTCTTCCTGCTGCCGCTTTTCCTGCTGCTGACGCAGGTCTACAAGATCGGCGACTTCTCGCTCGCCGATTCCCGGATGGGCATGATCCTGGTCTACTGCTCCTTCAACCTTCCCTTCGCCATCTGGACGCTGCGCCCGACCGTCGAAGGAATTCCGAAGGAGTTGGACGAGGCGGCCTATATGGACGGCGCCAGCCCATGGACCGTCCTCTACGACATCGTCTTTCCCTTAGCGCGGCCCGGACTTGCAGTGACGCTGATCCTGACCTGGGTATTTGCGTGGAATGAATACCTGCTGGCGGCGACCCTCACCAACTTCAATGCGCGGACACTGACCACCGGCCTGTCGGAATACGTGACGACCACAGGCACGGCCTGGGGCATCATGGCCGCGATCTCGATGCTGACATTGGTTCCGGCGCTCATCGTCTTTTCAGTGGTGCAACGTCACATCGTTGCCGGCCTGACCTTCGGTGCGGTGAAAGGATGAAGCCATGACGTCTCGATCAGGAAACAACGAACGCAAGCCGGGATTTCTGCCGATCGAAACGAATTGGTTCGACCGGCTCTTCATCTCGGTGGTGATCTGGGTCGCGCTCTCGCTGTTCTGGATGCGGTTCATCGAGCCGTTCGGGCCTTCGGTATGGTTCGCGGCGGCAATTTCGGCAGTCCTCGGCGTCTACGTCGTCTGGAAGGGATGAGCCGATGAGGAACACCACAAGGACACGAAGCCGTGCAGCTTTAGGGAGGAACGACATTGGCAAACGTACAGGTTAGCGACGTCACCAAGAAGTATGGCGCGCTTCAGGTCATGCACGGCGTCAGCGTCGACATCGAGGACGGCGAATTCGTCGTGCTGGTCGGCCCCTCCGGATGTGGCAAGTCTACCCTGCTGCGGATGATCGCCGGTCTCGAGACCGTCAGCAGCGGCGACATCCGGATCGGCGGCCGTGTCGTCACCAACGCTCCGCCGAAGGAGCGCGACATTGCGATGGTCTTCCAGAGCTACGCGCTCTACCCCCATAAGACGGTGGCCGAGAACATGGGCTTTCCGCTGAAGATGGCCAAGCGGTCCAAGGCCGAGATCGCCGAGAAGGTTGGCAGGGCGGCCGAGATCCTCGACCTGACACGTTATCTCGACCGCTATCCGAAGCAATTGTCGGGCGGGCAGCGTCAACGCGTGGCGATGGGCCGCGCCATCGTCCGCGATCCGAAGGTCTTCCTGTTCGACGAACCGTTGTCCAATCTCGACGCCAAACTTCGCGTCACCATGCGCGTTGAAATCAAGGAGCTTCACCAGCGGCTGAAGACCACGACGGTCTACGTCACCCACGATCAGATCGAGGCGATGACGATGGCCAACAAGATCGTGGTGATGCGCGACGGCAGGGTCGAGCAGATCGGCAAGCCTCTCGATCTTTACGACTTCCCGGTCAACCTCTTCGTCGCCGGCTTCATCGGCAGCCCATCGATGAACTTCCTTCAGGGCCGTGTCGCGACACGCGACGGCCGGAAAGTCGTCGTCACCGACCAGGGCGTCGCCCTGCCCCTGGACAAAACCAATGCGGATGACGGAAGAGCCGTGACCTATGGCATAAGACCGGAGCATATCACGATCGGCGACGATGGCGTTCCGGTTGAGGTATCGGTGTTCGAGCCCACGGGTTCGGAGACATTGATCTTCGGCCGTACGCAAGGTGTGCCGATCGACGCCTTGATCCGTGAGCGTATCGAGGTAGATCCCGGACGGACGGTTTATTTCCACATCGATCCCCGCCGTGCACATATCTTCGATCGGGAAACGGGCCAGAGACTGTAAGGAGGCAACCATGGACTTCAATGGAAAGACCGTCATCGTTACCGGAGCGGGAAAGGGCATCGGACGCGAAATTGCCCGGATGCTCGTCGAGCGGGGTGCTGGTGTCGTTGCCCTCACCCGCAGTGCCGCCGACGTCGACGCCCTGCGAGAGGAAGCCGGCTGCCGCGCCATCCAGGTCGATCTCGCCGACGCCGATGCGACCAGGGCGGCGGCGATTGCGGCCCTGCCGGCGGATTTCCTCGTCAACTGCGCCGGCACGACCGAATTGCAGCCGTTCCTGGAGACGACAGTCGAAGCATTCGACCGTCTTATGGCGGTCAACACACGTGCGCCGATGATCGTGGCGCAGGAATATGCCCGCCTCCTGATCAAGGAGGGCCGCAAGGGCGCCATCGTCAACGTCTCGTCGGTCGCGTCGTTTATCGGCATCCCCGACCACGCTGCATATTGTGCGTCGAAGGGTGGATTGGACGGCTTGACGCGTGTCATGGCAAAGGAACTTGGGCCGCACGGCATCCGCGCGAACGGCGTGCACCCGACGGTGACGTTGACGCCAATGGCGGTGAAGGCATGGAGCGATCCCGACAAGGCCGCCGGGATGAAGCAGCGCATTCCGGTCGGCCGCTTCGCCGAGCCGAGCGATATTGCCGACGTCGTTCTTTTCCTGCTCTCAGATCAGGCTGCGATGGTGAACGGGATATCGATGCCGGTGGACGGCGGCTTCATGATTGCGTGAAGTCGACAGCGTCGCGTCTTTCCAAACGCGCAAAAGATCTACTGCACCAATCGGCGCAATTGATCCTGATCGACAAAATGATCCGTCACGCCGGCCTCTTTATACGGGTGACTGAAAACAAGACCGTCGGAATCCTCAAGCTCGAGCGCTTGATCCGTATTCATGATCCCCAGCGGCTGGCGCTCATATTCGGACTCGAGCGCCGCCTCGACGATGGCCTTTTTCTTGCGCATGTCCATGTCCTCCGTTCGCTAAAGTAACGGACGGCCGGACTCGCGGTTCCCATCATGGATTCACGAAATAAAACCAGCTGACATGAAGACTCCCCTCGATGCACCACCAGCTGCCGCGCGGGCGGTCCTACTGATCCACCGCCTAACTCGGCGAGGCGTCAGGCCCGCTTGCGGCTCTTTGGATCAAGCGGGCAACCACTTCAGTACGGTTCTGCGCCTGCAGCTTTCGCATGATGTGTTGCAGATGCATCTTCACCGTATGCCCCGACAAATTGAGTTTGCCTGCAATGACCTTATTTGAACAGCCGGATTGCAACTCTGCGAGGACATCCGCTTCGCGGGGAGTGAACTCGGCAAGCGCCAAGTACTGTGTCCTCTCATCCAAGCTTTTTTCGGCCTCGTTTCTGGCCGGACTATGCTCGTTTGAGCCGTTTGTGACAGCCCCCAAAAGCTGTGGGAAAAATGTTCCTCCTGCCAGGACGAGACGAAGACCGGCAAGAGCAATGTCGATGGGTAGTGAAGTCGAGAAAAAGCCGCGAATGCCGATCTTGAGCGCCTGACGGGCGATGATCGCGTCATCCGTACTTGAGAGCAACGTGATAGGAGCCTCAGGAAAACGTGCGGCGATTGCGGCGAGATCATCCCGCAGGCTGGCGCTCTCAACACCTCTGCCCGCCAGATCCAATGCGATCAAACGCACCTCGGCTCCAAGCGCCCGATCGAGACTCTCGGTCGAGATCAAATCGATAAAGTTCCACCCGGTGAGTTCACGCTCAAGAAGCTTCACCACGGTAGTGCGCGCCAGCGTAGAATGCTCAATAATGATCACAGTTGGTGCATTGCGCCGGCGCTTTATTCCAGCACTGTCGGACACTCGCGTGCTCCCCAGAAGATGTGCAACCCAACAGCTGTTCATATTATGCCTGTTCTCACTACATGTCATGAGAAAAAGCGAGTGTATTGCGGATATTAATATTCAGACCTCTCATGATAATTCTTATAGTCTATGAGATTGCGTGGAAGATAATTTAGTTCGCAGAGCACATTGAAATGCTTGTTCATCGTGATCCGGTGATTCGACTTGTCACTGAAGACTTTCCAACCTTCGCCGAATTCACGTACGGCAAGCGGGTCAACAAAGCTTCCAAAGGCTGAAAAGCCAACCGATCTGCTATAGACCTATTAAGCAAAAAGCTGCTGGATATAAGGAGCCACCGATCGATGCAGCTTTATTTCTCTCTCAATTCATAGCAGTCGCAGACCTCGACAGCAAAACGACAAACGCCAAAAGCAACAAAAGCCTGAGTTCGCCGACTACCCTTTTTGATTACTGAAAACTGCGCTCTAATGACGCATGAATACCAGCAGGCATCGTTTCTCATTCAGGAACCGCGCCGGCGCCGACAATGCCGATATGGTCATGGGGAATGGTCGGTATTTCTGTCGAAAACCGGGCGGAGGAAGCGATTCAACATATGGCTTGAAAAAACGGCACTAAGAACAATCTCGTGCAGTTGAGCCCGCGCGATACGAGTGGGGAGTCTATTATTTCACGCAACTACCGGCAAAAGCGCTTCGCGCTTTGCCTGGGAAAACCGCTCACGCTTTTCGGCATCATGCTTTAGCTATGCATGAAAGTCAGAATATCGTCGACGAGCGCCGAGTGGGCGTCCGTGAGGTTACCCTCTCCGCCGTGGCCCGCAATGCCGGCCAGCTGAAGCGCATGCTGATCATAGAGAACATGATCGATCTGTTGGGCGTCCGCCGTCCCACCGGCGGGAACGGCAATGTTGATAGGATGGAAATAACCGAAATTGACGTCGACCATGGCGCCGGTCGACGATCCGTCGCCGCCACCGCCACCCGCATGGTTGCCGGTAAAAATCGTGTCCGACGACAGGTTGAAGCCGCCGCCATTACCGCCCATGCCTGCGATCTGCACAGTGCCCTGATCGAAAATGACGTTGTTTGTCTGATGAGCCTCCGCCGAGCCGCCCGCGGCGCCGATGGCGATGTTGATCGGCGAGAAAATGGCTATGCTCACGTCGACCATGCTGCCGACGAAATATCCATCGCCGCCGTGGCCCGCATAATAGTCGCCTGTCAATGTCAGCGCTGTTCCCGGGCTCATCGACGAGCCATGGGTCGCGACATTATGGTCTCCGCCGGAGCCGCCTATGCCCCCCATCTGCGTTGCGCCCTGCAGGAACATTGCGTTGTTCGATTGCTCGGCGTGAGCCTCCGCGCCGGGGCCGGCAGCCACAGCAGTATTGACGGGGGCAAAGACTGCAACTTCGGTGCTGACCAGTCCGCCATAAAACAGCCCGTTGCCGCCGGTGCCGGCATGACTGGCACCATCGCCGCTGCCGATGGCAACATTGCCGCTTCCACCATTCCCGCCGATCCCGGCCATTTCGGTGGGATGCTGATTGATGAGCGCATCGTTGCCCTGGAAAGCGTCGGCAGCCGAATGAGGTCCCGCAATAGCCGCATTGGACGGCATGAAGACGGCCAACGCATTGCTGCTGATCACGCCTTCGCTTATCCCGTCACCACCGCTCCCGGCTGAATTATGACTTGGACCGGAAGCGACATCCAATGGAAGCCAGGTTGGCACCAGTGCCAGATGCCCCGCAGCCACATTGGAGGCGAGGTGTTGATCGGTGCCTGTTTTGGGCAGGTCTTCCAATAAGGGACGAGGTTCCGCCATTACCGTCTCCGTTCGCGGTCAACCGCATGTCCACCGAGCATGCGGCGCCATGCAGTCTGAATTGTTCAGGCATTGTGCATCTGAACCTCGGAAAAGCAGAGCCTGCAATTCGTCTACATCCACTCGGCTAGTTCTGTAGCCGTTTGGCTGTCATGGCCACAACGCCCGTTGGGCCAGTTGCAAGCACTTAATCGGCCTTTGAATTAAGGGGCCTGGCGTCGCTTCGGCGAGGTCGAAGATGATCATGACCATGCCGCCCCGCGCCAAATCACCGAACACCAATCCAAATAACGCTCCACCACATCAAGAATACATCCGAATGAATGTCGCCGAATATCTAGGTAGTTCGAAGTTTAAATCACAGGCAATATTCGTCCGCGGTCGTATTGGCTGCGGTGACATGCTGGAATGCACGCCGCAGGGGGACGCCGTAAAAACGAACACGCACGAAACCAAGTAGAAGGAGTGAATCAATGCCTATTCCACAAATATCCGACACGATTCATCTCAGCCATCCGGATGCGGGTGACGCGAATGCCGGCAACGGTGGTGATGGCCACAACGATGGCAACATCAACTACAACCCGATTGCATATGTCGATCCCGTGCAAAAGGTCTATGGGGCCACTACCGATGTGCACAACGGCGATCACGTTTGGCAGACGGCCGATTGGGACGCCGGTCATGGCGGATCCGGTGGCTTTACCGAGGCCCAGAACGGCTTCCTGGCGAGAATCTCGAACCACGGCGACGGCGGCGCGGGCGGAGATTCCAACTCGAACGGCAGTCAAGGAAACTCAAGCGGCGGCGACACGGCTGCAGTGGCTGCGGCGACGACCGCGACACAATATACGCAGCTTATGGCCGATCAGCATGCCACCATCCTCGCCGGTGTCGGCGGCAACGGCGGCAACGGAAACATGGCGCATGGCGGCGATATCTCGTCGGCATTGGTCCACACGGATCCCGAAACGACGACGGTGACCAATTCTCTCGATCACTTCATCAACGCCTTCGGCCATATCGACGTCGACCATCTCGGCTCCTGAACTCAGACATCAAGGGCCGCTGGTTTCGGCCGGCGGCCCTCAAGGTAAGCAGCCTCTTCTTGTCAGTATCAAGTGCAGCGAGATCTGATAATGACAACAATTTCCATAAAACCGCCGCGACCACCGACACAGCTCGTTGTTGCGCTCCGAGCTTGTGCCGGGGCCTTCGGGTTGGTCTTCCTTTACAGCTGCGGCTATAATCTCTTTCTTCTCACGCCTTCCATCTATCTCCTGCAGATCTACGATCGGGTCCTATCGAGCCGAAGCACCGACACGCTGCTGATGCTGACGATGATCATCGCCATCGCCGTGTTGGTCGGGTCAACGCTGGATATCGTGCGCAGGGCAGCTCTTTCGCGCATCGGCAGCTGGCTGGACCACAGGCTACGACCCATGGTGCTCACCGCATCGTTCGAATATGCCGCTCGCGCCGATACGGGAGCCGCCTCAGAGTGCTACAGGGATCTCGCCGCATTGCGCCAGTTCCTCGATTCACCGGCCAGCTCGCTTTTATTCGACGTTCCCTGGGCGCCGGTATTCCTGCTTTTGCTCTTCCTTGTTCACCCGCTGCTTGGGACCATCGGTCTTTTCTGCGCAGTGGCGCTGCTGCTGTTTGCGTTGGTGACGGAACTGGCGACGCGAGCGCCGCTTGCTCACGCCAATCTTGCCCTTTCGCGGAGCTATCTGCGATTTGCGACCGCGCTGAAAAACATCGAAGTGATCCGGGCCATGGGCATGCAGGACGGCGCAGCGCTGATCGTCTATCGCGATGCGGAAATGGCAAGAAGGGCCCAGGACATCGCGATGCATCGCACGGAGATCATCCTTGGTTTCTCCAAATCGATCCGCACATTGGCGCAGATCCTGATGATGGGATCGGCGACCTGGCTGGTGCTCGTCAACAGCGGCAGTCCCGGAATCATCTTCGTTGCGAGCCTGCTGCTCGGGCGCGGGCTCGCCCCTATCGAGGGCGCAATAGGAGCATGGCGCTCCTTTATGTTTGCGCGCAATGCCTTCAATCGCTTGAACAGAATGCTGATAACAATTGCATCGGACTGCGATGCCCGCATGGTGCCGCCGCCGGAACCCAATGGCCTGCTTCTCGATAATGTCAGCTATATCAAGCCATTCGCCGATCGGCCGATATTGTCCGATATCACATTGCGCCTGGCACCTGGCGATTGCATTGCGCTCATCGGTCCGTCGGGATCGGGAAAATCGACACTGGGCCGCATCATGGCAGGCGTTGTGCCGGCAACGAGCGGATATGCGCTTCTCGGCGGGGTCGATATCTCGGCTCTGCGCCTTTGCGGGGGGACCTGCCACGTCGGATACCTGCCGCAGGATATCGAACTCTTCGGCGGAGCAATCAAGGATGTGATCGGCCGGCTGGACGGAGGAGATCCCGGCAAGGCGATCGACGCCGCAAAGCTGGTTGGATTGCACGACGCGATCATGCGGCTGCCGCAGGGCTACGAGACCGATATCGGTGAAGGGGGAAATCTGCTCCTTCGGGCTCAGCGCCAACAACTGGGACTGGCACGGGCGGCCTATGGAAATCCGTCTCTTATCGTTCTCGACGATCCGAATTCGAGCCTGGATTATGACGGCGAACGCATGCTGTTCACGGCAATCGAGCGCATGAGATCCAGGGGGATGACCGTCGTTGTCATAACGCACCGGATGGGAATCCTGCCGGTCACCAACAAGATTGCCATCATGCGTAACGGGACGGTGGCTGCCTTCGGCGACAGCGAGCGGATTTATGAAACGTATCTTCAACCACCGGCTCGAACGGGAACCTAGGGAGGGACGTTGCCATGACCCTTGTTCCACTGGACGCGCCGCCGGCGAGATTTTCGAATTCGTCAAGGATGGACCAGCGCTTCGCTCAACGATCGACAGCGACAGCCAGGCAACGGACGGCTTATTCGCCGGTGATCGAACAGAAACAGCGCGGACCCGCCGCCCCTTCGCCCATGCCGGTGCTCAGAGGCGTCGTTTGGACGGGGAACTTGCTGATCCTCGTCTTTGTCGTCGGATTGGCAATCTGGTCGGCTCTGGCACCGCTGCACAGCGCTGCGGTCGCATCGGGCGTCATCGAACCGGAGACCAGCCGCAAGACCATCCAGCATCTGGAAGGCGGAATTGTGCGGCGGATCCTCGTCAGGAACGGCGATACGGTGATGGCCGGGCAAATCGTGATAGAACTCGACGACACCAAGTCCCGCTCGGAGCGCGACAGCATCCAAGGGCAGCTTTGGGACGCGGAAGGAAGCCGCGCCCGCCTGGTTGCGGAGCAGACGGGCAGCGACCATGTCGCCTATCCCGAGGATCTCAGCGCAGCCATGGACAAATATCCTTCGGTCAGCGCGATTCTGACAGGGCAACAGAAAATCTTCGAGGCCCGCCGCCGGGTCATGCAGGCGGAAATTCAGATCGGCAATGAAAAAATCGCGCAGGTGCGGCAGGAAATCGTCGGACTTGGCGCCCAGAAGGCGGCACTGGGCGACAGAGCGGCAATCTCGCAGGAAGAACTGGATCAGGTTACGGTCCTCACTGCCAAGGGACTGGAGCGAAGGAGCAGGCTTCTCAACCTCGAGCGCGAAAAAGCAGACCTTGACGGCCAGCAGGGCCAAGTCGAGGCACAGATCGCTCGCGCCTACCAAGTGATCAGCGAGTCGCAGGTCGATCTCGCAAAGCTTGACAGCGACCGGTTGAGCGAAGTCGCCCTGGGCATGCGCGATACGGAAAGCCGGATCATGCAATTGCGCGAGCGCTTGCGGGCGATCGACGACCAGCTTTCAAGGACCGATATCCGGGCTCCCGAAGATGGCACGATCATGAACCTGCGCATCCACACATCAGGCGGGGTGATCGGCGCGGGCGAACCACTCGTCGATCTTCTGCCACGCTCCGATCGGCTGATCGTGTCTGCCCATGTCAGACCGGAGGACATCAATCTTGTCCATGCGGGGCTGGAGGCACAGGTGCACCTTCTTCCATACAATCAGCGGCGCGTTCCACTGCTGAAAGGTCGGGTCGAGTATGTGTCCGCCGACCGCCTCACCGATACGCAGAGCGGCCAACCCTACTTTGCCGCGACAATTCGCGTAACGGACGAGCGGCTGGCGAAAATGCGTGATGTCGAACTGGTCGCGGGCATGCCCGCACAAACACTGATCGAAACCGGCAAAAGCAGCGTTGCGCTCTATGCTCTCAGACCGCTTCTCGACAGTTTCAACAGAGCATTTCGTGAGGACTGAAGCGGTGATGGGCAAGCGAAAATTTGACGACGACCAGATTACGGGCATTCTGAAGGAGCACCAGGCCGGCGTGACGGTGGCCGATGTTTGCCACCGATATGGCATCAGCGAGCCGACCTTCTATCGGTGGCAATCCCTGCAGCCCGGAAATGTCGGTCTCCATGCCAGAAGGTTAAGAGCCCTGGAGGAAGAGAACCAGAAGCTCAAGAAGCTTCTGGCCGAATCCATGCTTTCGGCGGCAACTCTGAGCGAGATGCTGGCGAAGACAACGAAAGGGCGGCATTAGCTTCTAATGCGGGGGGTTTGTTGGCCAGCTTCTGGGCCCGCTATCCAATACTGTGCATGGAGATTAGTTTTAGGGAATTGAGTGGTGCCCAGGACCGGAATCGAACCAGTGACACGCGGATTTTCAATCCGCTGCTCTACCAACTGAGCTACCTGGGCTAACCTGCTTACGATGGTGCTTTTCGAAAAAAGAACCGCGGGGCTTTGGTGCGCCCCGGAAGCGAGCGGGGTTATAGCATCTTGTTCGGCCATGGCAAGCGGTCAAATGACTCTTTTTTGACGGTCTTGCCGATTTTGCGGATTCATGAGGAAAAATAAGAGCTTCGTGGGCGCTTTAGCTTGTTGTTTATGCATCTCGTACTCCCGGAAGCTGCACGCTTCCTGGCGCCATGCGTCAGTTTTCCTCATCCGGATATTCGGCCTTGGTCTCGTCGTCGGCAACGGGAATCGCATAGGCGCCGGTCAGCCAGCGGGAGAGATCGACCTCGCGGCAGCGGTTGGAGCAGAAGGGGTAATGCTCGCGGTGCGAGGGTTTGCCGCATTCGGGGCAAGGGCGCGCCTTGCGCAGCGGTTCGACCTTGGCGGCGGCTTTGTTGTCTTCAGGCATAATCGGTCCGTCCTAATTCAGGAATCGGTCGTCGGGCTTCAGCCCTCCGGCCACCGGCTATGCACATCGAAGCCCTCGCCGGTCAGAAGCACAATGGTTTCATAAAGCGGCAGGCCGACGACATTGGTGTAGGAGCCCACCATCTTCTGCACGAAGGTGCCGGCAAGACCCTGGATGCCGTAGGCGCCTGCCTTGCCGCGCCACTGGCCGGAGGCCAGGTAGTTCTCGATCTCGAAACCGGAGAGGCGCTTGAAGCGCACCTTGGTCTCGACGATCTTCTGGCGGATCTTGCGATCCGGCGTCACCAGACAAACGCCGGTATAGACGAGATGGTTGCGTCCCGACAAGAGATGCAGCGAACTCAACGCCTCGTCGGCAAATTCGGCCTTGCCGAGAATGCGCCGGCCGACGGCGACCACCGTATCGGCGGCGAGGATATAGCTGCCCTTCCAGGTGATATCGCCTTTGATGGCGGCGAGTGCTGCCTCGGCCTTCTCAGCCGAAAGCCTACGGGCGAGTGAACGCGGATGCTCCGACTTCTTCGGCGCCTCGTCGATATCCATCGGCATCAGGCGCGCAGGCTCGATACCGGCCTGGTTGAGCAGGTCAACGCGACGGGGCGAGCCCGAGGCCAGAATGAGCTTGTATTTCAGCGCCATGGAACCTCGACCATCGGCAGACGGGGAGAAACCCCTTGCAAGACCTTTGGCAAATTTACTTGAAACGGTAGGTGATGCGGCCCTTGGTCAGATCGTAGGGCGTCATTTCCACAAGCACCTTGTCGCCGGCGAGAACGCGGATGCGGTTCTTGCGCATGCGGCCGGCGGTGTGGGCGATGATCTCGTGTTCGTTTTCGAGCTTCACGCGGAACGTCGCATTCGGCAGAAGTTCGGTGACGATACCGGGGAATTCGAGGACTTCTTCTTTCGGCATATAAGTGTTTTCTTCCTGTGGGTTGAATAGGCAGCGCAGCGCGCGCCTTTAAAATTTGGGCGGAAACTACACAATCAACGCAGGTTTGTGAACCTTGTTGAACGGCCTTTCCTTTATTTGTTTTCATGCCGTTTGCGCGGCAATGCCATTTCGTTTGAGTAGCCGGCTTTCGATGAGGCCGGCCAGGTGATCGCGGACCTCGCGGTAGCTCTCCAGAATCTGCTCGCGTGTTCCGCTGACAACAGTCGGATCCATGGTCGGCCAGTAGACGACGTCGATTGCATTCGACCGCGTCAGCTCGAGTGCGGCATGGTGGGCCGGCGGCGACAGCGTGATGATCAGATCGAAAAAATCGTCTTCGAGCTCTTCCAGCGTCTGCGGCAGGCGGCGCCCGAGGGAAAGCCCGATCTCCTCAAGCACGACATCGACGAAAGGATCGCGCTCGCCGGCGCGCACGCCGGCCGACCTGATATAGGTATTGCCAGGCAGAATACTACGGGCGATCGCTTCGGCCATGGGCGAGCGGATGGAATTCATCCCGCACATGAAGAGGATGGCGCCCGGCCTCTTTCCTTCCTCGATGTCGGCGGCGCGATCCATTGCCGTCACCCGCGCCAGTAGAGCACGCAGACAAGGGTGAACAGGCGCCGGGCGGTGTCGAAATCGACCTCTATCTTGCCGGTCAGCCTGTCCTTCAGCGTCTGCGAACCTTCATTGTGGATGCCGCGCCGGCCCATGTCGATCGCCTCGATGCGGCTCGGCGTCGACGAACGGATCGCCTGGTAATAGCTCTCGCAGATCATGAAGTAATCCTTGACGATCCGCCGGAAGGGGGTGAGCGACAGGATATGGGTGGCGACGGCGCCACCCTCTTCGGTGGTGACGGCGAAAACCAGTTTCGAATCGACCAACGAGATGTTCAGCCGATAGGGCCCGCCGGAATGGCCGAGCGGGGCAAAACTGTTCTCCTCGATCAGGTCGAAGATGGCGACGGCGCGTTCATGCTCGACATCGGGCGTCGAACGGCCGATCGTATCGTCAAGGACGACGTCGCAAAGCCGGAAATCGCCCTTCGCCATGCCCTCACCTTTCGAGGTTGAGGCGGATCGCGACCGATCGCGCATGGGCATCGAGGCCTTCGGAAACGGCAAGGGCGATCGCCGCCGGGCCGAGGGTGCGCAGCTGCTGCGGGCCGAGGCGCAGGATCGAGGTGCGCTTGACGAAATCGAGCACCGAAAGACCGGATGAGAAGCGTGCCGAGCGCGCCGTCGGCAGCACATGGTTCGAACCGCCGACATAATCGCCGATCACTTCCGGCGTATGGGCGCCGATGAAGATCGCGCCGGCATTGCGGATGCCGTCGAGCAGCCGATCCGGATCGACGACGGCGAGTTCGAGATGCTCGGCAGCGATGCGGTTGGCCAACGGAATGGCCTGTTTCAGATCGGCAACGAGGATGACCGCGCCGAAATCGCGCCAGCTTGCCGCCGCCGTCTCGGCGCGGTTCAGCGTCTTCAACTGGCGTTCGACCGCCTGCTCCACCGCTTTGCCGAAGTCGGCATTATCGGTGATCAGGATCGCCTGGGCGCTGACATCATGCTCGGCCTGCGCCAGGAGGTCGGCGGCGATCCAATCTGGATTATTGTCCTTGTCGGCGATGACGAGCACTTCGGAAGGACCGGCGATCATATCGATCCCGACAGTGCCGAAGACATGGCGCTTGGCGGCAGCGACATAGGCATTGCCGGGACCGGTGATCTTGGCAACCGGGGCAATGGTCTCGGTGCCATAGGCAAGAGCCGCGATCGCCTGAGCGCCGCCGACACGATAAACCTCGGTCACGCCAACAAGCTTTGCGGCGGCAAGCACCGCCGGATTGACCGTGCCACCGGTGGCCGGAACGGCGATGACGATGCGATCGACGCCGGCGACCTTGGCCGGCACGGCATTCATCAGCACAGAGCTCGGATAACTCGCGGTGCCGCCCGGGACATAAAGCCCGACCGCTTCGATCGCCGTCCAGCGCGAGCCGAGACCGACGCCGAGATCGTCCTCGTAGATATCGTCCTTCGGCAGTTGCCGGCGATGATGGCTCTCGATGCGCAGTGCCGCGAGCTTCAGCGCACCCAACACTTCCGAAGGCACTGTCTCGATCGCGGCGTCGAACTCTTCCGGCGTGACGCGCATCGGCACGGTGGCGAAATCGATGCCGTCGAACTTTAGCGAATATTCGGCAAGCGCCACATCGCCGCGAGCCCTGACATCATCGATGATGGCCCGAACGACCACGTTCACATCCTCGGAGACTTCACGCTTCGTCGTCAGAAAGGCGGCAAAATGCTGCTCGAAACCTTCCGACGCCTGATCCAGCCAGATTGCCAAGGCCGATATTCCTTCCCAACTCGAAACTGCGATGTTCAAACTGCAAACGTCAGCGACGTCAGAAACGTTAGAGGTGGCGAGGCTTGGAGGAGGCCTCCCAGGCACCGCCGATATCGGCGAGTTGCACCTCGATGCATTCGACATCGAGCGCAATCGAGGCGGTGCCGGACAGCGACAGCTCGATCGTACCCTCCGGTCCGTCGCCCTTCTTATCGAAACGCAGCGCCAGCAGCGACAGCACCTCGTCGCGTTTGCCACGGTCGATGCCGAGAGACCGCACGGCCAGCACCCGTTTGAACACCAGGGCAGCCCGGCGGCGCTCGAAGCCTCTGCGCTTGCGCTCGGAACCTTCCCAGACGAAACGGTTGACGGCAAGGGCGAACTGCGCGTCGCGCCGCGACCAGTCGATGTCGCCGACCTTGAAGACGCTGTCCTGCATATGCGCGGAGATGATCGCGAGGTCCTCGTCATCGAGCGCAACAAGCTTCAGATCGGTCATTCAGGCTTAATCCCCAGCAGGCACCGCCGGAATGGCGATGCGTAGACAAGGGAAATAAGATGCTGCGGACAATTACGCAACCGGGATGAGCGCTACTTACTCGCTGATGCGCTCGACGACGGCGCCGCAGCGGGTCAGCTTCTCCTCGAGCCGCTCGAAACCGCGGTCGAGGTGATAGACGCGGGAGACCGTGGTTTCGCCCTCGGCGGCAAGGCCGGCGATAACAAGCGAGACGGAAGCGCGCAGATCGGTCGCCATGACCGGCGCGCCGCGCAGCCGTTGAACGCCCTCGATCTTCGCCGTCTGGCCGGACAGCGTGATCCGGGCGCCGAGGCGGGCAAGCTCCTGCACATGCATGAAGCGGTTTTCGAAGATGGTCTCGGTGACGTGCGAAATGCCGGATGAGCGGGTCATCAGCGCCATGAACTGCGCCTGCAGATCTGTGGGGAAACCCGGGAAGGGATCGGTGACGATATCGACCGGCCTGATGCCGGCACCGTTGCGCTTGATGCGCATGCCGTTGTTGGTCGACGAGATTTCCGCGCCGGCGCGGCGCAGCGTTTCCAGCGCGGTTTCGAGCAGCGCCATATCGGTATTCTCGAGCACGACGTCACCGCCGGCCATGGCGACGGCCATGGCATAGGTGCCGGTCTCGATGCGATCCGGCAGCACCCGGTGGCGAGCGCCGGAGAGCGAGGTAACGCCTTCGATGGTGATCGTCGCCGTGCCGGCGCCGGTGATTTTGGCGCCCATGGCGTTCAGGCAGTTGGCGAGATCGACGACCTCGGGCTCGCGGGCGGCATTGCCGATCACCGTCGTGCCGCGGGCAAGCGTTGCCGCCATCATCATCACATGGGTGGCGCCGACCGAGACTTTCGGGAAGGTGTAGCGCGCGCCGATCAGGCCGCCATTCGGCGCCTTGGCGTTGATGTAACCGGCTTCGATCTCCATGGTGGCGCCAAGCGCCGTCAGGCCGTCGATGAACAGATCGACGGGGCGCGTGCCGATGGCACAGCCACCCGGCAGCGAAACGCGGCAATGGCCTTCGCGCGCCAGTAGCGGGCCGATGACCCAGAAGGAGGCGCGCATCTTCGAGACCAGCTCATAGGAGGCTGTGGTATCGACGATCGTGCGGCAGGTGAAATGGATGGTGCGCGAATAGGAATCTTCCTGGCGTTCGCGGCGGCCGTTGACCGCAACATCGACGCCGTGATTGCCGAGGATGCGCATCAAGAGTTCGACATCGGCCAGATGCGGCACGTTTTCGAGCGTCAGCGTATCGCTGGTCAGCAGCGAGGCGATCATCAGCGGCAGTGCGGCATTCTTGGCGCCGGAAATCGGAATGATGCCATTCAGCTCATTACCGCCGACGATTCTGATACGATCCATGTGCGCTTACGGGCCGCGCCCGCCTTTCCTGAAAGTACTGCCTTGGAATAGGAGTGGGGTGTTTAAGGGATTTTTCGCGACGCTTCAATTCGCCGCGGACGGAACATTACGATTCGTCCATTTTTGCGGCAGGCAGTCCATTTGTTTCGTCGGCTTGCCCGGAACGGCGGGCGCGCACCTGCTGTTTGCGTTTCGAAAGATTTTCCCGGAGTTTTTCGGCGGCACGCTCGCGGCGCAGTTTCGCCTGTGCCTCGATCGCCTCTTTGCGGCTCTGCTGGCCGGTTTCGGTCTTGTCATTCATGTGACAGGATTAGCCGAATTCGCGCCGATCCAAAAGGCCCTTGCGTCCCAATCCACGCGAAGTTGGAATTT
This sequence comes from Rhizobium phaseoli, assembly GCF_010668805.1. Lineage (GTDB taxonomy): Bacteria > Pseudomonadota > Alphaproteobacteria > Rhizobiales > Rhizobiaceae > Rhizobium > Rhizobium phaseoli_A. The sequence continues at coordinate 511,859 of NZ_WUFT01000001.1, read as the reverse complement.
GCTGCTTGCGCTTGCCGCCAAGCTGTGGCAATAGCCGCCCCGTTCCCGCGATTTGAGCCACACGGCTCGCACGGGTCCTGGTCCTGCTGCCGTAGCTCAGTGGTAGAGCACACCCTTGGTAAGGGTGAGGTCGGTGGTTCAATCCCACTCGGCAGCACCAGTTTTCTCTCAGATATCAGATATCTCCTCGCACGGGCTCGACGAGTGCTAGCGACAAATGGGAAGCAGTACGCTCCCATCGGCGCACTCGGGAATGTCAGTTGCTTCGAGATGATAAGGCACGGATGGCGACAACTCCCACCGTTCAAACAGCTCGGCGGTTAACCGCGCAGAAACTCCGTCATATAAACCCTCAAGATACAATTGCTCCAATGTCTGTTCCAATATCATGTGGGCTCGAAAGGCCGCGACATCCATCGCACTCTCGGTCTGGTGGCGTATGGCGGTCTGCATATATTCCCGTTGCATTCGTGGGATGACCTCAGTGGAAATACGAGCGAGGAAAGCATCTTCAGCGAATATCTCTGCGCCGTAAGCGAGAGCCGGCATGACTAGCGCCCCGCAGAGAAAAGCAGCCTGGGTCAATTTTCGATTTAAACTCATGTCGAGCCCTCATTTCCCGGCATGGTAGCGGTGGTAGCGCGCTGGCGCCATACAACTTGTTTGCGACTGCGAAAAATGGTTTGGCGCGCGGACCCGCGATCCCTCCTGAGCATGCTGACATTTGGCCTCATCAGCAACGAACGATTCACCATTGTTGGCCGTGAAAATCACGCTAGAATAGCAATCATGGCGGTGTCTCCACGGAGGAATATGGAGGCGCGCTGCAGCCTTTGTTTCTGTCGACAATCGTGGAGGAGCATTGATGGCAACTGAAAGATGGAACAGCCCGGTCAAGGTCGGTTTCGAAGATGCCGACGCGCGAACGGTCAACGGGCCGTTCGATGCGCTGAAATGCCTGGCGGATTTCTGGCCGAACTTGCGCGGGCTGCGTTATATCAAGGCGCGCAGCACCTGCCGGGCAGCACTCGACGGGCGCAAGAGCGTGGAAGAGGCAAGAGCCGAATTCCTGGCGGCTGCCGAAGAAGCAAAGCTGAAGCTGCATTGACGCGCCGCGCGTCGACAGGACGCGCAAAGGCGCTAGATCACGTTGAACTGGTATTCGGTCAGCATTGCCGACCGTATCGGCTTTTCCGTAAATGAAGCGTGCCGGAACGGTACAAGGCTTTAATTTGCTTAACCCTGCAGCGAACTTATGCCGGGTTTTGGAGCAATGGGCGTTGCGCCTGGTACAGGTGTGTTCATAGAAGACGCCCAGCCATCATGATGATGGTCAGAGGCTCGTCACCTCTGTGGAAACGCAGGCGAGCCTCGTTTGAGCGGGACTTGATTTTCAGCAGTCCGCGCCGCCCTCATCCCCGACTTCGATATAACCGACGCCGATGATCGTGCCATCGCCGGCGCGGATGAAAGAGGGGAGATAATGCGGTTCGGCCGGCGTGCAGGCGACGGACCCGGTATATTCGTTGAGAGCAATCTGGTCCTTCGGCAGAGCGGAATAATTGGTGCCGGTTTCCAGCGAGGCATGGGCGGAACCGGCGAAGAGACCGGCTGATATCAAGGTGATTGCCGAGAGGCGAGGAAGCGACTGCATGAGGGTCTCCAGCGTTTCGATCCGGCATTTCAACACGCGGGAGAGCACTTGGTTCCCTTGATGTGTGGCCAGGGTAAGTGAGCACCGGCGCCGCGCAGTTTCTCATTTGCAGGCGTTTCAGCGTCGGAGCAGCCGGCTGCGGACGTAGCCCCGGCCGACAATACTCTCGGCGACCTCGATTGCCCGCTCTACGTCGCCTCGCCGGCGCACGAAACCTTCCAGGACGACATAGGAGCCGGATAGGCCGACGATGATTTCCCCGGCTTCGATATCGCCGGCCGCGTGAAGGGCGCTCGTCACCGAGGCGCGGGTCGCCGCATCGCTGTGGCCCTGACGGCCGGGCTCCTCATGGGCCGTGAATGCTGGAAAGCTGGGCACCGTGACCGTCTCCTGATGTTGGTGGATGTAGGGTAACGCCGTAGCGAAGCATTTCGTTGCGGTCGTGGGGCTAATCGCGAGCAATTCCTGCAGGAGCCGGCATGGTACCCTTGGCGAAAGGTGCTGGGGTTTCCATATCTGGCTGCAGTCGAAAGAGGGATGACGACGATGAAAGTGCTGCTGCCCGCCTTATTGCCCGGGGCATTGTTTGCCGGGCTATTGCTTGCCGGCTGCTCGTCAGCCGATAGTCCGGCGCTGGACCCGATTCCCGGCAGCATCACCTATGGCGGCCAGCCGCGAACGAAGCTCACCAAGTCGCCGGTCGGCAGCGCCGTTTATAACCAGTTCTACAATGGGACGGGCCAGCGGGTGGAGGAAACCTACATTCTTCAGCCGGACCGCAGCCTGAAGCTGGTGCGGCGCGTGATCGGACCGGACTTCCCCGATTGACGTGGCGCTGGAGCCGCAGGCTTGACAGCGGCTGCAATCGCGAACATTCAAGGAACATCTAATTTTCCGCAGTGATTCTGCGAGAGCCCGACCGGACGGCTGGATGTATCTCGAAAAGCTCAATCCCCAGCAGCGCATGGCCGTCGAGCACGGCACGCTCACCGACGGCAGTCATATTGCCGGGCCGCTGCTGGTCATCGCCGGCGCCGGCTCCGGCAAGACGAATACGCTGGCGCATCGGGTTGCCCATCTGATCGTCAAGGGCGCCGATCCGCGCCGCATCCTGCTGATGACTTTTTCCCGGCGCGCCGCCGCCGAGATGATGCGGCGTGTCGAGCGCATCTGCCGCGACGTGTTGGGCTCGAATGCCGGGGTCATGGCCGATGCGCTGAACTGGTCCGGCACCTTCCACGGCATCGGCGCGCGGCTGTTGCGCGACTATGCCCAGCAGATCGGCCTCGATGCCGATTTCACCATCCATGACCGCGAAGACAGCGCCGACCTGATGAACCTGATCCGGCACGATCTCGGTTTCTCCAAAACGGAAAGCCGGTTTCCGACCAAGGGTACCTGCCTTGCCATCTATTCCAGGGCGGTGAATTCGGAAACCGCGCTCGATGAAGTGCTGCGCGACGCCTTTCCCTGGTGCGCGGCCTGGGAAAAACAGCTGCGCGAGCTTTTCGCCTGTTATGTCGAGGCCAAGCAGAGCCAGAACGTGCTCGATTACGACGATCTGCTGCTCTACTGGGCGCAGATGGTCGGCGAGAGCATGATCGCCGAGGATATCGGCAGCCGCTTCGACCATGTGCTGGTCGACGAATATCAGGACACCAACCGGCTGCAGGCGTCGATCCTGATGGCGCTGAAGCCCGGCGGCCAGGGGCTGACCGTCGTCGGCGACGATGCGCAGTCGATCTATTCCTTCCGCGCCGCCACGGTGCGCAACATCCTCGATTTTCCCACCGCCTTCAGCCCGGCCGCCAATATCGTCACCCTCGACCGCAACTACCGCTCGACGCAGCCGATCCTGGCGGCGGCCAACGCCGTCATCGATCTCGCCTCGGAGCGCTTCACCAAGAACCTGTGGACCGAGCGGCAATCTGCCCAGCGGCCGCGCCTGGTTTCGGTGCGCGACGAGGCCGACCAGGCGCGTTATGTCGCCGACATGGTGCTCGACAATCGCGAGGAAGGCCTGACGCTCAAGCAGCAGGCGGTGCTGTTCCGCGCCTCGCATCACAGCGGGCCGCTGGAGGTTGAACTGACCCGGCGCAACATTCCCTTCGTCAAGTTTGGCGGGCTGAAATTTCTCGACAGCGCCCATGTCAAGGACATGCTGGCGGCACTGCGCTTCGCGCAGAACCCGCGCGACCGGGTGGCGGGCTTCCGGCTGATGCAGATCCTGCCGGGCGTCGGGCCGTCGACGGCGCAGAAGGCGCTCGACCTGATGGCCGAGGATGCGAGCCCGATATCGGCGCTCGCCGCGATGCCGGCGCCGCCGCGCTCCGGCGAGGACTGGACGGGTTTCGTTTCCACACTGCAGGAGCTGAAATCCGGCAAGGCCGGCTGGCCGGCAGAAATCGGCCTGGCGCGGCAATGGTATGCGCCGCATCTGGAACGGCTGCACGAGGACGCAGCGACCCGGCAGGCCGATCTGCTGCAGCTCGAGCAGATCGCCGGCGGTTATGCCTCGCGCGAGCGTTTTCTCACCGAGCTGACGCTCGATCCGCCGGATGCGACCAGCGACCAGGCAGGCGTGCCGCTGCTCGATGAGGACTATCTCATCCTGTCCACAATCCATTCTGCCAAAGGCCAGGAATGGACGAAAGTCTTCATGCTGAATGTCGTCGACGGCTGCATTCCGAGCGATCTCGCCGTCGGCGCCACCGCCGAAATCGAGGAGGAACGCCGGCTGCTCTATGTGGCAATGACCCGCGCTCGCGACGGTCTCGACCTCGTCGTGCCGCAACGGTTCTTCACCTATGGGCAGAATTCACAGGGCGACCGGCACGTCTACGCCTCCCGCAGCCGCTTCATTCCCGCAACCCTGCTGCAGTTCTTCGAGGCCTGCAGCTGGCCGCAGGCAAAGTCCGGAGCCGCCGCTCAAGCGCAGGCGCGGCAGGTTCGCATCGATGTCGGCGCCCGCATGCGCGGCATGTGGCGATAGCCAGACGAAGTCAGAATGAAAGCGGCGGCTCGGCCGGTTTCAGGAAACGCTCGACCTTTGCCGCCTCGACATTTGCCGGCGACCATTTCGGGTTGCGGTCCTTGTCGATGACGGCGGCGCGGATGCCTTCGAAGAAATCGGGATTGTCGAGCATCTGCAGGCAGGCGCCGAGCTCGCGGCCGAGGCATTCGGCAAGCGAGGCGCTGCGGCGGCCGGCTCTGAGCAGCGCCAAAGCCAGCTTCAGGCTGGTCGGCGAACGGGTCGACAGCACCCGGCGGGTCTCGGCGGCAAAGTCGCCCTCTTCCCCGGCAAGTGCTGCGAGGATCTCTTCGATGCTGTCGAAACGAAAGGCGCGATCGATCATCGCGGCATTCTGCCCGAGCCGGCTTTCTCCGGCAGGCTCAGCAAGCCCCTGCAAGAGGGCATCGACATCGCTGGACGAGCTGCCGTGCGGCAAGACAGACAGCGCATCGATCACCGCGCCGAGCCGCGACGAAGCGAGCTGCAGGTCGGCAAGGCCGGCATGGATCGCGTCGGCAGCACCGATATCGAGCCCGGTCAGGCCGAGCCATGTTCCGGCTTCGCCCGGCGCGCGCGGCAGCAGCCAGGTGGCGCCGACATCGGGGACGTAGCCGATGCCGGTTTCGGGCATGGCAAGCCGGGTGCGCTCGGTGACGACGCGGTGGCGGCCGTGCGACGACAGGCCGACGCCGCCGCCCATGGTGATGCCGTCCATCAGCGCGACATAGGGTTTGGGGTAGGAGGCGATCTGATGGTTGAGGCGGAATTCCTCGCGCCAGAAGGCGTCAGCGAGACCATCGCCGGCGCGGGCGCTCTCGTGCAAGACACGGATGTCGCCGCCGGCGCAGAAGCCGCGTTCGCCCTCTCCGCTCATGACGACACTCGCCACCTCGCCATCCCCGGCAAAACCATGAAGAGCCTCGGCGATCACACGGATCATCGGCAGCGTCAGGCTGTTCAGCGCCCGCGGCCGGTTGAGCCGGATGATGCCGGCAGTACCCCGCCGCTCAATGATGACTTCGCCGTCCTGCATGGTTCACCTCACCTGTTACCACTAGGAATAGCCGACGATGAGGCATCGCTCCAGTCGATTTAAGATCGGTCGGGGATCGATCGTCAGGCCGACAGCGAATTGCTGGCAGAGGCGGCGGCTTCGCAGCGGGCGGCGTAATCGATGGCAAGTTCCAGCGGCAGCGGTCGCGCGAAATGATAGCCCTGCGCCAGACGAACGCCCGCCGCCTTCAAGCCCTCGGCGATCGTCTCGCTTTCGACGCCTTCGGCGACGGAGGCTATGCCGAGGTTCTGGCAGAGATTGGCGACCGAGCGGGTGATGTTCATGCAACGGGCGTCGCGATCGAAATTCATCACGAAGGCCTTGTCGATCTTCAGCTTGTCGAAGCCGAGACGGTGGATATGGCTGAGGCTGGAATAACCGGTGCCGAAATCGTCGAGGGCGATCGAGATGCCGGCGGCGCGCAGCATTGAGATGACCTGGTCGGCGGTGTCGAAATCGGAAAGCAGCGCCGTCTCGGTGATCTCGAATTCGATGCGCCGGGGATCGATGCCGGAGCGGGTGACCATGCCAAGCAGTGCCATCGATGTCTCATGGTCGCAGATATCGCGCGCCGAGAGATTGAAGGAGAGCCGGAGATGGCGTGGAATGATCGCCAGCGCTTCGAGTGCCCTGGCAAAAAGGATGCGCGTCATCCGGCCGATGACCGCCGTGCGCTCGGCAGCGGGAATGAAGGCATCGGGACTGATGCGGCCGAAGCGGGCGCTGTCCCAGCGGGCAAGCGCCTCATAGCCGACGACGCGGCCGCTCTTCAACTCGACGATCGGCTGATATTCGAGTTTCAATTCGCTGGCAAAATCATTCGCCTGCAGCTCGAGCTCGATCAGGTGGCGCTGCGTCAGGATCTTCTCGTGCTCGGCCGAGAAGAATTCGACGCCGCTGCTGCGCTTGCTCTTGACCTGGTAGAGAGCGAAATCGGCTTTCTCGTAGAGATCCTCGGCGGTGTATTTGCCGATCTCGGGATAGACGATGCCGCAGGAGCCGAAAACGCGGACCGAGCCGTCGGGGATTTCGTAAGGGTCGCGGACGGCGGCGCAGAGCGCCTGACCGAGATCGGCGATCGCCTGGCGTGTCATCGAACAGGGGAAGATGATGCCGAACTCGTCGCCGCCGAGACGGGAGACGATGCCCTCTTCGCCGACCAGCGCGGTGAAGCGGCGGGCGGTCTCCTTAAGCACGAGATCGCCGGCGGCATGGCCGAAGACATCGTTGACCGGCTTGAAACCGTCGAGATCGAGAATGCCGAGGACGGGCGGCGCGGACGGATCCTTCTGCAGCCGCTTTTCCAGCGAGAGAAAGAAGCTGCGGCGGTTGGCGAGGCCCGTCAGCTGGTCCTGCAGGGCGTTGCGGCTGTTGACGAGGTTCAACTCCTCGGCTTCCGCCCGCTTCTGCTTCAATTCCTCGGTCAATTGCACCAGGCCGACGAAATTCTGGAAATAGCTGTTGATCACCCTGAGGAAGGGCAGGATCAGGAAGAGGCCGCTGACGGCGGTCGCCACGAAAACGGGATTGCCCGAGAACATGAAGGTCGCGACCATGGCCGAGAAGGTGATGACCGTGGTGAGCGCTGCCGCCATCGGCAGATGCATCAGGCAGAAGATGCAGGAAATGCCGGTGACGACGAGGAAGTAGGCGATCTGGCCCTGTTGGGACGCATCGCCGTACTGGTAAAGCGCGATCGCCCAGCTGCCGAAGGCGATCGTGAGGATGCCGGCGCCCGATATGGTGATCTTCATCAGCCTGTAAGCCCGCTCGGCTGTGACATTTTCCTTGCCCCTGATCTCCCACCAGCAGAGACGGAAGACACAGACGATGCTCAAGGCGACAGGAATATAGAGCGAGAGCCAGAGCGGCGCGGATTTGAGATGGGTGATCGCCACCGCAAGGGCGTTGATGACCAGCAGAATATAGAGAATAGGGATCTGAGACGACAGGGCCCGGAACTGCGCCGTCAGAAGCGTCGGATTGTCTTTTTGCAGCTGCAGTGAGGCCAGAAAGTTCTTCATCTTGCCTTTTCCAAGCGCCACTCAGAACGAAGCGGCTGCGAGTGCCCGGTGGATGCTGTGCAGGTCGTCGACGTTTCGGTTCGACAGGAAGATTTCCCAGTCGAGCGAGCTTTGGACGATGGTTTCGAGCGAATCGTGCCGTGGCTTCCAATCGAGCACCTGCCGGGCGAGCGAGGCATCGGCGACAACGCTGGCCGAATCGCCGGCGCGTCGCGGCGCCATGTGGATCTTGAAGGAATGTCCGTGCAGGCGCGTGACCATGTTCAGCACGTCGAGCACGGAATAGCCGCTGCCATAACCGCAATTGGCAACGAGCGAGCCCTTGCCCCGGCGCAGATGCTGCAGCGCCTTCAGATGCGCATCGACAAGATCGGTGACATGGATGTAATCGCGCACGCCGGTGCCGTCATGGGTGGGATAATCGACACCATAGACGCTGACGCTGTCGCGCCTGCCGAGCGCTGCCTCGCAGGCAACCTTGATGAGGTGGGTGGCGCCTGAGGTCGACTGGCCGGCCCGCTGATCAGGATCGGCGCCGGCGACGTTGAAATAACGCAGCGCGACGTAGTTGAAATCATAGGCAGCGGCGGCATCGCGCAACATGAACTCGGTCATCAGCTTCGACTGGCCGTAAGGATTTTCCGGATTGAGGGAGGCCGTCTCCTTCACCGGCAGGTCGGTCTTTTGCTGACCGTAAACGGCCGCCGTCGAGGAGAAGACGAAGTTGCGGATCCCGGCCTCGACCGAGGCGGAAAGCAGCGCCCGGGTCTTGCCTGAGTTGTTGTCGTAATAGGAGAGCGGATCGGCGACCGAGACCGGGACGACGGCGGAACCGGCGAAATGGACGATCGACTCGATGTCGTTTTCGATGAAGATCTTCTTCAAGATGTCGGGATCGGCAACGTCGCCGAGATAGAAGCGCGCCGCCGGCGCCACGGCCCAGCGAAAGCCCGTGGAGAGGCGGTCTAGCACGACCACATCCTCACCTGCATCGAGCAGCGCCCAAACCATGTGACTGCCGATATATCCGGCCCCGCCCGTCACCAAAACCGCCATGACCCGCATCCCTGCTTTCGTTTGATAAGCAGGGGCATCAGGCCCGGTTTTTCTTTCCAATTTTCTTATCGAACGGCCGTTCGGGGCCGTTTGAACCGGTATGTTTGGACTTGTGGTTAGAGGCCGATTTCAGGCTTTGCTCAAGTTTTATCGATCGGGCGATTCCGGCACAAAACGAGCCGGCCGGCCACTATCATAGCTTGAGGATATAGTTGCAGAGACGCTCGGCCGCGACCGCCACCTGGGTGGGATCGCGCAGGAAGCAGGCGCGCAGGAAGAGTTCGCCGCCGGGACCGAACGCGGTGCCGGGGGCAAGGCCGACGCCTGTCTTGTCGACGATATCGATGGCGGCGCTGCGGCTGTCGGTGACGCCGTCGATCTTCAGGAAGGCGTAGAGCGCGCCGTCCGGTTTCAGCGTTTCGACGCGGTTGGTGGCGACAAGCGCGTCGCAGAGAATATCGCGGGAGCGGGTCGCCTTGGCGATATTGGCAGCGACGAAATCGTCGCCTTCATTCAGGGCCGCCACGGCGCCCTTCTGCATGAACTGCGCCACGCCCGATGTCGAATACTGGATGAGGTTTTCGAGAACCTGGCCCATCTCAGGCGGGGCGACGATCCAGCCGACGCGCCAGCCGGTCATCGACCAGTTCTTCGAGAAGGAATTGACGAAGATGATCTTGTCGTCCGGCTCCATCACATCGAGGAAAGAGGGCGCCCGACCACCGGCAAAATAATAGAGGGCGTAGATTTCATCGGCCATGATCCAGAGATCGTGCCGGCGGGCCAGCGCCAGGATATCGGCAAGATCCTTCTTCGTCGCCGTCCAGCCCGTCGGGTTCGACGGCGTGTTGACGAAGATGCCCCTGGTCTTCGGCGTGATCGCGGCTTCGACGCGGTTCAGATCGACCGCCCATTTGCCGCCTTCGAACTGCAGCTCGACGCCGACGGAGCGCGCGCCGGCGATTTCGAGGGCGGCGGCGATATTCGGCCAGGTGGGGGTGAGGTAAACCAGTTCGTCATCCGGCGAGGTCAGCGTCTGCACGGCGATCTGGATCGCCTGCATGCCGGAACCGGTGACATAGAAATGCTCGACCGGAAGCCGGATTCCGAAATGTCTGCTGTAATAATCCGAAAGCGCCTGGCGAAGCTCCGGAATGCCGCGCTGCCAGGTGTAGAAGGTCTCGCCTGAAGCAAGCGCGTCCATCGCCGCCCTGCTGATGAAATCGGGCGTCGGCAGGTCGCCTTCACCCACCCAGAGCGGCAACAGGCCTTCGCGGCCACGGGCATAGTTGACGACTTCGACGATCCCGCTTTCTGGCGCCGCCATGGCGCGCGGGCTGAGGCTCTTGACGATCGACATGCATATCTCCGGTTTCCGCCTTCATAGTGGATTTGCGTCGGCAAATCCCATGATATCCAGTGATGGCATATCGATTTTCGTGATGAATGGCCTGGTGCGCCGGCGTGGTGAGGCAGCTCAACGCGGCGGACCTCAGTCCACCATGGGCGAGTTTGACTGGAAAGCCAACCCACCCTCCGTCGTCCTCGGGCTTGACCCGAGGACCCATGCGGTGGCTGCTGATGGACGCGGTGTGGATGCTCGGGTCAAGCCCGAGCATGACGGAGGGTGGGGCGGACGGAGCTATTGAGGAACCTCGGTACGCCGTCGGAAGCCACCGGCTTCAACCCCGATCAGGCCGTCGGGCGTTTGGCGAGCAGATCGCGGATCTCCGTCAGCAACTGGACATCGGCCGGCGGCGCGGGCAGCTCTTCCGGCGCGGCCTTTTCCTGGCGCTCGACCTGCAGGCGCAGATAATTCACGCCCCTGACCATCAGGAAGATGATCCAGGCGAGAATGAGGAAGTTGATCAGAACGGTGAGGAAGCTGCCATAGGCAAAGACCGCCCCTTGCGCGCGGGCGGCGGCAAGCGTCGGCGCGTTGACGGCCGACGAAAGTGGCAGAAAGTAATTCGAGAAATCGAAGCCGCCGAAAATGGCGCCGACAATCGGCATGATCAGGTCGTCGACCAAGGATTTGACGATGCCGCCGAAGGCGCCGCCGATGATGACGCCGACTGCAAGATCCATGACATTGCCGCGGGCGATAAAGGCCTTGAAGTCGTTGAGCATCGGATCCGTCCCCCTTCGATCCATTTCTGACAGTATACGATTGCTTTTATTAGCTACATCTTCACTGCAATTAATCAATCGGCAATCGCAATTATTTGGCGATACCTCTGGCGGTCTTTGACTTAAGGCCTAGACGGGCAGGAATTTTCAAAGCACCTGAAATGACTTAAGCTGCTCCACGTTGCGAGAGGTCCCGGCGGATTTTCCGTCGGCGGAGGGTCAATGCTTCCAGGCTGGGTCATATTCGCGTCTGCCTTCGGCTATCTGCTTCTGCTTTTCGCCGTGGCAAGCTATGGCGACCGCAAGAAGCGCGACCAAGGCGACCTCGAAGGCGGATGGCCGGTGGTCTATGCGCTCAGTCTGGCGATCTACTGCACCTCCTGGACCTATTTCGGCAGCGTCGGGCTTGCGGCGCAGCGCGGTTTGGAATTTGCCGGCATCTACATCGGCCCGATCCTGGTGTTCACGCTCGCCATGCCGATGCTTCGCCGGATCATCGAGCTCGCCAAGGCCGAGAAGCTCACCTCGGTTGCCGATTTCGTCGCCGCGCGCTACGGCAAAAACCCGACGGTCGCAACGATCGTCGCGCTGATCTCGCTGATCGGCACCATTCCTTATATCGCGCTGCAGCTCAAGGCGATCTCCAGCACCGTCAGCGCCATGGTCAACCCGTCCGATTACGGCATCGGCAGCGGCAATCTCTACTTCCTGGATCTGCCGCTTATCGCGACGCTGGTGCTTGCCTGCTTCGCCATCATGTTCGGCACGCGCCATACGGATGCGACTGAGCATCAGGATGGCCTGATCCTCGCGGTCTCGATGGAATCCGTGGTCAAGCTCGTCGCCTTCCTGACCGCGGGCCTCTGCGTCATCTGGTTTCTCTTCGATGGCCCGACCGATCTCTGGCAGAAGACCGTCGACAATGAGCTGGTCATGTCGGCGCTCAACTACCATACGCCGATCAGCCGCTGGATAACGCTGATCCTGCTTTCGGCCTTCGCGATCATCCTGCTGCCGCGGCAATTCCACGTGACGGTCGTCGAAAACCGGACGCCGAAACAGCTAAAACTCGCCGGCTTCCTGTTTCCCACCTACCTCATCGCGATCAATCTCTTCGTGTTGCCGGTGGCGATCGGCGGGCTGCTGACCTTCGGCGGCGCGGGTAACGCCGATTTCTACATGCTGTCGCTGCCGCTTGCCGGTGAGATGCCGGTGGTGTCGCTGATCACCTTCATCGGCGGCTTCTCCGCCGCAACGGCGATGGTCATCGTCGATTCCGTGGCGCTGTCGATCATGGTGTCGAACGACATCATCATGCCGATCTTCCTTCGGCGCAAACTCGCCGGCCGCGCCAGCCAGCGCGACAATTTCGCCAAGACGCTGCTCAACATCCGCCGCAGCGCGATTTTCGCCGTGCTGCTGTTCGGCTACGCCTATTACCGCTCGACCGACAGCACCGCCGGCCTGGCCTCGATCGGCCTTCTCTCCTTTGCCGCCATCGCGCAAATCGCTCCTGCCCTCATCGGCGGGCTGATCTGGCGGCGGGCGAATGCGCGCGGCGCGATCCTCGGGCTTTCCTCCGGCTTCATCATCTGGATCTACCTGCTGTTCCTGCCCTCGCTCGGCGGTCCCGATTATTCCTATGTGGCGAGCGCCGTGCTCGGCTTCATCTTTCCCGGCACGACATTGTTCAGCGCAGCCGACGCCGATCCGCTGGTCAATGCAACAGCGATGAGCCTGCTCGTCAACACCGCCTTCTTCGTCGTCGGCTCGCTCACCCGCAATGCCCGGCCGCTCGAACGCATCCAGGCCGGCATCTTCGTCAAGCGGCATTCGCGCTCGCAATTTGCCACGCGCGGCTGGAAGACCCGCATCAGCGTCGGCGATCTCAAGGCGGCGATCTCGCGTTATCTCGGCGAAGAGCGCATGCAGCGCTCATTGACAACCTATGAGCAAAGCTCCGGCCGCAAGCTGGAGGACGAACAGCCGGCCGACATGGCGCTCATCCATTTCAGCGAGCAGCTGCTCGGCAGCGCCATCGGCTCGTCCTCGGCCCGGCTGGTGCTGTCATTGATCCTGCAGAAGATCGAGGATGCCTCTTCCGACACCGCCTGGCTGCTCGACCAGGCAAGCGAGGCGCTGCAATATAACCAGGACATGCTGCAGACCGCACTTTCGCAGATGGACCAGGGCATCGCGGTGTTCGACAGTTCCAACCGGCTGACGATCTGGAACCGGCGCTTCCGGCAATTGCTGGACTTGCCGGAAAGTGCCGGCCAGGTCGGTTTTCCCCTCGCCGACATCGTCACCACGCTGAGTGAGCGCGGCGACATCGCGCCCGGCGATCTCAATCAGACGGTGCGGCATTTCCTGACGCTCGACAAACCCTTCGCGCTGGTGCTCAGCGGCGGCGAGCGGATCATCGAGGTGCGCTCCAACGCCATGCCCGACAAGGGCATTGTCGCGACCTTCACCGACATCACCCAGCGCGTCAGCGCCGACCAGGCGCTGAAACAGGCGAATGAGACGCTGGAGCAGCGCGTCGCCGAACGCACCGCCGAGCTGACCCGCGTCAACCACGAACTCGCCGAGGCGCGCGCCGCCGCCGACGAGGCGAATATCGGCAAGACCCGCTTTTTCGCCGCCGCCGGCCACGATATTCTGCAGCCGCTGAACGCCGCCAGGCTTTATTCCTCGGCGCTGGTCGAGCGCATGGCGCAATCCGACAACAGCCCGATCGTGCGCAATATCGATTCGGCGCTGGAATCGGTCGAAACCATTCTCGGCGCCGTGCTCGATATCTCTAGGCTCGATACCGGCGCCATGCGGCCGCGGCTTGCCGCCGTCGCACTTTCCGACCTGTTGGAGCGGATCGAGACCGATTTTGCGCCGATCGCCCGCGAAAAACAGCTGAAGCTGGTGGTCATGCCGACGTCGCTCAGGGTGCGCTCCGACCCCAATCTTCTGCGTCGGCTGGTGCAGAACCTCGTTTCCAACGCCATCAAATACACGATCACCGGCAAGGTGCTGGTCGGGGCGCGGCGGCGCGGCAACCAGGTGATCATTCAGGTGATCGATTCCGGCATCGGCATTCCTCCGTCGAAATTCCGCACGGTGTTCAAGGAATTCGCCCGGCTGGACGAAGGCGCCAAAACCGCCTCCGGCCTCGGGCTCGGCCTGTCGATCGTCGATCGCATCGCTCGCGTTCTCAACCATCCTGTGGAGTTGCACTCGACGCATGGCAAGGGCACGGAATTCCGCATCGCCATGCCGCTCGACGTTTCGCGTCCCGCGGAGGCTGCAACGGCAACCACTGCTGCCGACCGGCCGGGGCAACCGCTCAAGGGGCTGAAGATCCTCTGCATCGATAATGAACCAAAGATTCTCGAAGGTATGCGGCTGCTGCTCAGCGGCTGGGGCTGCGAGGTGGAGGCGCTGGATAGTCTCGCCGAGGTGATATCAAGCGACGGCCATGGCGGGCCGCCGGATCTCGTCATCGCCGATTATCATCTCGACGACGGCACCGGCATTGCCGCAATCCTGCATCTTCGTCGGCAGTTCGGCGCCGATATCCCCGCTTTGCTGATCACGGCCGACCGGACGCCGGAGGTGCGCAGCGAAGCCGAGCGATACGGCATCGCCGTTCAGCACAAGCCGGTGCGGCCGGCAGCGCTGCGCGCCTATATCACCCAGATTTCCGGGTTGAAGCGCGCGGCTGCGGAGTAACAGTCAGTTCACAGTACTCATGACACGCGCGATAAGATCGCGCACACGCGCCGCATCCGGCACGTCACCGAACAGGATGCGGTACATGATCGGCGCCACGACCTGATCCATAACGCGGTCGAGATCCGGAAAGATCTCGCCGCGCGCCTTTGCCCTTTCGGCGATGACTATGATCTGCTGGCGGGTATATTCGCTGCATTTGCAGGCATTTGCGCCCGTTTGCGCAGCCAGCACGTCGCGGATCATCTCGCGGCCCGGCCCGGAGGACATTTCCTCGGCATACTGCTCGGCCCAGGCTTCGAGGTCCGCCTTACCGCTGCCGGCATCGACCGGCTGCATATCCGGCCGCAGCCGCTCGACGGCAACATCGGCAAGAAGCGCCTGCAGCTCACCCCAGCGGCGATAGATGGTCGACGGCGTCACGCCGGCCCTGGCGGCGATCAGCGGGATCGTCACCTCAGCGCGGTTCATCTCGGCCAGCAACTCGTGGACCGCCTTATGCACCGATGCCTGAACCCGAGCGCTTCTACCGCCCGGACGGAGAGTCTCTTTTACCGCCATGCCTGCAATCCAACTTTCGTTTCTTTGTTTTATGCATGTCGTTATCCCGGAACCGCGGCACACTTCCGGGCGACAGGCATACCATGGTTCAATATCTTTGACAGAACCATAAACGCAAAGAATTTGCCTTTACCATGCATTCGTCCTACATGGAGCTAACGCAACGGATTAGCTTTAAGAGGACTTATATATGGTCGCCGCAGCCAAATCCACCGGGAATGCGCAGAGACCCTCGATCGGTTTTCATGCGCTGACGCTCGCCACCTTCTTCGGCGCCTCCGCGGCGCCGACGCCGCTCTACCGGATCTATCAGGAAAATTTCTCGCTTTCGCCGGTGCTGATCACGGTGGTCTTCGCGGTCTACGCTTTCGCGCTGCTGGCGGCACTGCTGACTGCCGGTTCGATCTCCGATCATCTCGGCCGCAAGCCGGTGATCTTTTTCGCCCTGGTGCTCGAAATCATCGCCATGGGCCTCTTCGTTATCGCCAGCGGCCCCGGCTGGCTGATCGCGGCGCGGATCGTCCAAGGTATTGCAACCGGGATCGCCGGCGCCTCGCTTGGCGCCGCTCTCGTCGATGTCGACCGGGCAAAGGGGCAGATCGTCAATTCGATCGCGCCGCTTTGCGGCATGGCGGTGGGCGCGGTCGGCACCAGCGCTTTGATCCAATACGGCCCCTTCCCGATGCATCTCACCTATGCGCTGCTGCTCCTTGCCTTCACGGTGCTGGCAGCCGGCATCTGGTTGACGCACGAGACCGGCGGCACGCGACCGGGCGCGCTCGGTTCGCTGATCCCGAGCGTCGCCATTCCCCAGCAGGTGAAACGGCCGCTGTCGCTGGTGACGCCGATCAACATCGCCAACTGGACGCTCGCCGGCTTCTATCTCTCGCTGGTCCCGTCGCTGGTCGCCAGCACCACCGGCAGCGGCGCGCCGCTGACCGGCGGGGCCGTCGTGACCGCGCTGATGGCGAGCGGGGCGATCGCCGTCTATCTCAGGCGCAGCAAGTCGGCCTCGGCCAATCTCGGTTTCGGCGTGTCGGCCAAAACGCTCGGCATTTTGACGGTGGTTGCCGGCGTGCATCTCGCCAATGTGCCGCTGCTTCTCATCGGCACGGTCTTCACCGGCGCCGGTTTCGGAACCAATTTCCTCGGTTCGATCGGCACCATCATGCCGCTCGCCAAGGCGGATGAGCGGGCCGGACTGCTATCGGCCTTCTATGTCCAGAGCTATCTCGCCTTCAGCCTGCCGGCGATCCTTGCCGGGTTCCTGGCGAAATCGGCCGGTTATGCCCTGACGACCGATATCTATGCGACGGCCATCCTGCTGCTGATGGGCGTCGGACTGCTGGGGCTTCGCGCCGGCCGTCGGAAGGCGACCGCGTGAGGGCGTGGCCGCGACCACCCGTGACGGGGATCCGTCACCGCGTTCCGTTGAACGGATCGGGTCAGAAATCCTCCCAGCCGTGGTCGGCCGGAGCGGTTGCCTTTGAACCGCCACCCAGAGCGGTCGCCAGCGTCCTCTTCAATGCACGGGCC
Source organism: Rhizobium phaseoli (assembly GCF_010668805.1). Classification (GTDB taxonomy): domain Bacteria; phylum Pseudomonadota; class Alphaproteobacteria; order Rhizobiales; family Rhizobiaceae; genus Rhizobium; species Rhizobium phaseoli_A. The sequence goes on along the minus strand of NZ_WUFT01000001.1, from coordinate 495,105 downwards.
GGAGAGGGAACCGGGATGGCCGTGTGCGATGATACGATTTTCGGAGCGGCGATCGGACGCGGCGCATTCGAGCGCGATATCGCCGACGTCATGCCCGTGCCGGTATCGAGGCGAAACTGGCCCAACCGTCCGGACAGGGCGGAGACCTCGGTCGCAAGCGTGTGGGCCGCCGCATTCGACTCCTCGACCATCGCCGCATTCTTCTGCGTCGCCTGATCCATCTGATTGACGGCGGTATTGATTTCCTGAAGGCCGGTCGACTGCTCGCGGGCGGATTGAACGATCGCGTGGACATTGCGGTCGATCTGCTGCACCTCCTGAACAATCCCGTCCAAGGCATCGCCGGTCTCACGCACCAGGGCAACACCATGTCGCACCTGGCCGCCCGAAGCGCCGATCAGCGCCTTGATCTCCTTGGCTGCGCCAGCCGAGCGCTGCGCCAATTCACGGACTTCCTGGGCAACGACGGCGAAGCCCTTGCCGGCTTCACCGGCGCGCGCGGCCTCGACGCCGGCATTCAGCGCAAGCAGGTTCGTCTGGAAGGCGATCTCGTCGATGACGCCGATGATATTCGATATCGACTTGGACGACTGTTCGATGTCATTCATCGCTTCGACAGCCCGCTGCACGATCTGGCCGGACCGTTCGGCATTTTCCTTGGTGCGAACAATCATCGATCCGGCCTCTTCCGCACGTGCCGTGGAATCCTTGACGGATGTGGTGATCTGCTCGAGCGCTGCGGCAGTTTCTTCAACGGAGGCAGCCTGCTGTTCCGTGCGCCGGGCAAGATCGTCGGCCGCAGAACGGATCTCCTCGGTGCCGCTTTGGATGACCTCGGCATTTTGCGAGAAAGACACCAGCGCCGAACGCAATTTAACGACCGACTCGTTGAAATTGATGCGAGTCTCGTCCAGCGTTGCTGCGAAAGCATGATCGAGTGCGACCGTCATGTCGCCTTCCGAAAGCTTCGCCAGGCCAAGTGCCAATTCACCGACGGCGAATTTGACGTCCGCTTCCTGGGCCTGGTCGATCCGGGCGCGCTCGGCACGCTCCTTTTCCTGCAGCGCGCGGTTTTCTGATGCCTCGGCCTCCAGCCGCGCCTTTGCGCGATTGCCCTCCAGCAGCGCCTTCAGCGAGCGCGACAGGTCGCCGATTTCATCCTTCGCCTCGCCATCCTTCAGGGTCACATCGAGCTTGCCCGCGGCAATCTCGGCGGTCTCGGCGATGACGCCGGAAATCCGGCCTACAAACCGGCGTGCGATCAGCCACCCGGCAAGACCCAGCAGCACCGCCGCCAGGCTCGTCGCGACGATGGCATCCCGCACCACCGCATAGAGCGGCCCGAACAGTGTTGCCTTCGGAACCGAAACGATCGCATACCAATTGGGGCTCTCGGCAAGCTTGACGGCGATGGCAATTGCCAGGGAGACACTGCCGTCTTCATTGGTCACTTCACGCTCAACACCGGGATTGGCGATCAGACGGTCCCAATCCGCAGTTTTCGCTCCGGTTTCGGAAAGGCTTTTGCCGATGAGACCTGCATCCGGATGACTGACGATCTTGCCGGCAGTGGTCACCAGGCCAAGCAAGCCCGCTCCCATCGGTCGAACCGCTGACAGCGCCTTGTTGGTGTCCTGGAGCGAAAGGTCAAGGCCTGCAACGCCGACCGCCTTGCCATCGATGACAATCGGCTTGGTGACAGAGGTCATCAAGACGTCTTTTCCATCGATCGCATAAGAATACGGCTCGATGACAACGGTTTTGCGCTGCGTAAACGGCAGTTGATAGTAATCGCCCGCTCCGGCCACGGTGTAATCCGTCAACGCCGTATGCGTGATCTGCCCCCCGCTCCGCACCCAATAGGGCACATAGCGGCCTGTCGCGTCGTGTCCTTCCTTGCCGACATAGTCCTTGTCCTTGCCGTCGAAAGCATTCGGTTCCCATCCGGTCCAAGTTCCAAGGACTGGGGGGTTGGCTTGCAGCAGGTTGAGCAGGACCTTGTCCGCCCTGGCACGATCAGTGTCGCCCATCTCCTTCATCGTCGTCAGCACCGAGTCCAGTCCGTCCACGATATGCACGGTACCGCCGATATCCCTTTCGACTTTCAGCGCCTCTGATGTCGCGATCTGGCGCATCTGTTCGATGCTGCCGCTGCGAATTTCGGTATAGGACCGATAGAAAATGGCACCCGAAGCGACAATAACGGCAATGACGCCGCAGGCCGCCACAGAGAAAAGATTGCGACTTGTCGTAGACTTGAAAAGCATGTTCCCGCCCGCCTTCGCTGCTGTACTAACGCACGCCTTAAGTCCAATTCGCCGGCACGTTTAAACAACCGTCATCCAGCAGAAACTGAAGGCCTCCCAATCCCCATGCTTGCAAAATTTGATTAAAACAAAGTTCTTATTCTCTAAATCACGCTCGCGATCCCTCAAGTTCGCGCTCGTGATTTAAGTCTTTGTTTTTAGATATTCCTTTGCCGCAAAACCGCTGCACAGTCTGCGCGAGATGCTTGACCGGCAACGCAATTATTCAACAGGGCCAGCACTTTGCGGCGTCAGATCGAGCAGCGCGCGGCCGCTGCCATCCATGGCGAAGGGGACGGAAGCGTGCTGATGGACGACCAGCCAGCGGCCATCCCGCTTGACGAGGCCGAGGGTCTGGCGGAACCAGAGATCGACCGCGGTGCCATCGGTCTTGGTGCCGGTCATGCGCGTCAGACCGCTCCAGAAGGCGACATCGCCGCCGACCGTCAATCTGGCATCGCGCACTTCGCCGCCGATCGGGCCTTCCCAGGTATCGAACCAGGCCTGCACGCCGGCCTCGTCCTTGCCATTGATGACGAGCGGCGGCGCCAGCGAAAACTCGACGGAATCCTCAGCCTCATAGGAAAGCGCCTCTTCGGCGTTCTTTTCACCGAGCGCCTTGGCCCGCATCATCAGCATGGCGATGATTGCCTCTTCTTCGTGCCTGGCATTGGCTTCGTCTTTCACAACCGTTCTCCTTTTTCACGATAGACAGAGGACGAACGGCGGGAGGACGATCCGACAAGATGCATTTCTCTTTGCGTCATTCCGGATGCAAAACCGCCGCGCAGTCTTGCCTGAATTGCTTCAGAGATAACTCGTCACTTCAGGCTCGTTCCACCAGGCATCGTGCCTGCCGTCGTAATAACGGACTGATAAGGCTGCCAGTTCCTCAGGAGTGATATCGTCGAGGCAGGCGATGTTGATCGAGACATAGGCGCCGCCGATCGCCTCGACATAACCGTTGCCGTAGGCCGGCACGCCGCAGGTGCGGCAGAAGCGGTGATGACCGCTCATCGTGTTGAACTGGTAGTCCGATGTCTCAGCCTCGTCGCACATCAGCCGAAAATCTTCCGGCTTGACGTTGGCGCCCCAATAACGCCGCTTGGCGCAGATCGAACAATTGCATCGGCCAGTGCCCTCCTCGAGGTCGATGTCCACCTCGTAGTGCACTCTGCCGCAGTGGCAGCTTCCCTTATGGGTTTTCTTCATGTCGCGCTCCTCCTTCGATGTTGCGTTCAGCGCCGCCATATGACAATATGTTGTCACTATGAATGAAATACAAAATGGACAACATGTTGTCAAACAAAATCGACCGGAGCGGACGATGGAAGGGAATGCCTTTTCCGCTTTCGCAATCACCGCCCTTCGCCTGGCCGGCCATCTGACGGCGGCGGGCGACCATCTGGCAAAGCCTGCAGGACAGACAAGCGCGCGCTGGCAGGTGCTGGCTGCGGCAAGGCGAGGCGACATGTCGGTGGCGCAGATTGCCCGCGCGCTCGGTCTCGCCCGCCAGGGCGTGCAACGGCTTGCCGATGTGCTGGAGAAGGAAGGGCTGATCGCCTATGCCGACAACCCGCAGCACCAGCGGGCCAAGCTGGTCCGGCTGACGGCCGAAGGAGCCGCACGGCTGGGGCTGATCGAGGCGGCGCAGGCCGGATGGGCGGATGGGCTGGGCGCCGCGTTTACAGCTACCGAGCTCGATGCCGCGAGGGCGGTGATGGCGCGGGTGATGGAGATGCTGGAGGCCGTAGAGGCGTCTCGCGACTGAGAATTCGAACGGCAGTTCTTGAGGAGGCGCGGCATCGGCCGACCAGATACGAAAAAGGCCGGGCTAACCCGACCTTCCCTGCCATCTCAACGAACCGTGCCAGTACATCCGTGGTCACGATAGGGAGATGATATTCAAAACTTCACGCATCCAAGAGGACGCGTCAAGATTTAGGCCGCCTGGAGGCGGTCTGCAGACATTTTGCCGGACTTGTTGTCGCGGACGAGCTCGTAAGACAGCTTCTGGCCATCCTTGAGGTCACGCATGCCGGCGCGTTCAACGGCCGAGATGTGGACGAAAACGTCGGCAGCGCCGTCATCCGGCTGAATGAAGCCGAAGCCCTTGGTTGCGTTGAACCACTTAACGGTACCTGTGCTCATGACGATATCCTTTTCGAATCGTTCATAGAAGATTGCAGCCCGGAAAAATGCCGAGCAGCGATGAAAACCGATTTTGGAGGAAGTTCGCCAGGAACGACGCGAGCGTCGTTTCAAAGTTCATCTAGCAAGATCGATGCGAGAACGTTTAATCGGAAATTGTGTCCGTGGCAAGGCCGCAGCACGGAAAAGTCGAGTTCAGCTTGGTGGAGCATTTTTTGAACGTCGTGCCGTGCAAGCCCCCTCTGCCCTGCCGGGCATCTCCCCCACAGGTGGGGAGATTGGCAAGTGGCCAAACCTTTCCGTCTCCCTACCGTTGACCCGGCTGCGACGCCAGTTGATTGGGGAAGCGGTGCGCCCAGCCGATCTCCCCACCTGTGGGGGAGATGCCCGGCAGGGCAGAGGGGGCGGCCACGGTATGACGGTAAAAGTCGCCCGCCCTAAAACAGCTTACGCCGCCACCTTCGCCCCCGCATAGGGATCGAACCGTCCGTAAAACGTCTCACCCTTGGCAGCCATATCCCTCAGCAGCGGCGTCGGCTTGAAATGATCTCCGTAAGTCCTAGCTAACTTTTCCGCCAAGTCCACGAAGGCCGTTGCGCCCATGCCGTCGATGTAGCTCAGCGCCCCGCCGGTATAGGGCGCGAAGCCGAAGCCGAGGATCGAGCCGACGTCGGCCTCGCGCGGATCGGTGACGATGCCTTCCTCGACGGTGCGGGCGGCTTCGAGCGCGATGGTGACGAGGAAGCGTTGCTTTAGGACTGTGATGTCAATGTCATCCGCCTTCTTCTGCGGGTAGAGGCTCTTCAACTCGGGCCAGAGCGATTTCTTCGCCGGTTTCGGCGGATAATCGTAGAAGCCCTTGGAATTCTTGCGGCCGAAGCGACCCTCCTTTTCCACCATGCGGGAGATGAGCTCCATATGCCTCGGATCAATCGCCGTCTCGCCGAGATCGGCGGCGGTGGCCTTGAGGATCTTCAGCGACAGGTCGATGGCGACTTCATCGTTGAGCGCCAACGGTCCCACCGGCATGCCGGCCATTTTGGCGGCATTCTCGATCATGGCGGGCGGCACGCCTTCGATCAGCATATCGTAGCTTTCCGACATGTAGCGCAGCACGCAGCGATTGACGAAGAAGCCGCGGGTGTCGTTGACGACGATCGGCGTCTTCTTGATCGCCGCGACATAATCAAGCGCGACGGCGAGCGCCCTGTCGCCGGTCTCCTTACCGAGGATGACCTCGGTCAGCATCATCTTTTCCACCGGCGAGAAGAAATGGATGCCGATGAAATCGGCGCGGCGTTTGGAATTCTTTGCCAGCCCTGATATCGGCAGGGTCGAGGTATTGGAGGCGAAGATCGCGCCTTCCGGCAGCACGGCTTCCACAGCCTCGATGACCGCTTTCTTCACCTCGCGATCCTCGAACACCGCCTCGATGACCAGATCGGCATGGGCGAGGTCGGCGTAATCGGCCGAGGGCGTGATGCGGGAGAGCAGGGCTGCGGCCTCGTCCTGCGTAAATCTCCCCTTACCGACGGAATCCTTGACGAGACCTTCGCAGACAGCCTTGCCCTTGGCAGCAGCCTCCAAGTCACGGTCGATCAGCGTCACCGGAATGCCGGCGGCGGCGGTGACATAAGCGATAGAGGCGCCCATGAAGCCGGCGCCGACGACGCCGACATGTTTCAGCTCGGTCTTCGGGTGACCGGCTGGACGGCGCGCACCCTTGCCGAGTTCCTGCATGGAGATGAACAGAGAACGGATCATCGAGAAGGCTTCGCGGGTCTGCACTACCTCGGTGAAATAACGCTGCTCGATCTTCAGGCCGGTGTCGAACGGCACCTGCAAGCCTTCATAGACGCACTTCAGGATGGCAAGCGCTGCCGGATAATTGCCCGAAGTCTCCCGGCGCAGGATCGCGGGTGCTGCCGGCCAGAGCTGGGCCGAGGCCGGCGTCCAGATGCCGCCGCCGGGCGCCTTGAACCCCTTCTCGTCCCAGGGGGCGATCGGCTTCAGGCCATCCTTGATCATCTGCTTGGCGGCGGGGATGAGTTGGTCCGGCTCGACCACCTGATGCACGAGGTTCATCGCCTTGGCGCGGGAGCCGGTCAGCGACTGGCCTGTCGTCATCATCTGCAGCGCATCCTGGGCATTGGCCAGGCGCGGCACACGCTGTGTGCCGCCGGCGCCGGGGAAGATGCCGACCTTGACCTCGGGCAGCGCGATCTTGACGCTCTTGGCATTGGAGGCGACGCGGCCGTGGCAGGCAAGCGACATTTCGAAGGCGCCGCCCATGCAGGTGCCGTTGATGGCGGAAACCCAGGGCTTGCCCGATGTTTCGAGCTTGCGGAACAGGCCGGTCATGCTGCCGACCCTATCGAAGAGCTTCTGCACGGCCGTTTGCGGGCTCTTTTCCTTCTCATCCTGGTAGAAAGTGAAGGTCGACTTGACCATCGACAGATCGGCGCCGCCGGAGAAGGTGGACTTGCCCGAGGTGATGACGACACCCTTGACGGCGGCATCGGCAACCGTGGCGTCGATAATGGCGTCGAGCTCGGCCATCACTTCGGCGGTGAAGACGTTCATCGATTTGCCGGGCATGTCCCAGGTGACGAGAGCGATGCCGTCGGCGTCGGTTTCGAGCGTGAAATTGGTGTAGGTGCTCATCTTGGGAATTCCTCTCCCTGAATTCTCTTGCGGTGAAGCCCCTCCCCCTTGTGGGGAGTGGTTGGGGAGGGGCTTCTCGACAAAAGACCCCTCCCCTCACTTTGCTCGACCCTCCCCACAAGGGGGAGGGTTAAATCCCATTAAACGCGTTCGATAACCGTCGCCGTGCCCATGCCGGCGCCGATGCAGAGCGTCACCAGCGCGGTGTTCAAGTCGCGGCGTTCGAGCTCGTCCAGCACCGTGCCGAGAATCATCGCACCGGTGGCGCCGAGCGGATGGCCCATGGCGATGGCGCCGCCATTGACGTTGATCCTGTCGTGGTCGATGTCGAAGGCCTGCATATAGCGCAGCACCACGGCGGCAAAGGCTTCGTTGAGCTCGAAGAGGTCGATGTCGGCAAGGCGCATGCCGGTCCGCTTCAGCAGCTTCTCGGTGACATCGACAGGTCCGGTCAGCATCAGGGCCGGATCGGAGCCGATATTGGCGAAGGCTTTGATGCGGGCGCGCGGCTTTATGCCCATGCTCTGACCGCCGGCCTTCGAGCCGAGCAGGACGAGGCCGGCGCCATCGACGATGCCGGAGGAATTGCCGGCATGGTGGACATAGTTGATGCGCTCGATTTCCGGATGGGCCTGGATGCCGACGGCCTCGAAGCCGCCCATCTCGCCGGGCATCTGGAAGGAGGGGTTGAGGGACGCCAGCGCCTGCATGTCGGTGCCGGGGCGCATATGCTCGTCCTTATCCAGGATCGTCAGACCGTTCTGGTCTTTGACCGAAACGATCGACTTATCGAACCAGCCCTGCTGCCAGGCATGGGCGGCGCGCTTCTGGCTCTCGACGGCGTAGGCGTCGACATCGGTTCGGCTGAAACCGTATTTGGTGGCGATCAGATCGGCCGAGACACCCTGCGGCATGAAATAGGCCGGGAAATTCACCGAGGGGTCCATGAACCAGGCGCCGCCCGACATGCCGAGGCCGACGCGCGACATGCTTTCGACGCCGCCCGCGATGACGATGTCGTCGGCCCCTTGGGCAATCTTGCCGGCGCCGAAATTGACGGCATCGAGGCCGGAGGCGCAGAAACGGGAGATCTGCATGCCGGGCGCCCTGTTGGAGTAACCGGCTTCAAAGGCGGCTGCCTTGGGGATGACGGCGCCGGCATCCATGACGGGATCGACGCAGCCCATGATGATGTCGTCGACGGTCGCTGTGTCGAGCCCGTTGCGGTCGCGGATCGCCTCCAGCGTCTTGGCCGCAAGGCGGACGGAGGGCACCTCATGCAGGGCGCCGTCCTTCTTGCCGCGGCCGCGCGGTGTGCGGACGTGATCGTAAATGAAAACCTCGGTCATTGTCTCGTCTCCCTGGCGGCAATCTATCTTGCCTCGAATCTTGGAAGGAGGAGAGAAGACCCCTCCCCAACCCTCCCCACAAGGGGGAGGGAGTCCGTTAGCTCAAAACGCTTCGGCGGCCAGTTCCATCATCGTGTCGGCGCCGGCTTCGATGCGGGCCTTGCGAAGGGCGGTTTCCGGCATGATGCGCTCCATGAAGAATTTCGCCGTGATCAGCTTATTCCTCAGGAAATCCTCGCGGGCTCCGTCGCCGGATGCGAGGCCGTCCTCGGCGGCTTTCGCCATCTTTGCCCACATATAGCCGAGAACGACGAGGCCGAAGAGGTGCATGTAATCGGTGGAGCCGGCGCCGGCATTGTCGGGCTTGGCCATGGCGTTCTGCATGAACCACATGGTCGCGCCCTGGACGTCGTTCAAGCCCTTCTTCAGATGCTTGGTGAAGAAGGAGAGCTTTTCGTTATCCCGATTCTCCTCGCAGAAATCGCCGATCTCCTTGAACAGCGCCATGGCGGCGCGGCCGCCGTTCAGGGCGAGTTTGCGGCCGACCAGATCGAGCGCCTGAATGCCGTTGGCGCCTTCGTAGATCATGGCGATGCGGGCATCGCGCACATACTGGCTCATGCCGTGTTCTTCGATATAGCCATGGCCGCCGAAGACCTGCTGGGCCATGACGGCATGATCGAAGCCCTTGTCGGTCATCACGCCCTTGAGGATCGGGGTGACGAGGCCGAGAATATCGTCGGCCGTCTGGCGCTCCTTGTCGTCGGTGGCGCGGTGGGCAATGTCCGACTTGAGCGCGGTCCACAGCAGGAAGGCGCGGCCAGCCTCGTTGAAGGCGCGGATGGTCATCAGGGTGCGGCGAATATCGGGATGAACGATGATCGGATCGGCCTTCTTATCAGGCGCCTTGGGGCCGGACAGCGAACGGCCCTGGATACGGTCGCGGGCGTAATTGGCGGCGTTCTGATAGGCGATCTCGGAAATGGCGATGCCCTGCAGGCCGACCATCAGTCGGGCCTCGTTCATCATCACGAACATGGCGTTGAGGCCGCGGTTTTCGACGCCGATCAGGAAACCCGTCGCCTCGTCGTAATTCATCACGCAGGTGGCGTTGGCGTGGATGCCCATCTTGTGCTCGATCGCGCCGCAGGAGACAGCATTGCGGGCGCCGAGCGCACCGTCCTTGCCGACCAGGAATTTCGGAACGATGAACAGCGAGATGCCCTTGGTGCCCTCGGGCGCGCCTTCGATGCGGGCAAGCACCAGGTGGACGATATTGTCGGCGAGATCGTGCTCACCGGCGGAGATGAAGATCTTCTGGCCTGAGATCCTGTAGCTGCCGTCGGCCTGCGGCACCGCCTTGGTGCGCAGCATGCCGAGATCGGTGCCGCAATGCGGCTCGGTGAGGTTCATGGTGCCGGTCCACGTGCCGTCCACCATCTTCGGCAGATAGGTGCTCTTCTGCTCGGACGAACCATGGACGAGGATCGCGGCGATCGCGCCTTGCGTCAGGCCCGGATACATCATCAGCGACATGTTGGCGGCGGAGGTATATTCGCCAACGGCGGTATGCAGCGTATAGGGAAGCCCCTGCCCGCCGAATTCCTCCGGCACGGCAAGGCCGATCCAGCCGCCTTCGCGATAGGCCTTGTAAGCCTCCTTGAAGCCCTTCGGCGTCGAGACGCTGGCGTCGTCGTGGCGATGGCAGCCTTCCTGATCGCCGGAATAATTCACCGGGAAGAGAGCCTCCTCGGCAACCCTTCCAGCCTCGCCGAGGATCGCCTCGATCATGTCGGGCGTCGCGTCGGCAAAACCGGGAAGATTGTTGTAGCGTTCGAGGCCCAGCACGTCGTTCAGGACGAAGAGCGTATCGGTCACCGGGGCCTTGTAGACTGGCATCTCTCAAATTCCTCCCATTCGATTGCCGGGTCGCGCCGGCCTCGGGCACTGTCTTACAAAATATTGACGTTTGCGTAAACGTCAAATTCCGGGGTTGCACCGTCTTTTCTTGAAAAATTCGAGAGGACGAATCCGCGGCGACGAAGCGCCGCGAGGAACAAACGCCATCTCATCTTCCTTTTCCATCACAGAGGGGGGTATAAGCGGAAGCGTCTATCACGCGGCCAGCTCTTCGGGCCGGCGGCAGCAAATCGTAGCATCGCGGTAGGTCAGCAGCACTGTCTTAACCATCGCGAAAAATTGGTTTCGATCGCTCGGTGGCCAGCTGCTATACCGGAGCATAATGAAATAGGGCGTTCAGGAAATCGCATTTGAAACATGTAATTGGTGCCGCCACAGGATTGTTGATCAGTTGTTCTGTGGTAATTGCCCAGGAACCCACGCCCCATCCCATGTTGACGAAAGAGCAGTTCCTATCTTATTCCGCCGGGGCGGTCGTTGCGGGTATGTATTGCGGAAAGCTTGAATTAAATGGCGATTTCTTCGCCGGGTATGAGTCCGGAACCGGTATCTCTCCGCCCCTTGATCCCTATTTCCGGTCAGAAATGAAGCGGCTTGAGAAGGAAGCCAACGGCGATCTGAAGAGCTACTGTTCGTTAGCAAGACTGATGTTTTACAAGGGTAACAAACCAAAGCCGTTGGTGGCTCCTCTTTTGATCGACAAGCCGTAGTAGCGCCTCTGCGCAAAGAGCCGCCGCGGTCTTGACTTCGATCCCACCTTCAACGGCTGGGCGGAGGAGACTGGCCTTTCCTTCATCCACCTGTCGCGCATCAGCGCCTATTCGATCGATGCGGCGCACCCGCACGGAAATTCGCACGGGCAGTAGCGAAGGCCGCTCGGAGTTCCTACGTCTTCCGGACGATTCATCGAGGAGGATATGATGACCGACTTTCCCTATGGCAGCGCCCTCATCGTCGGCGCGGGCTCCGGCATCAGTGCGTCGCTTGCCCGGCAATTATCGGCGCTCGGCGTCAAGGTGGGGCTTGCCGCCCGTAATGTCGAAAAGCTCCAGCTGCTCATCGAGCAGACCGGCGCCAGCGCCTTTGCCGCCGACGTCTCGCAGCCGGCAAGCGTTGCGGCGCTGTTCGAAGAGGCTGCCGGCGCGCTCGGCGGTCCCGACGTGGTGATCTTCAACGCCGGCGCCCGCCTGCGCGGGCCGCTGGCCGAACTCGATCCCGCCGATGTCGAAAAGGCGATCGCGACCACCGCCTTCGGCGGTTTTCTGGTGGCGCAGCAGGCGGCGCAGCGGATGATACCGCACGGCCGCGGCGCCATCCTGTTCACCGGCGCTTCGGCGAGCGTGAAGGGTTATGCGCAATCGGCCCCCTTCGCGATGGGCAAATTTGCGCTGCGCGGCCTTGCCCAGAGCGCGGCCCGTGAACTCGGGCCGATGGGCATCCATGTCGCGCATTTCGTCATCGACGGGGCGGTGCGCTCGCAGATGCGGCCGGACCTGGCGGAGAAGCCGGATGGCACGCTCTCGCCGGAGGCGATCGCCCAGACCTATATCGACGTGCTTCGCCAGCACCGAAGCGCATGGTCGCTGGAAGTGGAAGTCCGGCCCTGGACGGAGAATTTCTGAGCTGCCCTCGGCGGAGAAGGCAGCTTTCGCGGCGACAATGAACAGACTATGTTTCGTCGCCGGAACTGAGGGGAGGACACCGATGCCGCGCCTGGACCATGTCACCATCGATACCCGCGATGCCCCTCGTATGATCGGCTTCCTCAAAACCGTGCTCGGCGTCGAGGAAGGCTATCGGCCACCCTTCGACTCGCCCGGCCACTGGCTCTATCTGGACGAACGCCCGGTCATCCACCTCAGCCTGACGTCGCGCAGCACCGATTTTCCGCCGGGAATCTTCAATCATGTCGCCTTCAGCCTTTATGAATTCGGCCCAGCGCTGGAGCGCATCAAGGCGAGCGGCTATCGCTACGAATATTACGATATTCCCGACACCGATCTCGGCCCGGTCTTCGTCTATGGTCCCGAAGGCGTGAAGATCGAGCTGCAATATAAGCGGCCGACCTAGGCGCCCCACCGCCATTCGATCTGACGAATTCACGGGCAATTGCCGCCTAAGACGGCGTTTGGAACACAAACGTTAAAAAATTCTCATCGACATTAACGGCTTGTTTACCACGTTTCGTGAAAGGTGCGGATTGAGCAGTAGCAATCCGCATTCCTTTTCCCAATCTCGCGTTTCCCAGGGATGCCGCTACATCGTCCAGCTTGAGGAAAGTCTAATTGACTAACCTCTTATGAATGATGTGCTCCGGTCGGCGTGAAGACGCCGGCCACAGACGGAAAAGCCACGGATCGAGCTCTGACGAGGAGTCGAGCAGTCGAAGCGAGCAAGAAGATGAACGGATCGCGATCAAATCCTTCCCGACAGTCCGACAGGACCTCGCTCGATGCGCTGAACCGCACGATCGAAGGGCTGGAGGCACGCATCGAAGGGCTGATGGGCAGCGGGCGCGAACAGCGGCCGCGCACGGCACCGGCCGAGCGCGAACCCTACCCGGCCTCCAATGCTCCGCGCCCGGCAAGGGCGCCGCTCGAGCCGCGGCCGGATCCGCTTTCCGAAATCCGCCAGCGTCAGCGCGCGCTTGAAGCGGGCCGCGAGCGAGCCTACACACGCGAGCCGGCCCCGCAGTTGCGCGAACCCGCGCCGCGCGCCGCCGCACCACAACCCGCACCCGCCTTCCGTGCGGGCGACGACACGATGACCGAGATCGCCCAGGCGCTCGTCAACCTGCGCCAGGACCTGAAGCGCGATATTTCCGAAGGCGTCACCCGCGAGATGACCGCGCTGCGCGCCGAACTTCGCGAGATCAAGACCAATGCCGGAGACGGCCGCTTCGCCGACGACATGCGCGCCGATATGGGCCGCCTTGCCCAGAGCATCACTCAGCTGACCGGCCGTTCGAGCGGCCCGGAGGCGACCGGGCTGCGCGAAGATTTCGAGGAGCTGCGTTCGCTGATGGACGGGTTGGCGCGCGAGGATTCGCTGCGCCATATGGAAAACCGCTGGGACGGCTTCGAGAGCCGGCTTGCGGCGCTCGATACCGAGGGGCTGCAGGAAGAGCTGGTTTCGCTCGCCTACCGGCTCGACGACATCAAGCGCCATATCGGCGGCATGGGCGAAAGCCCGGCGGTCCGGGCGCTTGAGGACAAGCTCATCGCCATCGCCACGGCGATGGAGCAGTTCGGCAACATGATCCAGCCGCACGACCGGGTCATGTCGGAACAGTTCGCCGCCATGGACACGCGGCTCGACGAGATCAGCCGGGCAATCGCGGCAAGCGGGCGCGCGGCTGCCACCAACGATCCGGCGCTGATGCAGCGGCTGGAAGGCCGGCTTTCGGCACTGGCCGATCAGATCGACCTGATGAGCCATGATGCGGCCAACCGCGCAACGCCTGATGACGAGCTGGCGATGCGACTAGAGGCGCTGACGGGACGGGTCGAAGAGCTGACGAAGGCGGAAGCGACGTCACGGCTCGACGAACGGCTGGAGCATCTTTCCTATCTCCTGGAGCGCACGCAGACGACGACGCAGCCCGATCTCACCGGCGCGCTTTCCGACATTTCCCGCAAGATCGATGCGCTTGAGAACGGCGCGGTCAACGACGTCTTGGCGCAGCGGCTCGATCATCTCGCCCGGCGCATCGACGAGATGGCCTATCAACAGCCCGCACCGGCCGCCGCGGTCGATGACGGTGCCTTCCTGCGTCTCGAAGGACGGCTGAGCGACATTGCCGCCCGGCTGGAAGAGAGCACATCGGCAGCGCCGACCGATCCACATGCGCTGAAGAACCTTGAAGACCAGATCGCCAATCTTTCGGCACTGATGAACGCGCCGCGCGAAAGCGCCGCGATCCCTGCCGAATTCGATCGCCGCATGGGCGCGATCGAAGACTATATGGCGACCAGCGACGAATATATCATCGAGGCAGCACGCCAGGCGGCAGAAGCCGTGGTCGAGGCCTATTCGCGCCATGGCGGCCCGCAGGGCACTGTTCCCGCTGCCGACATGTCGGCGCTGACGGCTCTGGCCGAGGATCTGCGTCACCTTGAGGATATCAGCCGCGACAGCGAGGAGCGCACGCACAAGACGTTCAAGGCGCTGCACGAGACGCTGGTGCATATCGCCGACCGCCTCGACGGCATGGAAGAGCGCGGCGGGCGGTTGAGTGCGCAGATGCCGGTGGCCGATGTCGACTTCGATGTCGATCCCTACGCGCTGATGGTGGCCGAGGCCGAGATGGAGAGGACATCGGCCGCTGCCCTCACAGCAAAGGCCTCTCCTGTCATCCGCACGGCCGAGGTTACAGCCGAAATTGCCGCCCCGGCGCAAGCCAATGCCATGAGCGGAACGAGCACGATCGCCATCGAAGCCGCGACCAGGCCGCAGGAGGCTGCGACGCACGCATCGGCGCCGGCCAAGGCCAGCCTGCTCGCCAGCCTCGGCAAGCGGCTGCTGCCCGGCAAGAAAGCCGAGAGCCGGGCAACCGAACGCCCGATGATCGACCCCGCGCCATCGATCGATCCGACCGACGTGGTGCCGACGGATGCCGCAAACGAACTGCTCGAGCCGGGCTCGGGCGCACCGGACGTGAAGAAGATCCTCGAACGCGTCCGCGCCAGCCAAAGCGCTGCACGCGGCAAACCTGCCGCCGAAACCGATCGCGCCGATTATATCGCAGCCGCGCGCCGTGCGGCGCAGGCCGCCGCCATGGAAGTGGACGCCAATCCGAAACAAGCTGGCAAGGCCGAGAAGAAGGGCGCAAGCGTCGACAAGGCTGGCAAGACCGATGGGTCTGACAAGACGGGCAAGACCAGCGCCTTTTCGCGCTACCGCCGGCCGATCCTGCTGGCCGTCGGCGCCGTGCTGCTGGCGATCATGGCCTTCCCGCTTGCCCGGACGCTGACGAGCGGCGAGAGCGCCCCGCAGGCGCCAGCCGAAGTCTCGGCGCTGACCGGCGCGACGGAGAATCCGCCGCCGGCCGTGCCTGAGGCAACATCCGCCCAGCCGGACACCAACGCTGCAGAAACGGCCGCTCCGACAGCGCTGGCGACGCCCCCGGCCGCCGAACAGGCTGCGCCGGAGACGACCCCGCCAGTTGCCGGCGATCATCTGACCGATGCCGCACCGCTCGACGGCGAAGACGCCGCGACATTTGCGCCTGCCGCCCCGTCGGGTGCTGCGCAGGAGACATCGGGCTTCGTTGCAAACACGCCGGCCGCATCGGCACCGCAGTCCGCCATCACCATTCCCGATACCATCCAGCCGAAATCGCTTGCCGATGCGGCGCGAACCGGCGATGTCTTGGCCCTGTTTGAGATCGGCGCGCGTTATTCCGACGGCCGCAACGGCATCACCGTCGATCAGAAGCAGGCCGCAGGCTGGTATCAGCTTTCGGCCGACAAGGGCTTTGCGCCGGCGCAATACCGGCTCGGCAGCATGTACGAGAAGGGCAACGGCGTCGAACGCGACATCGCGAAGGCGAAGGGCTTCTACGAGCAGGCGGCAAGCCAGGGCAATGCCAGCGCCATGCACAATCTCGCCGTGCTCTACGCCTCCGGCGCGCTCGGCCAGCAGGATTATGCGACGGCCGCCTCATGGTTCACCAAGGCCGCCAACCTCGGCATCACCGACAGCCAGTTCAACCTGGCGATCCTTTGCGCGAGGGGCAACGGGGTTCCGGCGGATATCGAAGAATCCTACAAATGGTTTTCGATCGCCGCCAAGGCCGGCGACAAGGACGCGGCGCAGAAACGCGACGAAGTGGCCAAAGCCATGAAGCCGGACCAACTCGAGCGGGCGCGCGCCAAGGCCGATCTCTGGAAGCCGGAGCCGGTCGACCATCGCACCAACGCCATCGACATTCCCGACGAATGGGCCGGCACCGGCCTCAAGACGGCGACCGTCGACATGAAGAAGGCGATCCGCAATATCCAGGCGATCCTCAACAATAACGGTTTCGACGCCGGCTCACCCGATGGCGAAATGGGCGCAAAGACCGTGACCGCGATCAAAAACTTCCAGAAGTCGGTCGGCCAGGAGCCGGACGGCAAGGTGACAGACGCAACCGTCAAGGCACTGCTCGAACGCAACAAGCAGGGGGCCAAGGCGATCTGAGAGGCGCCGCGGCGGACGGTCTTTATCCGCATTGGCTGAAAGGTTAGGAGAAAGCGGTTACTCCGTCGCCAAGTCGGATTAGACCGTGACCCGCACGGGCTGGTTCAGTTGGTGGATGGCATTCCAGAACCGGGCTCTGAGCCGTGAACAGTCCCTTGTGCCCGCCCGCCCTCCGTCATGCTCGGCCTTGAGCCGAGCATCCACACGGCATCCGCCAACAGCCGCGGCATGGATCCTCGGCTCAAGGCCGAGGATTGTGGCGCGAACCCAAAGAGTCGGCTGGACTTTGTCAGCAATCCGAGCCTGGCGGCACTATGCCGCCAGGCTTTCTCCACTTTTTACCCCCGCCTGTCACGCAATCTGAAAAAAGCCGGATTATGCGGGACAGATCGATCGTCGCACCTGCCGAATCGTCCGCTTTCGATCTCAATCGCCATAGGGGCGGATCGAAAGCCTCTGGCAACGATTTCACAGTATGGTGCGCATTCGAACGGGGTCGTGACAGAAACCGCCCGGCAGGGGTGGTCATCATTTGGGGTCGGCTGTGACAATCTATCTGCCCATCGCAGAATTGTCGGTGAACATCTTCATCATTCTCGGCATGGGAGCGGCCGTCGGATTCCTGTCTGGAATGTTCGGCGTCGGTGGCGGCTTTCTGATCACGCCGCTGCTGATCTTCTACAATATCCCCCCGATCGTTGCGGTCGCCACCGGCGCCAACCAGGTGGTGGCGTCGTCGATTTCGGGCGCGATCACCCATTTCCGGCGCGGCACGCTCGACGTCAAGCTCGGCACAGTGCTTTTGATCGGCGGCCTATCGGGGGCGACGGTCGGCATCTGGATCTTCTCGCTGCTGCGCGCCATCGGCCAGCTCGACCTGATCATTTCGCTGATGTATGTCATCTTCCTCGGCACGGTCGGCGGACTGATGCTGCTCGAAAGCATCAATGCCATGCGGCGGGCGGCGCGCAACGAGCCGCCGGCGCCACGCAAGCCCGGCCACCAGCACTGGGTGCACAGACTGCCGCTGAAGGTGCGTTTCAAGAAATCGAAGGTCTTTCTCAGCGTCATTCCGATCGTTGCCCTCGGCTTTGCGATCGGCATCCTCACCTCGATCATGGGTGTCGGCGGCGGCTTCATCATGGTGCCGGCAATGATCTATCTGTTGCGCATCCCAACCAATGTCGTTGTCGGCACCTCGTTGTTCCAGATCATTTTCGTGACCGCCTATACAACGATCGTCCAGGCGGCGACGAACTTTTCCGTCGATATCGTGCTCGCCTTCATCCTGATGGTGGCGGGCGTCATCGGCGCGCAATACGGCGTGCGTGTCGGCCAGAAGCTGCGCGGAGAGCAGCTACGCGCCCTGCTCGGCCTGCTGGTGCTCGCCGTCGGCGTGCGTCTGGCGATCGCGCTGGTGGTGACGCCGGCCGACATCTATTCGGTGGTGATGGGAGCGGGCAAGTGATGCGCCTGCTTGCTGCCGCCATCGCGCTTCTTTGCCTGCTGCCGGCGGCCGCCGGAGCACAATGGCTGCCTGGGCAGGCAAGCGAAGCGGTGCGTGAAGGGCTGGAGATCGGCACGTCGACCAGCGAAATCGCCATCACCTCGGATTTCCATGGCGCCGACCTGACGATCTTCGGGGCGCTCTCGAACACCGACCAGCTGCTGCTCGCCATCGGCCAATATGACGTGGTCGTGGTGCTGGAAGGTCCGCGCCAGGATGCGACGGTGCGCAAGAAGGAGCGCGTCTTCGGGATCTGGGTCAATACACGTTCGATGACTTTCGAGGCGGTGCCGCACTCCTATTCGATGTCGAGTTCGCGGATGATCGACGACCTGACGACGCCGCTCGAGCTGACCGATCAGGGGATCGGCATCGATCACATTCCGCTGACGCCGGTCGGCTTTGTCGGCGATGGCAGCAATCTCGGCGAATTCCGCGATGCCTTCCGGCGGCTGCAGCAGGGCGGCGGGTTCTACGACCGCAACCCGAGCGGCGTGCGCTTCGTTTCCTCCAACCTCTTCAAGGCCAGCCTGCGCCTGCCGGCAAACATTCCGAACGGCGTCCACACGGTGCGCGCCTATCTGTTCAAGAGCGGCAATCTTATCACCCAGCAATCGCTGCCGCTGCGCGTCATCAAGACCGGCATCGAGCAGACGATTACCGACGCTGCGCATGGCCAGCCGATCCTCTACGGCTGTGCGTCCGTCCTGCTCGCCGTCATCACCGGCTGGGGCGCCAGCCTGATCTTCCGCAAGGACTGATCTGCAGCAAGGCCCGGTATCAAGCGAATTTCTTCCTTGTCATGGCAGGCGGTCAAGCGAGCGCATGGCGCCGATGCGGTCATCCTCAATCCCGCTGAAATCCGGCCTTTATCGATGAAGTCAGGATTTGCGTCGTGCCCGTCCTTCTCGGCGGCGGCTACCCGCTTTTCAAGCCTGCAGGGGAGCAGGTGGCGCTGAAGCTCATCCAATCCTCGACGACGGAAAGCGGCGCGGTGATCCTGCGTTACGAGCCCATCAAAGCGTAGAGGGTTAGACTATCTGATGACGCCGGCGGCCCAATCTGTGGCCGCATTCGGCTTTTCCTGCTGAAATCCCGCCTCTATCATCGCCCCGAACATGGGGAGACGGAGCATGGCCGAAGGCGCAGACCTGCCGCTTGCGGAAGAACAAGATGAACGGCCGGCAGTAGCTGCACCGGTGGAGATCCGATGCAGCGACGGCGTGTTGCTCGGCGGCCATCTCTGGACCTCGGGTGAAGCGAAGGCACGTGCCAGCGTCATCATCAATCCGGCGACTGGCGTGCTTGCGCGTTATTATCATCGTTACGCCGACTTTCTCGCCGCTCACGGTTTCGACGTGCTGACCTATGATTATCGCGGCATCGGGCTTTCGCGGCCGGTGCGACTCCGCGGCTGCGATTATCGCTGGCGGGAGTGGGGCGAACAGGATTTCGACGCGGCGCTGTGCTTGATGGACGGACGGGCAGACCAGCCGCTCTATGTCGTCGGCCACAGCATCGGCGGTTTTCTGCCGGGCCTCTCGAAACATGCCGGCCGGATCGACCGCATGCTGACGGTGGGCGCCCAATACGCCTATTGGCGCGATTATGCGCCTGCGCACCGGATGCGGCTGCTGATGAAATGGCACTTCGTCATGCCGGTGCTGACGGCGCTCTTCGGCTATTTTCCCGGCAAACGGCTCGGCTGGCTCGAGGATCTGCCGGCCGGCGTCGCCCATGAATGGAGCTTTCGCCGGGCGCGCATGGAGATGAGCCACCCGGCCGCGGAGCGCGACGAGGTGCTCAAACGTTTTGCTGCGGTGACCGCACCTATTCTTGCTGTCGCCATGTCGGACGACGAACTCGGAACCGTGCCGGCGATCCGTCGCACGCTTGCCTATTACCGCAACGCCGAGATCGGCGAAGTGCTGTTGCAGCCCGCCGATCTCAACTTCGAGGCGATCGGCCATTTCGGCCTGTTCCATGCACGCCATTCCGAGGGCTTCTGGCGCGACAGCGTCCTCTGGCTGCGCGACGGCATCCATCCCTGGCCGGCACAGGCAGCTATCCAGGGAAGTTCGTATTCGACTAAAAACCGGTTTTTAACATTTACGAGTTAGTAATCTCTCGGAAACGAGAGGTTTTGTCATGCGTACTCGTATCGTTCTGACCGCCGTGGGTCTCGCGCTGCTTGCCGGCTGCGCGACGGCGCCGAAGCAGACGAGGAACATCTGCGCCGTCTTCGACGAGCGCGACGGGCTCTTCTCCAGCTGGCAGCGTGCGGCCGAGCGGACGGAGAAGAAATACGGCGTGCCGGTGCCGATCCTGATGGCGACGATGTATACCGAATCCGGCTTCCAGCCCTACGCCCGGCCGCCGCGCACCAAGCTGTTCGGCTTCATTCCCTGGACCCGGCCGTCGACCGCCTACGGCTATTCGCAGGCTCTCGACGGGACATGGGATCACTATCAGTCGCAGACCGGGAACTGGACGGCGCGGCGGGCGAACTTCGCCGACGCGATCGATTTCATCGGTTGGTATCACGCCCAGAACAGCGCCGAGACCGGCATTCCGCTGAACGACGCATACAATCTCTATCTCGCCTATTATTCCGGCCCGACAGGGTACAAACGCGGCGACTGGCGCTCGAACGGGCAATTGCAGCAGACGGCGCAGAAATTTGCGCGGATGGCCGGGACGTATCAGCAGCAGTTGCAGGAGTGTGATTGATTTCAGGGTGTGCCGTGGCCGCCCCCCTCTGCCCTGCCGGGCATCTCCCCCACAGGTGGGGAGATTGGCTGGGCGCGATGGTTTCCCCAAGCAATGACGAACTGGTGTTCCGCACGGCGTCGGAGAGGGACTGGCGAGCCAACGTTTTGCCGATCTCCCCACTTGTGGGGGAGATGCCCGGCAGGGCAGAGGGGGGTATCACACGGCACGCCCTATCCGAGATAGCAATCGCTACCCCCGCAAATTCCCGTACTTGACCGAATAGATCCGATCGCGCCCCAGCAAATGCGCCATCAGCGAAGATGTGTCGAACAGGCCCTTCATCGCCTGATGGGCGAGATCCAGGCCGCCGCTCATGACGCCGAAGGCCGGCATCAGCAGGCGGGCGCCGTCGGTGGCGAAACACGGGCGGCGGACGGATTTCTCGCGGCGGCGCACCGTCGCCGACGGGTGCAGGTGGCCGGCGATTTCGCCGCTCTGCAAACCGCTCCTCGGCTCGTGGCGGAAGGTCAGGCCGGCATAATGCATCTCGTCGACCGAGGCGCCTGGCAGATCGACGACGCCCTCGGGATCATGATTGCCATTGACCCAGATCCATTCGCGGCCGCGGGCCATGGCAACGATCAGCGCCCGGAAATTCTCCGGCAGATGCGCCGATCCGATGCGGTCGTGGAAACTGTCGCCGAGCGAGACGACGAGCTTCGGATCATAGCGAGAAATGACGGCGGCAAGCACGGTCAGCGTCGCCAGCGTATCATAAGGCGGCAGCATCATGCCGCGGCGGGCGAAGGCGGCACCCTTTTCCAGATGCAGGTCGGAGACGACGAGCAGGCCGGCATCCGGCAGATAAAGCGCGCCGAGCGGATCGCAGACGGCGGCAATGCCATGGACCGATGTCTCGATCCCCGGCATCGCGGTCTGTCCCGATATATCGCGCGCAAGCGCCAGGCGGTTGATCACGGTCAATATTCCCAAACAAGTCTCAAGCGAGCGCTTCGGCGATCAGATCGTCGGCCGCTTCGGCGAGCAGCGCATCATGGGCCTCGCCCGGCACCGATTCGCGGCCGATTTCCAGCATCACCGGCACGGCGAGCGGGGAAATATGGTCGAGAGCGCGGTGAGTGATGTGGCCCCTGATTCGCCTCAGCATATCGCCAAGCCGGCCAATATCCAAAAGTCCCGTCGCCGCATCCTGCCGCGTCGCCTGCAGCAGGATGTGATCCGGCTCGTGGCTGCGCAGCACGTCGTAAATCAGATCGGCCGAGACGGTGATCTGGCGGCCGCTCTTTTCCTTGCCCGGATGACGGCGCTCGATCAAGCCCGCAATCACGGCGCAATTGCGGAAGGTGCGCTTCAACAGAAAAGATTCGTCGAGCCAGGCTTCGAGATCGTCGCCGAGCATATCCTCGTCGAAGAGGTCTGAGAGGCTGAGCCTGCCATTGGCGATCATCAGCCCCAAATCCTCGAGGCCCCAGACGGCCAGCGAATAATCGGTGGCGACGAAGCCGAGCGGCTTGGCGCCGGCCCGCTCCAACCGGCGGGTGAGCAGCATGCCGAGCGTCTGGTGGGCAAGACGGCCTTCGAACGGATAGGCGACCATATAGGCGCGGCTGCCGCGCGGGAAGGTTTCGATCAGGAACTCGTCGCGCTTCGGCAGCATCGACTTGTCGTTCTGCAGCGACAGCCAGTCGCGCACCTGATCCGGCAGATGGCGCCAGCGGTCGGGATCGGCGATCATCGCCCGAACCTGCTCGGCGAGATAGGTCGACAGCGGGAACTTGCCGCCGTTGTAGGAGGGGATTTTCGGATCGAGCGAAAAGGCCTGCGATGCCAGGCATTCGTTTTCGCGGATGCCCTCGAAGCGCAGCACCTTGCCGGAGAAGACAAATGTATCGCCCGGCGACAATTGCTCGAGGAAATATTCCTCGACCTTTCCAAGCGTGGCGCCGCCGCGGCCGATCCGGCCGCCCTCGCCGCGCTTGACCATGCGGATGTTCAGCATCGGGCTTTCGACGATGGTGCCGAGGTTGAGGCGGTATTGCTGGGCGACGGCCGGATTGGAAACGCGCCAACGGCCCTCCTTGGTCTTGCGGATGCGGGCGTAACGCTCGTAGGTGCGGAGCGCATAACCACCGGTCGCGACGAAATCGACGATACGCTCGAAGGTCTCCCAGCTGAGGTCGGCATAGGGCGAGGCGCTGATGATTTCATCGTAGAGTTCCAGCATGTCGAAGGGTTCGGCGCAGGCCATGCCGAGCACGTGCTGAGCGAGCACGTCGAGCGCGCCGCGGCCGACCGGCGGGGTGTCCTGCGCGCCGATATAATTGGCGTCGAGGGCCGCCTGGCACTCCATCACCTCGAAGCGATTGGCGGGCACGAGGATCGCTTTCGACGGCTCGTCCATGCGATGATTGGCGCGGCCGATGCGCTGGGCAAGACGCGAGGCGCCCTTCGGCGCACCGACATGGATGACGAGATCGACATCGCCCCAGTCGATGCCGAGATCGAGGGTGGAGGTGGCGACGACGGCGCGCAGCCGGTTTTCGGCCATCGCCGCCTCGACCTTGCGGCGCTGGGCGACATCGAGCGAGCCGTGATGGAGGGCAATCGGCAGATTGTCGTCATTGATCGTCCACAGCGCCTGAAACAGCATTTCCGCCTGGCTGCGGGTGTTGACGAAGAGCAGCGTCGTCTGGTGGTGGAGCAGCTGCCGGTAGACATCGGGGATGGCATAGCGGGCGGAATGGCCGGCCCAGGGAATGCGCTCTTCGGTCGACAGGATCGAAATGTCAGGCTTGGCGCCGCCTTCGACGACGACGAGACCGGCGTGATGTTCGCTGCCCTCCTGTTGAGGGACCAGCCATTTCTGCAGATCCATCGGTTCGGCGACGGTCGCCGACAGGCCGATGGTCTGGAGGCCGGGGGCAAGGCGGCGCAGACGGGCAAGGCCGAGCGACAGCATATGGCCGCGCTTGGAGGTGACGAGCGAATGCAGCTCGTCGAGCACGACATATTTCAGGTCCTTGAAGAAGCGCTCGGCCTCGCGGTTGGCCAGAAGCAGGGCGACCTGTTCCGGCGTCGTCAGCAGAATATCCGGCGGGTTGAGCTTCTGGCGCTGGCGCTTGGCGTTCGGCGTATCGCCGGTGCGGTTTTCGACGGTGACCGGCAGGCCCATCTCCTCGACCGGCTTCGTCAGGTTGCGCTCGATATCGATCGCAAGCGCCTTCAGCGGCGAAACATAGAGCGTGTGGATGCCGGTGAAGGCAGAGCCGGGCGGAATCCTACCGCGGCGGGTGAGATCGGTAAGCGACGGCAGAAAACCGGCGAGCGTCTTGCCGGCGCCGGTGGGCGCAATCAGCAGCGTGCTTTCACCGGCCTCGGCGCGGGCGAGCAATTCCAGCTGATGGGCGCGCGGCCGCCAGCCCTTTTCCGCAAACCAGCGGGTGAAGGCGGCAGGCAGCAAAACGCGGGCTTCGGCATCGATCTGGTCCACGCCCTGAAACTAGTGAAATCCGAGGGAAAAAGAAGAGCGGCGGCTTTTCACATGGCGATATAGCGGTCTTTGCGATGGTTGATGGCAATCGTGAGATTGAGCACGACCGCGCCGAGCACGGAGCAGGCGATGATGAAGGGGCTGGCGACGAAGAAGGAGAGCGCCAGGATGATGCCGTCGAAGCCGAGCTGAACGAAGCCGGCGCGCCAGCCGAAACGATCCTGAATATAGAGGGCGAGAATGCCGATGCCGCCGAGGCTGGCGCGGTGACGGAACAGCGCCAGCATGCCGGCGCCGATGACGAGGCCGCCAAAGAGCGCCCCGGCGAAAGGATTGACATGGGCGATGCCGATGAAATCCGGGACGAATTCGGACAGGACCGATGTCAGGGCGATGGCGGCGAAGGTCTTGATGGTGAAGGCAAGACCCAGGCGGCGAAAGGCGAGATAATAGAAGGGCAGGTTCACCGCGAAGAAACAAAGGCCGAAGCTGATTCCGGTCGCATAATGCGCGAGGAAGGCGCGGCCCGCCGTGCCGCCGGCAAGCAGCCCCGCGCCGGAGAGAAGGGAGACGCCAAGCACGGCGAGCATGCTGCCGGCGACGATGCCCTGGGCGTCATCGAACGGCGAGTGGCGATCGGCGCTGGAATTCAGAAGGCCTGCGAAGGCGTTGGATGCCATGATGTTCCCCTGTCGACTTTTTCAGTTTCTATCCGGCGCCGGGAGAAAGGCAAGCAGCGCCCTGTTGACAACCGGCATAATCGTGGATATATTTTATCCACGACCTAGGGAGAAGTTTCGATGAAGATGAGCGATGGGGTCGAGCAGGCCATTCACAGCGTCGCGATGCTTGCCGGCCTCTCCGAAGGCGGCGTGCTTTCGGCCGCAGCACTAGCGGAGTTCCACGGCGTTTCGACGAGCTATCTCCTGAAACATCTGCAGGCGCTGTCGGGCGCCGGCCTCCTCAATACCGTCCCAGGGCCGAAAGGTGGATACCGCCTGGCGAAGGCGGCCGAGGAGATCTCGCTGCTCGACATTCTTCTCGCGGTCGAGGGACCGGCACCGGCTTTCCGCTGCGCCGAAATCCGCCAGCGTGGACCGAACCCGGTCGCCGATCGCCTCTTCGCCACGCCCTGCAACATCAGCGCGGCGATGCTCAAAGCCGAACGAGCCTATCGGGCCGAACTCGCCAAGACCAGCATCGCCGACCTCGGTATCGAATTGACCGCTCTCGACGACGGATCGATCGCAGCCCGAAGCTGCGCCTTCCTGGAAATCCACGAACGCAAGACGGCTCGCTGAGCCATAACAAAGGAGAAGACCATGCAACCGCGTTTCAACTTCGCCAAAGCCGCCCCCGATGCCTATAAGGCGATCGTCGCGCTCGAGCAGTACATCCAGTCTTCCGGATTGGAGCGCCGCTTCATTCACCTGATCAAGCTGCGCGCTTCGCAGATCAATGGCTGCGCCTATTGCGTCGACATGCATGTGAAGGAAGCCCGCCATGATGGGCTGAGCGAGCAGTGGATCAACCTGATGTGTGTCTGGCGGGAATCACCTGTTTATGACGCCCGCGAACGGGCGCTGCTCGGTTGGGTCGACGCCGTGACGAACATTGCTAAAACCGGCGCGCCGGATGCCGATTACGAGACGCTGAAGGCGCATTTCTCCGAGGGGGAAATGACGAAGATCACCGTGGCGATCGGCGCGATCAATATCTGGAACCGCCTTGCCGTTGGCTTCCGCTCGCAGCATCCGATCGATGCGGTGACAAAGGCCGCGTGAGGCCAATGCCACCGGGTTGAGACCAGTTCAACCCAAGCAAACGCGGGGCCACACGGCACCGCGTTGAGCCAGGAAGTGCGACGTGCCATCCGCTGCATCAACGGCGAGTTTGGCAAAACAGCCCCCAACCTCCGTCATCCCAGGCCTTGAGCCTGGGATCCACGCCCCGCCCGATGGAGGCCAGCGTGGATCCTCGGGTCAAGCCCGAGGAGGACGGAGTGTGGGGTGGTTTGTGGAGCAAGAGCAGCGAGGAATCGGGGCGCCACTGCGATTTTTACGTGGGCTTATCAGCTCCATCATCGGCCCTACGGGCGCCTTTATGATGGCATCCCCGCGACCGACCCGAAAATCTCGGGTCGGTTGAATATAGGGTCACTCGTAATTCTGAGTGGCTCGCACGGCAACGGCATCAGGCGATGGGCACGAAAGGTCGATGCTGTTGAAGAGATCGCGGACGACTTTCGCGATTTCCTCTGCGGAAGCGCCTTTGGCGTATTCTTCCTGCATGCGGCGTCTCACAAGCTTTTCCAAATCTGACATAACTCACCTCATCAAATCCGGCGCAGGAAGCAGTGTCGCGTCATGGCTGAGCAGAGGCAAGTTACGGTTTGTTTAGAATGCCTTACCGATTTGTAATGTTAGAGCGCGATGTACCTGTCAGCCCGATGATTGATGGCGACGAAGAGGTTGAGGACGACGGCGCCGAGGACGGAATAGAAGACCACTGGCGGCGTGGTGACGAGGAAGGCGGCGGCGAGCACGCATAGGTCGATGGCGAGTTGGACGAGGCCGGCGCGGATGCCGAAACGCTCCTGCAGGTAGACGCCGAGAATGCCGACGCCGCCGAGGCTGGCGCGGTGGCGATAGAGCGCCAGCACGCCGAAGCCGAGCAGCAGGCCGCCGAGAAGGGCTGCCCAGGCCGGATGGATGCTCGAAATGGAGAAGAAGCGCGACTGCACGTCTGATAGCACCGAAGTCAGGCCGATGGCGATGAAGGTCTTGATGGTGAAAGCCATGCCGAGACGCTTCCAGGAGAGCCAGAAGAACGGCAGGTTGAGCAGGAAGAAGGCAAGGCCGAAATTGACGCCGAAGGCATAATGCAGAAGGAAGGCCACACCGGCGGTGCTGCCGGTGAGAAGCCCGGCGCTGGCAAGCACGTAGAGGCCGAGGGCGGCGACGAGGCTGCCGGAGAATATGCCCTGCACATCTTCGATCGGGGCATGGCGCGTGGCGCTGGCATTCCAGAAGCCGCCAAGGGCATTGATGAGCTGTGTCATGTCGCCAGTCTCCACGGCAGACGAGTTCAAGAACACGCCGGAAAGCCCGGGCGCGGCGAAATTTTGGGTTATGAAATGAGCTTGAGCGCCTTGGCGTTTATTGCTGGGCTCGCTGCCGATGCGGTGCAGTATCGGGTTTTTCGGTGAGCCGATCAAGCGAAATAGGTAAGCAATACTGACCTATAAAAACATCGCAAGAAATATTCGCTCACGCAGACTTTCGCGTAAGAAACAGAATGCCGGCAACCGGTTTGCCGCCATCTTTGCGAATGACCGTTTTGACGATCTCAAGGATTTCGAGACCGTGACGGGCGAGCAGCTTCCGCACATAGGCTTCCGAATGGGCGTAACGCAGCGATGGGGCGAGATGAAAGCCGTCGCCCTCCCCCGCATCCTCGACGGAAAAGGCGATGTCGGCACCAGTGGAGGCGAGGTCTTCGACGATGGCAAAGACGCTTTCGAGATTGCCGAGATACATCAGAACGTCAGCGGCCGTCACCAGATCAGCGCGATGGCGCGCGGCATCGGCAAAGAGACTGGAGAGATCCGGTACCAGCGACAAATCGGCCTGGGCGAGACTGTCATAGACCTGCTTCTCGGCGGCTTTGGCCAGCATGTTCTGCGAGAGGTCGAAGCCTTCGAGGCGGCTGACACGGCCACGGATTTCCGGGCCGAGCAGGCCGGTGCCGCAGCCGAGATCAACGGCCAATCGGTATTGCCTGCCGGTGGACGCGACGAGGGCTGCGAGCTTCTGCGGGACGCTGTAATCGAGTTTTTCGACCAGCGCTGATTCGAAACGGTCGGCATAGTCGTCGAACAGGCGCTCGACATAACGGCTCGGCGGCCGATCGGGTGTGGCGACGTCGCCGAGAAGGGCGAGCTTGAGGGCGGCGCCGAAGATATCTTCAGGATCGAGGGCGAGCGTGCTGCGATAGGCTTCGATCGCGGCATCGCTCTTGCCCGCCTTTTCGCGATAGGTGGCGAGGCGATACCAGCCGGCGGCCCAGCCGGGCACGAGTTCGAGGGCCTGCTCCATCAGCTCGGCCGCCGCCTCCGGCTCACCGCCTTCTTCGAGCATGCGGGCATAATCGGCGCGGCGGTCGGCGATGACATCGCCTGAGGAAAGCTGGTGGGACTGCATAATTCAACCTTGGTTTGCCCGCATTTGGCGGCGGCCACAAAAAAACTCAAGTCCTATTTCACAGGCGAAGCAGCCAATTCCGGAAAGGGCTTGCGGGTAGAACGCCGCAACCTTATTCCAAGGGCAAACAGGAGATGGCGCATGTCCGATCAGGTGAACAAGTTCCTCGGCGATTCCTTCGCCCGCACATTGATAAAGCTTATCGTCGTGTCGCTGATCGTCGGTTTCGTCATGACGGTCTTTGGCCTGACGCCGTGGAACATCATCTATGGGTTCCGGGACTTCATCCTGGAAATCTGGCATCGGGGTTTCTCGGCGCTCGGGCGCGTCGGCGACTATCTCCTGCTCGGGGCGACGATCGTCATCCCGCTCTTCGTCATCCTTCGCCTTTTCAGCTATCGCCGGTAACATGACATCGATCGATCTTTCCAGACGCAGCCTGCTCATCTTTTCCGGGCTTTCGCTTGCCGCCGGCATCGCCGGCTGCACCACCACCCCGCACCTTGCCGGCACGCCGTCGAACGGCGAGGACGAAACGGCGAGCGTATTGCCGCTGGTCAACCAGCTGAGGGCGAAGAACGGTCTGCCGCCGCTAGCTGTCGATCCGGCGGCGAGCACGGCCGCCTTGTTCCAGGCCAAACGCATGGCGAGCGCCGGCAAGATGGCGCATCTGATGGGGCTGACCGACAGTTTCGGGGCACGGGTCAAAGCGAGCGGCGTCCAGCTGCCGGCGGCTGAGAATATAGCTTCCGGCCAGCAGAGCGTCGATGCCGTTGTGACGGCTTGGATCAACTCGCCGCATCATCTGGAAAATATGCTCGGGCGCTATGACGGCCTCGGCGTCGCCGTCGCCCATAATGCATCTTCCAGGAACCTGCCCTATTGGGCCATGGTGCTTTCCAGCTGAGGCGATTCGGCCTCGAGATAAGGCTGGCATGGATACGCGCAGCAACGACAACAGATTCGCTTTCGATGTGACGCACCGGCTGGTGCTGTCGATCGCCATTCCGATGACGCTCGGCTTCATGACGACGCCGATGCTCGGGCTGACGAATACCGCCGTCGTCGGCCGTATGGGTGATCCGGAAGCGTTGGCGGGGCTGGCGATCGGCGCGATGCTGTTCGATCTGATCATGGGCAGCTTCAACTTCCTGCGCGCCTCGACGACCGGTCTGATGGCGCAGGCCTATGGCCGGCGGGATGGGCACGAGCAGCAGGCGGTCTTCTCCCGGGCGATGATTTCGGCGCTCGGCTGCGGATTGGCGCTGCTCTGTCTTTCGCCGCTGCTGAGTGCGGCTGGGTTGCGGCTGATGGGCGCGGAAGGCGCGATCGCCGAGGCGACCAGCACCTATTTTTCGATCCGCATCCTCGCCGCACCGGCTGCACTGGGGAATTACGCCATCCTCGGCTTCGTGCTCGGGCGCGGACAGGGCAAGATCGGGCTGCTGCTGCAGGCAATCATCAACGGCATCAACATCCTGCTGTCCATCTATCTCGGCCTGACGCTCGATTGGGGCGTGGCGGGGGTCGCCTGGGGAACGATGGCCGGCGAGACGGCCGGCGCGCTCGCCGGGCTTTTCATCGTGCTCGGCGGCTTTGCCAGGGCCGAGCGGCCGGCATGGGCGGAGATCTTTTCGCGGCATCGGCTGGCGGAACTTTTCGCGCTCAACCGCGATATCCTGATCCGCACCTTCGTGCTGATCGGTGCCTTCACCATCATGACCCGGATCGGCACCGGTTTCGGCGCCGTCACCCTTGCCGCCAATGCGGTGCTGATGAATTTCGTCCTGCTCTCCAGCTACTATCTCGACGGGCTTGCCAATGCCGCCGAGCAGATCACCGGCCGGGCGATCGGTGCACGTTACCGGCCGGCCTTCGACCGCGGACTGAAGCTGACCATCTTGTGGTCCTTCGGACTGGCAGCGATCGTTTCCGCCTTCTTCTTCCTCGCCGGGCCCTGGCTGATCTCGGTGCTGACGACCCCACCGGAGGTGCGGCAGGCGGCAGCGAGCTACCTGCCCTGGGCGGCGGTGACCGGGTTGACGGGCGCGCTCGCCTTCCTGATGGATGGGGTCTTCATCGGCGCCACATGGTCGGCCGAGATGCGCAACCGGATGCTGATGTCCTTTGCCGGTTATCTGCTGATGCTCGCCGTCTTCGTGCCGCTCTTTGGCAATCACGGCCTGTGGCTGGCAATGAACGCCTTCCTGCTCTTCCGCGGCTTTTTCCTGGCGATACTCGTCAAGCCGCGGGCCGATCAGGCTTTTCGGGCCGCCCAGTAGTCCAGCCTTGTGTCGCGCAAGTCGCGGATCGAGCCGGCCTTTTCGCGATCCAGGAGTTTGGAGAGGCCGCGGACGATATCGCCGGCCAGACCTGGGCCTTCATAGACCATGCAGGAATAAAGCTGGACGAGATCGGCGCCCGCCCTGATCTTTTCCAGCGCGGTTTCGGCCGAGGAGACACCGCCGACGCCGATGATCGGCAGCGCGGCGCCGACACGCTTGCGCATCCTGGCGAGCACCGAAGTCGATTTTTCGAACAGCGGCACGCCGGAAAGGCCGCCCATTTCCGTCGCCTGACGCTGATCCTTGAGGCCGTCGCGCGACAGCGTGGTGTTGGAGACGATCAGGCCATCCAGCGCATGCGACAGCGCTTCCGCGGCGATATCGTCCATGCCTTCCTCGGTCAGATCAGGAGCGATCTTCAGAAAGACCGGGACCTTGCGGCCGGATGTCGCTGCTGCCTCGTCGCGCGCCGCCAGCACTGATGACAGCAGCGCCGCCAGGCTTTCACGCGCCTGCAGGTCGCGCAGGCCCGGCGTGTTCGGCGAAGAGATGTTGGCGGTGAAATACCGCGCCACTGAATGAAAACGGCGGATGCCGGCGACGTAATCGGCGATGCGATCGTCGCTGTCCTTGTTGGCGCCGATATTGACGCCGACCATGCCCTTGCCGCTCAACGCGGCAAGGCGCACGAAAGCCGCCTCATGGCCTTCATTGTTGAAGCCGAGGCGATTGATGACGGCTTCATCCTC
Source organism: Rhizobium phaseoli (assembly GCF_010668805.1). Classification (GTDB taxonomy): domain Bacteria; phylum Pseudomonadota; class Alphaproteobacteria; order Rhizobiales; family Rhizobiaceae; genus Rhizobium; species Rhizobium phaseoli_A. The sequence goes on along the minus strand of NZ_WUFT01000001.1, from coordinate 463,566 downwards.
GACCAGGCGGAAGATGCGTGGCCGCGGATTGCCGGATTGCGGCTTCGGCGTCACCGTGCCGATTTCGGTAAAGCCGAAACCGAGTTTCAAGAGCGCTTCCGGCACCTCGGCATTCTTGTCGTAGCCAGCGGCCATGCCGAGCGGGTTTTCGAAGACGAGTCCGGCGACGGTCTGGCGCAGGCGCGGATCGGGGGTGAGCTGGCAGGCCGGCACCAGGCCGGATTTCAGCGCGGCGATCGACATGCCATGCGCCGTTTCCGGATCGAACAGGAAGAGACCCTTGCGGGCGAGGCGCTTGAAGGGATCAATCATGGCTGCAGCTCCGGGAAGACATGGGCGCCGGTCTCGTCGAGCGGCAGCGGTACTTCCGAGAGCACGGCTTCAAGCGGCAGGTCGGCATAGAGATGCGGAAAGAGATCGCCGCCGCGCGAGGGTTCGAACACCAGCTTATCGCCAAAACCCCCGCCATCGACGGCAATCAGCAGCAGGCCGGACTGGCCGGCAAAATACAGCGCCGCGGTCTGCTTCACCTGATCGGCTGTGGAGAAATGGATGAAGCCATCCTTGAGATCGATGCCGGCGCCATGAAAAATGCCGGTTTGTCTGGCTTGCTGCCAGAGCGTTTCCGTCACGATCTTGTAAAGGGTCGGTGTCACGCTCATCATGGCCTCGCGATTGCTGGTCCTCGATCACCAGCGCTTTGCCGGAAAGAGGCGGCGATGTCCACGCCCCGGCCGTTAAAAACGGGATCGGCAGAAAAAAATTCCGGAGGATGAGACGATGAAGATTTTGGTTCTGATACTTGGCGTTACCCTCCTGCCGCTTGGCGCCGCGGCGGCCGAGGCCGATGCAAGCCGCTTCCAGGTGGAAAAGAGCGGCGACCATTTCGTCCGGCTCGACCGGCAGACCGGGGCAATGTCGATCTGCCAGGACAAGGACGGCGCCCTGGTCTGCCGGATGGCGGCCGACGAACGGGCGGCCTATGAGGACGAACTCGACCGGCTTTCCGAGCGGGTGACGAAGCTGGAACAAGGCGGCCCCATCCAGCGCGCGCTGCCGAGCGATGCCGAAGTCGACCGCTCGATCAGCATCATGGAGAAGATGATGAAGAGTTTCATGGGGATGGTGAAGGAGTTCCAGGCTGAGGAAAACGTCAATCCCCTTCCGCAGAAGACCTGATCTGATATAATCACTTGAGAAAGCCGGCATGGAACGCGGAGGGATGGCGTTCGCGCGCCGGCAATGATCGGGCTCTTGGGAGGGAGTTTTCGATGCACGAACAGACCATCATCATTGCGGACGATCATCCGCTTTTCCGGGATGCGCTGCGTCAGGCGGTGATCGGCATGGAAGGCCGGCAGGCGATCGTCGAGGCCGGCGATTTCGCCGCTGCGCGCACGGCTGCAGGCGCCCATCCGGATGCCGACCTGATGCTGCTCGACCTCGCCATGCCCGGGGTGAGCGGTTTTTCCGGCCTGATGGCGCTGCGCTCCGAATTCGCCAGCCTGCCGATCATCATCGTCTCGGCAAGCGACGATGCGACGACGATCCGCCGGGCGCTGGAACTCGGCGCGTCCGGCTTCATTTCCAAATCCTCCGGCATCGAGGGCATTCGCCGCAGCATCCAGACGGTGCTCGCCGGCGATATCGCCACGCCGGAAAACTATCGCGACGGGCAGGAGCAGGATCCCGATGTCGCCGACCTGATCCACCGCCTGCATACGCTGACGCCGCAGCAAAGCCGGGTGCTGACCATGCTGGCCGAGGGCCTGCTGAACAAGCAGATCGCCTATGAACTCGGCGTCTCCGAGGCGACGATCAAGGCGCATGTCTCGGCGATCCTCTTGAAACTCGACGTCGACAGCCGCACCCAGGCGGTCATCCAGCTCGGCAAGATCAATATGGCGATGGTCGCCTAAACACTTTCAATAACAGGATTTTATTCCTCCTTTACCTTTACTCGGGCGGCACGGTCAGTTAATATTCGACCTGGTTTAAGCGCGGCATGCACGAGCCGCACGGAATCGGGCGCATATGCTGTCACACGACCAGATCTGGGGAGCGATCGACAGGCTTGCCGAACGGCATGACCTGACTCCATCCGGTCTTGCGCGCCGCGCCGGGCTCGACCCCACCTCCTTCAACAAGTCGAAACGGCTTTCCGCCGACGGGCGGCTGCGCTGGCCTTCGACGGAATCGATTGCCAAGGTGCTCGGTGCGACCGGGGCGAGCATGGAGCAGTTTCTCGTCTTCTTGCGGCCGGATGCCGGTCTTTCCGGACAGCTGGCCAAGCAGTTGGCCGGAGAGCTTGGCGGAGAGCCCGACGACGCCTTTCCGCCGCAGGGAAGCTCGATTCCGCTGCTCGGCTTCGCGCAGGCCGGCGCCGGCGGCTTTTTCGACGATGGCGGTTTTCCGGCCGGCCATGGCTGGGACGTGGTGGAATTTCCGGCGGCCCCGACACAGAAATCCGGCGTCTATGCGCTGGAGGTGCAGGGCGAAAGCATGATGCCGCTCTACCGCGACGGTGACGTGCTAATCGTCGCGCCGGGAGCGCAGGTGCGCCGCAACGACCGCGTCGTGGTGCGCACATGCGCGGGCGAGGTGATGGCCAAAGTACTGCTGCGCCAGAGCCCGCGATCGATCGAGCTGATGTCGCTCAATCCCGAACATGCCAACCGCACACTCGAGCTTTCCGACGTCGATTGGATCGCCCGCATCATCTGGGCCAGTCAATAGGAAGATATTCCATGCGCCCTGCCGCCTTGTTCACAGGTCTTACGGGAATGGCAGTGGTGGCCGGCCTGCTGATGGCGGGCGAAACAAGGCTGCGCGGCGGCACGGCCGGGGAAGAGACCGTGTCGGCAGAGGAGACGGCGACTTCGGTGGATCCGAACCTCGAGGCCGGCGAACCGCCGACGATTTCGGACGACCGGGCCGAGGTGATCGCCCATTCGGCGGAACCGGCGGCGCAACCGCCGGCGCCGCCCTCCCCCGGGCCAGCCGACGGCACGGCGCCCAAACCCGCCGATACCGGACCACGCGCCGAGATTGCCGCCGGGCAAGCCGCAAGTACTCCCGCGAAAAAGCCGATGGAGCTGACGCGGCCGGCGGTCGAAAATGCCGGCATGCTGTCGTTTGGCGAGCGCAAGCTTCAGCTTGCCGGCGTGGTGCCGACGCCGGCCGACAGGATATGCGGGCCGGCGGGCCGGCAATGGCCCTGCGGCATGATGGCGAAGACGGCGCTGCGCCAGCTTTTGCGAAACCGCAGCATCGCCTGTGATATCGATCCAGCCGAATGGAGGGAGATGACGACGACCGCCTGCCGGCTCGGCACCCAGGACCTCGGCGCCTGGCTTGCCGAAAACGGCTGGGCTGAGGTCGCCGCAGGTTCGCCGCTGGAATCGGCTGCCGAGAAGGCCAAGCAGGCAGGAAAAGGCCTTTACGGCGACGATCCGCGCCGGAGATAAGCGGCGGTCATGAGCGGGACCAATCCCTTGTAATGGCGGCTGCCAATTCCTAATCTCCGCTGATTGAAAAAGGAATCAGAGATGAAAAAGCCGCTTTCCGCCCATGATGCCCTGATCTACGTGATGGTGATGGCCTCCGCCGTGGACAGCACGATGAACGACAGAGAGCTGGAAAGGATCGGCCAACTGATCGGATTCCTGCCGGTTTTCCGGGATTTCGACGACGACAAGCTGATTTCCGTGGCTCGCGACTGCGCCTCGCTGCTTTCCGGGCCTGAGGGCCTTGACGTCGTTCTCGAAACCGTGCGCGACACCCTGCCCGTCAAGCTCTACGACACCGCCTATGCGCTTGCCGTCGAAGTAGCTTCGGCCGATCTCTCGGTCAAGGCCGAAGAACTGCGGCTGCTCAGCCTGCTGCGCGACCGGCTCGGCCTCGACAAGCTGACCTGCGCGGCGATCGAGCGCAGTGCGATTGCCCGTTTCCGCAAGGGCTGAGGCCCGAGGCTCGCTGTTTTATGCATGTCGTTATCCCAAAACCGCTGCACAGGTTTGGGCGACATGGATGTCAGTAGAGCCCGTAGGGGAAATAGCGCAGATAGATTTCCTGCAGACGGCCGTTGCGCGACAGCGTGGCGAGCGCATGATCGATGGCTGACGTCAGCACGCTGTCCTTCTGCCGCAGCATGATCGTCATGCCCTCGCCGAGGAAATGTTCGGAGAGATAGGGGCCGTCGAACAGCGCGCAACATTTGGCCGAGGCCGGCGAGGAAACCCAGAAGGAAAGCTGCAGGGCGTCGGCGAAGGCGGCATCGACCTTGCGCTCCTTCAATGCCGCAAGCAGGGCGTCCTTGGTGTCGAAGGCCTCAGCCTTGATCGCCGGAAAGAAGGCGGCCAACATCGCCTCGTGCACCGTGCCCTTGACTACACCGACCGGGTGCGCCGAAAGCGCGGCAGCCGTCTTGCCGTCGAGCGGCACGGCGAGATTGCGCACGAAGCGCGCTGGCAGCATCAGATAGGGCCGGGAGAAGACGAATTGCCGGCGCAGCTCCGGCGTCACGGCAAGACCGGCGATGACGGCATCGCCCTGCGAGGCGGCGAGCGCATCCTTGAGATCGGCGAAAGGGAGCGCCTGGATCTGGCACTTGTCGGAAATCTCCAGCTCGCTGCAGATTTCGCGGGCGAGGTCGACGTCAAAACCGGAAAGCTTGCCGTTCTGATCGGTGAAATTGAACGGCGGAAAGTCGACCGAGGTCAGGAAACGCAGGCGGACCAGCGAGGAGAGATCGGGCCTCGCCAGACGTTCGCGCGCATCGAAAAGCAGCGGCAGCGAGGGTGCGGCCTGCTGGGCGGATGCGGCAAAACCCGAAAAAAGCACGCCCAGAAACAGGCCGAACGCCAGAAGACTCCTCAAAGTCGGGGATGCCAGCTTGGATTCGGTCATCGTGGTCTCGGTCTCTAAGCGCGAAGCGTTGCAGAGATGTAACAGAGTCAGACGTGGCGGGGAATATCAATAGGCGGGCAGCGAACGACGGTCGCGAACTCATCGGCCTCGCAGCCGCGCGGCACCCACCGACGTCCCTCATCCTGAGGCGTGGAAGCCGAAGGCTGAAGCCTCGAAGGACACGCCGCAACGCTGCTCCTTGTTGCATAGATCCAACGCCGGAACGCCCGCCCGTCCTTCGAGGCGGGGCGCCTCAGGATGAGGCTCTCTTGATCGCCGGGGCGAGGCTTGGCCTTGGCGCCCCACCTCTCCGTTCCGCGCTCGCTTTCGCATGGCACGTGCCCTCCTTGTCCCCAAAAATCGTGAGCATCGCCGCCCCGCCGTTAGCGCGGAATTAAAGAATATCGCCTCTATTTGTGGCGACGACACGGACCCGCCGGCCGATTGCATGATGCATGCGTCAACCCCGCCATAATCCCTGAGCTGCGGCACTGACGCGGCGCTCTGTTTGCAACAATTGATTTCAAAGCACCGGGCGCGCGATGCCTGGTCAACCGGGTGACATTTCCATGTTGAAGCATCTGAAAATCCGCACGAAAATCATATCGGTCGTGGCGCTCTTGGGGCTGATCACGATGGCCGGACTGATCTTTGTCATCGCCGAGTTCCGCCGTGCGGACGCCGCCTACAGCGCCTTCATCGACCATGAAGCGCTGGCCTCGATGCAGAGCGCGCGCGCCAGCGCCTCGGTGGTGGCCTCGGTGCTGCAAGTAACCCTGCTCGCCGACACGAAGCCCGATACGCCGGCATTCGCCACAGCGCTCGCCACGCCGAGCAAGCTGCCGCAGGCCCGAGACCGGATGAAAGATGCGCTGGCGCTGGTGCCCAGCCGCAAGCCGGCGATTGATGAAATTCAGGCCGGCATCGATGAAATCGAAACGCTGGCGAACAAGATCATCGAGCAGAGCAAAGCCAAGGACAGCGCCGGGGCGCTGGCGAATGTTGCCCTGGTCAATGCCAAGCTCAATGCGTTGACGCCGAAGATGATCGCCAACAATGATGCGATGATGGCGATGCTCAAGGACGGCGGCGACGCGCTTTCGGCTTCGGCCAACGGGCAGATCGTCTTCTGCCTCGTTCTGATCGGCATTGCTGTGCTCGCCGCCGTCGGCTTCAGCGTCGTCGTCGCCCAGATGGGCATTGCCGGCCCGATGACGCAGTTGCGCCTGCGCATGACGCGGCTTGCCGAAGGCGATACCACAAGCGAGGTCAGCGGGCTCGACCGCGGCGACGAAGTCGGCCAGATGGCAAAGGCCGTGTCGATCTTCCGCGACAATGCGATCGAGCGTGGGCGGATCGAGGCGCGGGCCGAAGCCGACCGTAACCTCAGCGACAGCGAGCGGCGTGAACGCGACGCGCAGAAAACCCGTGAAGCATCCGAACTCGAAGGCGCAGTTTCCGCGCTCGGCGACGGCCTGCGCCGTCTTGCCGCCGGCGATCTCGCCTCGCATATCGACCAGCCCTTCGTCGCGCATCTCGATGCGCTGCGCGAGGATTTCAACAACTCGGTCGAGAAGCTCAACGAAACTCTGCACACGGTCGGTGCCAACGCCCGGGCGATCGGCGCCGGCGCCAACGAGATCCGGTCTTCCGCAGACGAGCTTTCCAGGCGGACGGAACAACAGTCGGCCTCCGTCGAAGAGACGGCGGCGGCGCTGGAGGAAATCACCACGACGGTACGCGACGCCGCCAAGCGTGCCGAGGAGGCGAGCCAGCTCGTCGCCCGCACCCGCCTCGGCGCCGAGAAATCCGGCGACATCGTCCGCAAGGCGGTCTCCGCCATGCAGCAGATCGAAAAGTCCTCGGGCGAAATCTCCAACATCATCGGCGTCATCGATGACATTGCCTTCCAGACCAACCTTCTGGCCTTGAACGCCGGCGTCGAAGCGGCGCGTGCCGGCGAAGCCGGCAAGGGTTTTGCCGTCGTTGCCCAGGAAGTGCGCGAACTCGCCCAACGTTCCGCCAAGGCGGCAAAGGAAATCAAGGGCCTGATCACCAACTCCGGCACGCATGTGCAGACCGGCGTTTCGCTGGTCGGCGAAACCGGCAAGGCGCTCGACGCGATCGTCCAGGAGGTGCAGGAAATCAACCAGCACGTCCACGCCATCGCCGAAGCCTCGCGCGAACAGTCGATCGGGCTGCAGGAGATCAACACCGCCGTCAACACGATGGACCAGGGCACGCAGCAGAACGCGGCTATGGTCGAGCAGTCAACGGCCGCCAGCCACAGCCTGGCGACGGAAGCGACGGCGCTGAACAACCTGCTCGGCCAATTCAGGCTGACCGGCACCGGCGGCTTTGCCGCCGCCGCACCGATCGGCTCGGCCCGACCGCCGGCAGCGGCACCACGCGCCGACGCGCGCCCTGTGGCCAAGGCACCCGCAATCCGCGTCGCACGGGAAGGTGCTGCCCGCCCGACAGCCTCGCCAGCCCGCGCCCTCGGCCAGACGCTTGCCAGCGCCTTCGGTGCAACCAACAGCGCGCCGAAAGGCCAGGATGGTGACTGGACGGAATTCTGAGGCAAACAATACCCCAGCGTTCGCCGCCTGCCCCTCATCCACCTGCCGGCACCTTCTCCCCATAAACGGGGCGAAGGTGGCAAGCCTCAACCTCTCCGTCCCCCACCAACGTCTCGCAGGGCACGTCCCCTCGCCCCGTTTTTTACGGGGAGAGGGCTAGGGTGAGGGGCAGCCCTCGGGCTCAAGCCAGAGCCCAGCTTTCTCTTTGCAGCAAACACCTCTCGCCTTAATCAACCCGGCCGCCAACCAATCTCGACGAGGATATTCCCCGGCGCCGTGCAATAAAACAACGAGCCGCCGCGCATGGCGGCCGGCGGGCCGGAGAGCGCCGCGCCGGCGGCAGCAAGCCCGGCATGCACCCTATCGACATCCGCCCTTTCAGGCAGGATGAAGCCGATATGATAGGTCTGGCGCTGCAGGTCTACCTGGTCGGCGGTGCCGAACTTGGCAATCGCGTGGCTGAGGACGATTTCGAGGCCCGCATCGTCGCTGAGGATCGCGAGGCCATTATTGCCGCGCATATCCTTCAGTTTCAGGCCGAAATGGCGGATGAAGAAATCCGCCGTCGCAGTGATATCGGGTACGTGAAAATCGAGATGGTTCAAGCGCATGACAGTCTCCGTTCGAAAAAATCCCGGGACTGCAATTTGCCGTCTCCGCACGCCGCCGGGATCCCGCATTTCCATGCGGATCACGTCGCGGGTTCTCGTGCCATGGGCTACGGAGCAGAGCTTCTTGAGAGCGCTGTTGACGCTCCAACGGAAGGGATCGGGCTTACCTCAACCGATCCTGCCTTTTTCGACGCTGCTGATCTAGCAGACCCCCGCGGTTTCGGCAATGGAAGCGCTGACACGATCACGCCATTCCAAGCGATACGTCTCGAAGGATTGAAACTGTCCATGCCGTTTGCATGATGCGCCGGCGCCAATAGAGAGTAAGATCGCTTTGTTGGCGGCATCTAAAGGGATGGACATGAAACCCGCACTCCTTGGCCTTATCGGCATACTCGTTCTTGCCGGGTGCAGCACCGGTAACTATAGCGGCCCCGGCCTGGAGCCGATCCCGGGAAGCATCACTTATAACGGCCAGCCGCGCAGCAAGCTTACCAAATCACCTGTTGGTTCGGCCTTTCCGCATAATTTCATCGACCAGTACGGCCAGCAGGTGGAGGAAACCTACATCATCCAGCCCGATCGCAGCCTGATCATCGCGCACCGCCGGTACAAGCCGATCCGGTTCTTTGGGGATTAGGTCTTGGCCGGCTTCGCGCGCGGGTAGCTGGAGCGGGTGAAGGGAATCGAACCCTCGTATTCAGCTTGGGAAGCTGCTGCTCTACCATTGAGCTACACCCGCGATAGCTGAGATTTCCAACAGATGGGGGCCGCTGTCAAGTCGCGGCAGCCGAGAAGTCTCAGAGGCGAAAATGCTTCGAGAGTTTGAGGCCCTGGGCCTGGTAGTTGGAGCCGAGGCCGGAGCCGTAGAGGCTGGCCGGCTTTTCCTGCATGTGCTCGTAGACCAGGCGGCCGACGATTTGGCCGTCTTCGAGGATGAAGGGCACTTCGTGGCTGCGCACTTCGAGCACGGCGCGGCTGCCGCGGCCGCCGGCCGGCGCATGGCCGAAGCCGGGATCAAAGAAGCCGGCATAATGGACGCGGAATTCGCCGACCAGCGGATCGAACGGGGTCATCTCGGCGGCATAGTCCGGCGGCACATGCACGGCCTCGCGCGAGACGAGGATATAGAATTCGTCGGGATCGAGGATCAGTTCGTTGCGGCCGCGGCTATAGAGCGGTTCCCAGAAATCATAGATATCGTGCTGGGCCTTCTTGTCGACATCGACGACGGCGGTGTGGTGTTTGCCGCGATAGCCGATCAGGCCGTCTTCATCTCCGGCGAGGTCGATCGACAGCGCGATGCCGCTGCCGGAGACGTTCGGCTGCTTGCTGGCGACCAGCGTCTCGCTTTCATGCAGCTTCAACAGTTCCGGCTCGCTGAGCAAAGCATGGCCGACGCGGAAGCGGATCTGCGACAGGCGCGAGCCGCGGCGCACGACGATCGGGAAGGTGCGCGGGCTGATTTCCAGATAGAGCGGGCCGGAATAGCCAGCCGGGATCTTGTCGAATTCTTGGGCGTAATCGGTGATGACGCGGGTGAAAATGTCGAGCCGGCCGGTCGAGCTCTTCGGATTGGCCGAGGCCGACATGTCGGCCGGCAGCGCTAAGCTCTCCATCAATGGCACGATGTAGACGCAGCCGGTTTCGAGCACCGCGCCTTCGGAAAGGTCGACCACATGCAGGCTCAGCCGGTCGAGCTTGTCGGCCACCCGATGGGCGGGGCCGGGCATGAAGCTGGCGCGCACGCGAATAGCCTTGGCGCTCAGGCGCAGGTCGAGGCTTGCCGGCTGGATCTGGTCGCGGTCCAGCTCCCGTTCGGAGATCAGACGACCCGTTTCGAACAGCGCCGCTATCGCGCCGTCCGCCAGAATTCCCGTTTCACGAGCCATCATGCCTCATCCATCATTTGCCGCCGACAAAACCAAACTCGGGGAATTGACGCAAGCAGCTAACAGCAGTATTGCAGAATTATCCCGTGGTGATTTGGCCGGTCGGCTTGCAGCCACGTTAAACAAGTGGCTAAAAAGACCGGGTTGAAACCGGTCTGCTTTTGCGACCGGTTTTTTTGTTATGTGAAGGTGATGGCATGAGCAAGACCTGGCGCCCGGCAACCCAACTCGTCCACGGCGGAACCTTGCGTTCGCAATATGGCGAGACGTCCGAAGCAATCTATCTCACGCAGGGTTTCGTCTATGAGACGTCGGAGGCGGCCGAAGCCCGCTTCAAGGGCGAGACGGAAGGCTACATCTACGCCCGCTACGGCAGCCCGACCAACGACATGTTCGAAAAGCGCATGTGCATGCTCGAAGGCGCGGAAGACGCCCGCGCCACGGCCTCGGGCATGGCGGCCGTCACCGCGGCAGTGCTCTGCCAGGTCAAGGCAGGCGACCATATCGTTGCGGCCCGCGCGCTGTTCGGTTCCTGCCGCTGGGTTGTCGAGACTTTGGCGCCGAAATACGGCATCGAGTGCACGCTGGTCGACGGCCGGGACCTCGCCAACTGGGAAAAGGCCATCCGGCCGAACACCAAGGTGTTCTTCCTGGAAAGCCCGACCAACCCGACGCTCGAAGTGGTCGATATCACAGGCGTTGCCAAGCTCGCCAACCAGGTCGGCGCCAAGGTCATCGTCGACAATGTCTTCGCGACACCGCTGTTCCAGAAACCGCTGGAACTCGGCGCCCATATCGTCGTCTATTCCGCCACCAAGCATATTGACGGCCAGGGCCGCTGCCTCGGCGGCGTGGTACTGTCAGACAAGGACTGGATCGACGAGAACCTGCACGACTACTTCCGCCACACCGGCCCGGCCATGTCGCCGTTCAATGCCTGGACGCTGCTGAAGGGCATCGAGACGCTGCCGCTGCGCGTCAAGCAGCAGACCGGGAATGCGGCGAAGATCGCCGATTTCCTCGCCGAGCAGAGCAAGGTCGCCAAGGTGATCTATCCCGGCCGCAAGGACCATCCGCAGGCCGATATCATCGCCAAGCAGATGACCGGCGGCTCGACCCTCGTCGCCTTCGAACTGAAGGGCGGCAAGGAAGCGGCCTTCGCGCTGCAGAACGCGCTCGACATCGTCAAGATTTCCAACAATCTCGGCGACAGCAAGAGCCTGATCACCCATCCGGCAACCACCACCCACAAGAACCTGTCGGAGGAGGCGCGCGCCGAACTCGGCATTTCCCCGGGTACGGTCCGCCTTTCGGCCGGCATCGAGGATACCGACGACCTGATCGAGGATTTCGCCAAGGCGCTTGCCAAGGTCTCGGCCTGATCCAGGGATAATGGCGAGCCGAACCTTGAAAGGGTTCGGCTCGCCAGGCCTTGAAGGCGAGGCCGGGGGAACAAGTTCGGTCGCGCTGGCGTTCGGAAGTGCAATTGACACCGACAATTAGGCTTAACGATCGAAACACTTCGATCACGACCGTTTTAGTGACGATCAACGTTCCGTTTCTTGACGGACAGCGCCTCTTATAAGATACGGGTAAGATATCTTGACTAAGGTGCAAGGCATGTATCGCGCCCTCACAAAAGATATCGAAGTCGTCGTCGAACCATTCTATCTGGAGGAGCAATCCGATCCGGACGACGACCGCTATGTCTGGGGCTACCGGATTGTCATCAGCAACAATTCCGGCATCGCCGTTCGGCTGGTCAATCGCTATTGGAATATCACCGACCAGAACGGACAGGTGGACGAGGTCACCGGTCCGGGCGTCGTCGGCGAACAGCCGCGGCTCGGCCCCGGCGACACCTACGAATATTCCTCGGGCTGCCCGCTCGACACCCCCTCCGGGCTGATGTTCGGCCATTACCAGATGGAGACGGACGAAGGCGACATGTTCGATGTCGACATTCCTGCCTTCTCGCTGGATTCGCCGGGTTTGTTGCGCGTGCTTAACTGACGGGTTGCTTGTCAGTTCGAACACGAAGGCAGTGCTTGCCGCGTGGGTCCTCGGGTCAAGCCCGAGGACGACGGAGGTTGGGGGGGCTTATCTCGCAAGTAGCGCAAGCGCACAGCGGTTTTGTTGGAATTGCCGTTTTTGATCGTGCAACCCCATGCAAAACCCCTCGCGCGTTTTGCTGGAGTTCCCTCCAGACGTCTCGCCTCCTGCCGATCGCGCCCGCCACTCTCCGTCATACTCGGGCTTGACCCGAGTATCCATGCCGCAGCACTCCGCGTGCCTGTGTTCGGCTGCGATCGGATGCAGTCGCCCCTGAGTACCAACCTGGACGCAGTACCCGCGGCCGTGGATCCTCAGCGACAACCAATCCTACTCCGCCGGCTGAAGTTCGGTCGGCTCGAAGCGGTAGGTGGTCGAGCAGAATTCGCAGGTGACGGCGATCTCGCCGTCTTCCTGGCTGGCCTCGATCTCCTCGGCAGTGAAGCCTTTCAGCACGCCTTTGATCTTGTCGCGCGAGCAGCTGCAGCGATCGAAAACTGCGCGCGGTTCGTAGACGCGCACGCCGCGCTCATGGAACAGGCGGAACAGCAGCCGCTCGGTGCCAACCAGCGGATCGGTGAGTTCATCGGCATCGATGGTCTCGACCAGCGACCGCGCTTCGGCCCAGGAATCGTCCTCGCCGTGCGGGCCGCTGCCGGTGTCGCCATCGCCGCCGTGGAGATCCGGCTGGCGCATGCGCTCCGGCGCTTCCGGCAGGAACTGGGCGACAAGGCCGCCAGCCCGCCAGCGATGGCGCGGCTTACCGGCATTGTCGCGGTCGAAAAGCTCGGCCGCAGCCAGCCGCACGCGCGTCGGGATCTGCTCCGACTGGCGGAAGTAGACGCCGGCAATGTCCTCAAGCGTGGTGCCGTCGAGCGCGACGATGCCCTGGTAGGGCTGGCCGAACTTGCCCTGGTCGATGGTGAAGGCAAGCACGCCATGGCCGAGCAATTGCTCCGGCTCGGTTTCGCCAGCTTCAATAGCCTTGTTGAGCAGCGCCTGATCGAAACGGGCATAGGCACGGACATTTTCCGGCGTCGAAAAATCGGCGACGAGAAGATCGACCGGGCCATCGCCCTTGGTCTGCACGGTGAACTTGCCGTCGAACTTCAGCGAGGTGCCGAGCAGTACCGTCAGCACGACGACTTCGGCGAGCAGCCGGGCGACAGGGGCCGGATAATGATGGCGCTCGAGGATCGCGTCAAGCATCGGGCCGAGCTGGACGGCGCGGCCGCGCACATCCAGCCCGTCCACCTGGAAGGGGACGACATGGTCATCGCCGGCGAAATCGAACTGGCCGAGGGCGGCTGCAGCTTCTGCCATGGATTCACTCCTAGTTTTCAAGCGAAAGGACAAGGTGCCCTTCGCTCGCGCGGCCGCGCGTTTTTCACACGCGGCGTCCGATTATGGTTCAGATCGCGCCCAGGCACCAAGCAAGAATCGACTTCTGCGCATGAAGACGGTTTTCCGCTTCATCGAAGACCACGGATTGCGGACCGTCGATCACCTCATCCGTCACTTCCTCACCGCGATGAGCGGGCAGGCAATGCATGAATAATGCATCATTGCCGGCCTTCGCCATCAAGGCCGCGTTGACCTGGTAAGGCTGGAAGACATTGTGACCCCGGGCCCGATGTTCCTGATTCATGGAGACCCAGGTATCGGTCACCACGCAATCGACGCCTTCGACCGCACGGTCGGCATCATGGCAGAGCATGATTTCGGCGCCCTCATTGCGGGCCCAGTTCAGATAGTGATCCTTAGGCTCCGAGCCAAGGGGCACGGCCATGTTCATGCGGTAGCCGAAGCGGGCGGCGCCCTCGACCAGCGAATGCAGCACATTGTTGCCGTCGCCGGTCCAGGCGATAGTCTTGCCCTTGATCGGGCCGCGGTGCTCTTCGAAGGTCATGATATCGGCCATGATCTGGCAGGGATGCGTGTCATCCGTCAGCGCGTTGATCACCGGCACGGTCGCATGCTCCGCAAGCTCCTTCAGCCTGGAATGCTCGGTGGTGCGGATCATGATCGCATCGACATAACGCGACAGCACCTTGGCGGTGTCGCCGATCGTCTCGGCGCGGCCGAGCTGCATCTCGGTGCCGGACAGGAACAGCGTTTCGCCGCCGAGCTGGCGCATGCCGACATCGAAGGAGACGCGGGTGCGGGTCGACGGCTTTTCGAAGATCATCGCCAGCATCTTGCCGGCGAGCGGCTTGTCGCCCTTGCCAGCCTTGAAGGCCTGCTTGCGGGCGAGCGCATCGTTCATGATGGTTCTGAGATCGGCTGTGGTGACCGCCGAAAGGTCGAGGAAATGTTTAGGAGCCATGTTCTTACCTGTGCTGCGCCCGAAGGCTGCAATCTCTTCAAGCCGTCTTCTTGACCTTCGCGGCGCGGATGCTCTCGGCGGCGCGCTCGATGCGGGCAAGGCCCTCTCGGGCTTCCTCGGCGGTGACGACGAGGGGCGGAAGAAGGCGGATGACGTTGTCGCCGGCGGGCACGCCGAGCAGATGCGCGGCGCGGATCGCCTGCAGCAGTTCGGCTGAAGGAACCGCCGCCTTGATGCCGAGCAGCAGCCCATTGCCTCTGATATCCTCGATCACGTCGGGATAGCGGTCCTTCAGCGAAGCGAGGCCCTGGCGGAAAACGAGTGCGACGTCGCCCACATGCTGGAGAAAGCCATCAGCGAGGATGATGTCGAGCACGGCGCTGCCGACGGCCATGGCGAGTGGGTTGCCGCCATAGGTCGAACCATGCGTGCCAGCCTTCATGCCGGAGGCGGCCTCTGACGTGGCAAGGCAGGCGCCGAGCGGAAAACCGCCGCCAATGCCCTTGGCAACCGCCATGATATCGGGCGAGATGCCGGACCATTCGTGGGCGAAGAGCTTGCCGGTGCGGCCGACGCCGGTCTGGACCTCGTCGAGGATCAGCAGCAGGCCGTTTTCGTCGCAGATCTGGCGCAGCGCCTTCATGAACTCAGGCGTGGCCGGGCGCACGCCGCCCTCACCCTGCACCGGCTCGATCAGGATTGCCGCCGTCGCGTCGGTGATGGCGGCGCGGACCGCTTCGATGTCACCGAACGGCACCTGATCGAAGCCCGGCGCCTTGGGGCCGAAGCCTTCGAGATATTTCTCCTGGCCGCCGGCGGCGATGGTCGCCAGCGTCCGGCCGTGGAAGGCGCCTTCGAAGGTGATGATATGGAAGCGCTCGGGATGGCCCTTGGAAAACTGGTAGCGGCGCGCCGTCTTGATCGCGCATTCGAGCGCCTCGGCGCCTGAATTGGTGAAGAACACCTTGTCGGCGAAAGTCGCTTCCGTCAGCCGCTTGGCCAGGCGCTCCTGGCCGGGGATCTCATAGATGTTGGAAAGGTGCCAGACCTTGTCGGCCTGTTCCTTCAGCGCGGCGACCACATGCGGATTGCTATGACCGACCGAGGTGACGGCGACGCCGGCGCCGAAATCGAGATAACGTTCTCCGCTTTCGGTAATCAGCCACACGCCCTCGCCTCGCTCGAACCGCAGCGGGGCACGAGAATAGGTGTCATAAAGCGGCGCGGCTTCAGCCATGGCGCGGTCTCCCGATCAGAGTTATCAAGCAACGGACTCCGGCTAAGAAAACCAGGCCCGAAAAATTAAAAATGCCGCCTTGCGGCGGCCAGCGGTACTATTTCCTTTTCGCGCTGCAATGTCAACAAAACTGCGCCCTTAGCGCATGCAGCAAGCTTGTACAGCGGTGTTTTCAACCTTCAACAGGCTTTATTGCAGAAATGCCACGCAGAGGCAGCAAGTTGGGGAAAACTCCGAATTCGATTCATCCGGATTCATGCGACTCTTGTCACGGAGTCACGCTCACACTAGGTTAAAGATCAATTACTAGACTGCATGCGGCGGAACTAGTCACCAAAATTGATCAAGCGTTTCTTGTTTCGGAGCTTCCGAGGCAACGGTGAGGGATTCTGCCATCACCAACGCAGAAGGTGGAGACAGGGCATGAACTGGACAGACGAGCGGGTCGAGAAACTCACGAAGCTTTGGGCCGAAGGACTGAGCGCCAGCCAGATCGCGGCACAACTTGGCGGCGTCAGCAGAAACGCCGTTATCGGCAAGGTGCATCGGCTGAACCTTCCGGGCCGCGCCAAGGCCGGCGGCACGACCGCCACGGCGCGAACGCCGAAACGCAACACATCGGCACCGCGGGCGCCGAACTACACCTCTCGGATCACGACCCACACCGTTACCCGCCAGCAGGGCGCAACGATGCTGAAGGAAGAGATCGAGATCGAAACGGTCGAGGAAATGAGATACGTGCCGAAAGGCAACGTGGTCGTGCCAATCTCCCGCCGCCTCGGCCTGACGGAACTGACCGAACGCACCTGCAAGTGGCCAGTCGGCGATCCGCTGAAGGATGACTTCCACTTCTGCGGCTGCGAGTCCCCCGACAATTCACCCTATTGCGGCTATCACCAGAAACTCGCCTACCAACCCGTCAACGAACGTCGCCGGGCGGCAGCGCGGGCGAGCTGAGGCGGGCGACATTGTCGACATGCAAAAACGGGCTGGAAGGCCCGTTTTTTTGTGTGTTGGAGTGGGTGGCTGCCCCTCATCCGCCTGCCGGCACCTTCTCCCGTGCACGGGGCGGAGGGGGCAAGTCGCGGCCTCTCAGTTCGCCTCAACCTCTCGCAGGGCACGTCCCTCGCCCCGTTTACGGGGGTCGGAAAGACGGGTCGAGACGAGTGGCTCGACCCTGGTCGGGTTAGGGTGAGGCCGACACCGGCATAAAAATTAGAACCCCCTCAGGCTTCCATCGAATAGCCGGCGCCGCGGACGGTGCGGATGACGTCTTGCATGTTGGAGAAGTTCAGTGCCTTGCGCAGGCGGCCGACATGGACGTCGACGGTGCGTTCGTCGACATAGATATCGTGGCCCCAGACGCCGTCGAGGAGCTGCGAGCGGGAGAAGACCCGGCTCGGTGACGACATCAGGAACTCCAGCAGGCGGAATTCGGTGGGGCCGAGGCGGACTTCGCGGCTTTTGCGATGGACACGATGGGTTTCGCGGTCGAGTTCAATATCGCCGCATTTCAGCACGGTCGACAGCACCTCGGGGCGGGCGCGGCGCAGCATCGCCTTGACGCGGGCAACGAGCTCCGGGGTCGAGAACGGCTTGACGACGTAGTCGTCGGCCCCGGTCGACAGTCCGCGGACGCGCTCGCTCTCCTCGCCGCGCGCCGTCAGCATGATGATCGGCAGGCGTTCGGTCTCCGGCCGCATGCGCAGGCGCCGGCAGAGCTCGATGCCGGAGACGCCGGGCAGCATCCAGTCGAGGATGAGCAGGTCGGGCGTGCGCTCCTGAAGCCTGATTTCGGCTTCGTCGCCACGAAGGATGGTATCGACCTCGAAGCCTTCCGCTTCGAGATTGTAGCGAAGAAGCACGCTCAAGGCTTCCTCGTCTTCAACAACTGCAACTCTCGGGATCATGCCTGTCGGTCTCCTCGCGCATGATCCTTAAACCGGGGGTGATTTAAGCAATGCATCCTGCGCAATTTCAGAAAAGTGGCTGCGACCTCTTGCGCGCCCCCCATGGGCGCGCACGCAATCAGTTGGCAGGGGCTTTATTCGGTGACCGCGCCGACGGTGTTGGCGCTGTCGTCCTTCGGACGATCACCTTCCGGCTGTGCGCCGGTCGCCATGTAATAGATCGTCTCGGCGATGTTGGTGGCGTGGTCGCCGATGCGCTCGATGTTCTTGGCGCAGAAGAGCAGATGCGTGCAGCTGGTGATGTTGCGCGGATCTTCCATCATGTAGGTCAGGAGTTCGCGGAACAGCGAGGTGTACATCGCGTCGATCTCGTTGTCGCGTTCACGGATCGCATTGGCCTTGTCGGCAGAGCGCGTCGTATAGACGTCGAGCACTTCCTTGAGCTGGACGAGCGCCAGCTCGGACAGATGCTCGAGGCCGCGGGCGAGCTTGCGCGGAACGCCGGTGCTCTGCACGGCGATGACGCGCTTGGCAGTGTTCTTGCCGAGGTCGCCGACGCGTTCGAGATCGGCGGCGATACGGATCGAACCCATGATTTCGCGCAGGTCCGAAGCCATCGGCTGACGGCGGGCAATGGTGACGATCGCCTTGTCGCCGATTTCGCGCTCGGCGTGATCGAGGATCACGTCGTCGGAGATGACTTTCTGCGCCAGCGCGGTATCGCCGTTGACGAGCGCCCGGACGGCCTCGCTGACCATCTGCTCGGCCAGGCCGCCCATTTCGGAAATCCGCCGGGACAGGAACTTCAGATCATCATCATAGGCAGAAAAAATATGTGTCGATGCCATAGGGCTTTATCCTCGAATAACGGGAAGGCTTGGTGTCGCCAAAATCAACCGAAGCGACCCATGATGTAGTCCTGGGTGCGCGGATCGTCGGGATTGGTGAACATCTTGTCGGTGTCGTTCTCCTCGACGAGATTGCCGAGGTGGAACATGGCGGTGCGCTGCGAGACACGCGCGGCCTGCTGCATGGAGTGGGTGACGATGACGATCGTATAGTTCTCGCGCAGCTCGTGGATCAGTTCCTCCACCTTGGCGGTGGCGATCGGGTCGAGCGCCGAGCAGGGCTCGTCCATCAGGATGACTTCAGGGCTGACGGCGACGGCACGCGCAATGCAGAGGCGCTGCTGCTGACCGCCCGACAGGCCGGTGCCGGATTCATGCACGCGGTCCTTGACCTCGTTCCAGAGGCCGGCGCGCTGCAGGCTGGTCTCGACGATCTGGTCGAGATCGGCCTTCGATTTGGCCAAGCCATGGATGCGCGGGCCGTAGGAGACGTTTTCATAGATCGTCTTCGGGAACGGGTTCGGCTTCTGGAAGACCATGCCGACGCGGGCGCGGAGTTCGACGACGTCGATATCGGGATCGTAGATATCGTCGGTGTCGAGGGTGATCTTGCCGGTGACCCGGCAGCCGTCGATGGTGTCGTTCATGCGGTTGAGGCTCCGCAGGAAGGTCGACTTGCCGCAGCCCGACGGGCCGATCAGCGCGGTGACGGTGTTTTCGCGGATGTTCAGGTTCACATCGAAAAGCGCGCGCTTTTCGCCATAGTAAACCGAGACATCCTTGCCGATCATCTTATAGGGGACGTTGCTCATCTTCTGATCCAGCGCTTTTTCAACTGCAGCTTCCGTCAACATGTTCATGATCTTGTAACTCCGTTTACCAGCGGCGCTCGAAGCGACGACGCAAGAGGATGGCGCCCATGTTCATGACGATCAGGAACAGGAGCAGGACGATGATGGCACCCGAAGTCCGCTCGACGAAGGCCCGTTCGGCCTCGTTGGCCCACATATAGACCTGCACGGGCAGAGCCGTCGAGGGATCGAGCGGCGTCGTCGGCGCGTTGGCGACGAAGGCGACCATGCCGATCAGGAGCAGCGGCGCGGTTTCGCCGAGCGCGTGGGCCAGGCCAATAATCGTGCCGGTGAGGATGCCGGGCATGGCAAGCGGCAGAACATGGTGGAACACCATCTGCATCTTCGAAGCGCCGAGGCCAAGGGCTGCGGCGCGGATCGACGGCGGCACGGCGCGCAGTGCGGCGCGTGTCGCGATGATGATCGTCGGCAGGGTCATCAGCGTCAGCACCAGGCCGCCGACCAGCGACGCCGAGCGCGGCAGGCCGACGAAGTTGATGAAGACGGAAAGGCCGAGCAGACCGTAGACGATCGAGGGAACGGCGGCGAGGTTGTTGATGTTGACCTCGATCAGATCGGTCAGCCTGTTCTTCGGCGCAAACTCCTCGAGATAGATCGAGGCGGCAACGCCGATCGGCAGCGCCAGCACCAGCACGATCAGCATCAGGTAGAGCGAGCCGATGAGGGCGACGCCAAGGCCTGCGGCTTCCGGACGGCTGGAATTGCCGTTGACGAAGAGGCCGGTGTTGAACTGCTTGTGGAGAGCGCCGCTCGCCTTCAGCTCGTTCATCCAGCCAACCTGCTTGTCGTTGACCTTGCGGTTCTTCTCATCGACCGACAGGTCGATCTGGCCCTTGTTGGCGCTGTCGACATTGGCGTCGGCGAGCACCGTGACATTGATGGTCTTGCCGATGATCGACGGGTCGGCGACGACCATGTCGCGCAGCTGCACCGGCGCGCCCTTGGAGAGCATGGCGGATGCATCGCGCACGTCAGGCTTGCTCGAGGCATTGACGTTCAGCTGCTTGACGATCGCGTCGCGCAGGAGAACCGGATAGTTGGCGGCGATCAGCACCGAAGGGTCGGTCGCGCGCTTATTGCCAGGGTCGATCGTCTTCTCGGTGAATTCGATCGGCAGGGTGATCGCCGTCTGCTGGAAGGCGGTGTAGCCTTTGCCGATCACCGTCCACAGCAGGATGAACAGGAAGATCAGGCCGAAGGAGATGGCGGCGATGCCATAGGCCTGGAACCGGCGCTCGGCGGCGTAGCGGCGCTTGATGCCGATATCGCGGCGCGCTGGCGCCTTGGAAACGATGACGCCTGATGTGGGAGAAACAATATCCGTCATTCGTACTGCTCCCGGTATTTGCGCACGATGTAGAGCGCATAGATGTTGAGGCAAAGCGTGATGCAGAACAGCGTGATGCCAAGTGCAAAGGCAACCAGCGTCTGTGGCGAGGTGAACTCGAGGTCGCCGGTCAGCTGATTGACGATCTTGACGGTCACCGTCGTCATCGGCTCGAAGGGGTTGATCTGGATGCGGGCGGCGACACCGGCGGCCAGCACGACGATCATGGTTTCGCCGATGGCGCGCGAGGCGGTCATCAGAAGCGCGCCGACGATGCCGGGAAGAGCCGCGGGCAAGACCACTTTCTTGATGGTTTCGGAACGTGTGGCGCCAAGACCGAGCGAACCGTCACGCAGCGTCCGCGGCACGGCGGTGATGATGTCGTCCGACAGCGAGGAGACGTAGGGGATCAGCATGATGCCCATGACGATACCGGCCGTCAGAACGCTCTGCGCCTGAATGAAGTTGGTGTAGTTGCCGGAGAGCAGGCCGCTGATCTGAGCGGAGAAATCGCGCAGGAACGGGCCGACGGTGACGAGCGCGAAGAAGCCGTAGACGATCGTCGGAATGCCGGCGAGCACTTCAAGCAGCGGCTTGGCGACCCCGCGCAGTTTCGGCGAGGCGTATTCGGCCATGTAGATCGCTGCAAACAGGCCGACCGGAACGGCGACCAGCATGGCGACCATGCCGATATAAAGCGTGCCGAGCAGCAGCGGGATCAGGCCGAACTGGCCGAAGGACGAGCTGCCGGCGCCGGCAAAACGCGGATCCCAGACGGTGCCGAAGAAGAAGTCGGCAGCGGGAACGGCGGCAAAGAAGCGGGCGGCTTCCGACAGCATGGAGAATACGATGCCGATCGTCGTCAGGATGGCGATCGACGAGGCGAGCAGCAGGCCCCAGAGCATGACGCGCTCGACCCGATTGCGGGCGCGGAAGCGCGGCGCGATGGCGCGCAGCGCATAGGAGGCGCCGGCAATGGCGAGATTGAAGACCACCGCCGTCATCGCAAGGCGGCTCGTCATGCTCTTGGCGTTGAGCGTCTTGGCGGCGTCGAGCATATAAGGCAGCGGCTGGCCGGCAAGCGGCACACCCTTTTCGCTGAGCTTGGCCTGCAGGGCGGCCGGATCGCCGGCAACCGCTGCGATTTCATCCGAGCTCAGCATCGTCAGGCCGCGGGCGACCGTCGCCACCATCGAATAACCCAGATCCTGCTCGACGGCGGCTTGCGCCTTGACGTCTTCAGGGAAGTGGCTGCGAACCGAGGACTGGATGATACCGGGGCTGACCGACAGCCAGATGCAGAGCGCGAGGAGAGCAGGAAGAACCGCCCAGATCGCCGCATAGGCGCCGTAATAGGCCGGCCGTGAATGCAATGCGGAGGACCGGCCCCCGGCAAGTGCCGTGGCCCGGCTGCGCGCGACCAGATAGGCGGCGGCACCGATCACCACAAGGCACAAGAGTATGATGGATGTGCTCATTCGTTACGTCCCCAGGCCATAGCCCCAAAAAGCCCAATCATGCGGAATGAATTCAACCCTGAAGCGGAAATGTCGGCGCGCCAGGGTTCAAGGCAATGCCGGCGCGGGCCTTTAAAGCGTCGCGCCGGCAAAGTCATTACATAGCCTTGCCGGCTTCGACTTCCTTGCGGATCGCGTCGCGCTCAGCATCCGGAGCGGCAACCAGGCCGTATTCGACGAGCGGGCTGTCGGGGCCGATCATCTGGTCGGATACGAAGAAGTTGACGTATTCCTTCAGGCCCGGAACGGCGCCGAGATGTGCCTTCTTGACGTAGAAGAACAGCGGGCGGGACACCGGGTAGGTGCCGTTGGCGATCGTTTCGGTCGACGGAACAATACCGCCCATGCTGGCAACCTTGAGCTTGTCGGCGTTGTTTTCATAGAAGGAAAGGCCGAATACGCCGACGCCGGTCTTGTTGGCGGCGATGCGGGCCAGGGTTTCCGGATAGTCGCCGTCGATGTCGACAGCAGCGCCGTCCTTGCGGACTGCGACGCAGGCCTTGCCCTGGGCAGCCTTGTCGGCGATTTCCTTGGCGATCACGTCGGTTGCGCCAGAAGCCTTGCAGCCGGCGGCGAGAACGTTCTGTTCGAAGACTTCGCGGGTGCCGTGCTTTTCGCCCGGGATATAGGCAGCGATATCAACAGCCGGAAGCTTCGGGTTGACTTCCGACCACTTCTTGTAAGGGTTGGCGACGAGCTTGCCGTCGACAACGACCTGGGCTGCGAGGGCCTTGTAGATGTCTGCGGGAACGTAGGCGACATCCGGGTTGGAAGCATCGGTTGCGAAGACGATGCCGTCATAACCGATCTTGACTTCCTGAATGTCGGTGACGCCGGCAGCCTTGCAGGCTTCGGCTTCGTTCTTGTTGATCGGACGCGAAGCGTTGGCAATGTCGATGGTGTCTTCGCCAACGCCCTTGCAGAATTCCTTCAGACCAGCGCCCGTGCCGCCGGATTCAACGACCGGCGTCTTGAAGTTGGTGAAGGTTTCGCCGAAGGACTCGGCAACGATCTTTGCGTAAGGCAGGACGGTGGACGAACCAGCAACCTGAATCTGGTCGCGGGCGACAGCAGCGCCAGCGAAAGCAGCAGTTGCAGCGAGCGCGGCAACGGTGAGCTTGAAGGTGTTCATTAGAAATCTCCCGGCATTTTGGCTTGTGTGAGTGCGGCCTTTAGAGAGGCCCTCGCAGTGCCTTTTTTCATCGGCGGGACTCTCTTAGCGCTGTAAGCACCGTCCTTTTATGTCAAATCGGTGAAACATTTGTGACAGACTAAGTAATTGATATTGAATTATAAATTATACGGCATTCAGCCAGTCACGTCAGCGGGCGCAAAGTTTGGACCGCATACTCGACCTGGAATTGCAAAATTTTTCATAAACGGCCCGCCGGTTGCCGGACGCCCGCAAACGGGCGAAAGGCACGTGCCGCTACCGCTCGACTCCCTCTTCTCCCCACTGGGGAGAAGGAACATGCCGCAACCTCTCCGCTCCTCGCAGACCTCGCATAGGACACATCAGAAGCGCACCGTAAAATCCGTGCCCTTGCCGACTTCCGATTTGACGATCAGCCGTGCCCGATGGCGGGTGAGGATGTGTTTGACGATGGCAAGGCCGAGGCCGGTGCCTTTTTTCGAGCGGCTGTCCTCGATGCTGACGCGGTAGAAGCGCTCGGTCAGGCGCGGCACATGCTCGGCCGGGATGCCCGGGCCCTTGTCGACGATGCTGACCTCGACCGGCTGGCCGGTGCCGTTCTTCAGCCAGACATCGACGGTCTTGCCCTCCTGGCCGTATTTGCAGGCGTTTTCCATCAGGTTCTCGAAGACCTGGACAAGCTCGTCGCGGTCGCCCAGCACCTCGACCTTGCCTTCGGGCAGATGCAGATTGATGTCGACGCCGACATCTCTTGCCAGCGGCACCAGCGCATCCCTGACATGGCCGAGCAGCGGCACCAGGTCGATCTTCTCATCCGGGGCGATGTGCGATTTCAGCTCCAGCCGCGACAGTGACAGCAGGTCGTCGACCAGCCTGCTCATGCGTGTCGTCTGATCGAACATGATGGCGAGGAACCGCGCCTGCGCCTTCAGATCGTTTTTCGCCGGTCCCTGGATGGTCTCGATGAAGCCGCGCAGCGAGGCAAGCGGCGTGCGCAGCTCATGGCTGGCATTGGCGACGAAATCCGAGCGCATGCGATCGATGCGGCGGACCTCTGAAATATCGCGGAAGGAGAGGATGAAATAGCGCTCATGCGGGCCGCCATCTGCCGAAAATTCGATGGGCGCGCTGCGGACGATATAGACACGCTCGGATGGCAGCCGCTCGGCATGCTCGATCTGGTTCGGGGCGTTGGTGGCGATGGTTTCGCGCACCATGTCGAGCACGCCGGGCGAACGCAGGCGGGCCGATATATGGGCGCCGAGCGCCACCTCGCCGAAGGCCTTTTCGGCAGCCCGGTTCTGGAAGAGCACCGAGGCATCGTCCGACAGCACCATGACCGGGATATCGAGGCCGGCGAGCGTGGCCGACACCTCAGGCAGGCGGCTTGGCCGCACCTCCGGCTTGATCTCAACCGGCTCGACCGGTTCTGCCTTGATATCAGGCGCCTCGTTGAAAAGCGCGGTGACGATCATCACAAGCAGCAGGATGAGCACCACCCACTTGTTCATGCCGGCGGCAAGGGCGACGAGCGCACAAAGGATCGTCGCCAGCAGCACCGGCCGTCCGCGCCGGATGCGCGCCGACAGGTTTTTTCTCCACGGAATTTCGTCTTGCAAGTGCCCTCGCGGCGTCGATTCGTTGTTCTTGATATTGAACTCTGCCTGATAGCGGCAATTCATGACAGTAGTTTTCGGGCTGCCGCTCCGATGCGAAAGGCCGCGGGCGAAACCCACAAAAAATACCGGCCGAACGCGAAAGATTTGATTT
The DNA here is from genome assembly GCF_010668805.1 of Rhizobium phaseoli. Taxonomy (GTDB): domain Bacteria; phylum Pseudomonadota; class Alphaproteobacteria; order Rhizobiales; family Rhizobiaceae; genus Rhizobium; species Rhizobium phaseoli_A. The sequence continues at coordinate 438,564 of NZ_WUFT01000001.1, read as the reverse complement.
TCAACGGTAACTATGCTCGCCTGCAAGAAAGAACCGATCGCTGAGGAGGAGCATATGGCCGAGACCGTCGAAAACAGGGCTGTGGAGCTGGAGATCCGCGGCAAGAAGCGCACCTTCGATGTCGACAATCCCGTCCTGCCGGACTGGGTGGATGAACACGCACTGGAATCCGGCGACTTTCCCCACAAGAAGAAGCTCAAGGAAGAGGACTATGTGGAGCAGCTGGAAAAGCTGCAGATAGAACTCGTGAAGGTACAGTTCTGGCTGCAGGCATCGGGCAAGCGGGTGATGGCGCTGTTTGAAGGACGCGACGCTGCCGGCAAGGGCGGCGCGATCTCGGCCTCCTCGGAGAATATGAACCCCCGCCTTGCACGCGTCGTCGCGCTGACCAAGCCGACCGAGCGCGAACAAGGACAATGGTATTTCCAGCGTTATGTCGCCCAGTTCCCGACCGCTGGCGAATTCGTGCTGTTCGACCGCTCCTGGTACAACCGCGCCGGCGTCGAGCCGGTCATGGGCTTCTGCACGCCGCAGCAATATGAGGATTTCCTCAAACAGGCGCCGCAGCTCGAAAAGATCATCGCCCATGAGGGCATCTTCTTCTTCAAATTCTATCTCGATATCGGCCGCGAAATGCAGCTGAAGCGTTTTCACGACCGCAGGCACGATCCGCTGAAAGTCTGGAAACTGTCGTCGATGGACATCGCCGCGCTGACGAAATGGGGCGACTACAGCGACAAGCGCGACCGGATGCTGAAGGAAACCCACACGGATTTCGCGCCCTGGACGGTGATCCGCGCCAACGACAAGCGGCGGACGCGGCTCGAACTCATCCGCCACATGCTGAACCGGATGGATTATGACGGCAAGGACGAGAAGGCGCTCGGCGAGGTCGACGAAGAGATCATCGGCTCAGGGCCTGGGTTCCTGAAATAGGTTTTTTTGAAACAGGCGGCGGGCGGAAAGCTACCGGCTTCGCCGAGGCCGGCGCCATCGGCTTCGCCGAGGCTGGGTTATTGCCCCGGCAGGATGCGGATGGCGAAGAGGTTGATGCCGCGCGCCTTGCCGTCGAGATCGCTGTTGATCGTCAGCGTGCCCGGCGCATTCGGCGCCAGCGATCGGTCGAATTTCACCTGCAGCAACGCATCCGACTTTTCGCGGGTGACATTGAAGCGATGGCGGGCGCAATTGCCGAGCGACTGGAAATTGCACTCGACGGTGACCTGCGTCGGCTCGTCGCTTGTGGATTGCAGCGTCAGCGCGATGGTCGAAGATTTGCCGGCCAGCTGCTGCAGCACCGTGGCGGGAACGCTGATCGAGATATTGCCGTCGGCCGCGCCGCTTTGTGAAATCAGGCGGATGGCGGGGCCGTCATTCTCGGTGATCTTTTCGGTGCGCGCCCGCGGACCGCTCTGGATCTTGTCGGCCTCTTCGGGCTTGAACAGCGGGATCCAATCGGCGGAAAAACTGTTCTGCGGATCGATGGTCACCGGCTCGTCTGTGTGAGGAGCGGCCTTGCCGGCGCTGTCGTCATTGCCGGTGAAATCCTCGGGCTGAGTGCTCGCCGGGGGATTGGCAACGCTGGTGTCGCGCTCGGCCGCCGTCAGCAGCAGGCCTGAGGTGTGCGCCCACCAGGCACCGATGCCGATGAAAGCAAGCAGGACGCACCAGACCAGCAGCCTGGAAAAGAACTTGCGCGGCTTGCGGCGGCCTGCCGCCCGCTCCGGGCGGAAATCCATGGTGGTGGCGCGCTGGCCGCGGGCAAGCCGCTCCTCGCCGACGGGGGCGGCTGCGAGGTGATCGGCACTGCCGGCATGCACGTCGTCGAGGCTGAAATCGTCGCCGCGGCTATGGGCCACCTCGGGAGCGCGGGTCTCTTGGGCCACGGGGCTGTCGATGCGATTATCGATATCATCCTCATCACCTTGATGAACCGGCGGCGCCGGCATTTCGACGACGGGCGGCACCGGCACTTCAGGCGGCCTCTGGCGTGGATGAAGGCGGTCGCGCTCCTCGCCTTCGATGGCGTGGATGGTGCTTTCCAGGCGATGGCGGTGATGGGCAACGACCTCGGTATCGGTGATATCCTGCTTGCGCAGGCCGGCCTCAAGCGCCTGGCGGGCCGACTGATAGATCCTCGCTCGAACCTCCGGATTGTCGCGATCGGAATTCTCAAGCGCTGTTCTGATGGCCGTTTCTAATCCGCTCACATTCAGTCCTTCACCTTGAACCCGGCATCGGACTGCAATCCCCGCCGTTCTCCATCAAAATTCGGTAGCGGCAAGCGCGGCAAACCGCAAGCCTTGCAGGCCCGGCTGCGGTTCATCGGCGGGATTATTGCCGGGTTTCACCGCTGACGGGCCTTATTTTATCAGCCATCACAGACATATATATTCGGGCTGAAATCGACGAAGGCATGGCAGCCGCCCTTTTATCGTGTTTTCTTCTCTGTTATGAAATTGACGTTTTCGTAAACGTCAATGGAAGCGATGAACCATGGCCCTGCCCCCGATCCTCAGCGACAAATTGAGACTGCCGGTCATCGGCTCGCCGCTGTTCATCATCTCGCATCCGGTGCTGACGCTGGCGCAATGCAAGGCGGGTGTCATCGGCGCCTTTCCGGCGCTGAACGCCCGGCCGGCAAGCCAGCTCGACGAATGGCTGGCCGAAATCACCGAGGAGCTTGCCCGCCACGACGCCGCCCACCCGGAAAGGCCGGCCGCCCCCTTTGCCGTCAATCAGATCGTCCATATGTCGAACAAGCGGCTGGAGCACGATCTGTCACTCTGCGTCAAATACAAGGTGCCGATCGTCATCTCCTCGCTCGGCGCCGTGCCGGAGGTGAACGCCGCCGTGCATTCCTATGGCGGCATCGTGCTGCACGACATTATCAACAACCGCCACGCCCATTCGGCAATCCGCAAGGGGGCCGACGGGCTGATCGCGGTGGCGGCCGGCGCCGGCGGCCATGCCGGCACGTTGTCGCCCTTTGCGCTGATCCAGGAAATCCGCGAATGGTTCGACGGGCCGCTGCTGCTCGCCGGCGCGATTTCCACCGGCGGCGCCATTCTCGCCGCAGAGGCGATGGGCGCCGATATGGCCTATATCGGCTCGCCCTTCATCGCCACTGAAGAGGCGCGCGCCACCGAGGCCTACAAGCAGGCGATCGTCGACGGCGCTGCCGGCGATATCGTCTATTCCAACTATTTCACCGGCGTGCACGGCAATTATCTCAAGCCCTCGATCGTCGCCGCCGGCATGGACCCGGACAACCTGCCCGCAGCCGATGTTTCGAAGATGGATTTCGAACAGGCAGTCGGCGGCGCCAAGGCCTGGAAGGACATCTGGGGCAGCGGCCAGGGCATCAGCACCGTCAAGGCCGTCGAGCCGGTGGCAAAACTCGTCGACCGGCTGGAGGCCGAATACAAGGCCGCCCGCGCCCGGCTCAGCCTCTGAACCGGCTCTCGCCGCCCCCGCCGTCTTTTTTGCCAAAGCCATGACAGGGTGCTTGAAATCTTCGGACAATGGCTGTATCAGCGCCATGCAAATCGCGGGCCGCATGCTTCGGCCCTGAGATGCCGCTTTAGCTCAGGTGGTAGAGCACATCATTCGTAATGATGGGGTCGCAGGTTCGAGTCCTGCAAGCGGCACCATTTTTCCTCAATCGCGTGCTAACAACCTCCATTACAAGCCTCTTTTAGTATCCTGCGTCCACCTTTAGCTACGTTTGGCCGCTCGGCGGGCAAGCTTCAACAGATCGTGGGCTTCTTCACTCAAAGCGGTCGGGCTGCCCTTCAGTTCGCATGAGCGGCTGGATGTCGATCGAGCGCGAGCATGCTGCCAATTAGGAGGATTTATGCGGATATCGCTTCTCAGTATCGTGGTTTTCACCTTTGCCATGTCCTCGGCACAGGCCGAGGATTTCCCTCTCGCCTCATGTAGTGGGTGGGACGGAACGCTGGTCAGCAGGACCGGCACCGATTCACGCGCTGCGGTTATGGAAGGGAACGTCAATCAGGCCAACTTTCAGGAATACTGCGAGCGAGATCCGGGATGCGAGACGGTCGCACATGGCGGGAAACTGACTGTCGAGCAGTGCGTGGCGATGTATCTGAAAGAAAGTGGCAAAGACACCTATCGTTCCACCGCCGATTGCCGCAAGGGTACCCTGTCCTTCCTTCCTGCTAGCGGAGAACCGCTGCGCGTGACTTTCCCATTACCAGAGGATGCAGATGTTTCGTGCTCCTCAGGCATGCCGCCGCTGATCAAGCAGTTCACGATGCTCTGCCCTCGGGCGGCGCGAAAGTTTAAAATGATGGATGGCGAATGACAGGGGTGGCTGCGTAATATCACACAGACTCGCGCTTCACTCACCCTGCCGATTGATGGGCAAAAGATGATGCAGTCCCTCTCCACCGTCTACCTGTCGGGAACTTCATCGAATCCAGGAGTGGTCGATGAGGAAACCGCTCGGAACCACCACTTTGTCGCGATCGGTTTCAAAAACGTCCACAGCCGTTTGAGTGGGAAAAGGCCCAGCGCCGGCGGCAAAAAGCCGCTCGGTCTTGAGCACTAGGCGATCTGTTGTCGACAGCCATATCTTAACCGAGGCGTAATAAGGATCGCGATGCCACCTGGCGGAGAATATTCCCACGTTGGTATTGTCATTCTTTTCATACGAAATGAGCTTGCAATCGGTGAGGACTGGTCCCGCGTCTGTTACGGTTTCGCTCGGGAACCGAGTAAACAAAGACCATATTCCCCCTTCTTCTTTTCGCTCATACAGCGTTTTTCCGTTGAATCGATGTTCCGCGAACAGACTGCCATCCGCCAGATAGATCCGACTTGAATATCTGCCGGAATTATACGTGTTTTCAAAAGCGCGATTTGCTTCGCCGCATGTAGGATCCTCACCCGGCAACGGCTCGTTGACGCCAAAGGATCGACGGTCTTCGGCGGCGGCAGGAGTGGAAATTACAAACAACAGAGCAAAACAAACAAACGATAATCGGCGCAGAGACAAAGATGAAACCTTCAATATCGTAAGGCAACGATAGCAGTCGCCGTGAAGAAAACAATCGTCGCGTGAATTTTTCTGAACCAGAAAGATCTACCGGAAGGGGAAAGGCCAGCGGCCGCTGTCAAACGACCATGAAAACGCGGCTCCGATAGGAACATGCCCTCGCCGGAATGGTTCTCCCCTTGAGACAACAAGCACGGAGAAAACCATGTCCTGCAAACTCATCGCAATATCCCTCCTTTCCATCGGCCTTGCCGGCTCGGCCATGGCTCAGACGGCTGGTGGAGCGAATTCCAGCGGGCGGCTTTCGGTGGCGCCTGTTATCGGCGGCTCGGGAAGTTCCGGCTCGGGCTCGGCTGGCACCGGATCCGCTGGCACTGGTTCGGCGGGCAGCGGTTCCGTCGGCACCGATCCCGGCACGACCGGCAGCACGAGCGGCAATGGCGGCGTCGAGCTCAACAGCGGCCGTAGCACGATCAATCCGGGCGGCGTCAATCCCGATCTCAAACCGACGCCGGGTTGCACCGCCGGTTCCGGGGATGCCGGCTCGGGCGGCGAGGCCTGCCCGCAGTGAGGATAGGCGGATATCCGCCTGACAGGAGAAAGGCCCGGGGCTGAGCGCCGGGCCTTCGTTTCGGCTGCCGTGAAACCGCATAAAATAACGGTTGCCGTGAGAACTGCTTTACCGGCCGGTTTCCAGGACGTAATAGTACCGCACCCCTCCGCAAGCGGCGATCGCCCTACCCAGCCTGCCATTTTCCGGCATCTGCGGAGCACCCGAAGAGGATCATCATGTCGAATGCAGCGCATCGCTCGAACCGCGTGCTTGTCGTCGCCACCATCATGCTGGCGACCTTCATGGTGGCGATCGAGGCGACGATCGTGGCGACCGCGATGCCGCGCATCGTTGGGCAGCTCGGCGGTTTTTCCTATTACAGCTGGGTGTTTTCGGCCTTCCTGCTGGCGCAGTCGACGACGACTGTCATCTACGGCAAGCTTTCCGACATTTTCGGGCGCAAGCCGGTGCTGATCGGCGGCATCCTGATCTTCCTGGTCGGCTCTTTGCTCTGCGGGCTTGCCTGGTCGATGATGTCGCTGGTGCTGTTCCGGCTGCTGCAGGGGCTCGGCGCCGGCGCCATCCAGCCGGTGACGACGACGATCATCGGCGATCTCTTCAAGCTCGAGGAGCGCGGCCGCGTGCAGGGCTTCATGGCAACCGTCTGGGCGACATCGGCCGTCGTCGGGCCGTTGGCCGGCGGCATCATCGTCGACAATATCTCCTGGGCCTGGATCTTCTGGATCAACCTGCCGATCGGCATCATCTCGATCATCGCCTTCATGCTCTTCCTGAAGGAGGACGTGGCGCACAAGCAGGCAAAGATCGATTACCTCGGCTCGGTGCTGTTTTCGATCTCGATCGTAGCACTTCTCGTCATGCTGACGGAAACCGATGCCAGCGCCCGGATCCTGCTGTCTCTTTTTGCCGTCTTCGTGGTCTCCGGCCTGCTCTTCCTCGCCCAGGAGAAGCGGGCGCCGGAGCCGATCATTTCGATCCCGCTCTGGAGCCGCCGGCTGATCGCCACCAGCAATGCGGCAACGTTGCTTGCCGGCATGGCGCTGATTGGGCTTTCGACAATCCTGCCGATCTATGTGCAGGGGGTGCTCGGCCGTTCGCCGATCGTTGCCGGCTTCACGCTGACCATGCTCGTCGTCGGCTGGCCTTTGGCGGTGATGCTTTCAGGTCGTTTCTACAGGGCCTTCGGCATCCGCCGCACCTTGCGCGTCGGCAGCCTGATGTTTCCCTTCGGCGCCTCTTTCCTGTTGTTCCTGACCCCTGACAGTTCGCCGATCGTTGCCGGCGCCGGCTCGTTCTTCATGGGCTTCGGCATGGGTCTCATCAGCCTCACCAGCATCGTGCTGGTGCAGGACAGCGTCGAATGGTCGATGCGCGGCAGCGCCACAGCCTCGATCATCTTTTCCCGCAGCCTCGGCAATACGCTCGGTGCCACCGTGCTCGGCGCCATCCTCAATGCCGGCATCAATCACTATGCCGGCGGCGAGGCGGCGGCCGGCCTGCACGAGGCGCTGAACCAGCCGACCGGGCTGTCGGCACTCGCCGCCGACCCGGCGATCCGCTCGGTCTTCAATGTGGCGCTGCATTGGAGCTTCTGGGGCGTGGTGGTCGTGGCGGTGCTGACCTTCTTCACCACCTGGCTGATCCCGGTCGGGCATGGCCGGAAAAGCGAAGGCGCGGCCGTCGCGAGCGAGGCGACCTCGCATTAAGCGGTTCGGCTCTCGACGCTCAAGCCTGGGCTGACACGCCATCCCCGATATCGAAGCGAGTAATCTTATCGCCTTCGATGCGGAAGATATGCGTGACGGTCTTGTCCCGGAGGCCGTGGGTTTGCCCCTGCAGCGGCCGGCCGTCCAAGTCGAAGACCGTCTGGATCACCTCGACAGCAAGGGCGCCATCGTCGGTTTTTTGGAATGCGACCGGCTCGACGTGCGGGCTGATGACGGCCCACTGACGGGTCCAATAATCGCGTACGGCGTCACGGCCATGGATATGGCCGCCGTCCATGCCGTTGGCCCAGGCGACATCATCGGAAAGCAGGGCGAGGACCGCGTCGATGTCTCTCGCATTGAAGCTGGTATAGATGCGCTTGATCATCTCGACATTATTTTGCGGCATATCGTTTTCCTCGACGAAAATTGAAAACACTCGTTGTCGAAACGGCATTGTCGAATGCCGCCGGCCGATATACATATGTACATATATATCTAGCGGTCAAGCGCGTGAAAAAGGGCAAGAGGAATGGATGAAGACGTGCTGTCAACGCCAGGGCATCTCATCAGTCTTGCGGCGCGAGGGTTTGCTCGGCTGAGCGAGACGCGTCTCAGACCGCTCGGCTTCGGTGTCGGCCAGTTGCCGGTGCTGGTGGCACTTGGAGATGGCAAGGCAAGCACGCAGCGCGACCTCGCCCGCTTTGCCAAAGTGGAGCAACCACCGATGGCGCAGATGCTTACCCGCATGGAGCGGGATGGCTTGATCGAGCGAACGCGTGACCCGGCCGACGGGCGCAGCAGCCACATCGTGCTGACGAAGGCGGCCCGGGCAAGCATGCCGGCAGCCATTGCGGCCTTGTTCCAGGGAAACAGCGAGGCATTGGCAGGGTTTACGGAGGCGGAAGCAGCCCAGCTCGTCGAACTGCTCAAGCGGCTGATCGACAATCTGGATCGGATTGCCGGCGCGGAGACCTCAGCGGGCGATTGACGAATGCGACCGAGCGAAGGCCAGTTCTATTCAGGGGCTGCGCGCCTTGTTCGACGCCGTGCCGGCCTTTCGCGGGGAGCGACGGTTCTCCAGAACGCGTGACAGCAAGGTCCGCTTTCTCTTGCGCTTGATCAGATCGATATCGCTGACGAGCTTTGCGCCGCCCTCGCGCCTCTCGAGGGTGATCTTGCGGCTATGGAAGACTTCGAGTTCGGCGCGGTGCGCGACGCTGACGATGGTCACCTCGGGCAATTCATGGATCACCATCTGCATCATCCGGTCCTGGCTCTTTTCGTCGAGTGCCGAGGTTGCTTCATCGAGCACGATGATATCCGGGGTGTGCAGCAGCAGGCGCGCAAAGGCGAGCCGCTGCTTTTCGCCGCCCGACAGGGTCTGGTCCCAGGGCGCGTCTTCCTCGATCTTGTCGTTCAGGTAAGCCAGTCCCACCTTGTCGAGGGCCGTCTTGATCTCATCCGAGGTCCAGCTATCGACAGCGCCGGGATAGGCGACGGCGCGGCGCAGCGTCCCGGAAGGAATGTAGGGCCGTTGCGGCAGCATGAACAAGCGTCGGTCGGCGTGGAAATTGACGCTGCCGTCACCCCAGGGCCAAAGACCGGCGATCGCCCGCACCAGCGTGCTCTTGCCCGACCCGGATTCTCCGGACACGAGCACCCGCTCGCCGGGTTCGATCGCCACCTGGGTTTCCGTGACCACGGCGGTGCCGTCGTCGAGCGATACGGAGAGGTCGTTCAGGCTGAGCATCGCCTCGCCTTCCGTTTCGCCGCGCTTGATGCGCCCGAGCGCGTCGCTCTGCTCGGCCCGCTCCAGCCCGTCGAGCGACATCATCAGCGACGCGATGCGGCGTGCGCAGGCGTTCCAATCGGCAAGACGGGGATAGTTGTCGACCAGCCATCCGAACGCGCCCTGGACGATGGCGAAGGCGGAGGCCGCCTGCATGACCTGACCGAGCGTCATGCTGCCTTCGAGAAATTTTGGAGCGCAGAGCAGGACCGGCACGACCGGGGCAATCAGCATGGATCCATGCGACACCAGCGTCGTGCGCATGTGTTGGCGGGCCAACAGCGCCCATCGCCCGAGCACATTGGTGAAGGTCTTGTCGAGGTCGTTGCGCTCCTCCTCTTCGCCGCCGAGCAAGGCGATGCTCTCGCCGTTTTCGCGCACATGCGTCAGCGTGTAGCGAAATTCGGCTTCGGTTTGATTTTTGGCCTCGGAGACCTGGACGAAACGGCGGCCGATGAACGCCATCGAACTGGAGGTGATCGCGGCATAGAGAACCGCGGTGACGACGAGAAAGCCGGGAATGGTGACCGTGAAACCGGCGATCGGCAGCGTCAACGCCCCGCCGATCGTCCAGAGCACGACGATGAAGGTCGAGGCCGCCAGGAATGCGGAAATGACCCCGGCGATGAAATCGACAGGGGCTTCGGTGGCAATCCGCAAATCCTCCGAAATGCGCGCTTCGGGGTTCTTGTGGTCGCCACCGATCAGGTTCAGCTGATAGTAACGGCCGTTTGCCAGCCAGCGCCCGATGACCGCGGTCGTCAGCCAGGAACGCCAGCGGCGCTGGATCATCATGCGAAGCGCGACCTGGGTGGTGACAACGGCGACGGTGCCGAGCACCAGCGGCACGAAGACGGCGCTCAGAAAATAGACGGTGCCGGCATCGTGTCGCTCGATGGCGTCGAAAATCCCTCGATTCCACAGATTGATTCCGTATTGGAAACCGACATTGATGCCGATCAGGGCCAGCAGCCCAAGTGTGCACAGCCAAGCGAGCCTGTCGCCGCCGCGGCCCCAGTAGTGGCGCGCGCTGATCCAGAAACGTTTGAGCAGATACTTCTTGCGCGCCTGCTCGGCCTCCTCGGGCGTGAGTTCCGGACCGGGTTCGATGGGATCTGGCGGGGGGACTTCTGGCAGTGGCACATCTGGCGGCGGCACGGCCTCGGCAGTCGATGGCTTCTCCTTGGCCGCCGCCTCGGAACCCTGCGGTTCAGTGCCGTCGACCGATTTCGGTTTAAGTTTTGCGCCGCTCATAAGCGAGATAACGGCTTATGGATCAGAAGGTTTCATGGTGCCGACGTTTAGCGTTGTGCCGTGCAGCCCCTTTCGTCACCCTTCGCTTACACTCAGTCGCTCTCGGTCGCCAGCTGCGGCAGGGATTGCAGCAGGGTCTGGCGGGCGGAACGCAGGTGGACGCGGCAGGCGGTTTCGATCGCCGCCTGGTCGCCGGATTCAAGGGCTGCGATATAATCCAGATGTTCGTGGATGGCGCGCTCGTTGCGCTCGCGGGCGGCGGTCTTGTTCCATTGGTAGTGATAGTGGAAGACGATGGCGATGGCGTCGTAGAAATCGGCGATGAAACGGTTCTTCGAGGCGCGGTGGATCAACAGGTGGAAGCGCTCGTCGAGGACGGAGAAATCCTTGTAGCGCTGGTTGATGTCGGCAAGCATGGCGTGATGATCGTCGCGGATGGCGGCGAGATCGATCCAGGCTTGGCTGTCCCTCGCAAGCCGGCCGAATTCGGCGGCGGAATGCAGCTCGAACATCTCGCGCACATCGGCCAGTTCGAGGGCGAATTCGCGGGTGAAACCTTTCAGCGTCCAGTGGCTGTTCGGCCGTTTCTCGATCAGGCCGAAGCGGGAGAAGCGGATCAGGAATTCGCGCACGCTGGTTGTGCCGGTGCCGATTTCGCGGGCCAGCTCCAGCTCGTTGATCTGCATGCCGGGGGCCGCATCATCGGCGAGGATGCGCTGCATGAAGCTGCGCTCGATGATATCGTGCAGGGAGTCGGTTTCCTCAGAAGGAAAAAGGTCGCGGTCTGTGGGTTGGCGCAGCACGGTCTTCTGGCGCTTGTTCCAGCGGATGATGCCTTCCTCGCTGAGACGGGTCAGGATGGCGCGCGCGGTGGAGCGGCTGACGCCGAGCTGGGCGGCGATCTCCGGTTCAGAGGGCAGTGCGCTATCCGTGCGCAGAGCCACGGCATACCTATTGTAGGCTTCCTTGAAGACCGTATTCTGCCGTGCCACCAGACCCCCGCTTTCCGCCCTCGTGTCCACCGCCTCTGCAAAGCAGGGGCGAACAGACCGGGGCTTGTTCAAACGACCTTTTAGCTTATTTCCGGTCGCCTGCGGCTCATTGCCTCGCTCGTCCACAGGATCAATATTCCCGTTGACTTGAAAATGTTTATTGTAGATAAAAAACAAAATCAATGCGCATTCGCCGATGCAGCGAGTGTTTCCTGAATTCAAGAGTTGGCGCATGATGTCGGCCGAAAACCGCCCAGATTTTTCGGTGTCATGCTCTAGGGAGAAGAGACTTGGACAAACTGCCTTGGATCATCCTGTCGGCCGGTGACAATGTCGCGGTCGCAACGGCGGCCATCGCGCCGGGTTCAACGGTTGCCGGCATTGAAACGCTTGAAAAAATCGATCCCGGCCACAAGGTGGCGATCGCTGATATTCCGCTCGGCGCCGCCGTGGTGAAATACGGACAGGCGATCGGCCGCACGACGGCCGACGTCAAGGCCGGCAACCATGTGCACAGCCACAACCTGCATTTCGAAAACGACCGGCTGGCGGCCACCGCCAATTCGGCGCCGGAGATGGCGACTGGTGAAGACAAAGCGCGCACCTTCATGGGCTATCGCCGCGCCGATGGGCGGGCGGCCACCCGCAACTACATCGGCATCATCGCCAGCGTGAACTGTTCCACCACGGTCTGCCGGGCAATCGCCGACGAGGCCAACCGGACGATCCTGCCGCATTACGAAGGCATCGACGGTTTCGTGCCGATCGTGCATGACCAGGGCTGCGGCATGAGCTCGACCGGCGACGGCATGAACGTGCTGCATCGCACGCTTGCCGGCTATACCAGGCATGTCAATTTCGGCGGTGTGCTGATGATCGGCCTCGGCTGCGAAGTCAACCAGCTGACGCTCTACGGCCAAAGCGGCGCCGGCGCCTCGAAGCGGCATTTCAACATTCAGGATGCCGGCGGCTCACGCCGCGCCGTCGAGCGCGCCATGGGCATGCTGCGTGAAATCGCCGCCGATGTCGGCAAGGAAAAGCGCGTACCGATGTCGATCGGCGAGATCATCATCGGCCTGCAATGCGGCGGCTCGGACGGCTTCTCCGGGATCACCGCCAATCCGGCGCTGGGGGTCGCGGCGGATCTCTTGGCAGCGGCCGGCGGCACGGCGATCCTGTCGGAGACCTCGGAAATCTATGGCGCAGAACACCTGCTGCGCAGCCGCGCGGTCAGCGACGAGGTGGCCAACAAGCTCGACGAGAAGATCGCCTGGTGGGAGGATTATGTCGCCCTGCACGGCGCCTCGCTCGACAACAACCCCTCGCCCGGCAACAAGCGCGGCGGTCTCACCACCATCCTGGAAAAATCGCTCGGCGCGGTTGCCAAGGGCGGGCGCTCGCCGCTGACGGCGGTCTATGGTTATGCCGAGCGGGTCACCGCTCCCGGCCTCGTCTTCATGGACACACCCGGCTACGACCCGGTCTCGGCGACCGGCCAGGTGGCGGGCGGGGCGAATATGATCGCCTTTACCACGGGCCGCGGCAGCTGCTTCGGCTGCCGGCCGGCGCCCTCGCTGAAGCTTTCCAGCAATTCGGCGCTCTATGCCTCGATGGAAGAGGACATGGACATCGATTGCGGCACGATCGCCACCGGTGACGCAACGATCAGCGGCAAGGGCCGTGAGATCTTCGAGCTCATCGTCGACACGGCCTCCGGCAAGAAGACCAAGAGCGAACTCTTCGGCTACGGCGACAATGAATTCGTGCCCTGGCATCTGGGAGCGACGCTCTAATCCTTTGTTTTACGCAATTCCGGACGGAAAACCGCTTCGCACTTTTCCTGGAATTGCCCTGAAATCCTTTACGCAATCCCAAGACTTGGCGAGGAGGCATGATGAAGACGAGAAAGATCGGCAAGACCAAGCTCGAAGTGACCGAAATCAGCTTCGGCGCGGCAGCGCTCGGCGGTCTTTTCCGCGCCTGCCCGCGCGAGGTAGCGATGGAAACGCTGCAGGCGGCCTGGGACAGCGGCATCCGCTATTTCGACGTGGCGCCCTGGTATGGGCTCGGCCTCGCCGAACGCCGGGTCGGCGATTTCCTGCGCGACCAGCCGGATGGCTCCTACGTGCTGTCGACCAAGGTCGGCCGGCTGCTGCGGCCGGTGCCGACCGGAACCGTGCCCGATTACAGCTATGTCGATCCGCTGTCTTTCGATGCCGATTACGACTATTCCTATGACGGCATCATGCGCTCGGTCGAGTTCAGCTATGCGCGCCTCGGCCTCAACCGCATCGATATTCTCTATGTGCACGATATCGGTGGTTATACGCACGGCGCGGCGAAGAACGCCGTCTACCAGAAGCAGCTTCTCGATTCCGGCATCAAGGCGCTGGAAGAACTGCGCTCCTCGGGCGCGATTTCCGCCTTCGGCCTCGGCGTCAACGAAGTGCCCGTCTGCCTCGACGTCATGCGCAATGCCGATCTCGACTGCATCCTGATGGCCGGCCGCTACACGCTGCTCGATCGTTCGGCGGTCGCCGAACTTCTGCCGCTCTGCCTGAAGAAGGGCACGTCGCTGGTCGTCGGCGGCGTCTTCAACTCCGGCATTCTCGCCACCGGCCCGGTGCCGGGCGCGCATTTCGACTATATGCCGGCAGATGACGAGGTGCTTGCCAAGGTCGGCGCCATGGAGGCGATCGCCAAGCGCCACGGCGTGCCACTCGCCGCACCCGCCCTGCAGTTTCCGCTGCGCGAGCCGATCGTCGCATCGGTGCTGATGGGTACAGCCAAGCCGTCGAGCCTGATCCGCAACATGGAAATCGTCGAACCGCTGCTTGCCGATGAGATCTATGCCGAATTCGAACCCTATACGCTGGTCGCGCCGCCGCTCGGCGCCGAAGCTGTCCGCGTCTGAGGAGACACTATGCTCAAGGGTATTCATCCGCTGCTCGGCCCCGACCTGCTTCACGCGCTGAAGACGATGGGACATGGCGACGACATCGTCATATCGGACGCCAATTTCCCCTCGGGCTCGATGGGCCCGCCGGTCATTCGCGCCGACGGCGTCAGCGCCACCGATATGGCCGAGGCGATCCTCGCGCACATGCCGCTCGACACCTTCGTGCCGGAAGCGGCGTGGCGGATGGAGGTGGTCGGCGACCCGCACGCCGTGCCGGAGGTCTGTGCCGAGTTCCAGCAGATCATTGCCAGGCGCGCCGGCGATTTTCCGATCGTGCCTGTGGAGCGCTTTGCCTTCTACGTGATGGCCCGCAAGGCCACCTATATCGTCGCGACGACGGAATTCCGGCTGTACGGAAACCTGATTTTAAAAAAGGGCGTCGTGCATCCGCATGAGATAGACCTGAGCCGGTAGCTATTTTAGGTTATGGTTGTATTGGAATAAAATCAGTTGCTTGGAGGGAATTTACCAAAGCAAAAAAGCCGGTTTGACGCTCTTGCAATTTGATTGCGCCTCGGCTAGCTTCTCCCTGCAAATGTTTTTTATCGATAAAAATCGTCCGCCTGCGTTCAGCGGCCGATTTATTCGGAGGAGAACGCATCTTGAGAGGAGAACCCTTATGACTATCGTGAAATCCCTTCTGTCCCGTCGCGCCTTTACGGCGCTTGCCGGCGCTGCCGTTATCGCCACCGCGATGCCGGTTACGTCCTTTGCCGCCGACGTGACGATCCCGATCATCGTCAAGGACACGACGTCCTTCTACTGGCAGATCGTTCTGGCCGGCGCCCGCAAGGCAGGCCAGGATCTCGGCGTCAAGGTACCGGAACTCGGCGCCCAGGCAGAGTCCGACGTCAACGGCCAGATCAGCATTCTGGAAAATGCCGTTGCCGGCAAGCCGGCCGCTGTCGTCATTTCGCCGACCGAATTCAAGGCGCTCGGCAAGCCGATCGATGAAGCCGCCAAGTCGGTTCCGATCATCGGCATCGACTCGGGCGCCGACTCCAAGGCGTTCAAGTCGTTCCTGACGACCGACAACGTCCAGGGCGGCCGTATCGCCGCCGACGGTCTTGCCGCCGCCATCAAGGGCATGACCGGCAAGGAAGAGGGTGAAATCGTCATCCTCACCAACCTTCCCGGCGTCGGCTCGCTGGAACAGCGCCGCGAAGGCTTCCTGGATCAGATCAAGACCAAGCATCCGGGCCTGAAGGTCATTGCCGACAAGTACGGCGACGGCCAGGCGACGACCGGCCTCAACATGATGACCGACCTGATTACGGCCAACCCGAAGCTCGTGGGCGTCTTCGCCTCGAACCTGATCCTGGCGCAGGGCGTCGGTCAGGCGATCGCCGAAAACAAGCTCGGCGACAAGATCAAGGTCATCGGCTTCGACAGCGACGACAAGACGGTCGGCTTCCTCAAGGAGGGCTCGATTGCCGGCCTGGTCGTTCAGGACCCCTATCGCATGGGTTATGACGGCGTGAAGACCGCGCTTGCCGTCTCCAAGGGCGAGAAGGTTGAAGCCAATGTCGACACCGGTGCCAACCTCGTCACCAAGGCGAATATGGCCGATCCGAAGATCGACGCGCTGCTGAACCCGAAGATCAAGTAAGCAAGACAGCAAGGCCGCGCCGGCTTCAAAAACCGGCGCGGCTTTTTCCATCCATGTTATGGTTACCAGGGATGGAGAGCAGACGTGACACAAGGAGGAGAGGTCCATGATCGGACTGGAAGAGGTCAGTCATCGCCATGATGACAGCGCCACGCTGAAAGAAGCCAATCGTATCCCCGCCGGATCGCCTATCCTCGAACTCAAGGGCCTGCAGAAGAATTACGGTCATGTACAGGCGCTGAAGCCGGCGACGCTGACCTTTCTCGCCGGTGAAATCCATGCCATCGTCGGCGAAAATGGCGCCGGCAAATCCACCCTGATCAAATTGCTGACCGGCGTCATTACCCGCACGGCCGGCGAAGTGCTGTGGTGCGGCCAGCCTGTCGGCTTGTCGACGCCAAACGAGGCAATCGCCCGCGGCATCAACGCCGTCCACCAGGAAGTCGTGCTCTGCCGGCATCTGACGGTCGCCGCCAATCTCTTCCTCGGGGACGAGGTCAACCGCTACGGACTGATGCGCAAGAAGCAGATGCAGAAGCTGGCGCAGGCCGTGCTCGACGATCTCGGCTTCGGCCTGCCGGCCGGCGCGCTGCTCAGCTCGCTGACGATCGGCCAGCAGCAGCTGGTGGCAACGGCGCGCGCGGCCATGCGCGGCACCCAGTTCCTGATCTTCGACGAACCTACAGCCTATCTGACGCGCCAGGAATCCGCGCAGCTGTTCAAGCTAATCCGCCGCCTGCAGGGCGAAGGCGTCACCATCGTCTATATCAGCCATCGCATGGAGGAAGTCTTCGAGCTTGCCGACCGTGTCTCGGTGCTGCGCGACGGCACCCATGTCGGCACGCGGCTGATCGGCGAGACCAATGATGCCGAGCTGATCGCGCTGATGATCAACCGCTCGATCGAGCAGATCTATCACAAGGAAGAGATCGCCATCGGCGAGACGATCGTCGAGGTCCGCGGGCTTTCCGGCCCGGGCTTCGAAGGCGTGTCGCTCAGCGTCAAGGCCGGGCAGATCGTCGGGCTCTATGGTCTGATCGGCGCCGGGCGCAGCGAATTCGCGCTCGGCCTCTATGGCCGCCAGCCGACGACAGCCGGTGATGTCGAGTGGATGGGCAAACGTGTCGACATCCGCAACGAACGCACGGCGATGGAGCTCGGCATTGCGCTGGCGCCGGAAAGCCGGCGCGACCAGGGGCTTTGCCTCAACCTGCCGATCGGCCTCAACATCAACCTGCCGGTGTTCGGGCGCCTCGGCCACGGGCCTGTCATCAACCACACGCGGGAATCGGCCAATGCCGACAAGCAGATCCGCGATCTCAGCATCAAGACGCCAAGCCGGCGTGTTCCGGCCTCCAGCATGTCGGGCGGCAACCAGCAGAAGATCGTCATCGGCAAGTGGCTGAGCCACGGCGCCCGGCTGTTCATCTTCGACGAACCCACAGTCGGCGTCGACGTCGGCACCAAGGCGGAAATCTACCGGCTGTTCGCCAAGCTTCTGAAGGAGGGCGCGGGCATCATCCTGATCTCCTCCTACCTGCCTGAAGTTTATGAACTGGCCGACCGGCTGCATGTCTTCCGCGGCGGCAAAATCGTCGCGAGCCATGATTACCACGCGGCAACGCATGAAGAAGTGCTCAGCGAAGCGATCGGCGTCTGAGCATAAGCAATTCCAGCAGACCGCGTAGCGGTATTGCGTCCGGAAATTGCGTAAGAACAAAGAGATAGAGCATTTCCGCGGTTTGAAGAAAGCGGAAATGCTCTAAGAGGGAGAAAATTCATGACTGCCACCCCTACCGAAATCGTCGCCCCGCCGCCGCGCCGGAAAATGAACATCCTGTTCGGCCTGACGCTGATCGGGCTTCTGATCTTCCTCTGGATCGTGCTCGGCTTGGTCACCCCGAGCTTCTGGACGCCGCTCAACATCTCGAACCTGCTGCGCCAGGGGGCGATGACGGCGATCCTGGCTCTCGGCCAGACCTTTGTTATCATCACCGCCGGCATCGATCTTTCGGTCGGCGCCATCGTCGGCTTCTGTACCGTCATCATCGCCTGGCTGCTGCAGGCGGGCGTGCCGGTCTGGGGTGCGATCGTGCTGACGCTCGCCATCGGTGTGGCGATCGGCGCCTTCCATGGCTTCGGCATCGTCCATATGGGCCTGCCGCCGTTCATCATCACGCTGGCGACGCTGACGTCGCTGCGCGGCATCGGCCTGTTGATCACCAATGGCTCGACGATCAACATTACCAATGAGAATTTCAGCAATTTCGCCCGCGCCGATCTGCTCAGCATTCCGAGCCTGTTCTGGATGGTCATCCTGGTGGCGGTGCCCTCCTTCATCTTCCTGCATCTGAGCCGCTGGGGCCGCTATCTCTTCGCAGTCGGCTCGAATGCCGAAGCTGCCCGCCTTTCCGGCGTCAACGTCAAGGGCATGATCTACCTCGCCTATATCCTCTCGGCTTCGTTTGCCGCCTTCGTCGGCGTGCTGCTTGCCTCACGCATCGCGATCGGCAATGCGACGCAGGCCGACGGCTGGGAATTGCAGGCGATCGCCTCCTCCGTCATCGGCGGCACCAGCCTGTTCGGCGCGGTCGGCTCGGTACACGGCCCGCTGATCGGCGCCTTCATCCTCGCCACCATCAACAACGGCGCCAACCTTCTGAACGTCAACTCCTTCTGGCAGCGCATCATCACCGGTCTCCTGATCATCGTGATCGTCTTCTTCGACCAGCTGCGCCGCCGCAAGAGCAATTGAGCGACACACCAGAGAGCCGGCCGAAAGGCCGGCCTCTTCAATTTCCAGGAATGCGAGACCCGTCATGAAAGCAGTTGTTTGCCGGGAGCCCGGCGTGCTCGAGATCGTCGAGCGTCCTTCGCCCGCGGCACCGGCGCCCGGCTGGGTGCGCCTGGCGGTCAGCCATGTCGGCATCTGCGGCACCGACTATCATATCTTCGAGGGCAAACACCCTTTCCTCGAATATCCCCGGATCATGGGCCACGAGATCTCGGCAACGGTGCTGGAAGCCGGTGACGGCGTCGCCATGGCTGTGGGAACACCGGTCATCGTCAATCCCTATCTCTCCTGCGGCCAATGCGTCGCCTGCATCAAGGGCAAGCCGAATTGCTGCACCAATATCAAGGTGCTCGGCGTCCATACCGATGGTGCCTTCTGCGAGGAGATCCTGGTTCCGTCAGGCAACCTCTATGCCGCCGAGGGACTGAGCCTGGAGGCTGCGGCAACGGTCGAGTTTCTGGCGATCGGCGCCCATGCGGTGCGCCGCTCGATGACCGGCGCCGGCGCGCGCGCACTCGTCATCGGCGCCGGGCCGATCGGGCTGGGGGCAGCGATCTTCTCGCGCATCGCCGGCCATGAAGTGACCCTGCTCGACACCAGTGGCGAGCGGCTGCAGATGGCCTCGGAGCGCTTCGGCTTCACCTCCGGCATCGTCGCCAACGAGGCGACAGTGGATGCCGTGCGGGAAAAAACCAATGGCGACGGTTTCGACGTGGTCTTCGACGCGACGGGTTACGGCCCGTCGATGGAAAAGGCCTTTTCCTTCGTCGCTCATGGCGGCGCACTGGTGCTGGTCAGCGTTGTCAAGGACGATATCCGCTTCTCCGACCCCGAATTCCACAAACGCGAAATGATGGTGATCGGCAGCCGCAACGCCACCCGCGCCGATTTCGAACATGTGGCCGCTTCGATCGCCAAAGGGCTGGTGCCGGTGGACAAGCTGATTACCCACCGGACGGTGTTGGCCGATACGCCGCAAGATCTCGCGCGCTGGGCGCATGAGAAGAGCGGGCTGATCAAGGCGGTGATCAGGGTTGGTGGGTAGAGTGCGACGCAGAACATGCGCGTGGAGTGCTCGGCCTGGATACTCGGGTCAAGCCCGAGTATGACGGAGAGTGGGGAAACCTGTGCGGCAAGAAGCGGAACGTCCGGAGGAATTCCAGCAAAATGCGGGGCGGGTTTTGCGCCGGAATCGCGTAAATAAAGTCGGCAATTCCTACAAACCACTACGCGCTGACTGTGCTTGCCGCAGCGCCCACACCACACTCCGTCGTCCTCGGGCTTGACCCGAGGACCCATGCCGCAAGCACTGCATTTGCGTTTCAAAGCGCAAAACGCTTTCCGTCCGGAATTGCGAGACCACTAACGCTCCATTGACGCAATCGCCCTGCACATCTCCCTGACCACCGCACTATCCGTCCGGTTCGCGCTCTTCGCCTCGACACCGAAGGCCACCGCGCGGGGATCGGCGCTTTCTATAGGTGAGCTGCAGGAACCATGGACCTCGCGAGCGCCGGTTGCCTGCAAGATGGCGGTGACATTGGCGGGGCGGATGCCGCTGCCGGGCATGATGGATATGCGCCCAGTCGCCTTTGCCGAGAGGCGTTTCAGGGTTTCGGTTCCGTCGGCCGCCTTCAGGGCGCAGCCGGAGGTCAGGATGCGCTCAACGCCGAGTTCGACCGCCTGTTCCAGCGCCTGATCGGCATCCGGCACCAGATCGAAAGCCCGATGCAAGGTCGACCCCAGGCCTGAAGCATGCGCCTTCAGGCGGTGGATCAGCGGCATGTCGAGCGTGCCATCCGGCCGGTTGGCGCCGATAACGACGCCGGCAAGGCCCGCGGCGCGCACGGCATCGATATCGAGCATCATCGCTTCCTCGTCCGCCCTGTCGAAGATGAAGGGACCGGCATGCGGGCGGATCATCGCGTAGACTGGTATGCGCGCCCTGGCGGCGATCCGCATCAGGCTCGGCAGCGGCGTCAGACCGCCGAGCTCCAGCGCCGAACAAAGCTCGATGCGGCCGGCGCCGCCCTCGATGGCGGCGGCGAGGCCGGCGGCACTATCCACACACACTTCCAGCAGGACGGTCACGCGGCACTCTCCCTGGCTTTGCCGCGTGCCATGGTCGGCGCGACAGTTTCAGACGTTATTCTCGCCGCCGCCTCGATGATGACGGCGCAGGCATCGGCGGCGGCTTTACGATGATTGAAGGCGACGTGATAGGACATCGGCAGATGCTCGTCGAGTTCGACGATGCGCACCTTGTCGGCGATCGGCATGGCGCTGACCCGGCCGAGGAAGGAGACATAGCCGTGATTGGCGACGAGGTCGACGATCACAGGCAGCGAATCCGCCGCCGTGATATCCCGGCTGCGCAAGCGCCGGTTCGGCGCACGCTCGTCGCTGAAGGCCATGGCCGCGTGGCCGAGGCCGGTGCGCGGGCTCGGCATGCAGATCGCGTGGGCAGAGACGAGATCGGCGACGGTGGTTTCGGTACTGAACGGCGGTGCGATCACCACCATCTCGGTCTGCAGCAGTTCGCGATGGCGGAAGCTTTCAAGGCCGAAGACCGAATCGAGGATCGCCACATCGATGCGGCCGCTCTTCAGCGCCTCGCGCAGATCGTCGGCGGTCATCGAAACCAGCGATATCGCATTGTTGTTGCGGCGCGCATTCCATTCGGAGACCAGCGAACCCAGGCAGCGCGCCACCCAGCTTTCCGATCCGGTGGGAATGATCGAGCCGATGCGTAGCGACCGGGCGGCGCGGCGATAGCGCTCGTCGGCCGATGACTTCAGATCGTTCCAGGCCTGGCTGATCGTCGTGAAGATCTGATAGGCGCGCCTGCCCTCCTCCGTCAGCACCGACCCCTGCGCCTGCCGCTCGAACAGGCGGTGACCTAGAAATTTCTCAAGATTGGCAAGCTGAAGCGAAAGCTGCGGCTGCCCCAAGCCAAGGCGGCGGGCGGCCCGATTGATGCTGCCCTGGTCGGCCACCTCAAGAAAACGCTCGATGGTGACGACCTTGACGGGGATGCGTGATGCCCAGGCCTCGCAAGTATCGGTGACCTCGGTGGCGTCCGCGGTCGTACCGTCATGGCCGGTCAATTGGCCAAGCTCACTGACCGCGGCGGTGATCGGCGCCAGGCCTTCCAGCACCCTGCCGCTGGCAATGAGCATGACCAGTTCACCGGAGGCGCGTTCCGTCAGCCTCATCGCCAGCTCGGTTTCGAGATGATGGATGGCCGCAGATACGGTCGAGGGCGACAGCTGGAAGCGCCGCCCCGTCTCGCGCACCGAGCCGGAGGTCAAAACATGGTGGGCGGTGAACAGGGCGCCAAGATGCAAACGAGCCACCTCCGAAAAGCGCTGGAAAAACCGGACGATATGATGTGTTCATGAAAAAAGATATCCCTGCTTTCGCAGAGGCGGGCTATCGTTTCGGCATAGAAAAATCCGGGCGGCGGAAATCCGCAACAGAGCACCGGAACATCGCGGAAACACGCAAGGGGACAAAAACAAATCGCGCCGGCCCTGGAAAAGGGAATGCGTTTCCGCGCGCGGAGGGGCATTCGCCGCCATAATCGCGGCGCGGCTGTAAATACTAAAGGGGGCTTGCATCGATTTTTCAGGCGTGCACGCTATTTCAACCACGCATGCAATTCCGGCATGATGCGATCTCATCGCGCTGGCCGGCGGTCTTCTTGTGCGCAAACCTCCCGCCGGGGGTTTGCGCACCTGCATAATGCAGCAATTCAAAGTGCTAACGGTGTCAACCAAGGGGATATTCCATGCTGAAGAAACTCGCACTCGCCGTCACGCTCTCCGCCTTCGCGGCGGGTGCGGCTCACGCCGCCGATGTCGTCGTCTCGTCGAAGATCGACACGGAGGGCACGCTGCTCGGCAACGTCATCGCGCTTGCGCTCGAAGCCAACGGCATCAAGACGCAGGACCGCATCGCGCTTGGCGCCACACCCGTCGTGCGCAAGGCGATCACCGCCGGCGAAATCGACATCTATCCTGAGTATACCGGCAATGCCGGCTTCTTCTTCAACAAGGCCGATGACGCCGCCTGGAAGAATATCGACCAGGGTTATGAGCTGGCAAAGAAGCTCGATTACGACGCCAACAAGATCGTCTGGCTGACGCCGTCGCCTGCCAACAACACCTGGGCGCTCGCCGTGCGCAGCGATGTTGCCCAACCGAACAAGCTGAAGAGCCTGACGGACTTCGGCAAATGGGTTGCCGGCGGCGGTGCCGCCAAACTTGCCGCCTCCGCCGAATTCGTCAATTCGGCAGGCGCGCTTCCCGCCTTCCAGACGACCTACGGTTTCCAGCTGAAGCCCGACCAGATGGTGGTTCTGTCCGGCGGCGACACGGCGGCGACGATCAAGGCGGCCGCCGACCAGACGAATGGCGTCAACACCGCCATGGTCTACGGCACGGACGGCGCGATCGAGGCGGCCGAACTGACCGTTCTCGAAGACGACAAGAACGTGCAGCAGGTCTATGCGCCGACCCCGATCATCCGCGAGGAGGTTCTGAAGGCCAATCCGAAGATCGAGGAAGTGCTTTCGCCGATCTTCAAGAGCCTGACCGCCGACGAATTGCGCAAGCTCAATGCCAAGATCCAGGTCGACGGCGAGCCGGCAAAGTCCGTCGCCGAAGCCTATCTGAAGGAAAAAGGCTTCCTGAAATAGTCATCACTCGCTCCGCCCGATTGCGGGCGGAGCCTCTCTTTGCTGATAGGGTTGGCCGGACGGGATTGCTCAGACAGGGTTGATTTGATGGAAGAAACCTCAGCGGTCCGCAGGCTGGACCGGCTCGGCGTGGTTCTGGTGGCCGGTGGCATCGCGGCGATGGCGCTGATGCCTTTCATCTACATCAAGGCGAACCGCATCGCCGCCGGCAAGCCGATGCTGCTGACGCAGCTTCTTCCCCAGCCCTCCGTCATCATCCTCACCGTGCTGCTCGTTCTCACCGCTGTCGCCACGCTGTTGCTGCGCAACGCCCTTGCCCGGCTTGCCATCGCCACACTCTGCCTTGCGGCGCTGATCGTTGCGATCGGCCTGGTCTCGACGGCGGCGACGCCGCCCGGCAGCACGGTGGCGCGGATGACGCCCGGCGGTGGTTTCTGGGCGCTGTTTGCGGTGATCGGGCTCGTCATCTCCGATGCGCTGGTGAAGATCCGGCTGGCGCCGTGGATGCGGGTCGCAGCCCTTGCGGCCTATGCGGCGCTGCTTTTCCTCTCGCTTTCCTCCGGCCTGCTCGACAGCCTGTCGATCATGAAGGAATTCTCGACGCGGGCGCCGCAATTCGAGACGGAAGCAATCTCGCATCTGCTGCTGGCCTTCGGGTCGCTGGCCATCGCCATTATTCTCGGGCTGCCGCTCGGCATCCTCTGTTTCTGGGTGCCGAAGCTGCGGGCGATCGTGCTGCAGGGGCTCAGCCTGATCCAGACGATCCCGAGCCTCGCACTGTTTGGACTGCTGATGCTGCCGCTCGGTTATCTCGCCACCCACGTGCCGCTGGCGGCTGCGATCGGCATTCGCGGCATCGGCACGGCGCCGGCACTGATCGCGCTGGTGCTCTATTCGCTGCTGCCGATCGTTGCCAACACCGTCGTCGGCCTTGAGGGCGTCGACCCTTCGGTGCGGGATGCCGCGGCCGGCATGGGTCTGACGCGGCGCCAGATCCTCACCGGCATCGACATGCCGCTTGCCTTTCCGGTCATCCTCACCGGCATCCGCATCGTGCTGGTGCAGGCCATCGGCATGGTGACGATCGCGGCGCTGATCGGCGGCGGCGGCTTCGGCATCTTCATCTTCCAGGGGCTCGGCCAGACGGCCATGGACCTCGTCCTGCTCGGCGCCGTGCCGACCGTGTTCTTCGCCTTCTCATCGGCCGTCATCCTCGATGCGGTCATCGACAGCATCCGGGGATCCGCCGCATGAGCATGATCGAGATCAGGAACGTCACCAAACGCTATGGCGCTGCCACCGTCGTCGACAATGTCTCGATGCGTGTCGAGAAGGGCGAGATCACCGTCATCGTCGGCACGTCGGGCTCCGGCAAATCGACGTTGATGCGGATGATCAACCGGCTGGTGCCGATCACCGAAGGTGAGATTTACGTCGGCGGGCAGAATGTCATCGACGTCGAGGTGACCGAGCTTCGCCGCAAGATCGGCTATGCCATCCAGGGACACGGCCTGTTTCCGCACCGCACCGTGGCGCAGAATATCGCCACCGTGCCGCAGCTTCTCGATTGGGAGTCCACACGTATTTCCAGGCGGGTCGAGGAACTGCTCGGATTGTTCAACCTCGACCCGGCAACCTTTGCCGACAAATATCCGCACCAGCTCTCCGGCGGACAGCAGCAGCGCGTCGGCGTCGCCCGGGCGCTGGCGGCCGAACCGGAACTGCTTCTGATGGACGAACCGTTCGGGGCGCTCGATCCGGTCATCCGCGGCAAGGCGCAGGACGATCTGCTGGCGATCCAGAAGCAGTTCGGCACGACGGTTATCCTTGTCACTCACGACATGGACGAGGCCTTCCATCTCGGCAACCAGATCGCGGTGATGAGCGAGGGCCGGCTGCTGCAATGCTCGACGCCGGAGAAGATCCTCACCGAACCGGCCGATCCCTTCGTCCAGCAATTGACCGGCACCTCCGACCGGGCGCTGAAGCTGATGTCGCTGCTGCCGCTGAAGGAGAGCATGGAACCGGCCAAAACAGGCCTCGCCTATACCTTGCCGCAGTCGCTCAGCCTGCGCGATGCGCTGGCCGAAATGATCTGGCAGGGTGTCGACGAGGCGACGGTGCAGGATGGCGAGAAGGCGCCTGTCGGATCGATCTCGATGACGCGGCTGCTCGAACTGGGCCGCAAGGCATGAAACTCGTCGTTGCCAATCTCTTCCGCCTGGCGGCGCTGGTCTTGCTGCTGATCCTGCTGTTCAGGACGGAATGGCTTTCCTTCCTGCTCGTGCCGCTGACCAGCAACAATGCGCCGGCCGTCTATACGCAGAACAGCCTTGCCTCGCTCGCCGCCGGCCATCTGCAGTTGGTGATCGGATCGATTGCCTGCAGCGCCGTGCTCGCCGTTGCCGGCGGCATCTTCGTCACCCGGGAAAGCGGTGCCGATTTCCTGCCGCTTTCGCGGGCCATCGCCAATGCCGGGCAGACCTTTCCGCCGGTCGCGGTGCTGGCGCTCGCCGTTCCCGCCACCGGCTTCGGCGCCATGCCGACGCTGATCGCGCTGTTTCTCTACGGGCTGCTGCCGATCTTCGAAAACACCGTCGCCGGCCTGAAGCAGGTGTCCCCGCAGGTTCTCGATGCCGCCGACGGCATGGGCATGAACGGCACCCAGCGGCTGCTGCGCGTCGAGCTGCCGCTGGCCCTGCCGCTGATCCTCGAAGGGCTGAAGGTCGCAACCGTGATCAATATCGGCACGGCGACGATCGGCTCGACGGTTGCGGCAAAGGGCCTCGGTGAGGTGATCATCGCCGGGCTGATTTCCGACAATACCGCCTTCATCCTGCAGGGCGGGCTAATCGTCGGCCTGATGGCGGTGCTGATCTATGACGCCATGGGCATGGTCGAAGCGGCGATCACCCGAAGAATCGGCTTGCGCACGGCGTAAGAGGACGAGTACCAAGACTGCCGTGATCGATGCATAATTCAAAGTTCTACGGCGTCCTTTGTGCGTCTAAAAAGACGCGCGGCACCGTGATGCAACGGGAGGCAGACTTGGCGAAGATGATCCACTCGATGATCCGGGTTCTCGACGAGGCGCGCTCGGTCGAGTTCTACGGTAGGGCCTTCGGCCTTTCGGTCGCCGACCGGGTCGATTTCGACACCTTCACGCTGATCTATCTGAGCAATTCCGAGACCGGCTTCGAGCTGGAATTGACGGTCAACAAGGGCCGGACCGCGCCCTATGATCTCGGCAACGGCTATGGCCATCTCGCCATCTCCGTCGAAGAGGTGGCGGTCGAGCGCGAACGGCTGGCGAAACTGGGGCTGAAGCCCGGCGAGTTGGTAGAGCTCAACCGCGACGGCAGGCTGTTCGGCCTGTTCTTCTTCATCAGCGATCCCGACGGCTACAAGATCGAGGTGCTGCAGCGCCACGGCCGGTTTCTCTGAGCGATCTGACGCCGCGCCCGATCGCGGCGGCACCCTTCCCAAAACACCTCATCCCACAGCTTCGAGCGGCATAATCAGGAGCCATCCATGATCGAGAAGACCACGCTGAATTCCGGCTGGGCGCTCTCCTGCAGCAACGATACAGCAAGGTCCGGCCTGCCTGATGCCATCCCTGCAACGGTGCCGGGCTGCGTGCATCTCGACCTTCTCGCCAGCCGGCTGATCGCCGATCCCTATATCGACGTCAACGAGATCACCAATGACTGGATCGGCAAAACTGACTGGAGCTATCGCTGCCGCTTCGAGGCAACGCCTGACGATGGCAGGGTGCAGGAGCTGGTCTTCGACGGGCTCGATACGATCGCGACGATCGCGCTCAACGGCGAAGAGATCGGCCGCACATTCAATATGAACCGCACCTATCGTTTCGATGTTTCGAGATTGCTGAAGGCCGGCCGGAACGACCTCAGCGTCACCTTCCGTTCCGCCTATGCCCATGGCGCCGAGATGGAGAGGCATTACGGCTACCGTCCCAACAATTATCCGGGACCGGGCAATCTGATGCGCAAGATGGCCTGCAATTTCGGCTGGGACTGGGGGCCGACGCTGGTGACGGCGGGCCTGTGGAAACCGGTCAGGCTGGAAAGCTGGGATCGGGCGCGGCTTGCCGAAACACGGGTGTCGGCCACGCTTGCCGGCGGCGACGGGCTGGTGAAGGTGCATGCGATTGTGGCGCGGCATGGCGACGGGGCGGCATGCCGGCTTGTCGCGACAATCGGCGGCATGACCAAGACGGTTACGATTGGCGCCGGCGAAGAGGAGGTTTCTTTCGAGCTTACCCTCCCCTCGCCGCAGCTTTGGTGGCCGCACCATCTCGGCGCGCAGCCGCTTTATTCCCTGACGCTTGAACTCGTCGACGATGCCAGCGGCGATCTGCTCGACACTTACGAACGCGAACTCGGTTTCCGCTCGCTTAGGCTCGACACCGCGGCCGACGCGCATGGCTCCGCCTTTACCTTCGTCATCAACGACGTGCCGCTGTTCATCGCCGGCGCAAACTGGATTCCGGACGATTGTTTTCCGTCGCGGGTGACGGTGGAGCGTTATGCCGGGCGGATCGAGGAGGCCAAGGCTGCTAATATCCATATGCTTCGCGTCTGGGGCGGCGGCATCTTCGAGCGCGACGAATTCTACGAAGCCTGCGACCGCATGGGCATGCTGGTCTGGCAGGATTTCCTCTTTGCCTGCGCCGCCTATCCGGAGGACGAGCCGCTGAGAAGCGAGGTCGAGGCTGAAGTGCGCGACAATGTCGTGCGGCTGATGCCGCATGCCAGCCTGATCCTCTGGAACGGCAATAACGAGAATATCTGGGGCTTCGACGAATGGGGCTGGCGGCCGATCATCAAGGCAGGCGAAAGCTGGGGGCTCGGTTATTATCTCGACCTGCTGCCGAGGCTTTGCGCCGAACTCGACCCCGACCGGCCCTATTATCCCGGCAGCCCTTATTCCGGCTCGATGGAGATCGAACCCAATGCCGACGGCCATGGCTGCAAACATATCTGGGACGTCTGGAACGATGTCGGCTACGAGGTCTACCGCAATTATATCCCGCGCTTCTGCTCCGAATTCGGCTGGCAGGCGCCGGCCGCCTGGGCGACGATCGAAGAGAGCGTGCATGATCAGCCGCTGACGCCGCAATCGAACGGCGTCTTTCACCATCAGAAGGCCACCCAAGGCAATGACAAGCTGATCCGCGGTCTCGCCGGCCATCTGCCGGAGCCAAAGACGATGGACGACTGGCACTTCGCCACTCAGCTCAACCAGGCCCGCGCCATCCGCTTCGGCATCGAGCACATGCGGTCGCACCGGGATATCTGCAAGGGTGCGGTGGTCTGGCAGTTCAACGACTGCTGGCCGGTGACCTCATGGGCGGCGCTGGATTCGGCCGGCCGCCGCAAGCCGCTCTGGTATGCGCTGAAGGCCGCCTATGATCCACGCCTGCTGACCATTCAGCCGCGCGGCGACGGACTGGCGGCAGTGGCGGTCAATGAACGCACGCTGTTCTGGCGGGCGAAGATCAGCGGCCGGCGTTTGCGGCTCGACGGCAGCGTGCTGGCCGAATTCGAATTCTGGCGGCTGCTCTGCGACCGCTTCGAGGCCAAGGAATTTCCACTGCCCAAGGATATCGTTAGGACAGACTTACCGAAGGACGAGGTTATCGTCGTCGAAATGCTCGACAGGCGGGCCTT
This sequence comes from Rhizobium phaseoli, assembly GCF_010668805.1. Lineage (GTDB taxonomy): Bacteria > Pseudomonadota > Alphaproteobacteria > Rhizobiales > Rhizobiaceae > Rhizobium > Rhizobium phaseoli_A. The sequence goes on along the minus strand of NZ_WUFT01000001.1, from coordinate 409,469 downwards.
CCATTATTTCGTCGAGGATATCGAACTCGCCCTGCCGGCGCCGCGGCTGAGCGTCGATGTCAGCGCGATCGATGGCGGCTTTGCGGTTGCGGTCACGGCTGAGAGTTTCCTGAAGGATCTCTGCCTGATGGCGGATCGGCTGGACCCGGATGCTGTGGTCGACACGATGCTGGTGACGCTGCTGCCGGGCGAGAGCCATGTGTTTGCGGTAAAGACGGGCAAGAGGATCGTTGCGGAGGACATCACGATCGGCACAGTGCTGCGGTCGGCCAATGATCTTGTGGCGGGGCGCTAAAAAGGGCTGCCACAACATCTCGATTCCCTTTTCTCCCCTTGGAGAGAAGGGACATGCCGCTCCGTCCCCGCTCCTTGCAACCATTGCAAGGCACGTCTCCTCTCCAGCCGCTCCAACCACGAAAAAGGCCCCGCATCGCACGGGGCCCTTCCAGTTCGGCCTATCGGACGACGTTACATCCAGTAGGGCGGCACGCCGTAGTAATCGTAAACCCGGCGGCCATTGTCGTTGTACCAGCTGTCGTCATCGTCCGCATAGCTCGGGGCGCCTTCGATCTGTTCCTTGGTCAGGTCGATGCGGTAGCCATCCAGCTGGGTGTCGTAGTTCAGCTTTTCCCAGGGAAGCGGATAGTGATCGTGACCGATGCCGAGGAAGCCGCCGAAGCTCAGCACGGCATAGGCGACGCGGCCGTCGAGCTTGCCGATGATCAGCCGTTCGATCGAGCCGATATGCCTGCCGTCGGCGCCATAGACACGGGTGCCTTCGACGCGGTCGCTGGCGATCAGCGAATGCGTGCTCTTGGCGTCCGGGTCACGGCGGTTGGCGTCAGTTTCCTGATTGAGCATGATGCATCTCCTTTGGGTTTCCTCGGATTGGGTATGCAGGATCAACGTCATGGCGGGTTCAAAGTTCCCTCTCCGGCAAGATTGCGCGATCGGCGATCGTTGACGTTTACGTCAAGGTTAGTATAGCTTCATTCGGCTTGAACCATTCGAGCAATGGCATAAGCTGCCGGACTGGAAGATGGAGGATCTTTCGGTCGATCTGCCGACCGATCGTCGGCGCGGCGGCCGCAAGGGAGAGAGACACGATGAACAGCATTTCCGTCCATCCGAACGCAGCCAAGCCTGAAAAACCCTGGCTTGCCGCCTATCCGGATGTGGTTCCGGCCGAGCTTCCGCCGCTGGAATATGCCTCGCTGGCGGAACTGCTGGAAAAATCCTGTGCCCGCTACGCCGACCGGACCGCCTTTGCCAGCATGGGCAAGGCAATGAGCTACCGCGAGCTGGAGAGCCAGACGCGCAAGGTCGCTGCCTGGCTGCAGAGCACTGGCCTTCAAAAGGGCGACCGCGTCGCCGTGATGATGCCGAACGTGCTGCAGAACCCGGTCGCGACCTACGCCATCCTCAGGGCCGGTCTCGTCGTCGTCAACGTCAACCCGCTCTATACGCCGCGCGAGCTCGAGCACCAGCTGCGCGATTCCGGCGCCAAGGCGATCTTCGTGCTGGAGAATTTTGCCCGCACGGTCGAGCAGGTTCTGAACAAGACCGACCTTCGCCATGTCGTCGTCACCTCGCTCGGCGAAATGCTGGGGGTCAAGGGGCTGATCGTCAATTTCACCGTGCGCAAGGTGAAGAAGCTCGTTCCTTCATGGTCGATCCCTGAGCACAAGAGCTTCGCCCAGGTGCTGCGCGAAGGCGGGAAAAAAGCCCTCCAACCGGTCGCGCTTACGGGCAGCGACATCGCTTTCCTCCAATATACCGGCGGCACGACGGGTGTTGCCAAGGGCGCGGTGCTGACGCATGCAAACCTGCTTGCCAACAAACTGCAGCTGTCGCTCTGGCTGCGCTCGGCCTTCGAGCGCAAGAAGCAGCCCGAGGTGCTGAATTTCCTCTGCGCTTTGCCGCTCTACCACATCTTCGCGCTGACGGTGAATTCGCTGATGGGCATGTCGCTCGGCGCCCGCAACATCCTGATCGCCAATCCGCGCGACATTCCCGGCCTCGTCAAGGAATTCGGCAAGTCCGACGTGCATATCTTCCCCGGCCTCAACACGCTGTTCAACGCGCTGATGAACAATGCCGATTTCGCCAAGCTCGATTTCTCGCCGCTGATCATGTCGCTCGGCGGCGGCATGGCCGTGCAGCGCCCGGTCGCCGAACGTTGGCTGACGATCACGGGGACGCCGGTGACGGAGGGCTACGGCCTTTCCGAGACCTCGCCGGTTGCCACCGCCAACCGTTTCGATTCGGCCGAGTTCACCGGCACGATCGGCCTGCCGATGCCCTCCACCGACCTCGATATCCGCGATGAGGACGGCCATTCGCTGCCGCTCGGCGATGTCGGCGAGATCTGCATTCGCGGGCCGCAGGTGATGGCCGGATATTGGCAGAAGCCGGAGGAAACGGCGCGGGTGATGACCGAGGACGGCTATTTCCGCTCGGGCGACATGGGCTACATGGACGCACGCGGCTTTACCAAGATCGTCGACCGCAAGAAGGATATGATCCTCGTTTCAGGCTTCAACGTCTATCCGAACGAGATCGAGGAAGTCGCCGCCATGCATGCCGGCATCCTCGAGGCAGCCGCCATTGGCGTGCCGGACGGGCATTCGGGGGAGGCGGTCAAACTCTTCGTGGTCAGGAAGGACCCGAAGCTGACGGAAGCCGAGGTGAAAGCCCATTGCATCGCCAACCTCACCAATTACAAGCGCCCGCGCTTCATCGAATTCCGCACCGAGTTGCCAAAGTCGCCTGTTGGTAAGATCCTGCGCAAGGACCTGCGCGGCTAATTTAACAACCTCATGAAATTGACGGTCATCCGTTCGCCGCGGATGGCTTTTTTGTATCTGGAGCGGTGGCTGAACTTGATTTGCCCCCGATAAAGCGAATAGTTTCCGCAACCTTTCCGCCTCCAGAGGAGCCTCCCATGAACGCCATCGTCGAACAGCTGAAAAGCACCGCTGATGCCACCAAGGCAACCGATATCCGTGCCGCCTTCGCCGCCGATTCCCAGCGCTTTTCGCGCTTTTCGGTTTCGTTTGACGATCTGTTGATGGATTTTTCCAAGACGGCGGTGAACGACGACATCCTCAAGCTGCTGGTCAAGCTTGCCGAAGAGGGCGGCGTCGAAAAGAAGCGCGAGGAGATGTTCTCCGGCAAGGGGATCAATTTCACCGAGGATCGCGCCGTTCTGCACACCGCGCTGCGCAACCGTTCCAACACGCCGGTTCTGGTCGACGGCAAGGACGTCATGCCCGACGTCAATTCCGTGCTCGCCGCCATGGGCAAGTTTGCCGACGACATCCGCTCCGGCACACTGAAGGGCGCCACCGGCAAGGCGATCACCGATGTCATCAATATCGGCATCGGCGGCTCGGATCTCGGCCCGGTGATGGCGACGCTGGCGCTTGCCCCGTTCCATGACGGCCCGCGGGCGCATTTCGTATCCAACATCGACGGCGCCCATATCGCCGATATCCTCAAGCTGGTGCAGCCTGAGACGACGCTGTTCATCGTCGCCTCGAAGACCTTCACCACCGTGGAGACGATGACCAATGCGCAGACGGCGCGCAATTTCATCGCCAAGGCGCTTGGCGAAGCGGCCGTGCAGCACCACTTCGCCGCCGTCTCGACGGCGCTCGACAAGGTTTCTGCCTTCGGCATCGACAGCGCCCGCGTCTTCGGCTTCTGGGACTGGGTCGGCGGCCGCTATTCGATCTGGTCGGCGATCGGCCTGCCGCTGATGATTGCCGTCGGTCCGGATAATTTCGGCAAGTTCCTCGACGGCGCTCATGCCATAGACAATCACTTCCGTAAGGCGCCGATTACCGAGAACCTGCCGATGCTGCTCGGCCTGATCGGCTTCTACCATCGCAACGTGCTCGGTTATTCCACCCGCGCCATCCTGCCCTACGACCAGCGGCTGTCGCGTTTCCCCGCCTATCTGCAGCAGCTCGACATGGAATCGAACGGCAAGGGCGTCACCATCGACGGCACGCCGGTCGAGGGAAATTCCGGCCCGGTCGTCTGGGGCGAACCCGGCACCAACGGCCAGCACGCCTTCTACCAGCTGATCCACCAGGGCACGAGCATCATCCCGGCCGAATTCATGATCGCCGCCAATGCCTTCGAGCCGGAACTGCGCCATCAGCACCAGCTGCTGATCTCCAACGTTCTCGCCCAATCGGAAGCGCTGATGAAGGGCCGCACCTTCGACGAAGCCAAGAAGCAGCTGACCGACAAGGGCATGGACGACAAAAAGGCCGATTTCATCGCCCCGCACCGCGTCTTCCAGGGCAACAGGCCGTCGATCACCTTCGTCTACGACAAGCTCACCCCTTACGCGCTCGGCCGCCTGATCGCGCTTTATGAACACCGGGTCTTCGTCGAAGGCGTGCTCTTCCGCATCAACTCCTTCGACCAGTGGGGCGTCGAGCTCGGCAAGGAGCTGGCAACGGGCCTGCTGCCGGTTGTCGAAGGTAAAGAGAGTGCCGCATCGCACGACTCTTCGACCCAGGGCCTGGTTGCGGCGCTGGCAAAGCTTACGAAGTAGGCGTTCTGGATTGTCCCTCACCCTGACCCTTTCCCCGCCTGCGGGGCGAGGGACGTGCCATACGTGGTGTAGGCGGGGAACGAGAGGTCGCGGCCCCTTCACCCCGTTTACTCCGAAGGACGGCGGCGGCAGCCGGATGAGGGACGGACCCGCCCCGCCCCCGCCCTCAAGAGCGGAAGCGCAGGTTCCGCCGGCTCAATTGGCTGACCGTGGTGCAGCCCATCAGCTTCATGTCGCGCTCGATCTCGGTGCGCATCGTCTGCAGCGCCCGTTCAACGCCGGGCTGTCCGGCGGCGGCAAGCGGGAAGAGATAGTAGCGGCCGAGGCCGACGGCTTTTGCCCCCAGCGACAAGGCCTTGAGGACATGCGTTCCGCGTTGCACGCCGCCATCCATCATGACGTCGATGCGATCGCCGACGGCATCGACGATCTCGGCCAACTGGTCGAAAGCGCTGCGTGAGCCGTCGAGCTGGCGGCCGCCATGGTTCGACAGCACGATGCCGGTGCAGCCGATCTCGACCGCACGCTTGGCGTCTTCGACCGACATGATGCCCTTCAGGCAGAACTGCCCGCCCCAGGCGCGCACCATCGCCGCCACGTCGTCCCAGGACATCGAGGGGTCGAGCATTTCGGTGAAGTATCGGCTGATCGACAGCGAGCCGCCGTCCATCTTGACGTGGTTTTCGAGCTGCGGCAGCCTAAAGCGCTCATGCGTCAGCCAGTCGATCGCCCAGGAAGGTTTGATGGCGAACTGCGTCATGCCGGCAAGATTGAGCTTGAAGGGAATGGCAAAACCAGTGCGCTTGTCGCGCTCGCGGTTGCCGCCGGTAATGCTGTCGACGGTCAGCATCATCGCCTGCACGCCGGCATTTTTCGCCCGCGCCATCATCTCGTGGTTGAGGCCGCGGTCCTTGTGGAAATAGAACTGATAGATCTGCGGCCCGTCGCTGATCTGCCGGGCTTCCTCCAGGCTGATCGTGCCGAGCGAGGAGACGCCGAACATCGTGCCGTGTTTTGCCGCCGCTGCCGCGACCGCCCGCTCCCCCTGGTGGTGAAAGAGCCGCTGCAGCGCCGTCGGCGAGCAATAGACCGGCATGGCCAGCTTCTGGCCCATGACCGTCACCGACATGTCGACCTCGGCCACGCCCCTCAGAACGTCGGGCACCAGATCGCAATTCTCGAAGGCCGCGGTATTGCGCCGATAGGTCACCTCGTCATCGGCGGCGCCATCGATATAGTCGAAGATCGGTCCGGGAAGACGACGTTTGGCCATGCGCCGGAAATCGTGAAAATTATAGCAGTCTGTAAGGCGCATCTTTTGCTCGACCCGTTTGCTTTTCGGGCCGCAACCTAAAGCACGATTCGAAAGCTTGCCAAGGCTTCATCGTGCGATTTACGGCTTGTTGGAGTGGATATCGCACTCATGGGCGAGATTCCGCCTGACCCGCCGCGTGAGATGGCGAATGACTGCCACCGGCCGTTCGGATACGTCGACGCGCCTCAGGCCTCGCCGTGGCACGATCATGTGCGGGAGCTTGATCGCCGACGCCAGACCGAGCCCTGCCAGCAAGCGCAGGCAAGACGATGCCGACCGCTCGAGCCCGGGCGCGCTTACGAGTTGGGCAGACCGGCTTCGCCGGCCCCCTCATCCGCCCTACGGGCACCAACCGGGGTCGAGCCATAGGTCTCGACCCGTCCGTTGGACCCCCGCTGGGAGAAGAGGGAATCGAGCCGCTGCGGCATCCTCTTTCGCCCGCTTGCGGGAGCCCTAAGGACGATGGCGGCCGCGGAATGAAGACCCCGGCTTAAACCTTAAAGCCCGATCTCATGCGCCCAGGGCGGGTTGGCGCCGGCACGCGACACGGTGACGGCCGCTGCCTTCGCACCCAACGTCAGGGCGTTGCGGAGCGCCTGCTCGTCGAGCGAGGCGACCTGTGCCTTGGTCAGCAGATTGTCCATCTTCAGCGAGGCCAGCACGCCGGCATCGAAGGTATCGCCGGCGCCGACGGTGTCGACCACCGTGACGCGCTGGCTGGGCACCGTCACCTTACGCTCTTTGGTGTAGCCGGAGGCGCCTTCGGCACCCTTGGTGATGACGACCAGCTTGGCGCCGTGGTTCAGCCAGTGGGCGGCGAGCGTATCGTGGTCGCCTGAAAGCCCGAACCAGTCGAGATCATCGTCGGAGAATTTGACGATGTCGGATTTGGCGGCCATGCGCTTGATACGAGCCATATGCGCCGGCTTGTCCTTGATGAAACCGGGGCGAATGTTCGGGTCGAGCGAGATGACACGGCTTGCGGCTTCTCGATCGAGCAGCGCTTCGTAGGTTTCGCCGCAGGGGCTGGGGATCAGGCTGATCGCGCCGAAATGCAGCGCTTCGCAATCATCGCCAAGGACAGGCAGGTTGGCCTCGGTGATCATCCGGCCGGCCGTGCCCTCGTCGTAGAAAGCATAGGTCGCCTGACCGTTGACCAGCTTGACGAAGGCAATGGTCGAGGGGCGCGGGGTGATGGCGCAGGGGCTGTAATCGACATTGGCGGCCTTCAGCGTCGCCAGCAGGATTTCTCCCATCATGTCATCGGCAATGCCGGTGAAAAAGGCGGTGGGGATGCCGAGGCGGCCGAGCGCGATGGCGGTATTGAAGATCGCGCCGCCGGCATAGGGGGCAAAGCCCTTTTCACCAAGGGTCGTGTCCCTCGGCAGCATGTCGATCAAGGCTTCGCCGCAGCACAAAATCATCAGATTCCTCCCAACAGACCTATACGTTCATCAACCGATAAAGCGAGCTTTTGTCAACAGACTAGAGCGAAAGCTCACTTACGCCACCATTCCGTCCCGACCAGGCCAGCGGCGCATCGAGGAAGGCTTCGACCTCCTCGAGCGTCTTGCCGTCGAACAGCTTCTGCGCCTTGGCGACGGCCAGGACATTACGCCAGGTGGCGATGTGATGCAGCCGGACCTTGCCGTCGGTAAAACGCTGTTGGCCGAAGATGTCGTAAAAAAACAGGGCGATGCCGTGATCGACGACGCCGCCGGCGGCGCGGACGGCATCGATGAATTTGAACATGCTGCCGCCGGCCGTCGTCAGGTCCTCGATGACCAGCACGCGCGAGCCTTCCGGCATGTTGCCCTCGATCTGGGCATTGCGGCCATGGCCCTTCGGCTGCTTGCGGACATAGATCATCGGCAGGCCGAGGCGATCGGCAAGCAGGGCGGCGAAGGGGATGCCGGCGGTCTCGCCGCCGGCGATGCAATCGAACTGTTCGAAGCCGGCATCGCGCAGCAGGGTGCTGGCGGCGAAATCCATCACCGTCGAGCGGATGCGCGGAAAGGAAAGCAGCTTGCGGCAATCGATATAGACCGGGCTCGCCATGCCGGACGAGAGTTTGTAAGGCGCTCCCGCATTGAAATGCACCGCCTTGATTTCCCAGAGCATCTTGGCCACCAGTTCGGCCATCACGGCGCGGTCGGGAAATGTGGTCTGGATCATGCGGCTCTCCTTCGGCTCGGTTCCCTGCGGGAATAGCAGCAAGAGCCCTGAGTTTCCAGACGCTGGACGATCGTATTAGCGCAACAGACGGCCGATATCGGCTCCCTGCATCTTCTTGAACAGGGCAATCGCCGCATCGCCCTCCTTGGCACCAAGCGAAACGGCATAACGCACGGCGGCGGCAAGCAGCTGCATCGTCAGCCGCGCGATCGCCAGAAGTTCGTCGCGGTCGCGATCCGGCCACAGGCGGGCGAGCACAGCGAGCAATGCCTGGGCGTGAAATTCCATGTCCTCGGCATCGATCTGCTGCAGCAGCTTGTCGGTATAGGTTGCGTGCCAGATGTCGCGCATCACCGGCTCGCGGCGGAAAAAGGCGTAATATTCGTCGGCGATATTGGCAAGCGCGCCGGTGAGCGCCGCAGCGTCGGTCACCTCAGCCAGTTCCGCCTCGACGCAGCGCCTGCCCTCCTCGTTGAAGCGCTCGGCCAATGTGCGGATGATCGCGCTCTTGTCGGGGAAATATTGGTAAAGCGCGCCGAAGGACAGGCCGGCCTTTTCGACGATCTCACTCATCTTCAAGCCGTCGCTGCCATGGCTTTCGATCAGTTCGGCGGCGACGGCGAGGATCTTTTCGAAGCGGTCGCGGCCACGCTGCTGGCTGGGGATGCGGCGCGGCTGGCCGGTATGTTGCGGCTGACGCCTGCGTGTTGCGACCGGCTGCTGCGACATCGTCTGCTCCTCAGGTTGACAAATAAAATAAGAGAGTTTATCTCATTTGGCAAATGAGAGAGTTTCTCTTGTTTCAAACCCTTTGGAAGGAGCTTCGACATGCAGATCGTCCTCATCCTTTCGCTCGTCGCCGCGGCAATCGGCAGCGGCCTCGTCGCCGGCATCTTCTTCGCCTTCTCAACCTTCATCATGACCGCCTTCGCCAGAATCCCGGCAGAACAGGGCATTGCGGCGATGAACGCGATCAATGTGACGATCGTCCGCTCGCCGTTCATGGCCCTCTTCGTGCCGACGGCGATCCTCTGCATCGTCATATCAGTGCTCGCCCTGATCGACTGGCGCGGCGGCGCCTCGACGCTGATGCTGGCAGGTGCTGCCCTCTATCTCCTCGCCTCCTTCCTCTCGACCATCATCTTCAACGTGCCGATGAATGATGCGCTGGGGAAGGTGAGCGGCAGCGGGGCGGAGGCAGTCGAGCTCTGGATGGCCTATGTCAGGGACTGGACGTGGTGGAACCATGTGCGGACAGTGGCCTCGCTGCTCGCCTCGGTCGCCTTCGTCAGGGCGCTGATGATGGTTTGAGAAAGCGGTGCCGGTGGCCACGCGGGCTCACCACCCTTACCAAGTCAATTTAGGCCGTGACTGACATTGTCTGGTTTCACTAGCGGATGGCGCCTCTGACCGTGCGCTGCGTTGTGAATGGTTTCCCGTGCCTACCCCACTCTCCGTCATCCCAGGCTCAAGGCCTGGGATGACGGAGAGTGGGGTAGGCGTTGTTGCCAAACTCGCCGTAGGCGTGCAGAGACGCACCGCAGCGGGTGCTTCATTCGGCCGGCACTTACCACGCCCTCCCTCCTGTCCTCTGGCTTCGACCCGGGGGGTGTCACAGGGGGGGGCAGCGGACTTTGCCAGCCCCGCCTATGCCTGCTCGCAAAAGGCGATGCGGTTGCTGAAGGGGTCGGTGACGGTCATCTCAAGTCCCCAGGGCGCCTCTTCCACGCCGGGCTTCACATAGCGGTAGTCCTTGCCGGAAAGTTCGGCGTGATAGGCGCGCACATTGGCGACGCGGACGAAGGCTTTGGCGCCGGGGCTGGCGTCGCCGGAGTGTTCGCTCAAATGCAGCGCCATGCCGTCGCGCGAGACCTGGCAATAGAGCGGGAAGTTTTCGCCGAAGCGGTGCTCCCAATCGAGATGGAAGCCGAGGAAACCGCAATAGAATTCCATGGCTTTCTCGACCGAGAAGATGCGGAAGATCGGCGTCGGCGGCTGGATGCCAATAGCGGAGCGGGAAGCACCCGCCGCATCGATCTTGGCCGAGAGGATATTCCATTGCTCGAGCCCGAACTGCCGGGCGACGATTTCGAGGGTCTCGCTGTGGCTCAGCGAAATATCACGGTCGGCAAGGGCCTGCCGCAATGTCTTTGCCATGAGCTTGGCATCGCGAAAGTCGCGCATATCTCATCCTTCCGTTGGCGGCAAACAGGACGATCAGTGCCCGCGTCTGCTGACCCGTTCGCCATCGATCGCCAAACGGCAAGGGATGTGAAGGATTTTTCTGGATGCATTCACCATAACGCAGAAGCGTCGCGGGGCGGCTGGCCGCATCCGGCCAGGGGCGATATTATGAGAGGAACAATCAGGAATCAAGACGCGGTGCGCGCCACTTCGACGGGAACGGCCTGCAGGTGGCCGGCGAGCTCGACCCGGTTGCGGCCGCCCCGCTTGGCGGCGTAGAGCGCCTTGTCGGCAGCACTCAGCATGGCATCGAAATCCAGGCTTTTGGCGCGCCCGGGCGCAACGCCAACGCTGACGGTGCATTTCAGCACCTCGTCGTCGATCGGAATCTCGCGCGCCTCGAAAGCCCTGCAGATGCGCTCGGCCGCCAGTTCCGCCCGGCCGGGCATGGTCTCCTTCAACACCAGCGCGAACTCCTCGCCGCCCAACCGCGCGGCGATGTCGCCGGGGCGGCAATGGCCGGCGAGTTCGCCGGCGAAAACCGTGAGCACGCGGTCGCCGCTCGCATGGCCGAAGCGGTGGTTGACGGATTTGAAGTGGTCGATATCGAAGACGATGACGGCGGTGGTCGAGCCCATCGGGCGCGTGCCGTATTGATCGAACAGGGCGCGGCGGTTGAGCAGCCCGGTCAGCGGATCGGTGATCGCCTCGAGCCGATGGCGGGCGGCGAGCCGCCACTGGTGCAGTGCCAGCGACAGCGCGCCGATCCCGGTCATGCCGGCGATGCAGACGGCAAGGCTCAGATCCTCGGCCCAGTTGTTCGGCGCCTTGCCGAGTACCAGCTTGCCGTCGGAAATCAGCACGGCGGCGCAGAGCACGAAGGAGATCGCCGTCAGCGTATAGAGCGCGGTCAGGCCGAGGATCGGCGCCGGCGCTTCGGCGCGGGCGAGCCAATATTGCCGGGCGGTGGCAAAGAGCAGCAAAGCGATGGCAAGATTGTCAGCGATGAAGGCCAGGCCGTCATAACCTGCCAGCAGCGGCCCTACCGAAAGGGCAATCGCGGCCAGAGCCCGGATCGCGATGGCCGGCAAAGCCAGCCGTCCGGTGAGAAACTGTCTGCCGGCACCCCATATGGTGGCAAAACCGGCATGAAACAGCACGAAATTGGCCACACCCAGCCATATCTCTGGCCTGTTGACATAAGCGCCGTAGACAAAAATGCCGGCAATGACGAAGACCAGGCCGATGGCCGCGGTGAGCAGCACGGTTTCGGCCCGACGCACCAGCCAGCTCCCCATCAAGGTCACGGCAAGGCATGCCGTGGAAACGCCCAGCGCCAGCAACAGGGAGTTATAGTCAAGCATCATGCTCTTTTCAGTCTCCGCGACTGCAGCCAGGCCGATAATCCTGGCAACCTATGTGACCTGAAGTGAGGAATGTCTTATGCATTCCGTTAAAAAATGATGCACTGCACACAGAAATGTAGGGCGGTAACCTGGGCTTCAGGGCATAGGGAACCGGTTTCATGAATATCAGCGAAGACCCCTCCCCAACCCCTCCCCACAAGGGGGAGGGACTTGGATGCCGCCGGGCCGCATTTCATTTTGCCGTTTCATCCGCGGAAAGGTTTAGGCGTGTCGCGGTCGGCCGCCGCGCATTAGCCCCTCCTTCTTGTGGGGAGGGGTCGGGGCGGGGTCTTACTCCCGTTTTAAATTGAAATTCTGCGGCTGCGCTTACGCCACCACCTGCCAATGCAGCGGGAACATCGGATCGAACACTGTTACCGGGCCGGCGCCGGTTTCGATCCTGGCGGGGAAGACGACCGGCTCGGCCTGTTTTTCCAGGGTTATGCGGTCCTCGTTAGGCTCCAGCCCGTACCAGGCGGGGCCGTTCAGCGAGACGAAGGCTTCGAGATTTTCCAGCGCGGCCTCCTGTTCGAAGACATGGGCAAGGCAGCTCATCGTGTTGACCGAGGTGTAGATGCCGGCGCAGCCGCAGGCGCATTCCTTCAGCGGGTCGACATGCGGGGCGGAATCGGTGCCGAGGAAGAAGCGTGGATCGCCGCTGACGGCCGCGGCGCGCAGCGCCAGCCGATGGTTCTCGCGCTTGGCGACCGGCAGGCAGTAATAATGCGGGCGGATGCCGCCGACCAGGATGGCGTTGCGGTTGATGATCAGATGGTGGGTGGTGATCGAGCCGGCGAGATTGGCCTTGGCTGCCTTGATGTAGTCGATACCATCCGATGTCGTCACATGCTCCATCGTCACCTTCAGCTCGGGCAGGCGTCGGCGCAGCGGATCGAGCACGGTGTCGATGAAGACGGCTTCACGGTCGAAAATATCGACTTCAGGCGTCGTCACCTCGCCGTGGACGCAGAGCGGCAGGCCGATCTTTGCCATGCGCTCCAGCACCGGCATCGCCTTTTCCATATCGCGCACGCCGCCATGCGAGTTGGTCGTGGCGCCGGCCGGGTAGAGCTTGACGGCGGTGATCAGGCCGCTCCTGGCGCCTGCCTCGACATCGTCGGGGCTGGTATGCTCGGTGAGATAAAGCGTCATCAGCGGCTGAAAACGATGGCCGGCCGGCAGCGCTTTCAGGATGCGCTGGCGATAGGCCGTCGCATCCGATGTGGTGACGACGGGCGGCACCAGATTGGGCATGATGATGGCGCGGGCGAAGGTGCGGCTCGTATCGGCGATCACGCCTTCCAGCATTGCGCCGTCGCGCAGATGCAGGTGCCAGTCGTCAGGGCGGCGGATGGTGATCGATTGCATGGCAGGCCTCCGAAGCGATGCGTCTGCGGCTTCGAATAACACTAAAGCGCGGCGCATTGAAATCGATTCATGCGCCGCGCTTCAGCTGTTTTATTTGATGCCTGTCGTCGTCGCGGCATCACGCCAGCGCGATCTCCAGCGTCACATCGGCCGGGCGGCGATTTTCGAGGATCAGCCGGCCGTTCGGCAGATCGTTGCCGTAGACCTTGGCGCTGGCGGCATCCTCAGTGAGATTATAGCCGCGCCAGCGTGCCCAGAGCCGTTCCTCGAGCACCTCGATCGGCGGCGCCAACATGATCGTGTAATCGAAGATGCCGTCGAGTTCTGCCCATTTGCCTTGCGTGAAGAGCAGATAGTTGCCCTCGACGATGATGAAACGGTCCTTGGGATCGATCGGCCGGGCGGAAGCAATTGCGAGTTCGCGCGAGCGGTCGAAGACCGGCACCAGAACCTCCTGGTCGGCTGGCCTGACGGCACGGACGATGTCGAGGAAACCGCGGACATCGAAGGTTTCGGGGATGCCCTTGCGGGCCAAAAGGCCGCGTTCGATCAGGATGGCGTTATCCATGTGGAAGCCGTCCATCGGCAGGACTGCGGCGCTTTCGCCCCTGGCTTTCAACGCCGCCGCCAGATTGTCGGCCATGGTCGACTTGCCCGACCCCGGCGGGCCGGCAATGCCGATGAGGAAGCGTCTGGAACCACCGGCGCGGCTGAGGACCTCGCCGGCAATTTCCTCGGTACTGGCCGTCATGCCGCGACCGGCTCCGTCGGCACCGCCTTGGCGCCGGTCATGAAGGCGACGGCGTCGGACATGGTGTATTCCTTGGGATCGATCACCGTCAGGCGCCGGCCGAGGCGGTGGATATGGATCCGGTCGGCGACCTCGAAGACATGCGGCATATTGTGGGAGATCAGCACGATCGGAATGCCGCGGGCGCGGACGTCGAGGATCAGCTCCAGCACCCGGCGGCTTTCCTTGACGCCAAGGGCGGCCGTCGGTTCGTCCATGATGATGACCTTGGAGCCGAAGGCGGCGGCGCGGGCGACGGCGACACCCTGGCGCTGGCCGCCGGAGAGAGTTTCCACCGCCTGATTGATGTTCTGGATGGTCATCAGGCCGAGTTCGGACAGCTTGTTGCGCGCCAGCTTTTCCATGGCCGGCCGGTCGAGCATGCGAAGCATCGAGCCGAGCACGCCGGGTTTGCGGATCTCGCGGCCGAGGAACATGTTGTCGGCGATCGACAGCGCCGGCGACAAAGCCAGGTTCTGATAGACGGTCTCGATGCCGGCATCACGCGCTTCCATCGGCGAGCGGAACTGCACCTGCTTGCCTTCGAGGGTGATCACACCCTCATCCGGGGTGACGGCGCCCGATATCGCCTTGATCAGCGAGGATTTGCCGGCGCCGTTATCGCCGATGACGGCGAGGATTTCGCCCGGGTAAAGGTCGAAATCGGCATTGTCGAGGGCGGTCACGCGACCGTAGCGCTTGACGAGACCGCGGGCGGTGAGAAGGGGTTCGCGAGCCATGATTACACCGAAACCTTTCTGATCCACTGGTCGATGGCGACGGCGGCGATGATCAGCACGCCTGTCAAAAGGACTTTCCATTGCGGGTCGGCGCCGAGCATGTTGAGGCCCATCGACACGACACCGACGATCATGGCGCCGAACAGCGTGCCGAGAATGGAACCGCGGCCGCCGAACAGCGAGATGCCGCCGATCACCGTCGCGGTGATCGCCTGCAGGTTAAAATCCGTCACGGCCGAAGACGGCGAGATCGAGCCATTGCGGCCGATCGAGACCCAGGCGGCCAGGCCGGCGATGACGCCGGATATAGCGTAAACGGTCAGCAGCACCTTCTTGGTCTGGATACCGGAGAGCTTGGCCGCCTCCGGATCGTCGCCCACGGCATAGACATGCCGGCCCCAGGCCGTGTGATTGAGGACATACCAGAGCAGCGCGACGAGCAGCACCATGGCGATGACGCCGAGAGTGAGCACGGCGCTGCCGAGCTTGAAGCTCACGGCGAAAAGATGAAGCAGCGGCGCCTGTTCGTCGACGTCGGTATCGCGGATCGTCTCATTGGCCGAATAGATGAAATTCGTCGCCATGACGATATTCCAGGTGCCGAGCGTGACGATGAAGGGCGGCAATTTCATGTAGGCGACGAGGAAGCCGTTCAGCAATCCGCAAAGGCCGCCGACGACAAGCCCGGCGACCACTGCGATCGGCGTCGGTATGCCGTAGGTGATGGCGACATTGCCCATGATGACGGCAGATATGACCATGATGACGCCGATCGAAAGATCGATGCCCGCGGTCAGGATCACCAGCGTCTGGGCCGCGCCGAGAATGCCGACGACGGCGATCTGTTGCAGGATCAGCGTCAGCGTGTAGGACGAGAAGAACCGCCCGCCGATCGTCATCCCGAAGATCAAGATTGCCAGCACCAACACGATCAGCGGCACGGCGGCCGGCGTCGAGTGCAGAAAATGCTGGGCACGCTTGATCAGCGAGACATTCTGGTGCTCGAAGGAGGCGACGCTTTTGTCGCTGCCGTCGAGGACGCGTTCGAATTCCTGTGTTCCGGTCATGGTTCCTCCTCCGCATCCGCGCGCCGAATTCGCGCGGGGGTCGTCACCGATATCCTTCCGGTCTTTGCTTAGCCGGTTCGTGAGGCAACGGTACATCGTCCGTCGAAAACGGCCGGGGATCAAGCCCCCGGCCGTTCTAGTTTCAAGAGATTGGGCTCAGCCCCAGCACTTGTCCGTGCCTTCCTTGGTGTCGATCGACTTGACGCCGGAGACCGGCTTGTCGGTGACGAGCGAAACGCCGGTGTCGAAGAAGGACTTGCCTTCGGTCGGCTTCGGCTTTTCACCGCTGTCGGCGAACTTCTTGATCGCCTCGACGCCAAGGGCTGCCATCATCAGCGGATACTGCTGCGAGGTGGCGCCGATGACGCCTTCCTTGACCGACTTGACACCTGGGCAACCGCCGTCGACCGAGACGATCAGCACGTTCTTTTCCATGCCGACGGCCTTCAGCGCCTGATAGGCGCCGACAGCAGCCGGCTCGTTGATCGTGTGGATGACGTTGATGCTCGGATCCTTCTGCAGAAGGTTTTCCATGGCCTTGCGGCCGCCTTCCTCATTGCCGTTGGTCACGTCATGGCCGACAATGCGCTTGTCGTCTTCGTCGCCGATCTTGTTCGGGTCCTTCGGATCGATGCCGAAGCCCATCATGAAGCCCTGGTCGCGCAGAACGTCGACCGTCGGCTGCGACGGGGTCAGGTCGAGGAAGCCGACCTTGGCGTCCTTGGCCTTGTCGCCCATGGTTTCCTTGGCCCACTGGCCGATCAGCTTGCCGGCGAGCAGGTTGTCGGTGGCGAAGGTGGCGTCGGCGGCATCGGCCGGCTCGAGCGGCGTGTCGAGAGCGATGACCAGCAGGCCGGCTTCACGCGCCTTCTTGACCGAAGAGACGATGCCCTTGGTGTCGGAAGCGGCAATCAGGATGCCCTTGGCGCCGTCGGCAATGCAGCTTTCGATCGCTGCTACCTGGCTTTCGCTGTCACCATCGATCTTGCCGGCATAGGACTTCAGCGAGACGCCGAGTTCCTTGGCCTTGGCCGTGGCACCTTCCTTCATCTTGACGAAGAAGGGGTTGGTGTCGGTCTTGGTGATCAGGCAGGCAGCAACGTCAGCCGCCATGACAGGAGCGGAAAAGGTGACACCAAGCGCGAGCGCGCCGAAAGCGAGAACAGATTTCTTCATGGAACTCCTCCCAGAGTTTGCCGGCGCCGCCCCTGCGGGCCGGAATTTTAAGATATGACACTTTGCCGTGGATTGTTAAGCTTCCAAAGCCGTCCCGTGTCCTTGACGACGGCAATTAAAAGCGAAAAGAAATTGGCTTGTCAATAAATAAATCCAATTGAATTATTAATTCGATGTGGCATGCTCCGTGGAAATCAGGCATAGGCCAACAATCGGGAGGAGCGGCCATGTCGTCCTTGGATGGACCGGAACATACACCGGTCCCGCCACCAATTCTGAATCCGGCCGGCGGTGCGAACCAGGTCAGGGTGCGGGCCTATAACGAACGGCTCGTGCTGTCGCTGGTGCGCCTCTACGGCGCGCTGTCGAAGGCCGACATCGCACGCCGCAGCGGGCTGTCGGCGCAGACCGTCTCTGTCATCATGCGGGTGCTTGAGAAGGAAGGGCTGCTTTTGCGTGGGGCGCCGGTGCGCGGCCGTGTGGGACAGCCGTCGATCCCGATGCATCTCAATGCCGATGCCGTCTATTCCTTCGGCCTGAAGATGGGCCGGCGCAGCGCCGATCTGGTGCTGATGGATTTCGTCGGCCGCATCCGCATGCAGCTGCACCGGACCTATGCCTATCCGCTGCCGGATGAAATCCTCGCCTTCGTCACCTTCGGCATCCAGGAGCTCGAAGCCCGGCTCGACGAAAAGCAGCGTGGCCGCATTGCCGGCCTCGGCATCGCAGCACCCTTCGAGCTCTGGAACTGGGCCGAAGAGGTCGGCGCGCCGGCCGGCGCCATGGAGGTCTGGCGCGACGTCGACCTGCAGGCCGACATCGCCGCGCGCGTCTCCCATCCGGTCTTCATGCAAAACGATGCGACCAGCGCCTGCGGCGCCGAACTGGTCTTCGGCGTCGGACCGTCCTATCCGGATTTCGTCTATTTTTTCATCGGCTCCTTCATCGGCGGCGGCATCGTCTTGAACTCGGCGATCTTTTCCGGCCGGACCGGCACTGCCGGCGCCATCGGGCCGCTGCCGGTGCGGGGGAAAAACGGCGAGACGATGCAGTTGCTGGAAATCGCCTCGATCTTCGTACTGGAAAACATGCTGCGCGAGCGCGGCATCGATCCCGAGCCGCTGTGGTATTCGGCCGACGACTGGGTGGATTTCGGTGAGCCGATGGAGACCTGGATCCAGGATAGCGCCAAGGCGCTGGCGCAGGCGATCGTCGCCGCCGCCTCGATCGTCGATTTCAGCGCCGCCGTGATCGACGGCGGTTTTCCCCAGTGGGTGCGCAGCCGCGTGGTGCAGGCGACGATCGACGAAGCTGCCAAGCTCGACCTGCAGGGCGTCGTCATGCCCGAAATTATCGAGGGCGCGGTCGGCGCCCAAGCACGCGCCATCGGCGGCGCCAGCCTGCCGATCTTTGCGCGTTACCTCACCGACCAGAACGTACTTTTCAAGGAGGTAGACCATGCTGAAAGGACTTGATCCGCTGTTGAGCCCGGAGCTGCTTTTTACGCTGCGATCCATGGGTCACGGCGACGAGATCGCCATCGTCGACGGCAACTATCCGGGCGTCGAAGATGCGCGCCGGCTGATCCGGCTCGACGGCCACTATCTCGTGCCCGTTCTCAACGCCGTGCTCAGCGTGATGCCGATCGACGATTTTGTGCCCGAGGCAATCTTCCGCTCGACCGTCAAGGCCGAGCGCGACAAACTCGACCCGGTGCATGAGGAGATGATCGCCTGCTGCGCCCGCCACGAGCCGCATCGCCAGGTGGTGCCGCTGATCGGCCCGGATTTCTACGGGCGGGTGAAAGCCGCCCATGCGTTAATCCAGACAAGCGAGCCCAGACTCTATGCCAACATCATCCTGCGCAAGGGGGTGATCTATCCGAAGGAACCGGGCACGCAGGCGGCGGCCGGAGTGGATCCGTTCGTCTACTAGCTATCGTCTAGCCGTCATCTCGTTTGCGTGGCGATCAGGTCCACCATTTTTCGGGCCGAGCCCAATGCCAAGGTCCAGCCGAGCATTCCGTGGCCGGTGTTGATGTAAACACCTTTCAGATGCTCGGAGGGCCTGATGATCGGGCGAGATGACGGGGTCATCGGTCGCTCGCCCGACCAGCGCATCAGAACGACGCTGCTGTTGAAGAAATCCGGCAGGACGCCGGCGGCTGCGCTGCGCAGCGCTTCGAATCGTGCTGGGTCGAAGCCTGCGCCAGGGCGGTCGATATCGGCAAGACCGGCAACGCGGAAACGGTCCCCGATCGATGCGAAAGCCAATTTGCGTTTGACGTCGGTGAGGCTGATGGCGGGTGCGGCAGCGGTCCGCGGCACGGTCAGCGAATAGCCTCTCACCGGACGCACCGGGCGGACCTCCGGCAGCTCCGCGGCAAGCGAACGGACCTGAGCGCCCGCAGCGACGACGGCGGCATCGACCGCAAGTTCCTCCCGGTCGTCGAACCTCACGGCTGCAAGCCTGTCCGCCTCTCGCGAGAAGCCCGCCACTTTCCGGCCGAAGAGCAGCGACACCCGGTGGTGCTGTGCAATATGGTGTGTCAGCTGACGGCAAAAGCCGGCTGCATCGCCGAGCGCATCACCCGGTGTGTAGACCGCACCGGCGATTTCGCCTTGGTAGCCGGCAAGAGCAGGCTCGATTTCCTGGGCTTCTGCGCGCGACAGCATGTGCTGCTCGAATCCGAGTGCATTTTTCCGCGAGACGGCCGATTGGGCCGCGGCAAGGCTGCGCTGATCCGGATAGAGATGCAGCTTTCCCGCAAGCCGGTAGTCGAAGGAAAGATCGGTTTCCGCCAACAGCAATGCGAGTTCGCGGCGCGACTCTCCGGCGAGTTCCAGAATGGCGCGTGTATTGCTCCACCATCGCGAAAATGGTGCGTTGGCGAGGAAGCGCAGTCCCCAGAGAAAAAAATCCGGGTCGAGCTGCCAGCGAATCCGGAACGCGGGATCGCGGCCGAGAGCAATGGCCGGCAGATGCCGGAGCAGTCCGGGAGATGCCATCGCATCGCCATAGGCCCAGGAGAGTTGCGCGGCGTTGCCGCCGCTGGCGCCGCTGCCGGGTTCGGCTGCTGCATCGATAAGCGTCACATCATGCCCTGCCTTGGCCAAAAGGTAGGCCGAGGAAACGCCGATCACGCCGGCGCCGATGACCGCGATCTGCGCCATGTCACACCTCGTTTCCCACAAGCGCGGTCAGCTCGATCTCGACCGAAGCGCCCCGCGGAAGAGATGACACGCCGATCGCAATGCGGGCATGCTCCCACCGATCCGGAAAGAGATCGCGCAGCAGCTCGGACGCGCCGTCGACGACCGCGCCGTGGCGGGTAAAATCATCCGTCGCGGCAACATAGCCGGCAAGCCGCACGAAGCCGCGCACCTTGTCGAACCCACCGCTGGCGCGCTCAAGCTGAGCAAGCACGTTGAGAAGGCAGATGCGCGCGCATTCGCGGCCCTCCTCGATCGAGACATCCGCCCCGAGCCGACCGGTCCGCCAAATGGCTCCATCGGTCAACGGCACCTGACCGGAAACGGTGACGATATTGCCGGTTCGCACAGCGCCGGCGAAAGCCCCGGGCGGCATTGCGGCTTCCGGCAAGGGGAGGCCGAGGGCGGCAAGGCGCCGGTGCACGGCATCGCTTCCGCTCATGCGCGGCTCAGCCCTTCTGCTTTCCCCGGCTTCGGCGCTGCGCGCGACAAAAGCCTTGAGGATTTCGAGGTCGAGGGCCGTCAGACGGTATTCCGGATGCCACTGGACGCCCAGGCAAAATGCCTCGGTCTCGCCCTCGAATGCCTCGATGATCCCATCGGGTGCCCGCGCGATGACGCGAAAGCGCCCGTGACCGGACAGCGCATGGCGATGCAGGCTGTTGACCCGGGTCGGTCCTGTCCCGACCCAGCCGGCAAGCAGGCTGCCCGGCTCGACGATGATTTCGTGCGCCAGTTCATCGGGCAGATCCTGCGGGATGTGCGAAATGCCGGCGGCCGGAAGCTCGCTGAGGAATTCTCCGCCAAGGCACTCGCCGATCAGCTGCATGCCATGGCAGATACCGAGGAGCGGCTTGCCTGTCGTCAGCGCCTTGGCCACCAGCTGACGCTCGAAGTCGCGGCGCCGATCGGCCACTTCGGCACCCGGCCGGGAGCCGGTCAGGACGATACCATCGGCAAGCGCCAGCGCCGCCTCGATGTTTTCGGCCTCATAAGGCAGGATCAGCGGGACCCCGCCGGCGCTGGTGATTGCCTCGGCATAGTTCGAGCGCACCACATATTCGCACTCGGTCGGCTGTTGCGGCGTCTCGCCGAGATCGGGCGTTATGAGAATGAGGGGGCGGGCCTTGCGTGCCGGCGCGGCGGGAAACGCGGTGACCGCCGCAACGGTCATATCGGTGGTCATGATCTGAACCTTGTGATGAATTAGCGGGCGGGCACGGCAAGCCGGCGGGAGACGACCGAAAACGGCCAGGCGATCGCGAAGTAGCAGAAGCCGACTGCCACATAGATCTGCAGCGGCAGGAAATACTCGGTCGCCATCGCCCGACCGGTCAGAACCAGTTCGTTGACGGTGATGAGCGATGCGAGCGAGGAATCCTTGAGAAGCGCGACGAAGGTGACGATCATCGGGGCCAGGATGACGCGGACGACCTGCGGGAAGATGATCAGCCGGAAGCTCTGAACCGGCGTGAGACCGACGGCCAGGGCCGCCTCGCCCTGCCCCGCCGGGATCGCCTTCAGACCGGCCCGGAAGAGTTCGGCGATCTGAGCCGCAAAACACAGCGCCAAACCTGTGATCGCCGCGCCGAAAGCATCGAAGACGATCCCAATGCCCGGCAGGCCGAAGTAAAGCAGAAACAGCACCGCGAGCAGCGGCACGCCGCGCACGACCGTGACATAAAGGGCCGCGAAATGCCGTAGCGCCGCGAAGCCTGATCTCTGGCACAGCGAAAGCAGCAGACCGAGCACGAGCGCCAGAGCAAAAGCGCACACGGAAAGCACTGCCGTATCTACCATTGCCCGCAACAACAAGGGCAGCCATTCGCCACCATAATCGCTGTAGGGTGCGAAAAACCCGCTCATCCTTTCAGTCTCCCGTAACGCCTTTCGAGGAATCGCGTCGCCTGCATCAATGGCAGGCTCAGCAGCAAATAGAGTGCCGCCGCCGTCGCGTAGATCATCGTTGTCTGGAAGGACGAGGTGACCATGGAGCGGGCGAAGAACATGATTTCAGGCGCCGCGATGGCCGAGACGACGGAGGTGTCCTTGAGGAGCTGCACCGCGTAATTCCCGAGCGCCGGCAGGGCGATCCGCATGGCCTGCGGCGTCAAAATTTCGAAAATCGTCTGAAGTGGCGTCAGACCTGCAGCAAGCGACGCCTCCGCCTGGCCTTTTGGCAAAGAGGCGAAACCGGCGCGGAAGATCGCTGAGGTAATGGCTGCGCCGATCAGCCCGAGGCCCAGAATGGCGGCGGCAATCGACGTCAGCCTGACGCCAATGCTGGCAAGCCCGAAATAGAGGATGAACAGATGCGTCAGAGCCGGCACGTTGCAGAGGATTTCGCAATAGGCGTCGATCGCCAGATTGACGACCCTGATCGCTGCGAATTGCCTGACGAGGGCGAGAAGGAAGCCGATGCCGATTGCAAAAGCCAGCGAGGCCAGCGTCACCAGGACGGTTACCTCAAGCCCGGCGGCGAGCCCCTGGACGACGGAGAAGAATAGCGAGAATCCGCTCATGTCGCCTAGTGCCGAATCTTGTTGAGGAAGGCTTGCGTACGTGCCTCGCGCGGCGCGGTAATAACCTGGCGCGCCGGTCCGGCCTCGACGATCTTTCCGCCGTCGAGGAACAGCACCCGGTCGGCGATGTCGCGGGCAAAGGCAATCTCGTGCGTGACGATCAGCATCGTGCGTCCTTCGGCGGCGAGTTCTTCCATCACTTTGAGAACTTCGTGGACCAGTTCGGGATCAAGAGCGGAGGTCGGTTCGTCGAAAAGCATGAGTTTCGGCTTCTGGGCGAGCGCCCGGGCAATGGCCACACGCTGCTGCTGGCCGCCGGACAGCTCCAGCGGTGAGGCATCGGCGCGATGCGTCATGTGCACTTTCGCCAACATCTCCAAGGCCAATTCGCGGGCCTCGGCGGCAGACAGGCCGCGGACCTTGCGTGCGGCGATCGCGACGTTTTCCGTCACCGAGAGATGCGGCCAGAGATTGAAGAGCTGGAAGACCATGCCCATCTCGGCGCGCTGTGGCGCAAGCTGCCGGTCTCTCATCACCCGGCCGTTGCGAACGCCGATTCGCTCGCCATCGAGGCTGATCTCACCGGCACTCGGTTTCTCCAAAAAATTCATGCAGCGCAGACAGGTAGACTTCCCGGAGCCCGAGGGGCCGATCAGGGCAATCTTCTCGCCGGGTGCGACGGTAAAATCGATCCCCTTCAGGACTTCGACAGGGCCATAACTCTTGCGCAGGCCCGCCACGCTCAAAAGCGCATTCATCGCCGTTTCCTTGTGCTGTTGTGTCTTGGCGAAGAGGTCGGATGAAAGCCGCTTGCCGCAGCCTTCATCCGTCAGCCCAGTCAGCCACCGGCTGCGCAGGAGGGAAGCTTGTAATCGCCGGGGCGGTCGACGCCGGCACGGAAGTTTGCACCCACCGGCTTGAACCAGACATCGGCGGACAATCCGTAGCGTGCGCCGATCTCTTTCATCTCGCAGCTCTTCCACATATCGGCGATGATCGCGTCCATCTTCTGGCGCAGATCGTCGTTCTTCTGGTTGAGACCGTAGACGACCTGACCGAGCCCGGTGAGCAGCGGGAAATCCGGGCTGTTATCCGTGAAGGCGAGGAAGTGCATGTTCCAATCCGGATTCTGCTTGATGGCGTAGGAAACCACCGGCGGGTCGCCGATGACGGCATCGATACGCCCGGCAATGAGATCGCGCACGGCAGCGTCGGAGGTGTCGTAGAGCGAGAGCTCAATGCCCTTGATCGTCTTCAGTTCCGGGACAAAGGAGAAGCCGGTGATCGTGCCGACCTTCTTGCCTTCCAGGTCGGAAAGCTTCTCCCAGTTGGTCTTGTTCGACTGCATGATGCCGTTCTTGAAATAATGGATCGGCTCGGACAACGTCATGATCTTCGTACGTTTCTCGGTCCAGCCCATCGTGCCAAGCATCACGTCGACGCGACCGGATTGCACGGAGGCGATCGTGCCCGACCATTCCATCAGGGCCGGCTGTATCTTGAGGCCGAGCTTGTCGGCGATGCGCTGCATGATCTCGCCATCGTAACCGATCAGCTTGCCGTCCTGCCAGCCGGAGCCCGGCATGTCTCCCGTAAAGGCGACCGTCAGCTTGCCCTGCTCGGCAAGTTCGAATGCGTTTGCGAGCGGTGCCGATGCCATGAAGCTGCCTGCCAGCAGCGCGCACATCACCACCCTTCTCGAAAGAGAAAGTGCCATTGTTCTGATCCTTGATTTGTTTTTGGTTCCCCGGTCCGGTGGGTCTTGTCGCCGGATGTCGAGTTCGACGAGAGAGAGCTTGCCACCGAAAGGCGGCGCTGAATTTTAGAAATCGGACATTTTCTTTGAAAGAGCGACATGGCTGACGTAAGGTCGGCCGCTATGAACACAGACGCCAGCCTTTCAGATGCACCTGCCATCGAGCCGGACTATGTCCGCTGGCTCGATGGTTTGTGGGCCGAACGGCTTTTGGCCGCCCGAGACCGCAAGGCCGATCTCTCCATCGGCATTCTGCTCTGGCCGAGCTTCCCGATGATGTCGCTGACCGGGATCGTCGAGCCCTTGCGGCATGCGGCCGATTTCGCCGACAATTCCCGGCCCCTGCATTGCCGCTGGTCGATCATGGGAGCGCCGGGCCACGCCGCGGTGGCGAGCTGCGGCATCCGCGTGCAGGCCGATGCGCCCTATATCAACCCGACGGACTTCGACTATATCGCCGTCATCGGCGGCCTCCTGCCGCATCTGCGCGCAGCACCCAGCAAGCATCGCGACTACCTGCGGGTCGCCGCATCCGCCGGAATCCCGGTGATCGGCGTCTGCACCGGCGTCTTCGTACTCGCCCAAGAAGGTCTGCTGACTGGGCGCAAAGCCTCCGTTCATCCCTTCCATGCCGAGGATTTCAAGATCGCCTTTCCGCGCCAGGCATTCTCGACGCGCGACGACTTCCTGATCGAGAACGGCCGCATCACCGTTCCCGGCGGCGTCTCGATCCTGTCGCTGATGACGGAACTCATTGGCACCCATTGCGGCCCCGACCGGGCGGCCAAGGCAGTTCACCAGCTGTCGCTGACCGAGCACAAGGGCTTGAGCGCTTTCGACCAAGGCCGGGTTTCCAGCTTTCGACATGTCGAGGATTCCCGCATTCAGCGCGCGGTCGTTTTGATCGAGAGCCGCAAGGGCCGTGACGTATCACCCGAGCAGGCAGCCAGCATGATCGGGCTGTCGCCGCGTCAGTTCGGGCGCCTGTTCCAGCAAGGCATCGGCATGACTCCGAAGCGGTTCATCATCGAGACCCGCCTGCGTTACGCCCGCTTCCTGGTGGAGAACAGCACGCTCTCGATGACGCAGATCGCCTTTGAGACCGGCTTTTCGGATGCCGCACATTTCGCAACCGCTTTCCGTCAGAAATTCAACCAGTCGCCGCGGCAATTGAGATAAGGGATTTCGGTTTCCGCCCGCCCTCCCCGACACGGTCGGCATGCAGCGGTAAGCAAGCTGGGCCTACCCGTTTGTCGACAGTGGCATGAAACCATGGTTATCGCGGCTGAACCGCGTGACTGCGCGCCGGTGTCGTCGTCCCCCATAGCGCCAGCCTCTCCATGCAGACTGTCTTCCAGCAAGCCAAAGTTTGAGCGCCACGGCGATCGGAGCGGAGATAGTCTCCTGTGCACCGCCGTTATTAATGATGTACATCATCAATAAGTCGAGCTATAATGATACTTGACATCATAGTTCGGGCATGACGGTCGAAAGGGCTGTAAAGTGCGGATCACCAAGGAAAAGAAGCAGGAAAACTACGAACGGATTATCGCCACGGCCTCGGAGCTGTTTCGCGAACGCGGGTTCGATGGCGTCGGGGTGGCGGAGTTGATGGAGCGCGCGGGGCTCACCCATGGCGGCTTTTACAATCACTTCCGCTCCAAGGAGGATTTGATCGCGGAGTCGACCGAGAATGGCTTGAGCGAGACCTTGAAGCGCTATGCCGGTTATGACGTCCTCGCCGTCATGGAACTTTATCTCGCGCGCGAACACCGGGATGGGCGCGGCCAGGGGTGCACCGCCGCGGCGCTGAGTTGCGATGCAGCGCGACAGCCTGAAGAAACGAAGGCCATTTTTGCTGAAGGAATAGACAGACTGGTGCGCGCGATCGAGGACGGCATTGTTCGCCATCACGCTTCCGGCGCCGGAGACCGCGCACAAGCCATCACCGTCCTTGCTCAGGCCGTCGGGGCGATCGTGCTGTCGAGGGCCTGCCCGGACGATTCGCCGCTGGCCGACGAACTGCTCGACGCCTGCCGGGCGGATTGCCGCGACGCCATCGAAAATCGGACGCGGGATAATAGGGCCGCCGAATAAGCGGCCCTATGCCGTCACGCGCCGACCGGTTCGGCCATTTCGGGATAGTCCGTATAGCCCGCCGCGCCGCCGCCATAGAGCGTCGCCATATCGAGATTGGCCAGCGATGCACCGACCTTCAGGCGCTCGACAAAATCCGGGTTGGCGATGAACGGCCTGCCGAAGGCAAACAGGTCCGCCAGCCCCTGCTCCAGCCTGGCCGTCGCGAGTTCCAGATCGTAGCCGTTATTGGCGATGTACCTATTCTTGAACCTGCGGCGAAGCGCCTCGTAATCGAAGGGTGCGACATCGCGCGGCCCGCCCGTCGCGCCTTCGACGACATGGAGGTAGGCAATGCCCATCGCGTCGAGCTTCTCGACGATATAGCCGAACTGCGCCTGCGGATCGGTTGCGGATATTCCATTGGCCGGCGACACCGGTGAAATCCGAACTCCGGTTCGCTCCGGCCCAACCTCCTTAATGACCGCCGCCGTCACCTCGAGCGTCAGCCGGGCCCGGTTTTCGATCGACCCACCATAGGCGTCGGTGCGGGTGTTGGCTCCGTCCCTGGCGAACTGGTCGAGCAGATAGCCATTGGCGCCGTGAACTTCGACACCATCGAAACCGGCGGCAATGGCATTGGCGGCGGCCCGGCGGAAATCCTCGACAATGCCGGCGATCTCATGCAATTCGAGCGCCCGAGGGGCCGACACGTCGACGAAGCTGTTGTTCACAAAGGTCTTGGTTTCGGCCCTGATCGCGGAAGGCGCTACGGGGGGCTGCCCATCGGGCTGCAGGTCGACATGCGATACCCGACCGACGTGCCAGAGCTGCAGGAAGATATGGCCGCCCTTGGCATGCACCGCATCGGTCACCTTGCGCCAGCCGTCGATCTGCGCCTGCGTGTAGATGCCGGGCGTGTCCTGATAGCCCTGCCCCTGCTGCGAAATCTGCGTCGCCTCCGAGATGATCAGGCCTGCCGAGGCCCGTTGCGCATAATATTCGGCGATGAGATCGCCCGGCACAAACCCGGCGCCCGCCCTGTTGCGCGTCAATGGCGCCATGACGATGCGGTTGGATAGTGTGAAAGGGCCGAGTATGGCGGGCTCAAAGAGTGTGCTGCTGGTCATTTGTCACTTTCAGAGTTGGAAACTATTTCTGCGTTCGTCTCGCAACGCACGCCATGCCGGTCAGGTCGATCTCAGTCTACGACCGCGATGACCACCTTGCCCTTTGCACGCCCGGTCTCGACATAAGCCAGCGCGTCGCCGGTTTTTTCAAATGGGAAGACCTTGTCGACGACCGGTCGGATCACGCCTTGTTCGATCAGGCGGGCAATCTCACCCAACTGCCGCCCCTCGGCGCGCATGAACAGGAATGAATAGCCGATGCCGAGACGCTTGGCCCTTTTGCGAACCCCTCGGCTCAGCAGGCGGAATACCAGTTTCAGGAACAGGTTCAGGCCGAGTTCCTTGGCGAATGCGGGATCGGGGGGACCGGAAATGGAGATGAGCCGGCCGCCCGGCTTCAGCACAGCCAGAGATTTTTCGAGCGTCTTCGGATCCTGACTGTTCAGCACCAGATCATAGCCCGACAAGACCTTCTCGAAATCCTGGCTCTTGTAGTCGACAACCACATCCGCCCCGAGACTTCTCGCGAACTCGGCATTTCCAGCGCTGGTCGTCGTCGCCACCGTCGCGCCAAGATGCTTGGCGAGCTGAATGGCGAAAGTCCCGACACCGCCGGAACCGGCCTGAATGAAGACCTTCTGGCCGGGCTTCACCTTGCCCAGCTCGACCAGCGCCTGCCACGCGGTCAGCCCCACCAGCGGGACGGAGGCGGCTTCGGTCATGCTGAGATTGTTTGGTTTCAGCGCCACATCGGCTTCATCGATGGCGATGAATTCGGCGAATGTTCCGACCCGATGATCGCGCGGCCGTGCGTAGACCTCGTCACCCACTTTGAACCGCCTGACCCTCGGTCCCGTCCTGACGACCGTTCCGGCAACGTCGTGGCCGAGCACGAAGGGCGGACGATAGGGAAGAATAAGCTTGAACTCTCCGTCCCGGACCTTGGAGTCCAAAAGGTTTACGGCCGTGGCCCCAATCCGGACAAGGACATCATTGTCCTGCAATTCCGGTTCCGGCAGGTTGGCCAGGCGCAAAGCGCCCTTCTTCTTGTACTTATCAACGACGAATGCCTTCATGAGGCTTCCTCCAATTCGAAGTCTGTTGTGATGTCAGGCTGCAAGGAAGGACAAAGCCTTCGGCACGAAATCGGCGTGATTCTGGAAAATCCCGCCATGTCCGGCATCTTCGTAGATAACCAGTTGCGCGCCCGGAATGCGTCGGGCCATATCGGTGCTGTTTACCGTCGGAACCATGATATCGCTGTCGCCTTTGGCGATCAGAACCGGGATATTGATGCGGCCGAGATCCTGAGGCGCCTGCCGCCCCCAGGCCTTGATCGCCTTGAGTTGCCGCAGAAATGCCCTTGGGGTCGGGCCCTTGTCCCTTCCCACCTTGCGCTCTTTCAGGCGATCCAGAAAGGCGTTCGCGGATCGGCGACCATTGGCGGTGGAGGTGAAAAACAAATAGGTTTTCGGGTCGTGCAGCGTCAGCAGACCCTTGACCATCAGCGGCCAGGACACGGCTCCGACCTTCTCTATCCCTGTGCCGCCGGCTGGGCCCGTTCCGGTCAAAATCAGTTTCCGGACGAGGTCCGGCGCCTTCATCACGATGTCCTGCGCGACAAATCCCCCAAGGGAAAAGCCGAGCAGATCGACTTGTCTGAACCCAAGCGCTCGGATCAACGCGATCGTGTCGCGCGCCATCTCGTCGATGGTCACCGGAGCCGTGCCGCCTGAGGCGCCGATACCCCGGTAGTCGGTCGCGATGACATGATGCTTGGTGGCGAGACCGTCGACAATCCGGGGATCGAAATTGTCCAGCACCGCGCCCCAATGATTGAGAAGAATGACCGGCACGCCGCCTTGGGGACCGAGGTCGCGATAGACGAAAGGCGTCTCCCCGACATTGATCCACAGATTTGGCGCCTCGGCGTAGCAGGTGACAGAGCGAAGGAATCTTATCGTCGTGTTCATCGTTTACTCCACACCCCGGCTCGTACCGGCACGCTCATCATCGCCATTATCCTTGCCCTTCCGCATCGACCACCGACTTTCGCGCAAAAGGAAACCAACTGCGGTCACTCAAATTTTTAATGACAACCGTCATCATTGATCTTTAATGATATTCATCATCAAAATTGTCAAGCGGAATTTTTCCGCAGATTGTCAGGGAAGACTCTTGCATCTGCATTCTTGATCCGTCATTCTAGAATGATCGATAAAGAATCGGAGTGATTGTGGGCAGAGCGCGAGAATTCGACGAGGAGGCGGTGCTGAAGGGGGCGATGCACATCTTTCGCAAGCACGGCTATCAAGGTGCGTCGATCCGCGATCTCGAGGAGGCGACGGGCCTCAAAGGCGGAAGCATCTATCACGCTTTCGGCGACAAGGCCGGCCTCTTCGACGCGGCATTCGGACATTACAACCGGGCGGTCCTGGAGGGACGGATCGAGCGGTTTGCGCCGCCGGGGAGCGGAGTTAAAGGCTTGCGCGAACTGTTCCTCTCGCTCCTGCATGAGCCCGATGATGGCTCCCTTGGCTGCCTGATCACGAACACCGCGGTGGAATTCGGAGGTGGGGTCAAATCGCATCCCCGTGTCGAGGCAGCGCTCGATCTCCTTCGCACCACATTCCGCTTGCGGCTCACCGAGCAGTCGACCCTGGCTCGCGATGCGGATGGAGCCAGGGCGGCCAGCACGGCCATCCGTCTTCTTGCCTTCTATCAAGGCCTGCTCGTGCTCATTCGCGGCGGCGAAGACAAGGCCGGCCTGCGGCAGGCGATCGAAGACGAATTCAATCAACTGGAGACACTGTTATGACACCTGAAGCACTATGGAACCGATATGCGGCCATCTGGTCACTGGATGCTGACGCTCGCGAGCCGGAAATGTTGGCTTGCCTCGCTGACGATGTCACCTATTGCGATCCCAATGGAGCGATCGCCGGGCGAGCCGGTCTTTCGGCTTACATGGCCGGTTTTCAGGAGAGCGTACCGGGAGGCCGGTTCGAAATATTGGGCGTCCTCCATCACAATCAACGTTCGCTGGCCCGCTGGGAACTGCGCCACGAAGACGAGCGCGTCCTGCAAACCGGCACCAGCTTCGGGGTGATTTCCGATGGCCGGCTCGGCACGATCACCGGCTTCTTCGATCCTCTGGCGGGGCAGCACCATGGGTAGCGAGGCGACACGCAGCCTGGCACTCGATTTCGCCAGCCAGATCGCTCCGGCCGGCGGCATCGATGTCCGGCGGTTCTTCGGCGGATCCGCCCTCGTGCGAAACGGCGCGCAGTTCGGCTTCGTCATGAAGGGCACGTTATATCTTCGCGTCGACGCCGCGATGCGCGCAGAGTTCGAGGCAGATGGCTCCGAACCATTCCGCTACCGCGCTGCTGGCAGGGAGGTGACGGTTCGCCGCTATTACGCAGTCCCGGCACAGGTGATCGACGATCCGGCGCTGCTGCAAACCTGCTCGGAGCGAGCATTGCACGCGACCCCCACGCCCGGCCGCAGACGCGCCGACACGATCATGGCCGTCGAAGATCCGTGCTCTTGAGGCGGCTCGAACTGCCTGGCGTCGGCAAGACGATCCACTGGCAAGGGCAAACGACGAAAGTCGAGCAAATGAGCAGACGGGACAGCCAATGACCATCGCATCAGCATCGCGGATCGTTTTGAACGGCTCCGCAACCGGCCGCGTTGTCGCAACGGAGGAGGCACTGAGCTTCTGGGGCGGCGTGGACCCGGCAACCGGAGATGTCATCGACGTGCACCATCCGCTGCGCGGCGTTTCCCTGACCGGCGCCATTTTGATGATGCCGACGAGCCGTGGCTCCTGCACGGGATCCGGCGTGTTGCTCGACCTTATCCTGACAGGCCGCGGTCCGGCCGCTCTGGTCTTCAGCGAAGCAGAAGACGTCTTGACGCTCGGTGCACTGATAGCAGCCGAGATGTTCGATAGGCCCATGCCGGTCATCAGGCTCAGCCCGGAGAATTTTCGACGTCTTTCCCAGGCTCAATCGGCGTCGATAGAGAGTGGCGTGATCACCTCCCAGAGCCTCAATACGCAACTGCCTGCGCCTGCCCTCGCCGACCTCCAACTGACCGAGGAAGACCGCAGCATGCTTAGTGGCGCCGATGGTCCGGGCGCGATGCAGGCGATGCGGATCATTTGTGCAATGGCCGCCCAGCAGGGTGCCACGCGGCTCATCGATGTCAGCCAAGGCCATATCGACGGGTGTATCTATGCAAGTCCGGCCAACCTGACTTTTGCCGAGACGATCGCCGATCTCGGTGCGCGGGTGCGTATTCCGACCACGATGAATGCGATCTCGGTCGATCGGGCGAACTGGGAAAGGCAGGGGATACCACCGTCCTTCGGCGCACCGGCCGCACGCCTTGCCGACGCTTACGTGCGAATGGGCTGCCGGCCAACCTTCACCTGTTCTCCCTATCTTTTGGACAGCGCGCCGCAAACCGGCGAAACGATTGCCTGGTCGGAGTCCAATGCCGTCATCTTCGCCAACACCGTGCTCGGTGCGCGCACGGCCAAACACCCTGACTTCCTGGATCTCTGTATCGCATTGACAGGCAGAGCCCCGGAATCCGGGGTTTATCTCGACATCAATCGGCACGCTCGGCTGGTTATCGAGGTTGAAACCCCTGAACCCGTGAACGACGCGTTTTGGCCGCTGATCGGATATCTGATCGGCAAGAAGGCGCCGGATTGCATTCCGCTGGTCAAAGGGCTTGGGCAGGCCCGCCCGTCTCGAGACGATTTGAAAGCGCTCTGCGCTGCATTCGGAACAACATCAGCCTCGCCAATGCTGCACGTTGCAGGGGTCACGCCCGAGGCAGACGGGCCAGTCCATCCGGACGCCGGTCAGGTCAGCATCACCGTCGAGGACATGCATGATGCGTGGCGCTTATTGAATGACGGCCCGGCAGATGTCGAGCTCGTCGCGATCGGGAGCCCGCATGCATCG
The DNA here is from genome assembly GCF_010668805.1 of Rhizobium phaseoli. Taxonomy (GTDB): domain Bacteria; phylum Pseudomonadota; class Alphaproteobacteria; order Rhizobiales; family Rhizobiaceae; genus Rhizobium; species Rhizobium phaseoli_A. The sequence continues at coordinate 377,000 of NZ_WUFT01000001.1, read as the reverse complement.
ATCGAGGAATGCCGCGCGCTGGCCGGCGCGCTGACGACTGCATTGATGGGAAGGCGCCGCCATCCGGGCGTCGCAGTGATTGTCACGGCCGGCCGACAGGTGATCGACCAGGCTCAAGGCGACGGCACGCTTGCGGCGTTGCGTCAGGCGGGGGTTCAGGTTTTCCCGGACCTTTGCTGGTGCTCGATCTCCGAACCGGTGTTTCCCACCAGGACCAAGGCGGTGATCACGAACTCCGGAAAATATGCGCATTACGGCCCTGGCCTCTCGGGTCGTGCCGTGCGGCTCGCCAGTCTGAGCGACTGCGTGGAAGCGGCGATTTCAGGACGCGTGACGCCGCGAGCAGCAGGATGGACAGGCGAAGCCCTGCTGCCGGTATGATCGACCGCTGTCAATAGCCGATTGCGTGCCGGCCGGCGTCCGCGGCGAGAGTTTTGCGCTTGTTGCAAAGGACGAGAGCAGAACACGAACAGTTGCCCGCGTGAATGTTTCAAAGTACCCGTTGTCGACAACAAGGATTTTGAAATGGCCGCGCAAACGCAATCTCCCTCCGCTGAACGCAAGCGCGGTTCCGGTGCGAAAACCGTATACGAGCTTCTGCGCAACGACATTCTGGACTTGGTCCTGCCACCCGGCAGCCCGATCGACGAGGTCCAGCTCGCCGAACATTTCAAAATGTCGCGCACGCCAATCCGCGAAGCGCTGGTCCGCCTTGCGGGTGAAGGCCTGATCGATACCCTGCCCAATCGGTCGACGATGGTATCCAATATCGACTTTCTCAACCTGCATACCTTCTTCGACGCTTTGGTGCTGATGTACCGCGTCACCACAAAGCTGGCGGCGCAATATCACCGTCCTGCAGATTTGCTGGAGATCAAGGCTCGCCAATTGGAATTCGCAACCGCCGTCGCGAACCAGGACGCCCTGGCGATGATTGCGGCCAACGCCGCTCTTCATTCTTCGATTGCAGAAGCCGGGCACAATCCATACTTCGTCGCCGTTTTCAATCGCATCCTCGATGATGGACGACGCATTCTCCGGCTGTACTACCAGTCCTATGGAGATCGGCTGCCGCAGCAATTCGTCGACGAACACGAAGAGATCATCGCCGCAGTCGCCGCGCGTGACGCCGACCTCGCCGACCGGCTGGCGCGCATTCACGCGGAACAGATTGTCGAGCAGATTCAGAAGCTGTTTGCGAGGAAAGACCGGTTCGACATCAGTCTTTAAAAAACAGGGCAATTTCTTGTCGACAAAAAAAATACAAAGATGTATATTCCTTTTATAGAGGCGCGACGCTCCGCATCCGCCACCCGTTTCCGTTTCGTCTCACCGAGGAGTTTTCACGATGAAAGCCAAGATTTTTTCGGGCGTCGTTCCCGCTTTGATGACGCCCTGCAAGGATGACCGCAGCCCCGACTATGACGGGCTGGTGCGCAAGGGCAAAGAACTCATCGCACAGGGAATGTCGGCGGTCGTCTATTGCGGCTCGATGGGTGATTGGCCGCTTTTGACTGATCAACAGCGCATGGAAGGCGTCGAGCGCCTGATCAATGCCGGCATCCCGGTTATCGTCGGCACAGGCGCGGTCAATACCGCTTCAGCCGTTGCCCATGCCGCGCACGCTCAGAAAGTGGGCGCTCAGGGACTGATGGTTATCCCCCGCGTGCTTTCCCGCGGCACCGTTGTTGCTGCCCAAAAGAACCATTTCAAGGCCATCCTTGCGGCCGCGCCGGATCTTCCTGCCGTCATTTACAACAGCCCTTACTATGGCTTCGCAACCCGGGCCGATCTGTTTTTTGCCCTGCGCGCAGACCACCCGAACCTCGTCGGCTTCAAGGAATTCGGCGGTGCAGCCGACATGCGTTATGCCGCGGAAAACATCACCAGCCGCGACGATGATGTGTCGCTGATGATCGGCGTCGATACCTGTGTCTTCCATGGGTTCGTGAATTGCGGTGCTGTCGGCGCGATCACCGGCATTGGCTGCGTCCTGCCCAAGGAAGTCATCCACATGTGCAATCTTTCGCAGGCTGCCGCCAAGGGCGACCCCGATGCCCGTCAGCGTGCGCTCGAACTGGAATCGGCGCTCGGCGTGCTTTCGTCCTTCGATGAAGGTCCGGATCTCGTGCTTTATTTCAAGCACATGATGGTGCTGAAGGGTGACGCGGAATACGCCTTGCAATTCAACGAAACCGATGAACTGTCCGAAAGCCAGCGCGGCTATGTCGAGCGCCAATTGAAGCTGTTCGACACCTGGTATGCCGGATGGAGCAAACTGCCTGGCGCGGTCGAAAAATACAGGGCCTGATCCTTTATCCCTTCAATGAACAGGCCTCCTTCGGGGGCCTGTTGGTTTCATGCCACGTCGAAACCTCGTCAAGAAACGGCGTCCAGGCCCTTGTCATGAAGGCGGCTGAGCTGCTCCAATTCAGCCGAGGCCAGGGTGATCCCTTCGCTTTCAGACTTTGCGCGCGCAATGAAACGGCGTTCGGAGGGAAGCCGCGCGCCACCGCCGATGATTGCGTCGAACAGCGCTTCTGCGCGCGCAAACGGGTCACCCGGACGGCCCGCCGAAAACGCCTTCGGCGACATGGCGATGATCAGTTCGCCATGCACGGGTGACAGTGTCGTCGTCCCGAGATAATCCAGCACCTCAGGGCTTGTCAGATCACCGATCATGACCCCGGCAAGCAATTCGATCATCGTTCCTATGGCCGAGCCCTTATGGCCGCCGAAGGGCAGCATTGCGCCGGCGAGAGCTTCATCAGGATCGGTGGTCGGGGCGCCGTGCGCATCGATTGCCCAGCCTTCAGGCAGCTGCTTGCCGGCGCGGCGATGAAGTTCAATTTCACCTCGGGCCACCATGGATGTCGCGAAGTCGAAAACGTAGGGCGGCTTGTCCCCTCGCGGCCAGCCGAAGGCGAACGGGTTGGTCCCCAGCAGTGGCTTGCTGCCGCCTGCCGGAGCAACCGCGGCATAGCTCGGGCACATGACAATCGCCGCTAGGCCTTGTCCGGTCAGGGCCTCCACCTCAGACCAGAGCGCGGAAAAGTGGACGACATCATTGACAACCAACGCCGCTATTCCCGACGCGTGCGCCGATTGAGCAAGCAGCGGCACGCCAAGCTCGAAGGCGGGATTTGCAAACCCGCCATTCCCCTGAACCGTCACGATACCGGAACTTGCCTGCGGGGCTATCGCCGGAATGGCATCGGGCTTGGCTTTTCCCGCTTTCACCGTGCGCAAGGCGCCCTCGATGCGGTAGATGCCGTGAGATTTGCAGCCGTCGCGCTCGCCAGCCACAATGACATTCGTCAATGCAACTGCCTGCACCGCATTCAACCCGGCCCGCCGAAAGATTGCTTCAACCAACTCGTGCAGTTGGCTGATCGACATGGTGGCTGTCTCAGTCATTTTTTCTCCATCTCAGCCTGGCCAAACAGGCAGGCAGGCATCGCCATGTTGCATACATATTGTATTCAATCCATCGGCAAGTTCAGTTTGTAACGGCCGAAAGCACGGGTCTTCACTCGGCAGGAAACATTTTGTCGCTGGGCGATCCATGCTCCGTCGACGCGAAGGATCCGCGGCAGAACGGCTCCATGGTCTCGGACACTGGAGTGTTACCCCTACCTTTCAATGGCCTGCGCCACGCTTTCGATCGGTGACACTCGATCCAGTTTGCGGGGAAGCTGTCCGTTCTGCGCAGCGAAATGCCGGCGGCGGCGTCAAGGCAACCCACCATTAACGTTCGAAGTTCAGATAGTCTTACGGGCTGGTCGGTGCTGTGCGCTTGATCAACGACGGCAAAAGCCGGCCTGCTTAATTCCGCCCGAATGAATTGTGGCGGTGTTGGAAAATATCTAGGGGACGATGCGGTCCTGCGAACTGGCCATGATGGTTCTTCACCCAACAGGAGCCTTCCCATGCCTCGCATCCAGCCAACCAGACCGCAGATGGAGATTTTGGTCTGGATCTCGATCTTCCTGCTTCTCTTCTGCCTATCCTGGCGGTTGCATTGGCATGAAGGATTGGATGGGTTTGTCGAGCGGCATCATGGCTATCCCCTCGACCACGCGCTCCTCGCAATCAGCATCTCCGGGTTTCTGGGACTGATCTATTCCGCGTTGCGGATCCGGGATCTTTCGCTTGAGGTCAGCCGCAGGCTGCAGGCCGAAAAGAACGTTGACTGGATTGCCTGTCATGACACGCTGACCGAGCTGCCCAATCGCAGATTTCTGGATTCCGTGTGCGCGCAGGCGATGATCGATCAAAGGTCAGAGGAAACCTATGCCGTGTTCAGCATCGATCTCGACGGCTTCAAGAAGGTCAATGACCTGCTGGGGCGCGATCACGGTGATGTGGTGCTGAAGGCTGTTGCTCAGCGGCTCTCCGCCCTCTTTCCGCGTGAGCACGTTTTCCGCCTTGGGGCAGACGAGTTTGTCGTTCTGGCGCGGCGGATGGGAAATCCCGATCCTGCCGCTTTGGGCAGCCGCATCGTCAGCGTGATCGGCAAGTCTTTCACATTCAATAGTGTCGTCGTTGATCTCGGCGCCAGCGTCGGCTTGGCGCTTTATCCGGAGAACGGCGACGACCTCGGTCAAGTCGTTCGACATTCCGACTGTGCGATGTCTGTGGCGAAAAAGCAGGGGCGCGATTTGGTGATGCCCTTCGTGCCGTCGATGCAGGAGGAGTTGGCAAAACGGATTCGCATGGAAGGGGATCTGCGAGCAGCCATCCGGAAGGCTGATATCGTTCCCTATTACCAACCGCTCGTGGACCTGAAGGCGAACAAGATTATCGGCTTCGAGGCGCTGGCGCGCTGGAAAACGACCTCCGGCGAATTCATCCCGCCGAGCGAATTCATTCCCGTGGCAGAGCAAGCCGGCCTGATCGTCGAATTGACGGATCAGTTGCTTCGCTGCGCCTGCACCGATGCGCTTTCCTGGCCAAATGATCTCGTCCTGTCGTTCAACCTTTCTCCGATCCAACTGAGCGACCCGTTGCTGGGCCTGCGAATTCTCAAGATATTGGGCGATGTCGGTCTTCCCCCGTACAGGGTCGAGCTTGAGGTAACGGAGAGCGCCATCATCCAGGACGCCGTCACGGCACGGATCGTCCTCGACGATCTGGTGAATGCGGGGGTGAGGATTGCTCTCGACGACTTTGGAACAGGCTATTCCAGCCTCTCCCAACTGTCGAACTACCGGTTCGACAAGATCAAGATCGACAGGAGTTTCGTCGCCTCGTTCGAGAGCAATGACAAGCAGGACAAGGTGATCAAGGCCATTATCGCTCTCGGCGCCGGACTTGGCGTGACGATAACGGCCGAAGGCATCGAAGAGGAGAGCCAGCGTCAGCGGCTTCAGGACCTCGGTTGCGACATCGGCCAGGGATATCTGCTTGGCAGACCTGTGCCGATCGAGGAGATCACCGCAGGTCACGTCAACACCAGGATTTTGCAACGCGGTTGATGGGACGATCCGCCCGGAACGTCAGGTGCGGGGCAGCGGGCGAGCCCCGGAACGCCGACCGAATCCACCTCGCGAAATCTATCCTGATACCGAACTGCCTCGTCACCTTCAGTCCGAACTCGACAATAAAAGGCGTTTTCTCCAAAGGTGGTTGTTCGCCCCTGCAAGCCACCCTGTCAGTTCGTGGATCGCGGTACCCGCAAATCTCGTGAACCGATTTTCGATTTAAAGGATCAGCGAGTTGGTCATGAGCGGCTTGGAGCCGAATGACGCGCAGGTAGCTATAGTGCAAGGAATGCCCCGGATGGCCCGTTACCTATCCCGTTTACGCAAACGCTGTCCCAATGACGCTCGATAGTTGGCGGCGGGTTCGATCATCCAATTTCATCGGTCCTGAGACATGGGCAATTTGTATATAAATACCAACCGTAAGGACCCACCGAATGATTTGGTGAAAGGAGGGCATGATGCCAAACGACCAGGCGCTGGAGCTGTGGGTTATTCAGCGAGCGCAGGAAATTCTCAAGCGTGAGGGATTAATTCTGGTAAACGCCGCCCAGTGGCTCGACAAAAAAGGTACCGTGCGCGGCGGCCATGCGTTGCGTGAGGCAATCGAGACCTCTCTTCGTGAAGCTCTTCGGTTTAAGCGGCCAGAAACGAGCGCGATCAACTGACCGAGCAAAGGCTTGAGCGGCCATGATGGCCGCGCCGGCTCATGCCGCGGTGAAGAGAGCCGGTGGCGCGGAATAGAATGTCAGTATCCGCGCACCGCTTTCATTTGGATCTATCTGGTTTTCGGCAAGTGCGGCTTCCTCGTCGCTGGAGTCGCTCAGCACTTCCTGACCACCCCGAAGCAGGACAGCAACTGGTCCGGCAGGCAAGACGGTCGGACATGTCTAGCTTTCGAGGGGCACGGTGGTCCGCTTCGATATGCAGGACCCCGCCGGAAAATTGTTTCGCGCTTCAAGCGCCCTGCCCTGAACGTCAAATATCGCCGGCCGACGGCCCCCAGACGTCCGTGAGCGCGAAGCCCAAGGGATGCGGGTCGAAGGGGTCGAGGGCCACCTGGGTCAGGCCGAAGGTGAAGCCGCGGCCGGTGATGGTCGGGATCACCGCCGGGCGGCCGGCCACCTCGGTTACCGCCTGCAGCCCGACTTCGAATTGCGAACCGATGATCGATTTCGAGGTGAAGACATCGCCGACCTTGGCCTTGCCGCGGGCATGGAGCGTGGCGAGATTGGCGGAATTGCCGGTGCCGCAGGGCGAGCGGTCGGCCCGGCCCGGCCACATGGTGGTGCAGGTGCGCACCGTGCCGTCGGCCTCGGTGTCGCGGAACATCACATAGGCGACGCCAGAGATTGCCGGGATTTCGGGATGGACGACCTTGATATCGCGGTTGATCAGTTCTTTCAGGATCATGCCGGCCTGGACCAGCCCGGAGGCATTGGCCTTCTCGATCTTCAGACCGATCTGATCGACATCGACGAGCGCATAGAAGATGCCGCCATAGCAGAGATCGGCTTTGATCCTTCCCCAATGAGGCGTGTCGATTGCGACATCGAGCTCATGCACGAAGGAGGGCACCATGGTCAGCCGGACCTTCTCGCAGCGCCCGTCGCGGCAGGTTGCCGTCGCCTTGACGAGGCCTGCCGCAGTTTCGAGCGTGACTGTCGTCTCCGGCTCCTGCATCTCGACGATGCCGGATTCGAGCAGCGCCGTCGTCACGCAGATCGAGTTCGAGCCGGAACTGGCATGCGCCTGGTCGGGTTGGAGGATGATGAAGGCGGCATCCGCCTCCGGGTGGCGCGCCGGCAGCAGCAGGTTGACCGAGCCGATCGGGGCGCCGCGCGGCTCCAGGCAGAGAAAGCGGCGCAGCTCGTCGCCCTTCGGATCGGTGTTCAGCCAATGCAGCTGGGCGGCGATGGTTTCGCCGGGGATCTTCGGCACGCCGCCGATTGCGACGCGACCGATCTCGCCTTCGGCATGAACGTCCAGCAGCTGGATCGTGCGCTTCCATCTCATATTGAAAACTCCAGTTCAGACGTAACTGTCGAAGGTTCGATGCTTTAGTATCGGTCTATGCGGAACGGGGTCATGTCGACCGGCGGTTCGATGCCGGTCATCATATCGCCGATCAGCCGGGCTGTCGTTGCCGCATAGGTCAGGCCGAGATGGCCGTGGCCGGTCGCATAGAAGACCCCCGGCAGTTTCGACGACGGCGAAATGATCGGGATCGTGTCGGGCAGCGCCGGGCGATGGCCCATCCATTCCGTCGTCTCCTCGACCTTCAGGCCGGGCAGCGCCCGCTGGGCATGGCGCACCAGCACCCGCGGACGGCGGAAATCGGGGGCGGCATCGAGACCGGCGAGTTCGACATTGCCGCCGACACGGATGCCGCCGGCCGTCGGCGTCACCATGAAGGCGCGATGCGGCCAGATCACCGAATAGCGCATGGCGATGCCGGGCTTCATGATCTGGGTGTGATAACCGCGCTCGGTCTCGAGCGGGATCGGCTCGCCGAGCTTTGCGGCGAGGAAGCGGGTGTGGACGCCGGCGGCGAACACCACCGAATCCGCCTCGATGCGGCTGTTATCTTCGAGGAGAACGACGGCGGTGCCATTGCCCCTGCGCTCGATATTCCTGACCGCGCCGGAGACGAAAATCGTGCCGGCAGCTCTCGCCGCGTCGAAGAGTTTCACCACCAGTCTGTAAGGATCGCGGATCGACTTGTTGTCGGGCAGTAGCACGGCTTTGGCGATCGAAGGCGAAAGCGCCGGCTCGTAATATTGAATGGCGCCGTTGCTCAACACCTCGAATTCGAGGCCGTAGCGCTGCATCATGGCGAGGTGGCCGCGATCGGCGGCAAATTCCGCCTCGGTCTCGTAGATCGCCAGGCAGCCCTCCTCGGTCATCATCTCAGAGGCACCGATCGCCTCGAGCATCTGCCTGAAATCGGCGAGCGCGCGGAGCGACAGGCTCATGCCGGCATCCTCGATCTGCCGCAGACGCGACGGCCGGCCGGCGGCGAGGAAACGCAGGAACCAGGGCAGCATCCTGGCCGCATAGGAGGGCCGCAGCCAGACCGGGCCTTCCGGATCGAGCAGCCAGCCGGGCATTTTCTTCCAGGTCGAAGGGCCGGAACCGGCGACAAAATCGAGCGCGATGCTTGCCATGTTGCCGAATGACGTGCCGCGTCCCGGCTCAGCCTTGTCGACCAGCGTCACTTCAAGGCCACGCCGCTGCAGCTCGAAGGCGATCGAGGCGCCGATCACGCCTGCGCCAACGACAACCACCCTCTTCTTCGTCTCATCCGCCATGCGATCAACCCCACCCAGACGGCAGACAGAATTGCCGTTCGCCAACCTGATATATCAGATCGCTGGTCATGCCTAGAGATTTCCGTTTTCTCCGAAGCACGGAAATTCTCTATCTCTTTGTTTTCGCAATTCCGAAACGCAAAACCGCCATGCGCTTTTGCTGGAATTGCTTTGTGGAATTTTTACTGGCTTTCCGGCAGGCCGGCGCCGACGCTGTCGCCGACCGAACCGACGGTATTGTCCATCGACTGGCCGAGACGCTTCAGCTGGGCGTCGTAGTTGCGCCGGGTGCGCGGATCGAAGATGGCGATCGGCGTGCTGACGGCGACGCTGACGGCGCTTCCGGCCGTCTGGGCAGCGCCCATCGCCACCGCGCCGACGGCTTCGCCAAGGCCGACATTGGAATCGGTGATGGTCTGGCCGGCGATCAACCGGTCGCCGATCAGCTTCACCACTTCCGGACTTTCGGCGAATTTGCCGTGGTTCAGCCGGTCGCCGCCCTTGAGCTTGGTGAGGTCGAGCACGGTGATGCCGGCGGCCTCGAGTTTGCTGCGGTAGGGCTCGACGGAGGGATCGATCTGGCCGAGCCGATCGACATTGCCGGAGATGCGCCGCGACAGCGCGAGCGCCCGGTCGTCCCTGGAGACGAAGATGGTGAAGTGCGGCCGGTCCTTGCCGAGGCTTGCGAACTGGCGGCCGAAGACGTCGACATCGAGATCCGGCGAGGCGAGGATGACATTGTTGATCTTGGACGCGACATGACCATTGCGGATCGCCATCTGCCTGAGCGCTTCGACGGTCAGCCAGGTGCCCATCGAATGGGCCATGATGGTGACGTCGCTGACGGCGGGATTGGCGGCGGTGCGGGTCAGCAGCTCTTCCAGCGCGTCGCGGGAATAGTTGGTGCTTTCCTTGTCGTAATTGTAATCGAAGATGCTGGCGCGCGAGGGCCAGGTGAAGACGACGGGGGCAACGTCGGCATGCGAATCATGGACGATCTGGGCGAAGCGGTAGACAGCGTCCTCATAACGATTGTTGAAGCCGTGCACGAAGACCAGCACCCGGCGGCTCTTAGGCATATGGCCTTTCAGCCAGGTCTCGCCGGCCCGCTCGCCTTCGAGCGGATCGACCGACACGGTGACGAAATCGCGTAAGGGGTCGGCCGGCAGCCGCCTCGGCCATTGCACCTGGCCGACCTTGCGATTGGCTTCCGGCGGGATCGAGACATCGACGGCGTTGACGGTGAGCCCGGTGCCACGTTCGCCTGAGAAAAGCACGGCGGGATTGTCGTCGGCAGCGCGTGTCGTCGCCACGAGAAGATCGACTTTCGAGGTGCCCGGCGGAACGCTGCCGGCCGCCTGCATGACACCGACCGGCCTGCCGCCGCAGCCGGCGAGCGCAAACGCCACAAGCACAAGACCTGTCATAGCCGCCCGCGGGCCGCGCCATTTGCCGATCATGACTAAACTCCAACCGGTGCACGCACCGGCAGGCGGCGCCCGTTCAAATAGGCCGACGGTGCTTGCCGAGTCAAATTGCGCGCGATTGAGATCTGGGATGGAAAAAGAAAAAAGCCCGACGCGGGAGGAGGTGCGTCGGGCTCTTGATCCTGACTGACAACTGGGAGGAGGAGTGTTGTCAGTCCGATGTAAGAGCGCTGGGAGGAGGAGTGCGCTGCTTACGGAGATACATGTACCGCGTTCATGCGAGCAGGAACAGCGAAAATACCGCAATGCAGCAATGCACTGGATGCAAGGCTTGCCCTGAAATTAACAGGCCACCGCCTCATTTTGCAGCATGTTTGACCAGATGGTCAAAATTGTGCGGAAAATTTAGGCCTGACGGATCGCCGATGGCTCGCCCCTCATCCGCCTGCCGGCACCTTCTCCCCGCGCGCGGGGCGAAGGGGGCAAGCCGCAAGCTCTCCGTTCCCCACAAACCTCTCGCAGGGCACGTCCCCTCTCCCCGTAAAACGGGGATAGGGTTAGGTGAAGGGCAGCCACCTGCGCCGCCAGTCAGCTTCCTTCACGCCGCCTTAAACGCCTTCCGGCCCTCGGCATCGAGCGCCGAGAATTCCTCGTCCGACAGGGTGATATCGACGGCGGCGACGTTTTCTTCGAGATGCTTGACCTTGGAGGTGCCGGGGATCGGCAGCATGATCGGGCTGCGCTTCAGCACCCAGGCGAGCGCGATCTGGCTCGGCGCGGCATTGTGCTTTTGGCAATCGTGTCGAGCAGCGAGCCTGATTTGGCGAGATCGCCGGCAGCAAGCGGGTACCAGGGGATGAAGCCGATATTGTGCTTGGTGCAATAATCGAGCACGTCCTCGCTGGTGCGATCGACGAGATTGTAGCGGTTCTGGACGGTCGCCACCTTGAAGTGTTTCGAGGCCGCTTCGATGTCGGCGACGGAGACTTCGCTTAAGCCGGCATGGCGGATGAGGCCGGCATCGAGCAGCGATTTGATCGCATCGAATTGTTCCTTGGCCGGCACCTTCGGATCGATGCGGTGAAGCTGCCAGAGATCGATCTGCTCGAGCCCGAGATTGCGCAGGCTCTTATGCGCCTGCTGGATCAGATATTCCGGGCGGCCCACCGGCAGCCAGAGATTGGGGCCGTGACGGGTCAGGCCGCCCTTGGTGGCGACGACGGACTTGGCGCCATAGGGATGCAGCGCTTCCTTGATCAGCCATTCGGAAATATCGGGACCGTAGGAATCGGCGGTATCAATGAAGTTGACGCCGAGTTCGGGCAGGCGCTTCAGCGTGCGGATGGATTCGGCATGATCGGCGGGCTCGCCCCAGATGCCGTCACCGGTAACGCGCATGGCGCCGAAACCGAGACGGTTGATCTCGATATCGCCGCCGATCTTGAAGCTGCCTGACTTGGCTGCGTTATGACTGGACATGGTCTTTCCTCTCTTGATCAATAGGTTCAAAGCCGGAGAAACTGATCGCCTGAAACTGGGTCGCCGTTGGCAGGCGCTAAATTCGGTGTGGGATACTCAAAAATCTGTTCGTGGGCGGAAGCATTGCCGCGCGCCTTGACAGGAGATGGGCCGGAGGGTTGCCAGATGCAATGAGCCGGCGCTTGCTGCCGTTATAAAAAGATGCGCGGCACGCCGTATGCGCGCGGCCATATCGCGGCGCCAGGCAATTTGCCGCCGGCGAAGCCGGCTTTCAAAACCTGTTCTTTGCCTCGTTGCCGAATTCCGCCAGGATTTTCCAGAGCCCGGCGAAGATCTCATGGGCGAAATCGTGCAGCGAGGCGCCAGGCTCGCGTTGCTGCCAGAGTTCGCCGCCGACGCGCAGCGCACCGATGACGACCGCTGCAAGCACGCGCATGCGCGACCGCTCGCCCGGATCGTTTCCCTTGCGCAGAAGCAGCGCCTCGGCGAGCTTCTGTTCGAGCCTGGCATATTTCACCTGGTCGCGGGCCTTCAGCGCCGGCGTGCGACGGATGAGTTCGCTGAGCGCCAGGCCGCGCTCGTCGACAGAGGCGATGACGGTGGCGGTGATCGCCGCCTCGACCACAGCCACCGAGGGTTCCTCCGCCGGCCTTGCGGCGATCTCGGCCATCAGCCGATCGGCGAAGCCATCCTGCCAGGCGAAAACCACCTCTTCCTTGGAGGGGAAATAGTCGAAGAAACTGCGCTTGGAGACATCGGCCGCCTCGGTGATGTCCTCGATGGTCGTGGCCTCGAAACCGCGCTGGAGAAAGAGGCTCATCGCCGCCTGCTCGATGCGCTCGCGGGTCTGCCGCCGCTTGCGTTGCCGCCTGCCTTCCGTCGCTGCCGTCCGCTTGCTGTCAGCCATTCCTGCCCGGCATCATCGTTCAGCCGCCGGCCTCGTTGGAAAAGGCGGCGACATCGTCGAGTTCGGCTTCGCTCTCACGATAGCTGAAGCGGTCGCGCGACAGCTCCAGCGGCTTGCGGCGGGAAATCCGGTAGACCGAGGCCGGCGGCAGGTTGCGCACCGTGCCGCCGATGCGCACAGCCTTCAGGCCGAGACGGTCGAGGATTGGCCGCGGCACCGGGCAGCGTGGACCATAGGTAAATTGGTAGACCGCCCCACCCGGCCGCATATAGGCGAAAGCGCCGGCCAGGATCGAGGCGATCTTGCGCGGCGACATGGACAGAAGCGGCAGGCCGCTGATAACGGCGCCAACCGGTTCGCCTTCGAAAATATCGGCATGGGCGAGATGGGCCGCATCCATCTGCAACACGCGCGCCGTCGGGAACCGCGCCTGCAGCGAAGTGATGAACTCCGGACCGTATTCGATCAGGGTCAGGTCCGCTTCGCTGACGCCGCGCGCCAGCAGCGCCCGGGTGAAAACGCCGGTGCCGGGGCCGAGCTCGATGATCGGCCCGTCGAGTGCGGCAATTTCACTGGTCATGATCCTGGCAAGCGAATCGCCCGACGGCGCGATGGCCGCGACCCGAAGCGGATTGCTAATCCAGGAGCGGAAAAAATGCAGGAAATCGGCGCATGCAGCCTTTGCGGTCATGACTATCCCACCTGTCTGAAATTCAATTGATTATGCAAAGCGACCATCGCGGCGAGCATGGCAATTCCAAGGCAGAACCGGCAATCTCCTGCCTGAACAGGCGATTGCCTCGACTTTTCCTGTCGAAACACAGTGTAATTTTGTATTTACTGCATTTTTGCAGCTGATGCAAATCTCATGAAGAATGATTGCGCAGGGACAGGCCAGTCCGGCTGACCGCTGCCCTCAACGCAAGAGGCGGCCCAACGGCCGCCTCCAGATTGCCGACAGAGTCGGCCCACATCTACGTCCGCGAACGGTCGTGCGCTGCGTCAATAATTGCAGCTGGAGCTGCTCGTCGGGTTGAAGCCGAGCTTGCAATCCATGTTGAGGGGCTTTTTCGGGTTCGCCATATAGTGGGTCAAGCCCATTCTTTCCCCGCGCTCGCCGATCGAACCGGTCGTGCGCCTGTCATGTTCAAGCCTGGTTTGCTGCTGGGTAACCGGACGGGTGGCTGTACCCTGCTCTGTCGCGCTCGACTGGAGGGGAGCTGCCGCGGCTGAAAAGGCCGAGAGGCCGAGGATTGCACCGAGGGCGGCGGCTATCAGGCCGGTCTTGAAAGTCGTTGTCATAATCGTCTCCTTGGGAGGATTCAGCGAATTTACGCCCCGGAGTTAGGAAAACGATCTGTCACAATCTACGGTGCCAAAGCCGAGGTCACGGATATGTGAGCGGCCCCATGATCGAGAAAAAGGCGGCTCATCGCCGCCTCTTTCATTTGCCGGCTCAATAGCCGTTATCGCAGGGCATACTGCCGGGACCGATCGATCCTGAGAACGTAGGGTTGCACATTTCCGGGGCTGCAGGTCGGTTCACCGGCTGGCGGACGATCGAGCCCGTGGTGCCGGCCTCGACGCCGAAGGCGGCAAGTGGATACCAGTAGCCATCGGAATGACGGCGGGTGCCGGGCCGCTCGCTGCGAAAGCCTTGATAGCCATGCCAGGATCCGGCATGTGGTTTATATTGCACCATTTTTACGGCTTGGACATCGGGCGGCCGAACCGCCTGGATGGGGGCTGCCTGCGCTGGGGCAATCGACGCGAGGGCGAGAAAGGCACTGAGCGCGACGGTGGAAGGGGCAAGTCTGAGCATCTTCATGATAAACCCTCCTTAGTGGATTTACCTGATGACAATGCCTTTCCCACCCGCCGAGTTCCGGGCTCGCATGCAACTTCCTAAACTCGTGATTGCAGGCGATCCGGCGTGACCAAAACGCCAAAAAACGTGAAAAGCTGCGATCGGCAGCAGCGCTCAAACGGCGCAGGGCGGAATTGCGAATTCTCTGTTCTCAATTCGCGTATAATGTCCGGTAGCCTTGACCGGAGAGGCAGGCGACATATTGCCGGTGGGCCGCAGCCCGCGCTATCGTCTCCGCCTCCAGTTCATCGGCTTGCGCATAACCGGTCAGCTGGGCGCGCAGCTGATACTGGCTCCTCGCCTCACGATACATGGCGTTGCCGTCGGTCATGCAGATGCCGTGTGCAACAGGCGGCGGATTGACCGGCACGCCGACCGCCAGGAGCACCGGATCATTGGCATGGTCGATGCAGCCGGCAAGCGCCGTCACCATCGCCAGGGCAGCCAGAGCCCGAAAAATTCCCACCGTCATGCATTCCTCCGGCCTAACCGCCTCTGAGATCATCAGATCTGCGCTTACATCAGCAAGGTTGCGCGAAACTAATGCTTGTGGCCCGGAAGGGCGCCGCGGTACCAGAAGTTTAAATATTGCTTAAATATTATATTAATGCATGCTTATGGGCGTAGACACTAATCTCTCCGGGGGAGAAGGATTATGGCTTCGCCGTGGGTGAACGACGCGCTGTCGCACGCGCGATCTGCATTTTCCAGCAAGATAAACGCAGATATCCTTGAGGTCGGGGGCGGCTCTCGCACCCATATCCCCTTGGAGGGTGCCCGATATACGGTCCTGGACATCTCGAAGGAGCAGCTCGAGAAGAACCGCGACGCTTCTGACCGGATCCTCGGCGATGCGCAAACCGTCGACTACGGAGATCGTCACTTCGACGCCTGTGTCTTCTGGGACGTTCTCGAGCATTTGGAAAGCCCGCGCTCCGCCTTGTTGAGAGCCCATGACACCCTGTCTCCCGGTGGCCTGGTGTTCGTCAAGGGTCCGATCCTGAGTTCGGCCAAAGGGATTTTCACCGACCTGACGCCCTGGTGGAGCCACGTCTTGTTCTATCGCTACGTCCTGCGGCAGAAAAACGCCGGAAAGCCGGGCTATGCCCCCTTTCGCGTCGAGCACGCCGCAGAAGCATCGCATTCCGAGATTGCCGGGACACTGAAGGAGCTCGGCATGGATATCGTCTTCGTCGGCGAGTATGTGTCGACGTAGGTGTTTGCGCTCAAGGACCGAATTCCTCCGCTTTATTGGCTCTATGAGGCTTTCGGCCTTCTGCTTCGCACGGTTTCGGCCGGAAGGATCGGCGGGCGGGAGACGGAGTTTCTGATCGTGGCAAAGTGCCTTCGTTAGGTAATTCCCACCAGACTCTATATAGCACTTCGGAATCCCGAAATTGGTTGGGGCATTGAAATCCTTGAATATTTCCCAAGGGTCACCGCTCACGAAGCGCGGCGGATTTCGGGATTCCGAAGCGGGGGAATTTCGGGATCCCGAAGTGGGATTTTTTTCTTCCTGCCGACGTGCCCGCGTTTGTCGGCGGCAAGTTTGCGGTCGGTCTCGGACCATTTCCGGCAGTTTTCAGCCGTGCACCGCTGCCACTCATCGGTGGGTGGCGCACCTTCATAGTCTCCCACAAAAGTCAGCGTGAACCGGTTGGGATGCGCGACCCCGTTGCCTGCCCGGCCGCGGCGAACTTTGATCAGCCCCTTATATTCCAGCTCATCGAGCGCATCGGCAACATATTCGCCGGTGACGCCGTAGGACACGAATTGGGGATGGGTCACGATAAGCTTGCCGTTTTCCAAGGCAGCGTGCGATGTGTGTTCGATGACGATGCGGAAGAAGGCGCGACAGGCATTGGCGCTCAATGTCGTGAAAGCCGGCGATTCCAGCAGCTGGATCGTCAACCATTGCCAGCGCAGGCTGCCGTCATCCGTCCCGCCGGGCGGAGCGGTATGCTTGCGCACCATCGCCCGCGTCTTTCCGGCGCTGGTTCGGCTCTTGTCACGCGGGTTGAATTCCACCATCAGCCCCTCGCCCTCATTGCCGTCCGCCCCTTCGGCAAGACGCCAACCTTGCGAGGCCGGGAATTCTGCAGGCGACGGCCAAAGCTCGTCGAGGCGATCACCTCGCCGATAGGGAAAAATTTGCTCGACATCCGGCATTCCATGGTTGCATTGCGTGCAACCTAGCGCGGGAACGATCCATGGGCTAGGAAAATATTCTTAGTCCTGATCTTATATCACCGAGGTCTTCCTGCTAAAGTGTTGGCAGGGATGTCAGAGGCTAGGCAGCATGAAATCATCGCACTGGAAAAGAGTGGTCTGGTTTTGCGTCGGCGTCGCGCTCTCCGGTCCGGCATGGTCCGACGACGGCGTCACCATCCCCGGCTATGGGCCGGCGACCGGCGTCGAGCGTGGCTACAGCGTTCAAAAAGCAACCGAAAGCGATATGTCGTTTTGGTTCGACAATTCAGGCGCCTCGGTGACGGCGCGGGGCGTATTTCACCCACGCATGACGGTTTTGTCGCGGGATGAAGCCGGTATGCGGGTTCGTTGGTCGCTCAACGCCGAGCTGCCGGAAGGCACCACGGGCCCTGCCGACAGCTATCAGATGAACCTGCTCTATCGGAACTCCCTGGCAGCCTCTGGCACCAGCACGCTCGAGCTCGAAACGGATTTGAACGGCTTCCCCAGCAATCCAGTCGGCGTCGATCGGATCCTGGCGCATATGCGGGAGATGGCCGCCAATGCGCCGGGTGGAGAGAACGGGGTCAATGGCATCATCGGCAAGATAGAGCAAAACCCGCTGCTGATTGTCACCGCCTTGGTGCCGGAGTCGCAGCTGCTCGCGTCGGGACAATTCTATCAGGACCAGGTCATGCAGATCGGGCAAGCCGCGGTGGGGTCGCGGATCGAGGATTATAATGGCGTCAATGTCGCCGTGACGTCGACCTGGACCCTTGAGTCCACCGACGCGGCCTCCCATACGGCAACTCTTTCCGTCTCGGAAGAATTCGACCCTGCAGCTTTGAGCCAAGCGCAGGAGCCGGCGATGGCAAAGATGATGGCGGCCTTTCCCGAACGGGTAAAGAACCTTACCGCCGATCAGCTGGCTTCCATCAAACGCGCCGGCAAAACCCGAAGCGTCAAATTCGTGGTGTCGCTGGACGATGGCTCGGCGGTCGAAGCCACCGAGATCGTCAGCGTGACCACCGGCGGGTTTGTGTTGCGCACATACACCCACATCCTGCGAGAGGACATGCCGGCACGCTTGCCGCTCCCCGCTGTGCTGACGGCCAAGGTCTTGCAGACGCCCGATCTGCATGTCGAGCCGCTGCCATCTGAAAAGGCCGGGCCGGGCATCCTGGACGAGCTGTCAACCAAGCAGGTGCCGCCGGCAGCGCAAGAAACGGCCGTTGCGACAGGCAGTGACGAAGGCAAGGCGATCGCGCCTGTCTCGCTCGAGGTGAAAAGCGCGGAGGTTGCCAGGTCCCCTGTGTCCTATGACCAAGGCCTGAATATCCTGCTCACTCCGGAAAGCGCCGCCAAATTCCGCGATTTCACGCAAGCCGCATTGGGACGGCAAACGCAGTTGCTGGTCAAAGATACAGTCGTCATGGAACCCTGGATGAGGGAGCCTATCATGGATGGCCGCATTGTGCTGGCGGGAACGGATGGGAAAGATCTGGAGGCAATGGCTGAACAGTTGAGCCTCCCGGGAGCTTCGATCGTCGTTCGGCTGCGCCCGTGAGGGCGCGCCCATCCCATATCGTGGCCCCATATCGTGGCCCCATATCATGGATTAGCCCATCGACAGGCTGCAAGAGCGCCTGTCTCGTCATAGGTCAGCAGCGCCCTTCGATTGTCCTGCTGGCGCAACTCGAACCAGTCCAGCGTCCGGGCGCGAAAGATCAGCAGGCCGAAATGCGGCTTTCCCTCAGCCTCATCCGAAGGTTTCGACAGAGCCGCCGCGTCGACGGCGTCAAAGGCACGCTCGTCCCCGGGCGGACCGCCGGCATAGGTTGTCCGCGTCCAAGGGGACAGCTTGTCCCAGGCGGCCTTGGCCTGATCGCTGCCGGCTGCATGCAGTTCGACCATCCCCTGCAGCCGAAACTGCAACCGCGTCTGCGGGCAGAAGCCAAGGACCGTGGCATGCGGATTTGCCGAAAACTCCCGCCACTTCGGGCTGCGCATATCAGTGTGAAATTCCAGAACCCGCAATGACCCGTCGGCGCGCCGCAGGACCACCATGCGCGCCTGCGGCCTCTGCTCCGCATCGACGGAGCAGAGGTTCAAGAACCGGAAACCCGACTGCGGGTTTGCTGCCGCTGCTTCCAGCTCTCGCCATGCCGAAGCGTCTATATCGGCGAGGTTCAACGGCGACGCTTCATAATCGGTCTCCATGGCGTCAAACGGAGCGGGTAATGCCGCCGTCGACGCGGATATTCTGGCCGGTGATGTAGCCGGCGCCCTCAGACAGCAGGAAGGCAACCGTTGCGGCGATTTCCTCGGCCGTGCCATAGCGGCCCATCGGCACGCTGTCGCGCCGCTCGTCGGTGGCGGGCAGGCTGTCGATCCAGCCGGGCAGGACATTGTTCATGCGAATGTTCTTCGCCGCATAGGTATCGGAAAAGATTTTGGTGAAGCTTGCCAGCCCGGCCCTGGCGAAGGCCGAGGTGGGGAACATCGCCGACGGCTCGAAAGCCCATGCCGTTGAGATGTTGACGATGGCGCCGCCGCCCTGGGCCTCCATGATCGGCGTGACCAGGCGGATCGGCCGCACGGCGCTGAGGAAGTAGACCTCCATGCCCTTGTGCCAGTCCTCATCGGTAATTTCGAGGATCGGCGCGCGCGGCCCATGGCCAGCGGAATTGACCAGCGCGTCGATCCGCCCCCATTTCTCCATCGCCAGATCGACGAGCCGCTTGACATCGTCGTTCACCAGGTTCGAGCCGGTGACGCCGACACCGCCCAATTCTTTGGCGAGCGCCTCGCCCTTGCCCGACGAGGAGAGCACCGCAATGCGATAGCCATCCGCAGCCAGTTTCCTTGCTGCGGCGGCACCCATGCCGGAACCGCCTGCAGTGATGAGAGCGACTTTTTCTTTAGACATCCGAGCCTCCAATCGTTGAATTGCCAAGCAGTATGCCAGAGACAGCGCTGACTTTCGCCTCAGAAAGAAACATGTCAGACTGTAGAAAATCTACTGGAAAGCCTCCGGAAAATCCCATGGTCAAACCCCGCCGCAAGCTGCCGCCGCTGAATGCGCTCCGCGCCTTCGAAGTCTCTGGCCGCAGGTTGAATTTCCGCGCCGCTGCCGAGGAACTGGGGGTGTCACAGGGGGCGGTGGCGCAACAGGTACGCGCGCTGGAAGATCAACTCGGCCTGATGCTGTTTCAGCGCCTGCCGCGCGGACTGGCTCTGACCCCGCAGGGCGCTGCCTATCTTGCCGATGTGACCCGTGCCTTCGATACGCTCAGTGAGGCGACCGGACGGCTTCTCGCCCGGCCGGATGCCGTGACGATCAGCGTCACCCCGACGGTCGCCGCCAAGCTGCTGATCCCGCGCCTCGCCGAGTTCAAGGCAGCCCTTCCCGACGTGGAACTGCGGACGGTCGCCACCGAGGCGCTGTCCGACTTCGACCGCGATCAGGTGGACATTGCGGTGCGGCTGACTCGCGGGCCTTTTCCGGCCTCCCTGGAGGCCAGGCTACTGTTCCGCCAGGAGCTGGTCGCGGTCGCCAGTCCCCACCTGGTCAAGGACCTGCCGCTTCCGCTGACGGCCGACGAGCTTCGCAGGCTGCCGCTTCTGCATGACACAGTCAGCCCCTGGCCGCTCGTCCTGCGATCGCGCGAGAAGCTGCCGGGTGCTGTATTCAACCACACGACGCTGGCACTTGATGCGGCGCTGGCCGGCCAGGGCGTCGCCTTGGCGTGCCGGGCGTTCGTGGCGGCGGATCTCGAGGCGGGGCGGCTGGTGCAGGTGATCGATGCGCCGACGACGATCGAACCGGACTACTTCCTTATCCGCAAACGCTCGTCATCACCGCGAAAGGCGGTCGATGCGGTATGGCACTGGTGCGCGGCGCGGCTGTCGGTCGGTTAAACCGGTCAACCGACGCCAAGTCGGATTTCAATCCTTGGGTTCAGGGATCAGGCGTATAAGCGTTCCGTTACGCGCCGCGCCGCTGATTGTCGTTGAGATCTGCCGGAACGGTCCACGAGCGATGAGCATCTCTGGAGCAGGGTGTTTGCCGGGACCTGGATCGGCAAAGCCTGAAAACGTGTGATCCGAGTCGAACATGCCCATGGATGATGTCGCGACGATTGCCTCGCCGCAGGCGGCGCATCGAAGAATGTACGAACCGCGGTGCACGATCGATTCTGTCTTGTCCAATCCGCACGATGAGCAGGCCATTATATTGTTCATTGGTTCACTCCAGCCTGAGCTTGCAAGCCTCTCCGGTCTCCAGAATGGCGAGCCTATGAGCCGGCGGCCAGAACGATGGCGATGACGAGCAGCAGGGGACCCATCCACTTGAAGTGAAGAACCAGAGGCGGTTTGGCCGAATAGCCGGGCAGCGGCAGATAACCAAAGCCGACGAGCGCCATCCACAGGCCGGCGCAAAACATGATGATTTCATCGATATAGCTGCGATCATGGCTTTCCTGCTGTCGTAAGGACACTGTGATGCTCTGTCTCGACAGGCGAAGCCGCTCAATCCGAGCCGGACAGCGACCTGTAATTAGACATCTGGCGGCACTTTCGAAAAGGCCGAAAACTAAACTCAAGGTGGCAATCCCGCTCCGAATCCCCTAAGCACGTGGAATTCGCACACGAATGCGACCAACTGCAGTTACTTTCGGGAATATGACATGCACAACGCCAAATTCATTCACTACGCCGCCTTCTCGCTAGGCGTCGCTATTGCGGCATTTCAAGCCGAAGGCGTCATGGCCGCTCCGGCCAATAGCAAGTTCTTTGACGCGGCGCTGTGCAAACCACCCTATTCGATGACATCCACTATGGAGATCTATGACGCAGCGGAAGCTCTGGCCAAGCCGGACACCTCGTCGCTCGGTGCAGCGATCTACAAGATTCCGAACCAGATAGGCCGCGACGGCTTCAAATCGACCGAGGTTTTCTTTTCCAGCAACGCGGTCGGGATTCTGGTCGAGGGAGAACGCGCTGACGATCTGGCGAAAAAATACGGGTTGAAGCCGGAAAGTTCGGACCTGCTCGGAACATCCACCAAGGGTTATTCGCGCGAGCTTCCAGCAGATCAGCAACCCGAAGCGGGACTTGCCGGGCCTGGAAAGATCTCGATCGTCGCCCGCCAGGGAGAGGCCTTGCCGGGCAAAACATTGCTGGCGTGTGAATTCGCCCAGGATTTTTGAGAAGCGCTGCATAAGCTTGCAATCGGCTTTGCTCGAAAAAACCATCTCGTTCTAGCAGTCGCCTCGCCACGCTGGATAAACAGCCTTATGTGAGGAGGCGACAGAGAGCACGCAGCGGAGATCCTCAGACAATGCAAACCATTTGGAAAAAGCCGGTGACGTTAGCCCTTGAAGGCCCGGATCAGTGGGTGGTGATCCAGACGACCCAGGCCGCAACATGGGCGCTGGTCGAAGACTGGCCGACCGAGGAGGGCCCTGCGCTCGATCGGGCGTGCGCGGTTTGCGCGGATGTCATGTCGGGCAAACGAAACCGGGAAGAGGCGCGGCAGGCCTTTATCGAAGCTGCAATCGAAGCCGGCATCCCGATCAAGGAGTAGCGCCAGGGCATTTGGACTCTGTTGGGCGTGACGCCTCCACCGAGAGGCACGAGCCGGCGGCTTTTGGCATTGGTGCGGCTTTTGTCGTTCTCTCACGCGTGCGGTCGGAAAGACCGGCCCGAGCGTCCGCATCACCTATCGCCACAATATTCTTCGACATTCAACATTCCATGGTTGCAACGGCGAGCAATCCAGCGTAAGAACGTTTCATGAACTAGGAAAAAAATCTTAGGGCGTCTTTTGAGATCGCCTGATCCCATCAGGGACAGGCAATTGCACACGGTTGGAGGCCGGAATGCGAAAGTTCGGCGTGAGGGAGAAGGGCGCGATGATCTATGGCCAGCGGTTGCTGGCACTGGTTTCGATCCTGCTGGGAAGCACCGTCCAGACTTTTGCCTGCGATCAGCCGATCGTGATTTCCAACTGGTCGCTCTGTGCGACCGGCAATGTCAGCGCTGAGGGCGGCGCCGCTGATTGGAAAGTCGTTCCTGCATGGACTCGCCAGAAAGCCATAAGCGCGTATTTCGGAAACGAGCCGCGGCTCTTGGCAAACCACGGCCTTTGCAATGAAAAATTCCAGCGCGTGGTAACCTGCCTGCCGGGATGGGAAATGGGCGACCCGGATGAGTGCTCTTATCTCATCTGCAGTGGCTATTACTCATCCGCCTCTGGGAAGGAAGAAAGGGAAGCCTATGAAAGGGACTTCCCGGCCAAGCAATAGTTTTTCGCTTCGCTGCCTTGGGGGCGCAGACTGTAGCGGCCATCGCGGCGAACTTTTCATCCGCTTGCATTCTTGAATACGAGGCACTGGGTGAATCGGTTGCCGTTTTCCACCGCATCAGACCAATTCACCATAATTTCCCCCTCGAGCGTCATGACCTCCGACAAAGCTCTTCCCAGATCCCAGACAAGGGGAGAGAATTGTTCGCTGGTCAGATTGTCGGCCTGAACGACAAGATAGGCGTTCGTCTTCATGCGTTTGCAGATCCGGCCGTATATTTCCTGCATTCTTTTCAGATAGATGTCATAGCCGTCATAATCCGGATCGCCGTTGTAGAGCGGGTTCCATTGATGCCAATGGGGCATGTATGGCGGCGATGTGATGCAGAAATCCATCTCGGGAAAATCGAAGGCTGCCAGCTCCGCACTATCACCGCAGAAGAGATGATGCTTTGTCGTGATGCGTTCCCCGACCCATTCATATCTCTGCCGGTCGGCTTCTATCCCATAGGGGATTCGGCCCCTTTGCTCGCAGACAAAGAAAGTCGTCCCCAAGCCGACAAAGGGATCGAATACGGCGTCTCCTGATTTTGTAAACCGATCAAGCAATGCCGACACCAAAGCGCCGGGAAACCTGATTTCATCCCCGTGCTGAAAATCCGGAAGGGAAAATTCATGTCGGTTGGAGACCGTCAATAAATCTGAAATTGCCACGGCAAACTTCCTCCGCAGGCAATGCCACCGGACACAGTTCCTCCGCTGGAACCGTGGGAAGAGCTCGATCGTCTGGTCGCGACCCAGCGGCAGATGCTGGTTCGATTATACACGGTGTCAGGGAATACACGTCAGATGACGTTGCCCTTCATATACCAAGCGGAATTACAGGCGATGAAAGGAAATGGCGCACCCGAAGAGATTCGAACTCCTGACCCCCAGATTCGTAGTCTGGTGCTCTATCCAGCTGAGCTACGGGTGCGTGCAATTGCGGCGGTGCCGCTTGCGTGGGCGATCCTCTAAAGCGTCCTTCGGGACAATGCAAGAGCATTTCGGAAAAAATCGCGCGTTTCATAATTTGCGGCCGCGGCTTTCGAAATCCGGTCACTTCTCAAGGTGCGTCCGGCTGCGGTAATCCTCCAGCGAAACCGGGCGATCGGGGATCTCGATGCGGAACTGGGTGCCTACAGTCGGTTTCTCCACCAGCGCGATCGTGCCGCCATGGGCGAGCACCAGCTCGCGGGCGATGGTGAGGCCAAGGCCGGTGCCGCCGGAGCGGGCGGAGCCGCGGAAGGCGGCAAAGAGGTTCTGGCGGGCCTTGAGCGGCATGCCGGGGCCGGTATCATCGACCGTGATGCTGACGACGCTGCCGACCCGCTGGGCGGCGACGGTGATGCGCCTGACGCCGCCCGGGGCAGCCTCGCCCGGCGCGGTCAGCGCCTGCAGCGCGTTGCGGCAGAGATTGTGGATGACGCGGAACAGCTGCTCGCCATCGGCATCGACCTTGAGATCGGCGCCGATCTGCTCGGCGAATTCGATGCCGCTTTGCGGATCGATCGCCAGCATGTCCTTGACGTCCTGGGTGAGTTCCAAAAGCAGGATCTGGCGGCGGCGCGGTGCCGATTCGCTCGCCTTGCCGTAGGACAGGACCTCGGTGGTATAGCCGACGGCGCGGTCGATGGTGCGCAGCAGCTTCGGGGCGAAGCTCTTGACCATCGGATCATCGACATCGACCAGCCGATCGGACATCAGCTGCGCCGAGGCCAGGATATTGCGCATATCGTGATTGATCTTGGAGACGGCGAGACCGAGAGCGGCAAGGTTCTTCTGCTGCTTCAGCGTCTTCTGCAGCTCCATCTGCATCGAGGTGAGATTGCGGCCGGCGACCGCCAGTTCGTCGCGGCCGCCATCGCCGATATAGATATGGGCGGGGTTTTCGGGATCGGAGGAGAATTGCTGCATGCTGCCGGTCAGCCGGCGGATCGGGCCGATCAGGATGCGGTTGATCGCAAAGAAGATCAGCGTCGCAGTGAACAGCGCGATCAGCACCGACAGCAGGAGAACGTTGCGGGAATAGGCAAACATCGCCGTGCGCAGCTGCTTGTCCTTCATCACCACCTCGACGCCGGTATTGGTGTCGCCGACCGGGCCGTAGACGCGGATCATCCTGCCGCCGCCGAAGATCAAGGTGTCGAGCGCATCGCGGATTGCCGTTGCCGGCGGCACGTCGGTGAGATCATAGGCCTCGTCGACCGAGGTCGGCATATCGGTCGTCGCCAGCAGCCGTGAGGTGCCATCCTTACGCAGCACGATCGCCTTGGTGCCGGTCGCCTCCAGCGTCTCCTTCTGCAGCGCGCGCGGCAGCTCGACCGGCTGCAGCCCATCGATGACGATGGCGGCGGCGGCGGCCGTGTTCAGCCTTTCCTCCAGCCAGCGGATGCGCATGCTGGCAACCGAGGGGAAGAAGATCAGAATTTCGGCGAGCATGATAAAGAAGACGGTGAGCCAGAGCAGCTTGCCCGACAATCCGCCGAACATGCCGCCAAACATGCCAGCAGACGGGCACGGCGCCCTTGCGGCCTCGCCGGCCGCGGGGATTTCTGCCGAAGGATTGTCGCCCTGATCTTGTACCGGCATTCTCGTCTCGCCCGAACGGCTGCACTTCAGCCGCCCTCTCGCTCTATATTAGACCAAACGGCTCCGCTTTCAAATCTTTGCGAGCAGCGTCACGTCGTCACAAAGAAACGCCGCCCGGAGGCGGCCCCTCCCCACAAGGGGGAGGGACTAATTTGCGGCGCCCGCGCAGCAAATATCAGCCTTTCCGCGGATGAGACGGTGAAGTGGGAAGCGCCGGTGCGACAGGTTAAGCCCCTCCCCTTGTGGGGAGGGGTTTGGGGCGGGGTCTTCGCCAGCGCGGACCGGGCAGAAAAAACTAACGCCGCCCGGAGGCGGCGTTAGAAATAGCGATGGTCAATAACAGATCAGAACTCTTCCCAGCTCTGCTCTGCCGCGGCCGCATTGCCGCCGAAGGCGCGGGCGACCTTGGCGATCGCCCGGCGGGCGGGCGAAGCGACCGGCCTTTGCGGCTCATTGCGAACAAGCGCCACCGGCGCCGGTGCATCATCCGACAGTTTGAAACGGGAAATGAGTTGTACCAGCCCACCGGCTTCGGCCGAAAGCCTGTGCGTGGCGGCGGAGGTCTCTTCGACCATGGCGGCGTTCTGCTGGGTGACCTGGTCCATCTGGTTGACGGCGGTATTGACTTCCTTGAGGCCGGTCGACTGTTCGGTCGCAGCCGTGGCGATCGAATGGATATGATCGTTGATGGCAATGACGCGAGTGCCGATTTCGGCCAGCGCCTCGCCGGTCGCCTGGACGAGCTTGACGCCGACCTGCACCTCGTTGCCCGACTTGGTGATCAGCGCCTTGATGTCCTTGGCAGCCTTTGCCGAACGCTGGGCGAGCTCGCGCACTTCCTGTGCCACAACCGCAAAGCCCTTGCCGGCCTCGCCGGCGCGTGCCGCCTCGACGCCGGCGTTCAGCGCCAGCAGGTTGGTCTGGAAGGCGATCTCGTCGATGACGTTGATGATCTGGCTGATTTCGCGCGATGCCTGCTCGATGCGGCCCATGGCCTCGACGGCATTGCCGACGACGACGCCTGATGCGCCGGACTTGTCCTTGGCTTCCGACACCATGATGGTGGCTTCATGCGCCCGCTCGGTGGAATTCTGAACGACGGCGGTGATCTGATCGAGTGCCGCGGAGGTCTGTTCGAGGGCCGCGGCCTGCTGCTCGGTGCGCTTCGACAGGTCGTCGCTGGCATTGCGCAGCTCGGCGGTGTTGCCGTTCATTGCTTCCGTCGTCTGGCGCACTTCGCGCATCGTCGCCTGCAGGGTGACGAAGGTGTTGTTGACGTTCTGCTGCAGCTCGGCGAAGGCGCCCTGGAAGTTGCCGTTCATCGTCTGGGTGAGGTCGCCATCGGCAAGGCTTGCAATGACGCGGCGGGTCTCGCCGATGCCGGCATCGACGCTCGACAGCAGCGTGTTGATGTTGCCGGCGAAGCGGTTGAGGTTTTCGTCCTCGTAGTCCTTGCTGATGCGGTGGCCGAAGTCGCCGGCCGCAGCCGCAGCCACGACGACGGACATGCTCGACTGCAGGTCGTCGCTCTTGGCGCGCATCGCCGTCTCCTGGGCGTTCAGGCGCTGGACGGCAAGGCCGTTGGCCTTGAAGACCGCAACGGCTGCGGCCATCTCGCCGATTTCATCCTGGCGCCCGGCGAAGGGAACCTCGGCATCGAAATTGCCGCTGGCGACCTCGTTGATCGCCCGGGTGACGCGCTTGATCGGGCGGCTCAGATGGCTGGTGCCGATATAAAAGCCCATGCCAATGCCGACGGCGATGCCGATGCCGGTGATGCTGAGGACCAGCATCAGCACCCAGGTGCGGAAGCTTTCGATCTCGGTGTTGACGGTTTCGAGCGCTGCCTTGTCGGTGGTGACGACGGCGTCGATTTCGGCCTGGAACGCCTTGCGGTTGGCGCGATTGGCATCATTGTTGCCCTGGGCGCTGGCCGCCTCGGGTCCGACTTCGGTGCCGAGACGGGCGGTCTCGGTGCGGAAGGTGCGGAATTCCGCGGCGCGGGCGACGAGCTTGGCGAAATCATCCTTCTCGGCCGCGGGAACGAGCGGCGCCCAGCCCGCGATGACCTTATCGATCTCCTCGAGATCGGTCATAATGCCCTTGGCGAAGTTCGGCGTGTCCTTGATCGTCTTGGCGGCATAGATGCCGCGCGCTTCCATGACCACGGCGGTCACGAAACGGTTGAGGCGTTCGCCGGCATAGGCGCGGGCGGCGGCCTCCTCATAGGCGGTCAGGTTGCGATTGTATTCGTGCATGGCCGACAACGCCGTTGCGCCGATCAAAAGCGCCACTGCGCCCATCACGCAAACCAGCAGATTAATTTTGCCACGGATCTTCAATGCAATGCCCCCTTGCGACGCGACTATCTGGAAAGCACATTCCCAGCCGATGATCCGAATATCGGCGAAATTTATTAAAGTTAGATTTCCAATGTTTACGATTGTGGCGACGGAAAATGATCCATGTCGGCTTTGATCGGGAGGCGGAAACCCTTGAAAACCGGGCTGTCCATCTGCAGCGGCGGCAAAACTACAACCAGTCGGGGCATGTCCAGATTCTTAACACCAGAGTGCGAAAATACTTGTCAAGCCGACGGCGCAAAGTGAAATTATTCGGTATAATTGACTTTCACAGGCTTCATCCGTATAAGCCGCCGCACGTCCGGTCATTCAGCCTTTCATGGCCCGCCCGTTCGAAAAACAACGCTCCTTGCATTATGCAAATTCAAGAAGGGCCGCACTCCGCGGTGTTTAAATAAATGAAGCGTACCTACCAACCATCCAAGCTTGTTCGCAAGCGTCGCCACGGTTTCCGTGCGCGCATGGCCACAAAAGGTGGCCGCAAGGTCATCGTTGCCCGCCGCGCGCAGGGCCGCAAGCGTCTTTCGGCTTAAGGCCGGGTTGCCCGAGAAGAGATGGCGGGCGAATTGACGACCAAAGAAGAAAAACACACTGTCGGGCGGCTGAAGAGCCGCCCGCAGTTTCTTGCTGCGCGCGAGGGCGAAAAACGCCGCGGCGGCTTCTTCCTTCTCGAAGTCCTCGACCGGAAGGAACCCGACAGCCAGGCCCGCGTCGGTTTCACAGTCACCAAAAAACATGGCAACGCGGTCGAACGGAACCGTATGCGCCGCCGCCTGAAAGAGGCGGTGCGGCTTCATGCGGGGTTTGCAATGCAGCCCGGACACGACTATGTGGTTGTCGCGCGCAGGGACGTGCTTAAAGCGTCCTTCAAAGAATTGGCCGCGGAACTGAAATTTCGCGTGGAAACCAGGCCGAAACCCCGGCGCTCCGGAGACGGACGCCCCAGGAACGTATGATGGAAAAAAACCGCAATTACTTCATTGCGATCGCTCTCTCGGTGCTGATCGTCCTCGGCTGGCAGTTTCTCTATATGAACCCGCGGATCGAGGCCCAGCGCAAGGCGCAGGAAGCCCAGAAGGCGCAGCAGAAGACCGAACAGGTGCAGCAGCCTGCCGCCGACGGTGCGACGCCCGCCCCGACGAATGGCACAGCGCCTTCCGGTCAGGCCGTCGCCACGGCGACGCTTGAGCAGGCGCTCGCAAAGACCCCTCGCGTCGTCATCGATACTCCTGCGCTTTCCGGCTCGATCAACCTTGCCGGCGCCCGGCTCGACGACCTGAAGCTCAAGGGCTATCACGAGACCGTCGACGACTCGAGCCCGACCATCACCCTGTTCAGCCCGGCCGAAACCAAGGACGGCTACTTCACCGAGCTCGGCTATATCGGCAGCGACGCCACGGGCGACGTTCCCGGGGCCTCGACGCTCTGGACGGCGCCGGAAGGCGCCAAGCTCACCGAGAAGACGCCGGTGACGCTTTCCTATACCAATAACAAGGGCCTGACCTTTACGCGGACGATTTCCGTCGACGAACGCTATATGTTCACCGTCGCCGACAAGATCGCAAATGCCGGCCAGGCGCCTGCATCGCTCTCCTCCTACGGCCGCGTCACACGTTACAACAAGCCGACGACGCCCTCCGTCTACGTCCTGCATGAAGGCTTCATCGGCGTCATCGGTGAGGATGGCCTCGTCGAAACCAAATATGCCGCCGCCGAGAAGGAAGCCGTCATGCCGGCGAAATCCACCGGCGGCTGGCTTGGCATTACCGACAAATATTGGGCCGCGACGATCATTCCGCCGCAGAGTGCCGCCTATGAAGCGCGCTTCTCGCATTTTGCCGATGGCCAGCCACGCTATCAGGCCGACTACAAGGAAGATGCCTTCACCGTTGCGCCGGGCCAATCGATCGAGCTCAAGAACCTCGTCTTCGCCGGCGCCAAGGAAGTGCCTGTCATCGACGGCTACGAGACCAGCTACTCGATCCCGAAGTTCGACCGGCTGATCGACTGGGGCTGGTTCTATTTCATCACCAAGCCAATGTTCAAGCTGATGGACTTCTTCTATCGCTTCTTCGGCAATTTCGGCGTGGCGATCCTGTGCACCACCATCGTCGTCAAGGCGCTGTTCTTCCCGCTCGCCAGCAAGCAATATGCTTCGATGGCGAACATGAAGCGCATGCAGCCGAAGATGGAGGAGCTGAAGGCGAAATTCGCCGACGACCGCATGGGGCTGCAGCAGGCGACCATGCAGCTCTATAAGGAAGAGAAGATCAACCCGATTGCCGGCTGCTGGCCGGTGGCGCTGCAGATCCCGATCTTCTTCTCGCTCTACAAGGTGATCTACATCACCATCGAGATGCGGCATGCGCCGTTCTTCGGCTGGATCAAGGATCTCTCGGCGCCCGATCCGACGTCGATCGTCAACCTGTTCGGCCTGCTGCCCTTCGAGGCTCCGACCTTGCTGCATCTCGGCGTCTGGCCGCTGATCATGGGCGTCACCATGTTCCTGCAGATGCGCATGAACCCGACGCCGCCCGATCCGACGCAGGCGATGATCTTCACCTGGATGCCGCTGGTGTTCATGTTCATGCTGGCAAGCTTCCCGGCCGGTCTGGTCATCTACTGGGCCTGGAACAACACGCTCTCGGTCGCCCAGCAGTCGGTGATCATGAAGCGCCACGGCGTCAAGGTCGAACTCTTCGACAATCTGAAGGGTCTGTTCCGACGAAAACCGGCGCCGTCGAAATGACGCCGCTGCAGATTGCTGCAGCTCAAAGTGCGATAGACAAGCCCCGCTTCGGCGGGGCTTTTTCTTTTCGGATCTGTGATAATCATCCTGCCCGACGTCCGCTTCAGAGCATGATGCCGAAAAGTGTGTGCGGTTTTCGGACGACATCATGCTCTAACTATTTAATTTAGAACAGGATTCAGATTTTAGGCCGAGCGAGCCTAAAATCATCCTGTTCTAGGCGGCGCGCAGGGAAAGTTCGATGTCTTCGGAAAACGGTGTGGACATGTAACCGCTGCCAAGCGCGCGCACGTGACCGAGGTATTCCGGGCAGGCGTCCGCATCGTCGGCGATAATGATCGCGCCCTGGCGAAGGCGGCCTTCCAGGATCTGCAAAATCTCCAGATAGAGCGACTTTGCGCCGTCCATCAGGACCAGATCGATGCTGCCCGGAAGATCGGCGCCGAGGGTTTCAAGCGCATCGCCCTGGCGAAACTCGACAAGATCGGCGAGCCCTGCGGCTTGGAGGTGCTGCCGTGCTCTGGCGACCTTCCCGGGCTCGAACTCGGTGGTAATGAGCCGGCCGCCACCGTTATCGCGCAGGGCGGCGGCGAGATAGAGCGTCGAAATGCCGAACGACGTGCCGAACTCGACGATCACGCGTGCTCCACTGCTGCGTGTCAGCATGTAGAGCAGCTCTCCGGTCTGGCGCGACACCGGAAGCCAGAGATCCTTTATCAGGCCATAAAAATTCCGGTATTCCGTCTTGCTGTGGAAGAGGCGATCACGCTCCCCCTCTGACAGCGCCGCCATGCCGGGGCTGGTCGCCTTGTCGGCTTCATCGAACAGCTGGTCGAGCAGCGATGCGAGCGGAGCGGTGGTTAAAGTGGTCATATCAAATCCTTCATGGAGCGTTGTTGTGCCCACCGGGAAAATACGATTAATTCGTCGCATTCGCTAATCGCATCCGGAAGCCTAGAGATGACCGACCGCCCAAGCTCCAGACTTTCCTCACGAAAACAGCCGAAACAGACGCGCTCGAACGAGCTCGTTTCGGCAATTCTGCAGGCCGCTGTTCAGGTTTTGGCACAGCAAGGCGCGCACCGCTTCACCACTGCACGAGTGGCAGAAAAAGCAGGCGTCAGCGTTGGATCGCTCTATCAATATTTTCCGAACAAAGCGGCGATCCTGTTCCGGCTGCAGAGCGACGAGTGGCGCGAAACCACCGATCTGCTGAATGAGATCCTGAAGGACCGATCGGAGCCGCCGCTTCGGCGGGTGCGCAGATTGGTTCAGGCCTTCATTCGGTCGGAGTGCGAAGAAGCAGCCGTCCGGGTGGCGCTCGGCGACGCGGCCCCTCTCTACAGGGATGCGCCAGAGGCCCAGGAGGCACGACAGGCGGGCGACCCGGCGATCGAGGCCTTCCTGGCGGAGATGCTTCCCGCCCTCCCCGAGGCCACCCGCGCGCTGGCCGGCGACTTGATCATGACGACCCTGACGACCGTCGGAAAGGAATTTTCTGAAAGACCGCGGAAGACCGAAGAGGTCGACGCTTATTCCGATGCGATGGCCGATATGCTTTGCGCCTATCTTCAGAGCCTGGCTGTGCGATGACCCGCCGGGCCGCGCATGGGAGGGAAAGCAATGTTCTGCAAACCGCCGCAAAGCTTGACATCTGCCTTCAAAACCACGAAGCCCGGTAAGACACAGAAGCCGGAGATTGCAGAGCCCGCATGCCCGAAAACGAAAAGCCGCTCTTCGGCCACCCATGGATCTTCATCCGCGGCGTCCCGTCGCTCAACTTTCTGCCGCCGGAAGGGCCGCTTGAGGTGGCCTTTGCCGGTCGTTCCAATGTCGGCAAGTCGTCCCTGA
This sequence comes from Rhizobium phaseoli, assembly GCF_010668805.1. Lineage (GTDB taxonomy): Bacteria > Pseudomonadota > Alphaproteobacteria > Rhizobiales > Rhizobiaceae > Rhizobium > Rhizobium phaseoli_A. The sequence continues at coordinate 344,432 of NZ_WUFT01000001.1, read as the reverse complement.
TCAATGCGCTGGTCGGCCAGAAAGGGCTGGCGCGCACGTCGAACACGCCGGGGCGCACGCAGGAGCTCAATTATTTCGTGCCGGACGGCTTTTCCGGCGAAGGTGGCGACCTGCCGCCGATGGCGATCGTCGACATGCCGGGCTATGGATATGCGCAGGCGCCGAAGGAGATGGTCGACAAGTGGACCAAGCTGGTTTTCGACTATCTGCGCGGCCGTGCGACGCTGAAGCGCGTCTATGTGCTGATCGACAGCCGCCACGGCATCAAGAAGAACGACGATGATGTGCTCGATCTGCTCGACAAGGCGGCCGTTTCCTATCAGATCGTGCTGACCAAGACCGACAAGATCAAGGCGCCCGCTGTACCGAAGCTGCTTGCCGAGACCGCTGAAAAGATCCGCAAGCGCCCGGCCGCCTATCCCGGCGTGCTGTCCACCTCATCGGAAAAGGGCGACGGGCTGGACGATCTGCGCCAGGCGATCGGCGAAACCGTCGGCATCGCTCGCTGGAAATAGCATGCCGCCCGGCTGCAGTATTTGCGGCGACGCGTGAGTCTGGCGCGTTCCGAAGTTCGCTTCCGGCATGTCCAGATTCTCGGCTTTTCACGCGGCCTATGATCGGGCATAAATCGGGCTTAGTGGCTGCTGGCGCAAGACACAGCAAGTGCCGGGTTTGCCTGAAGCAAGGGGCGCATCACGTCAATCATCGCCGCAGTATGAAACTGCTTGCATAGGCTGACCGGCAGTGATTGCACTTGCGTCCGCGAAGTTTTTAAAGCAACCCTCCATCCCATGCTGTGCAAGAGCAGCCCGCGTGCGCGAGTAATTAGATGACCGATAGCAAAGACCAGCCGCTTTCGCCGGAAGGCGTCGGCAACCTGCCCCATCTGGCCGAAGCCCTTGATGACGATCGGTTTCGACACTTTCTCGATCACGTCCCCTTTGCTGTGGCTGTCTCCGAACTCGATGACAACGAGGCGCTGATTTACGTCAATCTCGAGTTCGAACGGCTGACGGCGCTCAGCGCAAAGCAGGTCCAGGGAAAAGCCTGGTCCGAGATCGAATTGGATTCCACCGCCATATCGGGAGGGGCGACGCTTAAAGCCGCCGTGACCTCTGCCGAGGAGTATATTGGTGCGTTCTCGCTGGTGGCCGAACCTGAGAGCAAGACCATTATCGATGTCTGGTCGAATACCATCGTCGACGATGACGACACCCCACTGTTCCGATTGGTGGCTTTTGCGGCGCGCAATGAGGCGGCGGCAGATCAGAGCTTCGGCGAACTGCTGACCGAGAAGGATGTGCTTCTGCGCGAACTTCAGCATCGCGTGAAGAACAATCTTCAGATGATCACGGCGCTGATCCGGATGGAGGCGCGCAATGCGCAACAGAGCGAGGAAAGCGAGAGATTTGCACGGCTTGCCGGGCGGATCGAAGCCTTGGCGCTGTTGTACCGCTCGCTGTCAGACGAAGAGAAAGGCGCCACAGTCGATCTTGGCACCTATGTGAGCCAGATTGCCGCTTCGGTGATGGCGGCCCACGCCGTGGAAGGCATCCGGCTGGACATGAAGGTCGATACCTGGCCGGTTTCGGTCGATGTGGCCATGCCCGCCGGGCTGGTGATCAACGAACTCCTCACCAATGCGCTGAAACATGCCTTCGTGGGGCGTGACGGCGGAGAGATCACGCTCCGCTGTGTCGTCAGCGATACCGGCTGCAGGATCACCGTCGCCGATAATGGGGTCGGTCTTCCTCAAGATGTGAATTGGCCGCACCCGGGAAAGCTGAGCGCGATGATCGTACAGTCCCTGAAACAGAACGCCCGCGCACAGGTCGAAGTTACCTCGTCGCCCGGCACCGGCATGAGTGTCACACTCGTTTTCGCGAGAGCCGAAGCGGCCCGATAACCACCTCATCAGTGGCGCTGGCGCCTCTCTCATTTGTGTTTGGGGCGCTCCGGAGAGCGCCCCACGCCTCTGCCGACATACGCAGGCTTACATCTTCGGCAGCAGCACCTTGTCGACGACGTGGATGACGCCGTTCGACTGTTTGACATCGGCGATCGTCACATGCGAGACGCCGCCGTTTTCGTCGGTCAGCGTGATCTTGCCCATGCTTTCCTTGGCTTTCAGCACGCATCCGCCGACGGTCTTGATGTCGTGCTCGCCGCCGTCATCCTTGATCATCTTGGCAACGGTCTTGGCCATCGCATCGGCGGCAACGACATGGCAGGTCAGAACCTTGGTGAGCGTCGCCTTGTTTTCCGGCTTCAGCAGCGTCTCGACGGTGCCCTTCGGCAGGGCGGCGAAGGCTTCGTTGGTCGGCGCAAAGACGGTGAAGGGCCCCTTGCCCTCTAGGGTGCTGACCAGGCCGGCCGCCTTGACGGCTGCGACCAGCGTCGTGTGATCCTTGGAGTTCACGGCGTTTTCGATGATGTTCTTGGTGGCGAACATCGGCGCACCGCCGACTTCGGGGTTTTTGGCAGCGGCAAAGGCGACAGCGGACAGGGCGGTGGCGAGCGCAAAACCGCGCAATACGGACTTGATCATGATTTTCTCCTCACCGGACACCATCCGCGGGCTTTATGCCTGAGCGTCGTCCGGACATTTCGAACTACGGCGGCTTGCGCCAAAGAGTTTCAGGCGGGAGAAAATGATTTTATGGGCGCGCGATTTACGACCGGCGCCCAATCACGGCCGGCGCAGCGCGCCGCTTGCGATCACCGGACCGGTCGCCTGGCCGGTCGGCGAGCCGCCGAAGGGTTCAAGGCTGACGGCAAGCGTCGCACCATCGGCGAGATGGCTGCGCAGATCGGCGGGAATGACGAGTTCGCCGCTCTCGCCCGGCTGGAAGACCCCGAGCGATTTCGGCAGGCCGCTGCCCGGCACCAGCCAGAGTTCCAGCGACTTCTCCTCCGGCTTGCCGGCGGCCACCGGCACGATCTTCAGCCGGCCGCTCTGCAGCTCGTAGGAGGCGAGAAGATTGATGGCGCTGTTCTGGCCGGAAAGCGAGGCCACCAGCGGTGTCGGCCCCTGCGGCTCAGGCACTACGCCGGAGGCGAAGATGACGGCGCTGACGGCGACGATGATGCAGGCGAAGGCGAATGAACGCCAGAAAACCGCCGAATTCCAGATGCCTTGCGAAAAGGATGCAGGTTTCGCAGCATCGCCGAACAGCCGCGCCTCGATCTGCCTGAAAGTTTCCCGGTTTGGCGAGGCGGTTTCATACTCGTCATTGAAGGCGGAAAGGTTGGTTTCCCAGCGGCTGACGATCGCCGCAAAGGGCCGATCGTGGCGCATGCGCTCTTCCACCACCCGCCGGTCCTGCAGCGACAGGACGCCAAGCACATATTCGCCGGCGAGAACCTCGTCGCGGGAGCGGTCTCCCTTGCTTTTGTCGGGCGATGTCATCGTTCCATGCACTCTCTCAGTTTCAACAGGCTGCGCCTGAGCCAGGTCCGCATCGTGTTCAGCGGGACACCAAACTGATCGGCCAGTTCCTGATAGCTCAGCCCTTCGACATAAGCCCGTTTCACCGCGACCGCACGATCAGCTTCCAACTCTTCCATGCAGGTGTCAATCCGCCTTCCTTCATCCTTTGTCACCGTCTGCGTTTCCGGGTCGGGTGCGTCATCGGCAAGATCGTAGGCACTGTCCAGTTCGTCGGCGATCGGCTTGCGCGAGCGCAACGCGTCGATCGACCGGTTGCGGGCAATCGCCGAAAGCCAGGCTGCGGCCGAACCCGTGGCTGCCTGGAAACTTCCGGCCCTTTGCCAGATGCTGATATAGACTTCCTGCACGGCTTCTTCGGCTTCCGGGCGATCCTTCAAGATACGCAGGCAGATGGCAAAAAGTTTCGGCCCGGTCTGATTGTAAAGGGCAATAAAGGCCCTGCGGTCGCCGAGTGCGACGCGGCCGATCAGGTCTGCAATCTCATCGCCTTGCATGCCGTTCCTCATATCATGCTTTCGTGCGCCGGAGGCTAAAGACCACCGGCTCCGCGCCAGATACGAAAAACTATTGCCCTCTGGATTATTCCCTCTGTCAGAAACTTGCGATAAAAGGCCGCGAACAATTCCGCGGGGTCCCCATGAACGAGTCCGAAAGCGAACTGCAGGCACGGCTTCTGGCCAAGGCGCTGCCCTTCATGCAGCGTTACGAGAACAAGACGATTGTCGTCAAATATGGCGGCCACGCCATGGGCAATCCCGAGCTCGGCAAGGCCTTTGCCAGCGACATCGCGCTCCTGAAGCAATCGGGCGTCAACCCGATCGTCGTTCACGGCGGCGGCCCGCAGATCGGCGCCATGCTGAGCAAGATGGGCATCGAATCGAAATTCGAAGGCGGGCTTCGTGTCACCGACCAGAAGACGGTCGAGATCGTCGAGATGGTGCTCGCCGGCTCGATCAACAAGGAAATCGTCGCGCTGATCAACCAGACCGGCGAATGGGCGATCGGCCTTTGCGGCAAGGACGGCAACATGGTCTTCGCCGAAAAGGCGCGCAAGACCGTGAAGGATCCGGATTCCAACATCGAGCGTGTGCTCGATCTCGGCTTCGTCGGCGAAGTGGTCGAGGTCGACCGCACGCTGCTCGATCTGCTCGCCCGCTCCGAGATGATCCCGGTGATCGCTCCGGTCGCGCCCGGCCGTGACGGCGCCACCTACAATATCAATGCCGATACCTTTGCCGGCGCCATTGCCGGGGCGCTGAACGCCACCCGGCTGCTCTTCCTGACCGATGTGGCCGGCGTGCTCGACAAGAACGGCCAGCTGATCAAGGAGCTTTCCGTCGCCGAAGCGCATGCGCTGATCGCCGATGGCACGATCTCGGGCGGCATGATCCCGAAGGTCGAGACCTGCATCGATGCGATCAAGGCCGGCGTCCAGGGCGTCGTCATCCTGAACGGCAAGACCGCCCATTCCGTCCTGCTCGAGATCTTTACCGAGCACGGCATCGGAACGCTGATCGTCCCCTGATCGAGGCTGCGCCCTTCACCGGTGAAGGGCGCATCTTCCAAGACCGGATCCGAAATCAGAGCGGGCGATAGACTGCCGCCGCGGCTTCCTTCAGCTTCTCCATCATGGCCCGGTATGGCCCCGGGCCATAGCTGATGCGCGAGACGCCGAGTTTTCCGAGCGCTGCCGGGTCGGGCGCGCCCGGCTTCATCATGATATTGACCGGCAAGCTGGCGGCGGCGCAGATCTTCTCGATCAGGGCCGGCTCGATGAGGCCGGGCACGAAAAAGCCGCTGGCGCCTGCCGCCGCATAGGCCTTGCCGCGCTCGATCGCCTCGTCGACCAGACCTGCATGCCTGGCGCCGTCGCCTTCCTGAAGGAACAGGTCGGTGCGGGCGTTGATGAAGAAATCGATGCCCCTTGCCTCAGCCATTTGCCGGATGGCGCGGATGCGGGCGGCCTGCGCCTCCAGCGGATGAAGGCCGCTCTCGCCAATGTTTTGATCCTCGAAATTGATGCCGATGGCGCCAGCTTCGATCACTTTCGCCACATTGGCCGCAGCACCTTCAGGGTCCGTCGAATAGGCGCCTTCGAAATCGACCGAGAGCGGCAGTTCGTTGACAGCTGTGATCGAGCGCGCCGTCTCGAGCAGCACCGCCATCGGCAGCTTCTGGCCGTCACCATAGCCTTGAGCGGCGGCGACCGACCAGCTTCCGGTCGCCAGCGCCTTGGCGCCTGCTTCCGTCACAGCCTTGGCCGTTCCGGCATCCCAGATGTTGTAGAGAATGACGGGATCGCCCTTGCGATGCAGCGCGCCGAATGCCTTGGCCTTTTCAGTCTGGTTCATGCCGTCTCCTCCATCCTTGCTTCTATGCTGATCTTCTCTTCATGCCGCAGCAGCCATTGCTTGCGCCACAGCCCGCCGCCATAGCCGGTCAACGACCCATCGGCGCCGAGCACACGATGGCAGGGCACGATGATGGCTAGCTGGTTGGCGCCGTTGGCGCGGCCGACGGCACGCACGACGTCCGGCCTTTCCATCTCCCGTGCGAGATCGCCATAGGCGCGGGTCTGACCGACAGGGATATCGACGAGCTTTGCCCAGACATGTTTTTCGAAAGGCGTGCCGCCGAGCGCCAATGGCGTTGTGAAGACGGTGAGCCGCCCTTCGAAATATTCGCGGATCTCCGCCTCGATCCGGTCGATTGCCGGCGTGCGGCCGATCGCGACCGAGGAGCGGACACGCTTCTGCAGTGCCTCGAGCTCTCTCAAGAGCGCCTTGCGATCGTGAAATTCGAGCAAATGCAGATGTGTCTGATCGGCAACCGCGATCATCGGCCCGAGTGGCGTGTCGAACCAGTCGGCAAAGAGCAGTTCGCGATTCTGCGACAGCGCCGGCGCCTTGCCGACGAGCCGCCGGAAAGCCGTGCGAAAACCGCTCGGAGACTCGTATCCGGCGTCGATCTGGGCATCGATGACACGCGCACCATCGGCCAGTTGCCGGGCTGCTTGCCCGAGCCTGCGATAGCGGGCGATGTCATGGAAGGTCATGCCGAGCGCCCGTTTGAAGGCGCGCCGCACGGTCGAGGGATCATGGCCGCGGCGTATGAGTTCCTCCTCGGTCCAGCGAACCTGCGGCTCGCCGTCGAGCGCGGCAAGCAGTTCGTCGACGATCGGCTCCCTGCCCGGCTGCTCCAGCGGACGGCAGCGCCGACAGGGGCGAAAACCGGAATGCATGCAGGTGGCGATCGTCTCGAAGAACAGGGTGTTTTCCCGCTTGGGCTTACGCGCCGGGCAGGTCAGACGACAGAAGATGCCCGTCGTCCTGACACAGACATAGGCCTGGCCCTCATAATCGGCGCTGCGCGCGATCAGGGCATCATAGAGCGTATCATCGTTGGGGCGTTCGAAAAGCATGTCCGTTTTCTAGCATCCCGGGGCTGCGACGTCCGCCGAAAATCGGGCGTCTATTTTATTGTTGTCGATTTCCTTGCGGCCGTACCCGTGCCATAAGTCCGCCATGACAAAGATCGACCGCACGCCTGATAAAGCCGACTTCGCGCACGTTACAGATTGGGTCTTCGACCTCGACAACACGCTCTATCCGCATCATGTCAATCTTTTCGCGCAGATCGACAAGAACATGACCGCTTATGTCGCGGCCCTCTTGCAGATGGAGCGGGAAGAAGCGCGCAAGCTGCAGAAGCAATATTATCTCGAACATGGCACGACGCTGCAGGGATTGATGATTCATCACGGCATCGACCCGAACGACTTCCTCGAAAAGGCGCATGCGATCGACTACACGGCGCTGACGCCGCAGCCGGAACTCGGCGCGGCGATCAAGGCGCTGCCGGGGCGCAAATTCATCTTCACCAATGGCAGCGTCAGGCATGCGGAAATGACGGCCGAAGCGCTCGGCATTCTCGAGCATTTCGACGACATCTTCGACATCGTCGCCGCCGACTACGTGCCGAAGCCGGCGCAGGCGACCTACGACAAATTCATGGCGTTGAAGCGCGTCGAAACCAGCAAGGCGGCGATGTTCGAGGATCTGCCGCGCAATCTGACCGTGCCGAAGGCGCTCGGCATGCAGACCGTGCTGCTGGTGCCGCGCAATCTCGAAGAGACGGTCGTCGAATGGTGGGAAAAGACCAGCGGCGAAGAGGACCATATCGACTTCGTCACCGACGATCTCGCCGCCTTCCTCAACAAGGTCACCGGCCTCGGCGGCTGACGGCATTACCAAAGTTTCATTCAGCTTACCGATGTTTAATTGGGTCTTTTGGCCCTGTTGCCATAGCTTTCTTCGTGAGGGGACACCTCACGAAAGGCAAATACGATGTACCGCAACAAGCTGATACTGGCAGCGCTTTCCTCGACCCTCATCTTCGGCGCAGCCGCCGGGACAGGCTTTGCCGCGCCCGGTGACGGGCCGCGTCAGCACGCCGGCATGCACGGCCCAGGGCCTGACGCCTTCCGCGAAATCACCTATGTCAGAATGCTCAAGCAATTCGACACGAACAAGGACGGGCAGGTTACCAAGGAGGAGGCGACCGCCGGCCTCGACAAGGTTTTCGCTGCGATCGACACCAACAAGGACGGCTCGCTGACCCCGGGCGAAATCCGCGAATACCAGAAGACGCAGATGCAGGCGATGAAGGATCAGCGCAAGCAGGATGCCGGCGAAACCAAGAACGCGGATACAGCCGCCGCAACACCTGAGGATAACGACCAGGCACGGCCGCCCCGGGGCGGGCACGAGGGCCGTGACGGACATCACTGGATGCGCCATGGCGGCAACTTCATGCGCGCCTCGATGATGATCCACCGGGTCGACACCGACCAGAACGGCCAGATTTCCAAACAGGAAGCCGTCGCCGCCTTCGACAAGCTGTTTGCGCGGATGGACCGCAACAAGGATGGCGTCATCTCGATCGACGACATGCCTGACCGGCCGCTTCTGTAAGGTCGCTGCTGTAAGGTAAGACGAACAATTGCCTCCGCTCTTTCCCCGCTCGGCGGGGAAAGAGAGACGTCTCACGATCGAGGCGCTGAGCCTCTATTCGCGATGCTCATAAAAATCCTGGACGATCTTCCAGGCGGCTTCGGCGGTGTCGACGAAGCTGATCAGCTTGACGTCGTCGGGCGCGATCGTGCCGAATTCGGCCAGTGCGTCGAAATTGATGATGCTTCGCCAGAACGTCTCCCCGAAGAGGATCAGCGGCAGGCGCTCCATGCGGCCGGTCTGGATCAGCGTCAGGCATTCGAAGAATTCGTCGAGTGTTCCGAAGCCGCCGGGGAACACCGCGATTGCCTTGGCGCGCACCATGAAATGCATTTTGCGGATGGCAAAATAGTGGAAGTTGAAGCTGAGTTCCGGCGTCACATAGGCGTTCGGCGCCTGCTCGTGCGGCAGCACGATGTTGAGGCCGATCGAAGGTGCGCCCTCGTCGGCCGCGCCGCGATTGCCCGCTTCCATGACGCCGGGGCCGCCGCCGGTGACGATAACATATTCGTGGAAATCGAAGCTTGCCGAATATTTCGAGCAAAGCCGGGCAAATTTGCGCGCCTCGTCATAATAGACCGAGGCCGCCTCCAGGTTGACGCGCTGGACATCGTTGCGGGCGGCCCAGGCGCTTTGGCCGGGGGCGGGAATGCGGGCGCCGCCGAACATGACGACGGTCGACTTGATGCCGCGTTCGGTCAGCATCATTTCCGGCTTCATCAGTTCCAGCTGCAGGCGGATCGGCCGCAGTTCCTCGCGGCAAAGGAAATCCTCGTCGACATAGGCAAGGCGATAGGCAGGCGACATCGTCTGCGGCGTCTTCGGCACGGCCTCGGCGCGCTGCCTGTCGGTCGAACTGCTCTTCAGCGGGTCCCATACGCCATCCTTGCGCCGCGAACCGCCGTTCCGTCCCTTCGCCATCTCGAAATGCCTTTCAGTCTTGCCGGCTACGAAGCCGGATATGTCGCTATAACGCCTTGAATCCAGGTACGATCTTGTCGGAAAAATCATTCCGTTCTACGGCTGCATGCTGTAGAGCAGGATAAATCCCCGCCAACCGCCTTCCGGAGACTTCGCCGTCTCCACGATAAAGATCGAAGTTTAAGGAATTCTCATGAGCGCCACCGACCTCGCATCCCTCGAAAAGACCATCGAAGCCGCCTTCGACAATCGCGACAATGTGAACACGTCGACGAAGGGCGAGGTTCGCGATGCGGTCGAAGCCGCGCTCGATCTGCTCGATGCCGGCAAGGTTCGCGTCGCGACGCGCGGCGCTGACGGTGCCTGGACGGTCAATCAGTGGCTGAAGAAGGCCGTTCTCTTGTTCTTCCGCCTCAACGACATGGACGTGGTCAAGGGCGGTTCGGGCAATTCCACCTGGTGGGACAAGGTGCCGTCGAAGTTCGAAAACTGGGGCGAGAACCATTTCCGCGCCGCGGGCTTCCGCGCCGTGCCGAACTGCGTCGTGCGCCGCTCGGCCTATATCGCCCCGAACGCCATCCTGATGCCCTCCTTCGTCAATCTCGGCGCCTATGTCGGCGAAGGCACGATGGTCGATACCTGGGCGACGGTCGGCTCCTGCGCGCAGATCGGCAAACATGTGCATCTCTCCGGCGGCGTCGGCATCGGCGGCGTGCTGGAACCGATGCAGGCCGGCCCGACGATCATCGAGGACAATTGCTTTATCGGCGCCCGTTCGGAGGTGGTCGAGGGCTGCATCGTCCGCGAGGGCTCGGTGCTCGGCATGGGCGTCTTTATCGGCAAGTCGACCAAGATCGTCGACCGCGCCACCGGTGAGGTGAGCTACGGCGAAGTGCCGCCTTATTCCGTCGTCGTCGCCGGCTCGATGCCGTCGGGCAATGCGACGATGGGCAACGGCAAGCCGGCGCCGCATCTCTACTGCGCCGTCATCGTCAAACGCGTCGATGAACAGACCCGTTCCAAGACCGGGATCAACGAGCTGCTCAGAGATTGATGACACCAGGACATTGATCCGGTAAACAGACGGCGTCTTTTACGCGAGGCGCCGCCGCCTTGCCATGTCTTTGCCATTCCCGCCGGATAGTTCGACGCCATGACCGCTACCGATCCCGTCGCCAATCTTCAGACGCTGATTCGCTGCCCCTCCGTGACACCTGCCGAAGGTGGCGCGCTGTCGGCGCTCGACGCCATGCTTTCGCCGCTCGGCTTCACCGTCGACAAGGTGAAGGCCAGCGAAGAGGGCACAGCCGATATCGAAAACCTCTATGCCCGCCTCGGCAAGGATGGCCCGCATCTGATGTTTGCCGGCCATACCGATGTCGTGCCGGTCGGCGACGAGGCCGCCTGGACGCATCCGCCCTTTTCCGCCGAGATTGAGAAGGGCGAGCTTTTCGGCCGCGGCGCCGTCGACATGAAGGGCGGCATCGCCTGTTTCGTCGCCGCCGTCGCCCGCCATATCGAGAAAAACGGGCCGCCCGCCGGCTCGATTTCCTTCCTGATCACCGGCGATGAAGAAGGCCCGGCGATCAACGGCACGGTCAAGCTCTTGCAATGGGCAACCGAGCGCGGCGAGCGCTGGGATGCCTGCCTGGTCGGCGAGCCGACAAATCCGGACAGGCTGGGCGATATGATCAAGATCGGCCGGCGCGGCTCGATGTCTGGCCGGATCACCGTGCACGGCGTCCAGGGCCATGCGGCCTATCCGCATCTTGCCGACAATCCGGTGCGCGGCATGCTGCAGCTGACCCAGGCGCTGATGGACCCGCCCTTCGATGGCGGCACCAACGACTTCCAGCCGTCGAACCTCGAGGTGACCACGGTCGATGTCGGCAATCCGGCGACCAATGTCATTCCGGCGAAGGCATCGGCCAGCTTCAACATCCGCTTCAACGACAGCTGGACGGCCGAAACGCTGCGCGCCGAAATCCTCAGCCGTCTCGATGCCGCCGCCGGCAACGGCCAACTGCGGCCGGGCCGGGAGCCGGTAAAATACGATATCGTCTGGGCCGACCGGCCAAGCCACGTCTTTCTCACCCGCAACAATGGCTTGATCGCGTCACTGTCATCGGCCGTCGAGAGCATTGCCGGCCAGTCGCCGGCGCTTTCGACCACCGGCGGCACGTCGGATGCGCGCTTCATCAAGGATTATTGTCCGGTCGTCGAGTTCGGCCTCGTCGGCCAGACGATGCACATGGTCGACGAGCGCGTCGCGGTCGCCGATCTGGAGACGCTGACGGCGATCTACGAGACCTTCATCGCCCGCTGGTTCGCACATGCCGGGGCTTAGGGAAGTCCAATACTATCTGGCCGGCCTCTGGCTGCTGATCCGGCTGGATCCGCGCGGCTTCCGCTACCTCGACATGTCCGAGCGCGGCGTCAACCGCTCGTTCTGGGCGATGGCCTGGTGCCTGCCGCCGATGGGCATTTCCTGGCTGTGGTGGCGACAGGCCTTCCTGCGGTCGATGCCGCCGGAAGCCGATGTCGGCTTTGCCTTCTATATCAGGCTCGGCCTCGTCGAGGTTGCCAACTGGTTCGTGCCGTTGGTCTTTGCCGGGCTGCTACTGCTTGCCTTCCGGATGGGCGAGCGTTTCGCCCCCGTCGTCGTCAGCGTCAACTGGCTCGGCGTGCCGCTCTCCTATATCAACGGACTGATGCTGGCGCTGGTGTTCTTCCTTCCCGGCTCCGTCGGCTTCGTCTCGCTGCTGCTGCTTGCCTTCATGCTGGCGCAGGTCTTCGCGCTGGCGCGCATTATCCGGATGATCTGCCATGGTCACGCGCTGATGGTCGGGGCGCTGACGCTGGTGCTGCTCGTGCCGTCGATGATCCTTTCGGAATATCTGCAGCACTTCCTCGGCATCTATCCCGCCTGAGCGGACTTACGACAGATCCTCACCGTCATCGATCTCAGTGACCGGCCTGCGACGGTCGGGGATCACGTCTGGATAATCCACCTGCATGAAATAGAGCCCGTCCGGCGGCGCCACCGGGCCGCAGGCCTTGCGGTCGCGGGCTTCGAGAGCTGCCTTAACATCGTCAGGCGTCCATTTGCCTTCGCCGGCGAGCTTCAGCGTGCCGGCGAAGGAGCGGATCTGGTTGTGGAGAAAGCTCTGCGCGGTGGCGCGGATCTCGATCAGTTCGCCGTTGCGCGTCACATCCAGCCGGTCGAGCGTGCGCACCGGGCTGTTTGCCTGGCAATGGGCGGCGCGGAAGGTGGAAAAATCGTGCCGGCCGACCAGCTTCTGGGCGGCGGCGTGCATGACCTCGTGATCGAGCACCTTCGCCACCCACCAGGCCTTGCCGGCTTCAAGCGCCAGTGGCGCCCGGCGGCTGACGATGCGGTAGAGGTAATGGCGCCGCAGCGCCGAGAAACGGGCGTCGAAGAAGTCGGGGGCATCGCGCACATCGAGAATGGAGACACGCTCGCGGGCAAGCCTCAGATGTGCGTTTAACGCATTCTGCAGCTTGTAGGGCGACCAGTCCTTGGAAAGATCGGCATGGATCACCTGCCCTATGGCGTGGACGCCGGAATCGGTGCGGCCGGCGCCGCGGACCAAGACCGCCTCGCCGGTCAGCGACAGCACCGCCGCTTCTATGGCGCCCTGCACCGAGTGACCGTTCTCCTGTCGCTGCCAGCCGACGTAGGGGCCGCCGTCATATTCGACGGTCATGCGAAAACGCGGCATCAGGAAAGCCTCGTGCCTGCGCCAAGCGGCGTGCCCCTGAGGAAATCGGCTGCCGCCAGCGGCTTGCCGCCGGCCTTCTGCAGCCGTGTCAGCCGCACCCCGCCCGATCTGCAGGCGACCAGGAGATCATCGGTCAGCAATTGCCCGGCTATGCCCTGCCCTTCGGCCAGCTCGGAGCCCAGCACCTTCACCCGTTCGGGCTTGCCGCCGATCTCAACTTCGAACCAGGCGCCGGGAAATGGCGCCAGGCCGCGGATATGATTGTGCACATCCCTGGCATCCCTGGCGAAATCGATCCGCGTCTCGGCCTTGTCGATCTTGGCGGCATAGAGCACGCCCTCCTCCGGCTGCGGCGTCAGCGGCAGGTCGTTCATCTCCAGCTTGACCATGGCCTCGGCCATCGCCTTGGCGCCGACCTGCATCAGCCGGTCATGCAATTCGCCTGCGGTCATGTTGCGGCCGATTTCGACTTCACGGGTCAGCGCCACGGCGCCGGTATCGAGGCCCTTGTCCATCTTCATCACCATCATGCCGGTCTTCTCATCACCGGCCATGATCGCCCGCTGGATCGGCGCGGCACCGCGCCAACGCGGCAGCAGCGAGGCATGTCCATTATAGCAGCCGTCGCGGGTGCCGTTCAAAACCGCCTCCGGCAGCAGCAATCCGTAGGCGACGACGACGCCGACATCGGCATCGAATGCGGCAAATCTCTCGCGCTCCTCCGGGTCTTTAAAATTGACCGGCGTGAAGACCGGAAGCCCCAGCAGTTCGGCTGCCTGATGCACCGGCGATTTCTGCAGATCGAGCCCGCGCCGCCCGCCCGGCCGCGGCGGCTGCGTATAGACGGCGACGATCCGGTGGCCGGCATCGACGAGCAGGCGCAGGGTCGGGACCGAGAAATCCGGGGTTCCCATGAAAATGATGCGAAGAGACATTCTATCTCGCCAATTGTGGATCAGCCGTCTTCAAACGGGTTTACGAGCTTGAGATCAAGCCCCTCGAAATCTCTGGTGTTGCGGGTGGCAAGCGTCGCGCCGTTGGCAAGGCAGATGGCGGCAATCATTGCATCCTTCGTTTCGATCGGCCGCCCAGCCTTCCTACGCTCCGCTGCCAATAGCCCGTAGCGGTTCGCTGCACTGAGGGAGAACCCGAGGATTCGGCCGGCAAATTCCGACTCTATCCGATTGAAGTCGGATACCAATGCTGTCTTTCGCCTGCCGTCGTCGAGGAGTTCAAGACCATAGCGCATTTCGGCGACGGCGATCGTCGTCAGAAATAGCGTCTCAACGTCGTAGCCATCAAGCCAATTCAATATCCGCTCGCTGTAGGCCCTACCCTGCATTTCGGAAATCACATTCGTATCGAGGACGATCATGTGTCGAAGCGCGGTGGTTCGCGATCGCGTTCGTGGCGCGATGCGGCAATGGCTTCCACTTCATCTTCGCGCAATCTTTCGTCACCCATCAGGGAGCGCAGGCGCTGCCCGGCCGAAACGCCCGAGCGCTCCGCAGCGATCTGCCGGCGGAGGATTTCGATCGCCTCTTCCGAAAGGCTGCGGCCATTGCGCTGCGCGCTTTCCTGAAGCTGCCGTTTCATCACATCCGGAACATCGCGGATAAGCAGGTCACCCATTCGGCATCTCCATCATGATATCGGTGATATCATAGTGCCTTTCCGGTGAATTTTCAACGTAATGCTCAGAGCGCTTTCGACTTCGCCGCCTTGGTGAACTTCTTGATCACCATCTCCCGCTTCAGCCGCGAGATATAATCGATGAACAGCACGCCGTTCAGATGGTCGATCTCGTGCTGCAGGCAGGTGGCGAGCAGGCCGTCGGCTTCAACCGTCTGTTCCGAGCCGTTTCGGTCGAGATATTTGACCGAGACGACAGCAGGGCGCTCGACCTCGGCATAATAATCCGGAATCGACAGGCAGCCTTCCTCGTAGACCGAGCGCTCGTCGGAGGAGGTGACGATCTCCGGGTTGATGAACACCTGCGGCTGCTTTTCCTCGCCCTCGCGCGCGATGTCGATGACCAGCATGCGGCGCGGTACGCCGATCTGAACTGCGGCAAGGCCGATGCCCGGCGCGTCGTACATGGTTTCCAGCATGTCGTCGGCAAGGCGCTGCAGGTCGGCGTCAACCCGCTCGATCGGCTTGGAGATCTGACGGAGAACGGGATCGGGAAGAATGATGAGTGGCTTGATGGTCATGGCGTTCCCATAACCCATCTTTTCCGACTATGGAATTATCCGGCAGGCGGGGAAGACGCTTTTTTGCATCCCCGCCTGGAATTTCGCCATATTTACCTCAGGCCGCCCGGCGAGCAGCGATGGCGGCACGGCCATCGCGCCCTGCGCGGAAGCCGCGCAGCAGCTCGATCAGGTTCTCCACCTCGTCCTTGAGACGGCGGGTTTCTGCCGAGGAGTGCTCGACCATGTCCGAATTCTGCTGGGTGATCGCACCCATGTTGCGGACCGCGATGCTGACCTCGTTGACACCGGTCGCCTGATCGCGGGCGGCGGCGGCGATATCGGCGACGAAACGGTTGATGATGTCGATGCGGCTGATCATGTCGTTCAGCGCCTCACCGGTGCTGGAGACGATGCCGACGCCTTCATTGACCTGGGTCGAGCTCTGCGAGATCAGGTTCTTGATCTCCTTGGCGGCTTCCGCCGTGCGCTGGGCGAGCTGGCGGACTTCCTGGGCGACGACGGCAAAACCCTTGCCGGCTTCCCCGGCACGCGCCGCCTCGACACCGGCGTTCAGCGCCAGAAGATTGGTCTGGAAGGCGATCTCATCGATGACGCCGATGATCTTGGAGATTCCGGTCGAGGATTTCTCGATGCCGGCCATCGCCGAGACGGCGCTGGTGACGAGTTCGCCGGAGTTCTTCGCTTTCTGCTGTGTCTCGCGCACTGCAGCCGATGCCTTCTCGGCATTGGCGGCCGTCTGGCCGACGCTGACGGAAAGCTGTTGCAGGGCGGCCGAGCTCTCCTCGACGCCTGCCGCCTGCTGGGCGGTGCGCAGCGCCAGGTCGTTGGTCGCAGTGGCAATGACATCGGCGCCGCCCATGATCTGGCCCGAGGTCTCGCGCACGGATGCAAAGGACTTGCGAAGGGCGCCGACGGCGCGGTTGTAGTCCTCGGCCATCTGCCGGAAATCACCCGGCAGGTCGGACGGCAGAGTGGCTTCGAGATCGCCGTTCGACAGTGCTTCCAGACCGCGGCGCAGCTGCGCCAATGCCATCGCCTGGTCGGATTCGGCCTTGGCGCGCTGCTCTTCCAAGGCGCGACGCTTGGCTTCGAGCGTTTCGAGATAGACCGAGATGGAATAGTCCATATCGAGCATGCCGGCCTTGATGACGGCCGCCAGCTTCTCGGCCAGCAGCTTGCCTTGCTGGCGCGCGAAGACCGACGGCCACTGCTTTTCCATGATGCCCTTGACGAGTTCGGACATGACGATGGCGTAACCGCCGATATACCAGCGCGGCTCCAGGCCGATGCGGGCGTGCGTCCGCCCGACCGCGGTCACGCCGTCGACATAACTGTCGTCGAAGGCGCCGCCGGCGATATTCACCCAATGATCCTGCTGGCGCTGCTTGGCTTTGCCGACATGGTTCCTATCGGCAAAGAAGCCGGCGACAGCCGGGGTCTTGGCAATCTTGGCGTAGAATTTATCGAGGGCGCCGCCGATCAGCTCGGTAATCACAGGGCGCAGATCCCGCATCGACTTGCGCGCCGCCTCGTCGAGTTCGATGAAATCAAGGCGCTGCCTGAGGGCACTGTCGGTCTGCTGGGAGGTCATCGGGATCTCTGTACTTGGCGCGAGCGCGCGGGAAGAATTCTGCGCCGCAGGTTTTGGCGAATATGGTTGAGCAATCGTTAAATCGAGCCGCAATTTCTCCGCAGGAGCCTGAAGAAGAAGCGGCGTGCGAGGATAGTGGCGACTGCCAATTCCGTTCACGTTTTGATCTATAAATTGCCGTCTCTTCTGGTATGGTTGCGGCATGACCGTCAATTCCGATTCGTTCACTGTGTCGCTTGCCTCGATCAGCCCGGCCATGCTGGCTCTTGCCGGCGGGGTTCTCTTGGCGTTTGTCCTGCTGGTGATCGTGCTGCTGCTGCGGGGCGCAAGCCTTCGCCGCGAGCAGGCGGAGGAGGCAAGCTTTCGCGCGGGGGAAAGCGACGCGCGCATGGCCGAGCTTCTCAGGATCCAGGCGGAGATGCAGGGCCGCATCGCGGCAATGACCGAGGTTTTCGGCGCGCGGCAGAGCGAGCTCAACCAGACGATCAGCCAACGCCTCGACGGCATGTCGCAGCGCGTCAACTCGACGATCACCGAGCAGACCAAATCGACGCATGAGAACCTGCAGCGGCTGCAGGAGCGGCTGGCGGTGATCGATGCCGCGCAGAACAATATCCAGACGCTTGCCAAGGATGTCGTCGGGCTACAGGCCATTCTGTCCAACAAGCAGACACGCGGCGCCTTTGGCCAGTCGCGGATGGAGACCATCGTCGCCGACGGCCTGCCGATGGGCGCCTATACCTTCCAGCAGACGCTCACCAACGGCTCACGACCGGATTGCACGATCCGCATGCCGAACGGCGCGCCGCCGCTGGTGATCGACGCAAAATTCCCGCTCGAGGCCTGGAACGCGATCCGCGACGCCGGCAGCCCCGAGGCCGGCAAGATCGCCGGCCAGCAGTTCCGCCGCGACATGGAGGTCCATATAAGGGACATTTCCGAGAAATATCTGATCCAGGGCGAAACTCAGGACACCGCCTTTCTCTTCGTGCCGTCGGAATCGATCTTTGCCGAGATCCACGAAAACTTCGAGCCGGTGGTGCAGAAGGCGCACCGGGCGCGCATCGTCATCGTCTCGCCGTCGCTGCTGATGCTGTCGATCCAGGTCATCCAGGCCGTGCTCAAGGACCAGCGCATGCGGGCGCAGGCGCATCTGATCCAGGGCGAGGTGGCGATCCTGATGGACGATCTCGGCCGCCTCGACGAGCGGGTGCGCAAGCTGCAGGGTCATTTCGCCCTGGCGCAGAAGGATATCGACATGGTGGTCACCTCGGCCGACAAACTCACCAGGCGCGGCGCCAAGATCGAAGCGCTGGAATTCGAGGCAGGCGGCGAGGCCAAGCCTGCTCGCGACAGCGAACCTGCGACCAAATCGGTGGAAAGCCGCACCGGTCTTCTCAAGCTCAGGGTGGTTGACGAGGAGTGACCGCTTCGGGCAGTGTCTCGCCCGCATGAAACAGCAGGAGCATGATGTCGCCGCATGCCCCAAAGGACGGGACACCCCTGATGATCACAGTTTTCGGGTCCATCAACATGGACCTCATCGCCACGACCGAGCGCCTGCCGAAGCCCGGCGAAACGGTGGCCGGCAACGGTTTTGCCACAGCCGCCGGCGGCAAGGGCGCCAACCAGGCGCTGGCAGCGCGGCGCGCCGGCCGCTATGTGCATATGGCCGGCGCCGTCGGCAAGGATAGTTTCGCCGCCGATGCCCTTTCCCTGCTCGATGATGCGGGAACCGATCTTTCTCTCGTCAGGCATGTCGATGGCCCCACCGGCACGGCGCTGATCCTTGTCGGCGGCGACGGCGAAAACATGATCGCCGTCGTTCCCGGCGCCAACGGCCTGGTCACGCCTGAGGATGCCGAGACGGCGATCGGCGGCATGAAGGAAGGCGACATCCTGATGCTGCAGCTCGAAGTGCCGGCTGCTTCAGTCGAACGCGCCCTGTCGGCCGCCCGCGCCAAAGGCGTCACCAGCATCCTCAACCTTGCTCCTTTGATCCCCGATGCGCCGCGTCTCGGCCGACTTGCCGATATCGTCATTGCCAACGAGACCGAGTTCGAGCGGCTCGCCGGCCAGGATGGCATGGATGCGCCGGCGCGCGAGGCAGCCCTGACCCGCCTGCATGCCGAAACCGGTCAGACGCTGATCGTGACGCTTGGCGGCGACGGCGTCGTCGCCATCCGCGATGGGGCGATTTCAAGGGCACAGGGTCTGAAGATCGAACCCGTCGATACGGTCGGCGCCGGCGACACCTTCTGCGGCTATTTCGCTGCGAGCCTCGACGACGGCCTCGATTTTGCCTCGGCGCTGCGCCGTGCGGCCGTTGCCGGTTCGCTCGCCTGCCTCAAATCAGGGGCACAACCGTCGATCCCTTCGGGTGAAGAGGTCGCAGCCCGGATATAGCGGGGTTTCCTTGCGAAGCCGCCGGCAAAACTCCCGCTGATTCCGGGAATTCCGGCGGTTTTCCTGCCTAATGCGCCTCGCATCGAAGGCGATTCATGCGACGCTTTCTGCTGATCCTAATCGCAAACTGCTGCACAGTTTTGTGAGGATATGCCTCAGGCGGCGTTCGACGTCTGCTCTTCATTGAGGAAGGCGTAGATCGCCGAAGCGGAATCGGTGGCGCGCAGCTTGGCGACCAGATCGTGATCGCGCAGCACGCGGGCAATCCGCGACAGGGCCTTGAGGTGATCAGCACCCGCGCCCTCCGGCGCCAGTAGCAGGAAGACGAGATCGACAGGCTGGTCGTCCAGGGCCTCGAAATCGACAGGCTGCTCCAGCCGGGCGAAGATGCCGACGATCGAATGGATGTTGACCAGCTTGCCGTGGGGAATGGCGATGCCGTTGCCGACGCCGGTCGAGCCAAGGCGTTCGCGCTGCAGGATGACGTCGAAAATCTCCCGTTCGGAGAGCCCGGTGATCCTGGCGGCTCTTGCGGCCAATTCCTGAAGCAGCTGTTTCTTGGAATTTACTCTGAGGGCGGGAATGATCGCATCCTGATGGAGCAAATCTGCCAATGCCATTTCTTTTTCCTTCTGTCGCCTTGATCAAATGCAAGGAGCGGCGGCAATACCGCCGCTCACCGCCCTGATCTCAGCCTTTGATATTGGCTGAATCGATCCAGCCAATATTTCCGTCGTGCCGACGGTAAACGATGTTCAGGTGTTCCTTGCCGGGGCTGCGGAACAGGAGAAGCGGCTCGTCGGTCATGTCGAGCGCCATTACGGCGGTGGCGACCGACATGGTCTTCAGCTGCTTCGTGCTTTCGGCGACGATCGCGGGCGCGAAATCGTCGGGGATTTCATCTTCGTGGTCAGGAACGGAATCCATGACCGTGTAGGCGACTTCTGCAAAACCGTTCAGATGGTTTCCGGCATGATGGTCCTTCAGCTTGCGCTTGTAGCGGCGCAGCCGTTTTTCGATGCGCTGGGAAGCGGCGTCGAAAGCCAGCTGCGGGTCCGTCGCCTCGCCGGCCGCATGCAGCACCACCCCACTGTCGAGATGAAGCTTGCAGTCTGCCGAGTAACGAGAACTCGCCTTTTCCACGGTCACCTGACCCGAATATCCCCCGTCGAAGTATTTCGTGATGGCCATACCAATTTGGTCCTCGATCTTTTGACGGAACGAGTCACCAATTTCCATATGTTTACCGGACACACGCACACTCATGGAGTTTCCCTTCTTATCGTCGTTTGCGGGTATCAGTTTACGCCAAGCCTCAGGTTCATCCAAGCACTTCGCGCAATCTCAAGCAAGATCGGCGTCAGCCTGCTGGTCCTTGGTGCCCTTCTGATGCTGGGGATAACTCCAGACGCCGTTTGCGGCATCGATTGCGGCGGGCTTCTAGCCAGCCGCTGCCGAAAAGTCAATAGGGCGAAAAACCGCGATTGCTAATGCGCGCGCTGCGTGCGGCAAATGCGTGCGAATACAGGGCCGGCCGCCGGCCGCCGGCCTATGATTTCTAGAGACTTCACGCTTTGATTGCGCTCACTCTTGCCGGGATCGTCATGGCTGCGACACCGAGGATGACGCAAACGAGTCCAATCCAGGCCGTCGGGCTCAGCCTTTCGCCGAGGAAAACGATGCCGATCGTCACTCCGATCGGCACCCTGAGATAGGCTTGCGACGTCGTTCCGACCGAACCCAATGTCTGGACGAGTCGGAAATAGATCGCAAAGGCAAGAGCCGTCGAAAAGGCGGAAAGAGCCAGCAGCGCCAGAATCGATGCGGCCGAGGAATCGAGCGTCCACGGCCGGTCGACGACGAGACTGACCGGCAAGAGAATGACCGCGCCCGAGATCAACGAGCCGGCCGCCGGCACGGCGGGATCGAGCCCCTTGAAGTTCTTGCTGAAAATCGCCGCACCGGCATAACAGGCGGTCGCCAGGATGATGGCGAGCTGCGCCATCAGGCTTTCGCCGAGACCGCCGAGCACCTCGACGCCGATGACCAGGCAGATACCGGCAAGCCCCGATATGACGCCGAAAAGCTTTCGCGCAGTTACCTGCTCATGGCGGGCTATCAGCACGGTCAGCAGGAAGGTGAAGATCGGCGTTGCCGAATTGAGGATCACAGCCAGCCCGGCATCGACGGACTGTTCCGCCCAGGCGATCAAGGTGAAGGGAATGACGCTGTTCAGACAGGCCTGAACGAAAAACCGCCGCCAGGTTGCGCGGTCACTGGGCAGGCGGATCCGTCGGCAGCGGAGAACGACAAGCAGGATGCCGCCGGCAATCAGCGTGCGGACGGCGATCAACGTCACCGGCGGAATCGTCTCGACACCGATCTTGATGAAAGTATAGGAGGCCCCCCAAAGGGTTGCCAGCACCAGCAGCAGGAGAAGCTCCCTGGCAAGCTTCGGATTTTGCGGCGTCATGGTCGGCTTTCCCAAGTTCGTTCAAGACGTCAGAGGAATAGCGGGGATTTGGAGCTCAATGCTTCGATCAAGACCGAAGCATTGCGGCGTCAGAAGCCGGCGACCTTGGCGAGCGCCCGCTTTTCGCGGCGGCGCTGGACCGAAGAGGCAATGTTCATGGCCTCCCGGTATTTCGCAACCGTGCGGCGAGCGAGATCCACGCCGCCCTTCTTCAGCATGTCGACGATATCGTCGTCGGAGAGCACCGCGTCAGGGCTCTCCTGCATGATCAGCGCGCGGATCTTGTGACGCACGGCCTCGGCCGAATGGCTGTCGCCACCCGCGACGGCGCTGATCGAGACAGTGAAGAAATATTTGAGCTCGAAGAGGCCGCGCGGCGTCAGCATGTATTTGTTCGAGGTGACGCGGCTGACGGTGGATTCGTGCATCTTGATCGCCTCGGCGACCGTCTTCAGGTTCAGCGGACGCAAGTGGTCGACGCCGTACAGCAGGAAGGCGTCCTGCTGGCGGACGATCTCGCTTGCCACCTTCATGATGGTCTTCGCCCGCTGGTCGAGGCTGCGCGTCAGCCAATTGGCGCTCTGCAGACAATCGGAGAGGAAGGCGTGATCCTGGCCATTCCGGGTCACGCGGGAAAAATAGGACTGGTTGACCAGCACCCGCGGCAGGGTATCCGGATTGAGCTCGACCAGCCAGCCGGTATCCGAGGAGGCTCTGACGACCACATCAGGCATGATCGCTTCGGAAACACCGGCCTCGAAACCGCTGCCAGGCTTGGGATTGAGCTGGCGGATTTCGCCGAGCATGTCGAGAAGGTCTTCCTCGTCGACGCCGCAAAGCCGCTTCAGCGTGGCGAAATCGCGCCGCGCCAACAGTTCGAGGTTTTCGACGAGCGCCTGCATGGCCGGGTCGTATCGGTCCTTCTGCCGGAGCTGGATCGCCAGGCATTCCGCGAGACTGCGGGCGAAAACCCCCGGCGGATCGAGCGTCTGGAGGGCGGCAAGCACGCGCTCGGCGGCCGTGAGGCTGGCGCCGAGCCGCTCGCCGGTCTCGACGAGATCGACTTGCAGATAACCGGCATCGTCAAGCTGATCGACGAAGTTCTGCGCGATCAGCCGATCGGCAATGTCAGGCAGGACGAAGGGGATCTGCTGGGCGAGATGATCGCGCAGCGACACCTGGCCGGCGACGAAATCGTCGAGATCGTAATCGGCGCCCTCGCCGCCGCTGCCCGGCATCGATTTCCACTGGCCGACGAGCTCCGGCGCATCGAGGCGCTGCGGCGCGCTGTCATCGGGAAAGACATTGGTATAGTTGGCGTCGAGTTCGTCGTTAAGCCGGCTGGTGCTGGCGCTGCCGCCATTGTCGTACCAGTCGCTGGAGAGCGCTTCGGTGCGGTTGTCGTAGCCGTCGTCCGAGCCTGCATCCTCCGGCGGATGACCATAAGGCTCGTCTTCGGCTTCGCCGCGTTCGCCCCCTGCCTCGCCGTCATTCGACGGAAATTCGAGCAGCGGGTTCTTCTCCACTTCCTGGGCGATGAACTGGCTGAGTTCGACATGCGTCATCTGCAGCAACTGGATGGATTGCATCAGTTGCGGTGTCATCACCAGGGATTGGTTCTGGCGCAGGAAAAGACTGGCGGACAGTGCCATAACGGACGCGAAACTCCCTCGATTCCTCCGGGAAACCGCGTCCGATCAAGGCTTCAGGCCGCGGAAAACCAACTGGCCCAAAAATTGCTTTTTTATCTCATTTGGTCAAGCGGAACTGTGTCGGCGCGGTTAATTTCTGCGATGGGACGAGTGTCGCCGGAAGGCCTGCGCCGTTTCAGGACGACTGGGGCGCACCTTCTCTATTTTGGCATCGTCCGCGCTCAGAGGCTGAAATTGTCGCCGAGATAGAGCCGGCGCACTTCCGGATTGTTGACGATGTCATTTGCCCGGCCATGGGTCAGCACCTCACCGGCATGGATGATGTAGGCGCGGTCGATCAGACCCAGGGTCTCGCGCACATTGTGGTCGGTGATGAGAACGCCGATGCCGCGCGCGGTCAGGTGGTGGACGAGATTCTGGATGTCGGCGACCGAGATCGGGTCGACGCCGGCGAAGGGCTCGTCGAGCAGCATGAAGGTCGGATCGGTCGCAAGGGCGCGCGCGATTTCGAGGCGGCGACGCTCACCGCCCGACAGGGCGACGGCAGCAGTCTTGCGCAGCTTCTGGATATGAAACTCCTCCAGTAGCTCGTTCAGTTTCTGCTCGCGCTCGGCCTTGTCCTTGACATGCACTTCGAGCACGGCGCGGATATTCTCTTCCACCGTCAAGCCACGGAAGATCGAAGCTTCCTGCGGCAGGTAACCGACGCCGAGGCGCGAGCGGCGGTACATCGGCATGGTCGTGACATCGTTGCCGTCGATCTCGATCGTGCCTTCATCCACCGGCACCAGGCCGGTGATCATGTAAAAACAGGTGGTCTTGCCGGCGCCGTTCGGTCCGAGCAGGCCGACGGCCTCGCCACGGCGCACCACCAGCGAGACGCCGTTGACGACCCGACGCGTCGCATAGGTCTTCGTCAGACCGCGTGCGATGAGCGTGCCCTGATAGCGGCTCTTGTCGGCGGCACCCGCAGCTTGTGGCTCGGGCTTGCCGAACATGGTGGATAGCGATGTTAATTTCACGTGGGAGGCCGGCTTCTCAGTTCTGCTTCTGCTGCGCATTCGGCTGCGATTTCGGATCGAGCTGAATCTGGACACGACCGCCGCAGCTTTCAAGCTCCGCCTGGCCGGTCTGCATGTGAACCGTCAATTTGCAGCCGGTAAAAACGTTCGGCCCATCCGACAGAATGACCTTATTGCCCTGATCCGCCGTCAGGATGAAGGTCTGCGAGGCCATGTCGAAAGCACCGTCATCGGCGGTCGCCGTCTGCGTGCCCGAGGTCAGCAAGACCTTGTCGGTGACCAGGATCTTGTCGATATCGGCATTTCCCGAGGCGAGCGAGGCCGACTGCTGCGGCTTCGTTGCGGGCTGGGCTGCAGGTTGCGCCCCGTCCGCGGCCGGCTTTGCCGCCTTGTCCTTGTAATAAACGGTCATCTTGCCGGACTGCATCGTCGTCGTCCCCTGGACGACCTTGACTTTGCCGGTGAACAAGGCGGTGTGTTCCTGGTCGTGGATCTCAAGCTTGTCGCTTTCGATCTGGATCGGCTGGTCGTTGGAAAGTTTCATGCCCGACATCGAGGCCGTCGCCTGCTGCGCGCCCGCGCCCGATGCCGTCAGAATAAGCGCAAATGCGCCGGCAATGAACGCCAGGCCAGTCTTGCAAGTGGAAATGCGACAATCTTTTGTCATGGATGACCCGGCTGGTTAGGTGCCCTGTTTATGGATGGTGGATGGATCGACATTCATGCGAACATCCCCCTCGAATGTGATCACCCGCCCCTTATCGGTTATCTCCAGCGTCTTCGCAACAATGGAGGCATTGTCCTTGGTGATCGTGACGGGGTCGTCGCTGCGCATGTTTCCGCCCTTGATGTCGAGATGGGCGGATTGGAAATTCGCGTTGAGGCCGCTGCTCAGCACCAGGGTGAAGGGGGCCGTCATATGCAGGTTGTCGGTGGCGCGATTGTAATCGGCCGTCGAGGCGACGACACGGGCGATCAGCCCGTCATTCATCGGCACGGCAGCCTTGATGGTCTCGAGCGTGATCAGATCGGGATTGCGGATATCCTGCAACGCCCTTTCGGCAAGCATCGAATAATTGATGCCGTCGGAATTGCGTCCAGCGATCGCCGGCTTTTCCATCACGACCTTGCCGTTCTCGATCTTGGCGCCTTCCATCTTGATGTTTTCAGGCAGATAGATACTGACCAACGCTACCGCCGCAAGGCCAGCCGCGATGATGACGGCCGCCACCGGCAGCAAGATCTTCAGCCGCCGCACGCGGGCGGAATGGAACAACGCATCGCCATAGGCGCTCTTGCCGGACCCGGCATAGGCGGCATGTCCGTTGTTCTTCAGGGTCTCGAGCATAGGTCTCGTTCCATGTGCGGTGATTGCCGCGCCTTCATAACAAGCCGGCCGCCAATCACAGTTCGTTTCGCATTATTACATTGGCTTGCCAATATGGAATTTTTTCTGCAACAAGCAACAAAACGGAAAAACATCAAAAAGTGGCATTCGTACGCGCCGCTGCCACCTATTTCACCGGATTGGTCGGCGGCATGCCGAAGCCGGTGCCAGCGCTGGAGGTTTCTATGGACAGTTCGATGATTGCCGATCGCCGGCGGCTGCGCCGCAAGCTCTGGTTCTGGCGCCTGCTCACGGTGGCCCTCTTCGTGGCGCTTGGGTTCGCCTTCTACCGCTTCGCCCTCGGCGATGCCGGAACGCAGCGCCCGCACATCGCCCATGTGACGATATCGGGGCTGATCGTCGACGATGACGAGCTGCTGGAGCGGCTGAAGAAGGTCGAGACCAACGACCAGGTCAAGGCCGTGGTGATTTCGATCTCCTCGCCCGGCGGCACCACCTATGGCGGCGAAAAAATCTTCAAGGCGATCCGGGCGATATCGGCCAAGAAGCCTGTCGTCTCCGACGTGCGCACGCTTGCCGCTTCGGCCGGCTACATGATCGCCACTGCCGGCGACACGATCATCGCCGGCGACAGCTCGATCACCGGCTCGATCGGCGTCATCTTCCAGTATCCGCAGATCCAGCCGCTGCTCGACAAGATCGGCGTCTCGCTGCAGGAGATCAAGTCCTCGCCGCTGAAGGCCGAGCCCTCGCCCTTCCACGAGGCGAGCGAGGAAGCTAAGGCGATGATCCGCAATATGGTGGTCGACAGCTATAACTGGTTCGTCGATCTGGTCGCCGACCGGCGCAAGCTGCCGCGCGACGAGGTGCTGAAACTCGCCGACGGCACAATCTATACCGGCCGCCAGGCGCTAAAGGTGAAACTCGTCGATACGATTGGCGGCGAGGCGGAAATCCGTGCCTATCTCAAATCGCGCGGCGTCGACGCCGACCTGCCGATGGTGGACTGGGACAAGAAGAGCAATACGCCCTTTCTGCTCGCTGGGGCTGTTTCGCGGTTGATTACGATCTTCGGTTATGATGATCTCTTGAAAGGCCAGGATATCAATGGAATCCTGCCCCCAAAGTTGCTTCTTGACGGGCTGCTTTCAGTTTGGCAGGTTGGCCACGATTGATAAGAAATCAATAATTTAAGGGGGCGAACGTGATCAAGTCCGAATTGGTGCAGATTGTTGCGGCACGCAACCCGCATCTCTATCATCGCGACGTCGAGAATATCGTCAACGCGGTTCTCGACGAGATCACGGATGCACTGGCTGCTGGCAACCGCGTCGAATTGCGCGGCTTTGGCGCGTTTTCGGTGAAGAACCGCCCTTCCCGCTCCGGACGCAACCCGCGCACCGGCGATACCGTCTTCGTCGAGGAGAAGTGGGTTCCCTTCTTCAAGACCGGCAAGGAGCTGCGCGAGCGGCTGAACCCCGGCCAGGCCGACGAAGAGGATTGAGTCTCGGCCGCCTGCGGCGAATCCGCACTTGAACTCGAAGGCCGTTTTCCTATTCTGCTTGCACGTCGGCCCCGAAAATCGGAATCGATTTTCGGGGCCGACGCGTTGATTAAAGGCTTGAAACGCGCCAGGAAAGATCGGCGCAATCCGGCATGTGGAGACCTCAAATGGCCAAGAAGATCGTCAACCTGTTGATTCTGCTGCCGCTCGGCGTCATCCTCATCATCTTTTGCGTCGCCAACCGGCAGAGCGCTACGCTCGCCTTCAACCCGTTCCGGCCTGACGATCAGGTGCTTGCAATTTCTGCGCCCTTCTTCGTCTTCCTGTTCATTGCCCTGATCACAGGCATGCTGATCGGTTCGGCCGCCACCTGGTTCAGCCAGGGCAAACACCGCAAGCGCGCCCGCACCGAAGCCAAGGAAGCCATCCGCTGGCAGGGTGAAGCCGACCGCCACAAGAACCGCGCCGAGGAGATCGCCGGGCAGCTGCCGTCGCGGTAACAGGCTATGTCGGGGACGCTTCGACCACCGGTCAATCCGGAAAAAAGCTCAGTTCCTCGTAGTCGCCCTCCGGCGAGGTGCCGTTGCCAGTCACCTGGAAACCATGGGCGAGGTAGAATGCTTTCGCCCTGCCGTTCTTCACCAGGCATTTCAGCCGGTACCGGTGTTGCGGCCATTCGGGCAGCGCCTGCAGCAGCGCCGTACCGGCCCCAAAGCCCTGGAAGTCCGGGCTGATATAGAGCATGTGAATGAAATCATCGGCCGGCCAGAGCGACAGGAAGCCGGCTACACTGCCGTTTTCATGCTCGCAGACGAAGACCGTCTCGCCATTGGTATGGGCGGCAAAATCCTCGCGGTAGAACTTGCCGGGGTCGACCCAGACGAATGTTTGGCGGCGCACGGAAAGATAAATCTCCGCGAGCATTTCCTGGTCTTTCGCGCCGGGCGGCCTGATTGTCCACGTCATGACGTCGATTTAACCCAAGCCCCTATTCCCGCCAAGCCCAAAGCGCGCGATCAGCCGGCCGCCATCTTCGCCATGACGGCGGCATTGATATCCGAAAAGAACCGTTCGGCGAGCTCTCGCGAGGTCGAATCGAGCAGGCGTGCGCCGAGCTGGGCGAGCCTGCCGCCGAGTTCGGCTTTTGCCCGATAATGCAGGATGGTCTCGGCGCCGCTTTGCTCGAGCACGATATCGGCGCTGCCTTTGGCGAAGCCGGCAAGACCGCCCTTGCCTTCGGCCGACAGCGTGTAGCTCTTCGGCGCATCAACATTGGACAGCGTCAGCACCCCATGGAAGGTGGCCGACAACAGGCTGAACTTGACCCTGATCGTCGCCTCGAAGGCATCTGGCGACAGCCGCTCGATGCCCTGGCAGCCTGGAATGCAACCGCGCATGATTTCGGGATCGTTGAGCGCTGCCCAGACGACGTCCCGCGGCGCGGCGATGCGTTCTTCGCCGGTGAAATCCATTCGATAGCCCCATCTCTAATTCGTCCACCTTATCCCAGTGGAAAAGCCTTTTGCCAAGGCGGGGAGGAATGTTATCTCGCTGGTTGCGGAGCAAGGAATTGGCGATGAGTGACGAATTGAAGCCCTGGAACGTTACGGCAAGCCGCATCACCTATGAGGACCGCTGGATTCGGGTCCGCAGCGATGATTGCGTCACCGCCGATGGGACCGTCATCGCGCCCTTCCATGTGCTCGACTATCCCGACTGGATCAACGTCGTGCCTGTCATGCCCGACGGGCGCGTGCTGCTGACCCGGGAATATCGGCACGGTCGCGGCGAGATCCTCCACGGTCTCGTTGCCGGCGGCGTCGAACCGGCAGACGGCGAGATCGGCGATGCGGCCTTGGCGGCAGCCAAGCGCGAACTGCGGGAAGAGACAGGCTATGAAGCCTCGACCTTCGTCAAGCTGCTGACCTCCTATCCGAATGCCGCAAGCCACAGCAACGCCGTGACCAGCTGGCTGGCGCTCGGCCTCAGCAGGGCCGGCGAGCCGCGTTTCGACCCCGGCGAGAAGGTCGAGCTGCTGTTTGCCGATCTTGCCGACATCCTCGGCGACCTGCAATCCGGCGCGGTCATCATGCAATCGATGCATGTCGCAGCCCTTTATGCGGCGGAAAGCTGGCTTCGCAGGCAGTCGGCCGAAGGCTTGAAATAACTGCGATGCGGGCGCGCAGTTGATCCGGCACGGTTTTCTGGGCTACTGCATACTTCAAAGGGCGCTGTGAAGGACGCAGACCCATTGTAATATCCCCGACAGAGACGCGGAAGAGCACGTTGAGACAGAGAGAACGCCGGCCGGGCCAGAAGAAGACCTCAGGTTCTTCCGGTGAAAGCCGCAGGGACGATCGGGCCAGCCGGCCGCCAAAGCCGGTCGCGCAGCCTGCGGCCAGCCGCGAGACGGCGCGCGAGGCGGCTGTGCCTGCCGCTATCGAGCGTCCGCTGATGACCCGCAGCGGCGAGCGTCCAACCGAGCGCGTGCCCGTCATCCTCGAATCGCTCGGAGCCGGCGACTTCCACCTGATCGACAGTGGCAACGGCGAAAAGCTCGAGCAATACGGGCCCTACCGCATCATCCGCCCGGAGGCCCAAGCGCTGTGGCGGCCATCGCTGCCGCCCCATGTCTGGGAAAAGGTCGATGCCGTCTTCACCGGCGATACCGACGAGGAAGGCACCGGCCGCTGGCGCTTCCCCAAGGAGGCGCTGGGCGAGGCCTGGCCGCTCAATCTGCTCGGCGTCGATTTCCTCGGCCGCTTCACGTCCTTCCGCCATGTCGGTGTCTTCCCCGAGCAGATCGTGCACTGGAGCTGGATGAAGGAGCAGGTCGAAAAGGCTGGCCGGCCGCTGAAGGTGCTGAATCTTTTCGGCTATACCGGCGTCGCCTCGCTGGTTGCCGCCGCAGCCGGCGCCGAGGTCACCCATGTCGACGCGTCGAAAAAGGCAATCGGCTGGGCGCGCGAAAACCAGGCGCTCGGGCGCATGGAGAAGCTGCCGATCCGCTGGATCTGCGAGGATGCGATGAAATTCATCCTGCGCGAGGAACGTCGCGGCAGCCAATACGACATCATCCTCACCGATCCGCCGAAATTCGGCCGCGGCCCGAACGGCGAAGTCTGGCATCTCTTCGAGCATCTGCCCTTGATGCTCGATGTCTGCCGCGAGATCCTGTCGCCGAAGGCGGTGGGTCTGGTGCTGACGGCCTATTCGATCCGCGCCAGCTTCTATTCGATCCACGAACTGATGCGCGAGACGATGCGGGGCGCCGGCGGGGTGGTCGAATCCGGCGAACTGGTGATCCGCGAGGCGGGCCTCGACGGCAAGACCCAGGGCCGCGCGCTTTCCACTTCCCTCTTTTCCCGCTGGGTGCCGAAATGAGCAAGGACTTCCACGATCAGGGACCGCGCAGGGTCGGACAGGTGAAGGAAGTCACCTCGCTTGCCAATCCCATCATCAAGGACATCAAGGCGCTGACGAACAAGAAGTCGCGGGAGGAAAGCGGGACTTTCCTGGCCGAAGGACTGAAGCTCGTCATCGATGCGATCGAACTTGGCTGGACGATCCGCACGCTGGTCTATGCCAAGGCGGCCAAGGGCAAGCCGCTGGTCGAGCAGATGGCGGCAAGGACCGTCGCCTCGGGCGGGCTGGTGCTCGAAGTCAACGAAAAGGTGCTTGCCTCGATCACCCGCCGCGACAATCCGCAGATGGTGGTCGGCATTTTCGAGCAACGCTGGGCGCAGCTCAAGGCTATCCGGCCGAGGGAGGGCGAGACCTGGGTGGCGCTCGACCGGGTGCGAGACCCCGGCAATCTCGGCACCATCATCCGCACGGCGGATGCAGCCGGCGCTTCCGGCATCATCCTGATCGGCGAGACGACCGATCCGTTCTCGCTCGAAACGGTGCGGGCCACCATGGGCTCGGTCTTCGCGGTTCCGGTCGCACGCGCGACACCGGAGGAATTCGTCGCCTGGCGGAAATCGGCCGGTGTTTGCGTGGTCGCGACGCATCTTGCCGGCGCGGTCGATTACCGCACCATCGACTACCGGAAAAAGCCCGTTGTGCTGTTGATGGGCAACGAGCAATCCGGCCTGCCGGACCAGCTGGCCGGGCAAGCCGACGCGCTTGCCCGCATTCCGCAGCAGGGCCGCGCCGATTCCTTGAACCTTGCCGTCGCCACTGCCGTCATGCTTTTCGAAGCCCGCCGCCATCTCCTCTCACTTGCCGAGGGCAAATGACCGAACAGACGTATGCCCGCCCCGCGCTGTTTTCGCGCCCGGCGCCGATCCTCTTCTTCATCGTCATCGCCGTTGTCATCGACCAGGCCGTCAAGATCGCTGTCGATCATTACCTGCCGCTGCAGGAGGCCGTGCCGGTTATTCCGATGCTGGCGCTCTACCGCACCTACAATCTCGGCGTCGCCTTTTCGATGCTGTCGGGCATGGACGGCTGGTTCATCGTCGGCATGCGGCTCGTCATCGTCGCCTTCGTCATCTGGCTGTGGAACCGCACGGCGAAGGACCGCTGGCTCGCCCATCTCGGTTATGCGCTGATCATCGCCGGCGCGATCGGCAATCTCGTCGACCGCTTCGCCTATGGCCATGTGATCGATTACATTCTTTTCCACACCGAAAGCTGGTCCTTCGCGGTGTTCAATCTCGCCGACAGCTTCATCACCATCGGGGCCGGCTGCGTCATTCTCGACGAGCTGCTGCTGCCGAAAAAGGCCGGCCACTAAAATCTTATCGAATTCCTGAAGGCATTCGGAAGAGGCCTCATGTTATCAAAATAGCATGCACAACCTGGGACAGTTGCAGGAAAGATTGTCCGCCGCCTTCGGCGGACCCGCCGCCAAGCCGCATGAAGAGCGGGTGGGGGCCTCCTCCTTGCGACCGGTCGCGTCGGCGACTGAGGCAGCCGATGACAGCGACATGGGGCCTGCAACGACACGGCGCCTGCTGGTCTACTGGCTTGGTGGCGCCGGCCTGCTTGCCGCGATGATCCTGACGCTGCTTGCCCATGCCGGCGATCCGCTGCTGCTTTCGGGCGGTCTTGTCGTTCTCGGCCTTGCCGTCATCGCCAGTTACGCCGTCCTGATGGTTCGCCGGCGCATCGCCCGGCGCGGCGGCAAATCCCTGCCGGATTGGAACGATGGCGCAAAGCTGTTTGCCGACGTGCACGACGTCCTCGGCGACATCACCGTCAGCCGCAGCATGGACCGGCGCATCATCGCCGCCAACGACACGTTTCGCCGCCTGACCGGGCGGCTGCGTCCGGAAGGACGGAGCTGCGAGGAGATCGGGCTTGCCTTCCGCCCCGGCCCGATACCGCATTGCTTCGACGTCGAGATCTCGACGCCGGACGGCCAGCGCATCTTTCTCTGGCGCGACGTCGTCACCCGCGATCCGGCAAACGGCCGTCTGCTGCTGCAGAGCGTGGCGCGTGATGTGACCGACGAGCGGCTGATCGCCCAGGGCCGCGAGGAGGCCCGCCAGAAGGCCGAATATAACAGCGCCGCCAAATCGAGGCTGCTTGCCACAGTCAGTCACGAGGTGCGCACGCCGCTTTCCGGTATCCTCGGCATGACGCATCTGCTCGCCGAGACTCGGCTGACGCAGGAGCAGCAGAACTATCTCGCCAATATCCGCCAGTCCGGCCACGCGCTGACCCAGCTCGTCGAGGATCTGCTCGATTTCTCCACCATCGAGGTCGGTCGCTTCGCGCTGCACCCGCGCTCGGAATCGCTGCGCAAGCTTCTGGAAAGCGTTGTCGAGATGCTCGCCCATCGGGCGCATGAAAAAGGGATTGAGATCGGCGCCACGGTGTCTTCAGACGTGCCGGAAAATATGAGCTTCGATCCGGCGCGGCTACGCCAGGTTCTTTTCAACGTCATCGGCAATGCCGTGAAGTTCACCCAGGTCGGCGGCGTCTTCATTCGCGTGACGCTCGACGCAGACAACCTGTCGATCACCGTCACCGATAGCGGTCCCGGCATGACGGCGGAGGAGCAGGCGCGCGTCTTCGGCGAGTTCGAGCAAGGCGGGACCGTTGCCGACAGGGGTAGCGGCACCGGGCTCGGCCTTGCCATCTCGGCTCGCATCATGCGCGAATTCAATGGCACGCTGACGGTTGCCAGCGAAAAGGGCAGAGGCAGCGAATTCACCATCCGCTTCCCTGTCGATGTCGGCAGCGAGCGCCCCGACAGGCGAAATATGCTGCTTGCCGGCAACAGCGTCGTGCTGTTGGCGCCGGCGGGTGCTGCGCGCACCGCCATCGCCGAGACGATCACCACGCTCGGCGGCCTCTGCCATCTCGTCGCCGACGGCGAGAGCGCGCGGGCAGCGCTGCTCGGCTTGGCCAACGGCAAAAAGCGGCCGACCGATATCATCATCGACCATCGCATGTCGGCGGAATTTTCCGCCCATCTTGCCGATCGCGCCGAAATCGCCGCTCTTGGCCTGCGCAAGGTCCTGCTCGTCAATCCGGAAGAGCGCAGCGCCCATCCGCTCGACCTCTTCGATGCCTGGCTCATCCGGCCGCTGCGCGAACAATCGCTGATCGACGTGCTGCGTGGGCGCATGCGCGGCATGGAGAAGCGCGACGCGCTAAACGACAATCAGCCGGGCTTCGGCCTTTCGCTGGCGGAGACGCTGGTGACAGCCAGCGGGCTCAACATCCTGCTTGGCGAGGACGATCCGATCAATGCCATGCTGGTGCGTGTGGTGCTCGAAAAGGGCGGGCATAAGGTGCGCCACGTCGAGGATTTCGAGGCGCTGCTCGATTGCGCTCTCTGCGAGGCGAATGCCCGGCCCGATATCATCATCAGCGACCTGTCGATGCCCGGCGGCAACGGCATCGACATGCTGGGACGCCTGCGCGGCCACGAAAGGCGGCTCGATCTTGCCCCGGTGCCGGTGATCGTGCTCACCGCCGACAAAAGCGACGAATCGCGCCGCCAGGTGTTGCTGAACGGCGCCAACCGCGTGATGGTAAAGCCCGTCGACCCGGTGCGGCTGCTGACCGAAGTTCAAGCGGTCGCCGCACTTTCCGCCCGTCGGGCAGAGGCGCGGTAACGTGCCGCGGGGCCGGCATGCGTCTTGCGCTGGGAAATCCAATATGTCACTTTCTTGTCGCAGAGAAGTGTTTTATGGCGTCGATAAGCCGGCAACGGGAGAATCGTCATGTCCGCCATCGACATCCTGAATCGTGACACTACCGCCGAGGCTGCACCGCCCTCGACGGCGGCTGTGCAGAAGGACGGCGATATCCTCGGCCGCATCGGCAATCTGGAAACCCGCCTCGCCCGCACGGCGCGCGAGATCGATGCCGCCCAGGCCGTGCGCTACCGCGTCTTCGTCAACGAAATGAAGGCACAGCTGCCGCTTGACGCCATGCGCCGCCAGCGCGATGTCGATGCCTATGACGCCTTCTGTGACCATCTTCTCGTTCTCGACCGCACGATCGAAGGTGATCCGGAAGACCAGATCGTCGGCACCTACCGGCTGCTGCGCCAGGATGTCGCCATCGCCAATGGCGGTTTTTACTCGGCTTCCGAATTCGAGATCGAGAGCCTCATTGCCAAACATCCGGACAAGCGTTTCATGGAGCTTGGCCGTTCCTGCGTGCTGCCGGAATACCGCACCAAGCGCACCGTCGAGTTGCTGTGGCAGGGCAACTGGGCCTATGCGCTGAAGCACGGCGTCAGCGCCATGTTCGGCTGCGCCTCTTTCCCCGGCGTCTATCTGGAGAGCCATGCGCTGGCGCTGTCTTTCCTCTACCATAATGTGCTGGCGAAGAACGAATGGGCCGTCAGCGCACTGCCGCATCTCGCCCGCAATATGGACCTGATGCCGGTCGAAGCGGTCAACCCGAAGCGGGCGCTGATGGCGCTGCCGCCGCTGATCAAGGGTTATATGCGCCTTGGCGCGATGGTCGGCTCCAGCGCCGTTGTCGATCATGCCTTCAACACGACCGACGTGCTGATCGTACTGCCGATCTCCAGCATTTCCGACCGCTACCTCAACTATTATGGCGCCGACGCCGGCCGCTTCGCGAGCTAGAACGGAGAGATCGCGAAGCGCTTTAGGCTCTCCGATGGCGCGCCCTCATATATCGAAGCGCCTTCTCGTGTCCGACGGGTTCTCTCCATATGCCGCCCGATAGGTTGCCGCAAAACGGCCAAAGTGAACGAACCCCCACTTCAAGCAGATGTCCCGCAACGACTGCCGGTTTGAAGGATCGCGTAGATCCTCTCGGACCGCTTGCAGGCGAATCGTCCTGAAGTAGACAGACGGTGTGGTTCCCTTGAAGGCACGAAAACTGACTTCAAGAGAGCGAATGGAAATGCCCGCCGCCTCTGCGACACTCTGCATCGTCACCGGCTGTGCGATATTCGCATGCATAAATTCAATTGCACAACGGACTTGCCGCGGCGCGATCAGATGGATTTTCTTGTCGAGGAGATGCGAGAGCCGATGAGGAACCAAGCGCACCACCAGATCGGCAAACGCCTGGATCAGGTTAGACATGGCAATTGGCGAGCGAAGCAGCGGGCCGTCATTGCGCATGCCGATGATCATCGTTTGGGCGAGATTGCCGATCAACTGTCCCGCTGCGGTGGAACGTTCGACGACCGGCGCCAAGTCCATTGGCCCGATCAGCGGGGTCTCCAATACGGCGGCGACGGCCTGAGCGATGATCGCCCAGCTCAGACTGAGTGTGTCTGACCGGTGAGGTGCTGCCCTCACGGAAACCCGTTCCGGCTCAAGATTGTTCGACAATAACAGCCGCCCGGGGGTCGCTTCGGCCACAGTCCGACCAAACGCTACGTCGAGGGCACCAGTGCGCGGAACGATGACTGCCAGAGTTTCCGTCCCATGTGCAGTTCTTGCACCCCAGCCGCCGGAATCCTGGTTGCTGACCAGCGACAACCTCTCATCACCCCAAAACCCGACCTTCCAGTCGAGGGGTTTCTCTCGACCATTGCGCCATGCGTCGAACGAACCGAACCCCTTGGTCAGAGCCTCGACCATATGGTCGAAAGTTGCCCCCTGAAATCGGGCGATGAAATTGACGGATGCATTTTCCAACATGGGAACTCAAAGGGCTGATGAAATATTTGATTATGCCGCCCGCATAAGATTGCCGCATCAAAAGTATGACTTATCAGGTTAACCCTTTCAACCATGTCCTCGGTGAATAAGCCACAAAAGGCTGTGCCCGGCCGACATGTTGTCGGCCGGGCACAGAATGCCGTCTCATATCGGAGGCAGAGCGAGTTTACGAACCGGCGCCATAAGCGGCGATCGCCGCCATGTTCACGATGTCGCTGTCCTTCGCGCCCATCGAGGTGATCTGCACCGGCTTGTCGACGCCGACGAGGATCGGGCCGATGACCGTGGAGCCGCCGAGCTCCTGCAGCATCTTGGTCGAGATCGAGGCCGAGTGGAAAGCCGGCATGACCAGCACGTTGGCAGGACCGGACAGGCGGCAGAACGGATATTGCTCCATCACCTTGCGGTTCAGAGCGACGTCGGCGGCCATCTCGCCGTCATATTCGAAATCGACGCGGCGCTTGTCGAGGATTTTCACCGCCTCGCGCACCCGCTCGGAGCGTTCGCCGGAGGGATGGCCGAAGGTGGAATAGGCGAGCAGGGCGACGCGCGGCGGATACCCCATGCGCCGCGC
Organism: Rhizobium phaseoli; assembly: GCF_010668805.1. Taxonomy (GTDB): domain Bacteria; phylum Pseudomonadota; class Alphaproteobacteria; order Rhizobiales; family Rhizobiaceae; genus Rhizobium; species Rhizobium phaseoli_A. The sequence goes on along the minus strand of NZ_WUFT01000001.1, from coordinate 307,403 downwards.
CAGACCCGCGGCCTCCTCGGCGATATCGGCAAGCTCCTCGGCCGTCGGCATGTCGTGTACGGCGGTATCGGCCACGAAGACCGTGCGGCCGCGGCAGAGCGCCAGCGATACGCCGATGATGCGGTGGCCGGGCTTCTTGTCGATGCAGCGGCGCACATCTTCGAGCGCCGTCGAATAATTGCGCGTGATGCCCGTCACCATGCCGTCGGCGTCGCCGAGTGCCACCATGGTAGCGGCAAAATGGTTGCGGTCGTTGTGGATCAGCCGCTGGGCGTCGCGGTAGAGGTAACCCTGGCGCTGCAGCCTGGCATAGAGATAGTCGATATAGGCCTCGACCCGGGTCGAAATACGGGCATTGACGATTTCGAGGCCCGGCCGGTTGAGATCGATGCCGGCGCGTTCCGCCGTTGCCCGGATCAGGTCCTCGCGGCCGAGCAGGATGGCGGTGCCGAGCTGCTGGTTGGCGTAGGACATCGCGGCGCGCAGGACCTGTTCCTCCTCGGCCTCGGCAAAGACGATCCGCTTCGGGTGCCGGCGCACACGCTCGTAGAGCCGTGCCAAGGTCGAGGCGATCGGATCGCGGCGCGCCGAAAGCTCACGGGCGTAACCCGCCATATCGGTGATGACCTTGCGGGCGACGCCGCTTTCGATCGCCGCTTCAGCGACCGCGACCGGTATCGCCGAGATCAGCCGCGGATCGAAGGGAACGGGGATGATGTATTGCGACCCGAAACGCGGCCGGTTGCCCTGATAGGCGGCCACCACGTCATCGGGCACATCCTCACGGGCAAGGTTTGCCAGCGCCTTGACGGCGGCGATCTTCATCGCGTCGTTGATTGTGGAGGCCCGGACATCGAGAGCGCCGCGGAAAATATAGGGAAAACCGAGGACGTTGTTGACCTGGTTCGGATAGTCCGAACGGCCGGTGGCCATGATGGCGTCATCGCGGATGCGGGCCACCTCTTCCGGGGTGATCTCGGGATCGGGATTGGCCATCGCGAAGATGATCGGCCGCTCGGCCATCGAGCGGATCATCTCGGCCGAAAACGCGCCCTTCTGCGACAGGCCGAAAACGACGTCGGCGCCCTCCATCGCCTCCTCCAGCGTGCGCGTGTCGGTCTTTGCCGCATGCGCCGATTTCCACTGGTTCATGCCCTCGGTGCGACCCTGGTAGATGACGCCCTTGGTGTCGCAGAGGATGATGTTCTCGGGCGCAAAGCCCATCGCCTTGATGAGCTCGATGCAGGCGATCGCCGCAGCACCGGCGCCGTTGCAGACGAGCTTGGTGGTCTTCAGGTCGCGGCCGGTCAGCTCCAGCGCGTTGATCAGGCCGGCGGCGGCGATGATTGCCGTTCCATGCTGGTCGTCGTGGAAGACGGGAATATCCATCAGCTCGCGCAGCCGGCTTTCGATGACGAAACAATCCGGCGCCTTGATATCTTCGAGGTTGATGCCGCCGAAGGAGGGGCCGAGGAAGCGCACGCAATTGATGAACTCGTCGACATTTTCCGTATCGATCTCAAGATCGATGGAATCGACGTCGGCAAAGCGCTTGAACAGCACCGCCTTGCCTTCCATGACCGGCTTGGAAGCCAGGGCGCCGAGATTGCCGAGGCCGAGGATTGCCGTGCCGTTGGAAATGACCGCGACCATGTTGCCGCGCGCGGTGTAATCATAGGCCGTCTGCGGGTCGGCGGCGATCGCCTTGACCGGCACGGCGACACCCGGCGAATAGGCAAGCGAGAGGTCGCGCTGCGTCGCCATCGGCTTGGTCGGGACGACCTCCAGTTTCCCTGGGCGGCCCATGGCGTGAAATTCGAGCGCCTCCTGGTCGGTAACAGATGTCGTTGGCCGGTTCTTATTATCGATATCGGGCATAAATCCTCCAACGTCCTGTGGGCGACGCTTTGCTCTTCCTCAAATGCTGTTGTCATCTATAGCGGCGCGCGGATAGGGTTGGCACCTGTTTTTTTGGGAAAAACTGCACCTCCGTGAACGCACGAATAGACACAGGGAATGAAGCCTTTTCGGCAGCCGAGCTTGCCACGGCGGAAAGCCGTGCCTCGGCGACGCCGATGATGGAGCAATTTATCGAGATCAAGGCGAACAATCCGGGTTCGCTGCTGTTCTATCGCATGGGTGACTTCTACGAGCTGTTCTTCGAAGATGCGCTGGAAGCCTCGCGGGCGCTCGGCATCACGCTGACGAAGCGCGGCCAGCACATGGGCCAGGATATCCCGATGTGCGGCGTTCCGGTGCATGCGGCCGACGATTATCTGCAGAAGCTGATTTCCCTCGGTTTTCGCGTCGCCGTCTGCGAGCAGATCGAGGATCCGGCCGAAGCGAAAAAACGCGGCGGCAAATCGGTCGTCAAGCGCGATGTCGTTCGCCTGGTCACACCGGGCACGATCACCGAGGAAAAGCTGCTTTCGCCCTCGGAATCCAATTATCTGATGGCGCTGACCCGCATTCGCAGCGGGGCCGAACCCTTGCTGGCGCTGGCCTGGATCGATATTTCCACCGGCGTCTTCCGGCTTGCCGAGACCGAAGCCTCGCGGCTGCTTGCCGATATCCTGCGTATCGATCCGCGCGAACTCATCCTGCCCGAAACGATCTTCCACGATCCGGAACTCAAACCGGTCTTCGACGTGCTCGGCCGCACCGCCGTGCCGCAACCTTCCGTGCTTTTCGACAGCGCCAGCGCCGAAGGCCGGATCGCGCGTTATTTCGGCGTCGCGACGCTCGACGGCTTCGGCACCTTCTCGCGCGCCGAGCTGGCGGCGGCAGCCGCCGCCGTCGCCTATGTCGAGAAGACCCAGATCGCCGAGCGGCCGCCGCTTGGAAAGCCGGAACGGGAAAGTGCGGCATCGACGCTGTTCATCGATCCCGCCACCCGCGCCAATCTGGAACTGGCCCGGACGCTGTCTGGCGACCGTAACGGCTCGCTGCTGAAAGCGATCGACCGCACCGTCACCGGCGGCGGGGCGCGGCTTCTTGCCGAGCGATTGATGTCGCCGCTGACCGACCCCGTCCGCATCAATGCGCGGCTCGATTCGATCGGCTTCCTGATCGACGAGCCGCTGCTCTGCGGCAATCTGCGCGACACGCTGAAACATGTGCCTGATATGCCGCGGGCGCTGTCGCGGCTGGCGCTCGACCGCGGCGGCCCGCGCGATCTCGCAGCGATCCGCCAGGGACTTCAAGCGGCGAGCGAAGTTGCGGCCATGCTCGCCGGCGCGATGCTGCCTGAAGAACTCGGCCAGGCGCTGTCCGGGCTGCAAGCCCTCCCCGCAGCGATCGAAACTCTGCTGGCCGAGACGCTCGCCGACGAATTGCCGCTGTTGAAACGCGACGGCGGTTTCCTGCGCGATGGCGCTAGCCCCGAGCTCGACGAGGTCCGGGCGCTGCGCGACCAGTCGCGGCGGGTGATCGCCGGCCTGCAATTGCAATATGCCGAGGAGACCGGCATCCGGTCGCTGAAGATCAAGCACAATAACATCCTCGGCTATTTCATCGAGGTGACGGCAGGCAATGCCTCGCCGATGACCGCGACGGCGGAGGCCAAGGCCCGCTTCATCCACCGCCAGACGATGGCGAGCGCAATGCGCTTCACCACGACCGAACTTGCCGATCTCGAAAGCCGCATCGCCAACGCCGCCGATCGGGCGCTGACGATCGAGCTCGCCGCCTTCGAGAAGATGACGGCGGCCGTGGTTGCGGAAGCCGAGGCGATCAAATCCGGCGCCCGGGCGCTTGCCGTCATCGATGTTGCAGCAGGCCTGGCGCTTCTAGCCGAGGAGCAGGCCTATTGCCGCCCGCAGGTCGACGGCTCGAAGATGTTTGCCATCGAAGGCGGGCGCCATCCGGTCGTCGAGCAGGCGCTGCGGCGGCAGGCGGGCGGCCCCTTTGTCGCCAACAATTGCGATCTGTCGCCGAGGGCCGGCGACCGGGACGGCGCGATCTGGCTCCTGACCGGGCCGAACATGGGGGGAAAGTCGACCTTCCTGCGGCAGAACGCGCTGATAGCAATCCTGGCGCAGATGGGCTGCTTCGTGCCGGCGACATCAGCCCATATCGGCATCGTGGACCGGCTTTTCTCGCGCGTCGGCGCCTCCGACGACCTGGCCCGCGGGCGCTCCACCTTCATGGTCGAGATGGTCGAAACCGCTGCTATCCTCAACCAGGCAAGCGACCGTTCGCTGGTTATCCTCGACGAAATCGGCCGCGGCACCGCCACCTTCGACGGCCTGTCGATCGCCTGGGCCTCCGTCGAGCACCTGCATGAGGCCAACCGCTGCCGGGGCCTCTTCGCCACGCATTTCCATGAGCTGACCGTGCTTTCGGAAAAGCTTGGCCGGCTATCGAACGCCACGATGCGGGTCAAGGAATGGGATGGCGACGTCATCTTCCTGCACGAGGTCGGGCCGGGTGCGGCCGACCGCTCCTACGGTATCCAGGTCGCGCGCCTTGCCGGGCTCCCGGCCTCGGTCGTGACACGGGCCCGCGATGTGCTGACCCGGCTGGAGGATGCCGACCGCAAGAACCCGGCGAGCCAGCTGATCGACGACCTGCCGCTCTTCCAGGTGGCGGTGCGCCGCGAGGACACGGCCCGCGGACCGTCCAAGGTCGAGGAGGCGCTGAAGGCGATGAGCCTCGACGACATGACGCCGCGCGAGGCAATGGATGCACTTTACGACCTCAAGAAGAAACTGAAATAGGGCAGCGGCACGCGATGTTCATGGAAAAGCTGGTTCGCGAAACGGAGCGCCTCTCGCTCATCTGCTCGATGCTCGATACGATGCGGCGCGCCGACGCCGACCGCAATGCGCGCGGCTGGACGTCGCCGATCGGCATGCTGAAAATTACCCGCTGTTGCGCTATGATCTCGGAGCTCGGAACGTCGATCGCCAAGGCCGGTTATCGCGAATGCGACCGGCAGTCGCTTGAGGAGATCATGAGAGAGACACGGCAGGTGCTGCATTTGCTGAATGCGCGGGCCACCACCTGAGTTTTCAGGAAAGCCGTCGCGCGGCTGACCAACACCATTTCGCCAAATTTAAAGGTTCTTGCAGTATGAGGGCGCGTGTCAATCGCCTGATAAAGGGATTATAGCGCATGCAGACGAAACACGAGGCGAGCCAGGATCAGGCCGTCCGGCATGAACAGGAAACCGCCCCGGCGACAGCGATGCGCGAGCTTGATTTTTCCCATATCCTTGACGTCGAACTGTTGCAGAAGCAGTGCGATGCCGTCGGCGAGGCCAACCGCAACCGGCCCGACGTGCTGCGCGCCGATCTTCTCGCCGTTTTGAAAAAGGCAAGCACCGAAGGCCGGCAGAAGGCGCGGGCCGCATTGATGGCCGACGGCGGCGGGCTGAATTGCGCCTACCGGATTTCCTGGCTGCAGGACCAGATCATCACCGTCCTCTACAATTTCGCCACCGCCCATATCTTTCCGCAGCAGAAGGACAAGTTCGCGGTCACCGCCGTCGGCGGCTACGGCCGCGACACGCTGGCCCCCGGCTCCGATATCGACCTGCTTTTCCTCTTCACGCCGAGGCCGGCGGAGGAGACGCACAAGGCGGTCGAATTCATGCTCTACGTGCTCTGGGACATGGGCTTCAAGGTCGGCCACGCCACCCGCACGGTGGAGGAATGCATCGCGCTTTCCAAATCCGACATGACGATCCGCACCGCCATCCTGGAGATGCGCTATATCTGCGGCCTGCAACGGCTGGAAACCGAGCTCGAGACCCGCTTCGACAAGGAAATCGTCACCGGCACCGGCCCGGAATTCATCGCTGCCAAGCTTGCCGAGCGCGACGAGCGCCACCGCAAGGCGGGCGATACGCGCTATCTCGTCGAACCGAACGTCAAGGAAGGCAAGGGCGGGCTTCGCGACCTGCACACGCTGTTCTGGATCTCGAAATATTATTATCACGTGCGCGACCAGGCGGAACTGGTCAAGCTCGGCGTGCTCTCGAAGCACGAATACCGTCTGCTCGAGAAAGCCGACGATTTTCTCTGGGCGGTGCGCTGCCATATGCACTTCCTCACCGGCAAGGCCGAGGAACGGCTGTCCTTCGACATCCAGCGCGAGATCGCTGAGGCCTTCGGCTATCACACCCGCCCCGGCCTTTCGGCGGTCGAGCGCTTCATGAAGCACTATTTCCTCGTCGCCAAGGATGTCGGCGATCTGACCCGCATCCTCTGCGCCGCGCTCGAAGACCAGCAGGCGAAGTCGATCCCGGGCCTGACCGGCGTCATCAGCCGCTTCACCCATCGCAATCGCAAGATCGCCGGCAGCGTCGAATTCGTCGAGGACCGCGGCCGCATCGCGCTTGCCGACGCGGAGGTCTTCAAACGCGATCCGGTCAGCATCCTCCGGCTCTTTCACGTCGCCGACATCAACGGGCTGGAATTCCACCCGGATGCGCTGAAACGCGTCACCCGTTCGCTGGCGCTGATCGATAATAATCTGCGGGAAAACGACGAGGCGAACCGCCTGTTCATGTCGATCCTGACGTCGAAGCGCGATCCGGCGCTCATCCTGCGGCGGATGAACGAGGCCGGCGTGCTCGGCCGCTTCATTCCCGAATTCGGCAAGATCGTCGCGATGATGCAGTTCAACATGTATCACCACTATACGGTCGACGAACATCTGCTCCGCACCGTCGACGTTCTCTCCGAGATCGACCAGGGACGCTCCGAGGATCTGCATCCGCTCGCCAACAAGCTGTTCTCAGGCATCGAGGATCGCGAGGCGCTTTATGTCGCCGTTCTGCTGCACGACATCGCCAAGGGCCGCCAGGAGGATCACTCGATCGCCGGCGCCCGCGTCGCCCGCAAGCTGTGCAGCCGCTTCGGCCTGTCGCAGAAGCAGACGGAAATCGTCGTCTGGCTGATCGAGGAACATCTGACCATGTCGATGGTGGCGCAGACCCGCGACCTCACCGACCGTAAGACGATCACCGATTTCGCCGACCGCGTCCAGTCGCTCGACCGGTTGAAGATGCTGTTGATCCTGACGATCTGCGATATCCGCGCCGTCGGTCCGGGCGTCTGGAACGGTTGGAAGGGCCAGTTGCTGCGCACGCTCTATTACGAAACCGAGCTGCTGCTCGCCGGCGGTTTTTCGGAGGTCTCCCGCAAGGAGCGCGCCGGCGCCGCCGCCGAGGCGCTGCATTCGGCACTGGCCGACTGGAGCCAGAAGGACCGCAACACCTATACCAAGCTGCACTACCAGCCCTATCTGCTCTCCGTGCCGCTGGAAGACCAGATCCGCCACGCCCACTTCATCCGCCATGCCGACAAATCCGGCCAGGCGCTCGCCACCACGGTGCGCACCGACAGTTTCCATGCGATCACCGAGATCACCGTGCTGTCGCCCGACCATCCGCGCCTGCTCGCCGTCATCGCCGGCGCCTGTGCTGCGGCCGGCGCCAACATCGTCGACGCGCAGATCTTCACGACGTCGGACGGGCGGGCGCTCGACACCATCCATGTCAGCCGCGAATTTGCCGACGATGCCGACGAGTTGCGCCGGGCCGCGACGATCGGGCGGATGATCGAGGACGTGCTGTCCGGCCGCAAGCGGCTGCCCGAGGTGATCGCCACGCGCGCGCGCCACCGCAAGAAGAACAAGGCCTTCGTCATTCCGCCGTCGGTCAACATCACCAACAGCCTGTCGAACAAGTTCACGGTCATCGAGGTCGAATGCCTCGACCGGCCGGGACTGCTGTCGGAGATCACCGCCGTGCTCTCCGACCTGTCGCTCGACATCCAGTCGGCCCGCATCACCACCTTCGGCGAGAAGGTGATCGACACTTTCTACGTTACCGATCTCGTGGGACAGAAGATCTCCGGCGACAGCAAGCGCGCCAACATCACCGCCCGGATGAAGGCCGTCATGGCCGAGGAGGAAGACGAGCTGCGCGAGCGTATGCCCTCCGGCATCATCGCGCCGGCCGCCACCGCCCGGACATTGCCCTCAGCCGAAAAGAAAGCCGATTCCCCCGCATGAGCGACCAAGCATGAGCCCCCACGAATGAGCCTCGTCAAGAAATTCGCAACCGTTGGCGGCGCCACCCTCGGCAGCCGCATCTTCGGTTTTGCCCGCGAAACGCTGATGGCCGCCGCACTCGGCACCGGACCGATGGCCGACGTCTTTTACGCCGCCTTCCGCTTTCCGAACCTGTTTCGCCGGCTGTTTGCCGAGGGCGCCTTCAACGCCGCCTTCGTGCCGCTTTTTGCCAAGGAGATCGAGGCGAACGGCACCGATGGCGCCAAGCGCTTTTCGGAAGAAGTCTTCGGCGTGCTGTTTTCGGTGCTGCTGCTCATCACCATCGTGATGGAGCTTTGCATGCCGCTTTTGGTGCGCTTCGTCATTGCGCCGGGCTTTGCCGATGATCCCGAAAAATTCTCGATCACCATCCGCATGGCGGCGGTGATGTTTCCCTATCTGATGTGCATGTCGCTGACGGCGATGATGAGCGGCATGCTGAATTCGCTGCATCATTTCTTCGCCGCGGCCATCGCGCCGGTTTTCCTCAACGTGGTGATGATCGGGGCGCTGTTTTATGCGCTCCATAGCGGTGCCGATCCGCTGACGACGGCCTGGTATCTCTCCTTTGGCGTTCTTGCCGCCGGCGTCCTGCAGCTCGCCGTCGTCTATGTCGGCGTGCTTGCGGCCGGCATGAGCATCGGTTTCCGCTTCCCGAAGATGACCCCGAACGTCAAGCGGCTGCTGATCCTGGCGGTGCCGGCTGCGGTGACCGGCGGCATCACCCAGATCAACCAGTTGATCGGCCAGGCGATCGCCTCGTCGCGCGAGGGTGCCATCGCAGCGCTGCAATATGCCGACCGGATCTACCAGCTGCCGCTCGGCGTCGTCGGCGTTGCCGTCGGCGTGGTTCTGCTGCCGGAACTTGCCCGGGCGCTGAAGGGCGGCAATCTGCGCGAGGCCGGAAACCTGCAGAACCGCTCGATCGAATTCGTGCTGTTCCTGACGATCCCCGCCGCCTTCGCGCTGTGGATCCTCTCCGACGAGATCATCCGCGTGCTTTACGAGCGCGGCGCCTTCCATCAGGAAAACACCGCCGTCGTCGGCTCGATCCTGGCGATTTACGGCATCGGCCTGCCGGCCTTCGTGCTGATCAAGGCGCTGCAGCCGGGCTTCTATGCGCGTGAGGACACCAAGACGCCGATGCGCTTTTCGGCAATCGCGGTGGCCACCAACTGCGCCACGGCGCTGACCCTCTTTCCCTATATGGGTGCGCCCGGCATCGCCGTTGCCGAAGCCACTGCCGGCTGGATCAGCACCGTGCTGCTGTTCACCACGCTTTTGCGCCGCGGCCATCTGACATGGGAATGGGCGCTGGCAAAACGCACCGCTCTGCTGATCGTCGCCGCAGCCGTCATGGGCGCGGCGATCGTCTTCCTCAAGCAGCACTTTGCGCCCTCGCTTGCCTCCGGCGCGCCGCTTCTGACCAAGATCGGCACCCTCGGGCTGCTGATTGCGATTGCCATGCTGGTCTATTTCGCCGCCGCCTTCCTGATCGGCGGAGCAAATCTCGGCATGATCCGGCGCAATCTGAACCGCAAGCCGGCGCCGGCAAAGGACGGTTGAGGTTAGGGAGATTGCCGAGACCTGCCCCTCATCCGCCTGCCGGCACCTTCTCCCCCGTAAACGGGGCGAAGGGGATATGCCGCGACCTCACCGACCTCTCGCGGGGCACGTCCCCTCTCCCCGTTTTTTACGGGAGAGGGTGAGGGTGAGGGGCAAATCCCGGCACAAACCGGACAGCCATTTGCAAAGCCGAGCAGCACTTTCCTGGATTGCTTCAACAATCGACCCATCGCCGCTGCGGTCCGACGTCGACATGGACGATGCCGTTGCAATAAGTGCCGATGCCGCCGATGCCAGGCGCGCTTCTGGCGGCTGCGATGATGGTGCGCTCCGACAGGCCCGGCATTCTGATATCGGCCGCCAGGCATTTTCCGTGCAGGGATCCATGGCGGCTGGGATGCGGCCGCAGGCCGGAGGTGATCATCGGCCGGCGTCCGGTTTTTACGGCGATATGCGACAGGACCGCCCGAAGACGCTCGGGAAAACAGCCGGCACGAACGCTGACGGTCTGGACCGTGTAAGCGAGGCGGGCGTCGGGCCTGGGAAGATGAAGGACAGGTCTTCTGCTGTCTTGACCGACGGCGCTGGTTGCGGATTGTAGGGCGAAAAGGCCTGCCATGGCGAGCAAACTGGCGTTCTGCATGGTCCCCTCCGGGCGGTTGACACGGCGGCCATTGGGCCGATGCCGCGCGGTCGAGGATTTTCAGTTCAATAAAAGCTTTTCTGTGAAATTTTATACCCAATTATAAGTAATCGCCTTGATCAATTTGGCTTAAAACCGCGGATATTGCCGATCCAATTTGGAATAATCGTCTCAATCGGGAGATAGAACATGACGATCCAGTCACTTTTCCTCGTCACCCTCGTGGTTGACGATTACGACCGCGCCAAGGCTTTCTATTGCGGCGCCCTCGGTTTCGACTGCCTGCAGGACGAGACGCAGCCGGAGGGCAAGCGCTGGGTGGTGGTGAAGCCGAAGGGTGGCGCCGGTGTTGGAGATGGCGCCGCGTTTCTGCTGGCGCAGGCGGCAGATGCGACGCAGCGCGCGGCGATCGGCAACCAGACCGGCGGCCGTGTCGGCTTCTTTCTGAAGACCGACGATTTTGCCCGCGACCATGCCGCAATGCTTGCGGCCGGCGTGCGCTTTCTGGAAGAGCCGCGGCATGAGGTTTACGGCACGGTCGCGGTGTTTGCCGATCCCTACGGCAACAGCTTCGATCTGATCCAGCATCACGCTGCCTGAACCTCTTGATTGCGGCCGGTTGCCCGTGCATAAGCCGCGGCGTTAGCAACACGGGCGAAAGCCCTGCTGCAATGCAGCCATTTAAAGCTGTGGGCCCTCCACCAGCCTATTGAGGACGACATGAGCGAATTCAAGAAACTCGTATTCTCCGGCGTGCAGCCGACCGGCAATCTGCATCTCGGCAATTATCTCGGCGCGATCCGCCGCTTCGTGGCGCTGCAGGACGGCAATGACTGCATCTACTGCGTCGTTGACATGCATGCGCTCACCGCCCAACTCGTGCATGAGGACATGCCGAGCCAGACGCGCTCGATTGCCGCCGCCTTTATCGCCGCCGGCATCGATCCGGAAAAGCACATCGTCTTCAACCAGTCGGCCGTGCCGCAGCATGCCGAACTTGCGTGGATCTTCAATTGCGTCGCCCGTATCGGCTGGATGAACCGCATGACGCAGTTCAAGGACAAGGCCGGCAAGGACCGCGAACAGGCTTCGCTCGGTCTCTACGCCTATCCGAGCCTGATGGCCGCCGACATTCTCGTCTATCGCGCCACCCATGTGCCGGTCGGCGAGGATCAGAAGCAGCATCTGGAGCTTGCCCGCGACATCGCGATGAAGTTCAACCTCGATTATGCCGAGCATATCAGCAGGACCGGTTACGGCGTCGACATCACCGTCGGCAACGAGCCGGTGCATGCCTATTTCCCGATGGTCGAGCCGCTGATCGGCGGGCCGGCGCCGCGCGTCATGTCGCTGCGTGACGGCACCAAGAAAATGTCGAAATCCGACCCTTCCGACCTCTCGCGCATCAACCTGATGGACGACGAGGACGCGATCTCCAAGAAGATCCGCAAGGCAAAGACCGATCCGGACGGCCTGCCGAGCGAGATCGACGGGCTGCAGGGCCGCCCGGAAGCCGACAATCTGGTGGCGATCTATGCGGCCCTTGCCGACAGGTCGAAGGCCGAGGTACTTGCCGAATTCGGCGGCCAGCAGTTCTCCGTCTTCAAGCCGGCGCTGGTCGATCTCGCCATCCATGTGCTGGCGCCGATCACCGGCGAGATGCGCCGGCTGATGGACGATACCAGCCATATCGACGCGATCCTGCGCAAGGGCGGCGAACGCGCCAGGGCCCGCGCCGAGGTAACGATGAAGCAGGTTCGCGACGTCATCGGCTTCCTCTACTGAGGGTGATCTGTTCTTCTCCCCCGGCGGGGGAGAAGAGAACCTTCTCCCGGGGGAGAAGAGGAAAAACTGGGCTTGCAAATTTTCCGCTTCGGGTGTCAGAGTCCGCGCCATGGTATCGAAGCGACTCTCACGGCTCGAAGGTCATCGCCGCAAATTCATGGCGGTGATCGACGGTACACCCGAATGCCAGCGCGCCGTTCATTATGCCGGCCGGCGCGCGAAGAATTCCAATGGCGGGCTGGTGCTGCTCTATGTCATCCCCGACGGGGATTTCCAGCAATGGCTCGGCGTCGAGGCGATCATGCGGGCGGAAGCCCGTGAAGAGGCCGAAGCGGTCGTTGCCAAGATCGCCCAGATCGTGCGCGAGACGATCGGCATCGAGCCCGAGGTCGTCATCCGTGAGGGCAGTGCGGCCGAACAGATCAACGCCGTGATCGAGGAAGACCGCGATGTGGCGATCTTGGTTCTGGCTGCCGGTTCGGCAAAGGAAGGTCCCGGACCGCTGGTTTCGTCGGTTGCCGGCCGCGCGGCGGCGTTTCCGATCCCGGTGACCGTGTTGCCGGATACGCTCACCAACGAGGAAATCGACGCCCTCTGCTGACAATTTCTTGAGTAAAAATCTCTTGAATGGAACCGGCAATGGGCTTATCTTCTTTTGAAGAATTCTAAAGACGGCGAAGCCATGGGCCAGCCGCATGGAGACCCAGATGTTCATTCAGACCGAAGCCACGCCGAACCCCGCCACGCAGAAGTTCCTGCCGGGCAAGGTGGTGATGGAAAACGGCACGGCCGAGTTCCGCAGCGCCGAGGAGGCTGAGGCTTCGCCGCTGGCTGCCCGCCTGTTCGAAATCCCTGGCGTCACCGGCGTCTATTTCGGCTATGATTTCATTTCCGTCTCCAAGGACGATGCCGAATGGCAGCATCTTAAGCCGGCTATATTGGGCTCGATCATGGAGCATTTCATGTCCGGCAAACCGGTCATGGGTGATGCCTCCATCCTTTCGGAAGACGTCGATGCCGGCGACGAATTCTTCGACGAGGGCGATGAATCGATCGTGCTGACCATCAAGGAGCTTCTCGAGACCCGCGTGCGCCCCGCCGTTGCCCAAGACGGCGGCGACATCACCTTCCGCGGCTTCAAGGACGGCAAGGTCTATCTGAACATGAAGGGTTCCTGCGCCGGCTGCCCGTCTTCGACGGCAACGCTGAAGCACGGCGTCCAGAACCTTCTGCGCCATTTCGTCCCGGAAGTGCAGGAAGTGATTGCCGCTTAAAAGCTTGAATCCGTCCGGCCGTTCATCTCTCGTTCGGCCAGACGGATTTATGTTCAAGCGACAATAGATTTTTCGGAAATTGATGGCATGATTGTTCTGGCGCTCGACACGGCAGGTGTAGACTGCGCTGCCGCCGTTTACGACAGTGGCAGGAATACGATGCTGGGGGAGGCATCGGACATGATCGGCAAGGGGCATGCTGAACATCTGATCGATATCGTTGATCGCGCACTCGATCAGGCGGGGCTGGCACTTTCTCATATTGACCGGATTGCCGTCACTATCGGCCCCGGCTCGTTTACCGGTATTCGCGTCGGCGCTGCCGCAGCCCGCGGTTTTGCGCTTTCCCTCAATGTGCCGGCCGTCGGCGTCACGACGCTCGAGGTCATGGCATCAGCCCAGCGCGAAAAGACGCCTCATCGCGCCGTGCTGGCAGCAATGGACGCCAAGCGGGACGAAATCTACCTCCAATCCTTTTCATCAGACGGCTCGTCTCTCGACGCGCCACGGGCGTTAAGCGTTGCAGACGCGCAGGCTTTTGCTAAAGACTTCGACGGCGAGATCACCGGTTCGGCGACGCCGCTGCTGAAGGCCGGCGCCGGCGGCGATCACACCAACAGTTTCCCGATCTCCGTCGTGGCGCGCCTCGGTGCTGCCGCCTCCCCCGATGCCGGAAAGCCGAAGCCCCTTTATCTGCGCGGACCCGATGCCAAGCCGCAGGCCGGGTATGCAATCGCCCGACGAGTGTGACCATGCTGGAATCCTACCTGACGCTGAAGCCGGAATTCGAAATCATCGCCATGGAGCGCGAGGATTGCCGCGATGTCGCCGTCCTGCACGGGGAGCGCTTTGCCCGGCCCTGGGGCGATGGTGAATTCCACGGCCTGCTGATGCAGGACACCGTGTTCGGTTTCGTCGCGCGCCAGACCAATGCCTTCCTGAAAAAGCCGCTTCCCGGCTTTATCCTGGCCCGCCATGTCGCTGGCGAGGCGGAGATCCTGACGATCGCCGTACAGGCGAAAGTCGCCCGTGCCGGGCTCGGCTGGCGGCTGATGCAGGCGGCGCTCCGGGAAGCGCGCGCGCGCGGCGCCGAGAGCATGTTTCTCGAAGTCGACAACGGCAATACCGCAGCCCTTGGCCTCTATCGCAAGCTCGGCTTCGAAAAGGTCGGCGAACGCAAGGGTTACTACAAGCAGGACAATGGCGCCCTCTCCACAGCGCTTGTCATGAAGCGCGTTCTTCGGTAGTTGCCTTGCAGCGAGATGATGACATGCAGGCCGGCGCAAGCGCCGCGCGGCGTTGTCGAAACACGGATATTTTACAGGCGGGCCATGTCTGATGTAGCCAAGACCCTTGAGGAGCTTTGCACCGAACGCGGCATGCGCATGACCGAGCAGCGCCGCGTGATCGCGCGCATCCTCGAAGATTCCGAGGATCATCCCGACGTGGAAGAGCTCTACCGCCGCTCGGTGAAGGTCGATGCGAAGATTTCGATTTCGACCGTCTATCGCACCGTGAAGCTGTTCGAGGATGCCGGCATCATCGCCCGCCACGATTTCCGCGACGGACGCTCGCGCTACGAAACGGTGCCAGAAGAGCATCACGACCACCTGATCGACCTGAAGACCGGCACGGTCATCGAATTCCGCTCGCCGGAGATCGAGGCACTGCAGGAACGCATCGCCCGCGAGCATGGCTTCCGGCTGGTCGACCACCGGCTCGAGCTCTACGGCGTTCCGTTGAAGAAGGAAGATCTCTGAAGCAATGGCCGGCCGGGAGACCAGCATTTGATCGCCAGGCTGCGCATCACGCTTGCTGCGATCGTCATCCTCGCCGTCAGCATCGTGCTCATGCCGCTGCAGCTGCTTGCCCTGCGTTTCGACTGGCGGCTGCGCCGCAGGCTTCCGCGCGTCTGGCACCGTATCGTCTGCTATTGTCTCGGCATCCGCATCCGCGTCACCGGCAGGCTGGAAGAGCGCCGGCCGCTGATGCTCTGCTCCAACCACTCGTCCTGGCTCGATATCATGGTGATGTCGGCCGTTGCCGACGTCGCCTTCATCGCCAAGATCGAGGTAGCGGAATGGCCGATCTTCGGCACGCTCGCCAAGCTGCAGAAGAGCGTCTTCGTCGTGCGCGAGGAGAAGCGCAGGACCGGCCACCAGGCCAACGAGATTGCCGGGCGCATGGCCGACGGCGAGATCGTCGTGCTCTTCCCGGAAGGGACGACTTCCGACGGCAACCGGCTGCTGGAGGTCAAATCCTCGCTGTTCGGAGCCGCGGCGATGGCGGTGCCCGCTTCGCCGACGGGAACCGTCGTGGTGCAGCCGGTGGCGATTGCCTATACCAGGGTGCACGGCATTGCCATGGGCCGCTATCACCGGCCGCTGGCTGCCTGGCCGGGGGATATCGAGCTGTTGCCGCATCTGATCGATATCGTGCGATGCGGCGCGATCGACGCCGAGGTTTGCTTCGGCGAGGCCGTGGATTACCGCGCCGACACCAATCGCAAGGAGGTCAGCGCGACGATCGCCTTGCGCATCCGCAACCTGTTGAACAGCTGCCTGCGCGGGCGGGAAATCTCTTAGCTCGCTGCTAAAACAAGATTTCGATTTTCTCGGACGGCAAAAACCACTAAATAGCGCGCCATGACACAGGACAGCGCCCTTCTCCAGGCCCCGGAGCCGATCGTCGCCGACGGCAGCAACAGCCGCAAGGTCTTCATCAAGACCTATGGCTGCCAGATGAACGTCTATGATTCGACGCGCATGAGCGATGCGCTCGCCCGCGATGGCTATGAGCCGACCGAGGACATGGAAGAGGCGGACCTGGTTCTGCTCAACACCTGCCATATCCGCGAAAAGGCGGCCGAGAAGGTCTATTCGGCGCTCGGGCGGCTGCGCGACATGAAAAAGAGGAAGGCAGCGGACGGAAGGGAGATGATGATCGGCGTTGCCGGCTGCGTCGCCCAGGCCGAAGGCGAGGAGATCCTGCGCCGGGCGCCGGCCGTCGACGTCGTCATCGGCCCGCAGACCTACCACCGCCTGCCGGAGGCGCTGCGCCGGGCCAAAGAGGGCCAGCGCGTCGTCGATACCGAATATGCGATCGAGGACAAGTTCGAGCATCTGCCGATCGCCGAGAGCCGCAAGATCCGCGCCCGCGGCGTTACCGCCTTCCTGACGGTGCAGGAGGGCTGCGACAAGTTCTGCACCTTCTGCGTGGTGCCCTATACGCGCGGCTCGGAAGTGTCGCGGCCGGTTTCTCAGATCGTCGAGGAGGCCGAAAAGCTCGTCGAAGGCGGGGTGCGCGAAATCACCCTGCTCGGGCAAAACGTCAATGCCTGGCACGGCGCCGGGCCGCAGGGCGAGGCATGGAGCCTCGGCGATTTGCTCTACCGCCTTGCCGAGATCCCCGGCCTTGCGCGGCTGCGTTATACCACAAGCCATCCGCGCGACATGGACGACCGGCTGATCAACGCCCATCGCGACCTCAGGGCGCTGATGCCCTATCTGCACCTGCCGGTGCAATCGGGCTCCGACCGTATCCTCAAAGCGATGAACCGGCGCCACACGGCAGCCGAATACCTGACGTTGATTGCGCGCATCCGCGCGGTGCGGCCCGATATCGCGCTGTCTGGCGATTTCATTACCGGCTTTCCGGGGGAGACATACGCCGATTTTGAGGATACACTCCGGCTTGTGGAGGAGGTCCGTTATGCACAGGCCTTCTCGTTCAAATACTCGACACGGCCGGGCACGCCCGGCGCGGAGCTGAAGGACCAGGTGCCGGAAGAGATCAAGGCAGAACGGCTGGAACGCCTGCAAGCGCTTCTCCTGAAGCAGCAGCAGGAATTTGCCGAATCCTGCATCGGCAAAGAGATTGATCTGTTGCTCGAAAAGCCCGGTCGCATGCCGGAACAGCTAATCGGCCGTTCTCCCTGGCTTCAATCCGTGAATGTTGATGCAAAAGCATCGCAAATCGGTGACATTATTAAAGTGCGAATCACCGGAACCGGAAACAACAGCCTGTTTGCCGAACGCGCAGAGGCTGCGGTTTAACCCAAGGAGCCCGACCGCTTGAACGGACAAGAATTGGTTTCTTCTTCACCGCGCCACCCCCGCACGCCAAGCGACTCCAATCACTTTGTCCTGACGTTCGAGAACAACCGCTTCGCCAGCGAGCTCTTCGGTCAATTCGACCAGAACCTCAAGCTGCTTGAGGAACGGCTCAACATCGATGCGCGGGCGCGCGGCAATTCGGTCGTCATCTCAGGCGATGTCGTGACCACCAACCAGGCGCGGCGCACACTCGACTATCTCTACGAAAAACTTCAGAAAGGCGGCAGCGTGGAACGATCCGACGTCGAGGGCGCAATCCGCATGGCGGTCGCCGCCGACGATCAGCTCAGCCTTCCCACGATGGAGCGCAAGGCCAAGTTGACGATGGCACAGGTTTCGACCCGCAAGAAGACAATCATTGCCCGCACGCCGACGCAGGACGCCTATATCAGGGCGCTGGAACGCGCCGAAATGGTCTTCGGCGTCGGCCCGGCCGGCACCGGCAAGACCTATCTTGCCGTCGCCCATGCCGCCCAGTTGCTGGAGCGCGGCGCCGTCGAAAAGATCATCCTGTCGCGCCCTGCCGTCGAAGCAGGCGAGCGTCTCGGCTTCCTGCCCGGCGACATGAAGGAAAAGGTCGACCCCTATCTTCGCCCGCTCTATGACGCACTCTACGACATGATCCCCGCCGACAAGGTCGATCGGGCGATCACCGCCGGTGTCATCGAAATCGCGCCGCTCGCCTTCATGCGCGGCCGCACCCTTGCCAACGCCGCCATCATCCTCGACGAAGCGCAGAACACGACATCGATGCAGATGAAGATGTTCCTGACGCGTCTCGGCGAAAATGCCCGGATGATCATCACCGGCGACCCGAGCCAGATCGACTTGCCGCGCGGCGTCAAATCCGGCCTCGTCGAGGCGCTGCAGCTCCTGAACGGCGTCGAGGGCATCTCGATCGTGCGCTTCAAGGATACCGACGTCGTCCGCCATCCGCTGGTCGGGCGCATCGTCAGGGCCTATGATTCGACCTATGCCGTCGAAACCGAAGCAGTCAGCCGGCAGGACTGATGGCCGAACTCGACATCCAGATCAGCGTCGAGGACATCGGCTGGCCGGGCGAGGAGACGCTGCTGTCGTTTTGCGAACGCGTGCTCGGCGCAGCCGTGGTCTATCTCCGCGACAGCGAGAAGCAGCCCTTCCCGACGATGCCGCCCGAGGTTTCGCTCGTTTTCACCGACGACGCTTCGATCCAGGACATCAACGCCGAATGGCGCGGCAAGGACAAAGCGACCAATGTGCTGTCCTTTCCTGCCTTTCCGGTTCAGCCCGGCAAGATGCCCGGTCCGATGCTCGGCGACATCATCATCGCCCGGGAGACTGTGGAGCGGGAAGCCGGCGAGCTCGAAAAGAGTTTCGACGACCACCTGACTCACCTTCTGGTGCACGGTTTCTTGCATCTTCTCGGCTACGACCATATGAATAGTGCCGAAGCCGAAACTATGGAGGGGCTGGAGACTCGCATTTTGGCGCAGCTCGGCCTATCTGATCCCTACGAGGGTCAAGACCTTAAAATGGAACCATGAGCGACTTTACGACGAAGCCGGCGGCAGACGCCAAGGACTCCGAGCCATCCTCCTCTTCGGATGAGGCAGGCAGTAGTCGGCCCTCCGGCCGATCCCAATCCTTCTGGTCGCGCGCCGCGCGCATCCTCCGGCCGCAGCAGGGCTCGCTGCGTGAGGACCTTGCCGACGCACTGATGACCGATGCGCATGGCGACGATGCCTTCTCGCCCGACGAACGGGCAATGCTGCACAACATCCTGCGCTTTCGCGAGGTGCGCGTCGCCGATGTGATGGTGCCGCGCGCCGATATCGAGGCCGTCGACCAGAACATCACCATCGGCGAGTTGATGATCCTGTTTGAGGAATCCGGCCGCTCGCGCATGCCCGTCTATGCCGATACGCTCGACGATCCGCGCGGCATGGTGCATATCCGCGACCTGCTCTCCTATGTCGCCAAGCAGGCGCGCAACAAGCGCCGCGGCCCGACGAAACCGGCCGTAAGCCTGCCGGCGCTGCCGGCGATCGAGGTTGCGCCCGAAAACATCCAGAAGACCGCACGTTTGGCCAAGCCCAATTTGGACCTCGCCCGCGTCGACTTGCAGAAGACGCTGACGGAAGCCGGCATCATCCGCAAGATCCTGTTCGTGCCGCCGTCGATGCTTGCATCCGACCTGTTGCGGCGCATGCAGGTGAACCGCACGCAGATGGCGCTCGTCATCGACGAATATGGCGGCACCGATGGGCTCGCCTCGCATGAGGACATCGTCGAAATGGTGGTCGGCGACATCGACGACGAACATGACGACGAAGAGGTGATGTTCAAGCGGGTCGCCGAAGACGTCTTCATCGCCGACGCCCGCGTCGAATTGGAAGAGATCGCCGCAGCGATCGGGCCGGATTTCGACATCAGCGAGCAGGTCGACGAGGTCGATACGCTGGGCGGCCTGATCTTCTCCGCGCTCGGCCGCATCCCGGTGCGCGGCGAGGTCGTCCAGGCGCTGCCCGGCTTCGAATTCCACATCCTCGACGCCGATCCGCGCCGCATCAAGCGGTTGCGCATCACCCGCAAGCGCCACGCGATCCGCCGCCGCGCCAAAGTCGATGGCGATATTTCGCCCGGCTCCGACGCCGGCGACGACCGGTCGGCGGAATCGACCGCCAACTAAAGCGCATCGCATTCAGTTTGATTCCTGCGACGCGCTTCATCATGCTCTAGCAGGACAAAGAGCCGCTTTTTTGAAAGACTGCGAATGGGTTGATTCGCGGTTTGATGGGAGTGCGCATGGAGCGGCTTGCGGACAGGGTTATCCTCGTCTGGGGGGTTAAACGGTCGCTGCTGGCCATTGCCGCCGGAGCTTTCGCCGTGCTGGCGCTGCCGCCTTTCGGCTTTTTTGCGGCAATGTTCCTCTCCTTCACCCTGCTCGTCTGGCTGATCGACGGGGCGGCGGCTTCGCCTGACAGCGGCCTGGTCGGCAGACTGTGGCCGGCCTTTGCCACCGGCTGGCTGTTCGGCTTCGGGTATTTCGTCGCCGGTCTCTGGTGGCTCGGCCATGCGCTGCTGGTCGATCAGGAGGAGTTCGCCTGGGCGCTGCCCTTGGCAATTCTCGGGTTGCCGGCCTGTCTGGCGATTTTCTACGGGCTGGCGGCCGCACTTGCCCGCATCTTCTGGTCCGATGGCATGGGACGGATCGCCGCACTTGCGGCCGGCTTCGGGCTGATGGAATGGCTTCGAAGCGTCATCCTGACCGGCTTTCCCTGGAACGCCATCGGCTACGGCATGATGCCCGTTCCGCTGATGATGCAGTCGGCGCATGTGATCGGGGTGATGGGCGTGACGGCACTTGCCGTCTTCATTTTTTCTGCGCCTGCCCTTGCCGGCACGCGGCAAGGCGCGCGCACCGGCATCGCGCTCGCCGCCCTGCTGTTTGCCGCCCATCTCGGTTATGGCGCTTATGTCCTCTATCTCGCGCCGCGTCCCGAGGCCTTGCCCGAGGACAAGCGACAGGTGGTGCGGTTGGTGCAGCCTGATATCGATCAGGCGGCGAAGATGGACAACGACGCCGACCGCAATGCGATCTTCGAGACCCATCTGAAACTGTCGGCCGAAGCGCCGAAAAACGGCGGACGGAGGCCCGATATCATCGTCTGGCCGGAAACCTCGATCCCCTTCATCCTCACCGACAACCAGGATGCGCTGAAGCGGATCGCCGATACGCTCGACGACAACCAGATCCTGATTGCCGGCGCCGTCCGCGCCGAGGAGATGGGTCCAGGCACGCCGACACGCTACTATAATTCCATCTACGTCATCGACGGCCGCGGTCAGATCATCGCTGCCTCCGACAAGGTTCATCTCGTGCCTTTCGGCGAATACCTGCCCTTCGAGGACCTGCTCACCGAATTCGGCATTCAGAACGTCGTCGAGATGCCGGGCGGGTTTTCGGCGGCTGCCAGCCGGCACCTGCTGGCGCTGCCCGGCGGGCTCAATCTCTATCCGCTGATCTGCTACGAGATCATTTTCCCCGATGAAATGACCGGCGACATCAAAGACGCCAATGCGATCCTCAACATCACCAATGATGCCTGGTTCGGTGCGACGCCCGGTCCCTATCAGCACTTCCAGCAGGCGCGAGTGCGGGCTGTGGAAACCGGGCTGCCACTGATTCGCGACGCCAATAGCGGCATTTCAGCAATTGTGAATGCACATGGGGAAATAATTACGGGCCTCGGCCTTGAGGAAACCGGCTTTATTGATGCAACCCATGATAGGTTCGGTGGAGAAGCTGGAACGACATTCCCCCTGCAAACACACTTCTGGTTGACCGAGGCGCTGCTCATTTTGATTGCGCTGGTTTCTCGTAGAGGTTTTATTTCCGGGTTGAATTGACCAAAAACCCCTAAAATTGCATAGTGATGACAATCGGCGTTCCGAACGTCTGTTCAAAGGTGGGTTCTCACCGCTTGCAACGTGGCGTTTGGGATGGATCAGGGGCATGCCGGTTAAACAGGTTGAAATTCTTAGCTAGGGCACGACCATGATTGAAAACAAAAAGAAGCCGAATCCGATCGACATCCACGTTGGCAGCCGTATTCGCCTTCGCCGAACAATGCTGGGCATGAGCCAGGAAAAACTCGGCGAAAGCCTTGGCATTACCTTCCAGCAGATCCAGAAATACGAAAAAGGCACCAACCGTGTCGGCGCAAGCCGTCTGCAGAATATCTCGAACATCCTCAACGTTCCGGTTTCCTTTTTCTTCGAGGACGCACCCGGCGAAAATTCCGGCGCCGTCGGCGGAATGGAAACGTCCAGCTCGAATTATGTCGTCGATTTCCTCTCTTCCTCCGAAGGCCTGCAGCTCAACCGCGCCTTCGTCAAGATTTCCGATCCCAAGGTTCGCCGCAAGGTCGTCGAGCTGGTGAAGGCATTGGCGGCGGAAGCCGACGCCGACTGAACCCTCCATCGCAGAATTGGAAAGGCGGCCGAAAGGCCGCTTTTTTGCGTTTTTGGGGCAAAATTTGTCACTTTGCCGCAGATATAAAGATATATTTATGTCCTTCTGCGCTTGTCATCAGGCCTCGAACTGAGTACCTACTAGCGAGCTTTTGTTCTTTGAGGGGAATCCCGGAATGCGCGCGAATTATCTCTTTACCAGCGAATCTGTTGCCGAAGGTCATCCGGACAAGGTCTGTGACCGCATCTCCGACGAGATCGTCGATCTGGTCTACCGCGAAGCGGCCAAGACCGGCGTCAATCCGTGGGGCGTGCGCATTGCCTGCGAAACGCTGGCGACCACCAACCGCGTCGTCATCGCCGGTGAAGTCCGCCTGCCGCCGAGCCTGATGAAGAAGGATAAGGATGGCAAGGACGTCATCAATCCTTCGAAGTTCAAGGCCGCCGCTCGCCGCGCCATCAAGGATATCGGCTACGAGCAGGACGGCTTCCACTGGAAGAAGGCGAAGATCGACGTGCTCTTGCATTCGCAGTCGGCCGACATCGCGCAGGGCGTCGACAGCGCCGCCGACCAGCAGGGCGACGAGGGCGCCGGCGACCAGGGCATCATGTTCGGTTACGCCTGCCGCGAAACGCCGGATCTGATGCCGGCGCCGATCTATTATTCCCACAAGATCCTGCAGCTGCTCGCAACGGCCCGCAAGAAGGGCGACGGCGAAGTCGCCAAGCTCGGTCCCGACGCCAAGAGCCAGGTGACCGTGCGCTACGTCGACGGCAAGCCTTCGGAAGCAACGTCGATCGTGCTTTCGACCCAGCATCTCGACGAGAGCTGGGATTCGAAGAAGGTCCGCGCCGTCGTCGAGCCCTATATCCGCGAAGCGCTCGGCGACCTGAAGATCGCTGACGATTGTAAGTGGTACATCAACCCGACCGGCAAGTTCGTCATCGGCGGACCGGACGGCGATGCGGGCCTCACCGGCCGCAAGATCATCGTCGACACCTACGGCGGTGCGGCTCCGCATGGCGGCGGTGCATTCTCCGGCAAGGACACGACGAAGGTCGACCGTTCGGCCGCCTATGCCGCGCGCTACCTTGCCAAGAACGTCGTCGCCGCCGGCCTTGCCGACCGCTGCACGATCCAGATCTCCTACGCGATCGGCGTCGCCCAGCCGCTGTCGATCTATGTCGACCTGCACGGCACCGGCAAGTTCAGCGAAGATCAGGTCGAAGCGGCTATCCGCAAGAACATGGACCTGTCTCCCTCAGGCATCCGCCGCCATCTCGACCTCAACAAGCCGATCTATGCGAAGACCTCTGCCTACGGCCATTTCGGCCGCAAGGCCGGCCGCGACGGCTCGTTCTCCTGGGAGCGCACCGACCTCGTGAAGGCGCTCAAGGAAAGCGTGAAGGCCTGAGATAAAGCATGACGGATATGGAACGCCGCGGCCGGGCGACCGAAGCCTTCTTCGGTCGCCGCAAGGGCAAGGCCCTGCGTGAACAGCAGGCCGAGACGCTGAACAGTCTGCTGCCGGCATTCCTTATCGATCTTTCAGCGGCTCCACCGGAGCCGCTGACATCGCTCTTTCCGGTTCCGGTCGAAAGATTGCGGCTGGAAATCGGTTTCGGCGGCGGCGAGCATCTGATCCACCGCGCCCTCGAGACACCTTCGACCGGCTTCATCGGCGTCGAGCCCTTCGTCAATTCCATGCAGAAACTGCTGTCGCGCGTCGGCGAGACGGGCGCACGCAACATCCGCGTCTATAATGACGATGCGACGCAGCTGCTCGACTGGCTGCCGGAAGCTTCGCTCGATCAGATCGATCTGCTTTATCCAGACCCCTGGCCGAAGCGGAAGCACTGGAAACGCCGCTTCGTCTCGAAGACCAATCTCGACCGCTTCCATCGCGTGCTGAAGCCCGGCGGCCTGTTCTGCTTCGCCTCCGACATCGATACCTATGTGAACTGGACGCTGCTCAAATGCCGCGACCATGGCGGCTTCGACTGGACGGCCGGCAATGCGGCGGATTGGCTGACACCCTACGAGGGCTGGCCGAGCACCCGCTACGAGGCCAAGGCACGGCGCGAGGGCCGGTCCTCGGCCTATCTGACGTTTAGGAAGATCTGAGTTTTAGGGAAGTCGGCAAAGGCGCTCATGAATGGCGTGCCGTGCGGCCCCTCATCCGACCCTTCGGGCCACCTTCTCCCCGCTGGGGAGAAGAGGGAGCAAGCAGCTTCCTTATCGATCACATTGGATGACGTGCTTCTGAACGGCCGGGTTCGTTTGGGCAGCATCGGCGGTATTCTCCCCTCTTCTCCCCAGCGGGGAGAAGGTGGCCTGCAGGGTCGGATGAGGGGGGCTACACGGCACAGCGTCAACGACGATCAGTTATACTCGACGCGGTATCGCTGCAAATGCCTGATGCACCGCAATCGCGGTCACACGCGACGAACAGCATTCGACGGTCAGTGCAGGCTGACCGTCTTCAGTTCGTCCTCGGCAGCCTTGAAGAAGGTGCTGGAGCGATTGTCCGTCAGAAGGATCGGCGTGCCGTCGGCGCCGAAGAGCGCCCAGAGGTCGACGTTCGGATCGATATCCGGCGCCTCGGGAAAGCACTTGGCGACCTCATCGGTGCGCATTTTTCTGATATAGGCGACCTCACCGCTGCCGATGTGGGCAAGCTCGGATTTGGTCAAGTGAGACGTGGCTTCTTTCATCAACATTCCTGTTCCTCCGGAAGAAGGGACCAACGGTTCGACAAACCGTTGTGCTACTCTGAGACCGAAATGTTAATTTTCTTGACCATGCGCGCGGGTTCCGGACGAATTAGATCGACGGAGAGCAGACCGTTCTTCAGACCGGCTCCAAGCACCTGCATGCCATCGGCGAGAACGAAGGTGCGTTGGAACTGGCGGGCGGCGATGCCGCGATAGAGATAATCCCGTTCACCCTGTTCCACCTGGCGGCCGCGGATCAGAAGCTGGTTCTCCTCGATAGAGACATCGAGTTCCTCCTCGCTGAAACCGGCCACCGCCAGCGTGATGCGCAGACGTTCCGGTGCGCCGCTATCGGCGCCGATGCGCTCGATATTATAGGGCGGATATCCGTCGCTCGCCTTGGAAATGCGCTCCAGCGTCTTTTCCATGGCATCGAAGCCCAGAAGCAGCGGGCTGGCGAAAGGGGTAATGCGGCTCATCTCTTTTCAAGTCCTTGATGCAAGCGACCATCCCGGACCTTGGGGGGCAGCATCCGGATGCCGCTAATATGGGGACCGCACCCCGGCGCTGCAAGACGCAGGCGACGTCCCGGCCCCACCCTCAATTTTAAGGTGGTGGCGGTCGGCTGCTTGACAAAGCGCCTGCTGCCTCGCATCAAAACGTGCCGGCGCGGAACGTGCCGATTTGTGACGAGAAATGAAGAAAACGGTGCATCGGATGGCAAACGCAAGAAAGATCATCATCGACACGGATCCCGGTCAGGACGACGCGGCCGCCATCATGCTGGCCTTCGGCAGCCCCGAGGAGCTGGAGGTTCTGGGGATCACCACGGTCGCCGGCAACGTGCCGCTTTCGCTCACCAGCCGCAACGCACGCATCGTCTGCGAGCTCTGCGGCCGGACGGAAACGAAGGTTTTCGCCGGCGCCGACGCGCCGATTGCCCGCAAGCTGGTGACCGCCGAACATGTGCACGGCAAGACCGGCCTCGATGGTCCTGAACTCGCCGAGCCGACGATGGCGCTGCAGCCCGGCCATTCCGTCGACTTCATCATCGAGACGCTGCGCCTGGAGCCGGAAGGCACGGTGACGCTCTGCACGCTCGGGCCGCTCACCAATATCGGCATGGCCTTGCAGAAAGCACCCGATATCGCCCCGCGCATCCGCGAACTGGTGATGATGGGCGGCGGCTTCTTCGAGGGCGGCAACATAACCCCGGCGGCCGAATTCAACATCTATGTCGACCCCGAGGCAGCCGATATCGTCTTCCGCTCAGGCATACCGATCGTGATGATGCCGCTCGACGTGACGCACCAGTTGCTGACCCGCAAGGACCGGGTCAAGCGCATGGCCGAGATCGGCACGGCGCCGGCAAAGGCCATGGTCGAGATGCTGGAATTCTTCGAGCGGTTCGATATCGAGAAATACGGCTCCGACGGCGGGCCACTGCATGACCCCACCGTCGTCGCCTACCTGCTGAAGCCGGAGCTTTTCAAGGGCCGAGACTGCAATGTCGAGATCGAGATTCAGTCCGAACTCACCGCCGGCATGACGGTCGTCGACTGGTGGCATGTCACCGAGCGCAAGCGCAATGCGAAAGTCATGCGCCACGTCGATGCGGACGGCTTCTTCGATCTCTTGATCGAACGCTTCGCCCGCATCTGATTTTTTGGATGTCCTTCTCCTGAGGAGAGGACAACGGCGACCTCAGGCGTCCTTCTCGTCGAAGACCGAATTGGTTTCGGCTTCGGCCGCCTTCGGGCCGCCCTTGGCAACGCCGACCATGGCTGGGCGCAGCACGCGCTCGCCGATGGAAAAGCCTGCCTGCACCACCTGGACGACCGTGTTATTCGGCACATCGGGGTTCGGCACCTCGAACATCGCCTGATGGAAATTCGGGTCGAACTTCTGGCCGACCGGCTCCAGCTTGCGAACGCCATGGCGTTCGAGCGCCGACAGCATGGCGCGCTCGGTCATCTCGACACCCTCGATCAGCGTCGTCAGACCGGCATCGGCCGCGTCCTTGAGCTCTGGCGGGACGGCATCCAGCGCCCGGCGCAGATTGTCCGAGACGGCCAGCATGTCACGGGCAAAACCGGCGACGGAATAGGACTTGGCATCCTTGACCTCGCGTTCGGTGCGCCGGCGCAGATTGTCCATCTCGGCAGCAAGGCGCAGATAGCGGTCGCGCAGTTCGCCGTTTTCGGCTTTCAGAAGCTCGAGTGCATCAGGCTGGGTGGCCTCTTCCTGCGCAATATCGTTCTCGACGTAGGCGGCAGCGTCGGCTGCGGCATCGGCCGCAGTTGCGTCAGGTCCGTTTTTCGTCGTGTCATCGGTCATGACGGTCTCCGGTTGGTGTCTTCAGATGCGCCCGATATCGAGGTTTGACCGAAAAAAATCAAGTCTGCGTGACAAAGAACCGAAAATTCCGCGCCTTTGCTGCGCCGCAGGTCTCTTCTGACGCGCAACGGACGCTGTCAAATTTGATATGCTGCGGCGTCAAAGCTGATTGCGCGAAAGTCTGGAGACGAGTTGGGCGGTGTAATCCACCATCGGCACGATGCGGGAATAGTTGAGCCGCGTCGGGCCGATGACGCCGACGGCGCCGACGATGCGATCGTCATCGTCACGATAGGGCGCGACGATGAGCGATGAGCCGGACAGCGAGAAGAGCTTGTTTTCCGAACCGATGAAGATACGCACGCCCGAACCGGTTTCGGCGAGATTGAGGATCTCGATCAGGCTGTCCTTCTTTTCGAGATCGTCGAACAGCAGCCGCAGCCGGTCGAGATCCTCGGCGCCGGCGAGGCCTTCGAGCAGGTTGGCGCGGCCGCGGATGATCAGCTGCGTCGGCTTTCCCTCGTCCGGGCTGCCGGCCCAGACCGCGATTCCGCGCTCGACGAGATCACGCGACAGGGCATCGAGTTCGTGACGGACGTTATCCTTCAGCTGGCTTAATTGTTTGCGAAGCTCCGGCAGGGTCTGGCCGGACATATGGGCATTGAGAAAATTCGCCGCCTCCGCCAGCTGCGAGGAGGTGACGCCCGCCGGCAGCTCGATGATGCGGTTTTCCACCTGGTCGTGATCGCCGACGAGCACGGCCAGCGCCTTTGTCGGTTCGAGCCGGATGAACTCAACATGTTTCAGCACCGGATCGCTTTTCGAGGTGATGACCAGGCCGGCGCCGCGCGAAATGCCAGACAGCATGCGGCTGGCCTCGTTCATCATCGATTCCACCGGATTGCCGCCACTTTCGGCCCGCACCTGCCGATCGATATTGGCGCGGTCTTCGGCGGAGAGATCACCGACCTGCATGAAGGCATCGACGAAGAAGCGCAGGCCGATCTGGGTGGGCAGCCGGCCGGCGCTGGTATGCGGCGAATAGATAAGGCCGAGATCTTCGAGATCGCTCATAACGTTGCGCACCGAGGCCGGCGACAGCGACATCGGCAGCAGGCGGGACAGATTGCGCGAACCGAGCGGCTCGCCGCTTTCCAGATACCCTTCGACGATGCGGCGAAAAATTTCCCTGGAGCGCTCGTCGAGCGCAGCAACGGCATCCGAAACCGATGTCGACCTGATGCCCATGAACCTCTCGAACCCGCGCTGATGATATTTCGCGAAAGTAAGTCAAACTCGCAGCCGTGGCAAAAGGGAATTTGCAAATGGGCGCCGCCAATCGTAGAAGCGGTCAACAAACCCCAGGAGATAAGAATGCGGCCTTCAGGCAGAAAAATCGACCAGATGCGCAAGGTCTCGTTCGAGCGCAATTTTTCCAAGCATGCGGAAGGCTCGTGCCTGGTAAAGTTCGGCGATACGCATGTGCTCTGCACGGCCAGCCTCGAAGAAAAGACGCCGCCATGGCTGCGCAATTCCGGCAAGGGCTGGGTCACTGCCGAATACGGCATGCTGCCGCGGGCGACCGGCGAGCGCATGAAGCGCGAGGCGGCCGCCGGCAAACAGGGCGGCCGCACCCAGGAAATCCAGCGGCTGATCGGCCGGTCGTTGCGCGCCGTCGTCGACCTGCAGGCGCTCGGCGAACGGCAGATCACCCTTGATTGCGACGTCATCCAGGCCGATGGCGGCACGCGGACAGCCTCGATCACCGGCGGCTGGATTGCGCTTTACGACTGCCTGAAATGGATGGAAAGCCGCAACATGATCAAGGTCGACCGGGTCCTGAAGGATCATGTCGCCGCCATCTCCTGCGGTATCTTCGCCAGCCAGCCGGTGATCGATCTCGATTACCTCGAAGATTCCTCGGCCGAGACCGATGCCAATTTCGTGATGACCGGCACCGGCGGGATCGTCGAGATCCAGGGCACGGCCGAAGGCACACCGTTCAGCGAGGGCGAATTCACCTCGCTGATGCAGCTTGCCAGAAACGGCATCGGCGAACTGGTCGCGCTGCAGAAGCAAGCCGTCGAAGGATGAACTCCATGCTGGAAGGCATGTTGGAAACGGCGCTCTATGCACGCGATCTCGACCAGGCCGAGGCGTTCTACGAAGACGTTCTCGGCCTTGAAAAGATCACCCGCGCCGCCAACCGGCATGTCTTCTTCCGCTGCGGCCCCGGCGTTCTCCTGATCTTCAATCCTGAGGAAACGGTGAAGCCGCTGGCGCGGGACGCGCTGCAGGTGCCGCCGCATGGCACGACCGGACGGGGCCATGCCTGCTTTCGGGTGTCCGGCCGCAATATCGATGCGATGACTGAGCGGCTGAGAACGGCCGGCGTGGCGATCGAATCCGAAGTGCACTGGCCGAATGGCGGCCGCTCGATCTATTTCCGCGATCCTGAGGGCAACAGCCTGGAATGCGCGGAGGCGAAAATCTGGGGCATCGAACAGGACATCTGAATGCGCAAGCTCGAAACGAAGACCATCGTCGTCGCCAGCCACAATGCCGGCAAGATCCGCGAAATCCAGGAATTGATCGGACCGCTCGGCTTCACCGCCAAATCGGCCGCCGAGCTGAATTTCGTCGAACCTGATGAAACCGGCACCAGCTTCGAGGAGAATGCGACGATCAAAGCGGTCGCCTCGGCCAATGCTTCCGGCATGCCGGCGCTTTCGGACGATTCCGGGCTGGTGGTTGACGCGCTTGACGGCGATCCCGGTGTCTACACCGCCAATTGGGCGGAGACATCGGACGGCACGCGCGATTTCGACATGGCGATGGCCAAGGTGGAAAAGGCGCTGCAGGATGCCGGCGCGACCAAGCCGGAACAGCGTACCGCGCGTTTTGTCAGCGTGCTCTGCCTTGCCTGGCCGGACGGCCACACGGAGCTGTTCCGCGGCGAGGTGGAAGGCAGCGTCGCCTGGCCGCCGCGCGGCACCCAGGGCTTCGGCTACGATCCGGTCTTCCAGCCGGAGGGTTACGACATCACCTTCGGGGAAATGAGCAGCGAGGAAAAACACGGCTGGAGCGCCGGCAAGCCGCAGGCGCTGTCGCACCGGGCCCGCGCCTTCAAACTCTTTGTCGAAACCTGCCTGGAGGCATAGGATCACTCCGTGGACAATTTCGACACGCCAAGCCTTTCGCGCGACGCCGCACTGCTGCCCGATACCGGCGAGCCCGGTTTCGGCGTCTACGTGCATTGGCCCTTCTGCGCGGCGAAGTGTCCCTACTGCGACTTCAACAGCCATGTGCGCCACCAGCCTGTCGATCAGGAGCGCTTTGCATCAGCCTTCCTGAAAGAGATGGCGGTGGTGCGGGCGATGAGCGGGCCGAAGACGGTGACGAGCATCTTCCTCGGCGGCGGCACGCCCTCGCTGATGAAGCCGGAAACGGTCTCGGCCATTCTCGACGGCATTGCGCGGCATTGGCATGTGCCTGCCGGCATCGAGATCACCATGGAGGCCAATCCTTCGAGCGTCGAGGCGGAACGTTTCCGCGGCTACCGGGCGGCCGGCGTCAATCGCGTCTCGCTCGGTGTGCAGGCGCTGAACGACCGGGATCTGAAATTCCTCGGCCGGCTGCATGATGTCGCCGACGCGCTGAAGGCGATCCGGCTGGCGCGCGACATTTTTCCGCGCATGTCGTTCGATCTGATTTACGCCCGACCAGACCAGACGGTCGAGGAATGGGAAAAGGAACTGAGGCAAGCGATCTCCTACGCGGTCGACCATCTTTCGCTCTATCAGCTGACCATTGAGGAAGGCACGCCCTTCTATGGCCTGCACAAGTCAGGCAAGCTGATCGTGCCGGATGGCGAGCAATCGGCAGTGCTCTACGAGGCGACGCAGGAGATCACCGCGCGCGAGGGCATGCCCGCCTATGAGGTTTCCAACCATGCCCGGCCGGGTGCGGAAAGCCGGCATAACCTCACCTATTGGCGCTACGGCGATTACGCCGGCATCGGCCCGGGCGCCCATGGCCGGCTGACGCGTGGCGCCGAGAAGCTCGCGACGGCGACCGAGCGCAAGCCGGAAGCCTGGCTCGACATGGTCGAGCGCAACGGCCACGGCATTCTCGACGAGGAGCGGCTCGGCTATGAGGAACAGTCCGACGAATTGCTGCTGATGGGACTGCGGCTCAGGGAGGGCGTCGATCTTGCCCGGTGGCAGCAGCTTTCCGGCCGCGACCTCGACCCGAAACGCGAGGAATTCCTGCTTGAACATAAATTCATCGAGCGGATCGGCAATTCACGCCTGCGCTGCACACCCTCCGGCATGCTGATCCTCGATTCCGTCGTCGCTGACCTCGCCTGCTGAGGCCCATAGGACCATTGGTTTCGCATGCGGCGGCATCAATCGCCGCCGCATCGGGAGGCATGTCTCAGCTGTGGCTGGTAGCGCCCGCCTTGAACAGGCTGCCGGTCGGCGTCTTTAAAAACATTTCCAGCGGAATATGCTCCTGGTGCAGGAAACCGGTCGCCGGCAGCAGGCCGTCGCGGACCATTTCGATGACGGCAACAACGGAGGCCGACGTCGTCCAGGCGATTGCCGTGCGGCGTGCGCCGGCAATCTCGATCGGGTAATAGGCGCGCACGAACTCCTTGCGGCGCAGGCTGCCGTTCTCCGTGCCCTCGGCGGCGACATGAACATAGACGACATCGTCTTCAACAGGCGGCTTGGCATTGGTCAGGATCTCGCCTGCGAGCTTGCGCTTGTCGCGCATCAGAAGCTCGTGGAAGAAGAAGTTCATCAGCTCCATATGGCCGGGATAGCGCATGGTCTTGTAATCGAGATTGTCGATCTTGCCGAGCATCGTATCGCACATGGTGCCGAGACCGCCAGACGTCGTGAAGGCCTCGAGCTTGACGCCGCCGACATAGACGGTCTCGTGCCATTCCATCGGCGAGACGAGCTTGCGCACACCGCCCTCGATGACCTCGCAATCGTTCAGATATTCGTTGACGACACCCTCAGGCGACCAGTTGAAGGCATAACCCAGCAGTCCCGTCGGATGCTGTGGCAGGGCGCCGACGCGCATGCGGATCGAACGGCAGCGATCGAAGCCGTCGGCAAGGCTTGCGCCGACGATGCCGACGAAACCCGGCGCCAGGCCGCATTGGGGCGCCATCAGGCCGCGAGCGGTCTTTGACAGTTCGATGATGAAATTGGTGGTGGGAACGTCTTCGGTCAGGTCGAAATAATGAATGCCGGCCAGATGGGCGGCGCGCGCCAATTCGATGTTCAGATGGTAAGGCAGGCAGGAGAGCACCGCCTCGACATTCGACAGCAGCTCGCCGACCACCCGAGGGTCGGAAATATCGCCGGCGCGGCACTTGAAGGGAACGTCGCTCAGCGGCAATTGCGCATCGACGCCGATGACCTCGAAGCCGCCTTCATGCAACAGCGTCGCCGCCAGCCGTCCGACCTTGCCCAGGCCGATTACGGCAATCTTTCTAAAACCCATTCATTCCTCCCACGCGCCATTCGGCGTTTCTTCATCTTGTATCGCCCTTCCAATACCGCCGCCGTTTTGAGCGACAGGCATTGGAAGACCGGAGGTATAGAATAAAAAGCTCATAAAAGAAAACGGCCGGAATCGCTCCCAGCCGTCAAAGTTTTTTTCAAAATGGGATCGTTATTCGTTGATCAGCCGCTTCAGCAGCTCGACTTCGTGCGAAAGCTTGTTGTCGCCCGAAATCAGCTCCTCGATCTTGCGCACGGCATGCAGCACAGTCGTGTGATCGCGCCCGCCGAAACGGCGGCCGATCTCTGGGAAGGAGCGCGGCGTCAGCGTCTTGGCCAGATACATGGCGATCTGGCGCGGCTTGACGATGACGCGGGTGCGGCGGTTCGAGACCAGTTCCTGGCGCGAGACGTTGTAGTGTCTGGCGACGATGCGCTGGATGTCCTCGATGCGCACACGGCGGGGCTCGCCGGAGCCAACCAGATGCGCCAGCAACTCGTCGACGCGCTCGATCGACAGGTTCGGCTCGAAGGAGCGCCGGAAGACCAGCTGATTGAATGCGCCTTCGAGTTCACGGCCGCTGGCGGTGACGTTGCGGGCGACGTGCTGGAGCAGTTCGGCCGGAATTTCCAGCGACGGATCTTCAATCCGGGCCGCTGCCAGGCGGCGCTTGAGAATTTCGAGACGCATCTCGTAATCCGGCGCGTCGAATTCGATCGCGACACCGCCCTGCAGGCGCGAGCGGACGCGTGGGTCGAGCGATTCCAGCTCCCAGGGAGCTCTGTCGGCGGCGACGACCACCTGCTTGGCGCTGTCGAGCAGCATGTTGAGGAGATGGCAGAATTCGTGCTGGATCATCTTGCCCTGCAGGAACTGCATGTCGTCGATGATCAAGAGATCAATGTTGCGCAGCGAATCCTTCAGCGTCAGCGCATCATTGTCGCGGATTGCGGTGGCAAAGCGCCACATGAAATATTCGGCCGTCAGATAGACGACGCGCAGAGCCCGCGGGTTCTGCACCGCCGCATTGGCAATTGCCTGCAACAGGTGGGTCTTGCCGAGGCCGACCGTCGAATGGATGAAGAGTGGGTTGAAGCGAACGGCGCCGGAACCGGCTTCGGCGATCGTCTTTGCCGCTGCAAGTGCTACGCGGTTCGAGCTGCCTTCGACGAAGGTGTCGAAGGTGAAACGGCTGTCGAGCGGCGAACCGAAGAGCGGCGAACCAAAGCTTGCAGGCCTTGCCGCAGCAACGGAGGAAACCGCCTGCTGGACGGCCTGGCCGGCCGGCTGGGCACTTGCGGGACGGCGCGCCTGAGGGGCAGCGACCGGCTCGGGCTGGGCCGCCTCATCGAGCGCTTTCGTGCCGCTGCGCGTTGCCGTGCGCACCAGGACTTCGATCTTCAGAATTTCTGAATCCTCAGCCTGAAACAGGCCGGTGATGAGATCGAGATAACGATTGTTGATCCATGACTTCAGAAAAGTGGTGGGAACCGAAAGGCGCACCACGCTCTTCGATACCGAATGCAGCTTCAGCCTGGCAAACCAGCTGGCATAGACGTCAGGACCAACCTGGGCCTTCAAGCGCGCGCTGACGCGCTCAAACAAGATGCTGTGCTTCATTTCCGCCTTTGCTTCTCCCACTTCGAGGCGAATGGAGCCAAACGTCTGCGGTGCCATATCCCCATTGTCAGGCCCGCCCTTTGTCATCGTATTCATCTGCATAATGCCGCCTTTCAATTCCACCGGGCGGCTTCCGCTAAAATAGCCGCCCGATCATTCCCCGCTTTGGCGAGCGAACGGCATCCTCATGAAGCCGCTTACCTGCCGGTTCACTCAAACACTGCCCCCGAAGGGACCGGCACAAAATTCCGTTGCAGGGACCGCATTCATGCCGCAACCTTCATCGGCTTCCCGTGCCAGGCTGGCGGTCGATCCTCGTTTTCGACCGATCAGCCCGAACGCAATATCACTTTAACCTTCCCCGGCGACCTCGCCTTAAACGTGTGGCCACTGAAGGCACAAAACATCCCTGCCCGTAACAGCCACGTTACGGCCCAAATCCGTCGAGTGCTTGAAAAAACGAAAGCGCAATGCTCCGTAACAAATGACACGAACCAATCGCCCTGCCGACGTGGCAGTTAAGACCGAGCCTCTGCAGGTGATGTCCGCGCCCTTTGTTGGAGGCCATTTAGGCAGGATCAAAAGGCAATATCAACGATGAATTTTACGCAAAATTAACAAGCGGGCATTGACTCCGCCGACCCTTTTCGGGCGTCACACCAGCGTCAAAAAAGAATCGCTTTTGAATCAAGGAGATTCCCCGTTCGGGCTATTTCGACACGCAGGGAAAGAAAAAAAATAATAATCTTCTTGACTCCCCCTTGGTCCGGGACGCGTGGGGGAGAGTCGCGCGGCGTGAAAGCATCCTTGCGCAAGTCTTTGTTTTCAAACAATTTTTCCTGTCATGGCGCTGACACGAAACGGTCTCAAGATTAACCATGCAAGGGCTGAACAGCGGAATCGAAAAAGCCCGGTAAAATTACCGGGCTAATCATAAAGAAGAAGTCGTTAATGGAAGATTACGCGGTCGCGGTGACCGAAAGAGCCTTCACGCGAGCGGCCAGACGCGAGACCTTGCGCGATGCCGTGTTGGCGTGCACCACGCCCTTGCTGGCGGCGCGGGCAAGCTCGGGCTGAGCAGCCAGGAAAGCTTCCTTCGCCTTGGCGGCGTCACCGGATGCGATGGCCTCTTCGACCTGGCGAACGAAAGTACGAACGCGCGAGCGACGAGCCTTATTGACGTCGGTACGGCGGGCGATCTTGCGGGTCGCTTTTTTCGCCGAAGTTGTATTGGCCATGGATGCCTCTCTCAAGAATTCGAACAAACTCCGCCATTACCGCGGGCCCTGCGGCCACAAAATCCAGCAATGCGGGAGCAATCGCGGAAAACCAAACCGGCTTTCCGAACCGTGGGCGGGCATATAACTCTAAAGCCGGCCCACGTCAACGCGGATTTTCAAGCTTTGCCGCCGGAACCGCCTAAAAGCATTCAACGGTGCGTAAAAGCCGGTTTGCGCTTCTCGACAAAGGCCGCCATGCCTTCCTTCTGGTCCTCGGTGGCAAAGAGACTGTGAAACAGCCGGCGCTCGAAGCGAAGCCCTTCCTCCAGCGTCGTCTCGAATGCGCGATTGACCGCCTCCTTGGCCATCAGGACCGAGGGGCGCGACAGTGAGGCGATCTTTTCGGCTGCGGCCAGCGCCTCGTCGATGAGACGCTCGGGCGGCGCCACCACACGCGAAACGAGTCCCGATCGTTCCGCCTCGGCGGCATCCATCATCCGGCCGGTCAGGATGAGATCCATCGCCTTCGCCTTGCCGACGGCGCGCGTCAGCCGCTGCGAGCCGCCCATGCCGGGAATGACGCCGAGGGTGATTTCCGGCTGGCCGAACTTGGCCGTCTCCGCGGCGATAATGAAATCGCACATCATCGCGAGTTCGCAGCCGCCGCCGAGCGCAAACCCGCTGACGGCGGCGATCACCGGCTTGCGCGCCTTGGCGACTTCATCCCAGCCGCTGATGAAATCACTCTTATAGATATCGGCGAATTCAAGCGGCTGCATCTCCTTGATATCGGCGCCGGCGGCAAAGGCGCGCTCGGAACCGGTGAGCACGATGGCGCCGACCGCCTCGTCGGCATGGAAGGCGGCATAGGCCTGCCTCAGTTCCTTGAGAACCGTAGAATTCAGCGCGTTCAGCGCCTGCGGTCGGTTCAGCGTGACGAGGCCGACATTGCCTCGAGTTTCGACGATCAGGGTCTCATAGGCCATGCTGTTCTCCCGTTCTTACTTCTGGCAGGTGGCGCAATAGAAGGTGGAGCGGCCCGCCTGGACGATGCGGACGACCGTACCGCCGCAGCCGGGCGTGCGGCAAGCCTGACCTTCGCGATCGTAGACGGAGAAGGAATGCTGGAAATAGCCGAGCGATCCGTCGGTCTGGATATGATCACGCAGCGACGATCCGCCGGCGGCGATCGCATCGGCGATGACGTCGCGGATCGAGGCAACGAGCAGGTCAAGCTGCTGTTTCGGCCGGCCGCCCGCCGTCACCAGCGTGCCGGCGGCGCGGATCGGCGAAAGATGGGCGCGCCACAGCGCCTCGCAGACATATATATTGCCGAGACCGGCAATGTTCTTCTGGTCGAGCAGCGCACTCTTCAATGGCTGCGCCTTGTCCCGGAAGCGCTCGGCGAGATAGGCAGCGCTGAGCTCGTTTCCCGTCGGCTCCGGGCCGAGATCGCGGAAGAAGGGATGGGCGGCAAGTTCGGCGCGCCCCACCATATCCATGAAGCCGAAACGGCGCGGGTCGTTGTAGACGACGCGGCGAGGACCGCCTTGACCTTCCAGATGAAAGACGACGTGATCGTGCTTCTCGTCCTTCGAGCGGGCATGGTGGAATTCACCCGGCGCGCCGGAGATGGCACCCTCCTCGATGCGAAAAGAGCCGGACATGCCGAGATGGGAAATCAGCGTGTTGCCGTCGTCGAGATCGACCAGCAGATATTTGGCCCGGCGGCCAAGGCTGACGATGGTGCGGCCGGACACCCTTTCGGCGAAAGCGTCGGGAAAGGGGAAGCGCAGATCGCCGCGGCGCAGTTCCAGCCTGGCGATGCGAGCCCCTTCCATCGCCGGCGCCAAGCCGCGTTTCACCGTTTCGACTTCTGGCAATTCCGGCATCTTAACCCATCTATATCTAACGTGTTTCAACCGACGGCGATGTGCGCTATAGCGCCAGTGTGCCGCGCAGAGTGCGGCCCTGTGATAACGTCGCGCGCGGTCTTTCGCTATGGCCGCCGTGCCCGAATCTTAAGGAATGGAGCAGCCTGATGTCAGAAAGCCGCACTTCCGCCGATGGCGGCATGGAGACCTCCTACGGCTTCCGTGAGGTGTCTGACGGCGAGAAGCAGGGCCTCGTCAACCAGGTGTTCCACAAGGTCGCCAAGCGCTACGACATCATGAACGACGTCATGTCGATGGGCATGCACCGTGCCTGGAAAGATGCGATGATCTCGGCGCTGAACCCTCGCAAGGAGCCGGGTTACAAGGTGCTGGACGTTGCCGGCGGCACCGGCGACATCGCCTTCCGTATCGTCGAGGCCTCGGGCCGGCAGGCGCATGCGACCGTGCTCGACATCAACGGCTCGATGCTCGGCGTCGGCGCCGAGCGGGCGGAAAAGAAGAAGCTTTCCGGCAATCTCACCTTCGTCGAGGCGAATGCCGAGGAACTGCCTTTCGAGGCTGCCAGCTTCGACGCCTATACGATCGCCTTCGGCATCCGCAACGTGCCGCGGATCGATGCGGCGCTGGCGGAGGCCTACCGGGTGTTGAAGCGTGGCGGACGCCTGCTGGTGCTGGAATTTTCCGAAGTCGATATGCCGCTTCTCGACAAGATCTATGACGCATGGTCGTTCAATGCCATTCCGCAATTCGGCAAGGCGATCACCGGCGAGGCCGAACCCTACCAATATCTGGTGGAATCGATCCGCAAATTCCCGAACCAGGAGAATTTCGCGGCAATGATCCGCCAGCCCGGCTTTTCGCGCGTCACCTACACCAATTATACCGGCGGCATTGCCGCGCTGCATTCCGGCTGGAAGCTTTGAGGGTATGAGGCAAGAAAACACGAACCTCGGCCGGCGGGGCAGTGCAGCATGAGCACTTTCGGGGCCTATTTCCGCCTTTGGCGCGTTGGCTGGGTGCTTGTGCGCGAGGGTGTCGTATCGGCTCTTCCATCCGAAGGTCTGCCGCCACCGGTCGCGGTCGCCAAATCCTTCGTGACGATTTTCGAGCGCAGCAAGGCGCGGCATCAGAAGCGCAGCGACCGATTGGCGCAGGCCGTCGAGCGGCTCGGCCCCTCCTATGTGAAGATCGGCCAGTTCCTGGCGACGCGGCCGGATGTCGTCGGCGTCGAATTCGCCAACGACCTGTCGCAGCTTCAGGACCGGATGGCCTTCTTTCCCTCCGCTGCCGCCAAGGCCAATATCGAAGGCTCGCTCGGGCGGCCGATCAGCGAACTCTATGCGAGCTTCGACGAGCCGATCGCCGCTGCCTCGATCGCCCAGGTGCACCCCGCCGAGATTGAGACGTCAGAGGGCCGCAAGAAGGTCGCCGTCAAGATCGTGCGGCCGGGGGTGCGCCAGCGTTTTGCCCATGACATCGAGGCGATGTATCTCGTCGCCCGTATGCAGGAGCGTTTCCTGGCCTCCAGCCGACGGCTGCGGCCGGTCGAGGTGACGAAGACGCTGGAGCAGACAACGAAGGTGGAGATGGATCTTCGCCTGGAGGCGGCCGCCCTTTCCGAGATCGCCGAGAATACCGAAAAAGACCCGGGCTTCCGCGTGCCGAAGGTCGACTGGGAGCGCACCGGGCGCGACGTCATCACCATGGAATGGATCGACGGCACCCGCATGTCCGACGTCGAGGAGCTGCGGGCGGCCGGCCACGATCTCAACCTGCTCGCCGATACGCTGATCCAGTCATTCCTGCGCCACACGCTGCGCGACGGCTTCTTTCACGCCGACATGCATCCGGGTAACCTGTTCGTCGATGCGGGCGGCATGATCGTCGCCGTCGACATGGGCATCGTCGGGCGCCTCGGCAAGAAGGAGCGGCGGTTCCTCGCCGAAATCCTCTACGGCTTCATCACCCGCGATTATATCCGCGTCGCCGAAGTGCATTTCGAGGCGGGTTATGTGCCCGGCCATCACAATGTCGAGAGCTTTGCCCAGGCGATCCGGGCGATCGGTGAGCCGATCCACGGGCAGCCAGCCGAGACGATCTCGATGGGCAAGCTGTTGACGCTGCTTTTCGAAGTGACCGAGCTGTTCGACATGGCGACACGGCCGGAGCTGGTGATGCTGCAGAAGACCATGGTCGTCGTCGAAGGCGTGTCGCGCATGCTCAACCCGCGCTTCAACATGTGGAAGGCATCCGAGCCGGTTGTCGGCGACTGGATCCGCACCAATCTCGGCCCGAAGCGGATTGCCACCGATATCAAGGACGGGCTGAAGGCGGCGATCAAACTCGCTGAAGCCGTGCCCGAAATCGCCGCGAAAACCGAAAAATTCCACCACCAGCTGCTGCATATGAGCGAACACGGGCTGCGCTTCGATGCGCAGACGGCCGAGGCGATCGGCAAGGCCGAAGCACGGCATAACCGCTCGGCCAGGATCGCGCTTTGGGTCATCGCATTGACGCTTCTCTATATTGCCTGGATGGTGAGCTGATCCGCCTGTCAAAAACATGCTGTGTTCGGCATTTAGGATATCCCATGTGACGGAGGGGCCGCTTAGTCTCGTAATCTAACGCGCGTCGCGATCTTTCAGATTCGCTCCTTGCGCTTTAGGTCTTTGTTTTTACGCATGTCGTTATCGCAAAACCGCTGCACACTTTTGCGCGACATGCTGTAGGAGATATGGCACATGCAGCACGAACGCCCTGGCATCGAACTTTCCGGACGGCCGCTCGGTTTTGCCGAGATGGTGACGATCGGTGCGGGCAAGGCGACGATTTCGGCGTCGGCGACCGGCATGGCCCGCATCGCTATCGCCCGCGAGGTCGTCGAGGAGGCCATTGCCTCAGGCATGCCCGTCTACGGCGCGACGACCGGCGTCGGCGCCATGAAGGATGTGGAGTGGTCGGCCGACGAACTCGACACCTTCAACCTCGGCCTGGTGCGCGCCCATCATTTCGGCACCGGCACACCCTTTTCCTGCAATGTCGTGCGCAATGCCATGGCGATCCGCGTCAATACGGCGCTGACCGGCCAGGTCGGCTGCACGCCGGAGCTGATCCAGGCCTATATCAGGATGCTTGAGGCCGATCTCATCCCGGTCGTGCGCCGCACCGGCTCGATCGGCTGTGCCGATATCGGGTTGATGGGACAGATCGGCGCGGTGCTGACCGGCGTCGGCGAAGCGGTCTATCGCGGCAACCGGATGCAGGCGGCAGAGGCTTTTCGGGCGGCCGGGCTGGAGCCGGTGCGGATGGCCCCGCGCGACAGCCTCGCCTCGCTCAGCATCAATGCGGTGAGCTTTGCGGCGGCGGCCGAAACGACACGCAATGCCGCCGCCTCGATCCGCATCCTGCTGGCAACGGCGATGATGGCGGCCGGGGCGCTTGGGGCGTCCCGCGATCCCTGGAAGGCGGTCCGCCACGTCGGCACGGCGCGCGAGGCGCTGATCGGCGCCTGGCTCTGCAACGCCTCCGACGACTGGAACTGGCCGGTCGCCACGCATGTGCAGGATCCGCTCAGCCTGCGGATGATTGCCCAGGTGTTCGGCGCGGTGATCGAAAACCTGCTGTCAACCGGCCACAAGATCCTTGCCGCCACCGGGCGCTCGGACGACAATCCGGTCGTGGTCGAAGGCCGGGTGATGACCTCGGGCGGTTCACTGCCGCTCGATGTGACGATCCTGCTCGAATCGGCGGCTCTCTGCATGGCGCATGCGGCGCGCAATGCCTTCAACCGTTGCGTCATTCTCGGCAACGGCCAGCGCCGCGACCTGCCGGTCAATCTCGTGCCGCCGGGGCGGATCGCCACCGGTTTCGGGCCGATCATTAAGCTGGCCGGCGAGATTTTTTCGCGCGTGCTGTCAATGTCCAATCCTGTGTCGGCGCAGTCGCTGGTGGTGGCGGCGGGCCTGGAGGACGAAGCAGCCTTCCTGCCGCTGGTCATCGAGCGCTTCGACCGGCAGATGCGGGCGCTGAAGCGTCTCGCAGCGCTCGAGGCGCTGCTGTCTGCCCAGGCGATCGACATTCTCGGCGACGAGCCGAAGGGCGTCGCCGCCATGCTCTACGAGGTGGTGCGCAAACATGCGGATTTCTATACCGTCGATCGGCCGCTTTCGGCCGAGGTGGAGGCGATCGAAGAGGAACTCGGCTCGGACGACTTCGTCTCCAGGCTGACCGAGCAGGTTCCGATCGCATCCTTCGACGATTTCTTCGCGCTCGGCTCGCTGGAGCGCATCGAGGAGCGGCTGGCCCGCCATGAGGCACCGGCACTCTGATCTCAGCTTAGGGAGGAAGCGTCATGGACTTCGATCTCGTTCTGCAGGGCACGGTGGTGCTGCCGGACCGCGTTGTCGAAGCGGGTTATGTCGCCGTGCGCGACGGCCGCATCGCCGAGGTCGGCCTCGGCGTGCCGCCTGCGGCGCGCGAACGGCATCTGCTCGGCAAAGCGTTGATCCTGCCCGGCGCGATCGACGCGCAGGTCCATTCGCTGTCCCAGAAAGACCAAGAGGATTTCATCTGGTCGACGCGCTCGGCAGCCGCCGGCGGCGTGACTGTCATTGTCGACATGCCCTATGACGAGGGCGACCTCGTCTGCTCGGCCGCGGCGGTAAAACGGAAGATCGACCATGCGAGCCCGCAAGCGCGCGTCGACTTCGCGCTTTACGGCACGGTCGATCCGCAAGAAGGTGCCGCGCGGATTGCCGAGATGGTCGTGGCGGGCGTTGCGGCGTTCAAATTCTCGACCTTCGGCACAGACCCCAAGCGTTTTCCGCGCATTCCGCCGGCTCTGCTCGACGCCTGCTTTGCGGCAATCGCGCCGACGGGGCTGACGGCTGGCGTGCACAATGAGGACGACGAGGCGGTGCGCAGCTACATGGAGCAGGTGAAGGCGAGCGGCATCACCGACTGGCGGGCGCACGGCCTGTCGCGGCCGGCGATTACCGAACTCCTGGCGATGCACACGATCTTCGAGACCGGGGCTGCGACCGGCTGCCCGGCGCATGTGGTGCACTGCTCGCTCGGGCGCGGCTACGATATCGCACGTTCCTATCGCCGCGACGGTTTTGTCGCGACGGTCGAATGCTGCATCCATTATCTAACGCTCGACGAAGAAAACGACGTGCAGCGCCTTGGCGGCAAAGCAAAGATCAATCCGCCGGTACGGCCGCGCGCCGAGGTGGAAAAGCTTTGGCGGAAGGTGGCGAAGGGCGATGTCTGGCTGGTTTCGACCGATCACGTCAGCTGGTCGGAGAACCGCAAGACCAATCCCGACATGCTCGCCAACGCCTCCGGCGTTCCCGGTCTCGAGGTGATGGTACCGCTTTTCATCAAAGGCGCCAGCGAACGCGGTATTCCACTCACCTGGGCGGCCAAGCTGATGGCGGAAAACCCGGCCAAGCATTTCCGGCTCGACCATATCAAGGGCGCGCTGACCCCCGGCAAGGATGCCGATATCGTCGTGCTGGAGCCGCGGGAGAGCGTCTATGATGCCGCCGCAAGCGGCAACAACGTCGTCGGCTGGAGCCCCTATAATGGCATCCGCCTGCTCTGGACCGTTGCGGCCACCTATCTGCGCGGCGAAAAGATCGCCGAGCGCGGGAAGGTGCTGGCCATGCCCGGCACCGGCCGGTTCGTGCGGCCGCTGCCGCGCCAGGTTATCGCGGGAGCCGGTGCATGAGCCGCAATCTTCCCGTCGATGCCGGCCGGATCGCTGGCGATATCGAGGCGCTGGCCGCCATCACCGAGCCGGGGCATCCGTGGACGCGGCGGGCCTTTACGCCGCTCTTTCTCGAAGGGCGGGCCTATATCGAAACGCGGATGAAGGCGGCGGGACTGGAAACGCGGATCGATGCCGCCGGCAATCTGATCGGCCGGCGCACCGGCCGCAAACCCTGGCTCGGCACGATCATGGTCGGTTCGCATTCCGACACGGTGCCGGATGGCGGCCGCTTCGACGGTATTGCCGGGGTGATCTCGGCGCTGGAGGTGGCGCGTGCGCTGGGTGAGCAGGGCGTGGAGCTCGACCACGATCTGGAGATCGTCGATTTTCTTGCCGAGGAGGTGAGCATCTTCGGCGTGTCCTGCATCGGCAGCCGGGGGATGACCGGGCAATTGCCGGAAGCCTGGCTTTCACGCGTCAGCGACGAGCGCGACCTTGCCGAGGGTATCGCTGAGGTAGGGGGCAGTCCAGACGTGCTGGCGCAGCAGAAGCGGCCCGATCTGGCAGGCTTTCTCGAACTCCATATCGAACAGGGGCCGGTGCTCGAAGCCGAAAAAGCCGATATCGGCATCGTCACCGCGAT
The DNA here is from genome assembly GCF_010668805.1 of Rhizobium phaseoli. Lineage (GTDB taxonomy): Bacteria > Pseudomonadota > Alphaproteobacteria > Rhizobiales > Rhizobiaceae > Rhizobium > Rhizobium phaseoli_A. The sequence continues at coordinate 263,340 of NZ_WUFT01000001.1, read as the reverse complement.
TTCGGGCATCACCCGCCTGGAGATTACCGTCGAGGGGCGGGCCGATCACGCCGGCACGACGCCGATGGACCGGCGGGCGGATGCGCTGGTGGCGGCCTCGCAGCTGGTGCTCGACATCCGCAACGCCGCCGCCGAGCTAGCCAAAACACCAGGGCACTTCGCAGCGACGGTCGGGGAATTCCGGATCGAGCCGAATGCGGCCAATGTCGTGCCCTCGAAGGTGGTGCTGCTGATCGATGGCCGCGCCGAGATCCGCGCCGACATGGAGGCCTTCTGCCGCTGGCTCGACGGCCATGTCGAAAAGCTGGCGGACGCCTATGGCGTGACGATCAAGGCGCCGAACCGGGTGTCCGACAACCTGCCGACGCCGGGTGATGCCGGGCTGCTGTCGACGCTGGAGGCCGCCTGCGAGCGCGTCGGCGCCAAGCATCGCCGCATGGCTTCCGGCGCAGGGCACGATACGGCCTGGATCGCCAAGGTGGCGCCGGCGGCGATGATCTTCGTGCCCTGCCGGGACGGCCGCAGCCATTGCCCTGACGAATGGGCTGACAATGACGACATCGCGCTCGGCGCCGCCGTGCTGTTTGAGGCGGTGCGCGAGATGGATAGAAATTCGAACCAGGAGAAGCCGGATGGGACGCATACTGGTTGAGAAGGACGTGGAAGCGGCCGTCAAGGGCGGCTCCGTCTATGCCGCCGGCGGCGGCGGCTGGGCCGATCACGGGCGGATGCTTGGGTTGGCGGCCGTCACTATCGGCAAACCGGAACTGGTGTCGATCGACGAGTTGCAGGACGAGGACTGGATCGCGACGGCGGCGGCAATCGGCGCGCCGGCCTCGACCACGCCCTGGGAAATGCAAGGCATCGATTATGTCAAAGCCGTGCAGCTGCTGCAGGAGGCGCTAGGCGAAAGGCTCTCCGGACTGATCATCGGCCAGAACGGCAAATCCTCGACGCTGAACGGCTGGCTGCCGTCGGCAATCCTCGGCACCAAGGTGGTCGACGCGGTCGGCGATATCCGTGCGCACCCCACAGGCGACATGGGCTCGATCGGCATGGCCGGCTCGCCGGAGCAGATGATCCAGACCGCCGTCGGCGGCAATCGGGCCGAGAACCGCTATATCGAACTGGTGGTCAAGGGCGCGACCGCGAAGATCTCACCGGTGCTGCGCGCCGCCGCCGATCAATCCGGTGGCTTCATCGCCAGCTGCCGCAATCCGCTGAGAGCCTCCTATGTGCGCAGCCATGCAGCACTCGGCGGCATCTCGATGGCGCTTGCGCTCGGCGAGGCAATCATTGCGGCGGAGAAGCGCGGCGGATCTGCTGTCATCGACGCCATCTGCAAGACGACGGGCGGGCATATCCTCGCCGAGGGCGTCATCACCCGCAAGGACGTCGTCTACACCAAGGAGGCCTTCGACATCGGCACGGTCACCGTCGGCAGGGGCGAAAAATCGGTGCGGCTACATGTGATGAACGAATATATGGCGGTGGACGCCGCGGATGGCGGGCGGCTTGCCACCTTCCCCGCCGTCATCACCACGCTGTCGCCGGAGGGCGAACCGCTCAGCGTCGGCCAGCTCAAGGAGGGCATGCCTATCTTCATCCTGCATGTGCCGAAGGATATCATACCGCTGTCGGCAAGCGTGCTCGACCCGACCGTCTATCCGGTCGTCGAAAAGGCGATGGGGATCGAGATCGCCCGTTATGCACTGGCGACGAGAGCTTGAGTCATGACGCGCGATTCCGGTCTCGAAGAGCTGATGCGCGAGGAACTCGGCGAGCGGCCTGGCCTTGCCGAAAAATCCATGTTCGGCGGCTGGGCCTTCATGCTGAACGGCAATCTTCTCTGCTGCGCGCGCCATGACGGCATGCTGATCCGTCTCGGCAAGGGCAATGACGGCTGGGCACTGGCGCTGTCCGGCGTGATCCAGATGCTGTCCGGCGAGCGTGTGATGCGGGGCTGGGTGCGGGCGACAGCTGCGGTTTACGGCGACGATGCGCTCAGACGGCGTTTGCTCGATGCGGCGCTCGCCTATGTGGAATCGCTGCCTGGCAAGTGACCTGATACCCTCTTCTCCCCAGCGGGGAGAAGAGAAAGAGCAGAGAACCAACGAGGAATCCACGATGCCGAAGGCCAATCCACGTCATCCGAACTTTCCGATACCCGGCGGGCCGCAGCTGCGGGCCAAGGGCTGGCGGCAGGAGGCGCTGCTGCGGCTGCTCGAAAACGTGCTGTCGGTCGGCGAGGATCCGGAAAACCTGATCGTCTATGCCGCACTCGGCAAGGCGGCTCGCAACTGGGCGGCGCACAAGGGCATCGTCAAGGCACTGACCGAGATGGACGAAGACCAGACGCTGCTCATCCAGTCCGGCAAACCGATCGGCCTCGTTCGAACGCACGCCAAGGCGCCGCTGGTCATCATGGCGAACTGCAATATCGTCGGGCAATGGGCGAAAGCCGAGGTGTTCTACGAGCTGCAGCGCAAGGGGCTGATCTGCTGGGGCGGGCTGACGGCCGGCGCCTGGCAATATATCGGCAGCCAGGGCGTCATTCAGGGCACTTACGAGATCTTCATGCGCATCGCCGAGCGGCGCTTCGGCGGCGATCTTCTCGGCCGCTTCGTGCTGACGGCCGGTCTCGGCGGCATGGGTGGGGCGCAGCCGCTCGCCGGCCGCATGGCAGGGGCGGCGATCCTCTGCATCGATATTGATGCAGAACGCGCCCGCAAGCGCCAGCAGATCGGCTATCTCCAGGAAATCGCCCCCGATCTCGATAGCGCCCTGGAGATGATCGATGCGGCGGTGAAGGACAAGCGGGCGCTTTCCGTCGGCCTTGTCGGCAATGCGGCCGAGGTCTATCCGGAGATTGCCCGGCGCGGCATCGTGCCCGACATCGTCACCGACCAGACCTCGGCGCACGACCTCGTCTATGGCTATGTGCCGAAGGGCATGGACCTAGAGCAGGTCAGGGGACTGCGCGAGGACGGCCAGGGGCAATTGATGGCGGCCAGTCGCGCCTCGATCGTTGACCATGTGACCGCGATGCTGGAATTCCAGAAGCGCGGTTCTGAGGTCTTCGACAACGGCAACCTTATCCGCACCCAGGCAAAAGAAGGCGGCGTGACCAAAGCCTTCGACATTCCGATCTTCACCGAAGCCTATCTGAGGCCGCTGTTTGCCCGGGCGATCGGACCGTTCCGCTGGATGGCGCTGTCGGGCGAGGAGAGCGATATCGCCCGCATCGACGACCTGCTGCTGGAATTATTCCCCGACAACAAGATCATCACCAACTGGATCCGGCTGGCGCGCCAGCACGTTCCCTTCGAAGGGCTGCCGGCCCGCATCGCCTGGCTCGGCCACGGCGAACGCACGATGCTCGCCCGGCGCGTCAACACGCTGGTGGCGACCGGCGACCTCAAAGGCCCGGTCGCCTTCTCCCGCGACCATCTCGATGCCGGCGCCATGGCGCATCCCAACATCATGACCGAGCGGATGAAGGACGGCTCTGATGCGATCGCCGACTGGCCGCTGATCGACGCAATGATGCTCTGCTCATCGATGGCCGATCTCGTCGTCATCCATTCCGGCGGCGGCGGATATGCCGGCTACATGACGAGCTGCGGCGTCACCGTTATCGCCGACGGCACCGATGCCGCCGACGAGCGGCTCGACCACGCGCTGACCAACGACACCGCACTCGGCGTCATGCGGTATGCCGATGCGGGCTACGAGGAGGCGCTGGACGAGGTGGCGAAGAAGGACGTGCCCTATATCCGGCTTGGTTGATGTGGGCAGTCAGCCGATCAGATTCGAAACTTCGATGAGATTGCCGTCGGGGTCTCTGAAATAGACCGAGCGCAGGCGCCCCGTCGCGCCGGTGCGTTCGACCGGCCCTTCTTCGATCGCAACGCCTGCGGCCTGCAGATGGGTGATGACATCAGCAAGCGGCGTCTCGGCGATGAAGCAGAGATCACCTGAACCAGGGGTCGGATGTCTCGCCTTGGGTTCGAATTCGTGACCGGCCTGATGCAGGTTGATCTTCTGTCTGCCGAATTTCAGCGCCTTGCGGTCTTCCGCGAAGATCTCGACCGACATGCCAAGGATGCGGGAATAGAAATCGCAGGTGGTTTCGATATCGGCGACCGTGAACACGAGATGGTCGAGACGGTCTATGCGGATCATGCTTTTCTCCTCGCAAGGCGCTGCGCCACACAGGCGGAGATAAAGGCCAGCGCCAGCATGGCAAGCGTGAAGAGGACGACGGCGGCCCAGCCTTCCATCGCGAAGAACCAGCCGCCGGCCGAGCCCATAAGGCTGGAGCCGACATAATAGGCCAGCATATAGAGCGACGAGGCGTGGCCTTTGGTGCCATGCGCCAACTTGCCGACAAGGCCGCTGGCGATGGAATGGCTCATGAAGAAGCCGGTCGTCAGCACGATGATGCCGAGAATGATGGATGGCAGCGGGGCAAACAGCGTCAGCGCGCTGCCGGCGGCCGTCAGCGCCAGACCGGAGAGAAGCACGCGAAAGTGGCCGATCCGGTCTCCGATGAGACCGCCGATCGAGGAGGCGCCGATGCCGAAGAGATAGACGGTGAAGATCAGGCCGAGCTCGGTCTGGTTGAGGCCATAGGGCGGCGCCACGAGGCGGAAACCGGCATAGTTGTAGATCGTCACGAAGGAGCCCATCGCCAGGAAGGCGATGGCGAAGATGAAGGGCAGCGCCGGATTTTCGAGATGGCCGAGCCAGGCCTTGATATGAAAGCTGAGATCGAAGCCCGGCCGGCGGACGAAATTCCTCGACCGCGGCAAGAGGGCGATGAAGCCGAGCGCGGCGGCAAGGCCGATAGCGCCGATGATGAAAAGCGCCGGGCGCCAGGTAAAATATTCGGCGAAGATGCCTGTCAGCACGCGACCGGACATGCCGCCGAAGGCCGTGCCGGCGACATAGAGGCCCATGGTGGCACCGAGGCCGCGCGGATCGATTTCCTCGGCGAGATAGGCCATGGCGACAGCCGGCACGCCGCCGAGAACGAGGCCCTGCAGGGCGCGGATGACGAGCAGCAGGTGCCAATCCGGAGCAAAGGCGGTGGCAATCGTCAGCAATGCCGCGCCGACCAGCGATAGTGCCATCAGGCTGCGGCGGCCGAGACCTTCCGAAACGGCGGCGGCGCAGATGATGGCGACCGCCAGAAAACCGGTGGAGAGTGAGAGGGACAGCGAACTTTCGGCCGGGCTGACGGCAAATTCCTGCGAGAAGATCGGCAGCAGCGGCTGCACGCAATAGAGCAGCGAGAAGGTGGAAAAGCCGGAAAGGAAGAGCGCCAGGCTGGCGCGGCGATAGGCGGCGGTGCCGCGCGTCAGATAATGCTTCTCTCCTGCGATCACGGTCTTCACGGCATGTGCTGACGGCGGCATATCTTCATCCTGATGAGCCTTCGAATTCATGGGTTAACCCGCCGGATCCCAATAGGGCGGATCGCCGAAGCTCTTCTTCAAGTGATCGGCGATGGCGCGGAGCTTGGCCGAGGGATTCCGTCCCTCCGGATGGGCTATATAGATGAACTCGGCCTCCGGCCTGTGGCCGACATCGATTTCGGCAAGCCGGCCCTCGCGGATCGCCGGGCCGGCAATGAAGGCAGGCAGCAGCGCGATGCCGAGACCGGCAATCGCGGCGTCACGAAGCATGTCGCCATTGTTCATGCCGAGCGCCTGTTTCGCGCGGACGACGATCGCACCGTCGGGCGTCTGGAAGCGCCAGTCGGCAACGCCGCGATGGGTGTAGAAGATGCCGCGATGGGTGCTGAGATCCGCCAGCGACGCCGGCACTCCCGCCCGCGCGAGATAATCCGGCGAAGCGCAGAGCAGGCGGCGGCTTGGCGCAAGCTTCCAGGCGACCAGCCGGCTATCGGCGATCGGGCCGTTGCGGATGACGGCGTCGTAGCCGTCCGAGGACGCATCGACACGCCGGTCATCGATATCAAGCGTCAGTTCGATATCGGGATGTTCGGCGAGGAAGGGATAAAGCGCCGGGCCGAGATGCATGCGGCCGAAGGTGACGGGTGCGGCAATGCGGATCGGCCCCGACAGGGTTCCACGCCGCTCGGCCATGTCGGCTACGGCCTCCTCGATCTCGCGGACGATGCGACCGGCCCGCTCCAGGAAGACCGCACCATCCTCGGTCAAGGCGAGCTTGCGTGTCGTTCGGTGCAGCAGCGTGCCACCGAGCGACTTCTCCAGCTCGGCCAGCCTTTCGCTGACGACGGATTTGGACAGCCGCAGCCGCCGGGCGGCCTCGCTGACCGAGCCTGCCTCGGTGACGGCGACAAAAGCCGCAATCCCTTCGATCCTGATCATCGTTCGGCTTTTCCGAATTCGAATTCCACGATCTGGAGACTAATCCGAACGAACGGAAAATGCCATCTTCCATTCAACGGAAGGGACGGCAGGGGCCGTCTCGGATCAAGATCAGGAACGAGACCATGAACCGCTTGAACAACAAGGTCGCAATCGTCACCGGCGCAAGCTCCGGCATCGGCCGCACCACGGCAAAGCTCTTCGCCGCCGAGGGCGCCAAAGTCGTCGTCGGCGCCCGCCGCGAGCGCGAACTCGACAGCCTCGTTGCGGAGATCAAGGCAGAGGGCGGCGATGCTGTCGCCCTTGCCGGCGATGTCCGATCGGAAGACTATCACAAGGCGCTGGTCGCGGCCGCCGTGGCGAACTACGGCAAACTCGACATTGCCTTCAACAATGCCGGCACGCTCGGCGAAGCCGGGCCGAGCACCGGCGTTTCGGAAGCAGGCTTCAGCGATGCGCTGGCGATCAATCTGACCGCCTCCTTCCTCGCCGCCAAGCACCAGATCGGCGAAATGGTCAAGAATGGCGGCGGGTCGGTGATCTTCACCTCGACCTTCGTCGGCTACAGCTTCGCCTTTCCCGGCGTCGCCGCCTATGCCGCCAGCAAATCCGGCCTGATCGGCCTCACCCAGGCGCTCGCGGCCGAATACGGACAGCAGGGCGTGCGCGTCAATGCCATCCTGCCGGGCGCCGTCGACACCGACATGTATCGGGAGATGAACGACACCTCCGACAAGCAGTCCTTCATCACCAATCTGCATGCGCTGAAGCGTGTCGCAGCGCCTGAGGAACTGGCCCGCTCGGTTCTCTACCTCGCCTCCGACGATGCGAGTTTCGTCACCGGCACTGCCTCGCTGGTCGATGGCGGCGCTTCGATCACCCGCACCTGACGCCAGCTCGCTGGATGATCGCGCACGTTCTCCGGCGCATCCTCCCATTGACCAATAACGGGCTGCGGCCCCAGTATCCGATTAAAAGGAACGTCATCATGTCACGACTGCAGAACAAAACAGCCCTCATCACCGGCGGCACCAGCGGCATCGGCATCGAAACCGCCCGCCAATTCATCGCCGAAGGCGCCCGTGTCGTCGTTACCGGCAGCAGCGCCGCAAGCGTCGAAGCCGCCCGTAGCGAACTCGGCGACAAGGCGATCGTCATCCAGGCCGATGCCGGCAATGCGGCCGGCCAGAAGGCCGTCGCCGATACGGTGAAGCAAGCTTTCGGCACGCTCGACATCCTCTTCGTCAATGCCGGTGTCGCCGAATTCAGACCGCTGGAACAGTGGAGCGAAGCAGCCTTCGACAAGTCGGTGGCGATCAATGTCAAGGGACCGTTTTTCCTGATCCAGTCGCTGCTGCCGATCTTTTCGAGCCAGGCCGCAATCGTGCTCAACACCTCGATCAACGCCCATATCGGCATGCCGAACTCCAGCGTCTATTCCCTGACGAAGGGTGCATTGCTGACGCTTGCCAAGACGCTGTCGGGCGAACTCATCGGTCGCGGCATCCGCGTCAACGCCGTCAGCCCCGGCCCGATCGCCACGCCGCTCTACAGCAAGCTTGGAGCCTCGGAAGCCCAATCCAAGGCGATGGCCGCTGAGATCCAGTCGCAGATCCCCGTCGGCCGTTTCGGGAACCCCAGCGAGGTCGCAAAGACGATCGTCTTTCTCGCTTCCGATGAGGCCGCCTATATCGTCGGCAGCGAACTCATCATCGACGGCGGGATGAGCAACCTCTGAGCCCACGAGAATGACGGCTGACGTCATGAACGGGGCGGCACCGGCCGAGCGCGGCGATGTGTGCCGTCCCGCGATTGCATGTTCTCCACCAAAGGCTTAGGGTCAGAAAAAAGGCGACGGGTAGAAAGCCATGGCTCTCAGCGGCAAACGCATCCTCCTCATCATCTCCGGCGGCATCGCGGCCTATAAGAGCCTGGATCTGATCCGCCGGCTGCGCGAGCGCGGCGCCAGCGTGCGCCCGGTGATGACCAAAGGCGCCCAGGAATTCGTCACGCCGCTGGCCGTCGGTGCGCTTGCGGCGGACCACGTCTTCCTCGATCTGTTTTCGCGCCAGGACGAACAGGATGTCGGCCATATCCGGCTGGCGCGCGACTGCGACCTCGTGCTCATCGCTCCCGCCACGGCCGACCTGTTGGCGAAGATGGCAAACGGGCTTGCCGACGATCTCGCCTCGACCGTGCTTTTGGCGACGGAGAGGCCGGTGCTGGCCGCACCGGCGATGAACCCCCGCATGTGGGCGAATCCGGCGACGCGGCGCAATGCGGCGAGACTCAGGGACGATGGCGTCCGCTTCGTCGGGCCGATGGCCGGCGAGATGGCGGAGAGCCGGGAAGCCGGGCTCGGCCGGATGGCGGAACCGCTGGAGATCGTCGCGGCGGCCGAAACCATGCTCGACGACGGAGAAAAGCCGCTGAAGGGACGCAAGGCGATCGTCACGTCGGGACCGACGCATGAGCCGATCGATCCGGTGCGCTACATCGCCAACCGCTCTTCCGGCCGGCAGGGGCATGCGATCGCCGCCGCTCTTGCCAGGCTCGGGGCGGAGGTGACGCTGGTCTCGGGGCCGGTGACGATCGCCGACCCGGTCGGCGTCAACGTCATCCATGTCGAGCGGGCTGAGGAAATGCGCGATGCCGTGCTGGCGGCGCTGCCGGCCGATATCGCGGTGATGGTCGCGGCGGTGGCAGACTGGCGGGTGGCCTCGGCCGCCGACCAGAAGCTGAAGAAACATCCGGGCGAATCCATTCCGACGCTGGCGCTGACCGAGAATCCGGACATCCTGAAAACTCTGGGACATCATACGATGCGGCCGAAACTGGTGATCGGCTTTGCCGCCGAGACACAGGACGTGGAAAGCAATGCGAAGGCGAAGCTCGAGCGCAAGGGCGCCGACCTGATCGTCGCCAATGACGTCTCTCCCGCCACCGGCATCATGGGCGGCAGTCGCAATAGCGTCAAACTCATTCGCCGCGACGGCGTCGAGCAATGGCCTGACCTGGCGAAGGAAGAGGTTGCCGAAAGGCTGGCGGCGCTGATCGCCGAAAGTTTCAGGCGGGAATAGATACGCGTTGCGGCCTGGCGGCGCTTCGCATTCCCGGCCGGAAGTCGGCGACGTCGATGCCGTTCCTGCCGACGGTGACGGCGCTGCCGTTCGGAATTTCCGCCCAGGCATCGACATCGTCGTTCAACGGCTCGGAGACCAGGCAATAGCCGGCGCCGACGGGAGACGCATAGAGCGTCGGCGCCTTGCGATCGGTGGCATAGCGGATCGCATAGAGCGTGTTGCCGTCGGAGAAGGCGGCGGTAAAGCGCAGCAGGATCGAGCCGATGACGCTTTCGGCCACCTCCTCGACGAAGCCGACCATGTCAGCCATTGCGGCGACCGGCGCCTCGCGCAGGCCGAACTGCAGCGCCAGCAGGAACATCAGCTCAGAATCGGTCGTGCCGCCGCGGGCGTTGAACAGGTCGTCATCGAGCATCGCCTCCATCGGCCGGCGCAGGCGCTCGAAGCCGGAGATCTGGCCATTGTGCATGAAGGACCAGGTGTCATGGGTGAAGGGGTGGCAATTGTCGCGGCGCGTGCCGCCGCCTGTGGCCGCGCGGACATGGGCGAGGAAGAGCGGCGAACGGATCTGCCGCGCCAGGCTCTTCAGATTGCAATCCGACCAGGCCGGCAGGATATCGCGATAGCGGCCGGGCTCGGGCCTGTCGCCATACCAGGCGATGCCGAAGCCATCGCCATTCGTCGCCGTCTTGGCGCGGGTGGCGCAATGGGACTGCTCGATCAGCGAATGAGCGGGCGAGGATACCAGCTCCTCGAGATAAAGAGGGTCTCCGCGATAGGCTGCCCAGCGACACATGGCTTTCTTGCTCCGGGACCCGCCGCCGCATCGGCGGGCATGCTGAAATTGTCTGACGTCGCGGCTAATAACTGCTTAACGCGCCGCCGGTTTGCAAGCGCAAGATGACGGTTTCGTGGCGCCTCGGATTCGGCGAAAGCCTGTGTTCTTTTGTGAACACTGCGTTGTCCGCAGGGCAGGCTTCGCGCTTGGCGGCCGGGCCGCTATAGTTGCCGCCAAGTTGAACCTTCAAGAGGACACCATGTCGATCCGCCCCGTCAAACATGAAAGTACCGCCACACCGACCATGGAAGGCGCGGGCGTGAAGCTGCACCGCGTCTTCGGCTTCGGCGATCCTGCGATGACCGATCCCTTCCTGATGATGGACGATTTCCGCAATGACAATCCGGCGGAATATATTCGCGGTTTCCCATGGCACCCGCATCGCGGCATCGAGACGATCACCTATGTGCTTGCAGGCACCGTCGAGCATGGCGACAGCCTTGGCAACCGTGGCCTGCTCGGTGCCGGCGATATCCAGTGGATGACGGCCGGCAGCGGCATCATGCACCAGGAAATGCCGAACGGCGATTTCGCCGGCCGCATGCACGGTTTCCAGCTCTGGGCAAACCTGCCCTCCTCGCTGAAGATGACGGCGCCGCGCTATCAGGACGTCAAATCCGCCGACATCCCTGTCGTCGTCGATGATGACGGCACGGCTGTGCGGGTGATATGCGGCGATTTCTGGGGCAAGGCCGGCCCCGTCGACGGCGTCGCCGCCGAGCCGATCTATCTCGACGTCTCGGTGCCGCCCGGCAGGAAGAAGCGTCTGCCGGTCGACACCTACCGCAACGCCTTCGCCTATATCTTCGCCGGCTCCGGCACCTTTCGCGATGCGTCGAAACCCTTCGGCGTGCGCGTCGAGAAGGAAGTCGACGGTGAGGAGTTGAACATTCGCGACATGTCCGGCAACCGCACGCTTGTGGTCTTCGACAGCGGCGACGAAGTGACGGTGCAGGCGGGGGACCAGGGCATCCGTTTCCTGCTGGTATCAGGCAAGCCAATCGAGGAGCCGGTCGCATGGCACGGCCCGATCGTGATGAACTCGCGCGAGGAAATCATGCAGGCGATGCGCGAACTGCAGAACGGCACCTTCATCAAGGCGGCGCATTGATCGCATTTCTCTCTTGCATCTGCGAAGAATCGGCCTACTTTTGGATCATCAGCAACAGAACGAAAGGAAGGTGATCCAATGTCTAATGAGATTTCGGACCTCGTAACGGGCATGGGAGATGTGATGAAAGCGAGGCAGCCCTCGCACTAATCCCCGCCTTCCTGGGGCTGCATAGACAGTCCGGGCCCGTTTGAGGCCAAACTCATGGAAAGGGTCGCCGAGGCGGCCCTTTTTTATTGCCCTGATTTGAGACCATTGACGGACAATCGAAATCTGACTACTCATAAAGTCATCAGATGACTTTATGAGTAGTGGAATGCGCGCGATCAGCAGGACCAATCTCGCCGATGACGCTGTCGAGGCGATCCGCAGCGACATTCTCGGCAAACGCTGGGCGGTCGGCGAGAAATTGCCGAACGAAGCCTCGCTGTCGGCCATGCTCTCCGTCAGCCGCGGTACGGTCCGCGAGGCGGTGCGGGTATTGGTCTCCCAGGGTTATCTGGAAACCCGCCAGGGTTCGGGAACCTATGTTCGCGCGACCAGCGATGCCGGCCGGCCGTTGACGATGGCGCGCCGCGCCAGCCTGCGCGACCAGTTCGAGGCGCGCCTGGCGCTCGACGTCGAGGCCGCCCGGCTGACGGCGGTGCGCAAGAGAGTGGAGACGGTTGCCGAGCTTCGCCGGCTGCTTGCCGAACGCGGCGGTTACGACGGCGGCAACCAGGCCGCCTTCATCGAACGCGACCTTGCCTTCCACAAGGCCGTCATCGCCGCTTCCGGCAACCGGGCGATGATCGAGATCTACGATTTCTTCTCGGCCTCGATCGCCGATACCATCGCTGCCACACTCGGCAGAGATATTCCCGAACCGGATATGCAGGCCCATGCCCATATCGTCGACGCCATCGAAACCGGCGATCCCGACCAAGCAGATGCGGCGGTGCGCCGCTTCATGGCGCCGGTTCTTGCCGCCCTCGACCGGATGATCCTGTCATGACCACACCGTCCGCCGATGTCATCGCCGCGCTTGACGCGGCCGACGAACTGCTGATCGACGCCGAGGCCGGCAGCCTGCCACCGCCGCAGGCAACAGCGGTGCGCGGCGCCGCAGATCGTTTCCTGCTTGGCGCCAGCCTGGTGCTGATCGCCTTCAACCTGCGCCCGGTCTTTTCGAGCGCCTCGGCGCTGCTGCCGGAAATCCGCGCGGAACTTGGCCTCAGCGCGCTTGGCGCCAGCCTGCTGACGACGCTACCGGTCGTCTGCCTCGGCGCCTTCTCGCCGCTGGCGCCGCGTCTTGCCCAGCGCCTCGGCACGGAACGCACGCTGCTCGGGGTTATTCTGCTTCTGGCACTCGGCACTGCATTGCGCGGGTTCTCCTCGGTGCCGCTGCTGTTCATCGGCACCGCCCTTGCCGGCGCCTGCATCGCTGTCGGCAACGTGCTGCTGCCGGGGCTGGTGAAACGGGATTTCGCCGGACGCGCCGCGCTGATGACCGGCTTCTACACGATGGCGCTCTGCGCCGGTGCGGCCAGTGCGGCCGGGCTGACACTGCCGATCGAACACGCTCTCGGCGGCTCTCTCGACGGCGCGCTCGCCGCCTGGGCCCTGCCGGCGCTCGCCGTCAGCCTGCTCTGGCTGCCGCAGGTTCTGCGCAGCGGCAGGCAGGCCAGGCGAAACGGATTTCATGTCAAAGGCCTGTGGCGCGACCGGCTGGCCTGGCAGGTGACGCTGTTCATGGGGCTGCAATCGGCGCTTGCCTATTGCGTCTTCGGCTGGCTGGTGCCGATCCTGCGCGAACGCGGTTTCGACGGCATCACTGCCGGGGCAATCGTTTCGCTGTCGGTGATGGTGCAGGCGGCATCCTGCCTGATCGTGCCGCATATCGCCGTGCGGGGGAAAGACCAGCGGCTGATCAATGCGAGCCTTTGCGGCGTCGCCGTCACCGCCCTGCTCGGCCTGCTGTTTGCGCCGCTGCCGACGGTCTGGCTGTGGGCTGTGCTGCAGGGCATCGGCCAGGGCGGGCTGATCGCGGCGGCGATGACGACGATCGTGCTGCGCTCGCGCGATCCCGATGTCGCCGCCCATCTTTCCGGCATGGCACAATGCGTCGGTTACCTGCTTGCATCAATCGGCCCGCTCATCGTCGGGCTCATCCGCGATTGGAGCGGCAGCTTTTCCTGGTGCGCCGCCCTCTTCGTCGCGCTCGGGCTCGGAGCGGCAATCAATGGCTGGAAGGCCGGCCGGTCGGTCGAGATCAACGTCCATGCGGTGGAGAAGGCGAGCTGAGCCCTCACCGGCCCATCACCATCGCTTGATGCCGGTCGCCGGCGGCGGATGCTACGCTATCTCTCAGCCCCATTACCCACCGTCGGAGAAGCACCTTGCGCCTACGAACCCTCTTTCTGCTTGCCGCTCTTGCGGCGTCGCTCGTCCCTGGCCTTTCTCCCGCGCAGGACAGCGGCAAAGGCCGGGCGAATGTCGAAAGCGGCACGCGCGACGGCGTGCTGAAGCTGCTGCCGGCCGATTCCGTCACCGAGCACGAACTGACGATCGGTGGCCGTAAGATTGCCTATACCGCAACCGCCGGCACGCTGGATCTCTTCGGCCAGGACGGCGCGCCGGCCGGGGCAATCTTCTACACCGCCTATATCGCGAAGGACGGAGGGCCGGACCGGCCGCTGACCTTTGCCTTCAACGGCGGGCCGGGTGCCGCGTCCGCCTTCCTGCATCTCGGGCTGGTCGGGCCTGAGGTGCTCGACTTCGGGCCTCACGCCCGTGACGGCGCCCATGCAAAACTCGTCGACAACCCGCAAAGCTGGCTGGATTTCACCGATCTGGTGCTGATCGACCCGATCGGCACCGGCTGGAGCCGGACGGCAAAGGCGGACGACGCTTCCAACTATTACAACGTCAACGCAGACGCCCAGAGCATCGCCAAGGCGATCGCGCTCTATGTCGCGCACAACAACCGCTCCAACGCGCCAAAATATCTTCTCGGCGAAAGCTACGGCGGCTTCCGCGCTGCCAAGGTCGCTTCCACGCTGCAGGAAAGCCAGGGCATCATCGTCGCCGGCGCGGTGATGCTGTCGCCCCTGCTCGAGGGACAGTTGATGTTCAATGCCGACCAATTCGCGCTCGGTGCCGCCCTGGAGCTGCCGTCGCTGGCGGCGGCCGAACTCGACCGGCACAATGCTTTCGACGAAGAGAAGCAGCGCGAGGCCGAAACCTTCGCGCTCGGCGATTATCTGACGACGCTCGCCGGGCCGCCGCCGACGGGTGCCGGGGCCACCGCCTTCTATGGCAGGATCGCCGGGCTGACGGGTATTCCCGAGGATATCGTCACCCGCAACCGCGGCTTCCTCGGCAATTCCTTCGTCAAACACTCTGATGGGGGCAGCGGCGAAGTGATGAGCCCCTACGACGCCGCCTTTGCCACCCCCGACCCCTATCCGGAATCGGATTACGACCGGGGCGACGACGCCATCCTCGACGGCTTCACCCGCGCCTATGGCGGCGCCTTTGCCGATTACGCCCGCAACACGCTCGGCTTCAAAACCGAGATGACCTATTCGCTGCTCGACGGTGATATCAGCCGGCGCTGGGAATGGGGCGGCGGGCGCGGCGGCGGATCGCGCCTCCAGGCGAGTGCCACAGACGACCTCCGGCAGTTGCTCGCCTCGAACCCGGCCTTCCACCTGTTGATCGCGCATGGCTACAGCGATCTCGTGACGCCCTACGGCGTCAGCCGCTATGTGGTCGACCACCTGCCGCCCTCTCTCACCGCCGGCCGCGTCGGGCTGAAACTTTATCGCGGCGGCCATATGTTCTATACCAAGGTCGATCAGCGGGCCGCCTTCACAGCGGATGCCAAGGCCTTCTACGCCACACGCCCGGCCGCGCAGCCGGCGGATTGAGGATGTCGATGCATATCACCGGAGGATGCCATTGCGGAGCGATCCGCTATCAGGCCGAGATCGATCCGGAGCGGGTGTCGATCTGCCATTGCACCGATTGCCAGCGATTGACAGGTTCGGCCTATCGCATCACCGCGCCAGCGCGGCCGGGAAGCTTCACGCTCACATCAGGCGAACCGCGCGGCTACAGCAAATATGGCGACAGCGGCGGCCTCAGCCGGCAGTTCTTCTGCCCGAATTGCGGGTCGCCGCTTTACCGCACCAATGGCGACGGCGGCGCGATCGGCATCCGCCTTGGCGGCATCGACCAGCGGCGAGACCTCACGCCAAGGAAACAGATATGGTGTCGGTCGGCCCTGCCCTGGGTGGAGAATATCGAGCCGCTGCCACGGTTCGATCGCGAGGATTAGAGTCTGCAGGGTATCACGCCGCCTTGGCGGCGTGATATTCTTTGATGGCGACCATCTTGATCGCCGGATGGCGTTCGGACTCGTAGCGCAGCGAGAAACCGTCCTGGGCGAGGAAGACCGGATCGCCGTCGAGATCGCGGGCGATATCGCCGCGTTTGACGGTGAGGAATTTTTCCAGATCGGCCGTCTGATCGGCCGAAATCCAGCGGCAGACGGAGAAGCGCGACATTTCGAAGGAGACCGGCAGGCCGTATTCGGCCATCAGCCGCTCCTTCAGGACGTCGAGCTGCAGGGCGCCGACGACGCCGACGATTGCCGGTGAGCCGTCCTCAGGCGAAAACAACTGGACGACGCCTTCTTCGGCCATCTGCTGCAGGGCTTCCTTCAGCTTTTTCGCCTTCATCGCGTCTTCCAGGCGCACGCGGCGCAGGATCTCGGGCGAGAAGTTCGGCACGCCCTGGAAGACCAACGATTCGCCTTCGGTCAGCGTATCGCCGATGCGCAGCGTCCCGTGATTGGGAATGCCGACGACATCGCCGGCATAGGCGGTGTCGGCGAGCTGGCGCTGCGAGGCGAAGAAGAATTGCGGCGCCGTCAGGCCGAGCTGCTTGCCGGTGCGGGCAAGCCTTGCCTTCATGCCGCGCTCGAGCTTGCCGGAGCAGATGCGGGCAAAGGCGATGCGGTCGCGGTGGTTGGGGTCCATGTTGGCCTGGATCTTGAAGACGAAGGCGGTCATCTTGTCGTCGGTCGCATGCACCGTCCTGGTATCGGCAACCTGGTCGCGCGGCGGCGGCGCAAATTCACCGAGCGCGTTGATCAGGTCGCGGACGCCGTAATTGCGCAGCGCCGAGCCGAAGAAAACCGGCGTCATATGACCTTCCAGGAAGGATTGGCGGTCGAAGGGGCGGCAGGCCTCGATCGCCAGTTCGGTCTCCTCGACGAAGACCTGGCGCTCGTTTTCCGGCAGCCGGCCGGCAACGCTCTGCGGGCCGTCGACCGGCGTTCCCTCGATTTCGGTATCCGAGCCGCGCACCGTGTTGGCAGCGATATTGTAGGAGCCGCAGAAGGTCTTCGAGCGGCCGATCGGCCAGGTGATCGGCGCCGTATCCAGCGCCAGCTTTTCTTCCACCTCGTCAAGAATCTCGAAGGGATCGCGGCTTTCGCGGTCCATCTTGTTGATGAAGGTGATGATCGGGATATCGCGCATGCGGCAGACTTCGAAAAGCTTCAGCGTGCGTGGCTCGATGCCCTTGGCGGCATCGATGACCATGACGGCGGCATCGACGGCGGTCAGCGTGCGATAGGTGTCGTCGGCGAAATCCTCGTGGCCTGGCGTGTCGAGGATGTTGAAGACATTGTCGTTATATTCGAAGGTCATCACCGAGGTGACGACGGAGATGCCGCGCTCGCGCTCGATCTTCATCCAGTCGGAGCGCGTCTGCATGCGATCCTTCTTCGCCTTGACTTCGCCGGCAAGCTGAATGGCGCCGCCGAACAGCAGCAGCTTTTCGGTGAGCGTCGTCTTGCCCGCGTCCGGGTGGGCGATAATAGCGAATGTGCGGCGGCGGGAAACCGCCTCGGCGAGACTTTCGGCCATACTATGAATCCTGTGGAATTGCCGCGTATCTAACGATTAAAGCCCGGCTTTGCAATTGACCTCGGCGCTCCGGGCGCAAAGTAATGGGCATGACCATTCATCACGATACGCGCCCGACGCTGAACCTCATCCGCCTGGCCAATGGCGAAGGCCTCGACCTGCCTGCCTATGAAAGCAAGGGGGCAGCCGGCATGGACCTGCGCGCCGCCGTCGACGCGGCAGCACCGCTGACGCTGCTGCCCGGCAAACGGGCGCTGGTGCCGACCGGCTTCATCTTCGAGATCCCCGAGGGGTTCGAGGGTCAGGTGCGGCCACGCTCCGGCCTTGCCTTCAAACACGGCATTACCTGCCTGAATTCGCCAGGCACCGTCGACAGCGACTATCGCGGCGAGGTGAAGGTGCTGCTCGCCAATCTCGGCGAGGAAGCCTTCACCGTCGAGCGCGGCATGCGCATCGCCCAGATGGTGATCGCGCCGGTGAGCCAGGCGCGGGTGGCCGAAAGTGCCGCGGCAAGCGAAACGACACGCGGCGCCGGCGGCTTCGGCTCCACCGGCGTGTGATGAACAAGCGCCCCGACAGCGCGGGCCTGACCTTCCGCCAGGATTATTTCGGCGATCCGGCCGGTTGGGCGGCCTTGGTCTGCCTGCTCCAGGATATTTTCGGCATCGATATCGGCCCGCTGCAGCAGCTCGGCGGCCCCGATCCCACCAGTATGCCGTTCGGCTGGTTCGATGCCGAGGGCGCACTTGCGGCCAATATCTCGGCCTTTGCACTGCCCTTCGTCCTCAACGGCCGGATAATCCATGCCGCCGGGCTGCAATCGGGTGCGGTGCGGCCGCCATGGCGTGGCCGCGGGCTCTATCGTGATCTGACGGTGAAGGCGCTCGACTGGTGCGAGCGGCAGGGTTTTGAAGCCGTCATCCTCTACACCGACAAGCCGTCGCTCTACGAAGCGTATGGTTTTCGCGCGATACCGCAGCATCGATATGAAGGAGCGGCACCAGACCCCTCGATTTTTTCAGGCACCGCCCGGCTGCTTACGCCGAGCAATGCCGATGATCTTGCTCTGCTGCAATCGCTGCTGAAAGCGCGAAGCCCGGTTTCGTCGTCGCTGTCGGTGACAGTCAACGCGGCGATGTTTCTCATCAATACGCAGCTCGATCCCGATGTCCGCGTCAGCTTGCTGGAAGACCGGCAGGCTATCATCGCCTGGAAGATGGATGCGGCGGGCCGCTTCAGCCTTCTCGATGTCGTGGCGACGGAGATCCCGACAATTGAAGAAATCCTCGGCGGGCTCGACATCGCCTCCGCCGCCGTCGAGGTGTTTTTCCGTCCCGACAAGCTAGGCTGGGCGGGTGCCCCGCAGCCGGTAAACAGCGGCACGGTGTTGATGCTGCGCGGGCTCGGCGATGAGGTCCCGCATTTTCCGGCGATGCTGTCGCCGATGGCGGATTTCTAAAGCTCTTTATTTTGATGCGTGTCGTTGGGAATCGCTGCACACTTTCGGGCGACATGCATTGGAGGCACGTGCCGAGTTTACTTTTTCCGAGACAGCGGCGGCAGGCGGCGTTTGACGGGCGAGGCCTTGATCATCGCGGTGTTGGTTTCCGCCCGTTCGGCGACCCTGTCGAGGAGACCGTCGAGCTCCGCCATCGAGCGGATGACCAGGCGGGCGATGAAACAATCCTCGCCGGTCACCTTGTCGCATTCGACGATTTCGGGAATGTCCTGGATGATGCGCTCGACGATGTGCAGCTGCCCCGGCAGCGGCCGCACACGGACGATCGCCTGCAGGGGATAACCGACGGCGGCGGGGTCGAGATCGATGGTGAAAGCCTTAATGACGCCGCGCTCCTCCAGCCGCCGCAGGCGCTCGGCAGCACTCGGCGAGGAAAGCCCCACCTGCTGCGCCAGCTCCTTCAGCGAGATGCGCGCATTGCCGGCCAAGGCTTCCAGAATGGCCTGATCGATGTCATCCAGCGATTGCGCATCATTAGCCATTGAGTCAATTTTCCCTCTCATGATTAGGCAAGATCGATCGCCTTCCTTCCTATCCTTATATAAAATCGCCTGTCGCTGCAATATTCTGATGTCACTGAAAACGGAGGTGATCATGGGCAGCGACATCAAAAGAGGCACGGCGGAAATGACGGCAGCGATGCTGATCTCGGGGACGATCGGCTGGTTCGTCGTCATGTCCGGCCAGCCGGTCAGCGGCGTGGTTTTCTGGCGCTGCCTGTTCGGCGCGCTCACCCTGCTCGTCATCTGCGGCGCCCTCGGGCTGCTGCGGCCCGGTATTCTGACGCTTCGTACCTTCGGCATCGCCGTCTTCGGCGGCGTCGCCATCGTCTTGAACTGGCTGCTGCTGTTTGCCTCCTACTCGCATGCGACGATCTCGGTCGCCACGACCGTCTACAACACCCAGCCCTTCATGCTGCTGGTGCTCGGCGCGCTGTTTCTCGGCGAAAAGATCACCGCGACCAAGCTGTTCTGGCTGGTGCTCGCCTTCGCCGGCATGATGGCGATCGTTCAGGGGAAACCAGGTGGAAGCGGCGATGCGCTGGACGGCTACGGCCTCGGTATCCTGATGGCGCTGGGCGCGGCTTTCTTCTACGCGCTCGCAGCGCTCGCCGCGAAATGGCTGAAGGGCACGCCGCCGCATCTGATCGCGCTGATCCAGGTCGCGACCGGCATGCTGATGCTGGCGCCGATGACCGACTTTTCGCATCCGCCCACGGATGTGGGGACATGGGCGATCCTGATTATCGTCGGCGTCGTCCATACCGGCCTGATGTATGTGCTGCTCTATGGCGCCATCCAGAGGCTGCCGACGCACCTCACCGGCGCCCTCTCCTTCCTCTATCCGATCGCGGCGATCCTCGTCGACCGGCTGGCCTTCGGCCACGCGCTGCAGCCGATGCAGATCGCCGGCGCCGCAATCATCCTCATTGCCGCCGCCGGCATGAACCTCGGCTGGAGCCCAAGATGGCTGCGGCCGCGGGCGCTGCAGGGCTAAGAGCCGGGCGTGGCGCACATATGACACCCGCCCGGCTACCGATATTATTTCTGCCGCCGAGTCGTTTCGAACAGGAACCAGGTGCGGCGCTCACCCTCGTCGATCCAGTTCTCGATCAGACTGGCGGTTGCGACATCATTATGCTCGTCGCAGAGACCATGCACCTCGCGCAGCAGCGAAACGAGCTGACCATTGTCCTCGCGCAGTTCCGACAGCATGTCCTCGGCCGTGACGAAATCGGCGTCATTATCGGTTATGCGCTGCTGGCGGGCGATCTGGCCGATGGAGCGCAGCGTCACGCCGCCGATCTTGCGGGCGCGCTCGGCAATGTCGTCGGTCATGGCGAAGATCTGCTCTGCCTGTTCGTCGAGCAGCAGGTGATAATCGCGGAAATGCGGGCCGGACATGTGCCAGTGGAAGTTTTTGGTTTTCATATAAAGGGTGAAGACATCGGCAAGCAGCGCGGTCAGCGCCGCCGAAATATCGGTGACGGCATTGGTCGGCAGGGTGGATGGCGTCTTGAGCGGCGAAAGTCTGCGGGTCTCGGCTGAGGACGGGGACATTCATTTTCTCCTTGGTGATGAAATCTCGACGGCGCCGTCGGTCTTTTCGGGAAGCGCGAAGGCTGCCGATGGCGCGCGTGCAGAGAGAAAACTAGCAAGGCCGGATCGCTTTCCAAGTGGCTTATCGTTCAACAGACCTATTCCTTATGGTTATGGACCGATCAGCGCCGAAGCATTGATGAGGCGGCGACGCGCGCCTATAGAGAGATCGCGCAATCCAGTGGATATCAAAGATGAGCCTTACCGCCCTGATCGCCTATGCCGGAGCGCTGTTCATCGCAGCCGCCATCCCCGGACCCGGGATTACCGCGATCGTCGCCCGCGCGCTCGGCTCGAATTTCCGCGAGACCTTTTTCATGGGCCTCGGCCTGGTGCTCGGCGATATGACCTATCTGACCGCGGTCATTCTCGGCCTTGCCTTCGTGGCGCAGACCTTCACCGAGGTGTTCATCGTCATCAAGATCGCCGGCGCCCTCTATCTCGGCTATATCGCCTGGAAACTCTGGACGACGGGGCTGCTGCCGCAGGACATCGAGGCGCGGAAATCCAGCAATATCGGCCTGTCCTTCCTTTCCGGCCTGCTGGTGACGCTCGGCAATCCGAAGACGATGCTGTTTTATGTCGCGCTTGCGCCGACGCTGATCGATATCGGCAATATCGGACTGGGTGACTATGCGCTGCTGCTCGCAGTGACCTTCGTGGTGCTGATCGTGGTCCTGGTGCCCTATATGCTGCTGGCCTCGCGGGCCCGCACGATGCTGAAGCGACCGCGCGCCCTGCAGGCGCTGAACCGGGTTGCTTCAGGCATCCTGGCCGGCACGGCGGCCTTCATCGCCACCCGGGCGGCCTGAAATAAACATCCGGCAAGAACCGGTTTTCAAAGGTTTTTTTCTCCGCGCGCCGCTCCCTCGGGTGATCGCGGTCTGGCCTCTTCCGGTCTTTGACCCTATTCTCCCCTCGATTTCAGGCGCAGGATTTCAAAGGGAGAGCATCCATGTCGCACAAGCCCGGCCGCGGCCGCATCTATTCCTCGATCACCGAGACCATAGGCAACACGCCGCTCGTGCGCTTCGACAAGCTGGCGCGGGAAAAGGGCGTGGTGGCGAACCTGATCGGCAAGCTCGAATTCTTCAACCCGATCGCCTCCGTCAAGGACCGCATCGGCGTGGCGATGATCGAAGGCCTGGAAGCGCAGGGCAAGATCACCCCTGGAAAGACGGTGCTGATCGAGCCGACCTCCGGCAATACCGGCATCGCGCTTGCCTTTGCCGCCGCCGCCAAGGGTTATCGGCTGATCCTCACCATGCCGGAAACCATGTCGGTCGAGCGCCGCAAGATGCTGGCGCTGCTCGGCGCCGAGCTGGTGCTGACCGAGGGACCGAAGGGCATGAAGGGCGCCATTGCCAAGGCCGAGGAACTGGCCGGCTCGCTTCCCGATGCCGTCATTCCGCAGCAGTTCGAAAATCCGGATAATCCGGAGATCCACCGCAAGACGACGGCTGAGGAAATCTGGAACGACACCGACGGCACGGTCGACATCCTCATCTCCGGCATCGGCACCGGCGGCACGATCACCGGCGTCGGCCAGGTGCTGAAGAGCCGCAAACCCGAGATCCAGATCATCGCCGTCGAGCCCGCCGATTCGCCGATCCTCTCCGGCGGCAATCCCGGCCCGCACAAGATCCAGGGCATCGGCGCCGGCTTCGCCCCAAAAATCCTCGATACCGGCATCTACGACGAGGTCGTCACCATCACCAATGACGAGGCCTTCGAACAGGCGCGCCTCGTCGCCAGGCTCGAAGGCGTACCGGTCGGGATCTCCTCGGGCGCGGCACTGGCGGCCGCCATCAAGATCGGCAGCCGGCCGGAGAATGCCGGCAAGAACATTGTGATCATCATTCCGTCCTTCGCGGAACGTTATCTGTCGACGGCGCTGTTTGAAGGGCTGGGTAGCTGACGCAGGCATTGGCGGGGCTCTCGGTCGTTCATGCTCGTAGGTTATTCGAGGTGTAGACGGCCGAGGGCAAGCTCTATCTCTTTGTAGCAATTGACCGAGCCCTCGCGCTCAACGTCCTTCGTTTGATGTGCGCACTCGTGCTTCTGTGTCATTCTTCATCTTCCCCCACGCCGTGCTGTTTTCGAAATACCCTTTCATCTTTTTCCAATCATCAAGCCGAGCGACAACGACCTTAGGGTCAAGAGGCTCGCGTGGAGCAATTCGATGTTCGAATAACTCACCCACGAGGAGGTTCTGCATGTCGATTTGGAAGTCGTAGATGAAGCCACCGAAGCTATCAATCGCGTTGATGAGCGCGTCGGTCGCTACTTCGAGCCCTTGAATGGTAGCGGCATCCGGCAAGGTCCACGGAAAAAGCGATCCTTGTTGAGGACTATTCGGGTTCTCCGCTGGCATCAAGCGAATTGCGAGACTGCGGTACGGGGTGAACGCGATGCCCTCGTCATGCAGCGCGACGTTGAAAGCTGTACGGTACATTTCAAGGCCTGGATGGATGACGCCCCATCGCTCAGTCAAGGAGATCAGGGCTATTGCCGCCTGGCTGAAGCGCCCCTGCTCTTCGAACAAAGCCGGTGCCCGAGCCTTCGGGATGCGCCAATTTAGGCCTGCCTGCGACATCTCCCTGTAGAGCTTTAGGTCAGTGACAAACCCGCGAGCGTAGGACGAATATGACACCTCTGCATCAACCGCGTTATGACACAGATCAACAATCTCTTTGTAAATTTGCATTCTCAGTTTGAGCGCTTCGGTATGTCTAACCTGCGCGGTGGCGCGTTTGGCTTGCTTGGCATTCTGCCAAATGACAACCAGAGCACCTAAGGTGGCTGCGATAACTGTTGCGATTGCGCCGATGAATGGTGTGAGCGAAGCCCATGGAACTCTGTGCCACAATTGGGAAAGGAAGTTAGACATTGGGCTCCCGCATTTGATGCGTAACCAGAATAATCGTAGGCGAGTGTAGTAATACAACCCTTTCCGACGAAAATTTCATGCTGAATAGGTGGACACTAGCAAATCAGGCGAGGTCGAGGGGACGCCGGCTTTCACCGCAATCACATGGCAGCTGGCAGCGGCTTTTGGCGCTCTCGCTGTCAGAACGTTCTCTCTTCTCACGCAGCTACCGTCAGCCTCTCACCCGCAATCCTGTAGGAGATCGCCTCAGCCAGATGCATTCGGCCGACCGTCGGTTTGCCGTCGAGGTCGGCGAGGGTTCGGGCGACCTTGAGGACGCGGTGGTAGCCGCGGGCGGAGAATTTCATTTTTTCGGCGGCGTCGCGCAAGAGCTGCAGGCCGCCGGCGTCGGGTTCGGCGAGCTTCTCGATCATCGCGGTGGAGCAGCGGGCGTTGGTGCCGATGCCCTTGGCGCCGGCGGCCTCGAAGCGCTGCTGCTGGATTTCGCGGGCGCGGGCGACGCGGCGGGCGACGTCGGCGCTGGCCTCGGCCGCCATCGGCCGGATCAGATCGGCAGCGGAGACGGCCGGCACGTCGATGCGGATATCGATGCGGTCCATCAGCGGGCCGGAGATGCGGGCCTGGTAATCGCTCATGCAGCGCGGACCGCGGGCGCAGGTGTGGCCGGGTTCGCCTGCCATGCCACAGCGGCAGGGGTTCATTGCCGCGATCAGCTGGAACTTCGCCGGATAGGAAACGCGGTGATTGGCACGCGCAATGACGCATTCGCCGCCTTCGAGCGGCTGGCGCAATGCATCGAGCGCCTGCGGGGTGAATTCGGGAAACTCGTCGAGGAAGAGCACGCCGTGATGGGCAAGCGAGGCTTCGCCCGGCCGGGCGCGGATGCCGCCGCCGACCAGCGCCGCCATGGTGGCGGAATGGTGCGGGGTGCGGAAGGGCCGGCGGTCGGAAAGTTTGCCGCCGGAGAGCTGGCCGGCGATCGAATGGACCATCGACACTTCAAGCAGTTCAGCGGCCGAGAGCGGCGGCAGGATCGACGGCAGCCTTGACGCCAGCATCGACTTGCCGGAACCGGGAGGACCGACCATCAGCAGATTATGGCCGCCGGCGGCCGCGACCTCAAGCGCGCGCTTGGCGCTTTCCTGGCCCTTGATCTCGGCAAGATCGGGCAGATTGGCGGCATTGGCGCGGATCGATGCTTCCGGCCTAGAAAGGACCTGCGTGCCGCGGAAATGGTTGGCAAGGGCAATCAGGCTGCGCGGTGCGAGGATATTGACCTCGGCGCCGGCCCAGGCAGCCTCGGCGCCGCTTTCGGCCGGGCAGATCAGCCCCTTGCCGAGCCCATTGGCGCCGATGGCGGCCGGCAGTGCGCCAGATATGGCGGCGATCGTGCCGTCGAGGTTGAGCTCCCCGACGACGACATAGTCCGCCAATGCGGCGGCGGGAATCGCGCCGAGTGCGGCCATCAGGGCGAGGGCGATCGGCAGGTCGAAATGCGAGCCTTCTTTCGGCAGATCGGCCGGCGCCAGGTTGACGGTCACCCGCTTGGCCGGCAGCGCCAGGCCGGAGGCGTGAAGGGCGGCCTGCACACGCTCGCGGCTTTCAGCCACCGCCTTATCAGGCAGGCCGACGATCTGCATGCCGACTTTGCCGGGAGCGACCATGACCTGGACCTCGACCGGCACACCTTCGATGCCCTGAAATGCCACCGTACTGACACGCGCGACCATAACTCCATCCCCTGCCCGCAAACTCTTATACCGCCCGCAACCCTTCAGGGCCAGCAGTTGCAATCTGGCACGAGAACGGGAATAAAACAAGAACAAGAAAGGAACGTAGTCAGATATAGACTGTGACCGGGGTTGTGCCCAGTCACAGCAGCAGCGTGAGGTCGCGGAGCCGCAGGCTCAGCCGCGTTTGCGCTCGATCGCATCCCAGAGCAGGCTTGCGATATCGGCGCCGCCGAACTTCTTGACTTCGCGGATGCCTGTCGGCGAGGTGACGTTGATCTCGGTCATGTAATCGCCGATGACATCGATGCCGACGAGCAGGAAGCCGCGTTCTCTGAGCGCCGGGCCGATGCGGGCGCAGATTTCCTTTTCGCGTGACGTCAGCTCGGTCGCCTCGGCGCGGCCGCCGACATGCATGTTGGAGCGGCTGTCATGTTCGGCCGGCACGCGATTGATGGCGCCGGCGAATTCGCCGTCGACCAGGATGATGCGTTTGTCGCCCTTGCGCACGTCGGGAAGATATTGCTGGGCGATGAACGGCTCGCGGAAGAGCTGGCCGAACATTTCCAGCAGCGAGGAGAGATTGCGGTCGTCGCGGGTCGAATGGAAGACGCCGGCGCCGCCATTGCCGTAGAGCGGCTTCAGGATGATATCGCCCATCTCGTCGCGGAAGCGGCGGATCTCGGCGGCATCCTTGGTGATCAGCGTCTTCGGCATCAGGTCGGCGAATTCGGTGACGAAGATCTTTTCCGGCGAATTGCGCACCCAGGCCGGATCGTTGACGACGAGCGTCTTCGGGTGGATGCGCTCGAGCAGATGCGTCGAGGTGATATAGGCCATGTCGAAGGGCGGGTCCTGGCGCAGCAGCACGACGTCCATGGTGGAGAGATCGACGCGCTCAGGGGTGCCAAGCTCGAAGTGATCGCCCTTGACGTCGCGCAGCAGCATCGGCTCGACGCTGGCATAGAGCTTGCCGTCACGGAAGCTCAGGCGCTCGGGCGTGTAATGGAACAGCCTGTAGCCGCGCACTTGCGCTTCCAGGCTCATGGCGAAGGTGGAATCGCCCGCAATATTGATGCCGGCGACATGGTCCATCTGGACCGCTACATTGGTGATCTTGGCCATTTCCGTCCCTCGCTGAATGCCGGACAGATGTAGGTCGGAGAGATATCAGATGCAACGGCCAATCAGGGTTTCCGGCGCTACCCAATTACCGGGTTTCGAGGATCCGCATCAATCGGCCGCGATAGCTGTCGAGGATGACGGCAAGGACGATGACGGCGCCGATGACGATCGGCTTGATATTGTCGTCGGCGCCCAGCAGCTGCAATCCGGTCGACAGCACCTGCAGAATGCAGGCGCCGACCAGCGTGCCGATGATCGAGCCTTTGCCGCCCGAGAGGCTGGTGCCGCCGATGATGACGGCGGCGATGGCATTCAGCTCATAACCGATGCCGGCAACCGGGCTGCCGACATTGAGGCGGAGCAGATAGACCATGGCGGCGATGCCGGCGGTCAGCCCTGAGATGGTGAAGACCGCGATCTTGTATTTTTTCGGCTGGTGTCCCGAGAGCCGGACAGCCTCTTCATTGGTGCCGATGGCGAAGACGAAGCGGCCGAAGACGGTATAACGCAGCACGAACCAGCCGATGAGGACGACGGCGACCGCAATCAGAAAGATCGACGGGAGTATGCCCCAGAAGATCAGGTTGCCGAAATCGACGAAAGGCTGCGGCAGGCCGGTGATCGTGGAGTTATCGCTGACGACGCGGGCCAGGCCGCTGGCGACGTTGAGCATGCCAAGGGTGACGATGAAGGAGGGAAGCTTCCACTTCTCGCAGATCCAGCCGTTGACGGCGCCAAGCACAGCGCCGGTGCCCATCGACGCCAGACATGCGAGAATGATCGCCTGCCACGGCGAAAAGGCCGGATTGATCATGATCGTGGCGCCGATCACCGTGCAAAGGGCAAGCAGCGATCCGACCGACAGGTCGATGCCGCCGACCAGGATGACGAAGGTCATGCCGGCAGCAAGGACGGTGTTGATGGCGATCTGCACGAAGATCTTCAGGAAATTCTCAGGCGTGGCGAAATAGGGCGCAGTCGCCGAGAAAAACGCCAGGATCAGGATGAGGGCGATGGCGACGCCCGCCTCCTTCATCGAGATCCTGATCAGCTTGTCCCAGAAGCGCGCCTCTTTTGCCTCGGTCTGTTTTTCAATGTTGGCGGACACGACTGTACTCCTTGTAGGCGAGCGACAGGATCCTGCTCTCGTCAAATTGTTCGCGCGCGATTTCGCCGGATATCTTGCCGTCGGAGAAAACGATGATGCGGTGGCAAATGCCCATCAGTTCCGGCAGATCCGAAGATACCACCAACACGCCTTTTCCTTCGGCGGCAAATTTCCACAGCAGCTCATAAATTTCGGCCTTGGCGCCAACGTCGATGCCGCGGGTCGGCTCATCGAAGATCAGCACCTTGGGGCCGCGGAACAGCCATTTGGCGATGACCACCTTTTGCTGATTGCCGCCGGAAAAGGTCCTGACGGCCTGATGAATGGAGGGGGTCTTGATCCGCAGCTCGCGCACCAGGCGCTGGGCGTGATCATCCTCCGCTTTGCCGTTGATCAGGCCGTTGCGGGAGATCTTGGCGAGGTCGGTAATCGTGGCGTTTTGGGCGCAGCTCATGTCGAGCATCAGGCCCTGCATCTTGCGGTCTTCGGTCGCCAGGCAAAGCCCGGCGGCAACGGCATCCCTCGGCGAATTGATTTCGACCGGCTGGCCATTCAGGCGGATTTCGCCTGATGCCTTGACGTCGGCGCCGAAGAGAGCCCGAACCGCCTCGGTGCGGCCGCTGCCGACAAGGCCGGCAATGCCGACGATTTCGCCCTTTGCCACAGAAAATGACAGTTCCGGGCTGTTGCGCGTCACCTTCAGGCCGGAAACGCCGAGCGCTTCGCCAGATACGATGCTGTCGCCTTTGAAGATGCCGTGATCGGAAAGCTTGCGCCCGACCATCAGCTCGACGATGTCAGGGATACCAAGCCCTGCCAGCGGACGGGTGATCACATGCTGGCCGTCGCGCAGCACCGTCACATCGTCACCGACGTCGAAGATCTCCTCCAGCCGATGCGAGATATAAAGCGTGGTGACGCCGCGGCCCTTCAGACGCTTCAGGATTTCGAACAGGCGATCGACCTCCTTGGAGGTCAGGGTCGCCGTCGGTTCATCGAGAACGAGAAGCTTGCTTTCGTAGCAAAGCGCCTTGGCGATCTCGACCAACTGAAGCTGCGCAACGCTGAGGCTGCTTGCCAGCGTCGTCGGGGCGACGTATAGGCCGACCTCTTCGAGGAGCTCGGCCGCCCTGGCGTTCATCGCCTTATAGTTCACCAGGCCGTATCGGCGCGGCAGATGCTCAAACAGCAGATTTTCGGCAACCGTCAGGTTGGAGAGGGGATGCAGTTCCTGGTGAATGACACGGATGCCGGCCTTGAACGCCTCCAGCGGCGAGGAGGGATGGTAGGGCTTGCCGTCAAACAGGATGTGGCCGTCATCCGGCCTGAAGACGCCGCCGAGCAGATTGATCAGCGTCGACTTTCCGGCCCCGTTTTCACCGAGAAGAACGTGTCCCTTGCCGCGGCCGATCCGCATCGAGACATCCTTGAGCGCCACGACGCCGGGGAAGCGCTTGCCGATCCCTTCCAGTCTCAGGATGTCGTCATCTGCTGCGTCTGACACGTCGACCTCATGCACGATTAGGCGATTCTCCACGAGGGGCGCATCGGGGAGGCTCGCAAGCAAGCCTCGTCCGGAGCGATCAACGCGTCGATCGGTGGGAGTCGTTGGCGCCGGCAGCAAGCCGGCGCCTCATTGTCGTGTTGTCGGTAATCCCGATTATTTCAGATCGGCTGCCGTGACCAGCTTGACGTCGGTCTTGACCCAGCCGGTGAATTTTTCGCCGGCAAGTTCCCGCATGCCATAGTCGATGCCCATGACGGCCATCTGCGCGCCATACTGTTCGACGGTGGCGAGCATCTTGCCATCCTTGATCAGCGGCTGAACGGGCGGAATGTTGTCGAAGCCGACGACCTTGATCTTGCCGGCCTGGCCGGCCGCATCGAGAGCCTTGACGACGCCGAGGGCCATGGAGTCGTTGGCGGCCATGACGCCATTGATATCCTTATATTTCGTCAGGAAATTGGTCATGACGGTGTTGGCTTCCTCAGTCTCCCAATGGGCGGTCTTGCTGTCGAGAAGCTCAAGCTTGCCGGTTTTGATGGAACCCATGAAGCCTTCCTTGCGCTCCTTGCCATTGTCGGCCTCGGGGTTGCCCTCGAGGATAACCACCTTGGCGCCCGGTCCGAGGTCCTTGGCAAGCGCATCGCCGGCAAGCTTTGCGCCTTCCTTGTTGTCAGGACCGAAGAAAGCCAGATCGATACCGGCCTTCTTCTTGGCATCGGCATCGAGCGGCACGTCGATGTTGATGACCTTGACGCCGGCCTTGACCGCCTTTGCCAGCGGCGTTGCCATCGCCTTGGAATCGGCCGGTGCTACGACGATGATATCGTATTTCTGGGTGACGAAGTTCTCGACGGCGTCGACCTGCGAGGCGAAGTCACGCTCGTCCTTCATACCGACGGCTTTGAAGTCGAACTTATCCTTGTTCTCGGCCGCATATTTGTCGGCGCCGGCCTTCATCTGCTTGAAGAACTCATTCGACAAGGACTTCATGATCAGGCCGACCTTCGGCTTCTCGGCCGCAAAGGCAGGCGACACGCTGCAAGACAGCGCCAGCACCAAGCTGCCGGCAAGGCCGAGCTTCAGGGCCGCACGGCGCGGTGCATTGATCAAGACGGATTGACGCTTAGAATTGGACATATTTTCCTCCCGAA
This sequence comes from Rhizobium phaseoli, assembly GCF_010668805.1. Classification (GTDB taxonomy): domain Bacteria; phylum Pseudomonadota; class Alphaproteobacteria; order Rhizobiales; family Rhizobiaceae; genus Rhizobium; species Rhizobium phaseoli_A. The sequence goes on along the minus strand of NZ_WUFT01000001.1, from coordinate 232,902 downwards.
CGGCTCTGGGCTCAGCTCCATCTGAGTTGCCCGCGGCAAATGAACCGTTTCCAACGCGAACTGGGTAACACGCCCCCAGGAATTGTCAAGATGCCTTCGATGAGGCAGACAGCTCAAAGAAGCGGCAATATTCACCTCTTTGGTCACCTGTATGATGAACCGGTTCCATTGAGTGGCGCACCGCCTTCATGCTAGAAGAGACGACCATGATGACTGACGTGCAGCCCTTTGACTGGGGCAGCAAAGACCATTAGCTGGAAGTCGCAGTCAGGCGCCCCCGGGCGTCTTGCGAAGGCGAAGAAGAAGGGCAACTGTTTCTGTCATGTCAAAGGTCGGGATTAGAGAGGTTGCCACGCTTGCGGGAGTTTCCACCGGCACCGTTTCCAGGGTTTTGAACGATCATCCCTCGGTGACCAAGGAGTTGCGGGCGCGCGTCACCGGGATCATCAAAGACCTCGGCTATATGCCCGACCCGTCGGCGCGAAGCATGCGCAGCAAGGTCAGCCGCCTGATCGGCATCGTCATTCCGGATCTGACCAATCCGTTCTTCTCGGAGCTTGTGCAATCGGCGGAACAAGCGGCGGCCAATCACGGCTACAATATCATCGTCATGACCTCGCTGGATCATGCCGCCAAGGAAGCCGATCGCATCCGGCAGCTGACGAGCCGCAAGGTCGACGGCATCATCCTTGTTCCGAGCAATGATTTCCATACGATCAAGCTGCCGAAGGGATTGCCGATCGTCGTCGTCGACCGTCTGATGCCGGGATATTCCGGCATTGCCGCCGATCACCGCAACGGCGTTCGCCTTGGTGTCGAGCATCTTGTCAGGCTCGGGCATCGCCGCATCGGCTTCATCTCGGGGCCTGGGCATTCCGTCCCCGCCAATGATCGCCTGATGGGTTATCTCGACGCATTGGAGCAGATGGACGGCGGCGCGAAAATGGCAGGGCCGCCCCTGATTGCCGAGGCGGCTTTCGACTATGAGAGCGGTCGTTCGGCGGGAAATTACCTTTTGGCCCGGGCCCGCAACGAGCGGCCGACGGCGATCTTTGCAAGTTCGGACCAGCAGGCAATCGGCTGCATGCGGGCCGCCCATGATCTCGGAATCCCGATCCCTGCCGCGCTTTCGATCATGGGCTTCGACGGTATCCCGCTCGCCAGCATGACGACGCCGCGGCTGACGACGGTGAAGCAGCCGATTCAGGACGTGGCCGCCGCCGCGGTCGCCGTTCTGTTGAACAAGCAGACCGCGCCCGAACTCGACAATCCGATCCTGTTTGCATGCGAGGTTCTAAACGGCGAAACCACCGCCCCGCCCCAGCCGGATTAGCACATGATTGGCCGCGCTTTTCAGGCGGCGATGCCCTGATTGCCGCCATTGCGCAGCATGTTGCGGAGACGATAGGCGATCGCCAAGGGCTTCGGAAAGGGTTTGCGCAGGAAGGCGACCTTGCGGACATAGTTGTCGACGCGCCAGCTTGCCCAGGTTCCGCCGGCGAAAAAGGCGACGTCGCCGGCGCAGAGCGTTCGTTCGGTGCCGTCCTCGGCGGTGATGTGGACCTCGCCTTCGAGGATCATCACGGTCTCGTCCCAACCGAAATACCAGCGGAATTCGCCTGATGTGCAGTCCCAGATCGCCGTCAGCGAGGCCTCGTCATGGCCGCGGGAATGTTCGGCGGTGCGGGCCTGCGGGTTGCCGCTGACGATCCAGTCCGGATTGATCGGCGAAGGCTTCAGCGGCAGCAGGTCGCTTGCATGGGCGACGAAAGATTTCCCCGCCGGCTTCGCCACGGCATAAGGCACCGAGCGCGCGGCCATGGCGACCGCACTTGCAAGCATCAGCTTCCAAGCCATGAAACAACCCCCAATTGTTATCCCTACCGAGATCTGGGTAGCAGAAAGTCGTAAGAAGCTGGTTCACGCCGGGACTAAAAGTTTAACGATTGGGCAAGCGATCTTGAAAAAGCGGGCTAGAAAGCGTCCGGAAAGTGCCGCGGCAGCCGGCCGGGCGTGACCGCGACGATATCATAGCGCTGGGAAAGACGGGCCTGATCCGCCTGGCGGGCGAGCCAGAGATCGCTTGCCGCTCTTATTCGTTTTTGCGCAAAGACAGAGACGGCGTCGACGGCTGCGGCCTCGCCATGGCGGGCCTTGACCTCGACGAAGACGGCGAGATCGCCCTTGCGGGCGATAATATCGATCTCGCCGAGCCGGGTGCGGTGGCGCAGCGCCAGGATGCGGTAACCCTTCAGCATCAAAAAAACGGCGGCGACATATTCCGACATCAGGCCCCGGCGTAGCGCCTTCCTTCGGATGGCGGTGCGCTCGTTATCGCCCATCGGCGCCCTTCAGCTCCAGCAGGCGCTGGTAAAGCACCTTGCGCGGCAGGCCGGTGAGACGGGCCGCCTCGGTCGCGGCCTTGGCCGTCGGCATGGTCTTGACGAGATCGGCCAGCACCGCTTCGACATCGGCCTCCGGCGTTTCCACAGGCTCCGGCGGGCCGACGACGAGGACGATCTCGCCCTTGACGTTTTCCACCTGCTGATAATGCGCGGCAAGCTCGCCAAGCGTGCCGCGGCGGAATTCCTCAAAAGTCTTGGTCAGTTCGCGGCAGACGGAGGCGGGCCGGGTGCCGCCCAGCACATCGGCGGCGGCGAGAAGCGTGGCGCCGATGCGATGGGGCGATTCAAAAAAGATCAGCGTTGCCGGGGCTGCGGCAAATTCGCCAAGACGATCGCGGCGGGCCTTATCCTTGACCGGCAGGAAACCGGCAAACAGAAAGGCATCGTTGGGCAGGCCGGAGCCGACAAGGGCTGCAAGCGGGGCCGAGGCGCCGGGAATGGGAATGACGCGGTAACCTGCCGTGATCGCCTGCTGCGCCAGCCGATAACCGGGATCGGAGACCAGCGGCGTGCCGGCATCCGACACCAGCGCCACCGAGCGGCCGGCCTCCAGCGCCTGGATGAGCCGGGGGCCGGCCTCGTCGGCATTGTATTCGTGATAGGCGAAGGGGCGGTTCTGGATGCCGTAGCGGTCGAGCAGCACGCGGGTGACACGCGTATCCTCGCAGGCAAGCACATCGGCGCCGGCCAGCGTTTCCAGCGCGCGCAGCGTGATATCGCCGAGATTGCCGATCGGAGTGGCGACCAGATAAAGCGCCAGCTCCAGCGGCCGCGCCGGCACCGCCATATTGTGCAGGCGGAAGCTTCGCCGGCTGGCGGCCTGCTCTGTCGTTTCCTCATTCATGCCATTTGCTTTCGTCCCGCCGTCATCGCGCCTTTATGGGCGAGCGGCACGGCTTCGGCAAGGGTTCGGATTTCTGTGCGCATTGCGCTGGAAAACCGCAAATGCAGGCGCTTGGCTCTGCATGCCTCTTGCAAACCGATGCTGAAGTCTGCCATTTTGCCCGTCCACTCCCCCGGCCCAGGCCGGGAAAGCATTCTTCGGGTGCTCGATGCGCCCGGACAGTCACGGTCGAAAGCGGTAGCATCCCATGCGTATTACTATTGAGCGGTCAAACCTGTTGAAATCGCTGAACCACGTGCACCGCGTGGTCGAACGTCGCAACACGATCCCGATCCTGTCCAACGTATTGCTGAAGGCCGATGGCCAGAACCTCGACATGAAGGCGACCGACCTCGACCTGGAGATTACCGAGGCGACGCCGGCAAACGTCGAACAATCAGGCGCCACCACCGTTCCCGCCCATCTTCTCTACGATATCGTGCGCAAGCTTTCCGACGGATCGGAAGTGCTGCTGGCGACCAGCGCCGACGGCGGCTCGATGACCGTGCAGTCCGGCCGCTCGAAATTCTCGCTGCAGTGCCTGCCGCAATCGGACTTCCCGGATCTGACCGCCGGCACCTTCACGCATTCCTTCAAGCTGAAGGCGGCCGATTTGAAGATGCTGATCGACCGCACGCAGTTCGCGATCTCCACTGAGGAGACCCGCTATTATCTCAACGGCATCTTCTTCCACACGATCGAGAGCAAGGGCGACCTGAAGCTCAGGGCGGTTGCCACCGACGGCCACCGGCTAGCGCGCGCCGATGTCGATGCGCCCTCCGGCTCCGAAGGCATGCCCGGCATCATCATTCCGCGAAAGACGGTCGGCGAGTTGCAGAAGCTGGTCGACAATCCCGAGGTGATGGTGACGGTCGAGGTCTCCGACGCCAAGATCCGCATGACGATCGGCTCAATCGTTATGACCTCGAAGCTGATCGACGGCACCTTCCCGGACTACCAGCGGGTCATCCCGACCGGCAACGACAAGGAAATGCGCGTCGACTGCACGACCTTCGCCCAGGCCGTCGACCGCGTCTCGACCATTTCCTCCGAGCGCGGCCGCGCCGTGAAGCTGGCGCTGTCCGAAGGGCAGCTGATGCTGACCGTCAACAATCCGGATTCCGGCAGTGCGACAGAAGAAGTCGCCGTCGGCTACGACACGGATGCGATGGAAATCGGCTTCAATGCCAAGTACCTGCTCGACATTACCGCGCAGCTTTCCGGCGAAGAAGCGATCTTCCTGCTGGCCGATGCCGGCTCGCCGACGCTGATCCGCGACACGGCGGGCGACGATGCGCTCTACGTGCTGATGCCGATGCGCGTCTGACGGGAACGAAGGCCGCCCGTCACCGTTTTTCCTCCTATCGAAGCGGAGGATTGCTCCTCCTCTGAAAACGGAGGATGCGATGATGACAAAGACGGGAATGGTACGCATCGGCGTGTCCGGCTGGACCTACGCGCCCTGGCGCGGCCAATTCTACCCGGAGGATCTGCCGCAGAAGCAGGAGCTCTCCTACGCCGCCCGACACTTCCCGTCGATCGAGATCAACGGCACTTTTTACAGTCTGCAGCGTTCCGAAAGCTTCGGCCGCTGGCGCGACGAAACGCCCGCTGATTTCGTCTTCGCGGTCAAAGGGCCGCGCTTCATCACCCATATGCTGCGGCTGCGCGAGATCGAGACGGCGCTCGCTAATTTCCTTGCTTCCGGCCTTTTGCGGCTTGGCCCGAAGCTCGGGCCGATCCTCTGGCAATTCCCGCCGAACATGGCCTTTGATCCCGATCTTTTCGAAAATTTCCTGACGCTGCTGCCGCAGGACCGCGATGCGGCGACAGCACTCGCTAGGCGGCATGACGGGCACGTCAAGGGCCGGGCCTGGCTTCGAAGCGACGGCCATCAGCCGATCCGCCACGCGCTCGAAATCCGCCACGACAGCTTCCGCTCTGCCGCTTTCATCGAGATGCTCCGGCGACATAATGTCGCCCTCGTCTGCGCCGACACCGTGGAATGGCCGCTGCTGATGGATGTCACCGCCGATTTCGTCTATTGCCGCCTGCATGGTTCCGAACAACTCTATGTCAGCGGCTATGAGGACGAGGCACTCGACCTATGGGCAGACCGGATCCGTTGCTGGGCAACCGGCGGGGAACCGAAGAATGCGACGCGGGTGCTGGCGCCGCTTACAACGCGCAACACGGGCCGCGACGTTTATCTCTATTTCGACAATACCGACAAGAAGCTGCGCGCGCCCATCGACGCCGATCATCTGAGCGAACGGCTTGCCGATCTCATGCCGCGTTCGGCGCCGAAAGCCGCATGAGCTGTTGATGCCGATGTCCTTGTTGCGAAAATCCTTGTCCCGGCAGCGACAAGCAGCATATTAAGGCATTCGATCAACGTGCGGATGGGTGGAGAATGCGCTTACGGGTCAATGTGAAGGAACGGCTGGGCAAGAAGTTCGACGACGAAATCCGCTTCTTCCGGGGCATGATGCAGGGGCCGAAGACGGTTGGGTCGATCGTGCCGACCTCTTCGATTACCGCCAAGCGCATGGCAAGCGTCATCGACATGCATTCCGGCCTGCCGGTGCTCGAACTCGGACCCGGCACCGGCGCCATCACCAAGGCCATTCTCGGTCGCGGTGTGAAGCCGGACAATCTGGTCGCGATCGAATATTCGACGGATTTTCATCAGCATCTGCAGCGCGCCTATCCCGGCGTGCACTTCATCAACGGCGATGCTTTCGACCTTCAGGCCACACTTGGCGCTTTCGGCGATGGGACGTTCGATTGCGTCATCTCGTGCATTCCGCTTCTGAACTTCCCGATGGCGATGCGCGTGTCGCTGCTCGAAAGCCTGCTCGACCGCCTGCCTCCGGGCCGGCCGGTGGTGCAGATTTCCTATGGTGCGATCTCGCCGATCGCCGCCAATCCCGACCGCTACCATATTCAGCATTTCGACTTCGTCATGCGCAACATTCCGCCGGCGCAGCTCTGGATCTACCGGCGCGGCTGATGTTCGGGCTCTATATCACCCATCCGCAAGTCAAGATCGATGCCAACGTGCCGGTGCCGAAATGGGGGCTTTCGGATGTCGGCGCGGCGCGTGCCCGCAAGGCAGCCGAGAGCGGCTGGGCGCGGCAATTGCGACGCATCATCTCCAGCGACGAGACGAAGGCGATCGAAACGGCCGAAATTCTGGCGGAAGCCTCCGGCGTGACGATCGAGATCGTCCACGGCATGCATGAAAACGACCGTTCGGCCACCGGCTTTCTGCCGCCGCCGCAATTCGAGGAAGCGGCCAACTGGTTCTTCGCCCATCCGGAAGAGAGCTTCAAAGGCTGGGAACGCGCCGCAGACGCGCAAGCCCGCATCGTTACGGCGGTGAAGACGGTTCTGGCCACGCATGATGGGACAGCGCCGATCGCCTTCGTCGGTCATGGCGGCGTCGGCACGCTGCTGAAATGCCATCTCGCCGGCAGGCCGATCGGCCGCGACCGCGACCAGCCGGCCGGCGGCGGCAACCTCTATGCTTTCGGCCTTGCGGATCTGGCCCTGACATGCGACTGGACACCCATCGAAGACTGGCGGGGGTGACTTGAAATGGACGCACGCGAGCGGCTGATCGTCGGCCTGGATGTTCCAACGATCGGCGAGGCGGAAAAGCTGGTTTCCACGCTCGGCGACGACATTCTCTTCTATAAGATCGGCTATCAGCTGGCCTTTGCCGGCGGCCTGGAATTCGCCCGCGACCTTGCCGCAAGCGGCAAGAAGATCTTTCTCGACATGAAGCTGCTCGACATCGACAACACCGTTGCCTCGGGCGTCGAGAATATCGCCAAGATGGGCATGTCGATGCTGACGCTGCATGCCTATCCCAAAGCGATGAGGGCGGCAGTCGAGGCGGCGGCCGGGTCCGGCCTTTGCCTGCTCGGCGTCACCGTGCTGACCTCGATGGATGCCGAAGACCTTGCCGATGCCGGCTATAGCCAGGATCCGCACAGCCTGGTGCTGCGCCGCGCCGGACAGGCACGCGCTGCCGGCATGGGCGGCATCGTCTGCTCGGCGGCTGAGGCGGCCGAGGTGCGCGAGATCGTCGGACCCGACATGGCGATCGTCACCCCCGGCATTCGCCCGACGGGCAGCGACCACGGCGACCAGAAGCGGGTGATGACGCCGTTCGACGCGCTGAAGGCGGGCGCCACCCATCTCGTCGTTGCCCGGCCGATCGTCAAGGCGCCCGATCCCCGGCATGCCGCCCGCGCAGTGCTCAACGAAATGGTCGGCGCGCTCTGGCCGGCAAACCGCTGACAGAAACCAACACGAAAGGGAGAAGATCATGGCCAAGGGATATTGGATCGCCCGCGTCGATGTTCGCGATGCCGAGCGCTACAAGGATTACGTGGCGGCGGCCAAGCCCGCCTTCGAAAAATACGGCGCGAACTTCCTGGCGCGCGGCGGTGCCTTCACCGAACTCGAGGGCAAGGCGCGGGTGCGCAACGTGGTGATCGAATTTCCCTCGCTGCAGCATGCCGTCGACTGTTATAATTCGCCGGAATACCAGATCGCCGCGAAAATCCGCCAGGAAGTGGCTGATGCGGAAATGGTCGTCGTCGAGGGCGTCTGAACGGGTTCACATCCGCAAAAACTGTGGGCGCGATAGGCCTTCCCGTCGCGCCGGGATTGGGCTAAGACGGAGCCGATACAGCATCCCGCCAAGCCTTTCGAGGAGCCTGCCATGACCCTTGCCAACCTGCCGCCGCTCGTCACCGTGTTTGGAGGGTCCGGCTTTGTGGGCAGGCACGTGGTCCGGGCGCTCGCCAAGCGCGGTTATAATATCCGCGTCGCCGTGCGCCGTCCCGATCTCGCCGGTTTCCTGCAGCCGCTCGGCAATGTCGGCCAGATCTCCTTCGTGCAGGCGAACCTGCGCTATCGCAGTTCAATCGACCGCGCCGTCGACGGTGCAAGCCATGTCGTCAATTGCGTCGGCATTCTGCACGAGACCGGCCGCAACACCTTCGACGCCGTGCAGGAATTCGGCGCACGCGCGGTTGCCGAAGCGGCGCGCGGCGCAGGCGCCACGCTCACCCATATTTCGGCGATCGGCGCCAATGCGAATTCGGAATCAGGTTATGGCCGCACCAAGGGCCGTGCCGAAACCGCCATCCTCTCCATCAAGCCCGATGCGGTGATCCTGCGTCCGTCGATCGTCTTCGGTCCGGAGGACAGCTTCTTCAACAAGTTTGCCGATATGGCCCGCATGTCGCCCGTCCTGCCCTTGGTCGGCGGCGGCAAGACGAAATTCCAGCCGGTCTATGTCGAGGATATCGCCGAGGCTGTTGCTCGCGCCGTCGACGGCAAAGTCGCAGGCGGCAAGATCTATGAGCTTGGCGGGCCTGAGGTCTTGAGCTTCCGCGAATGTCTCGAGACAATGCTGAAGGTGACGTGCCGCAAGAACCCGCTGGTCTCCCTGCCCTTTAGCGTCGCTTCACTGATCGGCAGCATCGCTTCGCTGATCCCCTTCGTGACGCCGCCGATCACGCCGGACCAGGTGCGCATGCTGAAGCACGACAACATCGTCTCCGCAGCAGCCGAGGCGGAAGGCCGCACCCTGAAGGGCCTCGGCATCACGCCGACCATGGCAGCGTCGGTGCTCGACTCCTATCTCGTGCATTATCGGCCGCACGGCCAGTACACGGGCACCGGCAAGGCCGCCTGACCAATTTTTCGAACCTTCGGAACGACGCCGTTCGCGCATAACGCGGACGGCGTTTTGTTTTGCCGGCTCAAGCAAAGCTGGCACAAGTTTGAAATGTTGTTGTGCCGGCCATACCAAGTGCAGTTGCATAAAAGACGCATCGGGAATTTTGTGGAATTAACGCCAAATTTAGCAGGAACGTTTATTGCTATTTGCCATTCCACTGACTACCAAACCCGCGCGTCTTCCAACGGACTCAACGCCCGGGATCGCGTGCGGCAATCACTGTGAAAGGCAATTCTCGATGGGCAAGTCAATCGCGCTCCTTTTTGCGTGTGCGGCGCTAATTATCCTGGCAGGCTCGTTTGTGGCGCCAGGTTCTGTCGCGGCGGTAAAGGGTGATTGCTCGCCGGCCTACGGCGTCGATCCTTGCTCGACGGCTTCGATCAGCCATTGAAGAGAAGGCCGCGCCTCGATGCCGGCCTCACAAAGACAAGCGGCGGCCGGAGCGTCTGAAGCAGGACGCTCCCAATAAACGGTCGGTCTTGCCGGCTTTAAAAACAGCGGCGCTTACTCTTTCAACATTGCTATCTGGAAAATCGGCGGCTGCCGGCAATCGGGTGTCCGATCGCCAAGCCCGACAGGGCATTTGCATCCGCGCGGGTTGCGCGAATGCGATGCGGTGGGAATGTCTCAGGCGATCAGGCCGGTTGCCGCCATGCCGAGCAGCAAGACACCGAGAATGATGCGGTAGACGGCAAACAGCGTAAAGCGGTTGCTTCTGATATAGGCCAGCAGCCATTTGACGGCGATGAAAGCGACGACCGTGGAGACGACGAAGGCGATGCCGAGCGCCGTCCAGTCTTCGTTTGCCGCGCCGCCATCCTTGAAGGTCTTCAACAGCTCATAGCCGCTGGCGGCATACATGGTGGGGATGCCGACGAGAAAGGCGAATTCGGTCGCTGCGGCGCGGTTGCCGGTACCGGCGAGCATGGCGACGAAAATCGTGGCGCCGGAGCGCGAGGTTCCCGGGAAGACGCCGGCAACGATCTGGGCGATGCCGACCAGGATGGCGACAAGCCAGGTGATCTCCTTATGGGGAGCTTTGCGCGCCGCGGCCCATTCGGCAAAGATCATCCAGATACCGCCGATGATGAGCGCCCAGGCGATCGGCGTTGCGGTCTCCGGCAATTCGAAGCCGAGCTTCTTGACGATCAGTCCGAGAATTGCGGTGATGAGGAAGGCGACGATCAGTTTGGCGGCGTAATCGCGATTCTCAGGCACCCGCCAGCCCAGCACCAAATCCAGCAGGCGACGCCAGTAAATGATGGTGACGGCGAGGATAGCGCCCGCCTGAATGACGATGTTGAACATGTCCGACCGGTGGCCGAGCCATTGCTCCGCAATGATGAGATGGCCGGTGCTCGAGATCGGCAGAAACTCGGTGATCCCCTCGATGACACCGAGAATGGCAGCATTGATATAGTCCATAAATTGTCTCCGGTTTAAAGGTCGGTCAGACTTGAGCCGCGCTTGAGCCGATCAGGCGCGGCCGCTATCCTCATACGCAAGAAGCGTGTTTTGTCCCTCGTCAGATGGCATGAAGGCCGATTCGCTTGTATTGGCCGGGCCAAACTCCTATAGCTTCAACCAATGAGTCATGACTAGGGCGCTATAACTGAGCTGCCACACAGTCCTGTAACAGCAATCATAAAGCCCGAGTATCGATGCCCACGCTTTATCATCATCCCATGTCATCCGCATCCCGCTTCGTCCGGCTGATCCTGGCCGAATACGGCTATCAGGCCGATCTGATCGAGGAGCAGACATGGGAGAAGCGCCGGGATTTCCTGGCGCTCAACCCGGCCGGCACGCTGCCTGTTTATGTCGACGACAGCATGCGTGCGCTCTGCGGCGCGACCGTCATTTCCGAGTACCTGGACGAGACGCACGGCGTGTTGAAACGCGATCGGCGGCTGCTCGCCGAGGACCCGTTCCAGCGGGCGGAGATCCGCCGGCTGAGCGAATGGTTCCTGCAGAAGATGGAAAACGACGTGACCAAGCCGCTCGCTCGCGAGCGTGTCTACAAGTTGCAGATGACCGCCGATCAGGGCGGCGGAGCGCCGGATTCGAAGGTTTTGCGCACGGCCCGCGCGAATATCCGCCAGCATATGCGCTATCTTACCTGGCTTGCCGGCTCGCGCCAGTGGCTGGCGGGCGAGCGGATGAGCTATGCCGACCTTGCCGCCGCGGCGTCGATTTCGATCCTCGACTATCTCGGCGAGATCGACTGGGCGGATGCGCCCCTCGTCAAGGACTGGTACCAGCGGCTGAAGTCGCGCCCTTCCTTCCGGCCGATGCTGACCGAACGGGTGCGCGGGCTGACGCCGGTTTCGCACTATGCCGATCTGGATTTCTGACGAGGGCTGTTCATGCCCGAAGCCGAGAGAGATGACAAAGAGCGCCGCCGCCGCGACAATTTGACCGCCTTCGTGCGGGCGGAATCTGCCGCCAAGGGCTTCGATCTCTGTCGCATCACCCGGCCCGACGCGATCCCGCATGCAAAAGAGCGTCTCGGCGAGTTCATCGATGCCGGGCGGCACGGGACGATGGCGTGGATGGCGGAAACACGCGAACGGCGCGGCGATCCCCGCACACTCTGGAGCGAGGTGCGATCCGTCGTCGTCTTCGGCCTCAATTACACCCCCGAGGAAGATCCGCGCGGCATTCTCGACAAGCCGGACAAAGCAGCGATCTCCGTCTATGCCCGTAACCGCGATTATCACGACATCATCAAGGGCCGGCTGAAGGAGATCGCCACGCGTTTTGCGGCGCGCGCCGGCGCTGATGTGAAAGTCTTCGTCGATACCGCCCCTGTGATGGAAAAGCCGCTGGCGGCGGCGGCCGGCCTCGGCTGGCAGGGCAAACACACCAATCTCGTCAGCCGCATACACGGTTCCTGGCTGTTCCTCGGCACGATGTTCACCACCGCCGATCTTGCCGTCGATGCTGGGGAGACCGATCATTGCGGCTCCTGCCGCGCCTGCCTCGATGCTTGCCCGACGGCTGCCTTCCCGGCGCCTTACCAGATCGATGCGCGGCGCTGCATCTCCTATCTCACCATCGAGCACAAGGGGCCGATCGACCCCGATTTGCGGCCACTGATCGGCAATCGCATCTATGGCTGCGACGACTGTCTGGCCGCCTGCCCGTGGAACAAGTTCGCAAGCTCCGCCTCCGAGATGAAGCTGAAGGCACGGGAAGATCTGCGTGAGCCGACGATCGCCTTTCTGCTGACGCTCGACGATGCCACCTTTCGAACCTTCTTCAGCGGCTCGCCGGTGAAGCGGGTCGGCCGCGACCGCTTTATCCGCAATGTGCTGATCGCCGCCGGCAATTCCGGCGAGACGGCGCTTGTCGGCCAATGTCGCCTGCTTGCCGGCGATGCCGCGCCAGTGGTGCGCGGCATGGCGGTCTGGGCGCTGTCGCGGCTGATGGCGGCTGGCGAATTCTCGGTCTTTGCTGCACAAATGACAGATGAGAGTGATGACGACGTGCTGAACGAATGGCGGCTGGCGGGAGTGGGCTGATGCATGTGATGGTCTTTGGCTGCGGCTATTCGGGCACGGCGATCGCCAAAGCCTTCGCCGATAACGGCGTGCGCATTTCCGGCACCACACGCTCGGCCGACAAGATGGAGGCGCTCCGGCAAAACGGCGTCGACGCCTTCCTTTTCGACGGCGAAACCCTTGATGACGCGTTGCGCCGGGCGCTGGCTGATGTCACCCATCTCGTGCAGTCGATCGCGCCCGGGGCGGGTGACCCGCTGCTGCGGCTGCTCGGCGAGGGCCGCGTAAGCCTGCCGCCCAGGCTCGAATGGATCGGTTATCTCTCCACGGTCGGCGTCTATGGCGATCATAAGGGGGCCTGGATCAATGAGGAAACGCCGTGCGTTCCGGTTTCCGGGCGGTCGAAGGAGCGGCTCGAGGCGGAAGAGGGCTGGCTGGCGATGGGCCGGGAGCGCGGCGTACCGGCCGCGGTGCTTCGGCTTTCCGGCATCTATGGGCCGGGACGCAATGCCTTCTGCAATCTGGACAAGGGCACGGCGCGGCGGCTGATCAAGAAGGACCAGGTGTTCAATCGTATCCGCGTCGAGGATATCGGTGCGGCGACCCGCTTCCTGTCGGATCGTGGCCTCGGCGGCATCTATAATGTCACCGACGACCGGCCCGGCCCGCCGCAGGATGTGATCGTCGAGGCGGCGCGGCTGATGGGCGTCGAACCACCACCGGAGCAGGCCTTCGAAACCGCCGAACTGTCACCGATGGCGCGCTCGTTTTACGGCGAGAACAAACGGGTTTCCAATGCGAAACTGAAGGCCGCCGGCTTCGAATTCTCCTTCCCGACCTATCCGATGTCGCTTGCGCAATTATGGCGAGACGGACGCTGGCGGGGTTAGGGCCGGCCGCTTGATGTGACCAATATCATCACCCGAAATGAGTAGGAAATTCCTACTTTCCCCATTTGGCGGGACAATTTTCGCCGTTTATTATGGTTAACGGCCTTTAAATTTGCGCAAATGTGGCAACAAATATGGCAAAGCCGGAAAAAAATTTTTGCGATTTTTGTGAACGCCGGGATGTTAACCATTCTCCTGGAAAATTCGTTCGTATTTTAACTGATTTCATTGTGTTTTTTCCGGCGAGGTGATCGCAGCCTGTTTGCGAAATTCCGCCATTGCGCTCACGAATGTTACAGATAGTAATATTCCGTGATCGGCCGCGGCACTTTTTCGCCACTTTTTCACAGATTTAAGCCCCGCCGCCTGCAGAGGCGTTGCGTTCAATAGTTGAGGGATACTCTGTTTTGAAGAAAATACGTCGTTCTATTATCGCTGCCGTAACTATTGCAGCCTGCTCTTGCCTGCTTCCGGCGGAGAGTTCTGCTGGAGATGGTTGCGGCGGTGCTTCATGGTACGCACTTCACTCCAAAACTGCTTCCGGGGAACGTATGAACCCTGCCGTCTTGACTGCCGCACATCGTTCGCTTGCCTTCGGCACCAAGGTGAAGGTCACCAACCGCAACAATGGCCGCACCGTCGTCGTTCGCATCAACGATCGCGGTCCGTTCATCCGCGGCCGGGTGCTCGACCTGTCGCGTGCCGCCGCCCAGAATATCGGCATGGTGAGTTCCGGCACGGCGAAGGTCTGCTACCAGGTGATCAGCTAAAGCTGACAGCCGAGGTGATCAGCTAAGGCTGACAGCCGAGTTGATCAGCTGAGGCGTACGGCCTGACAACCAGCTGCGCCGTCAGCAGCGCTTGCTCTTGCCGTCAATCGCGGTTACCACGCGGTTGAGACTTGTGGACATTCCGCCCCGCGCCTGTGGCGCCCGTGCGGATCGATCCCAGGCCATGGCAATTAGGAGACTTTGAATGCGATTGGGCGGCCGCCTCGAAGGGGCGATTTCTGTGCTCGCGGATATCGATGCCCGCAAGCGGCCCGTCGCCGACGCGCTGAAGGACTGGGGCCTCGCGCATCGTTTCGCCGGCTCCGGCGATCGTGCCGCCATCGGCAACATCGTCTATGACGCGCTGCGCATGCGGCTTTCCCATGCCTGGCTGATGGATGACGACAGCGCTGCAGCCATCGCCCACGCCGTCATGTTCCGCCAATGGGGTTTCACACCAGACAGCCTTGCCGCCGATCTGGCGGACGACAAATTTGCGCCGGCGCCGCTGAACGCCGATGCCGCCGCGGCGTTTGCAAGCCGCTCGCTCGACGATGCGCCGCCGCATATCCGCAGCGATATTCCCGAATGGGTCCAATCCTCCTTCGAACAAGCTTTCGGCGCCAGCTGGCTGGCCGAGGCAGAGGCGCTTGCCGCCCGCCCGACGCTCGATCTGCGCGCCAATATCCTGAAGTCTTCCCGCGACAAGGCCGTCAAGGCGCTCGAAAGGGCCGGCGCGCAGGCGGCGAAGATAGCTCGCTACGGCATCCGGATTGCTGCCGGCGAAGGCGCTTCGCGTCTACCCAACGTGACGGCCGAGCTTTCGTTCCAAAAGGGCTGGTTCGAAGTTCAGGACGAGGGATCGCAGATCGTCGCCGACCTGGTGCTCGCCCATGAAGGCGATCAGGTTCTCGACTATTGCGCCGGCGGCGGCGGCAAGACGCTCGCCATGGCGGCCGCCATGCAGAACAAGGGACAGGTTCACGCCTATGACGCCGACCGCAAAAGGCTGGCGCCGATCATCGAGCGGCTGAAGCGGGCGGGCACGCGCAATGTCCAGGTGCATGACGACGCCAGAGCGCTTTCCAGTCTTGCCGGGCGTTGCGACAAGGTGCTGGTCGATGCGCCCTGCACCGGCACCGGCACATGGCGCCGCCGCCCCGATACGAAATGGCGGCTGACGGCGAAGAATCTCGACGAGCGCACCACCCAGCAGCAGGACGCGCTGAGACAGGCAAGCAGCTTCGTCAAGCCAGGCGGTGAGCTGATCTACGTCACCTGCTCGGTGCTGCCCCAGGAAAACGAGGAGCAGGTGCGCCGCTTCACGGCTGACCACCCTGATTTTCAGATCGTCAGCGCCCTGCCCGCCTGGGATGGCCTGTTCGGCAAGGCTGCGCCGCGCCCGCGCTCGTCCGACGGCCTGACGGTGACGCTGACGCCGGCCTCCACCGATACTGACGGTTTCTTCTTCTGCCGCATGCAGCGGAAGGCCTGAGGCGGCCTGTTGAACATCGCGACGCCGCGGCGAAACGGCGCAGCATTAGCGGATTTTCCGGGGGTGCCTTTCAAAACAGGTGAGTTTGCAGCCCCTCTCCGTCCTTAAAATTATTCCAAACTAGAGCATTTGACACAAGTTTGCTTTTGGGCGAAGAGACGGAGCCCGATTAGACGGATATCCGTCACAGGAGAGGTCCATGAAGCTCAATACATTCCGCGCAGCCGTGCTGGCGATTGCCCCCGCCGCCCTGCTCGCTCTTCCCGCCCATGCCGAGACCGATGCCGCGGCCGTGGTGAAACACTATGCCGACGTCGGACATGCGAAATACGAGGATGCGCTGACGACGGCAAAGGCACTCGATACCGCGATCGACGCCTTCCTGAAGGCGCCTGATGACGCGACGCTGAAGGGAGCCAGGGACGCCTGGATCAAGGCGCGCGTGCCCTACCAGCAGACGGAAGTCTATCGTTTCGGCAATCCGATCGTCGACGACTGGGAAGGCAAGGTCAATGCATGGCCGCTCGATGAAGGCCTGATCGACTATGTCGATCCCTCCTATGGCACCGAGAGCGACGAAAATTCGCTCTATGTGGCCAATGTCATTGCCAACAAGACGATCAAGATCGACGGCAAGGATGTCGACGCCTCCAAGCTGACGCCGGAATTCCTCTCCGGCACGCTCGCCGAGGCCGGCGGCATCGAAGCCAATGTCGCCACCGGCTACCACGCCATCGAATTCCTGCTCTGGGGCCAGGATCTGAACGGCACGGGACCCGGCGCCGGCAACCGCCCGGCGACCGATTATGACCTGAAGAATTGCACGCACGGCAATTGCGACCGCCGCGCCGAATATCTGAAATCCGCCTCCACCCTGCTGGTGTCCGACCTGCAGGAAATGACCGACAATTGGAAGGCGGATGGGGCAGCGACGAAGCATGTCGAAGCCGACCCGAAGGCCGGTCTCGTCGCGATCCTGACGGGCATGGGTTCGCTTTCCTACGGCGAGCTTGCCGGCGAGCGCATGAAACTCGGCCTGCTGCTGCACGATCCCGAGGAAGAGCATGATTGCTTCTCCGACAATACCTATAACTCGCATCTGAACGACGCGATCGGCATCGCCGCCGCCTATACCGGCAACTATACCCGCGTCAACGGCACCAAGCTCAGCGGCCCGTCGCTGCATGATCTGGTGGCCGCCAAGGACAAGGCGCTCGATGCGGAGATGGAAGGCAAGCTCAACAAGACGCTCGACGCGATGAATGCCATGGCGAAGCGCGGCGAGACGGTCGAGAAGTACGACCAGATGATCGGTGAAGGCAACAAGGAAGGCAATGCCGTCGTCCAGGCCGCCATCGACGGACTGATCGACCAGACGAAATCGGTACAGCGCGTTATTGCCGCACTCGATCTCGGCACGGTTCAGCTTGAAGGTTCCGACAGCTTGGATAATCCTAACGCCGTCTTCAAATAAGCAAAAGGCGGGCCGCTTCGAAAACCGGAGCGGCCCGAACCCTGAAATGTCGCATGCCCCGGCCCGCAGATTGATCGCCCGCGCAGCGCTTTGCGCCACGCTTGCCGGTTTTTCCGCAACCATCGCCGCCGGTTTCGATCTGCCGACGAAACGCAACGACCTCTCCGAAGCCGATCTGAAACGCGTCGCCGACGTGACACGCCCCACCAGGGATTTTTCCAAGGCCGAGCAATACGAGGCGATGCAGGCGGGTGCGACGACATCGATCGACCCGGTCACCGAAGACAGCTTCTCGCATATTTCGGCCAACATCCCCTTCGAGGAAGAGCAGAATTTCCGGCTGGGCAATGCGCTGTTCCGCAAGCTCTGGGTTTCCGCTCCCTCCTCGACGCAGGCCTCCGATGGCCTAGGCCCGCTCTTCAACGCCCGCTCCTGCATGAGCTGCCATGTCAATGACGGCCGCGGCAAACCGCCGGAGGGTGGCCCAAGTGCTGTCTCGATGCTGCTGCGGCTTTCCCGCGCAGCCGCAACGCCTGATGAGGAAAAGGCGATCGCGGGAGCTGAAGTCGTCAACTTCCCCGATCCGGTTTATGGCCATCAGTTGCAGGACCTTGCCGTTCCCGGCCTTGCCGCCGAAGGCCGGATGGCAATCAATTATGATGAAGAGAAGGTGACGCTCGGCGACGGCGAGACCGTATCGCTGCGCCGGCCGCATTATGCGGTGACCAACCTTGCCTATGGACCGCTCGATCCGGCGACGACGATTTCGCCGCGTGTCGCCTCGGCGATGATCGGCCTTGGGCTGATCGAGGCTATTCCCGAGGCCGATATTATCGCCCATGCCGACCCTAACGATGCCGACGGCGACGGCATCTCGGGAAAGGCCGCGATCGTGCGTGACCACCGCAGCGGCAAGGTTGCACTCGGGCGGTTCGGCTGGAAGGCGCAGAACGCCACGGTGCGCGACCAGAGTGCCGATGCCTTTGCCAACGATATCGGTATCTCGACTTCCGATCAGCCGAATGCGCAGGGCGATTGCACCAAAGCGGAAAAAAAATGCCTTGATATGCCGACGGGCGTGCAGAAACGGCTGGGGGAGCAAGAGGCGCCGGATCCCATTCTCGACCTGGTGACCTTCTATTCCGAAAATCTTGCCGTTCCGGCCCGCCGCAAGGCGAGCTTTCCCGAGACGCTGAAGGGCAAGCAGATTTTCTACGACAGCGGCTGCATTTCCTGCCATGTGCCGAAATTCGTCACCCGTAGGGATTCGCCCGACAAGGCGCAGTCCTTCCAGCTGATCTGGCCCTATTCCGACTTTCTTCTGCACGATATGGGCAACGGACTTGCCGACGGGCAGCAGGTCGGTCTTGCAAGCGGACGTGAATGGCGCACACCACCGCTATGGGGTATAGGACTGACCCGGACTGTCAGCGGACACAGCTTTTTCCTGCATGACGGCCGTGCGAGAGATCTCACCGAGGCTATCCTCTGGCATGGCGGCGAAGCTGAACAGGCCCGCAACGCTTTCTCCTCCCTGTCAAAAGACGACAGGGCGGCCCTGATTACATTCCTGGAGTCACTTTGATGCGCCTTTGGCACCCCCTGCTCTGCCTCACTCTGATCGGCCTGGCCACATCGGCGGTCGCTCAGACCGCCGCCACTCCTCCGGCAGGGCTGAACGAGGATGCCGTTCCCGCCGTCATGCAGCGCGCCGTCGACGAAGTCATCCGCCCCGGTTATCGCAACATGCAGCAATCGGCCGCCCGGCTGACGACGGCGATGAAGGATCTCTGCGACGACGGCACGCAGCAGACGCTCGACAAGGCCAAATCCACCTTCGACGACACGATCCGCTACTGGTCGATCATCGAGATCGTCCAGACCGGGCCCGTCATCCAGGACAATCTCTTCGAACACATCCTGTTTTACCCCGACCGCAAAGGCGTCGGCCTGAAGCAGGTGCAGGCGCTGATCGCCAAGGCCGATCCGAAGGATGCGACGGTCGATGCGATCGCCGGCAAGAGCGTTGCGCTGCAGGGCCTGACGGCGCTGGAATACGTGCTTTACGGCAATGGCGCCGACGATCTCGTCAAGCAGAAGGGCGGCTTTCGCTGCCTTTACGGCCAGGCGGTTGCCGGCAATATCCAGCGTGAGGCCGGCGAAGTCGTCGCCGCCTGGGAAAAACCCGACGGCGTGCAGGCGAGCTGGAAACATCCAAGCCCGCAGAGCAACGATTTCATGGACAACAAGGAAGCGGTGACCGCGCTGCTCGGCATTCTCGTCCACGGCGCGGAGAACCTCCGCGACCAGCGGCTCGAACAATTCTACAAGGGCAAGGATGCCGCGCCGCGCCCGCGCATGGCGATCTACTGGCGCTCGAAAAACACCTGGAAATCGATGGCCGCCAATCTGGAGGGGCTACGCACGCTCTGGCAGAAGGCCGGCATGGCCGAGCTTCTGCCGCCGGACAAACAGCCGATCGCCGCCTCGATCGACGAGGATTTCAAATCGCTGCTCGACAGCGTGCCGAAACTCAATCCCGACATCGACGTCGCCACCAGTGATGCGGAGAAGGCCAAGCTCGATACGCTGCTGGCCGAGAGCCGCGACCTGATCACCCGGATCAGCGACGAATATGGCGCCGCCATCGGCCTTTCGGCCGGCTTTTCCTTTTCGGACGGGGACTGAACCAATGATGCGAAGCGCTGCGATCAACCGACGCTATTTCGTCAAGGCGGCCGGGCTCGGTTTCCTCGCCACCTTGGCGCCGAAATCGCTGATGGCCCTGGAGCGGGCGGACGCAGTCTATGCCTCGGGCATTCGCGCGGCCGACGGCTCCTTTGCTGTCGCGACCGTGACGGAGCGCGGCGAAGTCATCGACCAGGTCAAGCTTCCCGCCCGGGCCCACGGCATGGCCTTCAGCGCCGTCACCGGCAGGACCGTCGCCTTCGCCCGCCGGCCGGGCACCTATGCGATGATTTTCGATCCCCGCAATAAGGGCGAACCGATCGTCATCAGCTCGCGGGAAGACCGGCATTTCTACGGCCACGGCGCCTTTTCCCCCGATGGTCGTTTGCTCTACGCCAGCGAGAACGATTTCGACGGCAATCGTGGCATGATCGGCCTCTACGACGCCACCGACCGCTTCGCCCGTATCGGCGAATTCGAGACCTACGGCATCGGCCCGCACGACATGACGGTCTCCGACGACGGACGTCTCCTGATCGTCGCCAATGGCGGCATCGAGACACATCCGGATTTCGGCCGCACCAAGCTCAATCTCGGAGAGATGCAGCCGTCACTGGTGCTGATCGATGCCGCGACCAGTGCTCTGGTGGAAAAACATGCGCTGCCGGCGGAATGGGCAGAACTCTCCACCCGCCACGTCGATCTCGACGACAAGGGCCGCATCTGGTTTGCCTGCCAGTACGAGGGTCACCGCAAGGATTTGCCGCCGCTCGTCGGCCATTTTGCCAAGGGAGAGGATCTTACCTTCATCGACCTGCCGGAGCAGACGACGCGCAGGCTTGCCAATTACGTCGGAGCCATTGCCGTCAATCGCAGCGAAGGCCTCGTCGGTATCACCTCGCCGAAGGGCGGCGCCTCGGTGACACTCGACGCAAGGACGGGCAAGGTGCTGACCGAGACCAGCGTTCCGGATGCGGCCGGCATCGCGCCGGCAAAAAGCGGCTTTGCGGTCTCCTCCTATGATGGCGATTTCCTGTCAACCCGCAGCGACGTCGCCTGGGATCAGCACATCGTGCGGATCTGAACCAGCGACGTAGAGCGTGATCTTGCGCGAAAACCGCGCACATCAGGGCGACATGCATCAACCATCGCGCACGTAGGCCTTCTGCTCGGCGCTGATGCTCGATGCCGCGGCCCTTGCCGCCTCATGCAGCCATTCGTTTCCCCGTGCCTTGATATCGCGGAGGATCACGGCGACCGCTGCCGCATCGTTGGAATGGCAATTGGCGATCTCGAAGCCCATCAGCTCGAGCATCGTCGGCGAAAGCAGGATTTCGGGGTGCCGGTCGATTTCGATCTTGCAGCTGTTCGGCGAGATCCGGCGCACGAGGATGCGGCCGGAAACCCGGTAGTGTGGATCGACGCAGCGCATCCGCCCGTCGGCGATCTCGACCGCATGGATCGCCACGTCCTGGGGTCTGTGGCGAAGCGACCAGGCAGACGGCAGCAGCGCCTTGGCCTCACGCAGCACCGGCCCGCCCTGCCATTCGGCATAGGCGACGAAACGCGGCCGGCCGAGGCTGCCGGTGCCGCCGCTGCGCGGCTTCGCCACGAAGGGGCCTGAGCCGGGTGGCAGTGCATCTGCGAGCGCCTTGACATAGGCGGAGGGCGCAGGCTCGCTGCCGGGAAGCAGCATTTCATACTTCTCCCAGAATTGCCGACGTTCGGAATTTGGCAGCATCAGCGCCTTGCGCAGCCATTTGTGATCGCGCTCAAGGATGACGGGCAGCGGATTTTCAAGGCCCCTGCGATAGCCGCCAAGGATCAATTCGCCGATCATCCGAACCGAGGGGCCATCATCGCCACGCGCCAGCACGGCGCTGGCCGCAAGCCGAACGAGATCCAGCGCATAGGGCATCACCGCCGCATCGTCGAAATCATTGACGCCCCAGACGAGCCGGCCCTCGCCATCACGCCAGGTGCCGAAATTCTCCAGATGGGTATCGCCGATCGCCAGCACCTCGGGCGCGCGGCCGAGTTCCGGGCAGATATCGAGGATGGTCTCGCACCAGCGCCAATAGGTGGCGCGCAGGAAGACGAAGCCGCCGCTTCGCATCTTCTCGTGCTTCTCCCGGAGATCGTCCGCGACGAGATCGGACCCGAGTTCGCCGGCCAGCCAGGTCTCGAAATTCCGGACCGATTGCGATATCGTCGTCATGCGTCGGCGCTCCCTCATTTCGAGACATTGTGATGGAGAATACGCGCTGGGCGCGAAGCTGCAATCGTCTTCGCACCGGCTTGCATCACCGCTTGGATGGCGACGAAAAGGCGAAAGGTTGCCCCGGCGACACGGACGCAGCTTTCCATCGGCGCCGAGACTAATTTCAGCAATGTGCAGCTTGTCGAATCCGGCCCGCCATGCCACTTTCCCGGCTGCAAGAGGGGCAGACATGAGCGAGACTGACAGGGGCGATTTCCGCGCGCGAATCCGCCGCAATTTTGCGCGGCAGGCGGCGATGGAGACGATCGGCGCAGAGCTGACGCGCGTCGAGCATGGCGTCGTCGAAATCGAGCTTCCCTTCGACGTCAAACTGACACAGCAGCACGGCATCCTGCACGCAGGCATTATTTCCGCAGCGCTCGATTCGGCTTGCGGCTTTGCCGCCTATAGCGTCATCGACCCCGAAGCTTCGATCCTGACGATCGAGTTCAAGGTCAATCTGATGTCGCCGGGGCGTGGCGATCGTTTCCTGTTTCGCGGGGAAATCACCAAACCCGGCTCTACCATCATCGTCGCCGACGGGCGAGGCTATGCGATCAGCGACGGGCCGGCAAAGCTCATCGCCTCGATGACCGGAACGATGATGGTGATCCGCGGTAGAGAAGGAATTACGGGATGAAGTTCGAGCTGAAGTCGGTCGCGGGAAAGTCCATGCTGTTCGTCATGGCCGCGGAGGCCGAATACGGCCCCTTCCTGCGGTCGCGCATCGAACCTCTGATGACCGGCGTCGGGCCTGTCGAGGCGGCGGTCGCGCTGACCAAGACGCTGGCGCGGCTGGATGCGGCCGACGACCTGCCCGATCTTGTGGTTTCCCTCGGCTCGGCCGGCTCCGCCAAACTGGAGCAGACGGAAATCTATCAGGTCACCTCGGTTTCCTACCGCGACATGGACGCCTCGCCGCTCGGCTTCGAAAAAGGCAGGACGCCGTTTCTTGACCTGCCGGCTGTGCTCGAACTGCCGCTGCGCATTCCGGGCATTCCCGAAGCAAGCCTTTCCACCGGCGGTAACGTCATCTCGGGCGCGGCCTATAATGATATCGACGCCGACATGGTCGACATGGAGACCTTTGCGGTGCTGCGCGCCTGCCAGGGCTACAAGCTGCCGCTGATCGGCCTGCGCGGCATTTCCGACGGCGTGGTCGAACTGCAGCACATTTCGGGCTGGACCGAATATCTGCACATCGTCGACCGCAAGCTCTCCTACGGCGTCGACAGCCTGTTCACGGCGCTGGAGGATGGGGTTTTCTGGTTCTGACCTGTAAAAGCGCCGCGCGTCTTATCGGATGCGGGGACAATCGGAACAATAAAAACCGAATGCCGCCGATTTCCCGGATTGCAAGGCGAAGCGCTTTTCTTTAAAGCCTCGCCATGACCCAGACAGCACATCCCGACTCCGTTCTCATCGTCGATTTCGGCAGCCAGGTGACCCAGCTCATCGCACGGCGCGTGCGCGAGGCCGGCGTCTATTGCGAGATCGTTCCCTTTCAATCGGCCGAAGAGGGCTTCAAGCGCCTCCAGCCCAAAGCGGTGATCCTGTCCGGCAGCCCGGCTTCGACGGTCGACGAGGGATCGCCGCGAGCGCCTCAGATCATCTTCGACAGCGGCCTGCCTGTGTTCGGCATCTGCTATGGCCAGCAGACGATGTGCATGCAGCTCGGCGGCAAGGTCGAGAGCGGCCATCACCGCGAATTCGGCCGCGCCTTCCTGGAGGTCGACAGGGACTGCCAGCTTTTCGAGGGCCTCTGGTCCTCCGGCTCGCGCCACCAGGTATGGATGAGCCATGGCGACCGCGTCACCGCGCTGCCTGAGGGTTTTGAGGTGGTCGCCACCTCCTCCAACGCGCCCTACGCCTTTATCGCCGACGAGAAGCGCAAATATTACGGCGTGCAGTTCCATCCCGAGGTCGTGCACACGCCCGACGGCGCCAAGCTGATCGGCAACTTCATCCACAACATCGCCGGCCTCAAGGGCGACTGGTCGATGTCGGCCTATCGCCAGAAGGCGGTCGATGAGATCCGCAGGCAGGTGGGCGACAAGCGCGTCATCTGCGCGCTTTCGGGCGGCGTCGACAGCTCGGTCGCGGCGCTGCTAATCCACGAGGCAGTCGGCGACCAGCTGACCTGCATCCTCGTCGACCACGGCCTGATGCGCAAGGACGAGGCGGCCGGCGTCGTCGCCATGTTCCGCGAGCACTACAATCTGCATCTGCTGCATGTCGACGCTTCCGACCGTTTCATCGGCGAACTCGAAGGCGTCAGCGACCCGGAAACCAAGCGCAAGATCATCGGCCGGCTGTTCATCGAAACCTTCGAGGAAGAGGCAAAGAAACTCGGCGGCGCCGATTTCCTCGGCCAGGGCACGCTCTATCCCGACGTGATCGAAAGCGTTTCCTTCACCGGCGGCCCGTCGGTGACGATCAAGTCGCACCACAATGTCGGCGGCCTGCCGGATCGCATGAAGATGCAGCTCGTCGAGCCGCTGCGCGAACTGTTCAAGGACGAGGTGCGGGCACTCGGCCGTGAACTCGGCCTGCCCGACAGCTTTATCGGCCGCCACCCCTTCCCCGGCCCCGGCCTTGCGATCCGCTGCCCCGGCGGCATCACCCGCGAGAAGCTGGAGATCCTGCGCGAAGCCGATGCAATCTATCTCGACGAAATCCGCAAGGCCGGCCTCTACGACGCCATCTGGCAGGCTTTTGCCGTGCTGCTGCCCGTCCAGACCGTCGGCGTCATGGGCGACGGGCGCACCTATGAATTCGTCTGCGCACTGCGCGCCGTCACCTCGGTCGACGGCATGACCGCGGATTTCTACCACTACGACATGGAATTCCTCGGCCGCGCCGCCACCCGCATCATCAACGAGGTGCGCGGCATCAACCGCGTGGTCTATGACGTCACCTCGAAGCCGCCCGGCACGATCGAGTGGGAGTGAAAGGCAAACGGCGGCAATAGCGTAGTTTTGGCGAGGCCGGGAATGCGGTGACAGTTGACAGGCGCAGCTATTCCAACAGTCTGGTGGCGCCACGGTGATTGAGAAACTAGGGCAACCTAACCTTCAGACGTGGTGTCACCCAATCAAGATAAGCCCGAAGCTTGAGGGGGACTGGCCTCCACTCGGCATGGACGATGTGCACTGGCAGCGCCTCCAGTTCAAAATCCTTCAAAATCACAATCAGCTTCCCCGCAAGTCGCGCTGCCTCCATTTTATAGTGCATCACCCGCGCTATCCCCGCGCCCGCGATCGCTGCCTCCACCGCCGCTTCGGATGTGCTAACGGTCAGCCTTGAACTAATGGACGCAGGAACGTCGTTTCCTGCTTTGGAAAATTTCCACGGCCTCGCACCCCCACCATCCTTGATGAGAATGCAGTTGTGCTCGCTAAGGTCACCGGGTTCAGTCGCCACTCCATGAGCCTCCAAATAGTCCGGACTGGCGCAAGCCACGAACCTGACAGAGCCGATTCTTGTCGCTATCAAACTGCTGTCGGGAAGGTGGCCGATTCGAATAGCAACATCGATTTTTTCTTCCTGCGGGTTGAGAACCCGGTCGGTGAGGAGAAGGCGTAAAGAGATTTCCGGATACTCGTTTAGAAACTCGCATGAGATCGGCAACAAATGCATGTGGCCCAGGCCCCATGGCGCCGTAACTGTCAGATCACCGCTTGGCGTTCTGTATTCTCCGGACACCTGCCGTTCAGCGTCTTCCACCTGTTCGATGATGAGTCTGCATGACTCGATATAAGAGCGCCCAGCATCCGTCAGCGTCATGTGCCGTGAAGATCTCTGAAAGAGCTGGGCATTCAATCGCGCCTCAAGCTCGGAGAGCTTGCGGCTGACCGTAGCAATCGGCCTCCCCAACTTGCGGGCAGCCGCTGACAGACTACCTGCTTCGGCGACCGCCACGATTACAGACATTGCTTCCAGACGATCCATAGGCACCGACCCCGTCTTTCCAAACTTCGCAAAGGTCCTTTTCGATAATGCGGAGTGCTCGCCTTATGCGCAATCCGGTATGTATACCTACAGATAACTACGCCGTCGAACTGCGATTAGCCTCTCGGACAAGATGAATTGATGGCGTCAAAGGTGAGTGAGATATCGCTCAGTTCTGACCAACGCGGTTAGCGATCCTAGAAGCAGACAGCACGATTATGGTCACTCGTAGGGTGGTGGCCCTGAGATGCCAGCACTTAACTTCGTACGAGCGAGAAATGGGGCAAGCATGTTCACCACCAAAGACGGCACCACGATATACTACAAGGATTGGGGATCCGGCCAGCCGATCGTGTTCAGCCATGGCTGGCCACTCACGGCCGACGCCTTCGAAGATCAGATGTTTTTTCTGGCCTCCCGCGGCTACCGCTGCATCGCGCACGATCGCCGCGGCCATGGCCGATCAAGCCAACCATGGCAGGGCAATGACCTCGACACCTACGCGGACGACCTCGCCGAACTGACAGCAGCGCTCGATCTAAAAGACGCAATCCATGTAGGGCACTCGACAGGCGGTGGCGAAGTCACCCGCTACATTGGACGTCACGGCACCAAGCGCGTCGCCAAGGCCGTACTGATTGGCGCGATCCCGCCTGTCATGATCAAGTCGGAAAAGAACCCAGGCGGCACGCCGATGGAGGCGTTCGATCAGCTCCGCGCAGCCGTTGTCGCGGATCGATCCCAGTTTTGGAAAGACCTCAGCCTCCCCTTCTATGGCTACAACAGGCCCGGTGCAAAAATTTCGGAAGGAGTGCGCCAGTCGTTCTGGCTGCAGAGCATCATGGCAGGCTTCCCGGCCTCCTATTTTTGCATCAAGGCGTTTTCCGAAACCGATCTGACAGAAGACCTAAAACGGATAGATGTGCCGACCTTGGTGCTGCACGGCGACGATGACCAGATCGTGCCGATCGCCGATTCTGCTCTGCTGTCGTCCAAGATCGTCAAGAACGCGAAACTCGTCGTCTACAAGGACGCCCCGCACGGCATGTGCACGACGCTCAAGGATCGGGTGAACGAAGAGTTGCTGTCTTTCATCACCTCTTAAGCACCGCGGAAGTGCCCTGAGGCTCTGACCGAAACCTGAACAATCCGGGTCAATCGAAAGGATAAGATATGAGCGAGAATTTGCACGCGCGCCTTCGCGCGGCATCGCGCCGTACCGTTCTGATGGGGACGACAGGTATGCTTGCCGCCGCGGCTCTCGGTCTGCCTGGATTGCCAGGTGCAAACCGCGCCGCCGCCGCAACAGTGCGTAAGAAGGGAAAACTGTCAGGAAGCATCCTGACTACCAGCGACGGAACGCAAATCTATTATAAGGACTGGGGCTCGGGGCAGCCGATCGTCTTCAGCCATGGCTGGCCGCTGTCTTCGGACGCCTTTGAAGACCAAATGTTCTTCCTTGCCTCGAACGGCTACCGCGCCATCGCAGCGGACCGGCGCGGCCATGGGCGCTCCAGCCAGCCTTGGAACGGCAACGACATCGACACATATGCCGACGACCTCGCTGAACTCGTCGGTGCGCTCGACCTCAGACACGCCGTCCATATCGGCCATTCCACCGGCGGTGGCGAAGTTGCGCGCTATGTCGGCCGGCACGGGACCAAGCGTGTTGCGAAGCTTGTGCTGATCAGCGCGATACCGCCACTAAGGCTGCAGACCGAGGCAAATCCGCTGGGCGCTCCGATCGAAGCGTTCAATCAGCTTCGAGACCAAATTCATACAGATCGATCGGCCTTCTGGAACGACTTGTCACTCCCATTTTACGGCTACAACAGGCCAGGTGCGAAGATCTCGCAGGGCGTCCGCGACCAGTTCGTGCTGCAATGCATGATGGCCGGCATGCCAGCGTCCTATCTCGGCATCAAGGCGCAGTCCGAAACTGACTTCACCGGCGATCTCAAGAAGATCGACGTTCCGACACTCATCCTTCACGGCGAGGACGATCAACTCGTGCCCATCGCGGACTCAGCCTTGCTGACTGCCAAGCTGATCAAGGATTCGGAGCTTAAAATCATCAAGGGAGCGCCGCACGGCCTGTGCACCACCCGCAAGGACGACATCAACACCGCGCTTCTTTCATTCATTTGCGCTTCGGATTGAATCCGTCCGGCATTGGCCGAAGCCGCGCTACGCGGCCCCCTTTTCTCTAGTCCCGGCCACGGCTGGTAAAGGAGTCGAAATGTCTAATTTCAAGTTGAGTGCTGCTGCGTTGGCGGTTGCATCCGTGCTGCTTGCATCGACGGCGCTTTTCCCCAGCAAACTCTTGGAAGCGCACGCCGCCGAACAGACGGTCCCGCCGACTGTCCACTACCGCACAAAAAAGATCGATGGCGTCGATATCTTCTATCGCGAAGCCGGGCCTGCGGATACGCCCGTAGTGCTTTTGCTGCACGGCTTTCCGACATCGTCTCATATGTTCCGGAACCTGATCCCGCTGCTGGCGGATCGATACCACGTTATCGCGCCCGACTATCCGGGGTTTGGCCAAAGTGCCGCGCCCGATCACAAAGAGTTTGCCTACACTTTCGGCCACTACGCCGACCTGGTCGACGACCTGCTCGGCCAGATCGGAATGAAGAGCTACGCCATGTACGTCATGGATTATGGTGCTCCCGTCGGCTACCGGCTGGCACTTAAGCACCCAGAGCGGGTCAGCGCCCTGATCATCCAGAACGGCAACGCCTATGATGAAGGGCTCGGTCTCTTCTGGGATCCGATCAAGGCCTATTGGAACAGCGATACGCCCGAGCATCGAAAGGCCCTGGAAAGTCTGATGACACTCGAGACGACGAAGTTCCAATACACCGACGGCATGAGCGATCTCTCGCGTATCGATCCTGACAATTGGATCCACGACCAGGCGCTTCTCGATCGGCCGGGCAACCTCGACATCCAGCTTGACCTGTTCAAGGACTACGGCAGCAACGTTCCGCTTTATCCGAAATTCCAGGACTTCTTTCGCACTCAGAAACCGCCGACGATCATCGTCTGGGGCCGGAACGATAAGATTTTTCCCGTTAGCGGAGCGCTGCCCTATCTCAAGGATTTGCCGGACGCGGAGTACCACCTGATCGACGCCGGACATTTCGCGCTCGAGGACAAGCTCGACGAAATTGCGCCGCTGATCAGGAATTTTCTCGATCGCAAGGTGGCCAGGAACTGAGCCAGGTCGCCCTACATCGGTGTCGGGCGGGAACCGGCACGAGCAAATACGCGACTTTCAACCATATTCGAGGACCACGACGATGCCCGCACCCCGACAGCATCCCCTTACGCGCCGTGACTTCTGCTTCTGCTGCGTAAGCGCCTCGGCCGTCGCGGCAGGGGGATGGCTCAGCCCCCGCAAGGCCTACGCGGAGGCCAGGGGCCTCGTCAGCCTGATAAAGGACAGCGCGGCGGCATCGCCAATCACAGTTCACAGGCTGCGCAACAACATCAGCGTCTTGGAGGGTTCCGGCGGCAACGTCGCCGTGCTCAGCGGACCGGAAGGCAAATTGCTTGTGGACGCGGGGATAAGCGTCTCGCAGCCTCAGATGACAAAGAGACTTGGGGAAATCTCGGCCGACCCTGTGACACACTTGATCAACACACACTGGCATTTCGACCATGCCGACGGCAATTCCTGGCTCGGTCCTTCCGGCGCCAAGATCATCGCGCAGAACAACACTCGCAAATACCTGTCGCAGGTCCAGCGTGTCGACGAGTGGGACTACAATTTCCTGCCGCTGCGCGCCGATGGGCTTCCGACGGAAGTATTTTCCGACAGCCACGACATTGAACTCAACGGCGCGTCGATTGCGCTCAAGCACTACGGTTCGGCTCACACTGACAGCGACATTTCCGTAACGTTCGGCGAAGCGGACATCGTCCACGTCGCGGACACGTTCTGGAACGGCGTCTACCCCTTCATCGACTATTCGACCGGCGGCAGCATTGACGGCATGATCGCGGCTTCCGACGCGAATCTCAGCGCAACGACCGACAACACAATCATCATTCCCGGCCACGGGCAGCCGGTCAGCAACCGAACCGAACTGCAGGCGTTCCGCGACATGCTGGTCGCCGTCAGGGACGCCGTCGCCGAACTGAAACACGAAGGCCGAACGCGGGACGAGACCGTCGCGGCCAAGCCAACCGCCGCCTTCGATGCGACATTCGGCAATTTCGTCATTGACCCTCCGTTCTTCACCCGACTGGTCTACGAGGGCGTGTGATGGGTCGCCTCGACGCGAAAGTCGCTGTCATGATGGGTGCAATCAGCGGCATCGGGAGCTGCAGATGAATGTCTTTCATAAGGGTCTGATCGCCATGGCCTTAACCGCCGCAGTCGGTTCCGCGGGAGCCTCCGCGCAAAGCGCCAAGGACATCGTCGGCCCGTCGCCCCTTGTTGCCATCGACAACGAGCCTGCGCCAAGGCTTATCGTCGATCCACCATTGGCTGAGCCCCTGTCGCGGGGCCTCGTTTTCATACAATACCGGACAGAGAACCTGCGGGTGGTGCCGGTGTTCGGCACAGGCGCCCTGGACGTATCGCCGCGTATCGGACATGTCCACATTACCGTGGATGACGCGCCTTGGCATTTCGTTGACGCCAGTGGCGAGACGATCATCGTGGTTGGTCTGGAACCCGGTCCTCACAAGGTGCTGGTCGAGCTGGCGGATCCGACCCACCACGTCATCGATCGCAAGACCGTCAACTTTAGTCTCCCCGCCAAGCCAGGCACGCCATAACAGCTTCCCACGGCGGCGTCAGGTTTGCCCGCAGTCTGATCGCCGACGGACTGGTCGATCAGTTCGCCCTGCTTGTGATCCCGTGGCGCTGAGCAAAGGCCTGCCGTTATTCCTAGAACTCACCGCGCCGAAGCCTCTGAAGCTGGTGAGCTCGAAGGCCTTTCCGGGCGGCGCGGTGGCGCAGATCTATCGGCCGGTGTGAACCGGTCGCCAAAAGTCGGCCGCTTCAGCGGCCGTAGGTGACCTCGACGGAGGCCTTGTCGAGCGTATTTGCCCTGACATAGAAACCAACCATGGCGCCCGGCGCGGTATCGGGAAGCGGCAGCTTGTCGACCGAAAGCGCGTAGACGGTGAACTGGTAATGGTGCGGCGTATCGCCGGCAGGCGGGCAGGCGCCGCCATATCCTGAGACACCAAAGTCCGTGTGGCCTTCGACGGCGCCGGCCGGAAGCTTTTTGTCGCCGCTGGCGCCTGCGGCAATCGTTGAGGCATCTACGGGGATGTTGAACACCGACCAATGCCACCAGCCCGAACCGGTCGGAGCATCCGGATCGTAAGCCATGATGGCGAAACTCTTGGTTCCCTTAGGAGCACCCGACCAGGCCAGGTCCGGGGAGATGTTCTTGCCGGCACAGCCGAAGCTGTTGAAAACCTGCGCATCGGCCATGGATTTACCGCCGGTCAAATCTTTCGAGGTGAGCTTCATTTCGGCATGGGCTGATGTAGCGCCGAAGACGGATGCGGCGAGAAGGACTGCTGTTATGAGACGCATGCTGTTTTCCTGCGGTTGATAATGCAGGAAAGCTATCGTCACGGAGCAGGTGCATCTGCCCCACTATGCTCAACTTCTGCCCCGATCCGCTCAAAACGCTCAGGTTCGCCCCGCACATGGCGCGGACTGACGCCAAAGCGCTCTTTGAACCGAGCCGAAAATTGCGAGGGAGAATCGTAACCGACCTCAAGCGCGACCTGCGCCATCGGCAAGGTTGTGGTTTGAATGAGGCCAAGGGCGCAATTCATCCTGGTATCGCTCAGGATCTCGCTGAAACCGGTCTTCTCGGCGGCCAGCCTGCGCCTGAGCGTCGCTTCGCTCATGTTGAAGGCGCGCGCCGCGTGCCCCAGCGTCCAATCAAAAGCCGTATCGCCTTCAATCATCTGCCTCAGCCGATCCTCAAGTCGAGGGCTCTGGCTCTGGCCCAATACCGCGCCGCAGAGCGCAAACCAGGTGATCAGCTCCATCAGACGCGCCTTGGCAATGGCGCCGGGAAGCCGCGTCAGATTGCCGGGCTGACAGCAATAGTCAAACAATGCCGCTGCTTCCTCCGGCAG
Organism: Rhizobium phaseoli; assembly: GCF_010668805.1. Lineage (GTDB taxonomy): Bacteria > Pseudomonadota > Alphaproteobacteria > Rhizobiales > Rhizobiaceae > Rhizobium > Rhizobium phaseoli_A. Next base: position 200,702 of record NZ_WUFT01000001.1, on the reverse strand, counting down.
GGTCGAGGCGCTTGCCGGGAGCGGCCGAGAAGGAATGGCCACCGACCCCATGCTAAGATAGGCATCTTCGAAGAGCGGCCTGGGAACAGGAAGCGCCAGGGTCTGATATTTCTGCGGCGCCTTGGGAATATTCTCCATTGTCAACGGTCGATAGTCGGGCAGCAGGCCATATGCGCCCGCCTCGAAGCGCAAGGCCTTATCATCCGCCATGACGATCTTCGTTCCCGATTGCACCTGGATCAACAAGGGGCTGGTATTGACGAGACGATAAAAACAGGCCCGCCCACCTTGGCGGATCAAGGCCCTGGTCGGAATGGGAAAGACATCGTCCAGCATAGGTTCTCCGGCAACGGATGGAGCGGAGCGCGACCGCTTCTCCCTTTGGGTGGGATAGCAAAACCACGTGCCAGCGGCAACCTTGGGGCCGGGGCACAGACCATGGTCGAGCGGAAGTGACTTTACCTATGCCCCCATCTGCAGCCTTGATCGTGCCGTACTCGGCGGGCTTTCATGCAAACGGTTCCAGGCGCGACGCAGCTGCCGCGCGGAGCCGAAGCCGGCGCGCATTGCGACGGCCTCCATGTCCAGCCGCGAACCGGCGAGCATCTCGCGGGCGAGCGCCACGCGCATACGATTGACGAAATCTGTGACGCTCATACCCGTCTGTTCGTTGAACAGCCGCGAGAGGTTGCGCGGGCTGGCGCCGCTGAGGCGGGCAAGTGCGGCGACCGACCAGTCCTGAGCCGGATCGGCCACCACTGCGTCCTGCGCACGATGAATGACCGGATGGATATGGTTTCGGCCTTCAAGCCAGGGCGAAAGCTGCGGGTCGGAGCCGCCGCGCCTGAGGTAGACGACGAGATATCGCGCCACTGCGACAGCGCATGCGTGGCCCGCCGCTTCGGCGACGATATGCAGCATGAGGTCGATGCCGGCGGTGATGCCGGCGCTCGTCAGGCGCTCTCCGTCCTCGACATAAAGCCGATTCTCCCGGACGCGCGCCGTGGGCGCAAGCCTGATCAGATCTTCCATGCAGCCGTGATGGGTGGTGCAATCGTAATCGTCGAGCATACCCGCCTCGGCGGCGAGCAATGCACCCGAACAGATCGAGGCCAGGCGAATTCCCGGACGAATGGCGCGTCTCAACCATCCGACGATGGCAGCCTCATCGGCGCATCCCCGTTCGCCATGCTCGAGGCCGTTTTCCATCGGGGTGTCGGCGCTGCCGGCAATGACGACGAGCGCGCCATCCGGCAATCGCTCCGGCAACGGAGCGACGCCGGTAACGGCAAGACCGATCGAGCTGCCGACCGTCGCCGACGGACCGATATAGGTGACGGTAAAGCGCACACTGCGCTGTTCGAGGTTTGCCTTGCGCAGCACCTCGATCGGGCCGGCCACGTCGAGCAAAAGGATGCGCGGCGGCACGATGACGAAAACCGGGATATCGAGGGGCTGCGCAGGGTCGGTCATGCAGCGAGCAGCTCCCCACGGCTGGCCAGTGCCTGTTCGACGGTCGCGATCCGCGCGAAACGACCGGAGAGGACAAGTTCGGTCCGGTCCCGGATTTCCCTGGCGCTCCAGCTGCGTCCGGTGGCGTCGGTCATCGGGAATGTCAGGGTGGCTTCGCCGACATAATCGACTTGATAGCCGAGATCCGAGGCGTGACGCGTCGTGGTCTCGCAGCACTGTTCGGTGCGGATGCCGGAGACGAGGAGACGGCGGACGCCATTCTCGGTCAGCCACACGTCAAGTCCCGAACCGACGAGAGCGCTATGGCGGCTCTTCCTGAAGGTCGCCTTCGGTGCGATCCGGAGGGGGCCAAGCGTTCTGACGAAGCCGGAGCTTTCCGAGAACGGCCCGCTTCCATCGACATGAAAGATCTGTATGACGGTTATGCCGCGGGCTTCTGCACCGTCGATCAAAGCCTGCTGGCGATCGATATAGGCGGAGGCGAGCTCATCATCCCAATAATCGCAATGCCTGAAGGATTCCTGGGCGTCGATGACGAGAAGAACGGTATCATGATCGGACATTTTTTGCTCCTTCGAGATTGATCATGACGTCATATTCCGTGATTTGATAGTGGCGCGAAATGCACGCCGCGGACAAAGAGCGGACAATTCACGCCAACAGCTGAGTTCAACGGCAGACCCTAACGCCTGGCGGAGGTCCTGATGTGATCGACCAGCGCTCGCAGCTTCAGCGGCTGCCGCTGGCGCCTGGGATAATAGAGATAGAAGCCCGGAAACGGCGGACAGAAATCTTCGAGAAGCGGCACGAGTTCGCCTCGTTCGACATAGGGCTGAAAGGTTTCCACCATGCCGAAGGTAATCCCGGCGCCGGCGCAGGCCATGCGGATCATCATGCCCATGTCGTTGGTCGTGACCGCGGGATCGACGGCGACGTCGAAATCGCGGTCATTTTCGGTGAATTCCCAGCGATAGGGCGCCGTATCCGGGCGCGGGCGCCAGCCGATGCAGGCATGACCCTGCAGTTCGCCGGGATGGCGGGGACGACCGCGGCGCTCGAGGTAGGCGGGGGATGCCACAGCATATTGCCTCTGCCGCTCGGAGACCGAGATTGCGATCATGTCCTGCTCGATCACCTCACCGAGCCGGACGCCCGCGTCGAAGCCGGCCTCGACGATATCGAATTCGTCATCGGTGATGGTGATATCGAGTTTGATCTCGGGGCAAGCCTGCATGAAACCGGCCAGCAGGGTGCCGGACAGAAAACTCTCGGCAATCGACGAGACGGTGATCCTGAGCAGGCCGCTCGGGCGCGCCTGCATTTCCCGCACCGTCTGCATCGCATCCCTGACCTGCCGCACCGACGGGCGAACCGCCTCGAAGAACACCTCGCCGGCCTCGGTCAGGCTGACGCTGCGCGTCGTGCGCTGGACGAGCGCAACGCCGAGGCGATCTTCCAGGCGCTGTAAAGCCTGGCTGACGGCGGAGCGGGTGACGCCCAGCCGCTCGCCGGCAAGACGAAAGTTGCGCGCCTCCGCCACCGCAAGAAAGACCGAAATTCCTTCGAGATCATCGACCATTGGTTAGCATTTCTAACCATGGCATCCCGGATTGGCAACTTAATCACGTCGACCAAGGAGACTATCTTCCTCTCGAGGCCAAGCAACGCAGTGTTCATGGACAGGCCTCTGTCGAAAGGAAGACCGATGCAAAACATTTCAGCGAGACCTGTTCTGCATATTTTCGCCGCAACCACGCTGGCCGGCACGGCGATCGGCCCGTCAGCCACGGATGCCCTCAACGACCGGCAATCCGTGCGTCAACAAACAAGCGAGAACATGATGCAGCACCATCCCTATGTCGGCATGTGGGTCACGGATGACGGTCGTGTGCGCCACGAACTTCTGGCCAACGGCCGTTACGACGAAGCCCGCGGCAACCGGGAAAGCGCCTATCGCGGCCGCTACCAAGTCACCGGAAGCCACATCGAATATTGGGACGACACCGGCTTCACCGCCGACGGCGATTTCGTCGACAGCAACACACTCCATCATGGCGGCATGGTGTTTCGCCGCAAATAACCCATCACTCAGGATAAGGCCGTTTCCGGCCGGAAAGGATGGCGATCATGTCTTCCACCACACCCATCTGGTTCATAACAGGCGCGTCGTCCGGCCTCGGCCGGGCGCTTGCCACAGCGGTTCTCGCCCGTGGCTGGCGCGCCGCCATTACCGCGCGCAGACCCGAAGCCTTGAAAGATCTCACGGCAGAACACGGCGACCGCACCCTCGCTCTCGCGCTCGATGTGACGGATGCCCGCTCCGTCGCCCGCGCGGTTCAGGACGCCGAAGCGCATTTCGGCGCGATCGACGTGCTCGTCAACAATGCCGGTTATGGCTACCTCTCGGCGATCGAAGAAGGCGAGGATGCCGAGATCCGCGCCCAGTTCGAGACCAACGTCTTTGGCTTGGTGGATGTTACCAAGCAGGTTCTGCCGGGCATGCGCTCGCGCCATCGGGGGCATATCTTCAACGTCTCTTCGCTCGGCGGGCTCGTCGCCTTCGCCGCGACCGGCTATTACCATGCCACCAAATTCGCGGTCGAAGCCCTGTCGGAGTCGCTTTTCCATGAGGTCAAGCCGCTCGGCATCGATGTGACGATCCTCGAGCCCGGCGCCTTCCGCACGGATTGGGCCGGCCGGTCGATGGTCGAATCCAAAACCGTGATCGACGACTATGCCGAGACATCGGGCAAGCGGCGCCAAGCCACCCGTTCGGTCTCCGGCAAGCAGCCGGGCGATCCGGCGCGCGCCGCCGCCGCGATCATATCGGCATTCGAGGCGGATGAGCCGCCGCTGCGCCTGTTGCTTGGCGGACCCGCCCTGAGGATCGCCCGCGAACGGCTCGATGCGCTGCGGGCAAATTTCGACGCCTGGGCGGAGACGACGCTCAGCGCCGATTTCCCCAGCTGATCGCCCGAAAAACACTTATCGAAAAATGGAGCTTGAAATGACGAATGTGGAAGGAAAAGTAGTTGCCATCACCGGAGCCAGCAGCGGCATCGGAGAGGCCGCGGCAAGGGTGCTGGCTGCCGCAGGCGCCCATATCGTGATCGGCGCGCGCCGCACCGAGCGGCTGCAGGCGCTTGCCGGCGAAATCGAAGCTCGGGGCGGGACGGTGCGTCTGCGAAAACTTGACGTCACCGACCGTTCCGAGGTCGAGGCTTTTGCCGGTTTTGCCAGATCGGAATTCGGCCGGCTTGACGTCATCGTGAACAATGCCGGCGTCATGCCGCTTTCGCCGCTCGACGCTCTCAAGGTCGACGAGTGGGACCGGATGGTCGATGTCAACATCAAGGGTGTGCTCTACGGCATCGCCGCAGCCCTGCCGATCATGAAAGTGCAAGGATCGGGGCAGATCATCAACCTGTCTTCGATCGGCGGTCACAGCGTCTCGCCAACGGCCGCCGTCTATTGCGCGACGAAATTTGCGGTGCGTGCGATCTCGGACGGGCTGCGGCAGGAGACCGATCGCATCCGCGTCACCGTCATCTCGCCCGGCACGACGACGTCGGAACTGGCCGAGACGATCACCGATGCGACCGCACGCGACGCCATGAAAGCTTTCAGGGCGGTGACGATCAGCCCCGAGGCCGTCGCCAATTCGATCCTCTACGCCATCAGCCAACCCGACGACGTCGACGTCAGCGAGATCATCATCCGACCGACGGCGAGCCCGCATTGAGCAGCTGGTATTTCGGCTAAAGGCCCAGCGACTGCTGGGCGGGCGGCGGCGGGGCGAGGTTGACGCCCTCAAGCTCCAGCATGCGGGCCTTGGACGACGAGCCGCCTGGCGCGGAGAAACCGCCGATCTTGCCACCGGCGGCCAGCACCCGGTGGCAGGGGATGATCAGCGCGACCGGGTTCTTCGCCATCGCCTGGCCGACGTCGCGCGCGACCTCCGGCCCGGCGCCAAGCTCTTTCGCCAGCGCGCCGTAGGTGGTCGTATGGCCCCAGCCGACACGCCTTGCCGCCGCGTAAATATCCCTTAAGAAGGCATCCTGGCCGTCAAGGTCGAGTTCGACACCGGAAAAATCCGTTTCCTCGCCCTGGAAATAACGCTTCACGGCGGCCACCGTTTCGAGCACATCCGGGGTCGGCGCGCCGGGTTCTGCCTCCGGCAGGCGGCGCAGCAAGAGCCGCTCGGTCGCTTCCGCTGACTTCGTCGGCAGCTGGAAGCGGGCGATGCCGGCGTCGCTCCAGGCGACGCCGCAGAAACCGCCTGCGGTTTCGAAGATGAGATAGTGATGGATCGTCTGGGCCATGACACAGCCTCCGCGTTTTCGATTACCACTAAAATCGTACGGGACGGCCGCTGTTTCAACCCGATTCTCGCGTATCTTGTTCTTTTTTTGTTCTTGATATTCTCCCTTGCCGGCGTATCTTTCACCTCTTTTTTGGAGCGCGAGGCGGTCATGACGACCTGACAGGCCATGAACCAGTTTTCCTTCGATTTCGACCATGGTCAAAATCAGCGCGGCCGGGCGGGTGAAAGCCGGACCGGCGGTCACAGGCTTTTCTTTGCACCCCGCCCGCCTGCGATCCTCGAACGGCAAGCGGCTTCGATCGCCGATGACTATTGCAAGACCTTCTCGCTTTCCGCAAAACCGCGGCTGACGACCCTGCATGTGAGCGTTATCGGCATCGGCGACTATGAAGTGTTGCCGGAGGACGTGATCTTTGCGGCCCGGCAGGCCGCCGCCACAGTCGAGGGCGCGCCGATCGCGGTCACCTTCGACAGGATCATGAGCTTCAAGCGGGAAGGCAAGGCGCGGCCTCTGGTGCTGTGCAGCAAAGACGGGCTGATGCCGCTCATGCGACTGCATGTCCAGCTTGGTGTCGGCATGTACAATAACGGGATTGCCGCATAATATCGGCCGCGATTTCACGCCGCATATGACGTTGCTCTATGATCGCAAGGCGGTGCCGCCGACGAGCCTCGACAGGCCGGCCTCATGGACGGCTCGGGAATTCCTGCTGATCCACAGCGTCCTTGGAAAAACCGAACACCACATCATCGATCGCTGGCCGCTGCTCGGCTGACGGCAACGGCATCTCCGGACCAAAGCTTGCACTTCCGCGATTTCCGCGCATAAAGCTGGACGAACCGCCGGGATGGCAAACGCGGAGGGAAGGCAGCATGGACGTTTCAGAAATCATCATCCCCGGCGATACGCCAGGAATGGAGTGGCGGCTGCCGGTGCTGCGTTTTGCAGGCCACGATCCGAAGGCGCCGAAGATCTATATCCAGGCCGCACTGCATGCCGGCGAGCTGCCGGGAACGGTGCTCCTGCATTTCCTCTGCGAACGGCTGCGACAGGCGGAAAGCGAAGGCGGGATCGCCGGCGACATCACCATCGTGCCGCAGGCCAATCCGGTCGGTGCGGCGCAATCGCATTTCGGCGAGCTGCAGGGCCGTTTCGATCTTGGGTCACGCACCAATTTCAACCGGGATTTCCCGCTGATCTCCATTGCCGATCGGGCCACACTGATCGAAGACCTCGACGATTATCCGGCTACCGACAGGCTGAAGCGGCAGCTTTTGCATATGGCGCTGGGCGCCGATCTCGTCCTCGATCTGCATTGCGACGACGAATCCCTGCAATATGCCTATATCGACGAGGCCTTCTGGCCGGAGGCGGCCGATCTTGCCGCCGCACTCGACATGCAGGCCGTGCTGCTTTCGGATGGCGAGAGCTCGGCCTTCGAAGAGGCCGTCGGCTTTGCCTGGACATATGAGGTTCCCGGCGAACGCCAATCGCGGCTGGCGGGCAAGCTTTCCGTCACCGTCGAGCTGCGCGGCAAGCGCGACGTCGATCCGGTGCTGGCAGAGAAGGATGCGGAGGGGCTTTGGCGGTTCCTTGCGGCACGGGGGATCGTCGGTGACGTGAACGCGGAGGCAAAGGCGTTTTCCGGCCCGGCCGTGCCGCTCGACAATGTCGAGATCATTCGCGCTCCTGAAGGTGGGGCCGTGCTCTTTCATCGCAGCATCGGCGACAGGGTTGCAGAGGGCGAGCTTCTGGCGACGATTGTCACCCGCCCGGGTCAGCCTGGCGGCAGCATCGAGCTCCGCGCGCCGCAGGACGGGTTGATCCTGACGCGAACGTCCGACCGGCTGGTACGGCGGCGCGGCGACCTGATGAAGATCGCCTGCGACAGCCCAAGCGACGCCTTGCGCAAGGCCGGCACGCTGGAGAATTGAGCCGGGCCGGATCCCGGCGAGCGCCGGGATAAAAGTGTCGCACGGGCGTTTGCGCCGGTCTTCTTGCATGGTATCTCGCTGCGATCACAAGGAATCGACCGGGCATGACCGTCACAATCTATGGCATCAAGAACTGCGACACGATGAAGAAGGCCCGCAGCTGGCTGGAAGAACACGGCGTTGCCTATGCGTTTCACGATTACAAGGCGCTCGGCATCGACCGCGCCCATCTTGAAGCCTGGATCGATCAGGCCGGGCTCGATACCGTGCTCAACCGCGCCGGCACCACCTTTCGCAAACTGCCGGATGCCGAGCGCGAGAACCTCAGCCGGGAGAAGGCGGTCCAACTGATGCTCGACCAGCCGTCGATGATCAAGCGGCCGGTGCTGGAAGCCAGCGGCAAATTACTGATCGGTTTCAAGCCGGAGATTTATGCCGGCGCGTTTTCAGGCTGAAAGACAGGCAACACCCTCCCGAGCTAGAGATGTCCAAGACCACGCGCGCGACACAGGTTCTTTCCCAGGCAGGCATCGCCTTCACCGTGCATGCCTATGACTACGACCCGGGCGCCGAGCGCGTCGGCCTGCAGGCGGCGGAAGCCCTTGGCGAAGCGCCGCACCGGGTGCTGAAGACGTTGATGGCCGAGGTGGACCGCAAGCCGGTCTGCGTCGTCGTGCCGTCGGATCGCGAAGTCAGCATGAAGAAGCTTGCCAGCGCCTTTCACGGCAAATCGGCCAACATGATGAAGCCTGCCGATGCCGAGCGGCTTACGGGCTATCATGTCGGCGGCATCAGCCCCTTCGGCCAGAAGAAATCCGTGCCGACGGCGATCGAGGAAACTGCCCTGGCCGAACCGCTCGTCTATATCAATGGCGGCCAGAGAGGGCTGCAGGTGCGGCTCGATCCAAAGGATGCATTGAAGGCCTTGAAAGCGGTCGCCGTGCCACTGATCTCCTGATCAAAGGAAACGAGCCAGTAAAGCCGTTATGGTATTTGCCTCGTTCTCGGCAAGCTTGCAGCCAATATGGGTTTCGATCGACCTGGCATAGACCGCCCACATGCGCTCTCGCAGTTGCAGCCCGGCATCGGTGATCACGACCCAGCGGCCGCGCGCATCCTCGTCAAAGGTCTCGCGGCGGACCAAGCCCTCCCTTTCCAGCCGGTCTACCAGACGGGAGAGATTATATTGCGCAAGCAGCGTCCGCTCTTCGATCTCATAGGGGCGCAATCGCCCGCCCTTTGCCCTCGCCAGCTCCCAAAGCACGTCGTACCAGGAAAGCGGCGGCATTTTCGCGGTCTTGAACTCGGTTTCGATCGCCGCAAGAAGTCGATCGCGGGCGCGCATGATGTGTATCCATGCGCTGGTCGCGGCTTCGCTCGGCGTCGTGGTTTTATCGGACATAGATGCAGTTACATTTAACTTGATCGCCGGCGCAATCGCTATTATATGCATTTGCATCTATCGTTGCTATCGATATTTTCAGCCGCGGCGTGCGGCATCAAGGAGAGCGCCATGAGCAAGCTTACATTGATCAGCCACCACCTCTGCCCCTATGTGCAGCGCGCCGCGATCGCGCTTCTCGAAAAGGGCGTGCCGTTCGAGCGCATCAACATCGATCTTGCCAACAAGCCGGACTGGTTCCTGAAAATCTCGCCGCTCGGCAAGGTGCCGCTGCTGCGGATCGAAGAGGAGGATGGCAGCGAGGCGGTGCTGTTCGAAAGCAGCGTGATCTGCGAATATCTTGAGGAAACGCAGGCGGGGACTGCGCTGCATCCCGAGGATGCGCGGACCCGCGCCCGTCATCGCGGCTGGATGGAATTCGGCTCGTCCGTGCTGTCCGATCTCTGGGGTTATGAAACGGCGCAGGATGAACTGCAGCTGGAGGCCAAGCGCAAGGCGCTCATCGCAAAATTCACGACGATCGAAGGGGCGCTGGGCAACGGGCCCTATTTTTCCGGCAGTGGCTTCAGCCTCGTCGACGCCGTCTTCGCGCCGGTGTTTCGTTATTTCGATCTCTTCGACACACTCGGCGACAGCGGCATCTTCGACGGGCTCGAGCGGGTAAAGCGCTGGCGCAGGGCGCTGACAGAGCGCGCGAGCGTCCGGGCCGCCGTTGGCGAGGATTACCCCGAGCGGCTGACGGATTTCCTCAAGAAACACGACTCGATCCTGCTCAGGCAGCCCGCCGCCGTGTAAGCGCGCTAGTGGCCGGGTGTCGATCCGGCTACTGGCAATTCAGCGGTGCTACGCTTCATTTTCGCCGCAAACGGGTTTAAGCCTGCCGTCCTCTCAGTCTATGACAGAAGGCAGGTTGAACCATGACTTTCATGCCCCAGAGCCAGAACACCATTGATCCCGTCAAGCTGGAGAAGCTTGCGAAAGTTGCCGTCAAGGTCGGGCTGCAGCTGCAGAAGGGTCAGGATCTGGTGATTACCGCGCCGGTGGTGGCGCTGCCGCTCGTTCGCCTGATCACCAAACACGCCTATCAGGCCGGCGCCGGCCTCGTCACCGCCTTCTATTCGGACGAGGAAACGACGCTTTCGCGCTATCAGCATGGCAGCGACGAGAGCTTCGACCGCGCCTCCGGCTGGCTCTACGAGGGCATGGCCAAGGCCTATGCCAACGGGACGGCCCGTCTGGCGATCGCCGGCGACAATCCTTTGCTGCTTTCAGAGCAGGACGCCGACAAGGTCGGCCGCGCCAACCGCGCCACATCCACCGCCTACAAACCGGCGCTGGAAAAGATCTCGAATTTCGACATCAACTGGAACATCGTCTCCTATCCCAATCCATCCTGGGCCAAGGTGGTCTTCCCCGACGATCCCGAACCGATCGCCATCGCCAAGCTCGCCAAGGCGATCTTTGCCGCCTCGCGCGTCGATGTCAGCGATCCCGTCGCCGCCTGGGCCGAGCACAATGCAAATCTGGCCAAGCGCTCCGCCTGGCTGAACGGCGAGCGCTTCGCTTCGCTGCATTTCCAGGGACCGGGCACCCACCTGACGGTCGGGCTTGCCGACGGGCATGAATGGCATGGCGGCGCGTCGACCGCTAAGAACGGCATTACCTGCAATCCGAACATCCCGACCGAGGAAGTCTTCACGACGCCGCATGCGCTGCGCGTCGAGGGCCATGTCTCGAGCACCAAGCCGCTTTCGCACCAGGGAACGCTGATCGACAATATCCAGGTGCGCTTCGAGGCTGGCCGCATCGTCGAGGCCAAGGCCTCGCGCGGCGAAAAAGTCTTGAACAAGGTGCTTGATACCGACGAGGGCGCGCGGCGGCTCGGCGAAGTGGCGCTGGTGCCGCATTCCTCGCCGATTTCCGCCAGCGGCATCCTGTTCTACAACACGCTGTTCGACGAAAATGCCTCGTGCCACATCGCGCTCGGCCAGTGCTATTCCAAGTGCTTCCTCGACGGCGCGACACTGAGCCAGGAGCAAATCAAGGCGCAGGGCGGCAATTCCAGCCTGATCCATATCGACTGGATGATCGGCTCGGATAAAGTAGATATCGACGGCGTCAAGCCGGATGGCTCGCGGGTTCCGGTGATGCGGCAGGGCGAATGGGCCTGACCGGCATCATTATGCGCTGACTGAGCCAGACGCTGGCAAGCACCATGACGAGGCCGGCGATCTGCGCCGGCGCCAGGCTCTGGCCGAGCGCCAGCCAGCCGAGCAGCGTCGCGACCAGCGGGCTCAAGAAAGCCGAGTGATGAGACTGCCGAGGGTTCGATGCGCGACAGGCCGCGAAACCACAGCAGATAGGTAAAGGCAGCGAAAGGGCGGAGATGACGGCATTTGGGAAGAAGTTCTGCCGCGCTTACAGCATCGCTTCTGCAATCATATCGGCATCCTCATTGTTGATGCCGAACAGACCGAAACGGAGCTGGTAACCCCAATTGGGGCCGACCTGGGTGAAGGCAAGCCGGCCGAGCAGCGGCCGGATCGGGGTTTCCTCCGCAGGCCGCCAATCGACATCCCGCCGCCAAGGCCTGAAGCCGCTTTCCATCTCGACCTGGTAAGGCGCGCCATCGCGTGCCAGGCCGATCGCGGTGAAAGCTTGCAGGCGGTCCTTGCCGCCAAAGACGACGGTGGGCGAGTAGTAGATCACACGATCCCCCGGCGTAATTCGCCTGAGGGGTGACGCCTTGCCGTGACAGACCTGCATGAAGCCGACTTGACGGCCGATGCGGACATGCGCTGCGGAGGCAACGGCGATCCAGGCCTTGGCCATGGCTCAAACCTCCTCGGACACGGTGTAGACGCGCAGGCGATGCCCATCGGGATCGGCAGCGACGAAGCTTCGGCCGAAGCCAAGATCGGCCGGCGCCATGACGATGTTGGCGCCCTTGGCCTGCCAATCGGCATGGGTCGCATCGACCTTGCCGGCCGTGGAAACCTTGAACCCGATCTCGCTGCCGCCGCCTGTTGCCGCCGGCGCGGGCTCCACGCCGGCCTTGCCCCAGAGACCGAGCCCCAGGCCGGACGGCAAGATGAACATGGCGAAGGTTGCACTTGTCTCCACGGGCTCCTGCCCAAGCAGCATGGTGTAGAAGCGGGCGCTGGTCGGGGCGTCGGTCACGTAGAGCAGAATGCTGTTTTTGTCGGTCATAAGGATCTCCCGTCGTTGGTTGGACGTTATGACCTTACGATCTGATACTGCCAAAAACTGGCAGTATCATTTGCCTCCAGGCGATATTCCCTGGATCTCCCGCCACTGTTTCAGCAGCGCCTGCCGGCGTTTGGGATAGCGGGCGTCGAGCGCTTCCGCATGGGCAATTCGATCCGTGCGAAAAGAGCGGAAATCCTGGCGGAGTTCGCACCAGCCGAGGAGGACACGCACCTGGTCGAAAAAAGCCAGCGCAAACGGCCACACCACACGCTCCGACCCGACGCCGGCGCCATCGCGATAGGACAGGGAAAGCTTGTGTTCGGTGCGGATCGCCTTGCGCAGCAGGGCCGGATCGACCGAATCGACAGGGATGCTGACGCCAGGCCCCACCAGAAGCGCAGAGGCATCCAGCTCGTCGCGCAGCTCGGGCGGCAACACGGCGGCGATCCGTGCCAGCGCATTTCGCGCCGCATCGCGCAGATGACCGTCAGCTCTGTCCGCCACCCACCGGGAGCCGAGCACAAGCGCCTCTATCTCCTCCGGCGGAAACATCAGCGGCGGCAGCAGAAATCCCGGTTTCAAGACATAACCAACGCCCGGCTCACCCTCGATCGCGGCGCCCTGGGCCTGAAGGCTGGCGATATCGCGGTAGAGGGTGCGGATACTGACGCCGATTTCGTCGGCCAGCACCGCGCCACTCACCGGCCGACGATGGCGGCGCAGCACCTGAAGAAGGTCGAGGAGGCGTTCTGAACGGGACATGCAGGCAAATCTATACATTCCTGCCACTGCCAGATAGTGGCAGGATTAGACTGCACGCTTTTGCGTTCGGAATTGCGCAAAAGCGAAGAGATAGAGCATTTTCGTGATTCGAAGAAAACCGGAAATACTCTAAAAAAGACTTCCCTGCTTCGACGGATCGCCGGCTTCCGGCTTGGCGGGCCGCTTCCTCAGCGAAGCCGGCGGCAGGCCGCCTTCGGTGGTCACCGCGCCGATGCGACCGTCGGAAAATTCGATCGAGACCGCCGTACCGGCCGAAACCCCTGCGGCTTGCGAAACCGGCCTGTCCTCGTCGTCGCGGATCACCGCGTAACCGCGCTTCAGCACGTTCTTGTAGGAGAGCGACTGCAGCACGCGATCTTGCGCCGCAAGCGCGGCTTTTGCCCGGATCAGCCGATGGGATGTCGCGGTATCGGCGTGCCTGACGAGATTGGCGAGATGTTCGCGGGCGCGGCCGGTCTGCGCCTGCAGGCGGGCGGGCAGTGTGGCGAAGACCGCCTCGGCACGGCCGACGCGGGATTTCGAGCGGTCGATCAGCCGCTCGACCATGCGCTCGGCCCGCACGATCCGCTCATTCAGCGTCTGGCGGCGCTCGGCGATGCGGCCGGAGAGCAGATCGGGGCGCAGATGCGCGGCGACGCGCTCGAAGCCGCGGCGCTTGTTGATGGTGTTGAGCTCCAGGCCGCGGCCAAGACCGGCCGCCGCCTCGTCGAAACGCCGGCGCGGCAAGGCGAGAAGCTGATCGAGCGACGGCAATGCCCGCATCAGAGCCCGGACAGACTGGCGGCGCTGATCCATCTGCCGGTTCATGCAGCCCTGCAGCCGCGCGGCAAGGGCGGCGGCCTGGGCCTCCAGCTCCGCCTTGACCGGCACCGCCATTTCCGCAGCCCCCGTCGGCGTCGGGGCACGGACATCGGCGGCATAGTCGATCAGCGTCCAGTCGGTTTCATGGCCGACGGCCGAGATCAGCGGGATCCGGCTTTCGGCCGCAGCGCGCACGACGATTTCGTCGTTGAAGCTCCAGAGATCTTCGAGGCTGCCGCCGCCCCGCGCGACGATCAGCACGTCCGGGCGCGGAATGGCGCCGGCCGGCTCCAGCGCGTTGAAGCCGCGAATGGCGTTCGCCACCTCCTCGCCGGACCCCTCGCCCTGAACCTTCACGGGCCAGACGAGGACATGCACGGGAAACCGATCGGAGATGCGGTGAAGAATATCGCGGATGACCGCACCGGTCGGCGAGGTGACGACACCAATCACCCTTGGCATGAAGGGCAGCCGCTTCTTGCGGGCGGCATCGAACAGTCCCTCGGCGCCAAGTTTGCGCTTGCGCTCCTCGATCAGCGCCATCAGCGCGCCGGCGCCGGCCGGTTCCAGCGTCTCGATGACGATCTGATATTTCGAAGAGCCGGGAAAGGTGGTGACCTTGCCGGTGGCGATGACCTCCATGCCCTCTTCCGGACGGAATTTCAGCCGCGAGAAGGTGCCCTTCCAGATGACGGCGTCGATACGGGCACGATCGTCCTTCAGCGCGAAATAGGCATGGCCCGAGGAGTGCGGGCCACGATAGCCGGAGATCTCGCCGCGCACGCGGACCTGGTCAAAGGCCGTTTCGACGGTGCGCTTGATCGAGCCGGAAAGCTCCGAAACCGAATATTCGGCAAGGTTGGTCGGCGAATCGCTGTCGAAGACGTTGCTCATCCCTTCTTTCTATGTCGATCGGTGACAAACTGGAAGGTCGCGGCCATCGCCGAGATTTGTTTTCCGGGCTGTCTACGTCGTTGGCGGCGGGCGCACGCTACGCCACGCATGCTCACCATGCGGCTGTGGCAGCTTGGCGGATTAACAACGAAATCGGTCAAATCCGTTTTGGTTGCGGAACGTATCGTTAGAATGCGCGTTATAGACGAAAGGAGTTGCTAACCACCGCAATACAAAGGCTTTTCGGCCATGGCCGCCGGTAAATCTTTGTTAGTTGGCGCCTCCTATGCTTCCCCTCGTTATCTCTGGGAAGGTGCTGAAAATGATTATTCTCACAGCAGCAGCATTGGGCGTCAGCGCCGGGCAAACGCGCTCGGCTGCCGCAATCGCGTTGGTCGCCGCGCTGATCGGAATAACGTTCGCGGTGGCGGCGATAACCTCGCCCGGACCAGTGTCGATCCTGGCGTTCGTCTATGCCGTGCTCGGCTTTAACGGCGGCCTCATGCTCTTCGTTCTCGGGCTCTTTGCCAATGCCCGCCTGCGCCGCGCGATGCGCGTTTCCCACTAAATTTTTTACCGAAAAATGCCGGCGTCAGTTCGCCGCCGGCCGATAGCGAAAGAACTGAACGCCCACCCCCGCTGCCTTCGGAAGCGGCTCCAGATAGGGCGGGATATTGCCCTTGCCGAGCTCAGCATAAAGGCCATCCGGTTTCAGCTTGGAAAGCTCGCGGGTCTGCGGGTCGTTGGGGCAGAAAGCAAGCACCGCCACCCCCGTCCCCTTCAGGAAGGCTTCCGCCTCCTTCGGCTCCGCCAGGCCGATATGCAGTTCCGTCAGCATGCCGCCCTGATTGCGGTGATACGGCGCCGAGAGAACCCGGTTTTTGGTGAAGCGAAGGATCGGGACACCCATCTGCGACGGTGCGGAGATCAGCCCATCCGGAAGCCCGGCAAGCGGCGCCAGCGCCTCTTTCGAGGTGCAGGAAAGTACCTTTGCCGCCGCCGCCGCCTTCTGCGCGCCATTTTCCATCTGCAGCGAGACAAGTCCGCCGGCGACCGCCCAGGCCGCCGGAACGCTTGCGAGCACCGTCACGATATAGACGAAGGCGGCGGCAACATTGTCGCTGTCGCTGTTGGAGATCCGCCTGATATCGATGATCAGCAGCGCAAGCGGTAGAATGGAGAGCAGGTTCGAGAAAGTCGCGCCGCGCACCTGGACCAGCGCGATCGCCCAGCTGGTGGCGAGCAGGAAGAGCAGCACCAGATGGATCTGCATACGGTCGCGCCGAACGATGCGGAAAATGCAGACGGCGATGCCGAACAGCCCGGCCGCATAGAAGGCACCGATCGAAAAGGGATCGGTACGCGCGAGCACCAAGGCTGACTGCGCTTCCGACACGTTCCTCAGCCAGAGCTCGACCAGCATCGGATCGAGACTGGCCAGCGGGTCGCTCAGGCATTGCGGCGCAATCACCATTGCCGAACCAAGAACGCCGGCCCCGACGAGACCAAGCGTGGCGAAGCGCAGGGGTCGACGCAGGCGGCTTGCAAAGACCGCCGAAAACAACAGCAGCCCGCCGCCGATTGCCGAAAGGCTATAATAACCGAGCGAGAGATTGTCGCAGGTAACCACCGAATAGAGCCGGGGGGGCACCGTTGCGGCAAAGAGGATGCTGATGGCAATCGCCAGCGCCAGGCCGAAGGCCCCTGCGGCAACAGCGAAATTCTGCCCCTCCCATGCCCAGAGCAAAGCGACGGTCAGGCAGACGGCGGCGACGAAAGGCGTCGTCTCGGCGCCGATGGCGATGGCGACCGCTGCGGCGATGCCGGCGATCGCATAGCTCCAGCCGCGGCGCTGCGGATCCAGAAGCATCGCCACCATCGTCGCGACCAGCCCCAGCTGCGCATTGTGATGATCGATGGCTCCCGGCGCGAACCGGCTGCCGGTGTAGATCGCAAGCCCGGTCATGACGAGACTGAGGTGCATGCCGGCAACACCGCCGATACGCCGCCCGGCAACGGCCATGGCGAGCATGGCGGGAAGGACGAGCGATACCGGCCAGACGGCAAGCGCCAGCGCCTCGGCCGTCTCGTGGGGTGCAAACAGGCCGAAGAACCAGATCAGCGAAGCGATCGGCAGATCGATCAGCCTCGACCAGTGCATCAGCGTGCCGCCTTCAAGGCCGAGGCGGTATTGCGTCAGATCGAACCAGCTCTGCCCGGCGAGAAGATCGCGAACCTCGATGAGGCGCATTCCGTCGTCATTGTCGGGACCGACGTAATCGGTCGCGGTGGACAGCTTGGTGACAAGGAGGGTAGCGGCGAGGATGACGCTATAGATAATGACGGTTGGCCAGAGGCGCATCAACAGCCTGCCCAGCCCTCCCCTTGCAGCAGTGGTTACGGAGGAGGCATTGGCGATCGGCTGCACAGCGTTCATCGTGGTTAGCGCTTTGTTTCAGATGGCCGAAGCTTAGCGACCGCCGATCAAGAAAGTGTAAAGCCGCTTGCGGCCGGTGCCGATTTTGCCTGCGTCATAGGGTCTTATTAACGGCGGGTGATTTAGGCTGCGTGCGGCTTTCAGTGTAACGAGTAGAGTCATGGCCCGATCGCGTACCGATAATCCCAAGATTGCCGTCTTGCTTCCCTGCTATAATGAAGCCGCAACGATCGGCGCAGTCGTGCGGGGTTTCCGCGCGACGCTGCCGGATGCGGCGATCCACGTCTACGACAATAATTCCACCGACGGCACCGCGCTGCAGGCAATGCTTGCCGGCGCGCATGTCGTGCGTGAGCGACGCCAAGGCAAGGGCCACGTCGTCCGCCGGATGTTCGCCGACATCGACGCAGACATCTACATCATCGCCGATGGTGACGGCACTTATGCGCCTGGTGATGCCGAAGAGCTGGTGCGCACACTGCTGACCGAGCGCGCCGACATGGTGGTGGGAACCCGGCGCGGCGTTCATGCCGATGCCGGCCGTCAAGGCCATGCGCTCGGCAACCGGCTTTTCAATCTGCTCTACCGGACGATCTTCGGCCCCGACTTCACCGATATCTTTTCCGGCTACCGCGCTTTCTCGCGCCGCTTCGTCAAGAGCTTCCCAGCGGTATCGGGCGGCTTCGAAATCGAAACCGAGATGTCCGTGCACGCCTCGCGGCTGAAGCTTCCGGTCAGCGAACTGGAACTCGACTATGGCCGCCGGCCGGAAGGCTCGCACTCGAAGCTTTCGACATTCCGCGACGGCGCCAAGATCCTCTGGATGTTCGCCATGCTGATGAAGGAAACCCGGCCCTTCGCCTTCTTCAGCACGATCAGCGCCATGTTCATGCTGACGAGCCTCGGCTTCATGGCGCCGGTGCTGGCGGAATATTTCCAGACGGGTCTCGTCAGCCGAATGCCGACCTGGGTGCTGTCGACGGCGCTGATGATGATCTCCTTCATGCTGTTTACCGCCGGCGTCATTCTGGATTCGGTTGCCCGCGCCCGCGCCGAACAGCTTCGTATCCACTATATGAGCCTGGAGACGCCGAGCATGGCCAAGGCTCCGCTCAGCGAAGCAGCGCCCGCATCGCGCGCGCGTCCCGGAAAGGCGGATGCGGCGTGAGAAAGCTCATCCGTTTCGCCATCGCCGGCGGTATCGGCTTCCTGGTCGATGCCGGCGTGCTGGCGGCGCTGCTGCATCTAACGCCGCTCGGGCCGTTTCTGGCGCGGATCGTGGCGATCGCGGCCGCAATGGCGGTGACCTGGGTTTTCAACCGTCGCTTCACCTTCGAGCGGTCCAGCCGGTCGCTGGCCGTCGAAGGCTTCCGCTATGGCTCGGTCGGGGTAACGGCAGCACTCGTCAATTACGGGCTTTATTCCGCACTTCTGCTTTCGCTGCCGGCACTTCAGCCGCTGGCGGCCATGGTGATCGCCAGCATGGCCTCGATGGTCTTCAGCTTCTTCGGCTATTCGCGCTTCGTCTTCCGGACGGAATAGTCAGACGGTTTCCCAGCCGTCCTTCTCGCTGGCACGGTAGATCGCGTCGATCACCTTCTGGTTCAGTTTCGAATTTTCCAGCGTGACGATCTCTTCCTTGCCGCCTTTCACCGCCCGGGCGAAGGCTTCGACCTGCCGCTTGTACTGGCGGCTGTCCTGGAAGCGGAAGATGCGCGATTCATTATGGCTGCGATCGGCAAGCTCGATCTCCTCGGGCCCGAAGCGATTGGCGTTGAACGGCGACTTGACCTCGATGTAACCTTCGGTGCCGTGGAAGATCATGACCTGGCGGTTGGCCATCTGCGTCGAGATATAGAAGCTCAGCTCGAAATCGCCGAAATCGGCCTTGACGCTCGAATAGATATCGGTGCCGAAATCCGGATCCCGCTCGGTGATCGCCTGGATCGAGAGCGGCTCCTTGCCGGTGGAAAAACGCGTGCCCATCACCGGATAGACACCGATATCGGGAAGACCGCCGCCGCCGAGTTCGGGAACGTTGCGCATATTGGCGGGATCGCGGTTGAAATAGGTGAAGGCGCCCTGCACATGCCGGAGCTTACCGATCGCGCCCTCGTCGATCAGCGCGCGCACCTTCTGCCAGACCGGGGAATAGGTGATCATATAGGCTTCGGTGACCACCACGCGGTTGCGGTCGCGAGCGGCGATCACATCGTCGATATCTCCGGCCTTCAAGGCAAGCGGTTTTTCGCAGAGCACGTGCTTGCCGGCATCGGCTGATTTGATCGACCATTCGATATGCTGCGAGGTCGGCAGCGGGATATAGACGGCGTCGATGAGGTCGGAGGCCAGCATCTCCTCGTAGGAGCCGAAGGCATGCGGCACGGAGAAGCGGTCGGCCATCTCCCTTGCGCGCGTGAGATCACGGCTGGCAATCGCCGTGACGACGCAATTTTCCGCGTCCTGGATTGCCGGAACAACATTGTCACGGCCGATCTTTGCCGTTGAAATGATACCGAAGCGCAGCATGATCCAAACCTCCCCAACAGATTTCCGCGAACCATATTCAGGCCTTAGCTGCGGCGCAATGGCGGGGGCTGAAATCACGGAAGTTTGCCTTCCCTCATGCCTGGATCGCGCTAGGTTGTGTCAGAAAGCTGGAGCATGATGCCACCCGAAAACCGCTTACACTTTTCGGCATCATGCTCCGGGACGGCGTTCTGCCGTACCACGATTTCAATCAATACAGGATTTTGGAGAGCGTCATGGAAATGCGGCGGCTTGGAAAAACAGGTCTTTCGGTCGCGCCGATCGTCATCGGCGGCAATGTCTTCGGCTGGACGGCCGACGAGAAAACATCCTTTGCCATCCTCGACGCCTTCTTCGACGCGGGCCTCAACACGATCGATACGGCGGATGTCTATTCCGCATGGGTGCCGGGCAACAAGGGTGGCGATTCCGAGGAGATCATCGGGCGGTGGCTGAAGCAGGCCAAGGTTTCCCGCGACCGGGCAGTCATCGTCACCAAGGTCGGCTCGGACATGGGACAGGGAAAGACACTGAAGGAGAGCTATATCCTGAAGGCCGTCGAGGATTCGCTCAGCCGGCTGCAGACTGACTATATCGACCTCTA
The DNA here is from genome assembly GCF_010668805.1 of Rhizobium phaseoli. Classification (GTDB taxonomy): domain Bacteria; phylum Pseudomonadota; class Alphaproteobacteria; order Rhizobiales; family Rhizobiaceae; genus Rhizobium; species Rhizobium phaseoli_A. The sequence goes on along the minus strand of NZ_WUFT01000001.1, from coordinate 180,310 downwards.
TCTCTCGCATTGGCCGGATGCCGATACGCCGCACGAGGAAACGCTCGGCGCCTATGCCAAGCTGAAACAGCAGGGCAAGATCCGCGCGATCGGCTGCTCGAACTATGATGCGACGCTGCTGCGGGCCTCCTTCGACGCTGCCGAAAAAGCCGGTCTGCCGCGTTACGACGTGGTGCAGCCGGAATATAATCTTTATGAGCGCACAAGCTTCGAGGGGCCGCTCGCCGAGCTCTGCGTCAAAGAGGATATCGGCGTCATCACCTATTTCAGCCTGGCTGCCGGCTTCCTCACCGGCAAGTACCGTAGCAAGGCCGATACGCAGGGCCGCGCCCGCGAAGGCCGGGTTTCGACATATCTGGACGACAAGGGCCTGCGCATTCTTGCCGCGCTCGACACGGTTTCTGCCGAGACCGGCGCCAAGCCCGCGGAAATTTCGCTCGCCTGGCTGCTGCGCAAGAAGGGCGTGACGGCGCCGATCGCCAGTGCTACCAGCCTTTCGCAGCTTGAAAGCCTGGCGAAATCGGCGACACTGGCGCTTTCCGATGACGCTATGGCCCTGCTCGATCAAGCCGGGAACTGAAAGAGAGGGCCCATGACCGTGACAACACGCGATGTCCGCGCCGAGGACGAAAGCCGCTGGCGCGAACTTTGGGCTGATTACCTCGCCTTTTACGAAGTCACGGTCGATGCCGATATCACCGATTCCACTTGGCGCCGGATTTTCGATCCGGCCTCAGTGATCGCCATGCGGGTGGCCGAGGTCGATGGCAGGATTATGGGCTTTGCGCTCTATCTCACCCACGAGGGCACCTGGATCCGCGGCAGGGACTGCTATCTCGAAGACCTGTTCGTCGATGCCGATGCACGCGGCAAAGGCGTTGGGCGGGCGCTGATGGATGATCTCGTCGCCATCTGCAAGGCCAAGGGCTGGTCGCGGCTCTATTGGCATACGAGCGAGCAGAACAAGACGGCCCGGACGCTCTACGACAGCTATGTCGAGAGCGACGGCCACATCCGCTACCGCATCAGCTTTTGAGTCTGGGCAAACCTTGGTAGAAAGCGGCGTGATCGCCCTCCCAGTTCGCCATGCCCGGCTTGGTGAGAATGCCGCGCGGGCTGATGTAACTCTGGATCACCCGTTTCGGCCGTTCGTGCCACTGGATGTTGAAGGCCCAGAGTTTGGGGAAGAAGCAGAGTGAGGCATAAGGCAGGTGGTCGTGGATCCACCAGGCGAGCCGTTGCCAGTCGCTTTCATCGCTGTAGTGATCGACCATCCACGGCACGACAATGCAGACCGCGGCACCCATGCAGCCGTCGAAGTCCCGCATATCCCAGATGTGATGTGCTGCGGTGGCGGCATTGGTCGAGCAGTTCAGATCATTCTCGTTGCCGAACCGGTTGACCGCGGGCGAGCGATAGCCGGAGCGGATATGCAGGCGCCCGAAGGTTGCTTCCAGCGGCTCCAGCAATTCCTCGCAAAGCCTCCTGCCCGCTTCGATCGCCAGATCGGGATCCTCGGGGATATTGGGAATGCGATAGAAATCGGCAATTTCGGAGTGCAGGAAATCGCGGAGGAAGAAGTTCTGCGACAGCCGCACGCGGCCAAGATCCTCCAGACCCTTCATCGAACCCGGCTTGCGCATGACTTTATCTTCCTCCCACATCGACAGCAGAATGATCGCTCGGAGCAGATTTCCAGTCCACCCGAAATCGATCGGGAACAATTTGCGCAATCCTCGCTTCTTAATGTGTAGCCGCATTCGCGGCCTTTCCCACAACGAGGATCGAGAAAATGGCCAAGGAAAAGACGTTGGAAGATCTGTTCTACGATACGCTGAAGGACATTTATTTTGCCGAACGGCAGATCTTGCGCGCCCTGCCGAAGATGGCGCGCGCCGCCCAGTCACCCGAACTGAAGGCGGGCTTCGAAAAGCATCGCGAGGAAACCGAAGGCCAGGTCGAGCGCCTGCAGCAGGTTTTCGAACTGATGGGCAAACGCGCTCAGGGCAAGACCTGCGAGGCGATCCAGGGCATTATCGCCGAGGGCGAGGAAATCATGGAGGAATTCAAGGGCACATCCGCCCTCGATGCCGGTCTGATCTCTGCTGCCCAGGCTGTCGAGCATTATGAAATCGCCCGTTACGGCACGCTGAAGACCTGGGCGGCGACGCTCGGCCTCAAGGATGCCGTCCGCCTGCTCGACCAGACGCTGCAGGAGGAAACGGCGACCGACAAGACCCTGTCGCAGCTCGCCACCACGGCGGCGAACCAGAAGGCGAAAGCGGCCTGACGGAATGAACAGAAACGGGCGGCAGGTTCCTTGCCGGTCGCCCGTTTCCTCCTAAACATATTTGAAGAAATCGATGAAGGCACGCAGTGCCGGGCGCATCTGCCGGCGGGTGGGATAATAGAGAAACGGCCCGGAATAGGGCGCGCACCAATCCTCCAGCACCCGAACGAGCCCGCCGCTCGCCAGCTCGGCATCGACCCGCATGTCGAACAGATAAGCGAGGCCGGCGCCGTTCAGCGCCGCAAGCAGGGCCAGCCGGTCCTCGCTGACGATCAACGGCCCGTCGACGGAAACGACCAGTTCCTGCCCGTCCTTTTCAAACTCCCAGCGATAGATCGAGCCGTTGGTGAAGCGCCGTTTGATGCAGCGGTGGTGGACGAGATCGCGCGGATGCTCAGGTTTGGGATAGCGCTGGAAATAGTCAGGCGACGCGGCGATCACCGTCGTCATATCGGGCGAGACCTTGACGGCGATCATATCGGCTTCCAGGCTCTCCTCCAGCCTTATGCCGGCATCGAACCCTTCCTTGACGATATCGGTGAAGCCGTCCTCATTGGCAATCTCCAGGGTGATATCGGGATAGAGGTTGAGAAAGTCGCCGAGGCGCGGGGCGAGCAGGAGATCGGAGGCAAAGCGCGGCGCGGTGATGCGCAGGTTTCCGGCGGGCCTGGCGCGGGTATCACGGACCGCCTCCAAAGCAATGCCAATCTCCTCAAGCGCCGGGCGAAGCCTGTCGAGAAGAAGGCGGCCCTCCTCCGTCGGCGCGACGCTGCGGGTGGTGCGCGCCAGGAGCCTGACACCCAGGCTCTCCTCGAGGCTCGAGATCGCATGGCTGATGGCCGAAGGGGCGACCAGGAGCTCCTTGGCCGCGGCCCGGAAGCTGCGATGCTCGGAGACGGCGGCGAGAACGGCGAGTTGCGAGAGTTGTGTCCGGTTCATTGATCGAAATAATAGAACAACCCGTTTGAAACTGCATGTGTTTTCTGATGGATGCGGGAGGAATATGGTCTCTCCGTACCGCCATCCCCCTCACGCGGTTCAAAACCATCTCAGGAGCGCATTATGAAAACCCGCAAACTTGGAAACGATCTGACCGTCTCTGCCGTCGGCCTCGGCTGCATGGGCATGAGCTTTGCCTATGGCGCCAGCGACGAAGCGGAATCGGTGCGGACGCTCAATCGCGCCGTCGATCTCGGCGTCACCTTTTTCGACACCGCCGAGGTCTATGGCCCCTTTACCAACGAGGTTCTTCTCGGAGAGGCGCTGAAACCGTTTCGAAACCGGGTGGTGATCGCCACCAAGTTCGGTTTCAAGATCGATCCTAGCCAGGCTGGCGCTGCCGCCATCGCCGGCGTCGACAGCCGCCCGGAGCATGTTAGAGCGGTCGCCGAGTCCTCGCTGAAGCGGCTGGGGATCGAGACCATCGACCTGTTCTACCAGCACCGCGTCGATCCCAATGTGCCGATTGAAGACACGGTCGGCGTCATGGCCGAGCTGGTGAGGGAGGGCAAGGTCCGCGCGCTCGGCCTCTCCGAAGCCGGCAGCGCCACCATCCGCCGCGCCCATGCGGTGCATCCGATCGCCGCACTGCAGAGCGAATATTCGCTCTGGACACGCGATCCCGAAGAGGATGTGCTTGCCACCTGCCGCGAACTCGGCATCGGCTTCGTGCCCTACAGCCCGCTCGGCCGCGGTTTCCTCACGGGGGCGATCCGCAAGGTCGACGATCTCGCAGCCGACGATTTCCGCCGCCAGGTTCCGCGCTTCCAGGCGGAGAATTTCGGCGTTAACGCGGCCCTTGTCGCCACGCTCGAGCGGCTTGCCGTCGAGAAGGGCGTGACCGCCGCACAGCTGGCGCTGGCCTGGGTGTTGAGCCAGGGCGACGACATCGTGCCGATCCCCGGCGCCCGCAAGCTTCACCACCTCGAACAGAATGCCGCCGCTGCCGATATCGTGCTGAGTGCGGCGGAGCTTGAAGAGCTCGGCCGGGCGATCCCCGTAGGGGAGGTGGCCGGCAAACGCTATTCGGATGCCTCGCTTGCGATGACGAACCTGTAAACCAAGCCCGGCCGGCTGCAACCGGCCGGGCTTGCCTTCCAGCCGAGTGAAACTATTTACCGCCATCTCACCAAGCGGGATGAAAACATGTCGGACAGGCAGGCAGTCGAACAGACGGTTCATCTCTATGTCGAAGGCATGGCCTTCGCCAATGAGGCGGCCTTGAAAAAGGCCTTCCACCCGAAAAGCTCGATCATCGGCTATTACCAGAATGCCGTCGAATGGCTGACGCGGGACGAGTTCATCGCCGCAATCCTGGCGGAGGAGCCGGCGCCGCCCGGAACGCAGCCGTTCATGGATATCCAAAACGTCGATGTCGAGGGCGATGCGGCGAGCGTCAAGGTCACCGACGATTTCGCCGGAATGCGATTCACCGATTATCTCTCGCTGCTGAAGATCGAAGGCCGTTGGACGATCGTCAGCAAGCTCTACCATCTCCACACATGAAAAGACCGGCCGCTTGACGACCGGTCCCATTGTCTCGGCAAGCCGGCAGGATCAGCTTCTGAGGACGCCGCCGGTAAATTTCATCACGCTGGCGATGATCTTCTGCGTCAGCGCCTCGAAATCCTCATCCGTCAGCGTGCGTTCGACCGGCTGGATCTGAACCTCGATCGCCACCGACTTCTTGCCCTCGCCGACAGAAGCGCCTTCGAAGATGTCGAAAACATTGACGCCCGTGACGAGCTTGCGGTCGGCACTTGTCGCAGCCTTGATGATGGCGCCTGCTTCCACCGTCTTGTCGACGACGAAGGCGAAATCCCGCTTGACCGCCTGGAAGGGCGACAGCTCGAGCGCCGGTTTGGTGCGGGTCGCCTTTTTCTTCGGCTCGGGCATGGCATCGAGATAGACCTCGAAGCCGCAGAGCGCGCCGGAGACATCGAGCGCTTCCAGCGTCAGCGGATGGAATTCGCCGAAATAGCCGAGCACCACCTTCGGCCCCATCTTGATCGTGCCGGAGCGGCCGGGATGATACCATTCCGGCCCGCCCTGCTCGATCTGAATATTGCCCATCGGCAGGCCGCAGGCTTCGATGACGGCGAGCGCATCGGCCTTGGCATCGAAGACGTCGACCGGCTTGCCGCCGCCCTTGGCGGCATTCGACCAGGCGCGACCGGCGCCGGCAAGCGAAGCCGTGCCGCGGCGGATGCCGCCGGCAACGCGGCGCTGGCCGTCCGGCCTGTCGTTCTCATAGGTGCCGGAGACCTCGAAGAGGGCGACGTCGGCGTAACCCTTGTCGGCGTTGCGCTGGGCTGCGGTCAGCAGGCCGGGCAGCAGCGAGGGGCGCATATCCGACATTTCGGCAGCGATCGGATTGGCAAGCTTGAGGGCGGAAGAACCGCCGCCGAAGAGCTTGGCCTGATCTTCCGGAATGAAGGACCAGGTGACGGCTTCGAGCATGCCGCGCGAAGCAAGCGCCCGCTTGGCGATGCGGGTGCGGATCTGCAGCGTCGTCAGGATCTTGCCGTTAACGGCCGCATGGCTTTCGAGCGGCGCCGGCTTGATATTGTCGACGCCGTGGATCCGCATGACCTCCTCGACGAGATCGGCCTTGCCGTCGACGTCGGGACGCCAGGAAGGAACGGCGACGGAGACACGCTCGCCGGAACCGGAGACCGTGAAGCCGAGGCGGGTCAGAATGCTGTTGCTTTCCTCATCCGAGACTTCGAGCCCCGTCAGGCGCTTGACCTCGGAATAAGGGAAATCGACGATCTTCGGTTCGTAACCCTTGTAGCCGACGATTTCGGCCTTGGCGGCCGTGCCGCCGCAGAGTTCCAGCACCAGTTCCGTCGTGCGTTCGAGACCGGGCACCATGTAGTCCGGATCGACGCCGCGTTCGAAGCGGTAGCGGGCATCGGTGATGATGCCGAGGCTACGGCCCGATTTGGCGATGTTCATCGGATCCCAGAGGGCGGATTCGATCAGCACGTCGACAGTGTTCTCGTCGCAGCCGGAATGTTCGCCGCCCATTATGCCGCCGATCGATTCGATGCCGTCTTCATCGGAGATGACGACATTGTTCGGGCCGAGCTTGTATTCGCGTTGGTCGAGCGCCAGCACGGTCTCGCCTTCGACGGCACGGCGAACGGTGAGGTTGCCCTTGACCTTGGCAGCGTCGAAGACGTGCATCGGCCGGCCCTGATCGAAGGTCATGTAATTGGTGACATCGACCAGCGCGTTGATCGGGCGCAGGCCGATGGCGGTGAGCCGCTGCTGCATCCAGCGCGGGCTTGGGCCGTTGCTGACGCCGCGCACGAGGCGCAGCGCAAAGCCCGGGCAGAGCCTCTGATCATCGAGATCGAGCGTCAGCTTCACCGGCGTCTCGCCGTCGACGGCGAAGGACGGCGCGGGCCGGGTCTTCAGCGTGCCGAGGCCGGAGGCGGCGAGATCGCGGGCAATGCCGTGGATCGAGGTGCAATCCGGCCGGTTGGGCGTCAGGTTGATCTCGATGACCGGATCGTCGAGATGCGCATAGGCGGCATAACTCTTTCCGACCGGCGCATCTTCAGGCAGATCGATGATGCCGTCGTGACTGTCGGAGATCTGCAGCTCCTTTTCGGAGCACATCATGCCATGGCTTTCGACGCCGCGGATATTGCCGACGGCAAGCGTCACATCGATGCCGGGAACATAGGTTCCGGGGGCGGCGAAGGCGCCGACCAGGCCGGCGCGCGCATTCGGGGCGCCGCAGACGACCTGAACCGGCGCACCGGCCCCGGTATCGACCATCAGCACCTTCAGGCGATCGGCCTGCGGATGTTTTTCCGCCGAGACAATTCTAGCGATAACGAAGGGCTTGAATGCCGCCTTGTCGTCGACATCCTCGACCTCCAGCCCGATCTCGGTGAGGCGCGTGCAGATTTCATCGAGGCCGGCATCCGTTTCCAGATGCTCTTTCAGCCAGGAGAGCGTGAATTTCATCGTCCCAATTCTCCGTTCAAGCGCTGAGGCCGCCGAACAGCGTCGGCATGTCGAGCGGGCGGAAACCGTAATGCGTCATCCAGCGGACGTCGGCGTTGAAGAAATCGCGCAGGTCGGGCATGCCGTATTTCAGCATGGCGATGCGGTCGAGGCCCATGCCCCAGGCAAAACCCTGATATTCGTCCGGATCGAGCCCGCCGTAACGCAGCACGTTCGGATGGACCATGCCGCAGCCGAGGATCTCCATCCAGTCGCTGCCTTCGCCGAACTTGACGATCGGGCCGGAGCGGTCGCACTGGATATCGACCTCGAAAGAGGGCTCGGTGAAAGGAAAGAAAGACGGGCGGAAACGCATTGTCACGCTGTCGACCTCGAAGAAGGTCTTGCAGAATTCCTCGAGCACCCAGCGGATGTTGGCGACATTGGCCTTCTTGTCGACGACCAGGCCCTCGACCTGATGAAACATCGGCGAATGCGTGGCGTCGCTGTCCTGGCGGTAGGTCTTGCCGGGGATGATGATGCGGATCGGCGGCTTCTGCGTCTCCATGGTACGCACCTGCACCGGCGAGGTATGGGTGCGCAGCACCTTGCGCTCGCCATTCTCGTCCGGATGGAAGAAAAAGGTGTCGTGCATCTCGCGGGCCGGGTGGCCTTCGGGGAAATTCAGCGCGGTGAAATTGTAATAATCGGTCTCGATGTCCGGACCTTCGGCGATCGAGAAGCCCATGTCGGCAAAGATCGCGGTGATCTCGTCGACGATCTGACTGATCGGATGGATGCGGCCGCGCTCGGCAGGCGAAGAGCGCACCGGCAGGCTGACATCGACCGTCTCGGCCTTCAGCCGCGCATTGATCGCCTCTTGGCGGAGCGTCGTTTTGCGGGCGGCGAGCGCCTCGGTCACCGCATTCTTCAAGGTGTTGATCGCAGCGCCCTTGGTCTGGCGTTCCTCCGGCGTCATGGCGCCGAGCGTCTTCAACAGCTCGGAGACGGAGCCCTTCTTGCCGAGGGCGGAAACGCGCACGGCCTCGAGGGCCGCCTCGTCATTGGCGGCGGCGATTTCGGCGAGCAGCGAGGCGTTGAGCTGGTCGATATCTGACATTGTCACTTCTTTCCGTCCAGTATCAGGCGGGCGATCGGGAGGCAGGCGGCGCCGGCCGGCGCAAGGAATATAAAGAAAGAAAAACCCGCGCTAGCCCAAACCAGCGCGGGTTTCCCAAAATCAAAAATTCAAAGCTGGGAAGCGCTGGTTACTTGACCGCGCCTTCAAACTCGTTGGCCGTGCCGGCGTCCTTGAGGTACTCAAGAGCCTTCTTGGCAGCGTTGACCAGCGCGCCGAATGCTTCCGGCTCGTGGATCGCCATGTCGGAGAGAACCTTGCGGTCGACTTCGATGCCAGCCTTGGTCAGGCCGTCGATGAAGCGGCCGTAGGTCAGGCCGAATTCGCGGACAGCGGCGTTGATGCGCTGGATCCAGAGCGCACGGAAGTTGCGCTTGTTGACCTTGCGGTCGCGGTAAGCGTACTGCTTCGAACGATCGACAGCAGCCTTGGCGGTCCGGATGGTGTTCTTGCGACGGCCGTAAAAGCCCTTTGCGGCCTTCAGAACCTTCTTATGCTTGGCGTGCGAGGTGACGCCTCTTTTTACACGTGCCATATCATGATCTCCTTAAATCTAGCGTTCGCGGACGAGTCTCAGAGACCGTTCGGCAGGTAATTCTTGATAACCTTGCGGCCATCCGGTTCTGCGAGAACCATGGTGCCACGTGCATCGCGAATGAACTTGTTGGAACGCTTGATCATGCCATGGCGCTTGCCGGCAGCGGCAGCCTTGACCTTGCCGGTTGCGGTGATCTTGAACCGCTTCTTGGCAGAGGACTTCGTCTTCATCTTGGGCATTTTGCTACTCCTTCTGTCCTCCCTGCGCGCTTTATCAAAAAAGCCCTTCTCGCGAAGTCCGGTTCTCCGGCCGTCGCAACAAGGTGCGGGAGCGCTTGTTGTTGATCTGCGGCTTCAGTGACGAACCGTTCCGCAAGCATTCGAAACTGCCACGGCATGCCCTGCCGGTCAGTTCGGACGCGCGCTTATAACCGCAGCGTCCTGAAAGTGCAACGGGGCGACGGGCGGAATCTTCGCACATCCGGTACAAGGCCTGAATCATCATGGCCGAAAGCACAAAAGCCGCCCTTGCGGACGGCCTTGGGGCGAAAAAGTGCCTGGCGCTTACTTCGGCGCCAGCACCATCATCATCTGGCGGCCTTCGAGCTTGGGCTCAGCTTCGACCTTGGCGAACTCGGTCGTATCGGCCTTGACCTGCTGCAGAAGCTTCATGCCGAGTTCCTGGTGGGCCATTTCACGGCCGCGGAACTTCAGCGTCACCTTGACCTTGTCGCCTTCGTCGAAGAAGCGACCCATCGCCTTCATCTTCACCTCATAGTCATGGGTGTCGATGTTCGGGCGCATTTTGATTTCTTTGACTTCGACGATCTTCTGCTTCTTGCGCGCCTCGGCAGCCTTCTTCTGGTTGGCATATTTCAGCTTGCCCAGATCGAGGATCTTGCACACAGGCGGCTCGACATTGGGGGAAATTTCGACGAGATCGAGGCCGGCTTCCTCAGCCATTTTCAAGGCCTGGTCGGTAGGCACGACGCCCATATTCTCGCCGTCAGCCCCGATCAGCTGAACTTTGGGAATGCGGATTTCACGGTTCGAGCGCGGTCCGTCCTTCACGGGCGCGTCGGTTTTAAAAGGTCTGCGAATGGTCGTATTCTCCTCGCGTTGTTTTCGGAACGTTGCAGCCTCGCGCTCCCATATCGGGGTGCACAAACGTGTCGCGTCATCGCTGCAACGGAGTCAATATCATCCTTTAGCGGAAAAATCACCCGCTGTCAGCCTGCCAAGAATCTGTTTTATAGGCCAAAATAACAGGAGTTTCGCCGATGTTCGATCAGATGCCCAATGCCCAGCCGCAGTTCCTGACGGTCGGCGAGGGAGAGGCAGCGCGCGAGATCGCCATGCTGGTGCGCCCGGCGCAGGCCGGCAATGGCGCCCCGGCGCTCGTCTGGCTGTCCGGCTACCGCTCCGACATGAGCGGCACCAAGGCGGCGGAACTCGACGGGCTGGCGGCGGAACTTGGGCTTGCCTGCATCCGTCTCGATTATTCCGGCCACGGACTGTCCGGCGGCAGCTTCACAGATGGGACGATCTCACGCTGGCTGGAGGAGGCGCTTGCCGTCATCCGCCACGTTGCCCCTGAACGGGTGATCCTCGTCGGCTCCTCGATGGGTGGCTGGATCGCGCTTCGCCTGGCTCAGGAACTTCAACGGCGAGACGGCCCAAAGCTCGAGGGGCCAAAACTCGAAGGAATGGTGCTGATCGCGCCGGCGCCCGATTTCACCTCCGAGCTGATCGAGCCGAACCTCAAGGCCAAGGAGCGCAAGTCGCTTGCCGAGCGCGGCTATTTCGAAGAGCGATCGCAATATAGTCCCGAGCCGAACATCTATACCAGGGCACTGATCGAGGACGGCCGCGAAAACCGGGTGCTCGACGGCATCATCGAAACGGGCTGCCCGGTACATATTCTCCAGGGCATGAAAGACGCCGACGTGCCGCATGCGCATGCGATGAAACTTGTGGAGCATCTTCCCGCCGACGACGTGGTGCTGACCTTCATCCGCGACGGCGACCACCGGCTGTCCCGCCCGAGCGATATCGCCCTTCTGCTTGCCGCCGTCAAAGGCATCATCCGTTCATCGACCAGCAGGCAGATGCCCGTTTGAACGGCACCGGCCGAGAAACTCCCCTGACGCAAGCCCCTGACCCGTGACATTTTAACCATGTCGGCGAGTCGCAAGGTGCTCCCAAGAAGTAACGATTGACTCTTCTCGGCCCTCTCCATTAACACTTTGTTAATAAATAAGGGGCGATGCGAGGAAGAGCGGGCGTGCGGATAAAGGGTATTTTTGTGGCCATGATGGCCATGTTTGCGATGGCGACGGCCGCCATACCGGCCCCCAGCAGAAATGCTTCCATGGTAACGGGCAATGCCACGTCTCAGCCGATTGGCCATTACGATTTCTGTCAGATCCACCGCAGTGAATGCGGCGCAAACCGCAATTCCGGCCCGGTCGAGATGACGCCGGCAAAATGGTCGCTGGTGCGTTCGGTCAACGCCACGGTCAACCGCACGATCACGCCGATGACCGACAAGGAAATCTACGGCAAGGATGAAGTCTGGGCCTATCCGACCACGGCCGGCGACTGCGAGGATTTCGCGCTGCTGAAGCGCCGCATGCTGATCCAGCGCGGCTTTTCGGCGGCCGACCTGCTGATGACCGTCGTGCGCAAGCCGGACGGTGAAGGCCATGCCGTGCTGACGCTGCGCACTGGCGAGGGCGATTTCGTGCTCGACAACCTCGCCTCCGACGTCAAGCCGTGGTTTGGGACGCCCTATTCCTTCGTCAAGCGCCAATCGAGCTACAATTCCGGCCGCTGGGTCACCATCGAGAACGGCCGCGACGTTCTGGTCGGCGCACTGCGCTAAGAGTTTTTGGGGGGCGTGGGAAAAGGCCGGCGAAAGTCGGCCTTTTGCTTTTTGGGGTGGCGCTAAGGGAGCGCTCCGGCCCTCACGAAGGCCTGATCGCTGTGCTGCAGCCTCGCATGAGATAAGGCATGGGTTTGCCGCACCGTTTCCCGGCCCTTCGCCTTGGGCTCAGCGCGTTCGTCGCTGCAATCGATTCATTGGATCGATTGCTCGGCTTCGCCGACCGCTCCTCACCCATTGCCAATCAGAATACCCGCGCCGAGCACCAGGCCGCCGCCGAGCACCACCTGGAAGGCGGCGCGCAGGAAGGGGGTTTCCATGTAGCGGTTCTGGATGAAGGCGATTGCCCAGAGTTCGAAGAAGACGACGATGGCGGCGGTGATGGTCGCCGTCCAGAAATGCGGGATCAGGTAAGGCAGGGCGTGGCCGAGCCCGCCGAGCGCCGTCATGATGCCGCAGGCAAGGCCGCGTTTGACCGGCGAGCCCCTGCCGGAGATCTTGCCGTCGTCATGGGCGGCCTCGGTGAAACCCATCGAGATGCCGGCGCCGACGGAGGCCGACAGGCCGATAAGGAAAGTCTGCCAGGTATCCTGCGTGGCGAAGGCGGCGGCGAAGATCGGCGCCAGCGTCGAGACCGAGCCATCCATCAGCCCGGCTAGACCCGGCTGCACATAGGTCAGCACGAACTGCCGATGCACCGTCTCGTTTTCGTCATGTTTGACATCTTCAGGCGTATGTTTGTCGCCCAGCATGCGGGCGATGTCCTCATGCCCTTGTTCGGCAAGCGCAAGGTCGCCGAGAAGCTCGCGCGTCGAGGCGTCCGAGGTGCGTTTTGCCGCCTCGACATAGAAACGGTAGGCCTGCTCCTCCATCGCCTCGGTCTCCCGGCGCATCGCATCCAGCGTCAGGTTTGCCCTCAGCCAGTCGGGCTTGCGCTCATAAAAACCTTCGACATGTTCACGCCGGATCAGCGGAATGCGCTCGCCGAAACGCTGGCGATGGATTTCGAACAAGGATTTGCGATGCGTGTCCTCGACCTCGGCCATATCTTCGAAGACTTTGGCCGAGGCCGGAAATTCGCGGCGCAGCCTATCGGCATAGGCGAGATAGATGCGGGCATCGTCCTCCTCGGAGGCGATCGCAAGGGCGAGAATCTCCTGCTCGGACAGCGACTCAAAGGATCGTTTCGGGGATCTGAAAAATCGCGCCAGCATGACTTTCTCCAATTCTTTAGAATAATTCTAAATCTAAAGAACGAGGCAATCACGGTCAAGTGCTTGGGATAGTCGTCGGCGCAAACCGACTGACAGATTGCCGCAATCGGCACCGGCGACTTTGGCACGCAGCCATGAAGGCCTATATGAGGGCTGCTGCATCACGCAGCGCCGGGGATTATGATGGACAATGAGATTCAGGGCCGCCCTGCCCATATCGCGGCGATCCGCGAAAGGGCGGAGGCCGAAATGCGGGAAATTGGTATCGACGCGGCCTTCATCGACAGGCTGGTCGAGACATTCTACGCCCGCGTGCTTGCGCATCCCGATCTCGGCCCGGTGTTCGACGCCAGGCTGTCGGGCCGTTGGCCAGAGCATATAGCGAAGATGAAGAGCTTCTGGTCGGCGGTTGCCTTCCGCAGCGGCGCCTATGGCGGCAAGCCGGTGCAGGCGCATTCCGGTGTCCAGAACCTGACGCTTGACCTGTTTCCGAAGTGGCTGTCGCTGTTTGCCGCGACGCTCGACGATATCGCCCCAACGCCGGAGGCCAAGGCCTGGTTCATGGCGACGGCGGAGCGGATCGCCAAAAGCCTGACGCTCTCGCTGTTCTACAATCCCGCCCTCGACGACCCGACGAGGAAGACGGGCTGATCCCTTACTGCTTTGCGGAAAAGGTGGCGCCGGCGCTTGCGGCGACGACCAGAGCCGTTCCCGCCATCTGCAGAAGGGTCATTGGCTGCGTCAGAATGGCAAAGCCCGCAAGAGCCGCAATGGCCGGCTCGAGGCTCATCAGGATGCCGAAGGAAGATGTCGGCATGCGCCGCAGGGCAATTAGCTCCAGAGTGTAGGGCAGCAGTGGCACGAGAACGGCGAGGCCCGCCATTTCGATCAGGCCGTAGCTATCGAGCGCCGGCACGGCGCCTGCGAAGCCGAAAGGTGTCGCGACGACAGCGGCAACCATGAGCGACATGGAAAGCCCTTCCAGCCCCTTGAAGCTTGCGCCGATCTTCTTGGTGAGCACGATATAGATCGCCCAACCGGTTCCCGCGCCGCAGGCGAAGAGAATGCCCGGTATATTCCCAACCCAGCCTTCACCATCATGGGCAAGAGCCAGAACGCCGAGCGCGGCAATCAACGGCCAGACCAGACGCCGGCTGAGGCCGTAGCCGATGGTCGCGACTGAAAGCGGGCCGAGAAAATCGATCGCCACGGCGAGACCGAGCGGGATGCGCTCGATCGCCGCGAAGAAACTCATAGTCATCAGCGCTGTCGTCGTGCCGAGAACCAGAGCGCTTGTCCATTGCTCTTTGCTATAGCTGAATATGCGCGGACGGACGGCGACGGCCAGAATGAGGGCGGCAAAGGCAAGGCGTAGCCAGCTGGCGCCGGCTGGCCCATAGGTGGCGATGGCGGAGGAGGAAAGTGCCGCACCAAACTGAATTGAGGACATGGACATGAGGCACATCAGGGCACCCGCCGCCAGGCCGCCGGATGTTGCCGGCGCTTCGATGGCCAGCACGCCGGAACCGTCGTTCGTTCTGTCTTCCATGTGCGTCTCCGATTGAGAGCTCTTCATACGAAGGCGATTTACGACCGACAAATTCAAACTTCTGATCCAGGCAGCAAAAGACCTGATGCATCAGAGGCGGCCGGAGAGGATCACCTCTTCAGCGTCTTCGAAGCTCATCTCGAAGACCTTCCTGCCGATGTCGAAACTGAAGCCGTTGCGGGCGAAAGCCGAGAGCTCCTTGGCCTTTCGCTTTTCGTCGAGCTCGACCCGGCGGAAGGGACCGAAGGCGCGCTTGCGGGCAAATATTGCTGCGGCATGGAGATCGTCAGCCCCCTCGAGTGCTGCCTCAACCTTGTCGCTGGAGACACCCTTGGCTGTCAGTTTCTGGGCGATCGCGCGCTTCGATTTGCCGCCGCGCACGGCAGAGCGCGCGCTGATCTCGGCATAGGCGCTATCGTCGAGCACCTTGTTGTCATAGGCGAATTTGACGGCGAAATCGGCAACGGCCTTGAGTTGCGCCGCGCTGATATCCTCGAACTTCTCCTTGGCCTTGCGGGTGATGGCGTCGAAGAGCTGCTTTTCCGTCATCATCCGCCGCTCCAGGCGATAGATGGCGGAGTTGCGCGCCCAGCTCAGCATACGGGGTGTCGGAATATCGGATGGAACGGTCTCCTCGGTCATATCAAGCAATCAGGCTTCCAGACCTTTGAGGACATTGGCAACGTTGAGGCCGATTTCCGGCACGCCGTAGCCGCCCTCCATGCAGACGAGCACCGGCAGGCCGGCGGAAGCGATCATTGCGCCCATGCGGGTGAAATCGTCGGAGGTGAGGCTGAAGAAGGAGATCGGATCACGCTCGAAAGTATCGACGCCGAGCGCCACGACGATCGCCTCGGCGCCGAAGACCTTGATGCGGGCAAGCGCATCGGCGAGGGCCGAAGACCAGACCTCCCAGGGCGTGCCCGGCGGCATCGGATAATTGCGGTTGGCGCCGGTGCCCGCCCCCTCGCCCTCCTCGTCGGCATGGCCGAGGAAATAGGGAAAGGCCTGCATGGGATCGCCGTGCAGCGACGCGGTGAAGACATCGCCTCTGTGATAGAAGAGATCCTGGGTGCCGTTGCCATGGTGGAAATCGACATCGAGCACAGCGACGTTTTTCGCGCCGCGATCGAGCAGCCGCTGTGCGGCGACGCCCGAATTGTTGATGAAGCAGTAGCCGCCGAAGAGATCGATGCCTGCATGGTGGCCGGGCGGGCGGCAAAGCGCGAAGGCAAAACGATGATTTTGCGCCAGCCAGTCGGCGCCCGTGACGGCGCAGCGCATCGCGGCGATTGCCGCCTCATAGGAGCCCTTGGTGATCGAGGTGTCGGCGGCATTGGCATAATGGCCGATCGCGCCGACGATATTGTCGGGCACGCGCTGGCTGGTGCGGCGCACCGGGAAGGAATTGGCGATCGCCTCACCTTCGAACCCGGCCGCCACCCAGCGATCCCAGACGGTGGCGAGAAAATCGAGATAGGCGGGATCATGCACCTTTCCAGCCGTTTCCAACCCGTGGGCATCGGGCGCCACAACATCGGCAAAGCCCGCCTCCTTCACCGCCGCCAGGATCCATTCGGCCCGGAACGGCGCCTCGAAGGGCGTCACCAGTTGACCGGCATAAAGCTCGGTCTTGGCGTCGCGCAGCTTGTGGTCTTCGGAATAGATGACGCGCATTTCAGATCCTGCCCTTGATTGAATGCCGAGATTTACACGGGTTGACGCCAGCAAAAAAGCCGCATGAGGCATTGATCGCCGCGGCAGATAACGCCACCTTCACCGGTGTTTTTGAGAACGAGGAAATTTCCTGCATGAAAGTGCTGATGGTCGATGTCGACGGCGTGCTCATTCATGGTCGTCCGACCGACGGCCTGCCGCTCTTCACCTATCTCGAGCGCGATCTCGGGCTGCTGCAGCAGGAATTCTTTCAGACCTGCTGGGGCGATATCATTATCGGCCGCGAGCCGTTGGAGCCCGGGCTTGCCAAAGTGCTGGCAAAGATCGCACCCCATCTCAGCGCCGCGACGCTGATCGATTACTGGTTCGAAAACGATCGCCGCCTCGATCTCAATCTGCTCGAAGAACTCGCGGCGATCCGGCAAAGCGGCATCTCTCTGTTCCTGGCGACCAACCAGGAACACAGGCGGGCGCGCTATCTCATGGAAGAGGTCGGCCTTGGCGCGCATTTCGACGGCATCCTCTATTCCGCAGCGCTCGGGCATCGAAAACCTTCGCCTGAGTTTTTCCGGCTGGGGACCGAGCGGGCCGGCGTCCTGCCCGGTGAAATCGCCTTTATCGACGATATGGCGGAAAATATCGAAGCGGCGCGGCAGTTCGGCTGGAACGCGGCGCAATGGACCGCGGGCGCCAGGCTGCACGAGACGCTTTCCGCCTTCAGCCATCCGGGACGAGCCATCTGAGATCAGTCGGGAGCGCAATCAGGCGAGCCGCTTGTAGAACAGGGTGGTATCGCAGAAGCCGCCTTGCGGCCACAGCGCATAATCCGGGATGACACCGACGCGCTGCCAGCCGAGGCGCGGATAGATCGCCTCGGCATCGCTGCCGGTTGCCGTATCGAGCACCAGCAGGGTCTTGCCGCGCCTTGCCGCCTCGCGCTCGGCGGCAGCCATCAGCAGCCGGGCAAGGCCACGTCCGCGGGCGGAACGGTGCACCAAGAGCTTCTTCAGATCGCCGCGATGCGGCTGGTTCGGCATCTGCGCGGCACCCACCTGCACCGTGCCGACGATCCGGCCTTCCAGTTCGGCGACCAGTAGCAGATTGCCGCCGGTGGCGATCGCATCGGCGACATCGCGCCAATAGGGCTCGGCATCCTCTGGCCCATAGGGCTGCATGAAGCCGACCGAGGCGCCGCCGGCGACACAATCGGCAAGCACCTGCGCAAGCGCCGGAATAGCGGCGCGCGCTTCTTCGGCAGAAAGAGTACGAATATCGGCCATGCTGTTCTCCTGAAATGAATGTTGCTACCGGCCGCCGCGATCGAGCACGACGCAATAGCGCGCCGGGGCTTGGCCGGGATTGTGGAAGACATGGCCCTCGCCGACGGGCATGAAGAGACAATCGCCGGGGCGCAGCCGGTAGACCGCCTCCCCCGCCGTCATCTCCAGCTCTCCGTCGAACAGCCAGACATGCTGCGTCATGCCATGGGCGCTGGCATGCGGGGGAAAGCTGACGCGGGCGCCAGCGGGGAATTCGACTTCGACGATATCGACGTCGGACGTCGTGCCCGGCGCTGAAACAGACCGCCTGAGATAACCGGTCTCCGGATCGCGCCAGACCTGCTGCTCCTGCCGGCGGGCAAGCGGCGAGGCCTGCTGCCCCTCTTCGGCAAAGAAGGCCGACAGCGACAGGCCGAGGGCGGCACAGATCCTTGCCAGCAGCGAGGCGGTGGGGCTCGCCTCGGCCCGCTCGATACGCGAGATCATCGCCCGGCTGACCCCGGAGGCCGTGGCGAGATCGTCAAGGGTCAGCCCCTTTTCCAGCCGCAGCTTGCGGATACGGATGCCGATCGCCTGTTCCAGTTGCTCTTCCATTTTCCGATCCATTATTCCACTATAGGAGAAATACATGATCCGATAATGGAATCAACCCTCTTCAGGCGGCTGGCGCTCGACCTTGCTTTCGCCACAGCCTCGCCGGTATATGGCAGCGCAATTCAGATCGGAGAAAGTGATGGACGCCAGCACGCACGGCACGGATACGACCGGAAGCTTCACGGCCGCTGCCTGGGACAGGATCGCGCCCGTCATGGCCAAAATCGAGGTCTTGCCGCTTCTCACCCGCCTGTCCGATGGCACGCTGCCGCCTGAGGTTTTCCGGCACTACATTCTGCAGGATGCGCTCTACCTGAAGCATTATGCGCGCTGCCTGGCGATCGTCGCCGCCAAGGCCCCCGACAATGCGCAGGTGCTGCGCTTCCTCGGTTCGGCACAGAAGGCGATCACCGTCGAGCAGGGCCTGCATGCCGGCTTCCTCACCCAGTTCGGCATCACCTCTGCGGATGTGACATCAGCCGAACCCTCGCCTGCCTGCTTTGCCTATACGAATTTTCTGCTCGCCACGGCCTATCACCGCTCCTACGCGGTGGCGCTTTCCTCAATCCTTCCCTGCTTCTGGATCTACTGGCATGTCGGCGAGGCGATCAAGAGCCGGCCGGCGATCGCGGGCAATGCCTTTCAGGCCTGGATCAACACCTATGGCGATCCGCAATTTGCCGCCGGCGCCCGCGAGGTGATCGCGCTGACCGACATTGCCGCCCGCGCCGCATCGCCGGTGGAGCGCGCCGAGATGAGCGATGTCTTTGTGCGCGCCTCGCAATATGAATGGATGTTCTGGGATTCAGCCTGGCGGCTGGAGACGTGGCCGGTCTGATCGCCCGACCGGCCGACAAATAGCGTAAACAGCGGGCTAATTACCGCTTTGCGGCAGGGGGCGGCGCTGCTATATGGCGCGCATGAGCACCAATTCCACCACTCCGCTGTCCCATATCCGCAACTTTTCGATCGTGGCCCATATCGACCACGGCAAATCGACCCTGGCCGACCGGCTGATCCAGACGACGGGCGGCCTTGCCGAGCGCGAAATGTCCGAGCAGGTGCTCGACAATATGGATATCGAGCGCGAGCGCGGCATCACCATCAAGGCGCAGACCGTGCGCCTGCATTACCAGGCGAACAATGGCGAGAAATATATTCTCAACCTGATCGACACGCCCGGCCATGTCGACTTCGCCTACGAAGTCTCGCGGTCGCTGTCGGCCTGCGAGGGCTCGCTGCTCGTCGTCGATGCCAGCCAGGGCGTCGAGGCGCAGACACTCGCCAATGTCTACCAGGCAATCGACAACAATCACGAGATTGTCACCGTCCTCAACAAGATCGACCTGCCGGCCGCCGAACCCGACCGCATCAAGGAGCAGATCGAGGAAGTGATCGGTATCGACGCTTCGGAGGCCGTACTGATTTCGGCCAAAACCGGTCTCGGCATTCCCGACGTGCTGGAGGCGATCGTCAACAAGCTGCCGGCGCCGAAGAGCCCCGGCGGCGAAAAAGCGCCGCTGAAGGCGCTGCTCGTCGACAGCTGGTACGACACCTATCTCGGCGTCATGGTTCTCGTGCGCATCATCGACGGCGTGCTGACCAAGGGCCAGACGATCCGCATGATGGGCACCGATGCGAAATACCAGGTGGAGCGCGTCGGAGTGCTGACGCCGAAAATGGTCAATGCCGATAGCCTCGGCCCCGGTGAGATCGGCTTCATCACTGCCTCGATCAAGGAAGTGGCCGATACCCGCGTCGGCGATACGATCACCGAGGACAAGCGGCCGACCGCCCAAGCGCTGCCGGGCTTCAAGCCGGCGCAGCCGGTGGTGTTCTGTGGCCTGTTCCCGGTCGATGCCGCCGATTTCGAGGATCTGCGTGCCGCCATGGGCAAGCTTCGCCTCAACGACGCATCGTTTTCCTTCGAGATGGAATCCTCGGCCGCTCTCGGTTTCGGCTTCCGCTGCGGCTTCCTCGGCTTGCTGCATCTCGAAATCATCCAGGAGCGGCTGGAGCGCGAGTTCGATCTCGACCTCATCGCCACCGCCCCCTCCGTCGTCTACAAGATGTTCATGACCGACGGCACGGAGCGCGAGCTGCACAATCCGGCCGACATGCCCGATGTCGTCAAGATCTCCGAAATCCACGAGCCGTGGATCCGCGCGACGATCCTGACGCCGGACGATTATCTCGGCGGCATTCTGAAGCTTTGCCAGGACCGGCGCGGCATCCAGATCGAGCTCACCTATGTCGGCACGCGCGCGATGCTGACCTACGACCTGCCGCTCAACGAAGTCGTCTTCGATTTCTATGACCGGCTGAAGTCGATCTCCAAGGGTTACGCCTCCTTCGACTACACGCTGACCGACCACCGCGAGGGCAACCTGGTGAAGATGTCGATCCTCGTCAACGGCGAGCCGGTCGACGCACTGTCGATGATGGTGCACCGGACCGCGGCCGAAAAGCGCGGCCGCGACATGTGCGAGAAGCTCAAGGAGCTGATCCCGAAGCACATGTTCAAGATCCCGATCCAGGCGGCAATCGGCGGCAACGTCATCGCCCGCGAGACGATCTCGGCGCTGCGCAAGGATGTGACCGCGAAATGCTATGGCGGCGACGCCACCCGCAAGCGCAAGCTGCTCGACAAGCAGAAGGCCGGCAAGAAGCGCATGCGCCAGTTCGGCAAGGTCGAGATTCCGCAGGAAGCGTTTATTGCAGCGCTGAAGATGGGCGACGAGTAACGCTTCTCAATGGCATCTGATGCGCATATAGTGTGCGCATCAGGCCAAGGAGATCGTCATGGCGCAACAGGCGAGAAAAGCAGCGAACCTCTCTCTCGATGAGGGACTCGTCTCGCAGGCGCGCGAGCTCAAGATCAATATATCCAGGGCGGCGGAAGATGGAATCGCGAAAGCCATAAAGGCGGAACGCGAGCGGCTTTGGCGTATCGAGAATGCCGAGGCCATCGCCGCTTCCAACGCCTATGTGGAAAAGCACGGGCTGCCGTTTCAGAAATATCGCCAATTCTGATGGCGCGGTTTCACGTCTACAATCTCGTGCATACCGATGCGCTTGCTCTCGATCTGCAGTCAGTTCTGCATGGCGAGCTGACGACGCGAATCATGGCGCCGATGCTTCCGCTGGAAGCTCTTCCCAAAATAATGCGCCAGCTCAATCCGCAATTCGTGATCAACCACGTGCCATACGTGATGGCGACCCAATTTGTCGGTGCGATTTCCATTAAAGAGATCGGCGTCGTCGCCGCGGATCTCACCTCCGACAGCGATCGTATCACCAGCGCCCTGGATTTTCTCTTCCAGGGCTTCTGAGGATCACTCGCGCGCCATATATTCCTTCACCAGCCCCTCATAAGCGTCCATCTCGGGCAGCGCCGCGTAGCTGTGCACGGCGCCGGTCTCGGCAAAGGCCAGCTTCTCGCTCGTCCAGGTCTCGATGAAGGGGGTGAACCAGCTGGGATCGTCGAGCATGGTGACACGCAGGTTGACGAACCAGTCCATGCCTTCCGGGCGGGTGAACATCCAGCTCATGCAATGCGGGCAGAAATAATGTTTCGTAACGCCGTGCAGGCCGCCGATGACGGGCTCGCCTTTCGTCACCTCGAAGCCTTCACTGGGAACGGCGGCGCTCAGCGAATAGGCGCTCGCGGTCATCCTCTGGCAGCCTGTGCAATGGCAGGCCATGGTCAGCAGCGGCGGCGCGCTGATCTTCAACCGCACCCGGCCGCAACGGCAGCCGCCTTCCATGGGTAGGTTTTGTGCTGTCATGATATTTCTCCCGTTCCGCCCTGATTTAGTGGAGCTGGAGCCGTTGTCGAGAGAGGCGAGGCATGCCGAATTTCAGGTGGCGTTTATCCGGCGCGCCGAGTTACCGACTACGGTTGCTCCAGTCGGCACGTCTTTCGTTACAACGGCGCCAGCGCCGACAATCGCACCATCGCCGATCGTAATGCCGCCGAGGATGATGGCGCTGCCGCCGATCCAGACGTCGCTGCCGATAACGACCGGCCGGGCGATCTCGATGCCCTGGCTGCGACGTTTCGGGTCCTTGTGATGTTCGGCGCAATAAATCTGCACGCCGGGGCCGAACATGGTGCGGTCGCCGATGGTCACCCGGCCGGAATCCAGGATGGTGCAGCCGGCATTGAAATAGACGCGCGCGCCGAGAGTGATGTTGATGCCGTAGGAGCAGTGAAACGGCGCTTCGATGAAGACATCGGGTGCCACGCCCGCAAAGAGCGCCCTCAGGGCTGGCGCCATCGCGCCGCGCGCGTCGGGCGGCAGCGTATTGTGGGCATGGACGGCCAGGCGGGCCTGCCGGCGCAAGAGATCGAGCTCGTCATCGAGGCAGCAATACCATTCGCCTGCCGCCATCTTCTCGCGTTCGCTTGCCGGCATGACCTCGCCTCTCACGCCGAGGCCTCTGACAGCATCCTGATCTCGGCAGCTTCGATCAGGCTGACCCAGGCGCGGGCGATGGCCAGGCCCGCGGCATCGGCGGCACCGCCATGGTTTGCCGCCAGTTCGGCATGGCTCTCCAGCCAGCCTGGCGCGATGCGCTCGATCGTATCGGGGAATTCTGCCTTCCATTGCGCGACGACCGCGGAATTGGCCTCGAAATGGAACTGAGTGCCATAGACGGCGCGGCCGATGCGGAAAGCCTGGTTCTCAGCAACGGGGCTTCTCGCCAGACGCATCGCGCCCGCGGGCAAGGAAAACGTATCGGCATGCCATTCGAAGATGGTGAATTCGCCGCCAAGCGCCGACAGCAGCGGGTCGGCCCGGCCCTCCTCGGTGACGCCGATCCCGTGCCAGCCGAATTCGCGGGCGCTCCCCAAGATATTGTCGCCGCCATAGGCGCGGGCGAGGATCTGGCTGCCGAGGCAGATGCCGAGCACCGCCTTGCCGGCATCGCCGAAGCGGCGCGTCAGCTGAACGAGCTCCGGCAGGTAAGGATGCGCCTCGTCATCCAGCGCGCTCTGCTCGCCACCCAGAACGACAAGCGCGTCATGGCCGGATATATCCGGCGGCAGGACGCCGTCCTGCCACACCCGGAACCACTCGATATGAGCCCCCGCCTCGTCGAGGGCAGCGGCAAGCGCGCCGAGACCGATATTCCTCATGTTTTCGATGACCGCGACTCGCATGGGTGTTTCCCGGTATGGCCGATAGGGGAAGAGACCATGCCGGCGAGTGGCGCGCAAGACGCTTGGAGGCGATTGCGCGCGCCGATAACAGC
This sequence comes from Rhizobium phaseoli, assembly GCF_010668805.1. Taxonomy (GTDB): domain Bacteria; phylum Pseudomonadota; class Alphaproteobacteria; order Rhizobiales; family Rhizobiaceae; genus Rhizobium; species Rhizobium phaseoli_A. The sequence continues at coordinate 156,929 of NZ_WUFT01000001.1, read as the reverse complement.
GCTTACATCAGCGCAGAGAAAAGGAGTCTGCCATGACCGAAAAAGCCCGTGTCTCCATCCTCTACTGCACCCAGTGCAATTGGCTGCTGCGCGCCGCCTGGATGGCGCAGGAGCTGCTGCACACTTTTTCCGACAGTCTCGGGGAAGTGGCGCTGATCCCCGGCACCGGCGGCAATTTCGAGATCCGCGTCAACGGCGATCTGATCTGGGAGCGCAAGCGCGACGGCGGCTTTCCCGGGCCGAAGGAGTTGAAGCAGCGGGTTCGCGATATCATCGAGCCGGGCCGCGATCTCGGTCATGTCGACCGCGCCTCGCTCGAAAGCTGACAACAACTTAGCGATAGGGCGACCGGCAGGTCTTATAGATGCCTTCATAGGTGAGGAAACGATCCGTTCTTGGATCGTAGGAGCGGTATTCGTTGCTGCACCAGGCGACATGGCTGTTCTTGTCAGCCACCCTCGGCTGCAGCCGGCGTACCGGCGGCGGTTCATAGGTCAGTTGCGGCCGGCCGGCCGCACCCGGCTGGTAATAGGTCGGACCCGTCGCGCCGCGCGGGCGGTAATTCGGCTGGACATAGGCGGGTCGATGCCATTGCTGCGGCCCGAAACCGAAGCAGCCGCGAAAATCGCAGAGCGTCGATCCGGTATCGAGCGGCCCGACCCCTGGCTTGCCCAGCTTCAGCGAATCAGCGCCCGCCATGGCAGGCGCGAGAACGGCGAGAAGACCGGCGAACACTATCATGCGGGCAACGGGCATGAGGGATTCCTTTCGATATTTCCTTTATATAGGGCGGACCAAGCGAAGCGCTATGCCTGCCCTCCGGCCGCTCCCGCTCATATGACCAACTGTTTTTCGCCAACTGTCAGAAAAACTTCAAAAACCCGGTTGACAGTCAGGAGCCGCCCCCTTACATCGCTCTCCGTCGCCCAGATGGCGGAATTGGTAGACGCGCCAGCTTCAGGTGCTGGTACCCGAAAGGGTGTGGAGGTTCGAGTCCTCTTCTGGGCACCATTCCATTCTTGATCGCTGCCGGATCAAGGAGTTAAGCCTTTCCAAAATTTACGCATTTTGTGCCTGTGGAAACAGGCGGGCAGCAATGCCTTCAAGGCTTGTCTGCTCAACTCCACGGACTTTCAGAATCTGTATTAACGGGTATTCCGGCCCGCGATAGCCGGCCGCCATTGACTTGTTGATCGCCGAATGGAACATAAAGCGAACATAATGGAGCCTTGTGATGATCCGATACGCCACATCCGTAGCCAGCAGCCCCGAGCCCTCAAAGGCGCGCGAGGCGTCAGCCGCCAAGCTGGCCATTGAAATGCTTCCGCCCAAACCGGTCGTTGATGAATCCTCGACCGGTGCGGTCCCTGCTGCCTATCCGCTGCTGGTCGGCTCCGAGTCAGACGAGCGCGGGTCCGACACGCTGCCGAAGATGACAAAGCCACCACGCCGTGCGGCAAAAAATCGGAAGGCTAAAGTCGCCGAAGCAGCCAGCACTCCACTCCAGCTTGATCTCGAGGCCTAACCGTCTCTCCGGGACAAGAATTGGCGGCGATCCCAAGAATTCCTACCATAATCTATTGCACTTCGGAATCCCGAAGCCGGGAATTTCGGGATTCCGAAGTGAGGTTTTCTGGCGGCGCGCCCGCAACTGTCGATAGTCAAGGATGGTGTTTCTGCGCTGTCCGGAACGATCGGCCGCTTTGTTCGGATCGGCGGCGAACTGGCCGAATTTCCCAGGGTGGTTTTGCGTCCTTGTTTTCCAATAGCTCAGGTGCAGCCCTTAGCCGAAAGCTGATGTCGGCGGCATCGTTGCACCGTCCAGTTGCGTGAGCGACCTTGAGTCCCATATCCGAAACCGTCAGGCAGGCCTCATGCCGACGATGCATCGAAGAAGAATGTTGCGCACGGGATCGACTTTTGGGCGAGATCAGTGCTGTAACGCCGCTCGGATCGGAAAAACTTCGTTGCATTGCCGTCGTCCGTTCAATATTCAGTACACCGATTTCGCAAACCCTTGTTCAGCTGAATTCAGCGGTCTGCTGTCGAATAAGTGCATCGCCGGCTGGGTTTCGGACTATAGGAAATAAAGGGATATCACCCATGAATTGTCGTATGTGTGGCAGTACCAAGTTGCATAAATTTCTCGACTTGGGTTTTACACCTCCAGCCGACCAATTCCGGCGCAAGGATCAAGCGCGTGAGCCGGACATTCATTATCCTTTGCAGGTGGTGATGTGTGACGACTGTGGATTGGCTCAGTTGAGTCATGTCGTATCTCCAGAGGTTTTATACCGGAACGACTATCCCTATGAGTCCTCCACCACCCGCACCGGCCAAGCCCACTGGTCCGAGTTCGCTGCCAGTGTGGTTGCACGCCTTAAATTGGGGCCAAAGGACTTGGCGGTGGATATCGGCAGCAATGTGGGTGTGTTGCTGGGAGCTTTCCAAAGCCAAGGCTTGCGGGTGCAAGGCGTCGACCCTGCGGCAAACATCGTCATGATCGCGCAGGCCAACGGCATCGACACGGTCTGTGATTTTTTCAATGAAGATACGGCGCGCACCATCGTTGCTGACAAAGGTCATGCATCGGTGGTGACGGCGACCAACGTCTTTGCCCATGTGGATGACCTCGATAGCTTTATATCCAGTGTCAAGGAATTGCTCAGCGAACGCGGCGTGTTCATTTTTGAAGCGCCCTATTTCGTCAATCTGCTCAAGCACAACGAATACGACACGATCTACCACGAGCATCTCTCATACCTGTCGGTTAAACCCTTGCTGGCGTTTTTCCGCAAACACGGCCTGGAAATATTTCACATTGAGGAGCGCGATATCCATGGCGGCTCTTTCCGGGTGCATGTCGGCCGGATCGGCATGTGGCCTGCCTCGCAGGACGCAGAACGGATGGCGCAGGCAGAAGTGGATATGGGCATATACAGCCATGAAAAACTGGCCGAATTTGCCGCTGCCGTGCGACGCAACAAGGACGAACTGACGTGGCTGCTTCATTCGCTCAAGCATGAAGGCAAACGGATCGCGGCCGTCAGCGCTCCCGCCAAGGGCATGACCTTGCTGAATTACTGCGGGCTTGACGCCGACATACTTGATTTCGTCACTGAGAAATCAAAGCTGAAAATTGGTCGCTATACCCCCGGAGCGCACATTCCAGTGGTATCCGACGAAGAACTGCTCAATCACCAGCCCGACTATGCTTTGCTCCTGGCTTGGAATTTCGCCGAGGAAATCATCGGGAACCTGCACGAATTTCGGCGCCGGGGAGGCAAATTCATTATCCCGATCCCCTTCCCTAAAATCGTCGACTGATTACGCTTAAGGAGCACGCAATGGAGAGAATCTCGCTGATCCCCGCATTCAAGGATGCTCGTGGCGAAATTACCGATCTTCTCGAAAACGAGAATATCAACGCGATTACCCGCATCACCTTTTCAAAAGGCGCCGTACGCGGCAATCATTACCACAAGCAAACCACTCAGTGGAACTATCTGATCTCGGGCCGCATCATGTTGGTCAGTCAGGTACCCGGCGAGCCAATGGTCGAGACTGTGATGAATCCGGGCGATTTCACCGTGACGAAGCCGCATGTGCGCCATGCTCTTGTCGGCCTGGATGATGCGGAGCTGCTGGTCTTTACCAGCGGGCCGCGTGGCGGCAAGGAATATGAAAGCGATACGTTCCGTCTCGACGTTCCTTTGGCAGCCGGTACCTAAATCATGTCAATTGACCCTTTACGTCAGGATTCATCCGTGTCCATACGTCGCGTGCCTGTCTCGCAGCCATTGCTGGGGGCTGAAGAGACCCATCACGTCAACAATGCCTTGGCCCAAGGCGCTATCTCGGGTTTCTTTGGCGACTACCTGCCAATGTTCGAGCAGGAATTCGCGGCCTATTGCGATTGTGACCATGGCGTAGCGGTGTCTAGCGGCACTACTGCACTTCACCTGGCACTGGCGACCCTGTCGATCGGCCCCGGCGACGAGGTGCTGGTGGCCTCGCTGACCAATATGGCAACGTTTTTCGCCGTGCTGTACCAGGGCGCGCATCCAGTGCCGATCGACTCCGAAGCCGATACTTTGAATCTCGATCCAACGCTGTTGCGAGCAAAGATCACGCCCAGGACCAAGGCGATCCTGGTGGTTCACCTGTTTGGCCACCCGGTCGACATGGATCCTGTGATGGAAGTTGCTCGCGAGCACAATCTCTACGTCATCGAGGACTGTGCCGAGGCTCATGGCGCGCGCTATAAAGGCCGCAAGGTCGGGGGTATCGGCGACATCGGCTGCTTCAGTTTCTACGCCAACAAGGTGATCACCACCGGCGAAGGCGGGATGCTGACACTGAATAGCGCCGAGTGGGCCGCTCGCGCACGCAATCTCAAGGGATTGGCGTTCGGCGACAAGAACAAGTTCATGCACAAGGACATCGGATATAACTTCCGGATGACAAATCTGCAGGCGGCGATCGGGCATGCCCAGTTCGGCAAGATCGAACAGATCATCGACGCCAAACGGAGCATCGCGAACGCCTATACGCAACGCCTGGGCGGACGCGACGACCTGCAGCTGCCGGTGGAAAAGCCGTATGCCCGTAACGTTCACTGGATGTACATGGTGCTCGTCAGCGGACGCAATGCGGGTCGGCGCGGAGAAGTGATGCAGGCGCTGGCGCAAAAAGGCGTCGAAAGCCGCGAGAATTTCCTGCCTTACAACATGCAGGAAATTTTTATCAATCGCGGCTGGACCAGCGCCGATGAATGCCCGGTTGCGAACGACCTTGGTCTGCGTGGTTTTTACCTGCCGAGTGGCCCGGCGATCGCTGATGATGATATCGACTATGTCTGTCAGAGCCTGATCGAAGCGTTGGACCAATGAGTGCTGGTGCGTCCATGACAGGCAAAGAGCAAGAGCCGATTCCGTTCGGCGAGTACTCCGCGATCTATGACCTGATCTACCGCGATAAGGACTATGCTGGTGAGGCCGGCTTTGTCGCGGCTCTGATAGAGCAGCATGCGCCGCGTCAAAACGATGGGCCAATTCGGGTTCTGGATTTGGCCTGTGGTACCGGTCGCCACGCCATGGAGTTGGCGACTACGGGTTATGTCGTCGAAGGCAGTGACATCTCATCGGGAATGGTGGCGGTGGCACGTAATAGCGCGGCAGAACGCGGGCTGGATGTGCGATTTCATGAGTGCTCGTTTCAGACTGCCGACGCAATCCAGGGTTCTTTCGACGTCGTGCTGGCCATGTTCGCGGCACTCGGCTACCTCACCGACTTTGCCGATTTTGAGCTGACCTTGAAGAATGTCGCGAAGAAAATGGCGCCCGGCGGCATTTTCATTTTCGATGTGTGGAACGGCACGGCGGTGCTGCCGCAGTATTCTCCCCACAAGGTGAGGCAGGATGCGGACGACAAGCGCAAGGTGGAGCGCATCTCCCGTACAACCGTGGATGCGGTCGCACAACAAGCCGTCGTCAACTTCGACTTCAAGGTCGAATATGCCGACGGTGCGGTGAAGCATTTCAGCGAGAACCATCATGTGCGGTTTTATTTCCCGCAGGAAATGGTCGACTTGCTGACAGCGCTCGGTTTTGAGGTTCTTCTGCGGTGCCCGTTTTTGCAGCCGGACAAGGCCTTGTCCAGCGGCGATTGGAACATGACCTATGTCGTGCGGAAAATGTCGGGCCGACCCACAGCTACCGGCCAAGGCCAGCAACGGAGCGCAGCTTGAAGGTCGGTTTTTTCTTCAATGACCCTTCCCCGCACTCTGGCGGCGTATTTACCTATCAGCAGGATATCTTCAGGTCCTTTCTGGAGCTGGCAGCGAAGTCGCATCACGAATTCCACGTGATTTGCGAGCACCATAAGCAAGAGGATTTTTCCGCCCTTCCGGGCCGTCCGGCCAACGTGCATATTTCCGCCATGGACGCTCCCGAGCCACCGCTGACGCGACGCCGGCGCGTCAAGCGTTTCTTCCGGCGCGTATTGGGAAAAGACAATAGGGCGCTCGAAAAGAGCCCCCAAATCAGTCGGGCCGCCGCAGTGTTGGTTCGCAAAGAAATCGAGTTCACCTGGTCGATCGGACACTACGAGCACGAAGCTTTCGACGTGCCTTACATCACCACGGTGTTTGACCTGCAGCACAGGCTGCAGCCCTGGTTTCCCGAAGTCAGTCTGGGCAGCCTGTGGGATGTCCGCGAAGAGTTCTTCAGCCGTTATGTCAGACGTGCTGCCTATGTCATCACAGGCACCGAAGAGGGGCGCCGCGAAATCGAAAACTTCTACCGCGTTCCCGCAAAGCGTATCCGTGTCCTCCCCTTGCCGACCCCAAGCTTTTGCTTCAATCCACCTGCGGCCGACAACGCATCCCGGCTCCAGGCGCTGGGAATTACCGGTCGATACCTGTACTATCCGGCACAGTTTTGGGCGCACAAGAACCACGCCAATTTGCTGCACGCACTACGATTGATCAATGATGGAGAGGCTGAGCCATTCCAGCTTGCTCTGGTCGGGTCTGATCACGGTAATCTCGACCACCTTCGTTCGCTGGCGCGCACTCTTGGTGTAGAGCAGCAGGTGCTGTTCCTCGGTTTTGTCACCCGTGAAGACTTGACCGCGCTTTATCAGGGAGCGTTCGCGCTTGCCTATCCAAGCCTCTTCGGGCCGGATAATTTGCCGCCTCTGGAAGCCTTTGCTCTCGGTTGCCCGGTGATTGCGTCGAACTATGACGGCGCCCAGGAACAATTGGAGAATGCGGCCTTATATGTCGACGCGTTGGCGCCGGACTCAATCGCCGCGGCGGTTCGACAATTGCTGGTAAACCCCGCACTGCGCCAGCAAATGATCGAACTGGGTCATATCCGTGCTCGCAAATGGACCGCGACGGATTATGTGCAGGAGATTTTCTCCATCCTTGACGAATTCGAAGCGGTACGTCGCTGCTGGCATTAAATGATTCACGCGGCGACTCCTGGAACTCCTCCATAATCTATATAGCACTTCGGAATCCCGAAGCAGGGGAATTTCGGGATTCCGAAGTGAGGTTTTTTTCGTGACGACGTGTGCGTCCGTCGACAGTAAGCGGCCGGTTGACCGGTATCCCGCGGGAACCATCAGCAGAGCTTTCGCTTATCGGGCGGTTCGCAGCATGTGCACTTTATGCGTCAGCGCCGCTTCGGTCGGCGCATGATGGAATAAATGATGGCTTTCACGCGGCCATTTCGGCCGTCGCCTTCCTGCTGTCTGGAATAACGGTCAGAACCCCGATGCCGGCTTCTCTGGCAGCGCTCAGAAGCAATTCCCTGAACTCGTCCATCCCCGTTTGCCCCATGACGGCATCGGCGCAGGCCTTCACCGCCGCGACATACTCCTCGCCATCCTCAAACGGCCAGTCCACCATCAGAACTTCGGCTGCGTCGTGGAGCGTCCTGACGATCTTGCGCTTGTGCCGGTCGCCGAGAAAGAGAACAAGAGGCGCAAAATCCGCCGATGTGTTCCATTGCATGGCACTTTCTCCCCAAGAGTTAGAATATTAGTAACAATGCAAAAAGCGTGCCGGGGAAGGGTCAGAGGCGGTTTCGTTGCCGATTGAACCGTTTTTGTCAACGGCCTGCCGAACGCGCGGCAGCCTCGTCCGACACCCCGCAAGGCTCGCACAAGAACGAAATCGGATACCGGGAGGAGGATGCCCATACGGCCGTTCCGCCTGTGAGCGCCTCGCATGTGGACGCCCTCGCCGGCAGGCGGCCGGAACACAACTGTTTATAAACACCCGGGGAGCTCGCTTGGCATGAAAGTCGTAATTCTCGCCGGTGGTCTCGGATCGCGCCTTGCCGAGGAGACCAGCGTGCGGCCTAAGCCCCTGGTCGAAATCGGCGGCATGCCGATCCTCTGGCACATCATGAACATCTATGCCCATCACGGGCTCGATGACTTCATCATCTGCGCCGGCTACAAGGGGTATATGATCAAGGAATATTTCGTAAACCTTGTTCTCCACCACAGCGACATCACCGTTGACCTCGGTGCCAACAGCATCAACTATCACGGCGGCAAACGACCGAACTGGCGAGTGACCGTGGTCGATACCGGCATGCATTCGATGACCGGCGGCCGTCTCGGGCGCATTCGCGACCATCTCACACCAGGCGAACCCTTCTGCATGACCTATGGCGACGGCGTCGGCGATGTCGACGTTTCCGCGGAGATCGCATTCCATCGCAGTCACGGATTGAAGGCGACGATGTGCGCGGTGACGCCTCCGGGCCGCTTCGGCGCCACCAACATTGAGAACGACGTCGTGACTGCCTTTATCGAAAAGCCTGAGGGCGATGGCCAGCGCATCAATGGCGGCTTCTTCGTGCTCAACCCCTCGGTGATCGACCTCATAGGGGGTGACGACACAATTTGGGAAGCGGGCCCAATGCAGTGGCTGACGGCCAACAAACAACTGGCTGCATTCCGTCACAATGGTTTCTGGCAGCCCATGGATACGCTCCGCGAGCGCCACCAGCTCGAGGAGCTCTGGAGTTCCGGAAAGGCACCGTGGAAGATATGGGCTTGACAGACTTCTGGAATGGCAGGCGCGTGTTCCTGACGGGACACACCGGGTTCAAGGGATCCTGGCTTTCTCTGTGGCTTGAAAAGCTCGGCGCAGAAGTGACGGCAGTCTCGCTGGCTCCAGAGACCAACCCTTCTCTCTATACGCGGCTCTCGCCTTGGAACGGGAGCAGCCATCACATCGCCGACATCAGGGATGCGGCGGCATTCAAACAGCGCCTCATCGATTTCGAGCCCGAGGTTGTCATCCACATGGCCGCGCAGGCGCTGGTACGGCGCTCCTACGATAATCCATCCGAAACCTTTGCGACCAACGTGATGGGAACCGCGAATCTTCTCGATGTTGTCCGAGAGACGCCACCAGTCAAGACCGTTCTCGTCGTTACCTCCGATAAGGTCTATGCCAATGGCGGCAGCGGCGTTCCTTTCATCGAGACCGATACACTCGGCGGCAAGGATCCCTATTCTAATTCAAAGGCGTGTGCCGAGCTCGTTGTCCAGAGTTACCGCGACAGTTTCTTTAGAGGACGCGATATCAGGGTGGCGACCGTGCGCGCCGGCAACGTCATCGGCGGCGGCGACTGGTCAAAGGACCGGTTGATCCCGGATTTCATCCGCGCCTTCGAAAGCAACCAGCCGATCATGCTGCGTTATCCCGCGGCGATCCGCCCCTGGCAGCATGTACTGGAGCCGCTCGGCGGTTATCTCAGCTTCGCGCAAATGCTGACCGAGAAGCGGGGGCGCAATCTGCCGGATGCGTTGAATTTCGGCCCGCGTCCCGAAAGCTTCGCCACCGTTTCCGAACTTGCCGAGGCGCTCGGGCGTGCGCACCGCGTCGAAGACGTGTGGCGGCTGGCGCCGGGGGAACATCTGCCGGAAGCGCCGGCGCTGACGCTGAGCTCGGCCTTGGCACTCGACACGATCGGCTGGCACCCGCGGCTCAGCCTGCAACAGACCATCGACTGGACAGCCGCCTGGTACAAGGCCAACCGTGACGGAGCCGACATGCGCGCCTTCTCGCTCGGCCAGATTGAGGCCTATGAGGAAACAGTATCATGACAGCGCATAATTGCCGGTTCTGCGATGCTCCGTTGAAGCATCGTTTCGTCGACCTCGGCTCGACGCCGCTCGCCAATGCCTATCTGACGGAAGATCAGCTTGAGCAGCCGGAGCCATCCTATCCGCTGCGCGCCTTCGTCTGTTCAGAATGCTGGCTGGTGCAGGCCGATGCCTTCGTCCCGCCGGAAGACATCTTCAGCCACTATGCCTACTTCTCCTCTTACAGCGACGGCTGGGTGGAGCATGCCCGCCGGTTTACCATCATGGCCCGCGAACGTTTCGGCCTCGATGAGGCATCGCAGGTGATCGAGGTGGCGAGCAATGACGGCTATCTGCTCAAGCATTTCGTCGAGGCCGGCGTGCCGGTGCTCGGCATCGAGCCGGCCGAGAACGTCGCGGAGGTGGCGCGGCAGATCGGCGTTCCCACCGAAGCGCGCTTCTTCGGCAAAGAAACGGCTGCCGACCTTGTCTCCCGCGGTCTTGCCGCCGACATTGCCATCGGCAACAACGTGCTGGCCCACGTGCCCGATATCAACGACTTCGTCGGCGGGCTTTCGGCCGTGTTGAAACCCGACGGCGTCGTCAGCGTTGAATTCCCGCATCTGCTGCGGCTGATAGAAAACATCCAGTTCGACACGGTCTACCACGAGCATTTCTACTATCTTTCGCTGCTCGCCGTCGAAAAAGTCTTCGCCGCGCACGGCCTCAAGGTATTCGACGTAGAAGAACTGCCGACGCATGGCGGGAGCCTCCGCGTGCTGGCCTGCCGTGCAACATCCACGGCTCACGCGATCGGTCACGACCTTGCCAAGGTCCGCGCCGATGAGGCGGCCGCCGGCTTCGACAAGGTCGAGATCTACGAGGCCTTCCAGAACCGCGTGGCGCCGATCAAGGACGGTCTGCTCGCCTTCCTCGAGCAAGCCAAACGCAGCGGCAAGACGGTCGCCGCCTACGGCGCTGCGGCCAAGGGCAATACGCTGCTGAATTTCTGCGGCGTCGGCACGGATCTCATCGAATACGTCGTCGACCGCAATCCGCACAAGCAGGGGCATTTCCTGCCGGGAAGCAAGTTGCCGATCTACGCGCCTGAGAAGATGGACGAGACGCAGCCGGACTACATTCTGATCCTGCCCTGGAACATCAAGAACGAAGTCGTGGCGGCCAATAGCAGGGTCGGCGCCTGGGGCGGACGCTTCGCAGTTGCCGTGCCGGAACTGACGGTGCTCGGATGAAATTCCTTCCGACCGCGGTTTGGGGCGCCTTTGTCGTGGAAGTCGACGCGCGCTCCGACGACCGGGGAATGTTCGCACGAACCTTCGATGCACAGACCTTTGCGGCGCGGGGTCTGGTGCCCGTCTACCCGCAGTGCAACGTCTCCCGGAACCACCTGCTCGGGACGCTGCGCGGCATGCATTACCAGGCCGAACCGCGGCCGGAGGCGAAGCTGGTGCGCGCCACGCGCGGCAGGGTCTTCGACGTGGCACTCGATCTCAGGCCGGATTCGCCGAGCTATCTCAAATGGGCCTCCGTCGAACTCGATGCCATCCGTCACAACGCCTTCTACATACCTGTCGGATGCGCGCACGGCTTCCTGACCCTCGAGGACGACTGCGAGCTTTTCTACCAGATGTCGCAAAGCTACGTACCGGAACTTGCCCGCGGGGTCCGCTGGGATGATCCCGCCTTTTCCATCGCCTGGCCGTTTATGCCGAGCGTCATCAGCGAGCGCGACGCCGCGCTTGAGAGCTACAGCCAGGAGAGAAGCCTTTGAGCGGTATCAAACTCAGCATCTGCATCCCGACCTACAATCGCGAAGCCTATCTCAGAAACGCGCTCGAGCACTGCGGGACATACAATTTCAGCTTTCCCTACGAGATCGTCATCTCCGACAACGCTTCAACGGATAACACGACGCAAATCGTCGAGGAATTCATCGCCAAGGGGCTGCCGATTCACTATCATCGCCGGGCCGTTAACGGTGGCGCAGGCCCAAACCTCGCCTGCGCCTTCCATCACGCGGTCGGCGAATATTCGATATACCTTGCCGATGACGATTTCCTAATCCCAGGCGGCGTCGAGGCGGCGATAGCCTATCTGGATACCAACCCCGATGTCGCCGCCTGTCATGCGCCCTGGTATTTCTACGACGAGGTGGCCAACCGCGACCTCTCTCAGTTCTACGCGATCGATGAGACCATCAAGTTCGAGCAGCGTAATTTTGCAGCCGTGTTCCAATTCATCTGCGAGCGCCACATCTTCCCCGAGATCGGCATCTATCGCGCCTCGGCCTTGCGTTCCTCCTGGGTTCCCCGCGATTTCTGCTTCTGGGCCTTCTCCTATCTCGCGCATTTCCTCGATCAAGGCGCCGTCGCTTTCTTGAAACAGCCGTTCTACCGCTCGGTTGCCGTTTCGAAGATCGCGCCGAACCGGCAGCAGGCCGGTAATGACGATGTCATGACTTCCTGGGACAAATATCGCGGCGGTCTCGAATATTTCCTCTACATCGGCTCCAAGCGCGGCAATCTTGCCACGACCCGCGAATCCCGCGTCGTATTCGAAGAATTATGCAAGGTCTTCACGCTCAACCGCATGGCCGTTGCATTTCGTTTTTGGGCGCAACGCAAGGACTTCATCAAGGCCTACGAGCTTTATACACGCCTGGCGATCGGCGGCATGCACGACCATCCGGAAGTCGTCCATATCCGCAACTCACTACCGCTAATGGTGGCGATCCAGACGCTTGCCTATCAGGTCGGCGCAACCGAGGGCGTCAGCCAGCTGATGCTAAGCGGCATCGCCGACCGGCGTTCCATCGAAGAGATGCTGCGCGAACTCGGCCTGCCGGCGGCGATTGATGTCATCGAGGAAACGGCGGGACATGATGTCGGCCTCACCAAACACACAGCCGTTTTCATTGCCGACGCCGCACGCCACGGAGAGTTCGTCGCACGCGGCTACAAGCCGAACCTGATCTTCAGCGAGCAGGACCTCATCCAGCACGTGATCATCTGAGACGGATGGTCGCGCGGAGCTCTGCGGTCAACGCTAAGCCTCGCGCCAGTTTCATGAGTTAGTCAATTTTAATGTGCCCCCGGCTTTGCGAGTTTCAGGCCCTCATCTCAAGAGAACAAGGCATGACGAACAGGATATTCTACACCAAACCATCGATCACCGAGCTGGAAACCGGTTATGCCGCCGATGCGGCTGCGAACGGCTGGGGCGCGCGCTGCTACGACTACATCAATCGCTTCGAGCGCGATTTTGCCGCCTATCTCGACAGTGGATTTGCAATCGCGACATCGAGTTGCACCGGCGCGATGCATATGGGGCTTGCCGCGCTCGGCATGGGCGCGGGCGATGAGGTGATCCTGGCTGATACCAACTGGATCGCGACCGTCGCACCGATCAAGCATCTGGGCGCCGAGCCCGTGTTCGTCGATGTGTTGCCCGATACCTGGTGCATCGACCCTGCGGAGGTCGAGCGTCATATCACGCCACGCACGCGCGCCATTGTCGCCACCCATATCTACGGCAATCTCTGCGATATGGATGCGCTGCTGGATATCAGCCGTCGCACAGGCATTCCCGTTATCGAGGATGCAGCCGAGGCGATCGGCTCGGTTTGGCATGGTCGCCGCGCCGGCTCCATGGGCGTATTCGGCACTTTCTCCTTCCACGGCACCAAGACGCTGACCACGGGCGAAGGCGGCATGCTCGTCACCAACGACGCCGATCTCCATGAAAAGGTGCTGACGCTCAGCAACCACGGCCGTGCCCGCAGCCAGAAGAAGCAGTTCTGGCCGGATGCGATCGGCTTCAAATATAAAATGTCGAACATCCAGGCAGCGCTCGGCTGCGCGCAACTGGAGCGTATCGAGGAGCTGGTTTCCCGCAAGCGGGAAATTCTCGCCGCCTATATGGTGCGTCTCTCGACCCTGAACGGCATCAGCATGAACCCGGAATATACCGGCACGATCAACGGCGCCTGGATGCCGACGGCCGTCTTCCATCCCGCCACCGGCATCACCCGCGAAGTGCTACAACAGGCCTTCGAAGCCGCCAATATCGACGCGCGCGTCTTCTTCCACCCGCTTTCCAGCCTTTCGATGTTCGGAAAAAAGCCGGCCAACATCAACGCCTGGAGCATTCCGGAGCGAGCGATCAACCTGCCGAGCTACCACGACATGAGCGAGGCCGATATCGACCGCGTGGCGGAGACGCTGATCTCGGTCGTCCGCAGCCATCAGGACAAAAGCTCCGTTCACCTCCGCCAATCGGCCTGAGCGCAGAATATACAGAAGGTTTCATAGACTTATGACCACCAAGGACGATCGCCTCGAATTCGAAGCCCGCAAGCGCGAAATGTCGCTTGCGCTCGGCAATGACGAAGATGCTTTCCAGCAGTCGCTGAATACGCTGCTGACGCTCGACAAGTATGACTATGCCTATCTCTGGTCCTGGATGGGCGTGCCGATCATTCAGATGCCGGCCGACGTGATTGCCACCCAGGAAGTGATCTGGAACACCAAACCCGACGTCATCATCGAAACGGGTGTAGCGCGCGGCGGCTCGATGATCTTCATGGCTTCGCTGCTGAAGGTCATCGGCAAGGGCAAGGTAATCGGCGTCGACATCGACATCCGCGCCCACAACCGCGATACCGTCGAAAAACATCCGCTCTCGCCGCTGATCACACTCATCGAGGGCCCTTCGACGACAGCGGAGACGCTTGCCAAGGTCAAAGCGGAAATTCCGGCCGGCGCTTCGGTCATGGTCGTGCTCGACAGCGATCACAGCCGCGACCACGTTCTCGACGAGTTGCGCTGCTACGGCCCGCTAGTTACCGAGGGCCAGTATATCGTCGTTGCCGATACTCTGCTCGGCTATGGAAAAGATACGGCGCTGACGCCGAACAGACGCTCGAAAATCTGGCATCCGGGTGATGAGCCCTATACGGCGCTCAACATGTATCTCGAGGAGACCGATCGTTTCGAGACCGACGAAGCCCTGAACGGCAAGCTGGTACTGTCCAGCTCGCCGGGAGGATATCTCAAGTGCGTCGGCAAATGACGGAGCGCCACCGCCGTGTGGCTGGTGGCATGACGCGCGACGTGATGCGACCTGAGCCGCGACTGGAGAACGTGTAACATGACTGCCGTCGTCATTACGCAACCGATGCTGTTTCCCTGGCCGGGCTTCTTCGAACAGCTCATGATCGCCGACAGCTATGTCTATCTCGACGATACGCAGTTTTCGAAAGGCAGCTTCACCAACCGCATCCAGCTTCTGCGCGGCAACGATCGCTGCTGGATGACGATCCCGCTTGCCGGCAAAGGCAGCTTCCAGAAGATCTCCGAGCTCGCAGCGGCAGGCGAGGACTGGAAGGCGAGCCATCGCGCGCTGCTGCGTCAGTCGCTGCTTGGCGCACCCTTCATCGATGATGCTCTCTCGATCTTCGACAGCGTCTACAGCCATTCCTCCCTGCCGAAGCTGCTGATCGCCAGCATCGAGGAGCCAGCCCGGTATCTCGGCATCGGTGCGAACCGGACGGTCGAAAGAACCAGCAATATGGGCGTCGAGGGCACTTCCTGGCAGCGCGTGCTCGACATCGTTCTGAAGGCCGGCGGCAATCGCTATCTCACCGGCCATGGCGCGTCGAACTATATGGATCACAAAGCCTTCGAACGAGCTGGCGTGCAGGTGGACTACATGGATTACAGCCGCACCCCCTGGCCACAACCCGGAGGCTCGTTCACCCCCTATGTTTCTGTACTCGATCTAATCGCCCGAATGGGTCCGGAGGCACATAACTGTCTCATCCCGGCCACCGTGGCGTGGCAAGGCTTCCTGAAGGAGGAAACGGTAACATCATGACCAACGCAAACCCGAAGTTCACGGACAGCCTGCGCGCTGAATTCGACAGCAACGGTTACCTCGTCATACGCGGCTTCTACGATCCGGCCGCCGATATCGCGCCTATCCAGGAAGGTATTCGCAAGATCGTCGAAACCCTCTGCAGAAAGTACGGCGTCGACGCTCCGACCGAAACCACGCATGAGGCCATGACGATCGCCTATCCGAAGCTGATCGCCCAGAACCGTTCGTGGGGCGGCGAAGTCTATGATGCGGTGAAGCAGATCCCGGCCTTCATGCGGCTCGTCACCAAAGCGAAAAATGTTGCGGTATTCGAAGATCTGCGGCCCGGTTCCGTCCCCGGCATCGCTGCCGGCGGTTACGGCATCCGCATCGACAATCCCGGCGAAGAGAAATTCCGCGCGCAATGGCACCAGGAATTTCCCGGCCAGCTGAGAAGCCTTGATGGTATCGTCTTCTGGACGCCGCTGCTGCCGGTTACCCCGGACATGGGCCCGGTGCAGATCGCCGAAGGCTCCCATGCCGAGGGCCTGATCCCTGTCTATCGCGATGACGCAGGTCTTGGAAAGACCGGCGCCTATGCGCTGTTCATGGATCGCGTCGACGAACGCCTGGCAAAATATAACGTCGTCGCACCGCTTCCCGAACCGGGCGACCTCATTCTGATGGACTTCCTGACAATGCATCAGGGTGGGCATAACGTTTCGAAGACGCCGCGGTGGAGCATTCAGTTCCGGTATTTCAATTTTGCCGAACCGCTCGGCGTCCGCATCGGATGGTGCGGCTCCTTCGCCGCCGGCGTCGATTTCAGCAAGATCCTCCCGGAACTGGTGACCGATGGGGAGAACACCATATGACAGCGTGCCGCGTCTGCGGGTCGCATATTGCCGAAGCCTCATATGAGGCGTCGGCGCCGGCGCTCACAACGACCATGGCGTTCGTCGATATTCCGACGCTCGCCTTCGTTTGCGATGAATGCGGGCATGCGCAATCCGGCGATCTGCCCGATATCAAGGCCTTCTACGATACGTCCTACCAGATATCGATGGAGTCGGACGATCACGACCAGATTTTCGCCATCGGTGCGGACAATCAGCCGATCTACCGCACCGACCATCAGGCAGCCGTGAGCCTGCGCCTGCTCGACCTGCCGCAAGGCGCCACCATTCTCGATTATGGCGCGGCGAAATCGACGACCTTGCGCAAGATGCATAAGGCACGACCAGATCTTCGGCCGCACGTCTTCGACGTCAGCGCCGACTACAGGCCCGCCTGGCAGGGATGGGTCGCACCGGAAGATCAGGCATCCTATACAATACCGGCCGAATGGGTTGGTCGCTTCCAGGCGATCATGAGCCATTTCGTGATTGAGCATGTGCCCGAGCCGGTCGCCTTTCTCAAGGCGCTGCATGATCTCCTCGCCCCCGAAGGGCGTCTTCTCCTGTCCATGCCCGACGTCGCCGCCAATCCGGGGGACATGGCGGTTGCCGATCACCTCAACCATTTCAGCATCCCATCGTTCAAGCGGGCCTTCAGCTTGGCCGGCTTCCGTGTCGATACGATCGACACGGAGGTTTTTCCGGGCGCATTCTTCGTCATTGCGAAACGTGCAGACGATTCTGTTCCGCTGACCATCGACAGGGCCGAGATCGCTACGGCAACGGACAAGGCCAGGGAGATTTGTGCTTTCTGGAAACAAGCCGCCATTCGGCTCAACGAGGCAGCGAAGGAGTTTGCCGGTCGCCGCGCGGCAATTTACGGATCAGGCTTTTACGGAAGCTGGATCTGTAGCCGGGTGGAAAGCGATGTCGCTCTCAGCGTCTTCCTCGACCAGAATCCCAACCTGCAAGGTACCAGCCATTTCGGAAAGCCGGTCATTGCACCTGCAACCCTCGCAGACGATGTCGACGTGGTTTTTGTCGGGCTCAATCCGTTAAAAGCAAGGGCTGCCATAGCACAGCAGCCGAGCCTGCATCGCCCCGGACTGAACCTCGTCTGGATTGACGGCTAGGGTGCACAGCTACCAGCAAGCATGGAATCCTATAAAAATGTCCATGAGCCGGACGATCGTCGTCGCCAACTTCGGAACCGAAGGGACCATATCGGTGCGTTCGGGAACCATCGACTCGAAGGAATTTGCACAATGACAGCAGCAGCCATAAACCTCGATGCGGTAACGTCAGAGTATCGTCCGAACGGTGCAACGGCGATCGAGAACGATCTCATCCTCAACTGGTACCCCGAGCGGATCATCAAGCGCTTCGGCCATTGCGGCTCGCTGCTGGAATTGGGCATTGGGCATGGATACACGCCTGGCATCTTCAACGCTGCCTGCGACCGCCACGTCATCATTGAGGGCTCTCAGGTCGTCATCGATCTCTTCAACGAGAAAAGCCCTGACTTCTCCGGCGAGGTCGTCTTCTCCTACTTCGAGGACTTCGATACGGAAGAACGCTTCGACACCATCGTCATGGGCTTTGTTCTCGAGCACGTCGAGGATCCGGGCGTGGTTCTCGACCGGTTCAGAAAATTCCTGACGCCGGACGGCAGGCTCTTTGCAGCAGTTCCGAACGCAAAGTCGATGAACCGGAGACTCGGGGTCGAGCTCGGCAAGATCGACGACATCTACAGTCTGAATGCGAACGATCTGGCACTTGGGCACCGTCGGCAATATTGCCGCGATACGTTCCAGCAGGAACTGGAACGTCACGGCTATTCGATGACCTACCAGGAAGGGATCTATCTCAAGCCGCTTCCGCTCGGCGTTCTCAAGACACTGCCGGATTTCCAGGAAAACCTCGAAGCGATGCTGCGCGTCGGCATCGAATTTCCCGATCTTTGCGTTGCTTTGCTGATGGAAGCCGAAGCGGCATGACGACAGCCCTCGTCATCGGTCCGCGGTCGATGCTAGGAAGCCAAATTATCGAGCGGCTGCGGGCGCTCGATATCAAGATATTGACAGCGGGACGATCGGCGGCGGACGATATCGTCCTCGATCTCGGCGCCTCCGAGGCCAAGGTGCCGGAGGGGCTCTCTGCCGATATCGTCTTCCACTGCGCGGCGAGTTTTGCAGGCGACGGTGACAAGGGGCGCAGACAGAATTTCGACGTCAATACTGCCAGCGCTGTTGATGTCGCGCAGCTGGTCAAGGAGCTCGGCGCCAGCGTTCTTGTTTATGCAGGCTCGGCCTCTTCCGACGAGATCTTGGATCCAGGCAATTTCACATCCTACGGTCTGACCAAGGGTCTCGCGGAACAAGTCTTCGCCTGGGCGGCGCAAAAGCAGGGTTTTCGGTTTTGCAGCCTGCGTTTTCCGCAGATCTACGATACGGAGGGACGCTGCTGCAGCCACCAGGCTTGGTTCGGTCGGATCATCGCCTACGCCTCGCGCGGCGAAAATATCCGCATGCCCCGGTCGCTCGGTATCCGAAACTTCATTCACGTCAGGGATGCCGCCGATTTGATGATCCGCGCCGGCCATACTGAGGTTAGAGGCATATTGAATATCTCCCATCCGGAAGCGATGAACTCAGATGAAATCGCCGTGGTCGCTTACGACACCTTCGGTATTGGCGGCAATGTCATCGACGCGCCGGAAAAAGCGCCGTTCCGTAAGATAAACTTCCCCGATGGAGCACAGGCGTTCAGCCAGCTGAACTTGTTGCCCTCGATCACGATGAAAGACGGCATTGAGATGATACGGAATGCGGGGACCGCGAAAGCCTTCGGCCCCATGGATCTAACGTGACGGCAGCAGGCATGAAGACAACTCCCATCACCGTCGTCGTTACCGCGGTCGGTGCCATCATCGGGCAAGGAATTGCCAGCTCCCTCCGGAAATCCGGGCACTCTGTCCGGATCATCGGCGTCGATCGGGATGCGCACGGTATCGGCCGCTACTGGTGCGACGACTTCTTCGCCAAGCCGCCACGCAGCGAAGAAAGCCCCGACTATTTCGACTTCTGGAAAAATCTCCTGATCCGAGAAAACGTCGATCTGGTATTTCCAGGGCTGGAGTCGGACGTCCTGTTCTTCAATCGAAATCGGGTCTTGACCCAAGGGACAGACGCTCGGGTCGTACTGAACAACCCCGATCTGATCGAACTTGCGCAGGACAAATGGGATTTCGGCGAAGCGCTGCAGCGCCTGGGCCTGTCGGCCATACCCAGTTGCCTGAGCGCAGACTGGCAGGATGCGATCGATCGCCTTGGCGCTCCTCCCCTGCTTTTGAAACCGCGGCGCGGAAACGGATCGCGCGGCATCGCCGTTCTTCGGGACGAGCATGATTTTTCCTACTGGAGCCGGAAAAGCAGCGACGATTTTCTGATCCAGAAATTCGTCGGCAGCGACGACACGGAATTTACGGTCGGCGCCTTCGGCTTCGGCGACGGCACCAGCCTGTCGCCGATCATTTTCCGTCGCAAGCTGTCCGTTGCCGGCAATACGCAATATGCCGAAGTCGTCGAGCATCCGGTGCTGGCCAAGACGGTCGAGACGATTGCCGGCCTTTTCAAGCCGCTGGGACCGACAAACTATCAATTCCGCATGGATGGCGAGATCCCCTATCTTCTCGAAATCAATCCCCGGTTTTCCAGCAGTACGTCCTTGCGCACCGCTTTCGGCTACAACGAGGCCCTTATGGCCGTAGAGCTTTTTCTTTGGGGCAAGCGGCCCGCAGCGCCGGAAATCCGCCCGGGCCGCGGCTGGCGCTACTATGAAGACTATGTGGTGACATGATCGCGATCATTTCCGATATTCACGGCAACCTGCCGGCCCTAGAGGCGGTGCTGGAGCGCATTGATGCGCTTGGATGCCGCCGAATCATATCGCTCGGCGATGTCGTGGGTTACTACGCGCAGCCGGGCGAATGTATCGATCTGCTGCGTGCCCGCGGGATCGTCAACATCTTGGGAAATCACGACCACTACATTGTCAGCGGCGAGGGATGCCCGCGGTCGAAACTGGTTTCGGATATCACCGACTATCAGAGAACGATCATTTCGCCGGAGCAGGTCTCCTGGCTGGCGACTTCGATGAGTTTCATCGCCGACGGTCCGATCCATTTCTACCACGGCGGTATGAAGGATCCGATCGACCAATATCTCTATGAAATCGGGCTCGACGATCTTCCGGACGAAGCATCGATCCTTTTTGCTGGCCATACCCATGTCCAGGCATTGCTCGAACTGGGCGGGAAACGATTCTGCAATCCTGGCGCCGTCGGGCAACCGCGCGATGGCGACCCACGCGCCGCCTTCGCTACGCTCGCCGGCGATGTCATCGGCCTGCACCGTGTCGACTACGACATCGACCGGACGGCATTTCATATGCGACAGACGGGCTTTCCGGCGAAATGTTACGAAAACCTCTATATCGGAGCTCAGATCGGTGGCCGGACCGACAAGATCTCAATAACAGCTGCCTGATGGGGCGGAGACGCTGTCCGCTTTCGGCTCTCACCGCACCGGCTGATAGTGGCCGCGCAGCGGAACCTTGTCGTCCATGGTGACGAAGCCGTCGCGTTCGCAGACATACATCAGCGTTGGCATGCCGCCCGAGCGGAAGATCTCGTCGTAGCGGCGGCGGATCTGGACGGTTTCGGTGCGGCAATTATAGGATTCTTCCTCTTTCTTGTCCGGCTGCGCCTTGACGCCGGGCAGGCCCTTGTAGGGATAGAGCGGCTGAACGCCGGAATCGAGCGATTTCGTCCAGTCGACGGCAAAGGCGGATGCGGGCGCCAGGCTGGACACGGCAACGAGCGACATTAGAAGCATCATCATAGGCCGCATGGGAATTCTCCTGCCGGCAGTAGGGCACTCACAGGATGTAGGAAAACCGGGGACCGTCATCAAGCGGCTGTGGCGGGCGATTTCCTGAAATAACTTCTGATGACCGGATGGCCGAAGAGGCCGGCGAGGATCGCAAACGCGGCACCGACGACGAAACCGGCGAAAAGACCGCCGATGACGCCGGCGACCAGCAGGATCTTCTTTCCCGGGCCATCGGCCTTCACAGGCGGCTCGGCCGGCGAGATGACGCGAATGTTGCTCTGGTTGAGGTTCTGCTCCTCGCTCGTCTGGCTGGAGCGCTTCAGCACCGTCTCGTAGATATCGCGCGCCGCCGTCGCCTTGCGCTGCAATTCGTTCAATTCCACCTGCTTGTCCGAGGTGCTCGCCTGCAGCGCCTTCTGCACGGCAAGTTCCTTGGCGATGCTGTCCTCGGCGGCCTTGGCCTGCTCGTATTCGCCCTTTGCCGAGGTGGCGAGACGCTGCAATTCGCCCTTGATTTCGCCCGATATGCTTTGCAGCGAGGAGCGGGCCGCCTGCAGGCGCGGATGCCGCGTGCCCATCTGGCTTTCGAGGCTGCCGACGGCGGCGGCCTGGGTGGCATATTGCTGGCGCAGGCTGACCAGCGGCGAGGTGACGCCGCCCTCCGCCTGATTGCCGGCGACGATGTCCTCGACGCGGAGATTGGCGACGGCATCGGCGCGGGCCTTCGCCTGAATGGTCTTTTCCTGCGCCGTCACCAGCAGCGTGTTCAGCGAGACGAGCCGTTGATCGGAGATCAGATTGCCTTCGGTGGCGGCCATGTCGTTGTCGGCGCGGAAGGTTTCGACGGCCTGCTCGGCCCCCAGCACCTTCTGGCGCAGATCGTCGAGACGTCCGTCGAGCGTCGAGGAGGTGTTTTCGTAGATGCCGTTCGAGGCGCTGTTCTCCTCCTCGTTGAAGGAGGTGATGACCTGGTTGGCAAGCCTTGCAGATTTTTCGGGATCATTGGTCGTTGCGGCAAGCGAAACGACATAGGTGCTGGCCTGGCGGGTGATGACCAGCGCCTTCTGCAGGGTGCCGATGACGGCGGCGCCATCGATGCGACCGCCGGTGAATTCCGGATCCTGGTCAAGCTTCATGGTTTCGACGACGCGGCGCAGCACATTGCCCGAGGTCAGGATCTGCACCTGGCTGTCGATTAGCGTCGAAATCATTTCCGGCGAAGGCCCCGACGATTGCCCGCTTGCGTCGGCAAGGCCGATCTGTCGCGGATCGAAATAGAGGCTGCTGACGGCGGTGAATTTCTGACCGATGGACGGCGCCGCCGCCCCGCCGGCAACGGCGCCGAGCAGTGCCAGACCAAGCACGACCAGCCGCCGGCTCCAGATCGCCGCGACGCTGGAGCGGAGATCGAGAAGCGGTGCGGCAGGCACAGGCACTGCGTTCGACGGCACGCCCACGGCCGGCTGTTTCAAAGGTGCGGTCGGGGGCGAAGGCGCCGGGCGCTCGGACTGGCGGGGTTCCACGACACGTGCCGGTGGCGGCACAAAGGCAGGAGCGGTGGGGGCAGGAGCGGCGGGTTCGGGCACCGGAGGCACAAAATCGTCCGGACGGACGACGGGGCTGCGCATGCGCACGCCTTCCGGCGCAGTCTGAGTTGACTCATAACTGCGCCAGCCAGGGAGCCGGCTTACCCTGTTCCTGTCATACTGGTTCATACGCGCACTCGTGTCCCGCCCAGCGTGAAAGACTGAAGCCGAGGTGCTGAGACTTTAGAAATTCTTAGCTAACGGACCGTTAAAATAATCTCAGCGACACCGATGTTGCGATTTGCCGCGATTGCGAGGATAGCCATGAGGACGAGACGACATCTGACGGCGCTGCTGCTTGCGGCCGCTCTCGTCCCGTCGCCGGCCCTTGCCGCCGACGCGCCCTGTTTTCGCGGCGTCAATCTTTCCGGCGGCGAATATGGTGAGCGCGGCGGCATCTTCGGCACCAATTATACCTATCCCAGCGAAGACACGATCGGCTATTTCGCCAAAAAAGGCATGACGATCATCCGGTTGCCGTTCCGCTGGGAGCGGCTGCAGCCGGCGCTCGGCGGGCGGCTCGACGAGGACGAGCTCAAGCGGATCAAGGATACCGTCGAGGTGATCCGCAAGCACGGCATGGCCGTGCTGCTCGACCCGCATAATTTCGGCTATTACGACAAGGTACAGATCGGCACGGCGCCGGCGACGGATGCTGCCTTCGGTGGTTTCTGGGCAAGGCTCGCGGTCGAATTCGCCAATCAGGATGGTGTGCTCTTCGGCCTGATGAACGAGCCACACGACATCAAGGCGACGGACTGGCTCGATGCCGCCAATGCGGCGATCCGCAGCATCCGCGCCGTCGGCGCCCGCAACCTCATCCTGGTGCCGGGCACCGCCTGGAGCGGCGCGGCAAGCTGGGAAAAGGACGTGATCGGCGGCGCCAACGGCACGGTGATGCTCGCCGTGCGCGATCCGCTCGACTTCTACGCCTATGAGGTCCACCAGTATCTCGATGTCGATTCCTCCGGAACCCATCCGACCTGCGAGGGTGCCACCGCCGCGGTCGAAGCGATCACCGGCGTCACTGCCTGGCTGAAGAAGAACCACAAGCGCGGCTTTCTCGGCGAATTCGGCGCCGCTGCCGACAAGGACTGCATGAGCGGGCTGACCGAGATCTATTCCACCATGTCCGATAATGGCGACGCCTGGCTCGGCTGGTCTTATTGGGCGGCGGGCGATTGGTGGCCGGCCGACGAGCCGTTCAACGTTCAGCCGCGAAAGGGTACCGAGCGGCCGCAAATGCGGCTTCTCGCCGCCGCGGCAAAAGCCAAAGCCGGCGCCTGCATCACCGTCAAGCCGGCGGGGAATTGACAATGGCGCTCCTCGACCAGAAGGCAGTGACGTTCACCATAGCGGGGAACAGCCTGGATGCGGCCGGGCAAGCGTCGCGCGTCGACTATCCGGTGCTCTGGCTCGGCCTGCTGTCGGTGCTCTACAACGGCATTCTCGCTTTCATCAACCACAACATCATGCCGCTCTCGTTGACCCATGTCGCCGCCAGCGAGGGGCTGATCATGGCGAGCGCCATCTTCTACATCCTGCACAAGGGAATCTACGAGACCGACCTCCCGGCCTTCCTGTTCCTGCTGTTCACGCTTGTCGTGACGATCTACGTCAGCGTGCTCAACCGCATGCTGTTTGTCGATCATTTCCGCAACGTGCTGATCATCTTCTGCTTTACCGGTCTCGGCGGCTGGAGCAACGAGAAAACCATGAAGCTCGCCTTTCGTTGGGCGAGCCTTGCCGTGATGATCTTCCTAATCTTCGAGATCGTCAGCGTGCCGTTCTATGTCAGTATCGTCCATCCGTCCGATTATTTCGCCAATACGCGCGGGCTACTGCCGCTGAGCTACAACACGACGGGCCTGTTCCAGAACGCGCTCGGCTTTCCCGAGCGCTTCTCCTTCGGCATTATCGACCACCGTTCGTCGTCGATCTTCCTCGAACAAGTGTCGCTCGCCAATTTCTGCGGCGTGCTCGCGATCTACCTGATTTCCATGTGGGAAAGAACAGGCCGCTGGGACCGGCTGCTGTTCATCGGCACGGCGGTGCTGATCCTGGTGACCAACGATACGCGCACGATGCTGATCTTCTGTTTTGCCTGCATCGCCGGCTATTTCGTCTTTCCGAAGATCCCGAAGAATTTCAATCTGGCGCTGATGCCGCTGATCGTCGCCGCCGGTTTCCTCGTCTATACCCTGAAACCCAATGCGACAGGCGACAACTTCACCGGCCGCATCAACCTGACGATGAAGAAGGTCATGGATCTCGATCCTCTCGCCATCCTCGGGCTTTCGGTCGACCGGGTCGCCGAATTTGCCGATAGCGGTTATGTTTATCTGATCTACGCGGCGACGATCTTCGGCGTCATCGCCTTCTGGCTGTTCGTCTGCCTGTTTCCGGCGGGCCGCACGGCGGCGCAGCGGCGTTGCGCCCATTCACTTTCTCTTTTCATTTTTCTGAATATGATGATCGGAGGGACCGCTGTTTTCTCGATGAAGATCGCCGGTCTCCTGTGGTTCGTCGTCGGATATATGCGCTTCCACGACAGCCCGCGCATCCGGCAGGATCGTCCGGCAGATGTATAGAGTTGACCGCAGCGGCACGGCTGAGACCGGCGACCCGCACGAGCCCGAGGGAGCAAGACGCTCGATGCTTGTCCAGCTTCAATATCTGCGCGCTATCGCGGCGCTGATGGTCGTCTATTTCCACGCGATCTTGCAGCTGGCCAAGGTCAATCCCGCCGTCGACGCCTCCACCTTCGTCTATGGCGAGACCGGCGTCGACATCTTCTTCGTGCTCAGCGGTTTGGTGATGTGGCTAACGACGAGCGGGCGCGCGATGAGCCCCATCGATTTCGCCCGCCGGCGCATCAAACGCATCGTGCCGCTCTATTGGCTGGCAACGCTGTTTTCGGCCGTCGTGGCGCTGACTGCTCCGTCATTGCTGAAATCGACAGTGTTCGACCTGCCGCATCTCATCGCCTCGCTATTCTTTCTCCCATGGGCCAATGCCGCGGATCCGAGCACGATCACCCCCGTCGTCGTGCCGGGCTGGACGCTGAATTACGAGATGTTCTTCTACTTCGTGTTTGCGCTGCTGCTGCCGCTCCCGGAAGTCCGCCGGATTCCAGCGATGTTTGCCGTCTTTGCCGTGATCCTGATCGTCTGCCGGCTGCTGCCTGAGATGACGGCCAGCCGGTTCTACGGCGAGCCGATCATCCTGGAATTTCTCGCCGGTGTCGTGCTCGGCTGGTTGTATAGGCAGAAGCTTCTTCTGCCGAACCGCTGGGCATGGGCGGCACTGGCCCTGGGGTTCGCATTTCTCTTCATCAACGAGGCGCTGATGGGGCCGGAAAGCCGGTTCTACGCCTGGGGGATCCCGGCGATCTTCATCGTCTACGGCGCGGTCTCCATCGACTTTTCCAGGCTGCCTTTTATCGGCTGGCTGAACTATCTCGGCGACTGCTCCTACAGCATCTATATCACTCACGCCTTCACGCTGGCTTTTCTCAGGGTCGCCGCCGACCACCTGCCGATCGGCATCCTGAAGCAGCCGGTGCTCTTCGTGATCCTGTCGCTGGCGCTGTCGTCGATCGGCGGCGCCCTCATCCACGAAATCACCACGCCCCGGCGAAAGGTGGTGGTGGCGGGCCGCCCGCCGGCCTAGAGCCTTTCCTGGTCAGATTGAATCATTCTGTTGGCTCAAACGGAGTCGGATGGTCGACCGGCCGGCGCGCGTCGTAGCCCAGCTCTACGGCCAAGCCGGCCGGTCGATCAGCCGGCCCGTTTCAGCCAACCCGAAGGGCCGGGCATCTTTCCGCCAGGATCAGAGTCGATCGGCTCGGACGTACCAAGGGGTATGCCCATCGCCAATCGCCTCTGCCCTGACGAAAACCTGCTCCGGCAGAATGCTTCAATCTGAGCAGGAAAGACTCTAGATTCAGCCCTCGAAGGCGAGAATACGCATCCCGGCGGCGCTGGCGGCACAGTTTTTCGCGCAACTTCTCCTAAGCTATGCCCAACGTGAGGGAACTTGCAGAACGTGACGGTTCATCTTGCAATTTGTCGCATCAATGAAAGTGCGCAGGCCTGTTCGCGGCCGGGGCTTTGATCTAAGCACGGCGGCGGTCTTGAAGAGGGAAGAGCGAGAGACATGAGAAGCTATGTATTGACAGTATCCTGCAAGTCGACGCGCGGCATCGTGGCGGCGATTTCGAGTTATCTGGCCGACAAGGGCTGCAACATCATCGACAGCTCGCAGTTCGACGATCTCGATACCGGCAAGTTCTTCATGCGCGTCAGCTTCATCTCGGAAGAGGGTCTTTCGGGCACCGAGATCGGCGCCGATTTTTCACCGGTCGCCGCCCCCTTTTCGATGGATTACGAGTTTCACGACAGCGAGAAGCGCATGAAGGTGCTGCTGATGGTGTCGCGCTTCGGCCATTGTCTCAACGACCTGCTCTATCGCTGGAAGATCGGCGCGCTGCCGATCGACATCGTCGGCGTCGTTTCCAACCATTTCGACTACCAGAAGGTCGTGGTCAACCACGACATCCCCTTCCACCATATTCCGGTCACCAAGGCCAACAAGGTTCAGGCCGAAGCCCGTATCATGGAGGTGGCCGAGCAGACCGGCACCGAGCTGATCGTGCTCGCCCGCTACATGCAGATCCTGTCGGACGAGATGTGCCAGAAGATGTCGGGCAAGATCATCAACATCCACCATTCCTTCCTGCCGAGCTTCAAGGGCGCCAACCCCTACAAGCAGGCCTATGGCCGCGGCGTCAAGCTGATCGGGGCAACCGCGCATTACGTCACCGCCGATCTCGACGAAGGCCCGATCATCGAGCAGGACACGGCGCGCATCACCCATGCGCAGTCGCCCGACGACTATGTCTCGATCGGCCGCGATGTCGAAAGCCAGGTGCTGGCCCGCGCCATCCACGCCCATATTCACCATCGCACCTTCATCAACGGCAACCGCACCGTGGTCTTCCCGGCAAGCCCCGGCAGCTACGCCTCCGAACGCATGGGTTGAACGCGGCCGAGGCCCACATCTCTTTTGCTGGCAAAGACAATCTCCCGTTGCCTGCCAGCAGCAAGTATTTGATTATCGCCTTCAATAGGTAATCGAATCATGCTGCGGGAGGGGTGTCATGACCGACGAGGCGCTTGTTGATCGTATGACGCTGCCGCGTCCCGACGTGACCGTTGCCGATGCGGAAGAGATCCTGCTTGCCCATTACAGTCTGTCCGGCACCGTTGCCGAACTCGGCAGCCAGCAAGATCGGAACTTCCGCGTCGATAGCGATCGCGGTCGCTACGTCCTGAAGATCTGCCATGCCGTCTACGAGACCCGTGAACTCCAGGCGCAGAATGCGGCGATCCATCACCTCAAGAGCAAGCAGGATGCGCCGCGCGTTCCCAATGTGATCGCCACGAATGAGGGACGGGAGATCCTCGTCCTGACCGTGCGCGGACAGGGCTACCAGGTCCGGCTGCTCGAATATCTGGAAGGCCAGGGGCTGACGGAACTGACCTATCTGGCGCCGGCTTCCGTCGCTGCGCTCGGCGCGCTCTGCGCGCGGCTGGCGCTGGCGCTTGCCGATTTCAACCATCCCGGCCTCGACCGCAGCCTGCAATGGGATCTCAGGCGCGCCGGGCCGGTCGCGGTGCAACTGCTTTCCGTCATCACCGACAGCGCCGCGCGCGACCGGATCGCCAAGACCATGGTGATGGCGGTCCGCCGCATCCAGCCCTTGGCGCCGTCGCTTCGGCTGCAGGCCGTGCATCACGACGTTACCGGCGACAATGTCGTCGGTCACCGCAATGCCCATGGCCATATAATCCCCGACGGGGTGATCGATTTCGGCGACATCATCCGCGGCTGGCTGGTCGGCGACCTCGCCGTCACCTGCGCCTCGCTGCTGCATCATGCCGAGGGCGACCCTTTTCATATCCTGCCCGCCGTCACCGCCTATCAGGCGATCTATCCGCTGACCGGGGAGGAGCTGAAGGCGCTCTGGCCATTGATCGTCGCGCGCGCGGTCATTCTCGTCGCCAGCGGCGAGCAGCAGATTTCCGTCGACCCCGAGAATGACTATGTCCGCGGCAATCTCGACCTTGAGCGGGCGATCTTCGATACGGCGATGTCCGTTCCTTTCGAGCTGATGGAAGCGGCGATCCTCAAGGCAGCCGGCGCCGATGTCGCCGCCCCGGAAACATCGGGATGGCTGCCGCTGCTGCCTGACATCGAGCCCGCCGGGATCGCCTATGTCGATCTTGGGGTACGGAGCCCGCATTTTTCCGCCGGCAACTGGCTGAATGCCGACATGGACTGGCGGCTGCTTGCCCGCGCCGCGACCGAAAATGGCACGGCAGCGACGCGTTACGGCGAATACCGGCTTTCGCGGGCGGGAACCGCCAAGGGGCAGGCGACCGCAGCCCTGCATATCGATATTTGCCTTGCCGCGGGCAGCGCGGTTGCTGCGCCCTTTGCCGGCCGCATCGGCTGGAAGGACCAGCATCTGACGCTGACCAGCGACAGCATGACCCTGCACCTCGACGGGCTCGACCTGTCGGTCGAGAATGAGGCCGAGCTTGCCGCCGGCGATCCGCTCGGCACCGTTGTCGGAGAGGCTTCGTCGCTCGGCGGGCTGCGCGTTCAGCTTTGCAGCGTCGCGGGGCTCGAGCCGCCGCTCTTTGCCACACCGAGCGAGACAGCAGCCTGGACGGTGCTCTGCCCGTCTCCCTCGCTGCTTCTCGGCCCTGGAGCCGATGCGCCGAAACCGGAAACCGCCGCGCTGCTCGCCAGGCGGCACGCGCATCTGGCAGGGGCGCAGAAGAATTATTATGCAGCGCCGCCGCAGATCGAGCGCGGCTGGAAGGAACATCTGTTCGATGTCGAGGGCCGCGCCTATCTCGACATGGTCAACAACGTCTCCATTCTCGGCCATGGCAATCCCAAGCTTGCGGCGGCGATCAGTGCGCAATGGCTGCGGCTCAACACCAATTCACGCTTCCACTATGCGGCGATCACGGAATTTTCCGAGCGGCTCGCAGCGCTTTCACCGGATGGGCTCGACGCGGTCTTCCTCGTCAACAGCGGCTCGGAGGCGAACGATCTGGCGATCCGGCTGGCGCAGGCCCATAGCGGCGCGCGCAACATGCTCTGCCTGCTCGAAGCCTATCACGGCTGGTCGGCGGCAAGCGACGCCGTCTCCACCTCGATCGCCGACAATCCGCAGGCACTGACCACCCGTCCAGACTGGGTGCATGCCGTCGTGTCGCCGAATACCTATCGCGGTGCATTCCGCGGTCCCGATACGGCGACCAGCTATCTCGGCGCCATAACGCCCGTGCTGGAGGCGATCGACGCCGGCGGCAATGGCCTTGCCGGCTTCATCTGCGAATCGGTCTACGGCAATGCCGGCGGCATTCCGCTGCCGGACGGGTATCTCGGCCAGGTCTATGCGCAGGTGCGCGCCCGCGGCGGCCTCTGCATCGCCGACGAAGTGCAGGTCGGCTATTCCAGGCTCGGACATTATTTCTGGGGCTTCGAGCAGCAAGGGGTCGTGCCTGACATAATCACCGTGGCCAAGGGCATGGGCAACGGCCATCCGCTCGGCGCCGTCATCACCACGCGGGAGATCGCCGGGTCGCTGGAGAAGGAGGGCACGTTCTTTTCCTCCACCGGCGGCAGCCCGGTCAGCTGCATCGCCGGCATGGCGGTGCTCGACATCATGGCCGAGGAGATGCTGCAGGAAAATGCCCGGACGGTCGGCGATCACCTGAAGGCGCGGCTTGCCGCACTGATCGACCGCCATCCGATTGCCGGCGCCGTGCATGGCATGGGGCTCTATCTCGGCCTCGAATTCGTCCGCGACAGAACAACGCTGGAGCCGGCGAGCGAAGAGACGGCGGCAATCTGCGACCGGCTGCTGACCCTCGGCGTCATCATGCAGCCGACCGGTGATCACCAAAACGTGCTGAAGATCAAGCCGCCGCTCTGCCTCAGCATCGAAAGCGCTGATTTCTTCGCGGACATGCTGGAGAAGGTGCTCGAGGAAGGCTGGTGAGCGGGGCTCTTTCCGCATTAACGAAATCGGTCATTTCGAGGCATTTCGATTTTTAACGAAACGGGCCATTGCCTGATTCAGCCGGGCTTCCTATGTCTGCTGCGGCGATCGATAGAACGCTGATTCTGTCATGTGAATTTTACGATGAGCTGATATGTTTCTTTCCGTAAGTTTCCACTTGGATGGAATGAAATTTTTCGGATCGTCGATTTTTTGACACGTTTCGGAATATGTTTCTGACAGGCTGCAGGGTAATCTCTACCAAGTCGGTGGATTATCAAAGACAGCCATCGCCGGCCCCGGGCTCTTCCGGGACCTCTCAAGTGCAACGCCAACGCAAGGAACGAGCATGATAAATATCGATATTCTCGCCGATCTCCTTGGGCGATCTGTGCTTGGCAATGACCGTCCGGGCGCCCTCTCCCGCCCGAACTGTCGAATGTGACGTTCGTCCTCCTTTCAACGGTACCAGACAAGTCAATTCGCCATGGCTGCGCATGTCGCGCGGCAGGAGTTCTATCTATGAAGAAGCAAGTTATCGAATATGCAGGCGTTCCCGTCGGGATCGTCATTCCCGATGAAGACCGGCTGAAGTTCATCGCCGTGAAATTTCATGTCCACGACCTCGACGAGCAGCGTTTCGGCTCGCCGGACGAGGTGCGGCTGGCCATCCACGACCTGATGACCCGCCGTCATCCGAAGCCGCTTCATGCCTGAGGGCATGAGGCCGGCACTCGCATTCACGGCTTTTCCGATGTTCGACCGGTCCCGCCATTCGGGGCCGGTCTTGTTTTTTGAGGGCAATTGCAGTCCTATCGGCGGTCTTTGCGTCTAGAGTATTTCCGTTTTTCTTCGAATCACGAAAATGCTCTATCTCTTTGTCTTCACGCAATTCCCGGCGAAAGCGCTTCGCGCTTTGCCTGGCAAAACCGCTGCACACTTTTGCTGGAATTCCGCCCGTGCCCGATCTTCTCAACCTCATCACCGATATCGATGGCGTTTCCGTCGGCCATGCGACCGATCTTGCGCTCGGTTCCGGCGTCACGGTCATCGTCTTCGACGCGCCGGCCGTGGCCTCCGGCACGGTGCTCGGCGGCGCGCCGGGCGGGCGCGACACCGGCCTGCTCGATCCGTCGATGACCGTCAATGCCGTGGATGCCTTCGTGCTCTCCGGCGGCTCGGCTTTCGGGCTGGATGCCGCCGGCGGCGTACAGGCAGGATTGCGCGAACTCGGCCGCGGCTTTGCCGTCGGGCCGGTGCGCATACCGATCGTGCCGCAGGCGATCCTGATGGACCTGCTGAACGGCGGCGACAAGGATTGGGGGCTGCACTCACCCTATCGCGATATGGGTTACGCCGCCTTGAAGGCGGCCGCCAAGGGCGCCTTTGCGCTCGGCACCATAGGCGCCGGCACGGGTGCGACGACAGCCACCTTCAAGGGCGGGCTCGGATCGGCCAGCGCCGTCAGCAGCGCCGGCCACCGCGTCGGGGCTGTTGTCGCCGTCAATGCGCTCGGCTCGCCAACGATTGGCGACGGGCCGCATTTCTGGGCGGCACCCTTTGAAAAAGACGGGGAATTCGGCGGGCTCGGCATGCCTGCGGTGGCTGATCACAGGATGCGGCTCAAGGGTATGAACGGGCCGGCGACGACGATCGGCGCAGTGGTGACCGACGCGCAGCTGACCAAGGCCGAGGCGCACCGGCTGTCGCTCGCCGGTCATGACGGGCTTGCGCGGGCACTGCTGCCGGCACATCTGCCGCTCGACGGCGACACCGTCTTTGCCGCCTCGACGGCCAGGCATCGCCGCGACGACATGGCGAGCCTGATGGAACTTTGCCACCTCACAACCATCGTCATGGCGCGGGCGATCGCCCGCGGCGTCTACGCCGCCACCGCGCTGCCGGCCGAGGGCGCGCAAAAGGCATGGCGCGACCGCTATCCTGACGGTCATTGATTGAATAGGGTCGCAACCCGGGCAGAATGGCGGAGAGACGTGAATGCAGATCCGGGCGCTGATGTATTTCGACGAGCTGGTCAGGACCAATTCGATGCGCCAGGCGGCCGAGAACCTCAACGTCGCGCCGACGGCGATCAGCCGGCAGATCGAGAACCTCGAACATCATTTCGGTGCGCCGCTCGTCGAACGCAGCGCCCGCGGCGTCAAGCTGACGGCCGCCGGCGAACTGCTTGCTGCCCGCGCCGGCCGCACGCTGCGCGAACTCGATCACGTGCAGCAGCTGATCGAAGACCTGAAGGGACTGCAGCGCGGCCATGTCAGCATCTATGCCAATGGCGCCACCGTCACCAATCTGCTGGCGCCTGTACTGGCCGAATTCAGCCTGAACTATCCGCAGCTGCGCTTTAGCGTGACGATCACCAGCGCGCGGCAGGCGGTCGATGCCGTCAACAGCGCCGAGGCGGATATTGCTGTGACGTTGTTTGCGCCAGCGATGTCCGGCACCAAGGTGCGCCTGCGCTCCGAGATCGCCTATGACCTCATCGCCACGCCTGAGCATCCCGCCGCCGCTTATGCCGAAATCCCCATCAGGAAACTCACCGACTACGCATTGGCGCTGCCGGAGAAATCCTTCGGCTTCCGCCAGGCCTTCGACGCCCTATTCGAAAAGGAGGGGTTGGACCTCGATCCCGTCTTCGTCACCAGTTCGCTCGAAATGCTGAAGGAACTGGTGCTCAGCGGTGCCGCAGTCACACTCCTGCCGGCGCTGACCGTCCGCCGCGAAATCGAAGCGGGCCAACTTCTGGCTATTCCGCTCTCCGGCAAGACCGGCATTCGCACCCACATCGATCTCTGCATTGCCCCGGATCGGCAGCTATCCTTTGCGGCAACGACGCTGCTCGACTTCATCGAGACCTTCATGCGCGAGCTTACGGACAGCCGGACCGAGAGGAAAGGCTGACGTTCCGGCTTGCAATGGCGGCGAATTTGCTGTGTAGCTATTTCGGCTACACTAAGCGCATGAGATCGTCATTATGTGTGCACTTGATAGCGACATTTTATCCGCAGAGGTCGTCGCCGTCGAGCGCGAGATAGGGAACAGGATGATCAGGGTTTCGTTGGTGCCTTCGGCGCGTTTCGTCCGCCGGCTTTGCCTCGGTGCCGGGATTTCGGCCGGCCTGGTGATGACGGCGATGACGCCGGCGCAGGCAGCGAAGACCACCCTGAACATTGGCATGAGCGTCGAGCCGACCGGCCTCGACCCGACGATCGCGGCACCGGTGGCCATCGGCCAGGTGACCTGGCAGAACGTGTTCGAGGGACTGGTGACGATCGACCAGGCCGGCAAGATCCAGCCGCAGCTGGCGAAAAGCTGGGTGATTTCGCCCGATGGCCTGACCTACACCTTCAAGCTGCAGACAGGCGTCAAATTCCACGATGGCGAGGCTTTCGATGCGGCCAGCGCCAGGTTTTCGCTCGACCGCGCCCGCGGCGCGGATTCGGTCAATCCGCAGAAGCGCTTCTTCGCCTCGATCGCCTCGATCGATACGCCCGACGCCGAAACGCTGGTGCTGCATCTCTCGGCGCCGACCGGCAGCCTGATCTACTGGCTCGGCTGGCCGGCCTCGGTGATGCTCGCCCCCAAGACCGCTGCCGACGACAAGACCATGCCGGTGGGCACCGGCCCGTTCAAATTCGCCAGTTGGGCGAAGGGCGACAGGGTCGAGCTGGAAAAGAATGCCGATTACTGGAACAAGGCTGCGGCCGCCAAGCTCGACAAGGTGACCTTCCGCTTCATTGCCGATCCGCAGGCGCAGGCGGCGGCGCTGAAATCCGGCGATCTCGATGCCTTTCCGGAATTTGCCGCACCCGAGCTGATGAGTTCCTGGGATGGCGATGCGAGGCTGGTCACCAGGATCGGCAATACCGAGCTCAAGGTCGTTGCCGGGATGAACAATGCCAGGAAGCCGTTCGACGACAGACGCGTGCGCCAGGCGCTGATGATGGCGATCGACCGCAAGACGGTGATCGACGGCGCATGGTCCGGCCTCGGCACGCCGATCGGCAGCCACTACACGCCGAACGATCCCGGCTATCAGGATATGACCGGCGTGCTGCCTTACGATGTCGAGAAGGCGAAGGCGCTGCTGGCAGAAGCCGGCTATCCCAACGGCTTCACCTTCACGATCAAATCGCCGCAGATGGCCTATGCGCCGCGCAGCGCCGAGGTGATGCAGGCGATGTTTGCCGAGATCGGCGTGACGATGACTATCGAGCCGACCGAGTTTCCGGCGAAATGGGTCCAGGACATCATGAAGGACCGCAACTTCGACATGACGATCGTCGCCCATGCCGAGCCGCTCGACATCGACATCTACGGGCGCGATCCCTATTATTTCAACTATAAGAACCCGGTGTTTACCGCGCTGATGAAGAAGGTCCAGGAGACCGCCGATCCCGCCGCGCAGAACGCGATCTATGGCGAGGCCCAGAAGATCCTCGCCAAGGATGTGCCGGCGCTCTACCTCTTCGTCATGCCGAAACTCGGCGTCTGGGACAGGAAGCTGAGGGGGCTGTGGGAGAACGAACCGATCCCTTCCAACGTGTTGTCTGGGGTTTCGTGGGGGGAGTGAGGCGGCCTGATGGGGACGCAGGAGACCTTGGAGAGATCCGACATGTATTTGGCCGATATAGGACACAACCTTTCCCCTGTCTCGCCAAGTCAGTTCAACCCGGGCCGACATTGTTTGATTTTGCCGGCGGATGGCGCTCCTGGCGTCGGCGCCTCGGAAGGCTCCTTCCGCCCACCCCACCCTCCGTCATGCTCGGCCTTGAGCCGAGCATCCACACAGCACCCACCAGCAGCCGCGGCATGGATCCTCGGCTCAAGGCCGAGGATGACGGAGAGTGGGGTTGGCCTTCTCACCAAACCCACCGCCAGCACATCGGAGAGCCGCGGTGCCACACCGAAAGCGTGGCCCGAATGACCGCACTCCTCGCCCGTCGCTTCGCCGGTCTGCTTCTCACGCTTCTCATCGTCTCGCTGCTGATCTTCACGGTCATGGATCTCCTCCCCGGCGATCCCGCCTCGATCATGCTCGGCACCTCGGCAAGCCCGGAAACCTTAGCAGCGTTGCGTCACGATCTCGGGCTCGATCAGCCGCTTATCCTGCGTTACGGCCAATGGCTGGCCGGTGTATTCTCAGGCGACCTCGGCCAATCCTATACCTATGGCGTCCCGGTGGCCGGATTGATCGTCGAGCGGCTGGCGGTGACCCTGCCGCTGGCGCTGATGGCGATCGTGCTTTCGGTGGCAATTGCCCTGCCGCTTGGGGTGCTGGCCGCGTCGCGCCGCGGCGGTCTCATCGGCATCATCGCCACGCTGTTTTCGCAGATCAGCATTGCCGTGCCGGCCTTCTGGGTGGCGCTGCTGTTGATCATCCTGTTTTCGACGATGCTCGGGCTGATGCCGGCCGGCGGTTTCCCGGGCTGGAGCGCCGGTCTGCTACCCGCATTGCAGGCGCTGGTCATGCCGGCCGTCGCATTGGCGATGCCGCAGGCGGGCGTGTTGACGCGGGTGGCCCGTTCGGCGGTCATTGAGACGATGCATGAGGATTTTGCCCGCACCGCCATCGCCAAGGGGCTCTCTCCCAGAGTGGTGCTGTGGCGGCATATCGTGCCGAACGCGTTGATCCCGATCCTGACGATGATCGGGCTGCAATTCACCTTCCTCGTCGCCGGCGCGGTGCTGGTGGAAAACGTCTTCAACCTGCCCGGTCTCGGGCGGCTGGCGCTGCAGGCGCTCGCCCAGCGCGATATCATCGTGATGCAGGATGTCGTGCTGTTCTTCGCAGCCCTCGTCATCGTGGTGAACTTCGTCGTCGATCTCTCCTATCTGGCGATCGATCCCAGGATGAGAAAGGTGGTTTGAGGCATGGCTCCCGTTGTTTCCAGCGCCCTTGCCAGCCGCCTGGCCTTTAAGATTAGCCGGCGAATGAACCTGGTTTCCGGGGCGGTGATTATCGGTCTGCTGCTCGCCGTTGCGCTGCTGTCGCTCGTCTGGACGCCGCTGCCGCCGGCAAAAATGCAGATCATTCACAAACTGCAGCCACCGCTTGTCTTCGGCCTGCTCGGCACCGATCAGTTCGGCCGCGACGTGCTGTCGATGCTGATGGCGGGATGCTGGAATTCGCTGTCGATCGCCATCACCGCGGTTGCGATCGGCGGGACGCTCGGTTCGATCGCCGGCATTTCGGCGGCGGCGATCCGCGGCCTTTTCGAAACACTGCTGATGCGCATCTGCGACGTCATCTTCGCGCTGCCGCCGATCCTGTCGGCCATGGTGCTCGGCGCCTTTCTCGGGCCTGGCCGTTTTACCGCGATCACCGCGATCGCGGTCTTCATGATTCCGGTCTTTGCGCGGGTGACACTGGCAACCTCGCTGCAGGCCTGGAGCCGCGACTATGTCATGGCGGCGCGCGCGCTCGGCAATACGCGCCTGGCCATTTCGCTGCGCCATGTGCTGCCGAATATCATCAGCCAGATCATCGTGCATGGCGCCATTCAGCTCGGGCTGGCGATCCTGACCGAAGCCGGTCTCAGTTTCCTCGGGCTCGGTATGGCGCCGCCGGCGCCGAGCTGGGGCCGGATGCTGGCCGATTCGCAAACCTATCTGGCGCTCGCCCCCTGGCTAGCCGTCTTGCCCGGACTTGCCATCGCGATCGCCGTTTTTGGTTTCAACATGCTCGGCGACGGCTTGCGCGATCTTCTCGACCCGCGCGAGGCGCGCCGCTGATCAGCCGGTCGGGCGGCGGTAGCCGGTCGGCTGCTCGTAGAGCCAGCCGATACGCTTGACCGCGGCCTCGAAATTCTCGCGCGCCACCGTCATGCTGTGGCCGTTGGCGTGGAGGATGGTTTCCGGATCCTCGAAGACCGCGACATGGCCCTTCCAGAACACCAGGTCACCGCGGCGGATTTCGGCGCGGTCGATCGGCTCACCGAGGCCGGCTGCCTGCATGTCGGTATCCCGCGGCGCTGCCCTGCCGGTCATCAGCATCGCCAGCTGGACGAGGCCGGAGCAATCGATGCCAAGGCCGGAGCGTCCACCCCAGAGATAGGGCGTTTCCAGGAAACGGGCTGCGATCTCGACATAGTCGGCGCCATCGAGCGCGCCGATCGGTTGGACGTGCTTGGCGAAGATGGCGGTCCCGTCCTCGAGCACGACGTACCGATTGCCGCGCGCTTCCGCCTCGCCGGCGACATGCACGCGGCTTCCCATCGACAGGATGGCCTGGTGCGGCTTGCGCAATTCCGGCTCCGGATAGAGGAAGGTGCGCTGGACGGTGACGATATGGGTCGGTGCCATCAGGCCTTCCGACAGCGCCTCTGTAGGGAGATAACCGACATAACCGTCCGAGGCGGCTTTCACCCAGGACCAGCCGCCGGCGCGATCGAACAGCGTCACGTCCTCGCCAAGAAGCAGTTCGGTATCGATGCCACGCGCAAGATCCGGTTCGGGGCGCAGGCCGACGACCGGAACGGCGACACGCGCCGGCGCGCCGTCGACGAAACGCAAAGCCTCTACCTTGCCTTCGAGCCCCGCTTCGGCGAGATCGGGCCGATAGGCATGCAGCCGGCGGTCGAGCATCGTCATTGGCATTCCTTTCAAGTGGCCTTTCAAGTGGCCTTTCAGATGGCCTCTCAGAGCGGCAGCCGGCGGGCCTGATCACGGACGAGATCGCCGAGCTTTTCCAGGTACAGCGCACCGCCGACGGTGCGCTTGATAATCACGCTGCGCCGGTCGGCATCGTCGCGCACACGATCGACAAGGCCCATTTCGCCCATCGTATCCAAGGCGCGGGTGATGACCGGCTTGGTGACGCCAAGGGTGGCGGCAAGCCCGCGCACCGTATGCGGCGGCGGCACCAGATAAATATGCAGCAGGATCGCCATCTGGCGCAACGTCAAATCGCGGTCATCGTGGCGGACCTGATCGAGCGCCACGCCATGCCAGAGCCCCAGCGCCTGCGAGGCGGTCAGTTCGATCGGCACGGCCCCTCCGGAAGATCGTTACGCTAACGTTTCATTTTCCGGCAGTTGGCATGGACTTGCAAGAGGCGGCAGGAATTGCCGCCCGGCAGGGTGAATAAAATTTTAACGATCGGCGGAGGCGCAGCGCATCAACAGGTCACGCGATGCGCCCCGGCTCCAGCTGGCTATAGCGTCAGCGCAGGCTCTCGCGGATATGATGGAAGAGTGCGCGGATTGCCTGCGCTTCACCGCCGCCTGGCGAATGCGGCCGCTCGGACTGCGCCCAGCCGTAAATGTCGAAATGCGCCCAGCTCTTCGCCTTGCCGACGAAACGCTTGAGGAAGAGGGCGGCGGTGATCGCCCCCGCCATGCCGCCGGCCGGCGCATTGGTCAGATCGGCAAACTTGGTGCGGATATCCTTTTCGTAGCCGGAATAGAGCGGCAGGCGCCAGATCGGATCGTCCGTTTCCAGGCTCGCTTCGGTCAGGTCATGCGCCAGATTGGCGTCATCGGTGAAGAAGGGCGGCAGATCCGGACCGAGGGCGACACGGGCGGCACCGGTCAGTGTCGCCATGTCGATCAAGAGGTCGGGCTCTTCCTCGTCGGCATAGGCGAGCGCATCGGCAAGGATGAGACGGCCTTCAGCATCGGTATTGTCGATCTGAACGGTCAGACCCTTGCGGCTCTTATAGATGTCGCCGGGGCGGAAGGCGTTGGACGAGATGGCGTTTTCGACAACCGGGATGATGACGCGCAGGTCGACCTTCAGCTTGGCGTCCATGATCATCAGGGCAAGCCCCATGACATTCGCCGCGCCGCCCATATCCTTCTTCATCAGCAGCATGGAAGCGGCAGGCTTGATGTCGAGACCACCGGTATCGAAACAGACGCCCTTGCCGACGAGCGTCACCTTGCGGTGGCCCTTTTTGCCCCAGCGCAATTCGAGAAGGCGCGGTGCATCGGCGCTGGCGCGGCCGACGGTATGGACCAGCGGGAAGTTGTGTTTGAGCAGGTCGTCGCCTTTGATAACCGATATCTCTGCCTTGTAATGTGCGGCTAGGCCGCGGAAAGCCGCCTCGAGCTGTTCCGGCCCCATATCATTGGTCGGCGTGTTGATGAGGTCGCGGGCGAGAAAGACGCCGGCGAGCTGGCGCTTGATGTCGGCACTGTCGGCATCGCGGGGAATCATCAGCGTCGCCGCCAGCGTTTTTTCGGACTTATAGCGGTCGAAACGGTAGCTGCCGAGACCAAAGCCGAGAGCCAGGCGATTTGCCGTCAGCGGCGCAGTCTCGATGTGCCAGTCGCCGGCCGGCAGCGCCCGGGCGAGCCTGCCGGTGATGTATGGCTGCTCGGATGGATTGGTGCCGAGGCCAAAAAGCGCGCCGCCGAGATGGCCTTCGGCCGTCGGGATCAGCAGCACCGAACCGCTTTCGGCTTTGTAGCCCGCCCTGCGCGCCCAATCGAGCGCGATCGGATCGATCGTGCCGGTCTCGATATGGGCGGGAGTGACGGCAAAGATCGGCAGCGTCGAACCGCCCTTTGTGTTGAAAGGGGTCGCTCTCTCGATGAACTGATAGGGGGCCATGATTGTCCTTCGGCGGTCGTAAGGAATCACTCCTTAACGGTCTGTTAGGGTTAACAGACTATTGCTGGAGCGAAGATTGCGTCAAACCTTTCCCTGTTCCGCTTCGAGGTCAGGCGCCGATTTCGGAACTCAGGAACGCGTCATGCCTGCCTCGCTCACCACCACATTCACGAATCGTATCCTGCAGGGTGCTGCGGCATCGCTGATCGTCCTGGCACTTGCCGGCTGCTCGACGACCAAGGACCGGATGACGACAGGCTCGGTGCCGAAGCTCACCAAGCCGGTTGAAGAGATGGACGCGACCGAGTTGCGATCGGCAACCGACCGGCTCGGTCAGGCCTATGAAAAGAACCCGCGCGATCCCGTCACCGGCGTCAACTATGCCAATCTGCTGCGCATGAACGGCCGTGACACGCAGGCGCTCGCCGTCATGCAGCAGGTGGCGATCAGCAATCCCGCCGACCGCAACGTGCTCGCCGCCTACGGCAAGGCGCAGGCAGCGGCCGGCCAGTTTCAGCAGGCACTCGACACGATCGGCCGCGCCCAGACACCGGACCGTCCGGACTGGAAGCTGATCTCGGCCGAAGGCGCGATCCTCGACCAGATGGGCCGGGCAAGCGATGCCCGGCAGCGCTACCGTGACGCGCTCGACATCCAGCCGAACGAGCCCTCCATCCTTTCCAACCTCGGCATGTCCTATGTGCTGACCGGCGATCTGCGCACGGCTGAAACCTATCTGCGCTCCGCCGCCAGCCAACCCACAGCCGACAGCCGCGTCAGGCAGAACCTAGCCCTCGTCGTCGGCCTGCAGGGACATTTCCCCGAGGCCGAGCAGATCGCGCGGCGCGAACTTTCACCGCAGCAGGCCGATGCCAATGTCGCCTATCTAAGAGGCATGCTCTCGCAGCAGAATTCCTGGCAGAAACTCGCCGCCAAGGACAAGACGCCGGGTACGGCGGAGGCCAGCAATACCAACTGACCGACCGATCCAGATTGTGTCGTCGGCAGTCGGCCTTTTTAGCGGGCGCTCAGGCCCGACAGAATCAGGCGAAGGCCGAGGCCGCCCATGACGGTACCGGCGGCCCGGTCTATCCAGCTCTTCGATGCGAGATAGAGCCGCCGCGGATGGCGGGCCGAAAAGGCCAGCGCCACGATCGAATACCACCCCGCCTCCACAGCAAAGACGCCGAGCGGCAGCGCAACCATCAGATCGAGCGGCACCGTCCTCGGGAGAAGCGCGGCAAAGAGGCTGGCATAGACGATGATGGTCTTCGGGTTGCTGAGCTGGGTCAGCAGCGCGGTGGTGAAGCTTCGCATCGGTGCACGTTGGTTATCGCCGGCGTCGGAAACCTCCAGCGGCTGCGCAGCACCTCTCCAGATATTGACGGCGATAAAGATGAGATAGGCGCCGCCTGCGACCTTCAGCAAGACATAGAGCCATTCGAACTGAGACAGCAGCGCCGTCAGCCCGGCGAGTGCCAGCGCGGCAAAAACGACGCCGCCGGCACCCATGCCGAGTGCGGCCGCAAGACCGTCCAGCCGTGACCGCGAGATGGCAATCCTGGAAACGATGACGAAGCTCGGGCCGGGGCTCATGGCGCCGACTGCCAGGGCTGCCATGATGCTGATGAAAACGCCTGCAGAAGACATCCGATAACCCTCGTTTGAGATCGAAGGTTACCGCATAATTCCTCAAACCGGAATCGATTTAACCGGCCGCAAGCATCAGAACTTGTCTGACACCTGGATGCCGGCCGGGCCGAGAATGACGGCGATCAGCACCGGCAGGAAGAACAGGATCATCGGCACCGTCAGTTTCGGCGGCAGGGCGGCTGCCTTCTTTTCCGCCTCGTTCATGCGCTCGTCGCGGCCTTCCTGGGCGAGGACACGCAGCGCCTGTGCAACCGGCGTGCCGTAGCGATCGGCCTGGATCAGCGCTTGAGTGACCGAGCGTACCAGCT
The DNA here is from genome assembly GCF_010668805.1 of Rhizobium phaseoli. Taxonomy (GTDB): domain Bacteria; phylum Pseudomonadota; class Alphaproteobacteria; order Rhizobiales; family Rhizobiaceae; genus Rhizobium; species Rhizobium phaseoli_A. Next base: position 114,446 of record NZ_WUFT01000001.1, on the reverse strand, counting down.
CGATCTGGGTGCGCGTGGCAAGATTTTCGAGCGCCATGCGGCGATCCGGCAAGAAGGAGAGCTCGGCCGTGGTCAGCACCATCTCCTCGGCGAGCGCCGGCGACTGCTCGCCGAGCTCTTCCGACACCCGACGCATTGCGGCCTCGATGGAGATGCCGGATTCGACGCAGATCAGCATCAGGTCCAGCGCATCCGGCCAGGCGCGTTTGATCGAGTGCTGACGCTTGCTCATGCGGTTCGAGATGTAGATGTTCGGCGCGTAGAAACCGACATAGCCGATGGCGATGACCGCGAACATGCGGATCGGCGTACCCCTTGCGGCGAGATGGCCGAGACCGAAAACCCAGAAGACGGCAAGCGCCAGGAAGAGGAAGGGCAGCAGGAACCGCGCTACGAGGAAGGTATTCAGCGCATTCTCGGAGCGAAAACCGGCAGCACGCAGCTTGTTGACGGTATTCTCGTCGACGAGCGCCTTGCGCAGGTTGAAGCGTTCGACGATCTGGCGGACCGAACGATTGTTCTGGTTCCTGAGCGAGGCTTTGCCGGAGCCGGTTTCGGCGTTCATGCGGGCGCGTTCGCGAGCGCGGATCTGCTCGCGCTCGGTCGAGACGGCCTTCATACGCTTGCTGAGATCGCCGCGCTCGAAGAAGGGGGTGGCGATCGTGTAAAACGTCGCGAAGACGGCAATCGCGACGAACAGCGCGATCAGCATGCTCGGATTGGTCAGGGTTGCGGCAAGGTCCTGCGTCATGGTGCGTCCTTCCGGCTAGATGTCAAAATTGACCATGTTGCGCATGACGAAGATGCCGATCGACATCCAGATCGCCGATACACCCATGATGAAATGGCCGCGCGGGTCGGTGAAAAGGATCATCATGTAGTTCGGCGACGTGAGATAGACGAGGGTCGCGACGATGAACGGCAGAGCACCGATGATGACGGCCGACGCCTTGGCTTCCATCGAAAGCGCCGAGACCTTGGCCTTCATTTTCCTGCGCTCGCGTATCACCTTGGAAAGGTTGCCGATCGCTTCCGACAAATTGCCGCCAGCCTGCGACTGGATAGCGATGACGATGGCGAAGAAGCTGACTTCCTGGAGCGGCATATGGGTCGTCATGCGGGCGCAGGCATCGGGGATGCTGAGGCCCACCTGCTGCGCCTCGATCACGCGCCGGAACTCGCTCTTGACCGGCTCGGTGCCTTCAGTTGCGATAAGACGGATCGCATCGTTGAGCGGCAGGCCCGATTTGATCGAGCGGGTGATGACGTCAAGCGCATTGGGGAGTTCGTTGAGGAACTTGTTCTGGCGGCGCTTGATCAGGAAGCCGACGATCCAGCGCGGAAGGCCGAGACCGGCGACCACGGCAATACCGAATATCACCATCAACGATACACCGATGATGAAAGCCATGAGCAGCAGCACGCCCGCGAAGACGGCGCTGATGAGATAGAATTTCCCGACCGTGATGGTTAGGCCGGCCTGCACCAGCCGGGATTTCATCGTCAGGGTCTTCTTGGTCTTTTCGTGCTGGCGCTTTTCCAGATCCTTCAGATTGTCCTGCACCGATTTCCGGCGTTTCGACATTTCCTGCACCCGGTCGCGTGCGGCCTTGACCTTGACCCGGTCGCTTTCGGCCGATTTGACGCGGTTGATGCGGCTTGCCGATTTCTTGTCGGCCTCGATCCGAGAAAACATCAGGGCATAGGCGACCGCCGCCGCGGAGATGGCGGCGAGGACGACGATTGCCAGCACTATCGGATCGAACCCGAACATCTCGCCTAATCCTTCGTTTTCGCTTCCATCGCGTCGAGGGCAGCGGCAAGACGCTTTTCCTCGTTGAAGTATCGGGCGCGATCCCAGAAATGCGGCTTGCCGACGCCGGTCGACATGTGCCGGCCGACCAGGCGGCCGGCCGCATCCTCGCCTTCGATTTCGTAGCGCATCAGGTCCTGGGTGATGATGACGTCGCCTTCCATGCCGATCACCTCGGTGATCTGGGTAATGCGGCGCGAGCCGTCGCGAAGGCGCGCCGCCTGGATGACCACGTCGACCGAGCTGGAAATGATCTCACGCACCGTCTTTGCCGGCAGGGTGAAGCCCCCCATGGCGATCATCGATTCGATACGGCTCAGGCATTCGCGCGGCGTATTGGCGTGGATAGTGCCCATCGAGCCGTCGTGACCGGTGTTCATCGCCTGCAGCAAGTCGAAAACTTCAGGTCCGCGCACTTCGCCGACGATGATGCGCTCGGGACGCATACGCAGGCAGTTCTTGACGAGATCGCGCATGGTAATCTCGCCCTCGCCTTCAATATTCGGCGGGCGCGTTTCCAACCGCACGACATGCGGCTGCTGCAGCTGCAGTTCGGCGGTATCCTCGCAGGTGATGACGCGTTCATCCCTGTCGATATAGTTGGTGAGGCAATTCAGCAGCGTCGTCTTGCCCGAGCCCGTGCCGCCCGAAATTACGACGTTGCAGCGCACACGCCCGATGATCTGCAACACGGTCGCGCCTTCCGGCGTGATCGCACCGAAACGGACGAGCTGATCGAGTGTCAGCTTGTCTTTCTTGAACTTGCGGATGGTGAGCGCCGGCCCGTCGATCGACAGCGGCGGGGCGATAACGTTGACACGCGAGCCATCGGGCAGGCGGGCGTCGCAGATCGGGCTCGATTCGTCGACACGGCGGCCGACCTGGCTGACGATGCGCTGGCAGATCGAAAGAAGCTGCGCATTGTCGCGGAAGCGGATCTCCGATTCGATCGTCTTGCCGCCGACTTCGATGAACGTCTGGCCGGCGCCGTTGACCATGATGTCGGCGATATCGTCGCGCGCCAGCAATGGCTCCAGCGGACCGTAGCCGAGGACGTCGTTGCAGATATCCTCGAGCAGTTCTTCCTGCTCGGAGATCGACATCGCAAAGTTCTTGATGGTTATGATGTCGTTGACGATGTCGCGGATTTCCTCGCGCGCGCTTTCACCGTCGAGTTTGGAAAGCTGCGAGAGATCGATCGTATCGATCAGCGCGGAAAAGACCTGCGCCTTGGTGTCGTAATATTCATCGGTTCGAGCAGGGCGCTTACGCTGCGGCGTCTGCATCGGCGGCGGCGTCACCTGCTGGCGTGCAGGCTCGCGTACGGGTTCGACCAGAATCGAGGGGGCAGAGGCCGCAGGGGCAGCGGCCGGAGCCGGCGGCGGGGGAGCAATCGCCCCTCCGACCTTTCCGGAACCTTCGTTTCCGCGTTTTCCAAACATGCCGCTTAATCCAATCTGCTTGTTCTACTTGCTACTTGCGCTTCAGGAGGCCCAGCAGTCCGCCCTTCTTCGCCTTCTTGATCGCGACACGGCCGGTGACGATGTGCGATATCTGCGAAAAGGTTTCCGCCGTCGGCGACTTCGGGTCGACTTCCGAAATCATCCGGCCGCTATTGGCGGCATTGCCGAAAAGATGGATGTCGAAGGGAATGATGGCGATCGGATCGATCTCCAGCGGCTCACAGAAATCCGACGGCGAAATCTCCGGACGTTTCGGCATGCCGACCTGATTGAGAACCAGATGCGGCAGCTTGTCGTTCGGCCGCATCTTGCGCAACGCGTCCAGCATGTTCTTGGCATTGCGCAGGTTGGCGAGATCGGGAACCGCTGTGATGACGACTTCGTCGACGCTCGACAGCACCGAGCGTGTCCATTCCGACCATGCATGCGGAACGTCGAGCACGGTGACGGGGGCGCTGCGCTGCAGAACATCGAGCACCGGCTGGAAAGCCTGGCCGTCGAAATCATAGGCGCGGTCGAGCAGCGAGGGCGCCGCAAGCAAAGAGAGATGTTCGGAGCATTTCGTCAGCAGGCGGTCGAGGAAGACCTCGTCGAGACGATCGGGTGCGAAGACCGCTTCGGCGATGCCGAGCGCCGGATCCTGATCGAAGTCGATGTTCGCCGTGCCATAGGGCAGGTCGAGATCGGCGAGGATCGTCTCGGATGAGAAGAGGTTGGAAATGCCGAAGGCACAATTATGCGCGATGGTCGAGGCGCCGGTACCGCCCTTCGAGCCGATGAAGGCGATGCTGCGGCCGAGCGGTTCAGCTTCCGGATCGACGAAGATCGAGGCCATCGACGCCAGGATATCCGGCATGGCAACGGGCTGGACCATATATTCGGAGATGCCGTTGCGGATGAGGTCGCGATACAGCCCGATATCGTTGTAGTAGCCGATAATGACGACTTTGGTCGTCGGATCGCAAACGGCGGCGAGCGGCGCGAGTTCGGAGAGGAGGTTTCCGGCATTCGCCTTGGTCTCGAGGATGATGAGGTTCGGCGTCGGGGCGCCGGAGAACATATTGGCGGCAGCGGCAATGCCGCCGCTGGTGATGCGCATGCTGACCTTGGCCACGCGCCGATCATTGGCGCAGCGTTCCATGACCTGCTGCAGACCCTCGCTCTCACAGAAGGCATGCACGGAGATGCGCGGCAGCGGCCGCATGTTTTCCAGATCCGCCATGCGCACCGCCTCTTCGGCGTGGCGAAGCTCGCTTTGATTCTTGATTTCGTACTCTATCGCGCTCATCGTCCCGTTCCGCCTCAGAAGCTGCTGTCGCTGCCGGCGACCTCTTCGATCGTCGATGTCGTCGTCCGATATTCCTGGATCGCGTTGTTGCGGCGCTGCGCGTCGATCGGGGTCATGCCGCGGGGCGCTACCAGATCCTCCGGGTTGGCGATCTGGGCGGCGAGGTTGTTCTGCGAGGCGCAGCCGAAATTATAATAATTCTGGTTGGTCAAATCGTTCGAGATGTCCTTCGGCCATTGGCCGCATTGCGTGGTGATCGCCGCGGTGCCGGTAAAGCTCAGCCGGATCGGTGCCGCATCGCCGGGACCGACCGCGGCGTAGGAGGTGTTGACAATTTTCGAGCTTGCAATCCCCCTCCTCGCCAGCTCGGCACGGACCTGATTGCGCAGCTGATAGGCTGCCGCCGAATTGGGCGAGCCTTGCGGCGACAGCACGTAAATCGGGCCCGAGGCGCGCGCGATGTAGTTTGCGGCAAAACCGCGAATGAGGTCGCGCTGGGCATTGGTCAGGCGGCGATCGGTGGAGGCGACGGGAATGTCCACCGTCTGCTCCGCTTCGGTCACGATGATCGGGTGACGCGCGCGATAGTCGTCGGGAATACCGCCGGTCGTCAGCTGGTCATGTGGGCCGGCGCATCCGGAAAGGGCGGCCAGCGACATGGCAACCGTGGCTAGAAGCGCCTTCGAGATTGCGAGGCGGGGTGTCGTCGAATTGATATGGGCCATCACCTGATCCCTGTTCTCTTCCATTGCTGCCGACCGTGCGCCGCTCATTTGTAGATGAACCCGATTGAGCCGTGGAACTGCGCGTCGGCAACGGGCGCCTCGCGGCGGCCATAGACTTTGTTGACTCGGTTGAGGAAGAAGGTTGCACCGTCATTCTCAGGGCTGAAATTGTCGTCCGGCCGGTTAAGCTGATTGCGCGCCACCGGACGCACCAGATAGGGCGTCGCGATGATGACGAGCTCGGTTTCCTGACGCTCGAAACCCTTCTGACGGAAGAGGGTGCCGAGCAGCGGGATCTTCGAGACACCAGGCGTGCCGCCCATCGTCTGGGAAACGTTGTCGCGGATCAGGCCGGCCAGCGCGATCGAACCGCCCGAGGGCAGCTCCACCGAAGTCTCCGCCGAGCGGCGCTGATACGTCGCGCTGCCGCTGCCGGCCACCGGTTCGGAGACATTGGTCTTGATCTGCAGGCTGATGCGTCCCGATGAGAGAACGACCGGCTTGAAGGCGAGGTTGATGCCGTAGTTGAACGGCACGACGGTGACGTTGCCGTTGTTGTCGGTTGTCGAATAAAGCTGTTGGCCGCCGGAATTGAAGGTCGCGGCCTGGCCCGATATTGCCGTCAGCGTCGGCTCGGCGAGTGTCTTGACGACCTTGGCCTGCTCCAGCGCGTTGAGGTAGGTCGAAATGTCGTATTTTCCGATCGTGCTCTTGAAGAGCGCCGCCAGGCCGCCGCCAACGACGGATGTGGCGCTGTCGGCGCTGGGGCTGCCGAGCTGGGCGACCGTCATGCCGGAGGAATTGGAAACCAGATTGTCGAAGCCGAGCTGCTTCAGCACCTCGCGGCGGACCTCGGCGATCGTCACCTTGAGGGTGACCTGGTCCTCGCCCTCGATCTGCAGCAGGTTGACAACCTGCGAGCTCTGACGGGCTTCGGCAAAGAGCGCCACCGAGCTGTCGCCGCCGGTGCCGGATGCCGTCTCGCTTCTGGTCGTCGCTTCGCCGCCCTTGAGGAAGACTTGCGCCAGATCGGCCGCCTGTGTGGCATCCTGCGGGGTGCGCACGGTGCCGGTCAGCACGATGTTGTCGGAGACGATTTCGACGTTGATGTTGGAGTCTGGAATGAAGCGGCGGAGATTGACTTCGAGGCCGGAAACGTCGCGCTCGATCTCGATGTCGAGATTGACGATCTCCTGCCCACCGGCGCCGAAGACGAAGATATTCGTCTGGCCGACCTTTTTGCCAAACAGATAGATGCGCCGCGAGGTGCGGGTGACGGCATCGGCCATGGTCGGATCGGAGACGAGAATATCATGCGCATCCTCGGGTAGATCGACAACGACGGCCTTGTTCAGCCCGAGCTTCAGGCGGCGATGGGCATCGGGGCCGGTCTGCGAGATGCGGATCAGGTTTTCGGATTCGGCACGCGCCTCGCCTGGCCCCAGAAGCGGCGCGAAAGAGGCCGGCACTATACCGGAGACGGCGACTGCCAGCGAGAGGCAGCCTGTCAGGAGAAGTCCGGCGCGCCGCGAAGAATTGCCCATTTGCACGTCCTTTTACTCCGCCTTCGGCGCTGCGCTGGCATCGGTGACGATGGCGCCCGATTTGATGACCTGGATGCTCGCACTGCCGTTGTCGCCGCTCAGTAGATAGTCGGCGGCACTGGTATCCTGCTCCTGCGCATCGGCGACGGAACGCAGCGCCAGCGACAGCCGATCCGCCATCTGCTGGGCGACGGCGAGAACCTTCGTTTGATCGGGCGTCAGCTCGAGCGTGGCGGTGGTGCCGACCACGGCCTTCGAGCCGTCGTCCTTTTCCTGAATCTGCTGGTCGATGGCCAGGACGCGGACATTGCTCAGCACGGTCTCGGTGATGAGCTTGTTGGCCTCAGTGCCCTTGCGAACCATAATGACATCGACGCGGTCGTTCGGCAGAATGAAACCACCGGCACCTGTTGCCACCGATATCTCGGTCGCAACGGCGCGCTTGCCAGCCGGCAACAGCGAGGAAAGGATGCGGCTGCTGGAATCGGCGACCTTTTCCGGCCGAATCGGTTCGCCTTCGAAGATCGGCAGGCGCACGACGGCACCCTGCAGATCCTTAATCGCATCCGGCTTGTCGGCTTCGGTGATGAGGCCCGGGACAACGGCGCCTTGCGGCCAGGCCATCCAATGGACCGACTGGTCGGCCAGCCTTTCGCCGACCGCCAGATTGCCGCTCGAGACCAGGACATTGACGGTCGGTTCCTTCTCGATGACCGACTGGACCTGGGTAACGACACCGCCACTGCCTGCCATGCGCATCGCCAGGAGGCCGGCGAGGCCGGCTGCCACCACGGCGACAGCAAGAATTATAAGGCGGGCCGGTTTCATCGATCATTCCTCAGGGCACGATATGTTCGCCCTGCAGAATGCTAGCAATTGGTATAATTATGGTTAATGGAACGCTTACATTTTAAGTTAACGGTCATTTAAAATGCCGTTATTTCAGGCTTTCCAGCGCGGCTAGGAAGAGCGGCGAGTCAGGGAAAGCCATGAAGCCGCCGATCGCGATGGCGATGCCGTAGGGGATCTTCTTGGCCAGCAGGACCGAATTCGGCACCGGCAGCCCGATGGCTAGGATGGTGTTCGCTTGCGCTCTCACCAGCAGGATCAGCAAGGTTATCAGACCGCCGATCATGGCAACGTCGACCATCAGGAAGGCGAGGGATTGGTTGAGACCGAACCAGAGCGCGGTGGCGCTCAACAGCTTGGCATCTCCGCCGCCCATCACATGGAAGGCAAAAAGGGCAAAGCAGGCACTGAAAACGATTACCGCGCCCGCAAGATGCATGCCGATCATCTCCCAGCCCAGGCCGGAGAGCGGCGCGAGGATGCAGAAGGAGGCAATAAGGATCAACGAAACGCGGTTCGGGATCGTCATGGTGAACAGATCGGAAAAGGCCGCCATGGCGAGGCAGAGTGGCAATATCACAAACACTGCAGCGGCGATCATGCGTATACCCCCGTCATAACGATATGCGAAAAGGCTCACGGCCGTTCAGCCTGTGAGCCCGCTCTATAGATCAGTCGGAGCCGATCCGGCCGTATCATAAGGGCGCCAAGTGGCTGCCCCTATTTTTAGTTCGACGCCGTAACGCCGGTGTTCATCTTGGTGCTCAGATTGTTGAACGTGGTGCTGATGCTATTGCCGAGCGCCGTTGCGCCGGTGATCAGCGCTACGGAAATGAGGGCAGCGATCAGGCCGTATTCAATTGCAGTCGCGCCGGATTCGTCCTTCAGAAAACGGCTAAAAAGCTTGGTCATGGTAACTCCTAACTCCAGTTGATGTTCAGCACTTCCGCCAACTGTTGCCGTTGATCGGATGGCATCAACCTAGCGAATGGGCGTTTCCATCGGCTTAAAGAAAAGAGTTAACGAGGCGTCAACGAGACACCAGCCCCTTGTAAGGTAAGTATTTTCTTACGTGACTACTTCAATATTTAACAATCTTCCCGGAATAACCATCGGATTCATCCGATAATAGCACAGGCCTTACTTCCAACCGGAGCGTGTGCGGCCCTGAGGTCGTGCCAAATCGGATCATTGCGCCTCACCCTGGAACAGGGAGGCGAGCTTAAGGCTTCGTTCACCATTTTTTTCCATTCTATGCAGATATTGCGCTGTGATCGTGAAAGAGGACCAAATGTCATCGAGCGGCAAAACCATTTTCTTTGCCGGCATGATCGCCGTTTTCGGTATTTCGGGAGTTTCCGCGGCCGCAGACGATGACATGCTGCGCGTCTATATGGATCACGCGCGCGTGTTGAAGCTCGACCGCCCTGTCAGCAAGGTCATCGTCGGCAATGCCAAGGTCGCCGATGCGACCGTCGCCGACGCCAAGACCATCGTTCTCACAGGGCGCAGCTTCGGCACGACCAATCTGGTGCTGCTCGATGCCGATGGCAATGCGATCCTCGACGAGCGTATTCTGGTGTCGATCGATGAGGGCAATACGGTGCGCGTCTACCGGCAGACCGAACGCTCTGTGCTGTCCTGCACGCCGAACTGCGAGCAGCATGCGCAGCAGGCGACCACCGCCACCACCTCGCCCTGATTGGCTTACCTTCGGCCAATCGTTAAAATCGTCGCGTCAAACTGAAACGGAAAATCAACGAACGGACCCTAGTGTGGCGGACAGAGAATGTCGCTCGGGTCCAGGCAATGACGGTAATTGATCAGAAGATGGATAAAGCGCGCGTCTCCGCGCCGTTCCGTTTTTCACGGTTTCGCGCTCTCCGCCGCTCGAGCGAAGGTTCCGCGGCGATCGAATTCGCCTTGCTCGCCATTCCCTATTTCCTGGTGATTTTCGCCATCCTCGAAACCTTCGTCGCCTTTGCCGCCGAGGAACTCGTGTCGAACGCCGTCGATACGATGAGCCGCAAGATGCGAACCGGGCAGATCACCTATAATCTCGGCCGCACGACCGATATGAACCAGACGCAATTCCGCCAGGCTTTCTGCGATGAGATTTCGATCCTGATCCGCTGCTCGACGAGCGAAGTGGCTACGCCGAGCAAACTCTACCTGGATGTACAGACATTCAGCAGCTTCTCGGCCATTCCGACGACGATTCCCAAGCTTTCGACCGACAGATATGCCGACCTCAACACGGCGGCCTTCAAATATGCGCCGGGCGGCGCAGGCACCATCAACATGGTCCGCGCCTACTATCGCTGGGAAATCACCGCTGATCTGGTCCGGCCCTATATCACGACGATACGTCCCTCCGACGGTTCGATGCCGCGGGAATATCTGATCGTCGCGACCGCGGCCTTGCAGAACGAGCAGTATCCATAATGGCGTTGCGCAACCCGTTCAGCAGACTGGTATTGACGGCGCGGCGGCTGGCCCGAGACAGCAAGGGCGCCGGAGCGATCGAATTCGCGATCCTCTTTCCCGTGCTCGTCATGCTCTATATCGGCGCGTTCGAGATCACGATCGGCCTCAGCGTCAGCAAGCGGTTGACACGCGCCGCAGGCACGGTGGCCGACCTCGTCACCCAGCAGCAATCCGTCACGAAGAGCACGCTTGCACAGATGCCGTCGGTCGCAACCGCGATCTTCGTGCCTTACAACAACACGTCGCTGACGCTGAAGATCACCGGAATTACAATCGACGCCAGCGCCAATGCAAAAGTGCTCTGGTCCTGGGCGCAGGACGGGACCGCGCCCTATGCCAAGAACACCGCCGTAAGCAATGTGCCGTCTGATATGAAGACAGCGAGCAGCTTCCTTGTTCGCACCGAGCTCAGCATCCCCTATACGATGTTCCTGTTTGCGCCGAACTTCCTGCCGGACGGCATGCGCACGATCACCATCAGCCGCAGCTATTTCTACCGCCAGCGGCAAGGCGACTCGATCCCCTGCGGTGACTGCTGACGCCCTCTTCCCTCTTCCCGAATTTGCCAAGCCGGCCGCAGCATTATATGGCTGAGGCTCTGCCGCTCCGACGTCCCTGGGGCCGGCGATCGGCTCTCTCGGGTGTAAAATGGCGCGTGCCTTTCTTTTCGTTCTGGATTCTTTCGGCGTCGGCGGAGCGCCGGATGCTGCGGCCTATGGCGACGAGGGCGCCGATACGCTCGGCCATATCGCCGAGTTCTGCGCAGCCGGAGCCGCAGACCGTGCCGGATTGCGCAGCGGACCGCTTTGCCTTCCCAACCTGTCGGAACTCGGGCTGATGCAGATCGCCCGATCGGCCTCCGGCCGGTTCCCAGCCGGCATGCCCGTTCCCGAGAAGATCTACGGCATTTATGGCGCCGCCACCGAAATTTCCCGCGGCAAGGATACGCCATCAGGTCATTGGGAGATCGCAGGAACACCTGTCAGTTTCGATTGGGGTTATTTCCCGATGGAGGGCGAGGCCTTTCCTGCCGAATTCATCGAGGCATTGTGCAGGGAGGCCGATGTGCCCGGCATTCTCGGCAACTGCCATGCCTCGGGAACGGAAATCATCGCCCGCTTCGGCGAGGACCATATCCGCACCGGTAAGCCGATCTGCTACACCTCCTCGGATTCGGTCTTCCAGGTCGCAGCACACGAAGGGCATTTCGGCCTCGATCGCCTGCTCACTTTCTGCCGTCTGGCCCGCGGGCTGCTCGATCGCTATAATATCGGCCGCGTCATAGCCCGGCCCTTCATCGGTCAGTCTCCCTCGACCTTCCAGCGCACCGGAAACCGGCGCGACTTCTCCGTGCTGCCGCCGGAGCCGACGCTGCTCGACCGACTTGTCGAACACGGCCGGCACGTGCATGCTGTCGGAAAGATCGGCGACATCTTCGCGCATCAGGGCATTTCCAGGGTCATCAAGGCAAATGGCAACGAGGCGCTGATGGATGCATCGCTCTCAGCCATCGACGAGGCCGAGGACGGCGATCTCGTCTTCACCAATTTCGTCGATTTCGACATGATTTACGGCCATCGCCGCGATGTGCCGGGTTATGCCGCGGCACTCGAAGCCTTCGATGCCCGCTTGGCCGAAGTCCACAAGAAGCTGAAGCCAGGCGATCTCGTCGTGCTCACCGCCGACCACGGCTGCGATCCGACCTGGCGCGGCACGGACCATACGCGCGAGCGCGTGCCCGTCATCGCCTATGGCCCGGGCATCCGGTCGCGTTCGATCGGCGTGCGCCGCAGCTATGCCGATATCGGCGAGAGTTTAGCTGGCCATCTCGGCATTCCGGCCGGACCGCATGGAAGGAGTTTTCTGTGACGTCGCATTTGAAGAAGGTCGAGCTGCACTGCCATCTGGAGGGTGCGGCACCTCCTGAATTGACCGAGGCGCAGGCGCACAAATACGGCGTCGACATCAGCGGCGAGCTTCGCGGCGGCGTCTATGTCTGGCATGATTTCGCAAGCTTCCTCGAATGTTACGACAAGGTTTCCGAGGTCTACAGGAGCGAAGAGGACTATGCGCATCTGACCGAAACCTATCTCGACCAACTCGCCGGCATCAATACCATCTACAGCGAACTCATCGTTTCGCCCGACCACGGCAAACGCATCGGGTTGGGTGCCGACGCCTATATATCGGGTATCTGCGAAGGCATCCGGCGGGCTCGGGAAAAGAGCGGCATCGAGGCCCGGCTGATCGTCACCGGCGAGCGGCATTTTGGTCCGGAGAGCGTGATCGGCGCTGCTGAATACGCGGCAAAGGCCGGCAACCCTCTGATAACCGGCTTCAACCTTGCCGGCGAAGAGCGGATGGGGCGCGTGGCCGACTATGCCAGGGCCTTCGATATCGCCCGCGATGCCGGCCTTGGGCTTACCATCCATGCCGGCGAGGTCTGCGGCGCCTTCAGTGTCGCCGACGCACTCGATGCGGTGCGCCCCTCGCGAATCGGCCATGGTGTGCGCGCCATCGAGGATCTCGACCTGGTGAAGCGGCTTGCCGATCTCGGCACCGTGCTCGAGATCTGCCCGGGCTCCAATATCGCGCTTAAGGTCTTTCCCGATTTCGCTTCGCATCCGCTGCGCCGGCTGAAGGACGCCGGCGTGCGGGTGACGATAAGCTCGGACGATCCGCCGTTCTTTCATACCTCGCTTGCGCGGGAATACGAACTTGCCGCCGAGGCTTTCGGCTTCAGCGACGATGAGATCGATGCGATGACACGCACGGCAATCGAGGCGGCCTTCGTCGACGAAGAGACACGCAAGGCCCTGCTCGCCCGACTTTGAGAGCCAAATGTGGAGCGAGGCTGGGGATGATCGGTGCAAATTGGCCGCCACTCTTGCAGTTGGGCCGATTTCCGTGAAAGAAACAGTCGATAGAAAATGAAAGGCTTCCCCATGGACGGCGTCACGGTCATCGATCACCCGCTGGTGCAGCACAAACTCACCATCATGCGGCGCAAGGAGACATCGACGGGAAGTTTCCGGCGGCTGCTGCGCGAAATCTCGACGCTGCTGTGTTACGAAGTGACCCGCGATCTCGAACTGACGATGGAAACAATCGAGACGCCGCTGCAGACGATGGAATCGCCGATCCTCGAAGGCAAAAAGCTGGTCTTCGCCTCGATCCTGCGCGCTGGCAACGGCCTGCTCGAAGGCATGCTCGATCTCGTACCCTCAGCCCGCGTCTCGCATATCGGCGTTTACCGCGACCACGAAACACTGCAGCCGGTCGAATATTACTTCAAGGCTCCGGAAGACGTGGCCGAGCGGCTGATCATCGTCGTCGACCCGATGCTTGCAACCGGCAATTCGTCGATCGCCGCGATCGACAAGCTCAAGGAACGCGGCGCCCACAATATCCGCTTCCTCTGCCTGCTTGCCGCTCCGGAAGGCATCCGCAACTTCCGCGCCGCGCATCCCGATGTTCCGGTGTTCACCGCGTCGATCGACAGCCATCTCAACGAGAAGGGCTATATCATGCCCGGCCTCGGCGATGCCGGCGACCGCATGTACGGCACCAAGTAATTTCAGCTTTCGTTTACCAAATCGAAAGACTTGAAGGCCCGGTGGTTCATTCCGGGCCTTTTTGTTGGCGATATTAGCAACTTGTCAGCACTTGAGGTTTAGCAATTCCGAAGCATGAGGCCCTGCATGAAGCGGGGTTTATACAGGAAGGATTTCTGTTTCATGCTCGTGCGTACCGTCCTATTCGCCAGCATCGCCGCGGTGCTCGCAACACAGGTGCCTTCCTTCTTCGGAGACACCGGCCAGCAGTCTGCTGACGCGCTTTCCGCCAATTACCTATCAACCGAGAATGACAAGCCCGCGGCACCCGCGCCGGTCTCAGGCAGCAATGCGATCCGTTTGCAGGCGGACGCGCAGGGCCATTATACCGGCGGCTTCAAGATCAACGGCAAGCTGGTGCAAGGCCTGATCGATACTGGCGCCACCTATGTCGCGCTCAACGAGACGCTCGCCCGCCGACTGGGCTTCACCGCCAACCAGCTTGATTTCCGCTACGGGGTGAACACCGCGAACGGCCAGACGAAGGCGGCGCATGTGATGCTCGACCGGGTGGAAATCGGCGGCATCCGCGTGCGCGATGTCGAAGCCTTCGTTCTCCAGGACGAAGCGCTGACGACGACGCTGGTCGGCATGAGCTTCCTGCAGAAGCTCGCCTCCTATTCCGTCGCCGACGGTTCGCTCAGCCTGAAGCAGTAAAGCGATCAGATCCGGGTCGAAATCACAGGCCCCAACTCCGGCTTTTCCTCAGTGATGCGGCAGTGCGCGGCAAGTGCCGCCGCTGCCCGTTCCGCCGCCGCTTCATTGGCGGCGTGGACCAGAGCGATCGGTTCACCGGCGCTGACGCGGGTGCCAAGCGGCAGGAGCTCGGAGAAGCCGACGCGATGATCGATCCGGTCGGCCGGATGACGTCTTCCGCCGCCGAGATCGATGACGCTAATGCCGATACCGCGGGCATTGCAGGCGGCAAGCCAGCCAGATCGGGCGGCGGGGACAGGTTTTTCCACAGGCGCCCTGGCCAGATATTTGTGCGGGTTTTCAAGGAGATCGGCCGGGCCGCCGAGCATCGAGACCATGCGGGCGAAAACCTCTGCCGCCTGTCCCGATGACAGCGCCCGACGCGCCATCGCCTCGCCTTCATCAAGGGAAGGCGCAATGCCCGATTTCACCAGCATCTCGGCGGCGAAGGCAAGAACGACGGTTTCGAGCCGCGTGTCTGCTTTGCCACCCGCCAGGAAATCCAGGCAGTTGCGCATCTCGACCGCATTGCCGGCGGCATCGGCGAGCGGCTGGTTCATGTCGGTGATCAGCGCCGAGGTCGCGACACCTGCGCCATTGGCGACCTCGACCAGCGACTGCGCCAGGATCTCGGCCTGGGCACGGTCGGCCATGAAGGCGCCGTTGCCGACCTTGACGTCCAGCACCAGCGTCTGAAGCCCGGCCGCAAGTTTCTTCGACAGAATGGAGGCGGTGATGAGGGGAATGGAATCGACGGTGGCAGTCACATCGCGCACGGCATAGAGCCTGCCGTCGGCAGGCGCTAAGGCCCCGGTCTGGCCGATAATGGCGCATCCGGCCTCCTTCACCACCTTGTGGAACAGGTTCGCATCCGGGGTAATCATATAGCCGGGAATGGATTCGAGCTTGTCCAGCGTGCCGCCAGTATGGCCGAGGCCGCGCCCTGAAATCATCGGAACGGCGAGGCCGCAGGCCGCAGCGATCGGCGCCAGCATCAGCGAAACATTGTCGCCGACGCCACCGGTCGAATGTTTGTCGGCGATCGGGCGGTCGATATCGGCCCATTGCAGCCGGTCGCCGGAGTCGGCCATCGCCAGCGTCAGGGCGACGGTCTCGGCCCGCGACATGCCCTTGAACCAGACGGCCATGGCGAAGGCGCCGATCTGGCCTTCCGACAATTGTCCGGCAGCGAGTGCCGCGATGAAGGACCGGATATCGTCGGGGTCGAGCTCGTCGCCATCGCGCTTAGCCCGGATGATCTCCTGCGGGATCATCTCAATAGCTCGACGCCGCAGCCGGTGCAGACTGTGTTCCGCTCAAGACCGCCAGGATATCGTCAAGCAGGCTGGAGGCGCCGAAACGGAAGGTCGACGGCATCGCCCAGTCGGGCGCCATGATGGTTTCGGCAAGACTCAGATAGAGCGCCGCATCGGCCACCGAACCAATGCCGCCGGCCGGCTTGAAGCCGACCTTGCGGCCGCTCTCGCGAATGGCGCGGATCATGATATCGGCGGCCTCGAGCGTCGCGTTGACGGCGACCTTGCCGGTAGACGTCTTGATGAAATCGGCGCCGGCGTCGATGGCAAGTTCAGAGGCGCGGCGGATCAATACCGCATCCTTCAACTCGCCGCTCTCGATGATGACCTTCAGAAGGACAAGGCCGGTGCATTCGGCGCGCACAGCCCTGACCATGTCGGTCACTGCCTTCTCATTGCCGGAGAGCAGCTTGCGATAGGGGATGACCAGATCGATCTCGTCGGCGCCGTCGGCAATCGCCTCGCGTGTCTCGGCGGCGACGTCGGCCACTTCCATATCGCCGGAGGGGAAGTTGACGACGGTGGCGATGCGCACGGCATGGCCGGTGCCGAGGATATTGCGGGCCTGCGCAACGAAGCGCGGCCAGATGCAGATTGCAGCGCTGTTGCCGTAGGGCGTCTGGGCGCGGGCGCAGAGCACATCGATCTGCGCCTCGGTGCAATCATCCTTTAAATTGGTGAGATCGAGAAGGGAAAGGGCGACAGCCGCCGTTTCCCGGATGGAATGACTATTCATCTTCACTTCCTCTAGAGCATGATGCCGAAAAGTGTGAGCGGTTTTCTCATGACATCATGCTCTCTCTATTTAATGTAGAACAGGATTCAGATTTTAGGCCGACCCGGCCTAAAATCATCCTGTTCTGGCCGCAATCATGTCTTTCAATATGGCGGCGAGACGGGCGCCGCCGACGGGCGCCATGTCCTTGGTTTCGTCATGGCTGAGCTCATTGCCGGTCATGCCAGCCCCATAGTTGGTAATAACCGAGGCGGCGGCAACCCTCAGGCCTAGCATTCTTGCGATGATGACCTCGGGCACCGTCGACATGCCGACGGCATCGGCGCCGAGGATGCGGGCCATGCGGATTTCGGCCGGCGTTTCGAAGCTTGGTCCGGAGAACCACATATAGACACCGCGCGCCAGCTCGATTTCGAGCTTCGCCGCTGCTTTCTGCATCGCCGCGGCAAGGCCTGCATCATAGGCATTGGTCATGCCGACGAAACGATGATCGCTTTCCTCGCCGATCAGCGGGTTCATGCCGGAATAGTTGATATGATCGGTAATCTGCATCACCGAACCGGGCGGCAGGTCGTCGCGCAGCGATCCGGCCGAATTGGTCAGGATCAGCGCTTCGACGCCGAGCGTCTTCAGCACCTCGATCGGCAGGCGCATGGCGCTGGCATCGCCCTTCTCGTAATAATGCACACGGCCTGAGAGCATGACGACAGGCACGCCGCCGAGACGGCCGGCGACGACTTCGCCCGCGTGACCGGAGACGGCACTGACCGGAAAGCCCGGCAGGTCGCGATAGGGGACACGCACGGCGCCGTCCAGCTGGCCGACCAGCGAGCCGAGCCCGGAGCCGAGCACGATGCCGTGGCGCGGCTTGATGCCGCCGAGCAATGCGGCGAGCAGGTTGACTGTCGCCTTCATCCGAGTTCGGTTTCGAAGCTGAAGGGAAGAAGCTCTTCCATCGTCATGGTCTTCTGCACGCCCGTCTCATCACAGAGATAGATCCTCGTCTCCTTGGAGGCGAATTCGGAGATCTTCTGGCGGCAGCCGCCGCAGGGCGGGCAGAGCGGCAGCTTCTCGGCAATGACCGCCATCTCGACGATTTTCTTGGCGCCGCCCATGATCATGGCGCCGATCGCCGTCGGCTCGGCACACCAGCCTTGCGGAAAGGACAGGTTTTCGATGTTGGCGCCGGTATAGACCTTGCCGTCTTCGGCGCGGATCGCCGCACCGACCGGGAATTTCGAATAGGGCGCATGGGCAAAAGCCATGGCGCCGCGGGCGGCTTCGAACAGGTCGTGGGACATATCAACGCTCCTTCGTATAGGGCACGCCGCCAGCCTTCGGCGGTGTCGCGACGCCGATGAAGCCGGCAAGCAGGACGCAGGTGAGGATATAGGGCAGCGCCTGAAAGACCTGCACCGGCACTTCGCCGATCAGCGGCACCTGCTTGCCCTGCATGAAGTTGGCCAATGCATCGAGGAAGCCGAAGAGCAGGCAGGCAAACATGACCGGCACCGGCTTCCACTTGGCGAACACCAGGGCGGCGAGCGCGATGTAGCCCTTGCCGGCCGACATGTCCTTGATGAAGGCGGCGGACTGGGCGATCGCCAGATAAGTGCCGGCAAAGCCGCAGAGGATGCCGGCGCACATGACGGCGCGGTAGCGCAGCCAGGCGACCGAGATGCCGGCGGTATCGACCGCACCCGGGTTTTCGCCGACGGCGCGCAGCCGCAGGCCGAAGCGGGTGCGGTAAAGCACCCACCAGGAAAACGGCACGGCAAGAAAGGCAAGGTAAGTCAGGATATTGTTACCCGATATGACATTGGCATAGAGCGGGCCGAGGATCGGTATGCCGCGGGCGGCATCGGCACCCGGCAGGACGATCGGCGCGAAACGCGAATCCGGCGAGAGCTGCGGCGTGCGCCCGCCTTGGCCGAACCAGGCCTGGCCGAGAACGATGGTGATGCCCGCGATAAAGAAGTTGATTGCCACGCCCGAGACGATCTGGTTGCCGCGGTTGGTGATCGAGGCGAAGCCATGCACCAGGCTGAGTGCCACCGAACAGACGATGCCGGCGCCAAGCCCAAGCCAGGCCGAATCGGTGAGATAGGCGATGCAGGCAGCCGCAAAGGCCGAGCCCAACATCTTGCCCTCAAGGCCGATATCGAAGATGCCGGCACGTTCCGAAAACAGACCGGCGAGGGCGGTGAAGATCAGCGGGATCGACAGGCGAATGGTCGAGCTCAGAACGCTGATGAAAATGTCATAATAATCCATCGCCCGCTCCTTAACCGCGCTTGAACTGTTGGTAGAGGCGCACCACCGCCGGCCGGAACATGTATTCCAGCGCGCCGGCAAAGAGGATCACCAGACCCTGGATGACAAGGATCATCTCGCGGGTGATGTTCGGCATTTCGAAGGAAATCCAGTCGCCACCCTGGTAGAGGATGCCGAACAGGATCGCAGCGAAGACGATACCGAGCGGATGATTGCGACCCATCAGCGAGACCGCGATGCCGACGAAGCCGGCACCACCGACGAATTCCACCTGCAGGCGGGCCGACGAGCCCATGACGGGGTTCAGCGCCATCATGCCGGCCAGCGCGCCGGAGATCAGCATGGCGATGATAACGATACGAGCATAGGGAATGCCGGCATATTCGGCGGCCGTCGAACTCACACCCAGAGTGCGCATTTCAAAGCCAAGCTTGGTGCGCCAGATCAGGACCCAGACAAACCAGGCGGCAAGAAGGGCGATGATAAAGGAGACGTTGAACGGCGCAGCACCCAGCTTGGCTCCGAACATCGTCATCAGCCAACCAAGCTTTGGAAGCTGCCCTCCCTCAAGGAAGGTGCGGGTTTCAGGCGCCATCTTGCCTGGCACGATCAAGACGTGCACCAGCAGATACACCATGAGGGCGGCGGCGATATAGTTGAACATGATCGTCGTGATGACGATATGGCTGCCGCGCTTAGCCTGGAGGAAAGCAGGGATGAAGGCCCAGGCCGCGCCAAAGAGACCTGCGCCGATGATGGCGATCGGCATCGTCACATACCAGGGTACGTAACGATCGAGCGCCAGTGCCACCAGCGCGCAGCCGAGACCGCCGACATAGGCCTGGCCTTCGGAGCCGATGTTGAAGAGGCCGGCATGGATTGCCACCGCGACGGAGAGGCCGGTAAAAATGAAGCTCGTCGCATAGTAGAGCGTGAAGCCGATGCCTTCGCCGTTGCCAAGCGCACCCTCGATCAGCAGCGACAGCGCGTCGAGCGGGCTTTCGCCGATCAGCCAGACGACAAAACCGGAGATCAGGAAGGCGACGACGAGGTTCAAAAGCGGAATGAGGCCGTAGTTGATCCAGTTTGGTAGCGGAACGGAAGCAGTGCTCATAAAGGCCTCACGCGGCAATGCCGGCCATCATCAGGCCGAGGGTCTGTTCACCGGCATCGGGCGTCTTCTCGCCGACCACATGGCCGGCAAACATGACAAGGATACGGTCTGAAAGGGAGCGGATTTCATCGAGTTCGACGGAGACGAGCAGGATCGCCTTGCCGGCGTCACGCATTTCGATGATGCGGCGGTGAATGAATTCGATGGCGCCGATATCGACGCCGCGGGTCGGCTGGCCGATGATCAGCATCTTCGGGTCGCGTTCGATCTCGCGGGCAACGACGATCTTCTGCTGGTTGCCGCCGGAAAAGTTCGCCGTCTTCAGCCGCGGGTTCGGCGGGCGGATGTCGTATTTCTCGATCATCCCCATTGCATCCTTGCGGATCGCTTCGAGATCGAGCAGCGGGCCTTTGCTGTAGCCCGGGCGCCGGTGATAGCCGAGCACTGAATTTTCGTATTCTTCGAATTTCAGCACTAGGCCCATGTGGTGGCGGTCTTCGGGAATATGAGCAAGACCGAGTTCGCGCAGGCGGGCGGGATCGGCCTTGTCGATCGTCTGGCCGTCGAGAAGGATTTCGCCGGAGGCCGGCTTGCGGATGCCGGCAATCGCCTCCAGCAATTCGGACTGGCCGTTGCCGGCAACCCCGGCAATGCCGACGATCTCGCCGGCCCGCACGTCGAAGGAGACGTTGTCGACCATGGTGACGCCGCGATTGTCCTTGACCGAAAGGTTGCGGACGGAGAGCACAGCGGCGCCTGGCTTCGCCTCGCCTTTCTGCACGCGCAGCAGCACGCGACGACCGACCATCAGCTCGGCAAGCTCCTCCACCGTCGTTTCCGCCGTCTTGCGGGTCGCGACCATCTCGCCGCGGCGCATGACCGAGACCGAATCGGTGATCGCCATGATCTCGCGCAGCTTGTGGGTTATGAGGATGATCGTCTTGCCCTGGTCGCGCAGCACCTTGAGAATGCGGAAGAGGTGATCGGCCTCGGCCGGGGTCAACACGCCGGTGGGTTCGTCGAGGATCAGGATCTCGGCGCCGCGATACATCGCTTTCAGGATTTCGACGCGCTGCTGCAGGCCAACCGGAAGCTCTTCGATCAGCGCATCCGGATCGACCTCGAGGCCGTATTCCGTTTCCAGCCGCTTGAGTTCGGCGCGGGCCGATGCAACGCCTCTCGCCAGCAGCATGCCGCCTTCGGCGCCGAGCATGATGTTCTCGAGGACCGTAAAATTGTCGACCAGCATGAAATGCTGGTGCACCATACCGATACCGGTGGCGATCGCCGCCTGGCTGTCGCGGATAGTGACGGGATTGCCGTTGACGCGGATCTCGCCGCTATCGGCATGGTAAAAACCGTAAATGATCGACATCAACGTCGATTTGCCGGCGCCGTTTTCGCCGATGATGCCGTGGATCGTCCCCCTGGCGACGGTGAGGTTGATGTCCTTGTTGGCATGGACGGCACCGAATTTCTTATCGATGCCGACAAGCTCGATAGCGGGCTTATCTGTCACTGCAGGCTCCAAATAAGAAAAGGGCGTATGGCGAAAATCCCCTCCGCCATACGCCCGATCTCAATCGTCGATCACTTCCGGGCGCGGATCACTTCGGGCAAGCGTTGTCCGAAGTGTAATCGTGAACCTTGACGGTTCCCGCGATGATATCGGCCTTGGCCTTGTCGACGGCCGCCTGCATTTCCGGCGTGATCAGCGACTTGTTGTTGTCGTCGATCGCTGCGCCGACACCCTCTTCCTTGACGCCGAGCGCCTGGACGCCACCGGTGAACTTGTCGTTCTTGGTGTCGATATAGGCGTTGTAAACGGCGAGATCGACGCGCTTGACCATCGAGGTCAGGACCGAGCCCGGATGCAGATGGTTCTGGTTGGAATCGACGCCGATCGAAAGCTTCTTGTTATCGGCGGCCGTCTGCAGAACGCCGAGGCCGGTAGCACCAGCTGCCGCGTAAATGACATCGGCGCCCTGATCGATCTGGTTCTTGGTGAGCTCGCCGCCGCGAACCGGGTCATTCCAGGCTGCACCCGTGGTGCCGGTCATGTTCTGGAAAACTTCGACATTGGCCTTGGCGGCGCGGGCGCCCTGCTCGTAGCCGCATTCGAACTTACGGATCAGCGGAATGTCCATGCCGCCGACGAAGCCGACCTTGCCGGTCTTCGATGCCATGCCGGCGAGAATACCGACGAGGTAAGAGCCTTCTTCTTCCTTGTAGACCACCGAACGGACGTTCGGTTTATCGACGACGGAGTCGACGATGATGAACTTGGTGTCGGGGAATTCGGCTGCAACCTTCTCGATGGCCGAAGTCCAGGCGAAGGAAACGGCGACCACCGGATTGAAACCGCGGCTTGCGAAGTTGCGGATGGCCTGTTCACCCTGAGTGTCGCCCGTCGGCTCGAAGTCGCGATAGGCAATGCCGGTCTCGGCCTTGAATTTCTCGGCGCCGTTATAGGCCGCTTCGTTGAAGGACTTATCGAACTTCCCGCCGGTGCCGTAAACCAGCGCCGGCTTGACATCGGCAGCGAGCGCCGTCGTCGACATGGCAGCCACGGCAAGGAGAGTGAGAAGGGATTTTTTCATTGTGCAGCCCTGTTGTTGCTATTCGTTAGGGGTCCTCCCGCAAGTCCTTTTCGGACATGTCTGCGGAACCACCGACCTCCCCCCGGAGGCCTGGCTGCGCGCATCCTTGCATGGCTCACGGAAAAATTCACCAGAAATTTTTCAGCTGGTAAAGATTTGCAGCGATTGCCGAAAATCCGTTCTCCGGGACTGATTTTTAGACATTTCCGCCGCCCGGATGCGAAATTTCCAGCCAATTCAGCAGCCATTTCGGGGCTGTGGAACCATTGGCTACCGATCGAATTTCCGGCCGGGTCGTGGGGGCAAGCGGCTTGCCTATGCGGTGAAGCGACCAGCCACCGGCGGCTTCTTATAGCCGATCATCCAGAGAAGCAGCGCGATCACCAAGAAAACGGCAAAGGCCGGCTGGAGCATCAGCCATTGGAAGATGAAGGTGTAGAACCGCGGATGGACATAGTAGGAAAGGGATGATTGCAGCGATGTGAGGGTTGCC
Source organism: Rhizobium phaseoli (assembly GCF_010668805.1). Taxonomy (GTDB): domain Bacteria; phylum Pseudomonadota; class Alphaproteobacteria; order Rhizobiales; family Rhizobiaceae; genus Rhizobium; species Rhizobium phaseoli_A. Next base: position 91,434 of record NZ_WUFT01000001.1, on the reverse strand, counting down.
GGGCTCACATCCTGCCAGGCATCGGAGATCGGCGTCACCACCACTGCGGACGCCGCAACCGACTGGATCGAATCGATGGTCCCGGCAATAACGGCCGCCGCAAGCGCGACAAGGCTGGCCAGACGCAACAGGAAACGCATCAATTCCTCCGACGCTCGTTATGCCGGACAATTCCGGCCGGCCGCGCCATTCTCCACCTTGAGAATTACATAGTCGTCGATGAGGTGAAGCACAATGGACGGGTCGAGGCGAGTTTTATCGGAAGAAGTCAAAAAACTGTTAGATTTCGGTTGATCGACAAAAATTCATCGGTATATATCGCGCCGTTCCGACGATTTGCTCCTATCCAGGCGCGAACGCCAAAGAAGGACAGGTGGCCGAGTGGTTTAAGGCGCACGCCTGGAACGCGTGTGTACGTGAAAGCGTACCGTGGGTTCGAATCCCACCCTGTCCGCCATATCTCGCTAAAGCCGCGGATTCCTTCCTTCGCAGGGCCATGCCAGCCTTCGTGACGATCCATTGTGTATGGTAGCAGCCTCAACGCCTCTGCCGAGATTTCCCGGACTTGCAGATATTGGAATGCCCAGCGGCGGCTCAGCATGACGAAGCAACGCGTCGGCCCGAAGATGGGAATCTATTTTCGGGCCGACGCGTAGATTCAGAGTGTCACAGCGTCCTCTGAAAAGACATGCGGCGCTGTAGGCCCTATTCGAAAATTTCCGAGACGCTCGTCGCTGCGACCGCATTCATTTGACGTCCTCCGATAGGAGGCCGCGGAGCCTCGGAACTCAGCAGTTTGCGAGCCAGGACGATCGAAACGTAGCACAGGCCGAATATCGACGCCCATTGGCAAATCACCAGTACTGCCAAAGCGATGAGGTTCAGTTTTCCGTCCGAGAAGATGCTATCGGCTTCGTATGACATCGATGTTGCTGCCGTCATCAATATCAAAGCGCAGATGAAGGGCAGAAAAAGTCCGGCAAACAGCCGTAAAAAGGTGGGAACCAAACCGCGTTTCCCCCGGCTGAAGGCAGCTGAAAGCCCGCTTTTGGAGCCCGCAATTCCGGCAATGGGCCAGGTTCCGACAAGAGCAAGGAGCAGCGGAAGGATGATTGCGATCACAGCAAGACATAAGAGTAGAAATACGTTCTTTGATAGAGAAGCGGCGCCGAATGCGACAGGGCCACCAATCCCGATTCCCATCCCGACGAGCATGATAAGCAAGTTCTTCCAAATGTAGCCACCAAACCCACGCATGCCGCTGGTCAGGTTTGAAACTTTCCCGTCTCCATTTAATATTGCATTCTGAATGAAGAATGCAAAAGACAAAGAAACGAAAAATTGCGCTGAATTACTTTTGTTTCCACCGCTGTAGTCATCAAAAGCGACCAGCGCGCAATTGGCTGCAACAACAATACACACAAAAGACAGATTACGCCTTACAAAGGAAATCGCTTCACCTAACATTGCACCTCTGCCATCCCTCGCCTCTGGATGGAAGATATCGTCATCAAAACATGGTGCTGTCAAACGTCGATCTTTCTTTTCAGCAAGTTCCAGTACCGAAACCCTGCAGAAGCCATCAATCGGCCGTATCGAGGTGTGGCGACGGTATCCGATTGACGCCCCGACAACCTGGGCAAGATTCCTGATTTTTTACCATGCCGCTTCACCGCGTCTTTGCACGTTTGGGTTTATCTTTCTGCCAAACTAAAAAACGGAGATTAAACAGGTGGAAGAACTTTCGGTAAAGTCGAAGATCATCAAATCGGTCTATTTCAGCCAGGACGACGGACGGCTGAGGATTTGTTTCAAGAATGGCGAGGAGCGTCTGTTCGGTGGCGTTCCCTCCTCGGAAGCTCATGCGATGACGGTGGCGCCATCTCCCGGCCATTATTACCTCGACCGGATCAGAACCCGGTTTCGCAGGTTGGCGGCCTGAAAGCCTGAGAGAGCGACTGGGTCGCCTCGAATTGAGACGACATCGGTGGATAGTAACCGTTGGTCAACTCTGCCGATCATCATGATTGGATCGGCCCGAGTGGAAAGCGGCATCTGTCGATGCTGCCGATTTTCGAGATTCGGTCAGCCGGGAGGCTCGGTGGCGGACCCCAGCCAGGAAGCCGGGCCTCCCCGTCATGCTAGCCGTGAACGCGGTCGGATAATCCTGACGGGATTCCGCCGGGGATCGTGGAAAACTAGCGATTTGGGGCTAATCCTGTGAAAAACCCCAATTGTCGAATCCGGACTCGACAATGCTTTATTAGGATGATTGCATAAAGCCTTCGAATTGGACGGGGGTAATGATGTTCGAGACTCTGCTTGAGATGCAGGAGCGTGGCGTAAGAGACCGTGCGCGTGGCCGCAGCCTGGCCGACAATCCGATGTCGAAGCCGGATATTCTTCCAATCACCGATTTCCAGGAATGGTACTCGATGTTCGACGCCTGGCGCTTCGGCTGGTCGATCGAGGATGCGATGGCGGGGCAATACAATGCGCCACGGGATGGCGGCGCATTGTCGCTCGCCTACACCAGAACGGTCTGATCGATCCTGTCCTCGGCGCCGAAGAATTTCAGGTAGCGCTCGACCTCTGCCGGATCGCCCGTCGCCTTCTGCGGATTGTCGGAGAGTTTTACCGCCGGACGGCCGTTGGCGTCGCTGACCTTGCAGACGACCGAGATTGGGTTGAGGCCGGATATTTCGATCGGCGCACAACCGGAAAAATCGTTGGTCAGGTTCGTGCCCCAGCCGAAGCTCATGCGCACGCGGCCTTCGAAATGCCGGTAGGTATCGATGATGGCGTCGACATCGAGACCATCCGAGAAGATCAGCAGCTTCTGGCGCGGATCGCGGCCCATCTTCTTCCACCAGTCGATAATTTTTTCACCGCCTTCGATCGGCGGCGCGCTGTCGGGGCGGAAGCCGGTCCAGTCGGCGACCCATTCCGGCGCGTCGCGCAGGAAAGCAGCCGTCCCGAAAGCATCCGGCAGGACGATCAGAAGATTGCCGCCATAGAGCTTGTTCCAGTCACGCAGGATCTTGTAGGGGGCGTTGCGCAGCTGCTCGTCGGTTTGCGCAAGGGCGGCAGCCACCATCGGCAATTCGTGGGCATTGGTGCCGACCGCTTCGAGATCGGAATCCATCGCCAGCAAGACGTTGCTGGTGCCGGTAAAGGCGGGGCCGATGCCTTCCTTCAGCGCCTCGACGCACCAGCGCTGCCAGAGGAAACTGTGACGGCGGCGAGTGCCGAAATCGGAAATGCGCAAGCCCGGCAATTCCTTCAGCCGTTCTACCTTCGACCACATCTTCGCCTTGGCGCGGGCATAGAGCACATCGAGGGTGAAGGGACCGAGCGCCCTCATCGCCGAGCGCGACCGCAGCTCGTTGACGATAGCAAGCGCCGGGATCTCCCACATGGTAGTTTCCTTCCAGGCCCCGTGGAAATCCAGCACATATTGCCCGTCCTTCTTCGACAGCTCGTATTCGGGGAGCTGGAAGTTGGAAAGCCAGGCGAGGAATTCCGGCTCGAAGATCTGGGCGCGGCCATAGAAACTGTTACCCGCCAGCCAGATCATCTCCTTCTTGGCGAGTTTCAGCGTGCGGGCATGATCGAGCTGTTCGCGCAATTCGCCTTCGTCGATCTCATCGGCAAGGCGCACGCGCTTGGTGCGATTGATAAGGGTAAAAGACGCGTTCACGTCGGGATAAAGCTTCCAGATCATCTGCAGCATCAGAAGCTTATAGAAGTCGGTATCGATCAGGCTGCGAACGATCGGATCGAGTTTCCAGGCGTGATTGTAGACGCGTCTTGCAATATCGGTCCTGGCCATAAAATTCCTGCCCCTGTCCACTCCGGTCAGGTGCTGCCAAATTCCCGACTATTGCCAAGTCCGGGCCGGCGCACGAACCGGCTCGTGCGCCTTCTTATCGAAAAATCGACAGACAAAGTCCAGATAAAACAACATGCATCCCGCAGCGCGCATGGCGGCGGGATGCAAGAGGTCATTTACGAATGCTTATTGGGCCGGCGCTGCGGGTTGGGCCGGTGCTGCAGGCGTGACACCCGGGGCGGCCGGCGTCGTGTTTTGAGTCTCGGTCGGAACTGCCGTGCCTTTTTGCAGCGTCGGCGCAGATGTCGTATCAGGCTGCTGCGACTGCAGCTGCTGGCCGGGCTGCTGGGGCGCCACCTCGTTTGCTTCGCGCTTGCCCCAGATCTCGACCGGGATCCAGACCACGAAAGCCAGCACCAGCGCGGCGAGCAGCACCAGCAGGATGCGATAACCCGTACGCCCCTGCCTCGCCTTCACCGGCGGGATCTGCTCTTCCTTATGAAGCTTGCCGTCAGACTTTTCCCAGCGTGTTTCCGTCTGATGCGCCATCATCGTCTCCTTCCGCTGTCTTGACGGGCCGATCCGGCCCGAGAATTCCACAGGGAAACGGGTGGCTGTCTGGAAGGTTCCCGACGCCTAATAGCCGACGGCGCGGTCAACCAGGAATTGCAGCGGCTCGCCACGCTCGAAACGGGCGATCTGCGTCTCGACATGGCGGAACAGCGCGTTTTCTTCGGAGACCGCCGCGTCGTGCGGCGTGATGAAGACGTTCTCCAGTTCCCACAACGGGTTGTCGAGCCCAAGCGGCTCCACCTCGAACACGTCCAGGGAAGCACCGCCGAGGGTGCCGTCGCGGATTGAAGAAACGATATCGGCTTCGACCTGGCTCTTGCCGCGGCCGGCATTGATGAAGACCGGGCGCCCGAGCGCGCCGTTGCGACGCAGCTTCTTAAATAGCCCGCTATCATAGAAGCCTGTCGTCTCAGGGGTTAGCGGCAGGAGGCCGACCAGGATGTCGGTGCTTGCCAGGAAGCCGTCCAACGCGCCGGCATCGAAGGTTTCGACGCCGTCGATCTCCTTGCGGGTGCGCGACCAGCCGATGACGTTAAATCCCATCACCTTCAGCTTGGCGACCGCATCCAAGCCGAGAATGCCGAGGCCCATGACGCCGACCGTCACCTCCGCTGCCTCCGGCGCGATCAGCTTGGCCCATTGGCGCCGCCGCTGATGGATATCATGGGAATATTGGGCACGCAGATGCATCAGGCATTGCATGACCACCCATTCGCTCATGCGGGTCGTCAGGCTGCGGTCGACGAAACGGACGATCGGGATCTCGGGCAGGCCGTTCATGCCGATGATATGGTCGACGCCGGCGCCGCCGGAGAAGATCACCTTGAGGTTCGGCGCCCGCGCGAAAAGGTCGGCATCCGGCTTCCAGAGAAGCGCATACTCGGCCTCGCGGAGATCACGCTTCCGATCGGCGGGATCAGCAAGATTGATGCTGCCGCGATCGGAAAAGGCCGTCTTCAACACGCGGGCGACGCCTTCGGCATTGAACTTGATATCGACGAGAACGGGAGGTGTCGGCATGATCATCTTTACTGCTGCACGGCGGGGGTCGACACCGCCTCGATGTTGAAGGCGGCGGCCATCAGCGCCCTGGTGTATTCGTCCTTCGGCGCGCGGAAGATTTCCGATGACGGGCCCTGCTCGACCACCTTGCCGAAGCGCATGACGATGACGTCGTTGGCGAGCGCCTTCACCACCTTCAGGTCGTGGCTGATGAAGAGATAGGCGAGATCGTGCTTCTTCTGCAGATCGCGCAGGAGATCGACCACCTGAGCCTGCACGCTCATGTCGAGCGCGGAGGTCGGCTCGTCGAGCATGACGAAGCGCGGTTTCAGCACCATCGCCCGGGCAATGGCGATGCGCTGGCGCTGACCGCCGGAGAATTCGTGCGGATAACGCCAGCGGGTCAGGGGATCGAGGCCGACCTCCTCCAGCGCCCAGCAGACGCGCTGGTCGCGCTCTTCCGCTGTCAACGAGCGCTCATGCACCTTCAGCCCTTCGGCAACGATATCGCCGACCGACATGCGCGGGCTGAGCGACCCGTAGGGATCCTGGAAGACCACCTGCAGCTGGTTGCGCAGCGGCCGCATCTCGCTGAACGAATAGCCGGCTATATCCTTGCCGACGAAGGAAATCCGCCCTTGCGAGGAAATCAGCCGGGTGAGCGCCAGGCCAAGCGTGGTCTTGCCGGAACCGGATTCGCCGACGACGCCGAGCGTCTGCCCGGCACGCAGCGAAAGATCGATGCCGTCGACCGCCTTGACGTGATCGACGACGCGGCGCATCAGCCCCGCCTTGATCGGGAACCAGACGCGAATGTCGGAACCTTCCATCACCATCGGTTTTGACGGATCGGCAAACGGCGGCTCGCCGCGCGGTTCGGAGGCGAGAAGATGGCGGGTGTATTCGTGTTTCGGATTGGCGAAGACCTCCTCCACCGTTCCGGTTTCGACGATCTTGCCCTTGGTCATGACGCAGACGCGATCGGCGAATTTGCGGACGATGCCGAGGTCATGGGTGATGAACAGCATCGACATGCCGTGCACGGCCTTCAACTGCCGCAACAGCTCGAGGATCTGCGCCTGCACGGTCACGTCAAGCGCCGTGGTCGGCTCGTCGGCGATCAGCAATTCCGGCCGGTTGGCGAGCGCCATGGCGATCATGACGCGCTGGCGCTGGCCGCCGGAGAGCTCGTGCGGATAGGCCTTCAATCGCTTCTCCGGCTCGCGGATGCCGACCTGGTTCAACAATTCCAATATGCGCTGGCGCGCCGGCTGGCCGGTGAGCCCCTGGTGCAGCGCCAGGATCTCAGCGATCTGCTTCTCGATCGAATGAAGCGGATTGAGCGAGGTCATCGGCTCCTGGAAGATCATGGTGATGTCGTTGCCGCGCACCTCGCGCAACGCCCGTTCCGAGGCCTTCAGAAGGTCCTTGCCCTTGAACAGGATTTCGCCGGAGGGATGGCTCGCCGAGGGATAAGGCAAAAGCCGCAGGATCGAGTTGGCCGAGACCGACTTGCCGGAGCCGGATTCGCCGACCAGCGCCACGACCTCACCCTTGGCGATATCGAAGGAGATGTGATCGACGGCGAGCGAGGTCTCGCCGCCCTGATGAAAGGCAACCGAGAGATCGCGGACGGAAAGGAGCGGTTCTGTCATGTCACTCATCGAAATGTCTTCCTCGGGTCGAAGGCATCGCGCACGGCTTCGCCGATGAAGATCAGCAGGGACAGCATGATCGACATGGCGAAGAAGGCCGTCAGCCCGAGCCATGGCGCCTGCAGGTTGCTTTTGCCCTGGGCGATCATTTCACCGAGCGAAGGAGAGCCCGGCGGCATGCCGAAGCCGAGGAAATCCAGCGAGGTCAGCGTCGTGATCGAGCCTGAGAGGATGAAGGGCAGGAAGGTCAGCGTCGCGACCATGGCATTCGGCAGCAGGTGGCGCCACATGATGGTGCGGTTGTTGACGCCGAGTGCGCGGGCGGCGCGGACATATTCGAAATTGCGGGCACGCAGGAATTCTGCGCGCACGATGCCGACAAAGCCGACCCAGGAAAAGAGCAGCATGATGCCGAGCAGCACGAAGAAGCCTGGCGGCAGCAGGGCCGCGATGATGAGCAGGATATAAAGCACCGGCATCGACGACCAGATTTCGATGAAACGCTGCAACAGCAGATCGGTCCAGCCGCCGAAATAGCCCTGCACCGCACCGGCGGTCACGCCGATGATCGCCGAGCAGATGGTCAGCACCAGGCCGAAGAGCACCGATATGCGGAAACCGTAGATGACGCGCGCCAGCACGTCGCGGGCCTGGTCGTCGGTGCCGAGCCAGTTGAGATTGCCCAGCGTGCAATCCGGATCGTTCACGCCTTCAGGATAACCGGCGCAGCGTTCCTCTTTGGTCATCAGCCAGAAGGGGGCAGTCGGCGCCGAATGCGGAATGTTTGAGTTGACCGAGCGGTAGGAATAGCGGATCGGCGGCCAGATCATCCAGCCATTGGCATTGATCTCATCCGCTATCACCGAGGAACGGTAGTCGGTTTCGGCGAGAAAGCCGCCGAACTTCTCCTCGGGATAGTCGATGAGAACCGGCAAGAGGATTTCGCCCTTGTAGGAGGCGATGATCGGCCGGTCGTTGGCGAGGAACTCGGCAAACAGGCTGAGGACGAACAGCAGCAGAAACAGCCACAGCGCCCAGTAACCGCGGCCATTCGCCCGGAAATTCTGCCAGCGGCGGATGTTGGTCGGTGACAGCAGGCCCTTGCGCGGCGGCTTCACGGGTGCTGCAACAGCAGTATTTGCGGCGGCGTCCATCAGACATCCCTCCGCTCGAAATCGATGCGCGGATCGATCCAGGTGTAGATCAGGTCGGAAACCAGGCTGACCGCGAGGCCGAGCAGCGAGAAGATGTAGAGCGTGGCGAAGACGATCGGGTAATCCCGGTTGATGACCGAGAGATAGCCGAGACGGCCGAGGCCATCCAGCGAGAAGATGTTCTCGATCAACAGCGAGCCGGTGAAGAAAGCCGAGATGAAGGCGCCGGGAAACCCTGCGATGATGATCAGCATGGCATTGCGGAAGACATGGCCGTAGAGCACCTGCCGCTGGTTGAGGCCCTTGGCGCGGGCGGTGACGACATATTGCTTCTTGATCTCCTCGATGAACGAGTTCTTGGTCAATAGCGTCGTCGTCGCAAAGGCCGATAGCGAAAGCGAGATCAGCGGCAAGGTGAGGTGCCAGAAATAGTCGAGCGGCTTCTGCCACCAGGCCAATTGGTCGAAATTATCGGAGATCAGGCCGCGCAGCGGAAACCAGTCGTAGAAGGAGCCGCCGGCAAAAAGCACGATCAGCAGAATGCCGAAGAGGAAACTCGGCACCGCGTAACCGACGACGATGATGCCCGACGTCCAGACATCGAAGGTCGATCCATCCTTGACCGCCTTGCGGATGCCGAGCGGAATGGAGATGGCGTAGGAGAAGATCAGGATCCAGATGCCGAGCGAGATCGACACCGGCAGCTTCTCCTTGACGAGTTCGAGCACCGAGGTATTGCGGAAGAAGCTCTCGCCGAAATCGAAGCGGATGTAATTCCACATCATTTCGCCAAACCGCGTCAGCGGCGGCTTGTCGAAGCCGAACTGCTTTTCGAGCTTGGCGATCAGTTCCGGATCGAGGCCCTGGGCGCCGCGATATTTAGAGCCTTCGTCATTGCCGCCACCGCCGAGAAGATCGCCACCGCCGGACAGGCGCTGATCGGCACTGTCGGCCTGACCGGTCAATTGGGCGATCACCTGCTCGACGGGACCGCCGGGGGCGAACTGAATGACGGTGAAGGAAATCGCCATGATGCCGATGATGGTCGGGATCATCAAAAGCAGGCGGCGAAAGATATAGGCGCCCATCAGCCTTCAGCCTCCGGGAATGTTTTTTCTGTCTGCCCGCCGTCCAGTCCAATGCCGCTCAATCCGTCAGCCTTCCCTTGCCGGCCCTGCCGGCGTGTCGTGATTCGCTCGTGCCATTTGGAGCCCAGGACCCCTCTATTGCAAGCCCGCTCATTTTGCCGAGGTCGACCACCAGGCATCGGGGAAACCAAGGCTGTAGGCCGGAAACTCGGCCGGATGCGTGACGGTGTTCCAATAGGCGATGTTGTAGGTATCACGGTAAAACAGCGGGATGACGTAGTGATTTGCAAGCAAGACGCGATCCATGGCCTTGATCGCAGCGACCTGTTCGTCGCGGTTCGGCGCGAAGATAATCATGCGAATGAGTTCATCGACGGCCGGGTTGGCAATGCCCGCGTAGTTGCGAGAACCCTGCTGGTTGACCGAGCCGGATCCCCAATAGTCGGCTTGCTCGTTGCCCGGATTCATCGTCTCCGCCCAGACATTCCAGATCATATCGTAGTCAAAGCTGCGTTCGCGGTTGACGGCTTGCGAAGCGTCGACCGTACGTACCCGCGCATCGATGCCGATTTTCTTGAGATTGCTGGCATAGGGCACCGCCCAGCGCTCCAACATGGGGCTCGACAACAATATCTCGAAACTCATCGGCTGGCCGGTCTTGGTATTGACCATGCGGTTGCCCTTCAGCTCCCAACCGGCTTCTTTCAGAAGGGCAATCGCCTTGCGGAGGTTGTCGCGGCTCTTCTGCGGATCGCCGCCAACGGGATTGGTGTACGGCGTTGTGAAGACCTCCGGCGGAATCTTGTCTTTCAGGCCTTGCAATAATTCGAGCTCACGCCCCTGCGGCAGACCGGAGGAAGCAAGCTCGGTGTTCCAGAAATAGCTGTCGATGCGCTTATAACTGTTAAAGGCAACGGTGCGGTTCAGCTCCTCGAAATCGAGGCCGTAGTTCAGCGCCTCGCGGACCCGCTCGTCCTTGAAGAGGTCGCGCCGCATGTTGGGCACGAGCGCCTGCAGGATGCCGGTGGAGCGTAGCGGATTTGCAACCTCCTCTTTTTTGACGCGTCCTTCCTTCACTGCAGGAAAATCATATCCCGTCGCCCAGCGGGCAGCCGTAGTCTCCTGCCAATAGTCGCTATTGCCGGCGCGAAAGGCTTCGAACTCCACATCCCGATCGCCGAAATAGGTGTAGATGACCTTGCGGAAATTGTTCTGGCCGACATTCACATTGAGATCCTTGCCCCAATAGTCGTCACGCAGTTCATAACGGATCGTTGCGCCGGGCGAGAAGGAAGCAATCTTGTAAGGCCCGGAACCCATCACCGGCTCCAGCGTCGTCTTGGTAATGTCGCGCGGCTTGCCATCCGGTCCGGCCGCTTCCCACCAATGTTTCGGCACGATCATCAACTGGCCAAGAATGTTTGGCAGTTCGCGGTTATTCTTCTCGTCGAAGGTGAAGGTGACGTCCCGGTCGCCGGTCTTTTCCGCCTTGACGACGTGATGGTAATAGTTACCGGCGAGGGGGTTCAATTCCTTGGTATTGTCCAGGCTGAAGATGACGTCTTCGGGCGTTACCGGCTGACCATCTGCCCATTTCGCTTCCTTGCGCAGGCGAAAGGTCGCGCTGGAGACGTCAGCGGGATAGGACAGCCCCTCGGCAAGCAGACCGTAGGAGACCAGGAGTTCGTCATCGGCCGGCTTCATCAACGTGTCGTAGACGAGCGACAGACCTATCGCTGTTTGGCCTTTTGCCAGCAGAGGGTTGAAGGTGTCGAAGGCACCGCTTGCTGAAAGACGCAGATCTCCGCCTTTCGGTGCATCAGGATTGACATAGTCGAAACGCGCAAAGCCCGGCTTGTACTTCATCTCGCTGATGACGGAGCTGCCGATCTGAAAGGGCTGGTCCTGACCCGTTGCCGTCATGGGCGCCAAGGCCCCCGCAAGCGATAGAGATACACCGATCTTCGACCACAGAGCCATTCACGCTTTCCCTTGATTATTGACGGGTTCGACCATACGAAAAATACCGGCGAAAAACAGGAGAGAGTTTGGTTTTTGCCGGGCACGCGAAAATTTGACCTGGCTCGGCCGCGTCAAGGTTGAAGGCGTCAGCGGGATCGGGCGGGCGCTGCGGCGATCCGTCACCGCCTGCTTCGATCCTCGCCAGCCAAATCATCGATTCACCAAAATCGCTTTTCACGATAGATTCGACGCAAATCACTTCGGCAGCGGTTCAAGGAAATAGTATGGCTTTCGGCTTCGCGCAGGCTTTCAGGACATTCGGCAAACTGACGCTTGCCGGCGCAATCGGCGCAAGCCTTGCCGCCGGCGATGTCGGCGCTGAGCAGAAGACGCCTAGCCCCGGCAGCGCCAAGGGCCAGTTCGGTGCCGTCAGCCTGCCGACCCAGGGATCGGCACAGCCGATCGGCTTTTACGCCAAGGGCTGCATGACGGGGGCGGTGGCGCTTCCCACAGACGGGCCGACCTGGGAGGCGATGCGGCTTTCGCGCAATCGCCGCTGGGGCAATCCGGCGATGATTTCGCTGCTCGAACGTCTTTCTGAGGACGGGGCCAAATATGCCGGCTGGCCGGGCCTTCTCGTCGGCGACATCGCTCAGCCGCGCGGCGGGCCGATGTTCAACGGTCATGCCTCGCACCAGATCGGCCTCGATGCCGACGTCTGGTTCACGCCGATGCCGGCGCGCCGCATGACGGCCAAGGAGCGCGAGGACCTGCCCTTCACCACCATGCTGCAGAAGGACAAATTCCTGACCGTCGACCCGAACGTGTGGACGCAATCGCGGGCACGGCTGCTGATGCTGGCGGCAAGCTATCCCGAGGTGCAGCGCATATTCGTCAACCCGGCGATCAAGAAGAAGATGTGCGACACCTGGACGGGAGATCGCACCAATCTCGGCAAGCTTCGGCCGGAATACGGCCATGACTCGCATTTCCACATCCGCATCAAATGCCCGGCCGGTGCGGCCGGATGCACGCCGCAGGCCCCTGTTGCCGCCGGCGACGGCTGCGACAAATCGCTCGCCTGGTGGTTCACGCCAGGCCCCTGGGCGCCGCCGAAACCGCCGAAGCCCGGCGCCAAGCCGCCGAAGCCGCCGCGCGAGATGATGGTTTCCGACCTACCGAAAGCCTGCGCCGCCGTGCTCGATGCCGCTGCCGTCACCTCGATGCAGGCCGCCACCTATGGCGGGCCGTCCGCCGCAAGCGCGCTGACTGCCGCTCCGGCAGCAGAGCCGGCCACCGATCCCGATGAGACACTGCCGGATGTCGGCCCGGTTCCGAACGACAAGCCGTCGATCCAATGAGAATGGCCGAGGCGGAGGGACAGTGGGCTGTCTTTCAAATCGCAAATTCTTGGTATAGAAGCGGTCAAATCGATTGAATTGCTTGGGCGGAGATTAGGTTCATGGCCGGCGGCAAATGCCTTGCATTGATTGCGCATGACCAGAAGAAAGACGACATGGCGGATTTCGCCCGCGCCCACCGGGATATTCTCTCTCGCTGGAAGATCGTCGCCACCGGCACGACCGGCGGGCGGGTGCTCGACGCCGCCCCGGATCTCGACGTCACCAGGCTGAAAAGCGGACCGCTCGGCGGCGACCAGCAGATCGGTGCGCTGATTTCGACCGGCGAGGTCGACGCCCTGATCTTCTTCGTCGACCCGTTGACGCCGATGCCGCACGATGTCGACGTCAAGGCGCTGATGCGGCTCGCGATCTTTTACGATATTCCGATGGCGCTCAACCATGCGACCGCTATAAAACTTCTTCCCACACTCGAAGCCTGATCAGCACGGAACCGGCCATGCCAAAACCGAACAACAGCACCGCTCCGCTGCCTTTCCCGATCCTGATCGGCGATATCGGCGGCACCAATGCCCGCTTCTCCATCCTGACCGATGCCTATGCCGAGCCGAAGCAGTTTCCGAACGTGCGCACGGCGGATTTCGCGACGATCGACGAAGCGATCCAGCAAGGCGTGCTCGACAAGACAGCCGTGCAGCCGCGTTCGGCGATCCTTGCCGTCGCCGGGCCGATCAACGACGACGAGATCCCGCTGACCAATTGCGACTGGGTGGTGCGGCCAAAGACGATGATCGAGGGCCTCGGCATGGAGGACGTGCTCGTCGTCAACGATTTCGAGGCGCAGGCGCTGGCAGTCGCCGCCCTTTCGGATGAGAACCGCGAACGCATCGGCGACGCCACCGGCGACATGATCGCGTCCCGCGTCGTGCTCGGACCCGGCACCGGGCTCGGCGTCGGCGGGCTGGTGCATGCCCAGCACAGCTGGATCCCGGTTCCCGGCGAAGGCGGCCATGTCGATCTCGGACCGCGCAGCAAACGCGACTATCAAATCTTTCCCCATATCGAGACGATCGAAGGCCGCGTCTCCGCCGAGCAGATCCTTTGCGGGCGGGGCCTCGTCAACCTCTACAATGCCATCTGCGTGGTCGACGGCATCCAGCCGACCATGAAGGATCCGGCCGACATCACCTCCCACGCGCTTGCCGGCAGCGACAAGGCAGCGATCGAGACCGTCTCGCTGTTTGCCACCTATCTCGGCCGGGTGGCGGGCGACATGGCGATGGTGTTCATGGCCCGCGGCGGCGTCTATCTCTCAGGCGGCATCTCGCAGAAGATCCTCCCGGCGCTGAAGAGGCCGGAATTCCGCTTGGCCTTCGAGGACAAGGCGCCGCATACGGCGCTGCTTCGCACCATTCCGACCTATGTGGTGACACATCCGCTGGCAGCGCTTGCCGGGCTTTCCTCCTATGCCCGCATGCCGGCGAATTTCGGCGTCTCGACGGAAGGCCGCCGCTGGCGCCGCTGAGCCCGGTGGGGGGCCAACCGGGCGGGCAGCGCTCTAGCCAAACCAGTCCCAACTCTTTATAGAGCCGGCAAAAGTACGCGTCGCCCCTGCGCCGCGTTTGGTCCGAGACAGGAAACCCGATTTTTGGAAGCGGCGGAAAGCAAAACGCAGAGCGTCAGCAGCGATACCGTAACCGGCATCCTCAAGCGCATCATCGCTGAAAACGGCCGCGATCATCTCTGGGGCTATGTCTTTGCGATTGCCTGCCTGATCGTGGTGGCGCTTTCGACGGCGTTTACCGCCTGGATCATGCGGGCGATCATCGACGAGGCCTTCGCCAACCGGCGCGCCGACGTCGTCTGGATCATCTGTCTTTCGATTTTCATCGCTTTCGTGTTGCGCGGTTTTGCCAGTTACGGCCAGGCGGTGGCGCTTTCCAAGGTCGGCAACGATATCGTCGCCCGTTACCAGCGGCGGCTCTACTCGCATCTGATGACGCTTTCGGTCGGCTTCTTCAGCGAGGCGCGCTCTGCCCATATCGCCGCGCAGGTGAGCCAGAACGTCAGCGGCATCCGCGACGTGCTCAACCTGACGATCACCTCGACGGTCCGCGATCTGCTGACCTTCGTTTCGCTGCTCGCCGTGATGATCCTCCAGGATCCGTTGCTCAGCCTTGCGGTGTTCATCATGGCCCCGCCGCTGCTTTATGCGCTGCGCTATGTTTCCAAGCGGCTGCGCTCGGCAACGCGCGAGGCGGTGCACTTGAACAGCTACGTTCTCGGCGCCATGCAGGAGACGATCCAGGGCATCGCCATCGTGAAAGCCTTCACGATGGAAGACGAGCTGGAACGCAAGGTCACCAAACTCATCAAGGGTGCCGAAAACAGGGCGAACCGGATTGCCCGGCTTTCGGAACGCACGTCTCCGCTGACCGAGAGTTTCGCGGGTTTTGCCGTTGCCAGCGTGCTGGCCTATGCCGCCTATCGTTCGATCTACTACAATGTGCCGCCGGGCGCCTTCTTCTCTTTCGTCACGGCGCTGTTGCTTGCCTATGACCCGGCCCGCCGGCTTGCCCGCCTGCAGGTGCAGATGGAGCGCGCCGTCGTCAATGCGCGGATGATCTACGAACTGCTCGACATGGAGCCGCGCCAGCGCGACCTGCCGGATGCCCAGCCGCTGACGGTGACGCAAGCCCGGATCGAATTCCGCAATGTTTCTTTCGGCTATGGCAGTGAGAGCGTGCTGAGCGGTGTGAGCTTCGTCGCCGAGGGCGGCGCGACCACGGCGCTGGTCGGTCCTTCGGGGGCCGGCAAATCCACCGTCATCAACCTCATTCCGCGCTTCTACGATCCACGCGAGGGCGAGATCCTGATCGACGGGCAGGACATTGCCCACATCACCAAGAAATCGCTGCGCCATCAGCTCGCTTATGTCTCGCAGCAGCCCTACCTGTTCGAGGGCACGATCCGCGACAATATCCGCTATGGCCGGCCGGAAGCCACCGATGCCGAGGTGGAAGACGCGGCCAGGCTTGCCTATGCGCATGATTTCATCTCAGCCCAGCCGCAGGGTTACGACACGCCGGTCGGCGAAAACGGCGTGACGCTTTCGGGCGGCCAGCGCCAGCGGCTGTCGATTGCACGTGCGCTGGTGCGCAATGCGCCGATCCTGCTGCTCGACGAGGCGACGTCTGCCCTCGACACCGAATCTGAAGCGGCCGTGCAGAAGGCGCTCGACGAAGCGATGACCGGGCGCACTGTCGTCGTCATCGCCCACCGGCTTTCGACCGTGGTGCGCGCCAACAAGATTGTCGTTATGCAGCAGGGCCGCGTCGTCGAAGAAGGCAATCACGAGACGCTTGCGAAGGTCAGTGACGGCCTTTACGCTCGCCTCAACAATCTGCAGAGGCCTTCGGCCTCCGATTCAAACTGACCTGGTGAGCCTGAAATGAGCGATGCTGCGATGAAACTGGTGGTGGTTGGCGCAGCCGGGCGCATGGGGCAGACGCTGATCCGGCTCATCCATTCCATCGAGGGCGCCACACTCCATGCCGCGGTCGAGCGCAGCGGTTCGCCCTTTATCGGCAAGGATGCCGGCGAGATCGCCGGTCTCGGCCCGACCGGTGTCATCATCGGCGACGATCCGCTCAATGCTTTTCTGGAGGCCGAAGGCGTACTCGACTTCACCTCGCCTGCCGCAACAGTGGAGTTTTCGGGGCTGGCCGCTCAGGCCCGCATCGTCCATGTCGTCGGCACCACAGGCTGTTCGGGCGACGACGATGCCAAGATCACTGCTGCGGCCCGCCATGCCCGTATCGTCAAGTCAGGCAATATGAGCCTCGGGGTCAATCTGCTCAGCGTGCTCGCCGAGCAGGCCGCCCGCGCGCTCGAGCCTGAGGACTGGGATATCGAAATCCTGGAAATGCACCATAAGCACAAGGTGGACGCACCTTCCGGCACCGCCCTCCTCCTCGGCGAGGCCGCGGCCAAGGGGCGCGGTATCGATCTGGCTGCGAAATCGGTGCGGGTGCGCGACGGTCATACCGGCGCCCGGCAAGCCGGCACGATCGGTTTTGCGACGCTGCGCGGCGGCTCCGTCATCGGTGAGCATTCGGTGCTTTTTGCCGGCGAAGGCGAGATCGTCACCCTGTCGCACAGCGCTGCCGACCGGTCGATCTTTGCGCGCGGCGCCATCAAGGCCGCGCTCTGGGCGCGCGACAAGAAGCCGGGTCTCTATTCCATGCTCGACGTGCTCGGGCTTTCTTCCCAATAACGACATCTCGGAGGCATATTCATGAGCGGTACCCTCGTCCTCGTTCGCCACGGCCAGAGTGACTGGAACCTGAAGAATCTCTTCACCGGCTGGAAGGATCCCGATCTGACGGCGCTCGGCATCGAGGAAGCCAATGCCGGCGGCAAGGCGCTCGCCGAATACGGGATCAAATTCGACGTCGCCTACACCTCGGTGCTGGTGCGCGCGCAGCACACGCTGAAGCTCATCCTCGACAAGGTCGGCCAGCCCGATCTGCCGACGATCCGCGACCAGGCGCTGAACGAGCGCGACTACGGCGATCTTTCCGGCCTCAACAAGGACGATGCCCGCGCCAAATGGGGCGAGGAACAGGTGCATATCTGGCGCCGTTCCTACGACGTGCCGCCTCCGGGCGGCGAGAGCCTGCGCGACACCGGCGCCCGCGTCTGGCCCTACTACCTCACCGAAATCCTGCCGCGCGTGCTCAACGGCGAGAAGGTGCTGGTTGCCGCACATGGCAATTCGCTGCGCTCGCTGGTGATGGTACTCGACAAGCTGAGCAAAGAAGGCGTGCTTGCCCTCAATCTCGCGACCGGCGTTCCCATGGTCTACAAGCTGAAGGCGGATTCCACCGTCGCGTCGAAGGAAGTGCTCGGCGATATGTCCGGCGCGCACTGAATGCAACAGCCTTCCCTGTTCCGACAGGGAAGGCTGTTCTCAATTCTCGATGGTGAACTGCACCCGATCGGCCGCAAACCGGCTGATCGAATATTGCACCGGCACGCCGTCCAGATCAGTGTTCATCGCCTTGGCGATCAGCAGGATCGCGCCGGGGGTGAGTTCCAGATCGGCCAGATCGGCCGTGTTCGCATGAGCGGCCGTCACCTCGGTCGTTGCCCGGACATAGTCCGACAGGCCGAGTTCGGCGAAAGCCTTGGTGATCGATTCGTGCTTGCGGTAGGCCGCGCCGATCCCGGCGAAACGCCCGGCAGGAAACCAGCTCGTCGCCTTTGAAACCGGCCGCCTGTCGGCATGGCGCAGTGTTTCCAGCCGAATCACCTCTTCCCCTGGCTTGAGTTTCAGCCAGCGGGCGACATCGGCGCTGGCCTCTTCCTTCACCTCGTCGAGCAGAAGGGCGCGTGTCTCGCGCGCCTGATCGCCGATGCCGGCGGTGAACCGCGTGCGCCGGGTAATCGGGAAATTCAGCCGCTCCTTGCGTTCGATCAGCGTGCCGCGACCTTGTACCGCACGGACGATGCCTTCCTGCGCCAAGGCGGCCAAAGCGCTGCGCACCGTATGCCGGTTGACGCCGAATTGCAGCGCCAGGACCGTTTCCGGCGGCACCATTCCCGTTTCGTCATAGGCTCCGCTGCCGATCGCTTCGCGGATCCGATCGGCGATCTGGCGCCAGAGCGCCACGCCGGTCTGCCTTTGCACCTGCTTCAATCCCGCCATTGCGCCCCCCAATTCCCACGTCCGATGTCACACGCTTGTCACGACATCGATTTAAGCGTAGGTATATCTTGTATGGTTGTCTATATCAATAGACATTTGAGGAAAGCGACAATGATATCAGCGGACAGGACAGACGCTGCGCCACAGACAGCATCCGGGCGCAAACGCGCCGCCGATCTGCTGGCGCGCGCGCAACTGAGCGAACTTTCGGCGGTCTGGAACGAGTTGCCGGAAAAGCCCGCGGCACATCCGGTGCGCGGACCGGAGACCGGGTTGGTGATGGTCCGCGGCCGCATCGGCGGCGGCGGCGCTCCCTTCAATCTTGGCGAAGTCACAGTGACGCGGGCCACTGTCCGGCTCGGCTCCGGCTCGATCGGCCATGCGCAGGCGCTCGGCACCGATCGCGAGAAGGCCCGGCTTGCGGCGATTTTCGACGCGCTCTGGCAGGAGGAAGCAACGAAGGATTTCGTCGAACAGGCACTGCTTTTGCCGATCACTGAGCGGATCGCCGCTGCCGAACGCCGCAAGGCGGACGAGACGGCAGCGACCCGCG
Organism: Rhizobium phaseoli; assembly: GCF_010668805.1. Lineage (GTDB taxonomy): Bacteria > Pseudomonadota > Alphaproteobacteria > Rhizobiales > Rhizobiaceae > Rhizobium > Rhizobium phaseoli_A. The sequence continues at coordinate 72,544 of NZ_WUFT01000001.1, read as the reverse complement.
TCGATTTCTTCACCATGGTCAGGGGAGACAACTGATGGGACTGAAGACAGAAGCCCTCACCGGCGGCTTTGCCGACCCGGTCTTCCACGCCCAGAGCGTCTTCAAAATGCTGATGGACGGCATGGCCCGCCCCGGCACGATCCAGACCGTGCGGCCCGATGTCGCGCCGCCTGTGCCGTTCGGCATTGCCGCCGGCGCCATCGCGCTGACGCTTTGTGACCACGACACGCCTGTCTGGCTGTCCCAGGGGCTGGCGAAATCGGCCGTGCCGGAGTGGCTCGGCTTCCACACCGGCGCGCCGCTGACCGGTGAAAAGGCCGAGGCACGCTTCGCCTTCACGGAAGCGGGCATCCCGCTTTGCCCCTTCGGCCTCTTCGCCGCAGGCACGCAGGAATATCCCGACCGCTCGACGACGCTCGTCATTGAACTCGCCGAACTCGAGGGTGGACGCAGGCTGGCGCTGATGGGTCCCGGCATCCAGAGCGTGGCGGAAATCGCGCCTGTCGGCCTGCCGGAGACCTTCCTGCGGCTCTGGACCGAGAACCGCGCGCTCTTTCCGCGCGGCATCGACATCGTGCTGACGTCGGCGACACGTTTTCTCTGCCTGCCGCGCACCACCAAGATCACAGCAACGGAGATCTGAGCTCATGTATGTTGCCGTCAAGGGTGGCGAGGCCGCCATCGCCAATGCCCACCGCCTGCTGGCCGACCGCCGCCGCGGCGACCGTTCGCTGCCGGCGATCGGTATCGAACAGATCGTGGCGCAGCTGGCGCTCGCCGTCGACCGAGTCATGGCCGAGGCCTCGCTTTTCGACCGCACGCTCGCAGCGCTTGCCGTCCGCCAGTCGCGCGGCGACATGATCGAGGCGATCTTCCTGCTGCGTGCCTACCGCACGACGCTGCCGCGTTTTGGCTATTCCAGGCCGCTCGACACGGCTGATATGACGATCGAACGCCGCATCTCGGCGACCTACAAGGATCTGCCGGGCGGCCAGCTTCTGGGGCCCACCTTCGATTATACCCATCGCCTGCTCGATCCTTCGCTGCTTGAGGACGAAACGGTCGAGGCGCCCACGCAGCGCGCCGCCGAAACCGGCCCCGTCATGCGGGTCTCCGAAATCCTCGGCGAGGAAGGCCTGATCGAGGCCGACGGCGACATGCCTGAGGATCACGAAATCGGCGACCTGACCCGCGAGCCGATGGAATTCCCGATGACCCGCGATCTGCGCCTGCAGGCGCTTGCCCGCGGCGACGAAGGTTTTCTGCTGGCGCTCGGTTATTCCACCCAGCGCGGCTATGGCCGCAACCACCCCTTCACCGGCGAGATCCGCATCGGCGAGGTCGAGGTGGAATTCGACGTGCCGGAACTCGGCTTCGCGGTCTCGCTCGGCACGATCCAGGTCACCGAGTGCCAGATGGTCAATCAGTTCAAGGGTTCGGCCAAGGCGCCGCCGCAATTCACCCGCGGTTACGGTCTGGTCTTCGGCCAGAGCGAGCGCAAGGCGATGGCAATGTCGCTGGTGGATCGCGCATTGCGCGCCGAAGAGCTCGGCGAGGATATCTCCGCCCCGGCACAGGACGAGGAATTCGTCATCTCGCATGCCGACAACGTCCAGGCGACCGGCTTCGTCGAGCACCTGAAGCTTCCGCATTACGTGGACTTCCAGGCCGAACTCGATCTCGTCCGCCGCATGCGCCGCGAATTCGAGGCCGCCCGCAGCAGCGGCGAAGACATGAAGGAGGCCGCCGAATGAGCGATCTGGCCAGCTACAACTTCGCCTATCTCGACGAACAGACCAAGCGGATGATCCGCCGCGCCATTCTGAAGGCGATCGCCATTCCCGGCTACCAGGTGCCTTTCGCTTCGCGCGAAATGCCGATGCCCTACGGCTGGGGCACCGGCGGCGTGCAGGTGACGGCCTCGATCATCGGACCCGACGACGTGCTGAAGGTCATCGACCAGGGTGCCGACGACACGACCAACGCCGTTTCCATCCGGGCCTTCTTCCAGAAGGTCGCCAATGTCGCGGTGACGACGCATACCGGCGATGCGACGATCATCCAAACGCGCCACCGCATTCCCGAAGAGAAGCTCAGGGTCGGCCAGGTGCTGGTCTACCAGGTGCCGATCCCCGAGCCGCTGCGCTTCCTCGAGCCGCGCGAGACCGAAACCCGCAAGATGCATGCTCTCGAAGAATACGGCCTGATGCATGTGAAGCTCTACGAGGACATCGCCCATAATGGCCGCATCTCCAAGACCTATGCCTATCCGGTGAAGGTGCACGGCCGTTACGTCATGGACCCGTCGCCGACGCCGAAATTCGACAATCCGAAGATGCACATGTCGGACGCGCTGCAGCTCTTCGGCGCCGGACGCGAGAAGCGCATCTATGCGGTTCCGCCCTATACCGACGTCGTCAGCCTGGATTTCGAGGACTATCCCTTCGATATCCAGCGCTTCGACAAGCCTTGCGCCCTTTGCGGCGCCGAGGATGTCTATCTCGACGAGGTGGTTCTCGACGACAAGGGCGGGCGCATGTTCGTCTGCTCCGACACCGATCATTGCGAAGACCGCCGCGCCCACGGGCATGCCGGCGAAATGCTGGCCCGGGAGGCTGCAGAATGAGCGATATTCCGCTTCTCAAAGTCCACGACGTTTCGAAATTCTACGGCAACCGCATCGGCTGCCGCGACGTCTCCTTCGAGCTCTGGCCGGGCGAAGTGCTCGCCATCGTCGGCGAGTCTGGCTCCGGCAAGACGACGCTGCTCAACTGCCTCTCCACCCGGCTGCTGCCGAGCACAGGCAGCGTCGAATATCACATGCGCCACGGCAGCTACCGCGATCTCTACCGCATGAACGAGGCCGAGCGGCGTTTCCTGATGCGCACCGACTGGGGCTTCGTGCATCAGAACCCGGCCGATGGCCTGCGCATGTCGGTGTCGGCCGGCGCCAATGTCGGCGAACGGCTGATGGCGATCGGCGATCGGCATTATGGCAAGATCCGTGCTTCGGCGATCGACTGGCTCGAGCGCGTCGAAATCGACGCCGACCGCATCGACGACCAGCCGCGCGCCTTTTCCGGCGGCATGCGCCAGCGCCTGCAGATTGCCCGCAACCTCGTCACCGGCCCACGCCTGGTCTTCATGGACGAACCGACAGGCGGTCTCGACGTCTCGGTGCAGGCACGCCTGCTCGATCTGGTGCGCGGCCTCGTCAACGATCTCGGCCTGTCGGCGATCATCGTCACCCACGATCTCGCCGTCGCCCGCCTGCTCTCACACCGGATGATGGTGATGAAGGACGGCCACGTCATCGAACACGGGCTCACCGACCGGGTGCTCGACGACCCGCGCGAACCCTACACGCAGCTGCTCGTCTCCTCGATCCTGCAAGTCTGAGCGTACGGTCCGAAACCAGAAAAGAAGATAACATGCCAACGCCCCTCGTCGTTTCCGAAGTCTCGAAAAGCTTCACCATGCACCTGCGCGACGGCATCCGGCTGCCCGTCGTCTCCAATGTCGCCTTCTCGGTCGCCTCAGGCGAATGCGTCGTGCTCGGCGGCCCCTCGGGCGTCGGCAAGAGTTCGCTGCTCAAGATGATCTACGGCAATTATGCCGTCGACACTGGTCAGATCCTGATCCGCCACGACGGGCGTATCGTCGATCTCGCCGCCGCCGATCCGCGCACCGTGCTCAATGTGCGCCGCCATACGCTCGGCTATGTCAGCCAGTTCCTGCGCACCGTGCCGCGCGTCGCGGCGGTCGACGTGGTTGCCGAACCGCTTGTGGCGCGCGGCGAAGACGCCGTCGCGGCACGGGAAAAGGCGGGCGCCCTGCTTGCCAGGCTCAACCTGCCGGAAGCGCTCTGGCAGCTGCCGCCCGCCACCTTCTCCGGCGGCGAACAGCAGCGCGTTAACATCGCCCGCGGCTTCATCACCGAACACACGATCCTGCTTCTCGACGAACCCACAGCCTCGCTCGACGCCAGGAACCGTGCCGTCGTCGTCGGCATGATCGAGGAGAAGAAGAAGGCGGGTGTCGCCCTTCTCGGCATTTTCCACGACGAGGAAGTCCGCGAGGCGGTCGCCGACCGCATCCTCGACGTCCAGCTGTTCTCACCTGGAAAGATCGCCGCATGAGCCGCAAGCTTGGCATCGAGCCCTATGTCCATGAGACGGCATCCGTCAGCGATTCCACCTTTGGGCGCTATACGGAGGTCTCCGAACGCTGCCGCATCAGCGAGGCCGCGTTCGGCGACTATTCCTACATCATGCAGGATGGCTCCGTCTGGTGTGCGACGATCGGCAAGTTCGTCAATATCGCCGCTGCCGTGCGCATCAACGCCACCAACCATCCGACCTGGCGGGCGACGCTGCATCATTTCACCTATCGCGCCGCCGACTACTGGCCGGACGGCGACATGGAAACGGACTTCTTCGCCTGGCGGCGGGCAAACCGGGTGACGATCGGCAACGACGTCTGGATCGGCCATGGGGCGACCATCCTGCCCGGCGTCACCGTCGGCAATGGCGCGGTGATCGGCGCTGGCGCGGTGGTGTCGAAGGACGTCGCTCCCTATGCGATCGTCGGCGGCGTGCCGGCCAAACTCATCCGCGAGCGTTTTCCAAAAGAGGTCGGCGAACGCATGGACGGGCTTTCCTGGTGGGATTGGGAACACGACCGGCTGCGCCTGGCGCTGCAGGATTTCCGCAACCTGAGCGCGGAAGATTTCCTGGCCCGCTACGGCGGCTAAACCTGCGATATAGATGCGGAACAAGCGCGGAGATATGTGACAGAACTTACACAAATATGACATTCGAGCTTCATCAAGCGGGACTAATGCGATGCTGACCACGGCCTTGAGTGCAAAGGGAAAGCATGATGTTCGAGCTGAAGAATGTCACACGTCGTTTCGGAAAAAAGCTCGCCGTCGATTCCGTCACGCTCGACATTCCTCAGGGCCAGATGGTCGGCATCATCGGCCGCTCCGGCGCCGGCAAGTCGACGCTGCTGCGCATGATCAACCGGCTGCAGGAGCCGAGTTCCGGCTCGATTCATTTCGCCGGCGTCGAGGTCTCCGGGCTTCGCGGCCGGGCGCTGCGCAACTGGCAGCGCGATTGCGCGATGATCTTCCAGCAGTTCAACCTGGTGCCGCGCCTCGACGTACTCACCAATGTCATGCTCGGCCGCCTCAATCACCGCTCGACGCTTCTGAGCCTGCTCAACATCTTCAGCCGCGAGGAACGTGTGCATGCCATCGCAGCGCTCGAACGCCTCGGCATCGAGCAGACGGCGCTGCAGGCATCCGGCACGCTTTCCGGCGGCCAGCAGCAGCGCGTAGCAATTGCACGGGCGCTGATGCAGAACCCGAAGATGGTTCTCGCCGACGAGCCGATCGCCTCGCTCGACCCGCTGAATGCCAAGATCGTCATGGATGCGCTGCGCGATATCAACGAGCGCGAGGGCATCACCGTCATCACCAACCTTCACACGCTCGATACCGCCCGCAACTATTGTGAGCGCATCGTCGGCATGGCCGGCGGCCGCGTCGTCTTCGACGGCAAGGGATCGGAACTGACCGCCGAGGCGGTGAAGGCAATCTACGGGACGGACAAGGATGGCGCCGGCATCGACGAAACGATGACCTCGACATCGATCCATATCGCTCCCGAGCGGGCAGACAATCAATCCGCCGGCATCCAACCGCTGGCGCTGGCCGGTCTCTGAGCGAGACGGCCGCGATCGAGCGCCCGCGTCAAGGGCACACTTCTTCGTAACGGAAGACCGGGGGCACCGGTCAATAGGAGAGACCACATGTTGAAGAAAGCACTCTTTGCGGCAACGGCGCTCTTTGCGCTCGCCGGCGCTGCCCATGCGGCAGATCTCAAGGAATTCCGCATCGGCATCCTCGGCGGCGAAAACGAAACCGACCGCCTGCGCAACTATGCCTGCCTTGCCGACCACCTGAAGCAGGAATTCGGCTTCGAGAAGGTGTCGCTGTTCCCGGCCGCCGATTATGACGGCGTCATCCAGGGCCTGCTCGGCGGCACGCTCGACTTCGCCGAACTCGGCGCTTCCGGCTACGCAGCCATCTACATCAAGGACGAGAAAGCTGTTACGCCGATCCTGACGACGCAGCAGAAGGACGGCTCGACGGGTTACTACTCGGTCGGTCTCGCGCTCAAGTCCTCCGGCATCAAGAACATCAAGGACGCCAAGGGCAAGAAGCTCGGTTACGCCGATCCGGATTCCACTTCCGGCTACCTCGTTCCGCTGACGCAGATCCCCAAGGACACGGGCATGCCGAACGACAAGTTCTTCGCCTCGACGCAGTTCAACGGCGGCCACGAGAACAACCTGCTTGCAGCCTATGACGGCAAGGTCGACGTCGCCGTCGACGATAGCTCGGGCATCGGCGAATTCAAGGACGGCTACACCTCCGGCACCTTCCGCAAGGAAGTCGACAAGGGCGCCGTCGATCCGAACAAGCTGGTTGAAGTCTGGCGTTCGCCGCTGATCCCGAACGGCCCGCTCGTCGTTCGCAACGCCCTCGGCCAGGACTGGCAGACGAAGCTGGCCGCCTTCTTCACGGCTCTGCCGGAAAAGGATCACAAGTGCTTCGCCGCTATCGAAGGCGGCGACTACAAGGGTTACGCCCCGGTCAAGCACGACTTCTACAATGCCGTCGTCGAAGTCCGCAAAGCTGCCATCGGCGGCTGATCGGCTTTTTGAATGCGAGGGCGGCCGGAAACGGCCGCCCTTTATCTTTGACCGGGCGAGGCGTCCATGACTGTTGCCGATACACAGCCGCATATGCAGAGTGCAAAGGAGATCGGCACCGCCTGGGAGCGGATGGTCTCCAGGCGCCGCTTCTACACTATCCTTGGCCTGGTTATCCTGATTGCGGCCTTCGTCAGTTCCGTCCGCTTCGCCGACGAGAGCAATGCCGGCCATTTCTTCGACCGCCTGCCGCATCTTTTCGACTTTTTGAGCTGGCTCATTCCCAAGGACTGGAACGATGTCTGGCGCGCGCTGTTCGACATTGCGAGCGTCAACGACAAGGGCGGCGAGGAATTCAATTTCGACAAGGGCCGCGTCTACGTCTGGGGCGCTTTCTACATTCCCGAATATTTCGAGCTGATGATCGTCACCATCAACGTGGCGCTGATCTCGACGATCGTCGCCTTCGTCTTTGCCGTGCCCTTGAGCTTCTTTGCCGCCCGCAACCTGACGAGTTCATGGCCGCTGCGCATCTTCGCCAAGCGCCTGATGGAATTTTTGCGCGCCTTCCCCGAGATCGTCATCGCCGGCCTGTTTTCCGCGATCCTGTCGATCGGGCCAGTGGCTGCCATCATCGCCATCACCCTGCACACGATCGGCGCGCTCGGTAAACTCTTCTACGAAGTGGCCGAGAATATCGACATGAAGCCCGATGAGGGCATGAAAGCCGTCGGCGCCAACTGGTGGGAGCGCGTGCGCTTCGCCGCTCTGCCGCAAGTGCTGCCGAATTTCACCTCCTATGCGCTCTTACGCCTCGAGATCAACGTGCGCGCCTCGACCATCATCGGCGCCGTCGGCGGCGGCGGCATCGGCGAGGAGTTGAAGCTTTCGATCTCGCGCGGCTTCGGCGCCAAGACGATGGCGCTCGTTCTGCTGCTGTTCGTGACGATCGTCGCCGTCGACCAATTCTCGGCATGGCTGCGCCGCCGCCTCGTCGGCGAGCACGCCTTCCTTCTGCAACATTGAGGCCGCCATGACGGTGATCGACGCAAACCGTATGAACGAAATCGAAGCGCGCTATCCGGAATTTTTCCACCGGTCGTTCCGCCAGCGTTTCGGCGGGCTGATGATCCTGATCGCGACGCTGCTCTACAGCCTCTATGCCGTCTGGTTCTTCGACCTGCCCAAGCTTTTCGCCGAAGCCCATTGGGAGCGCGTCGGCATCTATCTCAGCCAATGGGTGAGCTACGACGTTCAGCCGGAATTCCGTATCGGGGATGACGGCTCGATCGAGGTGCGGTATCCGCGCTTCTCGCCACTCGGCGACAATCCGCATCCGGACTGGCTGGTCAACAATCCCGATGGCAGCATCGCGGTTTCGATCAGCGGCACCAGCCGCACCGTCACCGTCTCGAAGAGCGAGACGATCGTCACCGCGCATGGCATCAGCGTTCCCGTCGAGGTTTCGAGCGGTGCGCCTAAGGTGGTCGGGCCGGTACCCCACTGGATGACCGTCTATGACGACAACGTGCTTGCCGATCTCGGCTTTGCCGGCGATGTCAGCATCTCAGTCGACCGGGTGAAGATCCGCAAGCGTTTCATCGGCTGGGCGAATTTCATCTTGGACACGCAATCGTCCTTTTTCGACAAGCCGGTCGGCGAGGTCATCAGCCTGATCGTCTCCGGCCCGCGCATCAAGCCCGACCAGTCCAACCTGTCGCTCGCCTTCGACGACATCTGGAATAACAGCGAATGGCAGCACGGGGACGTCTGGACCAAGCTTTTCCAGACGATTGTCATGGCATTCCTCGGAACGCTGCTCGGCTCGCTCACCGCCTTCCCGCTGGCCTTCCTGGCGGCGCGCAACATCACGCCGAACCGGCTGCTCAATCAGATCCTGAAACGCTTCTTTGATTTCCTGCGCTCGGTCGACATGCTGATCTGGGCGCTATTCCTGACGCGTGCCTTCGGCCCCGGCCCGCTTGCCGGCAGCGGCGCGATCTTCCTTACCGAGACCGGCACGCTCGGCAAGCTCTATTCCGAAGGGCTGGAGAATATCGACAACAAGCCGCGCGAAGGCATCAAATCGACCGGCGCCCAGAGCGTGCTCGTTCATCGTTACGGCATTATGCCGCAGATCGTTCCGGTCATCGTCAGCCAGACGCTCTACCAATGGGAATCGAACGTGCGAGGCGCGACGATTATCGGCGCGGTCGGCGCGGGCGGCATCGGCCTCAAATTATGGGAGGCCATGCGCACCAACGCCAACTGGGAAAATGTCGCCTACATGGTCATCCTGATCCTGATCGTCGTGTTCATTTTCGACGCCGCCTCGAACGCGTTGCGCCACCAGCTGATGGGCACGAAGACCCACTGATATATCGGCTCGAAAGGCGGTGGCGTTGCCGCCATCATCATTCTGTCACGGAAATCTTTTAGCCGGGAACCTGCTTGCGGTTTGCCGCCAAATCACTGCACATTGCGCTCCCCGTTTCGACGATCCCCAGGATAAAAGCCTTGCGCTACGCTCTCTATTTCTCGCCGCCGAAGGACGCTCCCTTGACCGGCGCCGCCTCGCTCTGGCTCGGCCGCGATGCGTTCACCGGCGAGACCTATCCTGCGCCTGATGATGCGCAGCTCGGCGCGGCAGAGCAGTTCGAGCTGACCGCCGACCCGCGCCGCTACGGCTTTCACGCGACGATCAAGGCACCGTTTTCGCTCGCAGGCTCGGTCACCGAGAAGGATCTCATGGCCGTTGCTGAGGATTTTGCCGCGCGCACTGAAGCTTTCGAGATTCCCGACCTCGTGCTCGGACAGCTCGGCCGCTTTTTTGCCCTCGTTCCCGGTTCTCTTCATCAACCCCTTCAGGATTTCGCCGCGAAGGTGGTAAGGTCCTTCGAACCGTTCCGCGCAGCGCTTTCCGAAGCCGATATGGCGCGGCGCAACCCGGAGAAGCTCAGCGACAGCCAGCGCACCCATCTGCAGCGCTGGGGTTATCCCTATGTGATGGAGGATTTCGGCTTCCACATGACACTCACCGGCCAGGTGCCCGAGACACGCGCCGCGGTGATGAAAGCGATCCTGACCGAGCGTTTTGCCGATTTCACCGGCCGGCCGCTGCCCATTTCCGGCCTTGCCGTCTTCATTGAGGAAACGCGCGGCGCCCCGTTCAAAGTTCATTCCTGGCTGCCGCTTGCCGGCGCCAAAAGCTGAAAGACCAGACGAGATGAGCAAAGAGACCGTGTTTTCCAACGCCCGCATCGTTCTTGAAGATGACATCCTCTCTGGATCGATTCTCATTCGCGACGGCAAGATCGCCGACATTTCCGAAGGTAACTCGGTAGCCGGCGAAGATTTCGAGGGCGACTACGTCATTCCCGGCCTCGTGGAGTTGCATACCGATCATCTTGAAGGCCATTATCAGCCGCGTCCCGGCATTCGCTGGAACCAGACCGCCGCAATTCAGGCGCATGACGCCCAGATCGTCACTTCAGGCATCACGACGGTGTTCGACTGCCTGCGCATGGGCGCGGACGAGGACGGCGGCTTCGAACATGGCGAGATGCGCGAGATGGCCGATGCCATCCAGTCGGCGGAGAAGGAAGGCCGGTTGCGCGCCGAGCATCTGATCCACCTGCGCTGCGAGGTCTCGGCCGACAATGTGCTCGAACATTTCGCCGATTTCGAAAACGATCGGCATGTGCGGCTCGTCTCGCTGATGGATCATGCCCCCGGCCAGCGTCAATTCCAGACGATGGATCAATATATCTTCTACTATCAGAAGAAGCGGGGTTTAAGCGACGAGGTCTTCGCGCGTTTCGTCGCCAAGCGCCAGGCGGAATCGGCGCGCAACTCGACGCCGCATCGCAACGCCATCGCCAAGGTCTGCGCCGAGCGCGGCATCACGGTGGCAAGCCATGACGATGCGACGCTCTCCCATGTCGGCGAAGCGATCGACAACGGCGTGCGGCTTGCCGAATTCCCGACCAGCGTCGACGCCGCCCGCGCCTCGCACGAACACGGCATGAGCGTGTTGATGGGCGCGCCGAACATCGTGCGCGGCAAGTCCCATTCCGGCAATATCGCCGCCCGTGACCTTGCCGAGATGGGCGTGCTCGACGTGCTGTCCTCCGATTACGTGCCGCTCAGCCTGCTGCATGCGCCCTTCATCCTCGCCGATGAGGTCGAGAGCATTACCCTGCCGAAGGCGATCGCCATGGTGACATCAACGCCCGCCCGCACCGTCAGCCTCGACGATCGCGGCCGGATCGCCACCGGGCTGCGCGCCGATCTCGTCCGCGTCCACCGTTCGCATGGCGTGCCGGTGACACGCTCCGTCTGGCGCCAGGGACGCCGTGTCGCATGAGCCCGCACGAACCCCATCCAGGAGCCGGAGCCGAGCGTGGCATCATGGTCGTCGTCGTCGGGCCGAGCGGCGCCGGCAAGGACACGCTGATGAACCTCGCCGCGCGGCATTTCGCCGGCCGCGCCGACGTTCATTTCACCCGCCGCGTCATCACCCGCCACCGCGATGCCGGCGGCGAAGACCATCTTTCCGTCTCCCTCGAAGGGTTTGCCGCGATGGAGCAGTCGGGCTCCTTCGCCGTCTGGTGGGAGGCGCATGGCTTGAAGTACGGTATTCCGGCCGAGGTCTCGGTGGCATTGTCGCGCGGCCATGTCGTCGTCGCCAACGGCTCGCGCTCGGCGCTGCACCGTTTCCAGGCGGCTTTCCCGCGGCTCAAGGTGATCAACGTCACCGCTCGCCCGGAAGTGCTCGCCAGCCGGCTGGAGGCGCGCGGGCGCGAGACGCATGAGGATATCATGGCCAGGCTTGCCCGCGGGCCGCTGACGGTGCGCGGCGACTACGACGTGGCGGATCTCGACAATAGCGGCTCGCTCGAAGAGGCGAAGCAGAAGATGGTCACGATCCTCGACGGGCTGCTCGCCGAGATTCACTGACCGAGATCGGAAGGAAGCATGCGCGCCATCAAAGTGGTCGACTACGATCCTTCCTGGCCGCTGCTGTTTGCCGACATCGGCGCCGAGATCACCATCCTGCTCGGCGATCTCGTGCTGTCCATCGATAATATCGGCAGTACGTCGGTGCCCGGTCTGGCGGCGAAGCCGAAGATCGACGTCGATGTCGTCGTGATCTCCGACGACGTTCTGCCGTCGGCGATCGACGCGGTGCGCGCTGCCGATTTCGTCTTCCACGGCGATGCTGGAGAGAAACGATGGGCCTTCACCCGGGATCGTGACGGTTACGGGTTCAAGCTCTATCTCTGCGGCCCCGACAATCGCGCCCATCGCGACCGCATCCTGTTTCGCGACTATCTCCGCGACCACGCCGAAAGGGCCAAAGCCTATGCCCATCTAAAACGCCGCCTGGCTGCGGAGGCAGACCGCGATTGGGACTTCTACACTGGCGGAAAGACCGCATTCATCAACGAGACGCTCCGATTGGCGGAGGAGCTGTATCGGAGTGCGTAGCGCACTCCGCGCCCGATCAATCGCCGTCACCCCGTCCCGAGACGATCTCGCGCTTGCCGACGTGGTTGGCCGGGCCGACTAGGCCTTCCTTTTCCATGCGTTCCACCAGTGAGGCGGCTCTGTTATAGCCGATGCCGAGGCGGCGCTGGATGTAGGAGGTCGAGCACTTCTTGTCGCGCATGACGACCTTGACCGCCTGTTCGTAGAGTTCGTTGCCATCCTCGGAGGCCATGGCGCTCTTGTCGAAGACGGCGCCGGCTTCTTCCTCTTCGGTCTCTTCCTCCTCGTCAGCGGTGACCGTGTCGAGATATTCGGGGCGGCCCTGGGTTTTCAGATGGGCAACGACCTTTTCGACCTCGACGTCAGAGACGAAGGGACCGTGGACGCGGGAAATCCGGCCGCCGCCCTGCATATGCAGCATGTCGCCCTGGCCGAGCAGCTGTTCGGCGCCCTGTTCACCGAGAATGGTGCGGCTGTCGATCTTCGAGGTCACCTGGAAGGAGATGCGGGTCGGGAAGTTCGCCTTGATCGTGCCGGTAATGACGTCGACCGATGGGCGCTGCGTCGCCATGATCAGATGGATGCCGGCGGCGCGGGCCATCTGGGCGAGGCGCTGGATCGCACCTTCGATCTCCTTGCCGGCGACCATCATCAGGTCGGCCATTTCATCGACGATGACGACGATATAGGGCATCGGCGTCAGGTCGAGTGCCTGGCTTTCCTCGATCGGGACGCCGGTGCCCTTGTCGAAGCCGACCTGGACCATGACATGGATCGTCTCGCCTTTGTCGCGGGCCTGGGCCACGCGCTCGTTATATCCGTCGATATTGCGGACGCCGAGGCGCGACATCTTGCGATAACGCTCCTCCATTTCGCGCACGGCCCATTTCATCGCCATCACCGCCTTCTTCGGATCGGTGACGACGGGCGTCAACAGATGCGGGATACCGTCATAGACGGAAAGCTCGAGCATCTTCGGGTCGACCATGATCAGCCGGCACTGTTCCGGCGTCAGGCGGTAGAGCAGCGACAGGATCATCGTGTTGATGGCGACCGACTTGCCGGAGCCAGTGGTGCCGGCGACGAGCAGATGCGGCATCTTGGCAAGCTCGGCAATAACCGGCTCGCCGCCGATGGTCTTGCCGAGACCGAGCGCCAGCTTGTAGCCGCTCTTCTCGAAATCCTGGCTCTCGATCATCTCGCGGAAATAGACGGTTTCGCGAGTGACGTTCGGCAATTCGATGCCGATGACGTTGCGGCCGGGCACGACGGCGACACGGGCCGAGAGCGCCGACATCGAGCGGGCGATATCATCGGCAAGGCCGATGACACGCGACGATTTCACGCCTGGCGCCGGCTCGAATTCATAGAGGGTGACGACCGGACCGGGACGGACGTGGATGATCTCGCCCTTGATGCCGAAATCTTCAAGCACACTTTCCAGAAGCCCGGCATTCTGCTCCAGCGTCTCCTGCGACATGATCTCGCCGAGGCGTTCTGGCGGCTCCTGCAGGAGCGCGCGCGGCGGGAATTCATAGCCTGAGGCGTCGATTTTTTCGGGTCTTGTCACACGACGCGGCGAGGGCAGGACCGCAGCGACGGGCGGTGTAGAACGGGGTGCCGGCGCAGCCTCAGGGGCCAACGCGATCTGAGGCGCTGGCGCAATCTGGGGGGCTGACGCAGCCTGAGGGGAAGGTACGACCGGTGCCTCGACCGTAATGCGCCGAGGCCGTTCCAGGGATATTGCGGCCGGAGGGCGGACGGCGAGCTTTGCGGAAACCGCGGCGGCCGGCTGAACCGGGCGGGAGGCGACGGGCGCGGGGGCCGGCCGGCCGGGGCGCCATTCCATGATGCGGAACAGCGAGGTGATCGATTCGGGCGCAGTCTCGACCTTCGGGAACGAGATCGAGGCAGGCGCGCGAACCGGCTCGCCTTCTTCGAAGGCCATGACTTCCCAGAAGGCGAAATCCGAAATGGAAGAAAGCTCGGCACTGGCACGGAAGGCAGGCGCGGCGGGCACTTCGGGCAAGGGTGACGGTTGCAGTTCGATCACCTGCGGTGTGGAAAGTTCGTAGGGCTCGGGCAGATAGACATCGAACGGTACGTCGACGGCGACCGGCTCGATGCGTATCGCCTGCTGTCCAATCTGCGAATCATCGCGAACAAGCTCATTCGGCGCCCGCCGCTTGCTGATCAGCGTTTCCGGCGTGCGGGTAAAACGGACGTTCGGCGCGAGGGAAAAATTGCTCTGCCAGATCGGTGCCGCCGGCTTTTCACCGGGATTTACCTCCGGAAGCTCGGTTTCAATCTCGCTGGAAAAGTCCCCGGCGTCCGTCAAATTGGTTCTGGGAAAACGCATGCGTCCGCTACTCACTCATGCCTAACAAATTACGACCCTACCGGGATAGAAAAGGAAGGTTAATAAGTTCCTTCCCGCCGTATCGTTCCGATACGGCTCCCGTCGCTAAATCGTTGCGATTTCAGTGAGTTGAGTTAACCGGAAAAATCTTTGCCAATTTTCTGAGAGGACCCGAATGCGGCGCATCGACTCTGATGATGCGCCGCCTATCAGGCCGTCGTTTTCTGCATTCGCTTACCCAAGACGCACAGTTTGAGCGACATGGATCAATGCGCCTCGTCCCAATTGCTGGCAGCACGTGCATCGACCCTCAGCGGCACGCGCATTTCGAGCGCCGGCATGGTGGCGTTTTCCATGACCGAGACGATAACCGGCATGGCCTTCTCGACATCCTCGTCCTCGACTTCGAAGATGAGTTCGTCATGCACCTGCAGCAGCATGCGGACGCGATCGCCAAGGCCGACTTCAACAAGCGCCGGCTCCATCTTGATCATCGCCCGGCGGATGACGTCGGCAGCCGAGCCCTGGATCGGCGCGTTGATCGCCGCACGCTCGTTGAAGGCGCGTACCGACGGGTTGGAAGAGCGGATTTCCGGATAGTTGATTCGCCGCCCGAAGATCGTTTCGACATAACCCTTGTCGCGCGCCATGGCCTTTCGGCTTTCCATATAGTCGCGGATGCCCGGGAAACGTTCGAAATACTTCTTGATGTAGTCGCCGGCTTCCGAACGCTCGATCGATAGCTGGTTGGCAAGCCCGAAGGCCGAGATGCCGTAGATGATGCCGAAATTGATCGCCTTGGCGCGGCGACGCACCTCGCCCGGCATGCCCTCGACCGGCACGCCGAACATTTCCGACGCGGTCATGGCGTGGATGTCGACGCCATCCTCGAAGGCCTTGGTCAGCTGCGGGATCTCAGCCACATGGGCAAGCACGCGCAGTTCGATCTGGCTGTAGTCGGCAGAAATCAGCTTGTGGCCGGGTGTCGAGATGAAAGCGGTGCGGATCTTGCGGCCTTCGGCGGTGCGCACCGGAATGTTCTGCAGGTTCGGCTCGGAGGAAGACAGGCGCCCCGTCGTCGTCGATGCCAGCGAATAGGAGGTGTGGACCCGTTTGGTTTCCGCATGGACATAGCCCGGGAGCGCGTCGGTATAGGTGGATTTCAGCTTGGTGACCTGGCGCCAGTCGACGATCTTGCGCGGCAGCTCGAAACCGGCGGCAGCCAGATCCTCGAGCACCGATGCGGAGGTCGACCATTGCCCGGTTTTGGTCTTGCTCCCGCCGGCAAGACCCATTTTGCCGAACAGAATATCGCCGAGCTGCTTCGGCGAGCCGATATTGAACCGCTCGCCGGCCAACACATAGATCTCGTCTTCCAGCCGCGCCGCACCCTGGGCCAGTTCGCCGGAGAGGCGCGAGAGGATCTGCCGGTCGACGGTGATGCCGCGCGCTTCCATGCGCGCCAGCACCGGCAGCAGCGGCCGTTCCAGCCGTTCATAGACGCTGGTCAGTCCTGCCGCCGCCAGCCGCGGCTTCAGCACCAGCCAGAGGCGCAGCGTCACATCGGCATCTTCGGCGGCATAATGGGTGGCGCGGTCGATATCGACGAGATCGAAGGTGACGTTCGCTTTGCCGCTGCCGGCGACGTCCTTGTAGGGGATCGGCGTATGACCGAGGAATTTTTCCGAGAGCGGGTCCATGCCATGGGCGCCGGTGCCGGCGTCGAGCACGTAGGAGATCAGCATCGTGTCGTCGAAACTCCTGGTTTCGATGCCGTAGCGCTTCAATAGCAGATAGTCGTATTTCAGGTTCTGGGCGACCTTGAGAACCGCCACGTCCTCCAGCAATGCCTTCAGCCGCGGCAAGGCATCGCGCATGGCGACCTGGTTTTCGACAAGGCCGCCACCGAGCAGATCGCCGACGCCGTTCTTGTGGGTGAGCGGCACATAGGCGGCGCGGATCTTGGTGCCGGTGGGATCGGCCACATTGTCGGCGATCGCCAGCGAAAAGCCGACAAGCTCGGCCTGCATCGCATCGAGCGACGTGGTCTCGGTATCGAAAGCGACAAGGCCGGTATCGCGCGCATCGGCGATCCACCGGTCGAGCGTCGCCAGATCGCGGATCGTCACATAGGCCGAATGATCGAAGGGCAGCGTCGCAAAGGCGTCGGCCCGCGCCTTGGCAAGATCGGCGGGCGAAAAGGCGCCTTCGACGGCGGACTTCGCCTTCGCACGGGCCGGCACCGGCACCGCGTCACCCGAGACTTCGGGGATACCGCCGGCAACGGGGGCCGGCTCGGCCGCATCGAGATCGGGGCCGTGGGCGGATTTACCCCATTCGACGCTGACGATCGCCGGTTCGATGGCGTTGGCATCGCAATCGCAGACTTCGGCGACGCGGCGCGTCAGCGTCGTGAATTCCATCGTTTTGAGGAAGCCGATCAGCTTCGGGCCGTTCTGCGGCTCCAGCACCAACGCGTCGAGATCGAGATCGAGCGGCACATCGGTGCGCAGCCGCACGAGGTCGCGCGAGAGCCTCGCCATATCGATATTGGCAAGGATGGTCTCGCGGCGCTTGACCTGCTTGATCTCGGTGGCGCGTTCGAGCAGCGTGTCGAGATCGCCGTATTCCTCAAGAAGCTGGGCGGCGGTTTTCGGGCCGATGCCGGGAATGCCGGGAACGTTGTCGACGGAATCACCGGTCATCGCCTGCAGGTCGATCATCTTTTCCGGCGGCACGCCCCATTTCTCGATGACGTCGGGAATGCCGATCTGCTTGTCCTTCATGCTGTCATACATATGGACATTGGGACTGACGAGCTGCATCAGGTCCTTGTCGGAGGAGACGATGGTGACATCGGCGCCGGATGCCTCAGCCTGGCGGGCATAGGTGGCGATGATGTCGTCGGCCTCAAAACCTTCGGTCTCGATGCAGGGCAGGTTGAAGGCGCGGGTCGCCTGGCGGATCAGGCCGAATTGCGGGATGAGCTCCTCCGGCGGGGCGGAACGGTTCGCCTTATAGGCATCGTAGAGATCCTTGCGAAACGTCTTGGCGGAATAATCGAAGATGACGGCAAGGTGTGTCGGCGTCACGCCGACATCGGTGTTGCGCGCATCCCTCAACAACTTCCACAGCATGTTGCAAAAACCGGAAACAGCGCCGATCGGCAGGCCATCGGTCTTGCGGGTCAGCGGTGGCAGTGCATGAAACGCCCGGAAGATGAATCCGGAACCATCGATTAGGAAGAGGTGATCGCCTTTTTTCATGGGTGCATGGATAGCGCGGGCACGGGACGAGGTCCATAAAAAGTTCGGCGCGCGAAAAGGGTTACGCACGTCTATTCAGAGGCGCAAAGGACGCTGCACCACTTTGAATGGATGCGTAATTTTTTCCTTAAACCGCATTCCGAATTGCGGAATTGCGCAGCGGAGATTCCGCTCACCAAACTGTTACCGATTTGTAACGGTCGCCCTCCCTTGAAAAACCACATTCACAGGCACAAATTCATGTCACCGGCGCTTGATCGCGCCGCGGGTCTGATTACCGGCTTGTCCCCCGCCGCGTCAGGCTTGGACAAAGGCCTTATCCCCCTCTCCGGGCCTTTGTCCCCACTTTAAGGTCGCCATGGCCAACCTCCAGGCCATGGCGACTTTTGTTTTTCCCAGGCACTCGAAATTATTATCGTGGCTTGCATATTTTGAAGCATCGCATGCGATTTGCTGCATTGTCTCCGGCATGGTTTTGAGCCTAACTTGCAATCATGGGATTTAACCGCATGGATTCGGGAGCCTACCTTGCCAGCCAGCTGGCGAAGGGTTTTGCCCGCTCGCTGCACCAGCGCGCGGTCGGGCTCGGTTTTTCTCCGGGCCAGTTCCCCATTCTGCTGGAACTCTGGGCCGAAGACGGGCTGACCCAGAAACAGCTTCTCGAGCGGGTCGATATCGAGCAGGCGACCATGGCCAACACGCTTTCGCGCATGGTCCGCGACGGGTTGATCGAACGCCGGCCGCATCCATCCGACAAGCGGGCACAACTGCTGTTCCTGACGCCGAAGGCCAGCGCCATGGAGGCCGAGGCGATCGAGACCGCGCGTGAGGCCGACCTTGCGCTGTTTAAAGGTTTTCGGGTTTTCGAGCGCGAGCTGACACTTGAATATATCCGCCGGCTTCTGGAAAACGCCAAGGCGCTCTGACCGGGATTATTCGCTGAGATTATTCGCTGACAAGGCGTGTGCGCCGTCGCGGCGACATGCCGGGTCCCGCCTGCTCCGTCCGAACGCTCTTACTAACGGCTGGCTTCAAGCTCGGCTCGATATCCGGTTTGCCGAGCAACAGGCCCTGCACCTGTGCGCAACCTTCCTCGACGACGATCTGGCGCTGCATCTCCGTTTCCACACCCTCGGTGACGACGGGCATGCCGAGGCTGTGGCCGAGACCGATGATAGCGCGCACGATCGATCGCGCCGCCGCGTCATGCTCCAGCACCCCGGTGAAGCTGCGGTCGACCTTGATCTTGTCGAAAGGAAACGAGCGCAGGTTCGAAAGCGAAGAGTAGCCGGTGCCGAAATCGTCCATGACAATGTGCACCCCCAACCTTCGCAGGCGCTGCAGCATTGCCATTACCCGGTCGCGATCGCGGATCAGGGCTGCCTCGGTGATCTCGAGCTCCAGCCGATCGGGTGCGAGCCCGGTCTCGGCAAGCACCGCCTCGATCCGCTCGCACAGGTTGGGCAGCATGAACTGCACCGGTGAAACATTGACTGCAATCGTCAGCGGCTGGGGCCAGCGCGCGGCCTCCATGCAGGCCTGCCGCAATATCCATTCGCCGAGCTGAACGATCGAACCGCTTTCCTCGGCGACGGGGATGAAAATGTCGGGCTCGGTCATGCCGTGGCCCGGCCGGTGCCAGCGCATCAAGGCCTCGTAGCCGCTGATCTCGCCGCTCCGCGCATTGAGGATCGGCTGATAGTTGACATGGAGTTGGTTGCGGATGATCGCGTGGCGCAGGTCGCTTTCGATCTGGCGGCGGTTCCGCGCCGCTTCGTCCATTTCCGCGTCGAAGAAACAGGCCCTGCCGCGACCGTCATGCTTGACGCGGTAGAGTGCGGTATCGGCATTGTTGCAGAGTTCTTCGGCCGTGCTCCCATCTCTTGGATAGAGTGCGATGCCGAGGCTGACGCCGACGGCTGTGGGGTCACGGGCCGTGTCCATCTCGGCGGCGAATTCGTCGATGATATCAGCCGCAAGCTTTTGCGCCGACGCCGGCTGCTGCCCAGCAGACTGGATGATAGCGAATTCGTCGCCGCCGAGCCGGGCGATCGTATCGCTCTCACCGGCCACCCGGCGCAGGATAGAGGCAACCTTGCGGAGAATGCGGTCGCCTTCAGCGTGGCCGAAGATGTCATTGACGGCCTTGAATCGATCGAGGTCGAGACAGAACAGCGCCACCTCGGTGTTCTTTCGTTCCGCCACCTGCAGCGCCTGCCGGATGCGAGTGTCGAACAGCGACCTGTTCGGCAGATCAGTGAGCACGTCGTGGTGGGCGAGATGCTCGATCATCTCTTCGGCCTGCTTGCGCTCGGTGAGATCGCGCACCGCCAGCACCTCGCAATTGCGGCCACGATAAACGATCTTGCTGGAGGTCGCTTCTACGGCAATCTCTCGACCGGTGCGGCTGTTCAGCAGTGTCTCGCCCGGCCGGTTCTCCCGGGGTCCCTGAACGACCGTCAGCACATCCGAGGGCGCCTTGCCCGCGAGATCGGCAAGCTTCCAGCCTGATAGGGCCTGGAACCGCTCGTTGGCATCGATGATCCGGCCTTCGCGCAGGATCAGCAGCCCCTCCTGCGAGGCATTGGCAAGCCCGCGCAGATCCGTCAGATGGCTTTGGACGAAGACCACGGCAAGTGCGACCAGGATAAGAGCCGTCGCCGCCACCACGACGATCGCCGCAAGCACCCTCGTGTCGAGAACCGATGTGGGAACCTCCATGCCGGGGTCCGGCACGAGCGTAATGCTGCCCATCGAAATGAAATGAAGAGTGCAGATGGCGAGGACGAAGACCAGCGATGAGGTGAGGAGACGCCTCATCCCCTTCAGGCTGAAAAAGATATGGAAAGCGGCGCTCGACAGAAGCATTCCGGCAAGGACCGCCGTCAGTGTCATCAGAGGATCGTAGAGGATAACCGCCTGCGCTTCGATCGCCTGCATGCCGGTCAGATGCATGGAAGCGATGCCGAACGCCATCAGAACGCCGCCGCGGATGGAGGAAAATCTTGCCTCACGTTGCGAAGCGGCGAGGATCGCCACCCATGAGCCGACCACCGAAAGGAGAAAGGAAAGCAGCGTCGGGTCGAGCGCGTAGCTGATCGGCGTGCCGCCGTCATAAGCGAGCATCGCGATGAAGTGCGTTGCCCATACGCCGGTGCCGAAGGCAAAGCCCGACGCGCCGATCCAGAGCTTGCGGCGTCCGGCGTCGCAGTCCTGGGCACGGGAATACAGCAGCATCGCCGCCATGACGCCAACTAGGCAGACCGCGGCGGCCACCACGACCAGCCGCCAATCGTGATTGTCGCGAATACATGCAATGACCGAAAACATCTGCGCCCCCGAACAGCTGGTTTTGGCCGATGCTATTTAGGTTGTGCTAATTAACTGTAAATTGAATTAGGTCTTTCTTTATTATCGTGTGGCGGCCCTCCATAAGACCGATCCCCGTCACTTCAGCACGCTTGCGTGCGCCCCTGATTTTTACGTTTTCCGCCTCGCCTGCTTTCCCGGTTTGGTCTATCGTCCGGCCAAATTTCGAAAAGGAGTCGAAAATGACCGATATACAACCGGTGCTTTCGCGCGCGGATCAGAACCTTTCATCAAGCCTCGAAAAACTGTTCGAACTGCTGCGCATCCAGTCGATTTCCACCGATCCCGCCTACAAGGCCGAATGCCGCAAGGCCGCAGAATGGCTCGTCGTCTACCTCCAGACACTCGGCTTCGAAGCCTCGGTGCGCGACACTCCTGGCCATCCTATGGTGGTCGCCCATCATGCCGGCGCGTCCACCGAGGCGCCGCACGTTCTGTTCTATGGCCATTACGACGTTCAGCCGGTCGACCCGATCGAGCTTTGGGAAAACGACCCCTTCGAGCCATCGATCAAGGATGTCGGCGACGGCCGCAAGATCCTGACCGGCCGCGGCACGTCCGACGACAAGGGCCAGTTGATGACGTTCCTCGAGGCCTGCCGCGCCTATAAGGAGATTCACGGCGCGCTTCCCTGCCGCGTCACCATCCTCTTCGAGGGCGAGGAAGAATCCGGTTCGCCGTCGCTGAAACCCTTCCTCGAAGCCAATGCCGCCGAGCTCAAGGCCGACTATGCGCTGGTCTGCGATACCGGCATGTGGGACCGCGACACGCCGGCGATCGCCGCCGCACTGCGCGGCCTTGTCGGCGAGGAAGTAACCGTGACGGCCGCCGATCGCGACCTGCATTCCGGTCTGTTCGGAGGCGCTGCCGCCAACCCGATCCATATTCTCGTCGAGGCTCTCGCCGGCCTGCATGACGAGACCGGCCGCATCACGCTCGACGGCTTCTACGACGGCGTCGAGGAAACCCCTGAAAACATCAAGGCGTCATGGGAGACGCTGGGCAAGACCGCCGAGAGCTTTCTCGGCGAAGTCGGCCTTTCCGTTCCCTCGGGCGAAAAGGGCCGTTCGGTGCTCGAACTCACTTGGGCGCGGCCGACCGCCGAAATCAACGGCATCTGGGGCGGATATACCGGCGAAGGCTTCAAGACGGTGATCGCCGCCAAGGCTTCGGCGAAGGTTTCGTTCCGCCTCGTCGGCACGCAGGATCCGGCCGCCATCCGCGAGGCTTTCCGCAGCTATGTCCGCTCGAAGATTCCGGCCGATTGCTCGGTCGAGTTCCATCCGCATGGCGGCTCGCCGGCGATTCATCTCTCCTATGATTCGCCCGTTCTGACCAAAGCGAAGACCGCGCTCTCCGACGAGTGGCCGAAACCCGCCATCGTCATCGGCATGGGCGGCTCGATCCCGATCGTCGGCGACTTCCAGAAGATGCTCGGCATGGAATCGCTGCTCGTCGGCTTCGGCCTCAGCGATGACCGCATCCATTCGCCGAACGAGAAATACGAGCTTGTCTCCTACCACAAGGGTATCCGTTCCTGGGTCCGGATTCTCCAGGCGCTCGCCGCCTGAGGGAAACGCAATAACAAAAAGGCCGGTTAAAACCGGCCTTTCGTCATACGCTTGCTCAGTGCCAGTTCATCCGTGGTCAATGAGAAGCGGGTATAGCAGTCAGACTGCCTCCGAAAGGTTAACGGATCGTTAACGTCGCACGGAGCGCTGGGATCGCCGGATTATCCGAAGCACTGCACGGGTTCGAGGCGTCGGCAACAATTTCCCCGTTCAAGCTACGTTCATCGCAGCCAGCATATAAGCCATTGAAAGGCAAGGATAATGATGACGGTCTCAGACGTGCGGGCGTCGCTTAACCTTGTCGTTTCAGATGGCATATGCCGGGCAAGCGCAGCCAGGTGCTGCCCCAAACTACGCCTGCGAGGAGTGAAAAAAGCGTGAAAAATCTGTTTGCTAAAATCGCCGCGGCCGGCCTGTTCCTGCTGGCGCCTGTGATCGCGCAGGCTGCCGAAGGCTATTCGACGGCGAACGTCAACATGCGCGCCGGTCCGAGCACCCGATATCCCGCCGTCGCGGTCATACCCGCCGGTTCTTCCGTCGAGATCCGCGGCTGCCTTTCCGACGTCAACTGGTGCGACGTTGAGTTCTACGGCGGCCGCGGCTGGGTCTCCGGCCAATATGTGCAGGCTCTCTACCAGCAGCGCCGTATCTATGTCGGTCCGCAATATTACCGTCCGCTCGGCATCCCGGTCATCCGCTTCAGCGTCGACAATTATTGGGATCGCTACTACCGCAACCGCGATTTCTATCGCCAGCGCGACCGCTGGAGCCGCGGCCCGGACGACTATTACAGCGACCGCGACAATCGGGATCGCGACATTCGGGATCGCGACAATCGCGATCAAGACAACCGGGATCGCGATCGGAACTGGCGCGACGGGGATCGCAACCGAGACGGCGACCGAGATGGGCGCAATCGGGATCGCGACAGAGACTGGCGCAACCGAAATGGCGACCAGGACGGACGCGACGACAATCGACGGGACGAACGGAGAGATGGGGATCGCAGGCCCGATCGCAGGAATTTCGATTGCCGACCCGGCGATCCCTCCTGCGACCAATAAGATAGGAAGGGCGGCCGCAGCACAGTCCCTTTCGAGGTTTTCCCGGCCGCCGGTGAACAATCAAAAAAAGCCCGGCGCTCCCGAGAGGGATGCACCGGGCCTGATGTCGATCGGCGCGTGTTGAGGGGAGACGGCCGATCCGGGCGCGGGACGTGAGGGGTTGTCCCGCGTCATTCTAAACCATCGCGGAGCCTATTAGTTCCACCGACCAGACAGAAGATGTGCGGCGCACGCATTTCGGCGCAACGCCGATAAAAATCATCCGGCGGCTTTGCTCCGTCCCGTCGAAAGTGAGATTTTTTGACAGTCGCCATGACTGACATCCCTGCTTGCAACAAAGCCACCGACAATTTGATCTGAGAGCACGCTTGATGCTCTTGTCTTGCGGGATTCTTTGTTGCAGTTTTGAGACGTCGGATCGATTTTGATCCGTTCGAGGCTGGACCCTGATGACGCAAGACTACTTGGCTTTCCTGGGGCTTTTCGGCGCTCGGGCAGCCGCGATAGATGTTACCGTCTGGCACAAACACAACCCACTCCTTCCTGTGCGACTTACCGATGGGGCGAACCTCAACCCTTCCGGCCAGATCTGGCGTCGCTTTCATCTGGGCGAATGGGAATATAAGCAGGATCCGGAAACGCTCGACGATTACGAGGCCCGCCAGTTCTGAGCGCCAATGCATGTCGCCCAAAAGTGTGCAGCGGTTTTGGGATAACGACATGCGTAAATGAAAGAGTTAAAGCGCAGCGTAAAAAGCCGGAACGACCCGAAGCGCTTTATCGCCGCGTTCTGCTTTGCTTTCCATAATTAACACCCCGTTAAATCGCCGCATTTACAGTTCAGTCGGGTGACGGCGCCTGCAAGAGTGCCGTTGTGCGAAGTCACGCTTCGCGATCGAACATGGGGTGTGACCGGTCGGCGATGGCAGGCAGAAGCAGATCAGGCGATAGAATCGAACCGTCCTTCAACGGCCGCCCGGCGCGCGACGATGACGCATTTTCGCTCGATGCCGACGATCGCATTGCCGGAAGCCGATCTCCACGGCGCGGCGGCTCCAAGCCGCCGGAGCGCCCTGCCCCGCGGCGCCGGCGCGAGCCGCGGGAGCGCGAAGGTGGCGGCTTTTTCGGCTTCCTGCGCCGGGTGATCTACTGGTGCGTCGTGCTGTTCATCTGGGCCGGCATCGGCGTTGCCGGGCTTGTCGTCTATTATGGCTCGCGCATGCCGAGCGCCAGCACATGGGCGATCCCGGAACGGCCGCCGAACGTCAAGATCACCGCCGTCGACGGCAGCGTCATCGCCAATCGCGGCGCCACCGGCGGCGAAGCGCTGCCGCTCGAAAACATGTCGCCCTATATTCCGGAAGCCGTCATCGCCATCGAGGATCGGCGTTTCTATTCGCATTTCGGCGTCGATCCGCTTGGTCTCGGGCGGGCGATCGTGACCAATTTCACGGCCGGCCACATGGTGCAGGGTGGCTCGACGCTGACGCAGCAGCTTGCCAAGAACCTCTTCCTTTCGCCTGAAAGGACGCTGGAACGCAAGGTGCAGGAGGTGCTGCTGTCACTCTGGCTGGAGCAGAAATACACCAAGGACCAGATCCTTGCGATGTATCTCAACCGGGTGTTCTTCGGATCGAACGCCTATGGCGTCGAGGCGGCTTCACGCCGTTATTTCAATAAATCGGCGCGTGACGTGAACCTCGGCGAGGCCGCGGTGCTTGCCGGCCTGCTCAAGGCGCCGTCGCGACTGTCGCCGGCCCGCGACCCGGAAGCCGCGAATGCGCGTGCCCAGCTTGTGCTTGCGGCAATGCGCGAGCAGGGCTTCATTACCGATTCCGAAGTCAAGACCGCGATGTCGCAGACCCCGGCTTCGGCCAAGAGCTATTGGTCAGGGGCCGGACACTACGTCGCCGACATGGTGATGGACGAACTGCCGGGCCTGATCGGCGACGTCAAGGAAGACGTGATCGTCGATACGACCATCGACAAGTCGCTGGAAAAGAAAGCCGAGCAATCGCTGGTCGACGTGCTCGACAAGGAGGGCGGGAAGCTCGACGCTTCGCAGGCGGCCCTGGTGTCGATCGACGGCACCGGTGCGATCCGGGCACTCGTCGGCGGCAGAGACTATGCGACGAGCCAGTTCAACCGCGCCGTCAAGGCCAAGCGCCAGCCGGGCTCCTCGTTCAAGCCCTTCGTCTATGCTGCCGCACTCGAGAAGGGGCTGACGCCCTATTCGGTGTTCAATGACGCGCCGATCCGGATCGGCGACTGGACGCCCGAAAATTACGAGAAGAAATACAATGGCGAAGTGACGCTGGCCACCGCACTTGCCAAGTCGCTGAACACGGTGGCCGCCCAGCTGGTGATGTATGACGGGCCGGATCAGGTGATCAAGCTTGCCCACCGGCTCGGCATCGAAAGCGAGCTGCAGCCGAACGCCTCGATCGCGCTCGGCACGTCCGAGGTCTCGCTGATGGAACTCACCGCCTCCTATGCCGCCTTCATGAATGGCGGCTACAAGGCGACGCCGCACGTCATCCGGCGGGTGACGACCGCCGAAGGCAAGGTTCTCTACGAAAATACCTATGACAGCCCGCCGCGTGTGCTGTCCGAGCAGATCGTCGCCGAAATGGATGCGATGATGATGGGCGTGATCGACAACGGCACCGGCAAGAGCGCCAAGATCCCCGGCTGGCAGGCGGCAGGAAAGACCGGCACGACGCAGAATTCGCGCGACGCGCTCTTCGTCGGCTTCACCAGCAACCTCACCACGGGGGTTTGGTTCGGCAATGATGACGGCAAGCCGATGAAGAAGGTGACCGGCGGCGGCTTGCCCGCCAAGGCCTGGAAGGAATTCATGGTCGCCGCCCACAAGGGTCTTTCGCCGGCGCCACTCTTCGGCAACGGCCAGTTGATCGCCGATCCGAACAATGGTCAGCCGATGGCGCAATCGGCGCCGGGCGCTGGACAATCGGGCAGCGGACAGCCGATGACGGCCGAAGCGTCGCCGTCGACGATCGGCGGGATCATTTCCGGCGTCTTCGGCGGCAACGACAATGCAAACCGCTATCCGCAAGCGCCTGCCCGACAGCAGCCGGCGACCTCCGGTAACGGCCCGGTTCCGCCTGGAGACATTGCCGAAGGCGGCGGTTCAGGCTACGAGGGCATGGTTCCACCGGGCGATGTCGGGGCGCCGCCGACAACCTCGTCCGTCCAGCCGCGGCGCACAACGCTGCTCGATCTGATCATGGGCCAGTGAGAGCTTTGCTGCATGCGCAGCGCCGGCCCGATGCTCGGAAGCGTGTTGTGTCGGAATTGGTTCAGCGACGCACTTTGGTCTTGGTTTTGATGCAGGTCGTTGTTCCGAAAGCGCTTCGCACGTGAGGATGACAGGCATCAGAAATCGGCGGCTTTCCGGACAGGGGGCGACCTCCTTCCCGGTGACTATAAAAAATGAATGCAACACATTCGTTTTGCTGGATTCCGGGCGATTTCTCGCCTTGCAGTCCAGAAAACCGCTCCTTATATACGCCGCATCACCGCAATCACGATTGCGTAATATCAAGTAGACCCATCCCGTAAGGGGCTGTCAGGGAAATGCCTTCTCGGGGTTCCGACAGCTTGCTTCAAGGAGAGAATGACATGGCAAAAGTAATTGGTATCGACCTTGGAACGACGAATTCCTGCGTCGCAGTCATGGACGGCAAGGACGCGAAGGTTATCGAGAATGCGGAAGGTGCCCGCACGACCCCTTCCATGGTGGCATTTTCCGAGGACGGCGAACGCCTCGTCGGCCAGCCGGCCAAGCGCCAGGCGGTCACCAACCCGACGAATACACTCTTTGCGGTCAAGCGCCTGATCGGCCGCCGCTACGAAGACCCGACCGTCGAGAAGGACAAGCACCTCGTTCCCTTTACCATCGTCAAGGGTGACAATGGCGACGCCTGGGTCGAAGCCAATGGCAAGGGCTACTCGCCCGCACAGATTTCCGCGATGATCCTTCAGAAGATGAAGGAAACTGCCGAATCTTATCTCGGCGAAAAGGTCGAGAAGGCCGTCATCACCGTTCCTGCCTATTTCAACGACGCGCAGCGCCAGGCAACCAAGGATGCCGGCCGCATCGCCGGCCTTGAAGTTCTGCGCATCATCAACGAGCCGACCGCTGCCGCACTCGCCTACGGCCTCGATAAAAAAGAAGGCAAGACAATTGCCGTCTACGACCTTGGTGGCGGCACCTTCGATATCTCGATCCTCGAGATCGGCGACGGCGTCTTTGAAGTGAAGTCCACCAACGGCGATACGTTCCTCGGCGGTGAAGACTTCGACATGCGTCTGGTCGAATATCTCGTCGGCGAATTCAAGCGCGACAACGGCATCGACCTGAAGAACGACAAGCTTGCCCTGCAGCGCCTCAAGGAAGCTGCGGAGAAGGCGAAGATCGAACTTTCGTCCTCGCAGCAGACCGAAATCAACCTGCCGTTCATCACCGCTGATGCTTCCGGTCCGAAGCATCTGACGCTGAAGCTGACCCGCGCCAAGCTCGAGAGCCTGGTAGACGATCTCGTCCAGCGCACGATCGCGCCGGCCAAGGCAGCGCTCAAGGATGCCGGCGTCACCGCCGCCGAAATCGACGAAGTGGTTCTCGTCGGCGGCATGAGCCGCATGCCGAAGGTACAGGAAGTCGTCAAGCAGCTGTTCGGCAAGGAGCCGCACAAGGGCGTTAACCCGGATGAAGTGGTGGCGCTTGGTGCTGCCATCCAGGCCGGCGTTCTGCAGGGCGACGTCAAGGACGTGCTGCTTCTCGACGTGACGCCGCTGTCGCTCGGCATCGAGACGCTGGGTGGTGTCTTCACCCGCCTGATCGAACGCAACACGACGATCCCGACGAAGAAGGGCCAGACCTTCTCGACTGCCGAAGACAACCAGCAAGCCGTTACCATCCGCGTTTCGCAGGGCGAGCGTGAAATGGCTGCCGACAACAAGCTGCTCGGCCAGTTCGACCTCGTCGGCCTGCCGCCGTCGCCGCGCGGCATGCCGCAGATCGAAGTCACCTTCGACATCGACGCCAACGGCATCGTGCAGGTTTCGGCCAAGGACAAGGGCACCGGCAAGGAACAGCAGATCCGCATCCAGGCTTCCGGCGGCCTTTCCGACGCCGACATCGAGAAGATGGTGAAGGATGCCGAAGCGCATGCCAGCGAAGACAAGAAGCGTCGCGAGTCCGTCGAAGCCCGGAACCAGGCCGAAAGCCTGATCCACTCCTCGGAAAAGTCTCTGAAGGATTATGGCGACAAGGTTTCCGAGGCCGACCGCACCGCGATCTCGGATGCGATCGCTGCGCTGAAGACAGCTTCGGAAGCATCCGAGCCGGATGCCGACGACATCAAGGCGAAGACCCAGACGCTGATGGAAGTGTCGATGAAGCTCGGCCAGGCGATCTATGAAGCGCAGCAGGCCGAAGGTGGCGCTGCCGGCGATGCCTCCGCGGAAGGCGGCGACAATGTCGTCGATGCCGACTACGAGGAAATCAAGGACGACGACCGCAAGAAGTCCGCGTAATCCGCGACGACGTGGTTATGCTTCAACACCTGATCCGGCTGCTCACCATGGCAGCCGGAAAATCCATTTCCGGGGTTTAATCCTTAATGGCAAAAGCGGACTATTACGAAACTCTGGGTGTAGCCAAGACGGCGGACGAGAAAGAGCTGAAGAGCGCCTTCCGCAAGCTGGCGATGAAATTCCATCCGGACAAGAACCCGGATGACAAGGACGCCGAACGCAAGTTCAAGGAAATCAACGAAGCCTACGAGATGCTCAAGGACCCGCAGAAGCGGGCGGCCTATGATCGTTATGGCCACGCGGCCTTCGAGCACGGCGGCATGGGCGGCGGTGGCGGCGGATTTGCCAGCGGCGGCGGCTTCTCCGACATCTTCGAAGATATCTTCGGCGAGATGATGGGCGGAGGGCGTGCGCGCCAGCGCTCGTCGGGCGGCCGCGAACGCGGCGCCGATCTTCGCTACAACATGGAAATAACGCTGGAAGAATCGTTTGCCGGCAAGACGGCGCAAATCCGCGTTCCCACCTCGATCACCTGCGACGTCTGTTCGGGTTCGGGTGCCAAGCCCGGCACGCAACCGAAGAATTGCGGTACCTGCCAGGGAAGCGGGCGCGTGCGCGCCGCACAGGGCTTCTTCTCGATCGAGCGGACCTGCCCGACCTGCCACGGCCGCGGCCAGATCATTCCCGATCCCTGCCCGAAATGCCACGGCCAGGGCCGAGTGACGGAAGAGCGTTCGCTCTCGGTCAATATTCCGGCCGGCATTGAGGACGGTACACGCATCCGCCTGCAGGGCGAGGGTGAAGCCGGCGCCCGCGGCGGGCCGGCCGGCGACCTCTATATCTTCCTGTCCGTCAAACCGCATGAGTTCTATCAGCGCGATGGAGCCGATCTCTATTGCGCCGTTCCGATCTCGATGACGACGGCCGCTCTCGGCGGAACTTTCGACGTGGCGACGCTCGACGGCACCAAGTCGCGCGTCAGCGTGCCCGAAGGCACGCAGGCCGGCAAACAGTTCCGCCTGAAGAGCAAGGGCATGCCGGTGCTGCGTTCGGCGCAGACGGGCGACCTCTACATCCAGATCCAGATCGAGACGCCGCAAAAGCTCACCAAGCGCCAGCGCGAATTGCTGCAGGAATTCGAGCAGCTTTCCTCGAAGGAGAACAATCCCGAATCGACCGGCTTCTTCGCCCGGATGAAGGAATTCTTCGAAGGCTAATGCATATCATCAGGAAGTGCACAGCGGTTCCGGGAGAGCGACATGCATAAAAACAAAAGCCTCAAGCGCGTCGCATGACTCCAATCTGATGCGACGGGCTTTCGCCGCAATCGACATCACCATTTCCAAGGCCGGGGACGGAAACGTCTCCGGCTTTTTCGTTCAGCAGATCCCGATTTGAGACATTTGCCGTGCGTCCCCGCCGACTTGTCCCAGTTCGACACGGCGACGCATGGGAACACGACTTGCGTTAACGCAGCCACGTGATGTCGCTTGCAAGTTTTCCAAATGAATTCAGTCTCTGCCGTCAGCGCAGAACCCGAAAATCAGGATCGATTTTCGATACGCGGCGCTCTAGCGGGAACAATTAAACCAAGGGTATCTGCCATGGCGCCAGCCTTTTCCTCCCAGTCCGACGACGTCGACGTTCTCGCCGGCGCCCTCTACACATGGTGCGCCGAGCGCAACATCAAGCTTCGCAGCCAGCAGGGGCTTTCCGTCGCCAGCATCGCGATCGACCTCTATCATGCCGGCCACCAGACGCAGGATGACCTGCTGATGGCGCTGCACGAATGCGACATTCACTAAATCTTGCCGCACGGCTGTATGTGTCCAGATATCATCCGGATCCGGGCAGCTTATGCTTTGCGTGACGCTCGGTGAATCAGGCGGCGGTTTCGGCCGCTTCGCCAGTCATCAGGGTGACGATGGTCTTGACCGCCTCCTTGCCTGCCGGCGAGCTCAGTCTGTCGTAGCTCAGCGCCAGCGCATAGGCGTCGGGGCTGAGTTCGATGCGGCTGCCGAATTGCGATATGCCGGCTCCCTCGAAAAGAGCAGAGATCTCAACATCAAGAAAAACCGCGATCTGATGCAGCTTGCTGGCGGAAACGCGGTTCGTCCCCTTTTCGTATTTCTGAATCTGCTGGAAAGTCAGTCCGAGTGCTTCGCCAAGCTCGAGCTGGGAAACACGGCGAAGGGCGCGAAACTGCCTTACGTTGCGACCAACGATAATATCAACCGGATCTGGCACTTCATCACTCTCTGATACATAAACAGTTTGTTTACCATATCGGTTTTGCAGGATAACTCAACCCTGCAGTTGCAAAATTCAACTTGCATTTTTCGGCCTTACGTTACGTCAGTCGCGTGAGCCGATTGTGGCGAAACCCCGTATATCCGGGGTTCGAAGGGATCGACAAATGCCGCCGTCCATAGTGCCGCGGCAATGTCGGACGCTCCTCCAAAGGTTGTATTTTCAGCGAGAGTTGGCCCCCGCGTAGAGCCGGGCTCGGCGTTTGTCGCGCACCGACCGGCAGCGGCGACAACGCTCGGCAACGACACTGCAAGCCTTGCCATCAACGCCGCTTAGGCTTAGCTGTCACGCTTCACGATTCCGGACATTCGATGCCGCACAAGGTTGCTCTTTCCCGTCTGAAGCTGACAGATTTCCGCAACTATGCGGCGGCGGCCCTTGCCCTTGACGGTCGGCACGCCGTGCTGACGGGAGACAACGGCGCCGGCAAGACCAATCTCATGGAGGCCGTCTCGCTGCTTTCGCCCGGCCGCGGTCTGCGGCGCGCCGCCTATGGCGACATTGCCCGTGTCGGTGCAGCCGGCGGTTTTTCGATCTTCGCCGCGCTCGACGGCATGGAAGGCGAAGTCGAGATCGGCACGGGCGTCGAAACAAGCGAGGAGACCAACGCGCGCAGACTGCGGATCAACGGCACCCCCGCCAAGACCGTCGATGAACTGACCGACCATCTGCGCCTTCTCTGGCTGACACCGGCGATGGACGGCCTCTTTACCGGCGCCTCCTCCGACCGGCGCCGCTTTCTCGACCGGCTGGTACTGTCGCTCGATCCCGCCCATGGCCGCCGCGCCAGCGATTTCGAGCGTGCCATGCGCAGCCGCAACAAATTGCTGGATGAAGGCCGTTTCGATCCCTCCTGGCTCGCCGGTATCGAACAGCAAATGGCCAGCCTCGGCATCGCCATGGCGCTCGCCCGGCAAGAGATGCTCGGCATGCTGACCCGGTTGATCGAGGAAAGGCCCGAGAGTTCACCCTTCCCTTCGGCAGCGCTGCAGCTCTCCGGCTTCATGGACGGTCAGTTTTCGCGCCCCTCGGTCGACCTCGAGGACGACTATGCGGCAATGCTGGCAGAGAGCCGCTACCGCGATGCCGGTGCAGGGCGCACGCTGGAGGGGCCGCACCGGGCCGACCTCATCGTGCACCACCGCGAGAAGGCGATGGAGGCGGAACGTTGTTCCACCGGCGAGCAGAAAGCGCTGCTTGTCGGCCTGGTGCTTGCACATGCACGCCTCGTCGGCAATCTCACCGATCATGCGCCGATCCTGCTGCTCGACGAGATTGCCGCGCATCTCGACGAGGGCCGCCGCGCCGCGCTGTTCGACCTCATCGACGGGCTCGGCGGCCAGGCCTTCATGACCGGAACGGATCGCGCGATGTTTTCGGCGCTCGGTGACAGGGCACAGTTCTTCACGGTTGCCGACGGGAAAGCTTTCGAATGACAGAGGCGGCTTTTCCCGGCGCCGGGCGCCATGATACTGTCGGCGCCATGGAACCGCTCAGCCCGGACGAAATCGCCCGCTATCACCGCCACATCCTGCTCCCCGAGATCGGCGGTGCCGGCCAGCAGCGATTGAAAGCCGCCCGTGTGCTGGTGATCGGCGCCGGCGGTCTCGGTGCGCCGGTGCTGCAATATCTCGCAGCCGCCGGGATCGGCACGCTCGGCATCGTCGACGACGACCGGGTGTCGCTGTCGAACCTGCAGCGCCAGGTGATCCATGATTCCGGCACGATCGGCGAGTTGAAGACGGAGAGTGCCGCCTCGGCCATCGCCAGGCTCAATCCGCATGTCCGGCTGATCCGCTTCGAGGAACGCTTTTCCCCGGAGACCGCCCGCCGGCAACTGTCCGGCTTCGATCTGCTGATCGACGGCTCCGACAATTTCGACACGCGTTACGCCGCCGCCGATGCGGCGGAGCAAGTACGCATTCCGCTCGTCAGCGGCGCCGTCGGGCGTTTCGATGGCTCGCTGACGGTTCTCAAGCCCTATGAGAGCGCCGAGGACGGGACGCCCAACCCCAGATATCGCGACCTCTTTCCGGAGGCCCCGCCGACGGGACTAATTCCGGCCTGCGCCGAGGCCGGTATCATCGGCGCGCTGACCGGCGTCATCGGCACGATGATGGCGATGGAGGCAATCAAGCTCGTCACCGGCACCGGGGAGCCGCTGGTCGGGCGGCTGCTGCTCTACGACGCGCTCAAGGCCCGGTTCGACACTGTGCGCTACGGAAGACGCCGCACGACAGAAAGACAGGCGGGATGACGATTATTCCTCTTGATCATCGTTTCAAGCGCTGGGACGAGCTGCTCGCACTGATCCTTGCCTCCTTCGCTTCGATGAACGGCAGGATTGATCCGCCATCCTCGGCGCTCACGCTGACGGCGGGCTCACTGGCGGAAAAGGCCAGGGCCGAGATCGGCCATGTCGTCATCGACGGCGAGAAATTGATCGGCTGCCTGTTCCTGCGGCCGGAGGCCGATTGTCTCTATGTCGGCAAGCTCGCCGTTCTGCCTGAGGTGCAGGGCAAGGGCCTCGGCAAGCGGCTGCTGGCGATCGCCGAACTGACGGCAGCGAGGCTCGGTCTTCCCGCTTTGCGACTGGAAACCCGCATCGAGCTTACCGACAATCACGCCGTGTTTGCGGCCTGGGGGTTTTCCAGAACCGCCGAGAAGGCGCATCCCGGCTTTGCCAGAACGACGTTCGTCGAGATGCGCAAGGTTCTTGCGCCCCCGATCCGAGCCGCCTGATACCACCACGGAGCGTCTCTCAACGGCCCGGCAGCACCCGGTTCGGCGGCCTGTGGCCGTCGATGAACGCGCGGATATTGATGATGACCTTGTCGCCCATGTCGATGCGGCCTTCGATCGTCGCCGAACTCATATGCGGCAGCAGCACGACCTTGCCCTCATTGGCGAGCTTGACGAGCTTCGGGTTGACGGCGGGCTCGTTTTCGAAGACGTCGAGGCCGGCGCCGGCG
The DNA here is from genome assembly GCF_010668805.1 of Rhizobium phaseoli. GTDB lineage: Bacteria > Pseudomonadota > Alphaproteobacteria > Rhizobiales > Rhizobiaceae > Rhizobium > Rhizobium phaseoli_A. The sequence continues at coordinate 37,864 of NZ_WUFT01000001.1, read as the reverse complement.
ATCCGACCCTCCCTCAGAGCCTTGATCAGCGCAGCTTCATCGACGACGTCGCCGCGCGCGGTGTTGACGAGATAGGCTGTCGGCTGCAGCAGCGCCAGCCGGCGGGCCGAGATCAGGTGGTAGGTCGCCGGCGTTGACGGGCAATTGACCGAAACGATGTCGACGCGGGCAAGCATCTGGTCGAGGCTTTCCCAATAGGTCGCCTCCAATTCGTCCTCGACGGCCGGATTGACGCGCTTGCGGTTGTGATAATGGATCGACAGGCCGAAAGCCTTGGCGCGGCGGGCCACCGCCGTGCCGATGCGGCCCATGCCGACAATGCCTATGCGTTTGCCGTGAATGCGCCGGCCGAGCATCCAGGTGGGAGACCAGCCGGCCCATTCGCCGGGCTTGTCGGTCAGCACCCGCGCGCCTTCGCCGAGCCGTCTCGGAACCGCGAGAATGAGCGCCATGGTCATATCGGCGGTATCCTCGGTCAGGACGTTCGGCGTGTTGGTGACGGTGATGCCCTTGCGCGCCGCCGCCTCGACGTCGATATGATCGGTGCCGTTGGAGAAGCTGGCAATCAGCTTCATCTGCGGTCCCGCCTGATCGATCAGCGCCGCGTCGATGCGATCGGTGACGGTCGGCACCAGCACGTCGGCGGTCTTGACCGCGGCGACAAGCTCGGGAGCGGAACGCGGCGCGTCGTCGATGTTCAGCTCGGCGTCGAAGAGCTCCCGCATGCGGGTTTCGACGGCATCGGGCAGCTTGCGGGTGATGTAGACCTTCGGTTTTTTCTTCGCTGTCATGGCTGCCTGTGGTGCCTTGTTCAGAGGTCTTTAACCAAGAGGGGTGATAATTTTCCCATCCGGGCATTTTCTACCAGACCCGCACGCGAAGACAAACAAAACTCGCGGTGCAGCCGGGGAATGTCAGAGCCCGGACCGCGAACAGGCCGGGCCTGCCCGCGAATTCGAGCAAACGGAAACTTCCATGCGCAGCAAAGTCCTGAAGTCCTGCCTCGCCCTTGCCATCGCTCTGGCCGCATCCATGGGAACCGTCGAATTTGCCTATGCGCAGGCCGCCAAGGGACCAAGCGGATTGCCATTGCCGCGTTTCGTCACGCTGAAATCCAAGCGCGTCAATCTGCGCATCGGCCCGGGAACGGATTATGCCGTTTCGTGGATGTACCTGAAATCCGGCTTGCCGGTGGAGATCATCCAGGAATACGACAACTGGCGCCGCATCCGCGATGCCGACGGCACCGAAGGCTGGGTCAACCAGTCGCTGCTGTCAGGCCAGCGTGCGGCGATCGCCGCCCCGTGGATGAAGACGAAGGGCAAGGGCGTCTTTGTCAATCTGCGGCGCGAGGCGCAGACCTCCGCATCGATCGTCGCCAAGCTGGAACCCGGCGTGATGGTGACGATCGGCGAATGCAACGGCGACTGGTGCCGCGCCGAAACCGACGGCGCCTCTGGCTGGGTGGCGCAATCGGAGATCTGGGGCGCCTATCCCGGCGAAGCCTTTAAATAAGCCCCGCCTGTTTGGCGGCCTCTGAAAGCGAGGACATCGGGCGCGGGCCGATCTGCTGGATAACGATGCCGGCGGCGAGGCAACCGAGCTTGCCGCAATCCTCCAGAGAGCGTCCCTGCGTGTAGCCGTAGAGGAAGCCGGAGGCGAAGAGATCGCCGGCACCCGTCGTATCCACAACTTCCCTGATCTTGATCGCATCGACGTAATAACGCTCGCGGCCCTTCAGGATGACGGCGCCGTCCTCGCTCATCGTCACGGCGGCGATCTTGCAATCGGCCGCGATCCTGTTCAGCGCCTCTTCGAAATCGTCGGTTTCATAGAGCGACAGCGCTTCCTGGCGATTGGCGAAGACGATATCGACCTTGCCGGAACGCATCAGATCGAGGAATTCGCCGCGGTAGCGGCCGACGCAGAAGCTGTCGGACAGCGTCATCGACATTTCGCGGCCGTTTTCATGGGCGATGCGGGCACAATCGAGGATCGCTTCCTTGGCGCGCGGCGGATCCCAGAGATAACCTTCGAAATAGGTGACTTTGGCGTTGGCCACGACGTCGGGCTCGACGTCTTCAGGCCCGAGCTCGACGCAAGCGCCGAGATAGGTGTTCATCGAACGCTCGCCGTCCTCGGTGACGAAGATCATCGAACGGGCCGTCGGCGGGAAGGTGCCCTTTGGCCGGGTCTGGTAGTGAACGCCCTGGGCGCGGATGTCGTGGGTGAAGATGTCACCCAGCTGATCTGCGGCGACATTGCCGAAATAGGCCGCCTTGCCGCCGAGGCTAGCCACGCCTGCGGCCGTGTTGCCGGCGCTGCCGCCGGAGGCTTCGAGCGCCGGTCCCATGCGCGAATACAGCAGTTCGGCGCGCTCGGCATCGATGAGGTTCATCGCCGCCTTGGTGATCTCGTTGTCAATGAGGAACTGGTCGTCGCAACGGGCAATGATATCCACGATTGCGTTGCCGACTGTCAGAACATCGAATCTTGTCATGAAATGGGGAGTCCCGGATTTGTGATAGCCGGGGTCCGGTCTTAGCGAAATTTCCGCAGTTTGGAAGGATAAATGGTGGATGGCACCGCTATTTCTTCGCAAAACTGCCGCCTATTCGTCATGCCCATGTCATCTTCAAAATCTAGAAATAGTCGCAAGAAGACCGGCATGAGCAGCTTTCAGTTGCAGCCGGGCGCACGGGGGATGATCCCCTCGATCTTACCGGCGCGATGCTGACCACGGATGAACTGGCGGCTTCGCGATCGGATATCCGGCAAGACCGGAGCGGAAAAGCGGGCTGTGCCCGCTTTTTTTGCTTTGCGGATATTGGCGATTGGGTTTCAATGCAGACGGTTTGCTGCTGTAACGCCACTCCCTTCTCAGAGGCGCAGCGTTGTAGAACTTTGAATTGCTGGATAATTTTCTCCTTAAATCGATTCCGATTTGAGGAATTATGCAGTAGAGGTTGATACTCCCCCGCACAAAGCAGCCTCCTCATGTCAGCCATCATTCTCGACGTTCTTCCGATCTTCATCCTGATCCTTATCGGCTGGGTGATCGTCCGCAGCGGCTTGATGGCATCGAATGTCGGCGAAGCGCTCAGTGAATTCGTCTTCAAGATCGCCGTGCCGCTGCTGCTCTTCCGCACCATTGCCGAGGCGGATTTTCATGGCGCCTCGCCTTTCCGGCTGTGGATCGTCTATTTCTCCGGCGTTGCCATCACCTGGACGACCGGCCATATCGCCGCCACACGCCTCTTCGGCCGTGACGAACGGATCGGCGTGCTGGCCGGCGTTTCCTCCGCCTTCGCCAATAATATCTTCATCGGCCTGCCGCTGGTCGAGCGGACCGTCGGCGATGAGGGGCTGGTGGCGCTGTCGATCCTGCTTGCCGTGCATCTGCCGGTGATGATGGTCGCCGGCACGGTGCTGATGGAGCATGCCGAGCGCAAGATCGCCGGCAAAAGCGATCGCAGCATGGTGCTCATGCTTCGCCAGATCGCCGTCAATCTCGTCCGCAATCCGCTGGTAATCGGGCTTGCGGCCGGCATGGCTATGCATCTTTCCGGTCTCACCATGCCTGCAACCCTGGCAACGGTCGTCAAACAGATCGCCGGCATTGCCGGTCCGGCGGCGCTGATTTCGCTCGGCATGGCGCTGGAGAAATACGGCATCTCAGGCAATCTCGGCATCGCCAGCGTCACGTCGAGCTTGAAGCTGGTGATGCTGCCCGGCTGCGTGTGGGCGGCAAGCCATCTCCTCGGCCTCAGCCCCGAATGGACGGCGGCGATCGTGCTGACCTCTTCGGTGCCCACAGGCGTCAATGCCTGGCTGATCGCCAACCGCTTCGGCGTCGGTCATAGCATCGCTGCCTCGACGATCACGGTGACGACGGCGCTCGGCGCCATCACGGTGTCACTCTGGGCCTATTTCCTGGGTGCCTGAAACACTCTTTGCACAACAAAAAGCCCGGCTTCGCGGGCCGGGCTTCGATGACATGCGATTATTCCGTCCGCGTCACTGCGTCGCGGTCGGCAGCGGCACCGGCGAATCGGCGAGCGTGTGCAGGTAGAGGATGACGTTGGCGCGATCCTGATCCTTCGGCAGACCGGCAAAGCCCATCGCCGTTCCGGGAACATCCTTCTTCGGCGCCGTCAGGAACTTGTTGAGAAATTCGAAGGTCCACTTCTCGCTGCTGCCCTTGGAGAAATCCTTCATGGCAGCGGAATAGGCAAAGCCCTCATGCGAGGCGATCGGGCGATCTACGACACCAAAGAGGTTGGGACCGACCTTGTTCGGTCCCCCTTTGGTGCCGTCATGACAGGCCTGACACTTCTTGAAAACCGTTTCACCGGCCTTGGCATCGGCAGAAGCAAGCAATTGCGCGATCGGGACGGCAGCAGCGGCAGGCGCAGCTTCGCCACCAGCGGCGGGCGCCTCTTCTGCAACGATCGCGAAACCTTCCTTTTCCGGTGCTTCGGAATGGAAGATCCCTTCGGACGCGATGGAGACCGACATCAGAACGAAAATCGTTCCGAGCAGCGCCCCAACGGCCGTATTGACGTATGAATTCATCTGCAATGCTCCCCTTGCAGCCGGCAGACCATAACCCGACCATCTTGAAATCGCGCGGAACCTATGTCTTTTGGCTGATCGTTGCAACTGTCTAAATGGTCTTGTGCGTGAGACTTTTTGACACTTTTCAGCCCGGAATAGAAGGCCCGACCAATGAGTGATTCAAATTTAGATGACGTGCTTGTATTGATCCCGGCGCGGATGGCCTCCACCCGGCTTCCGGGCAAGCCGCTCGCCGATATTTGCGGGCTGCCGATGATCGTCCAGGTGGCGATGCGCGCCAGGGAGGCAGCCATCGGCCGCGTCGTCGTCGCCGTCGACGACATCAGGGTGTTCGATTCCGTTTCTGCCGCCGGCTTCGAAGTCGTCATGACCAGCAGCGAGCATCAATCGGGTTCCGATCGAATCTTCGAGGCGCTGCAGAAAGTCGATCCTGCCGGCAAGGCGAAATTCATCGTCAACGTCCAGGGCGATCTGCCGACGATCGATCCGGAAACCGTGCGCGCGGCTTTGCGCCCGCTCGAGAACGAGGCGGTCGATATCGGCACGCTGACGACTGAAATCGACAATGAAGCTGATAAAACCGCGCCGCACATCGTCAAGGTTGTCGGTTCGCCGGTTTCCGACACCCGACTGCGCGGGCTCTATTTCACGCGTGCGACCGCACCTTACGGCAAGGGTCCGCTCTACCACCATATCGGCCTTTATGCCTATCGGCGCGCGGCGCTGGAACGGTTCGTCGCGCTCGGGCCTTCAACGCTCGAAAGGCGCGAATCGCTGGAGCAGCTGCGGGCGCTGGAGGCCGGCATGCGCATCGACGTTGAGATCGTTGACACGGTTCCGCTCGGTGTCGATACTCCGGCCGACCTCGAAATAGCGCGGCGCATCCTCTCCGCAAAGTCGAACTGACGGAACCATCATGAACATCAAGACCAACAGGATCGCCTTCCAGGGCGAATTCGGCGCCAATTCCGACATGGCCAGCCGGGACATGTTTCCGACCATGGAGCCGCTGCCCTGCCAGACCTTCGAGGATGCGTTCACGGCGGTCGACAATGGCGACGCCGATATCGGGATGATCCCGATCGAGAACACCATCGCCGGGCGCGTCGCAGATATCCACCATCTGCTGCCTGAATCGCGGCTGCACATCATCGGCGAATATTTCATGCCGATCCGCTTCCAGCTGATGGTGCTGCCGGGGGTGACCAAGGACGAGATCCGCACGGTGCACAGCCACATTCACGCGCTCGGCCAGTGCCGCAAGATCGTTCGGGCCAATGGCTGGAAGCCTGTGATCGCCGGCGATACGGCGGGCGCAGCAAAGCTGGTGAAGGAAACCGGCGACCGCTCGATGGCCGCCTTGGCGCCGCGGCTTGCCGCCGATCTCTACGGGCTCGAGATCATTGCCGAAAATGTCGAGGATACTGAAAACAACGTCACCCGCTTCGTCGTGCTGTCGCGCGACGAGGAATGGGCGCAACGGACTTCGGCGGACGAAAAGGTTGTCACCACCTTCGTCTTCAACGTCCGCAACATTCCGGCCGCGCTCTACAAGGCGCTCGGCGGGTTTGCCACCAACAATATCAACATGACCAAGCTGGAAAGCTATCAGCTCGGCGGACGATTCGTGGCGACGCAGTTCTACGCCGATATCGAAGGCCATCCGAATGATCCGAACGTGCGGCGGGCATTGGAAGAACTGCGGTTCTTCTCCGAGAAGGTGCGCATCCTCGGCGTCTACAAGGGGCATGCGATGCGAGGCCTGCTTTAACAAGCCCCGCATCGGTCATATTATTTATCCGGCTCACAGACGCGCAGCCGATGACCGTCCGGATCGAGCACGACGAAGGTCGGGCCGAAATCCAGTTCGGTCAGTTCCTGGGCGATCGGCAGGCCGCGGCCGCGCCAATCCTCATACTGCCGGGCGACGGCATTTTCCCCCGCCACCATGAAGGCCACTTCGCCGCGGTTGCCGATGGCGGAGGGCTGCGGCTCGACCTTGCTGCGCCGCCAGAGGCCGAGGGTGAAGCCACCCTCGAGCGGAAACGCGACAAAATTTGGTGCCTCCACGGCCGGTTCGCGGTTCAGGAGGTTGCGATAGAAGCCGGCGCTTTCGCCCGGGTCCTTGACGTAGAGGATAATCAGATTGGGGCTGGTCATTTCGGTTCTCCCGTTTAGGAAATGGCGAAGGGGGGCCCCGCTGCTGCCAATGGATGGCAGCAGGATAGGGAGGCTCGGCGACTGCCGCGCCTCGTTTCCGTCGGGCCGAAGGTCAATGGTGATGCAGTAATTTACAGCGGAAAACGATCCTCGCGGCGCGGGCCGCGCCCGTCCAGGAAGCCGAGATCGCGCTTCAAGGAATCCGGTGTCGATTCAAGATCGAGTTTCGGGCGGTTTCCCCTGGGATTCCGAAGAAAGCCCATGACCAGCCGCAGCAAGCCGGAGCGCGCCGATTGGCGGACGTCGGCAAAAGTTTCGGCCGAAATCACATCGGCAAATGTCTCAGCTGTAAAACGCTCGTTGGCGAAATGAATGGCGGGAGGCGTTGCCATGATCAGTACTCCTTCCTGGTGGATTGGTACTGATGATAACCTCGACTGCTGACAGTTTATGGCAGCAGCGTTTCAGTTCTCGAGCGGCACGTCCTGCTCGCGCCATTCCTTGAGAAGAACCGTGCGGCGGCGCGGATAACGCACCTCATGCAGAGTCATGTCGATGATGCGGTCGGTGCGGAAATGGCGAAAATCCTGGCGCAGTTCGCACCAGGCCATGAGGACGCGCACATGCTCGAAATAGCCGAGCGCGAAAGGCCAGACGCGGCGGCGGGAAATTCGGCCCTGCTCGTCGCCATAATGCAGTTCGAGGATCCGCTCCAGGCGGATCGCCCTGCGGATGGCCGAAACATCCGCCTTGTCTTCGTCCCGGCGTTTGGGACCGACGAAAAGGGCCGCCGAATCGATCATCTCCCGCATATCGGCCGGCAGCACGGCGGCAATCTTGGCCAGCGCATCGGCGCCGGCGCCGGCAAGACGCGGTTCGGCGGCGCGGGCGACCCAGCGCGAGCCGAGCACCAGCGCCTCCAGCTCCTCTTCGGAAAACATCATCGGCGGCAGCATGAAACCCGGCTTCAGCACGTAGCCGATGCCGGCTTCGCCTTCGATCATCGCACCCTGGGCCTGCAGGCTGGCAATGTCGCGATAGAGCGTGCGCAGGCTGACGCCGGTTTCCTCAGCAAGCACGATGCCGGTCACCGGCCGCCGGTAACGCCGGAGCGTCTGGAGCAGCGTCAGCAGCCGTTCCGAGCGGGCGATCGGCATTACGCTACCGCTTCCACTCCACCCAGTCGCGCATCAGGCGGTGGGCGATCGCCCCTTTCGGCGGAGAGGCCTTGCCTGTTGCGCTCGGGCGTTCCAGCATCTCGATCGTTTCCTCGCGGGTGAACCAGCGGCAATCCTCCAACTCCGTCTCGTCGCGGGTGATTTCGGTGGATCTGGCCTCGGCGTAACAGCCGATCATCAGGGAATGCGGCATCGGCCAGGGCTGCGAGGCGTGGTAGCGGATGCGGCCGGTGCGGATGCCCGATTCTTCCAGCGTTTCGCGGCGCACGGCGTTCTCGATGGTTTCACCGGGTTCAACGAAGCCGGCGAGACAGGAATACATGCCGGGCGCGAAATGCGGGCTGCGGCCGAGCAGGCAGAGGTCGCGGCTCTCATCGATCGTCAGCATGATGACGACAGGGTCGGTGCGGGGGAAGATCATATGCTCGCAGGCGGCGCAGACACGCTTGTAGCCGCCGATATGGATCTCCATCGCCGAGCCGCAGCGGCCGCAGAAGCGGTTGTCGCCATTCCAGCGGATGAGGCTTGCGGCCTGGGCGAATTCGCCGAGCAGCACCTCGTCGATCAGCATTTCGCGAAACAGCGTGCGGCCGTCGGCAGGCTTGTACTGGCTGGTGAGATCGTCGACGTCGATGCCGACGGGAACGGCAAGGCGCGGCTCGCCTGATTTGCGGTAGCCGAGAAGCACCGTCTCGTCCCAATTCGGCCGAAGCTCCTGCAGCTCGTAGCGGGCAAAGAGCGGATCGAGCACCTGGCCGTCATGCTTCAGCACCAGCTTGTCGCCGGCGAAGGCGAAGATATGCGTGCCCTCCTTGGCCAGCGCTTTTTCGACGGAGCGTTCGTCGCGATGTTCGGAATCGCGATTGAGGTCGTTGGCGGCAAAAGCCGTGAGATTGCTGGGTTCCGGATGCGGCACATCCGAATCGAAAAGCGAATGACTCATGATGAAAGGGCTTCCCGCAGCTTCGCTGTGAATTCGTCTCTCTTTCCGTCTTCGTAGGGCTCCGCGCGTCCGAAACCCCAGACGGGACCCGGCCAGTTGGCATCGCCTTCGAAGCGGGCAATGACATGAACATGAAGCTGGCGGACGATATTGCCAAGAGCCCCGATATTGATTTTTGCAGCGCCGGTGATCTGTTTCAGCGCCGTGGCGGTGAGCTCGGTCTCGAAGGCAAGCAGCACCTGGTCGAGCGGCGTCAGCTCGAAGATTTCGGTGATGCTTGCCCGGCGCGGCACCAGAATGAGCCAGGGCCAGCGGGCATCCCTCGACAATCTCAGATCACAGAGGCCGGTGATCATGATGCTGACGCTGTCATTTTCCAGCCGGGAGTCGAGCATAAAGCCGTTCAAGGGCATTCCTCCTGTCTTTTCCAAGGACTAGCAGTTTTTTATCATGTTGGCTTGCTTTTGATGACGATATTGCCGATATGTGCATTCGGGAGGTTGGTGGTGGACGAGCCACTCGCCAACCGGGTCAGGTCCGGAAGGAAGCAGCCCTAACGAGCCCGGCACGGGTCATCGTGCCAGCCTCCCACCTTCTCTCCACGAAGTGCCCGACGATCCGGGCGACAAGCAGGGCGATGAGCGACACCGAGCGACAATCAAAAGATGCCGCCTCGACGGGCACCGGCTACCGGGTGCTGGCTCGCAAATACCGCCCCAAGGATTTCACGGACCTGATGGTCGGCCAGGAGCCGATGGTCCGCACCCTCACCAACGCCTTCGAGACCGGCCGCATCGCCCAGGCCTACATGCTGACCGGCGTGCGCGGCGTCGGCAAGACGACGACGGCGCGCATTCTGGCGCGGGCGCTGAACTACAAGACAGCCGATATCGACAAGCCGACGATCGACCTACGCACACCCGGCGAGCACTGCCAGGCGATCATGGAAGGCCGGCATGTCGACGTGATCGAGATGGATGCCGCCTCCCATACCGGCATCGACGATATCCGCGAGATCATCGAGCAGGTGCGCTATCGGCCGGTTTCGGCGCGCTACAAGGTCTACATCATCGACGAAGTGCACATGCTGTCGACGCAGGCCTTCAACGGCCTCTTGAAGACGCTGGAAGAGCCGCCGGAGCATGTGAAGTTCATCTTCGCCACGACCGAGATCCGCAAGGTGCCGATTACCGTGCTGTCACGCTGCCAGCGCTTCGACCTGCGCCGCATCAGCGCGTCGGATCTCGTCGGGCTGTTTTCGACGATCGCCGCCAAGGAAGGCATCGAGGCGGAACCAGACGCGCTGGCGATGATCGCACGTGCCGCCGAAGGCTCGGCGCGCGACGGCCTGTCGCTACTCGATCAGGCGATCGCCCATGGCGCAGGTGCGGTGCAGGCGGACGCCGTGCGCGGGATGCTCGGTCTCGCCGACCGCGCCCGCATCGTCGATCTCTTCCAGCATGTCGTCCAAGGCGACGTGGCCGCCGCCCTCGGCGAATTCCAAAGCCAATACGAGGCCGGCGCCAATCCGGTGGTGGTGCTGACCGATCTTGCCGATTTCACCCATCTGGTGACGCGGCTGAAATATGTGCCGGATGCGGCAAACGATCCCTCGCTCAGCGAGGTCGAGCGCACCAAGGCGGCGGAATTCGCCAAGGGCGTTGCGGTAACGACGCTGTCGCGCATCTGGCAGATGCTGCTGAAGGGCATTCCGGAAACGGAAGGCTCGTCGCGGACGGCGGGTGCGGCCGAAATGGTGCTGATCCGGCTGGCGCATGCGGCGCATCTGCCGTCGCCTGAAGACGCGGCGCGGCGGCTTGGCGAATTTTCCGGCGACAATGCCGGCCCGCGGCCCTCTTCCTCGCCATCAGGCAATGGCGGCGGCAGCGGCACGCGGGTTCCCTATCAAAGCAGTGTCGCGGCACGCGCGCCGGAGATTGCACCTGGCAAGCCGCAGGCGTCCGCACCGGTCGCAATGTTGCGCGCCGTGCCGAGCAGCCAGCCACAGACGATGCCGATCGGGCGGATCGAGACGAAACCGGCGGAAGCGTTAAAGCCGCTCGTCCAGGTCAATTCGGTCAGCGATATCGTCGATCTTGCCGCCGAGAAGCGCGATCCGAAGCTGAAGGCGATGGTGCGCACCTTTGTGCGTCCCGTCCGGATCGAGCCCGGCCGCCTTGACGTCAGCCTGACCGACGGCGCGCCGACGACGCTGCTCAACGAGCTTGCCGTCAAGCTGAAGGAATGGACCGGCATTCACTGGATCGTCAGCCTCAGCCGCGAAGAGGGCAAGCCGACACTGGTGGAAGCAGAGGCCAGGACCCGGGAACAGCACGTCATCGACGCCCGTCAGGACCCTGACGTGGCAGCGATCCTGGCGCATTTTCCAGGCGCGAAAATCATCGACGTGCGCGTGCGGGCGCCCGACCCGGACGAGGAAGGCGAGGCAACACCACCGGCCGCTGCCGAATCCGAGGAAGGCGACATCCTGCCTGGCGACGACATAGAGTTCTAGAGTTTCAACAAGGAGCGAGACGATGCGCGACATCATGGGCATGATGGGCAAAGTCAAGGAAATGCAGGCCAAGATGGAGCAGATGCAGGCGGAGATCGCCGAGCTCACGGCCGAAGGCAAGGCCGGCGGCGGCCTCGTCACCGTGCTCATCTCGGGCAAGGGCGAGCTGAAGAGCCTGAAGATCGACCCGTCGCTGTTCAAGGAAGACGATGTCGAGATCCTCGAGGACCTGATCGTCGCCGCCCACAAGGACGCTAAGGACAAGGCCGAGGCCCTCGCCGCGGAAAAGACCAAGGCGCTGACCGCCGGCCTGCCAATCCCGCCCGGGTTCAAACTGCCGTTCTGATAGCGCATTCCACAGGTTTTTAGATCGACGCACCAATTGGTTTCTGATGAAGCGGATTTTCGACGTCTGTTTTTTGAGCTCCCTCGTTCTAACGTCATCCATCGCATGGGCGGATGATTGCCTGACGGACATGCAGGTTTTCAAACGCGATTTGGGCGACGGTGCTGAGATTTCCTATACTCAACGCTTCGTCCCGATTCATTCCGACAGTGCTGCATATTCCGTCCACTTTGAAGCGCGTCGGCAGGAAGTCGTTGTCTGGTCGGTGGAGGGCCGGATTTCTTGCGGCGCATGGGGACTGATGTGTGACCTGGAAATAGATCCACTGCAGCCGAATGACAAATTTGATGCCGTACGGCAATGCCAGCCTAGCTATGCATTTAAGGACGATATTATCCCCGTAACAATGATTCGCGAAGGTGAGGACATAAAGTATATAACGTTTGGAAACTTAAGTGCGTTTTCGATGGGTTGCGGCAACTATATAGGAATTAAAGTCCAACGGCCGGAATTGCTAAATGACCTAGAACGAGATCGCATTTTTATATTGCCGGATTACGTCAAATTCGACTCGTGTAAGAAGTGAAGCCACTGCTGCGCGCGCAGAGTGCAAATAGCGCCTGCCGCTGTAGAGTATTTGCACGACCACATTTTCTCGATGGTTCGACAAGGCCGAGCATCTCGACGATACATTCCGATACTCGTCAGTATTCGCTCTCTAACATCGCCCGCAGCTTGTAGTGAATAGGAGCAGCGAGGTATCGCGCCCGGTCCGCCTCCGAAAGCCGCCGACCGCAGGTCTCCATCAGTTCCGGCATCTTGACCTTCTCTCCGGCAAAGGGTCGGTGTTCCACCGGCATTCCGGCCTCGGCCACACCACCCCTGATTACGCGGCAGTAAATTCCAGGACGGGCGGCGGCGGTATAGCGCTTGACGAATTTCGGATCGTTCATTTTGGCGGCGAAGGTGGCGCAGGGGATACGGCATGCGCTGACTTCGAGGACGAGATCGACTGACATGAAACGATCGCCGACGGAAACGTGGCGATTGTCGAGACCTGATATCACCATGTTTTCGCCGAAAGTGCCGGGTTCGTATGGCCGGCCGAGCTCACCGCTCCACCAGTCGAGCGTCAGTGATCCTTCGATATAAACCGCCTGATCGATGCCGCCGTGGTGTTTGCGGTTGCAGATCGCATCACCGACAAGGCCTTGGGCATCGATCATTACCGCGCCGTTGACGGCATGTTTGAAGATGCCGGTCTTATAGCTTTTGCCCGGCAGTCTTTCTGGATTGCCGGTGCACAGCGCCAGGATTTTCATGAGACGGCCGATTCTTCCGCGATTCCGTTTTCGTTCCATATCAGTTAAGAACGGCGCATGGCAAAACGAGTCACCGGCCCCGAAATCGAAAAACTGATCCAGCTTCTGGCGAAGGTGCCGGGCCTCGGGCCGCGCTCAGCGCGCCGGGCGGCGCTGCATCTGATCAAGAAGAAGGACCAGCTGCTAGGGCCCCTGTCGAATGCGATGGGCGAGGCCTATGACAAGGTGAAGATCTGCTCGCGTTGCGGCAATGTCGATACGGTCGATCCGTGCACCGTCTGCACCGACACGCAGCGCGATCAATCCATCATCATCGTCGTCGAGGATGTATCGGACCTCTGGGCGCTGGAGCGCGCAGGGGCGATGAACGCCGCCTATCATGTGCTCGGCGGTACGCTGTCGCCGCTCGACGGGATCGGGCCCGACGATCTCAATATTCGCGGACTGATCGACCGGATCGGCGAAGGCGGCATCCGGGAACTGATCATCGCGGTCAACGCCACCGTCGAGGGCCAGACGACGGCGCATTACATCACCGACCAGTTGCAGGGGCTTAACGTGAAGATCACCCGGCTGGCGCATGGCGTACCGGTTGGCGGTGAACTCGATTATCTCGACGAGGGCACTCTGGCCGCAGCACTTCGGGCACGGACGGTGATATGAAAGGCTTGCGTATGCCGAAAGATACCCCCCTCTGCCCTGCCGGGCATCTCCCCCACAAGGGGGGAGATCGGATGGGAGCGCCCTCTTGCCTTGATCAACGACTACAATTGGCCGAAGCCGCTTCGCTGACGACCAAGATTGTCGGAAGCCCGCACCTCTTGCCGATCTCCCCCCTTGTGGGGGAGATGTCCGGCAGGACAGAGGGGGGTGTTCCACGACGGCTGCGACTATGCGCACTTGCTTTGACACTCGCTCTCATCCCCCTCCCCGCCCTCGCAGCCCCATCGAAAGCCGATGTCGAGGCGCAGTTCGAGAGCTGGGTACAGAAGGACCTGTGGCCGGAGGCGAAGGCAAACGGCATTTCGGAGAAGACCTTCCAGGCCGCCTTCTCCGGCATCACGCTGAACTGGAACCTGCCCGACCTCGCCCCGCCCGGTTTCCCGCCGCCGAAGGAGCAGAAGCAGACGCAGGCGGAATTTTCCTCGCCCGGTCCCTATTTCAACGAGGACCATCTGAAGAGGCTTGCCGCAACGGGGCGCGGCTTTGCCGCGCAATATAGCTCGACGCTGAAGCGGATCGAGAAGACCTATGGTGTGCCGGGTTCGATCGTGCTCGCTATCTGGGGGCGGGAAACCGGCTTCGGCGCGGCGAAGATCCCGAATTCGGCGGTCGAGGTACTGGCGACCAAGGCCTTCATGTCGACGCGCAAGGAGATGTTCCGCACCGAGCTGGTGGCGGCGCTGCATATTCTCGACGGCGGCGACGTGACGCCCGCCGATTTCAAGGGTTCTTCGGCGGGCGCGCTCGGCCAGCCGCAGTTCATGCCGACCAGCTATCTGAAATATGCCGTCGATTTCGACGGTGACGGCCATCGCAACATCTGGACCTCGGTGCCGGATACGCTCGCCTCGATCGCCAATTTCCTGGTCAAGAAAGGTTGGCAGCGCGACCGCGACTGGGGCTTCGAGGTGTCGATACCTGAGGCGGTCTCCTGCGCGCAGGAAGGGCCGGATCTCGCAAAGCCGCTGTCGCACTGGGCCTCGCTCGGCATCGAGCGCATCTCCGGCAAGGGTTTTCCCTCGGGCGAGATGAAGGCTGAGGGCATGATGCTGGTGCCGGCCGGCCGCGACGGGCCTGAATTCATCGTCACGCCGAATTTCTACACCATCAAGGAATACAATAATTCCGATCTCTACGCGCTTTACATCGGCAATCTCGCCGACCGGATCGCCGATAATGGCGGCCCCTTCCAGGGGCGATGGGGCGATGTCGGCAAGATGCTGCGCTCGGATGTCGCCGCCATGCAGAAAGCACTGGAGCGGCAGGGCTACGATGTCGGCGGCTCCGATGGTCTGCCAGGCTACAAGACCCGGCGTTCGATCGGCCAGTGGCAGGCAAAAAACGGCATGAAGCCGACCTGCTTTCCCGAAGCGACGATGAAGGGCAAGCTGAAGTAATCCGCTTCAGAGCGTGCGCTTCAGCCCTTCATGGCTGGCGACAAAACCGAGCTTCTCATAGAAGCGGATCGAATCCGCCCGCGTCTTATCCGATGTCAGCTGCGCGATACCGCAGCCGCGCGCGGCGCATTGGGCGATCGCCCATTCGATGAATTCTGCGCCGAGGCCCGAGCCGCGACGATCGCTTGCGACACGCACACTTTCGATCTGGCCGCGCCACATGCCTGTCCTCGACAGGCCGGGAATAAAGCTCAGCTGCAGGCAGCCGACGATCCGATCGGCCGCATCGATTGCAACGGCCAAAAGCTGATTGGCATCCGCCTCGATCGCGGCAAAGGCCGCGAGGTAACGCGCGTCGACGGCATCCGAAACGATCTCTCTGGTGCCGCCGAGATCGTCGTCGGCCAGAAGCCGGACGATGGCGGCAAGATCGGATTGGCGGGCAAGCCTGAAGTTATGCATGGCTGTTCTCAATGATGCAGATCGATCGGCGCCTTGTGGAAGACATCGTCACCGGGCGGGATCGCCTGGCGTTCGATCATCCGGTGAACATGCAGCGGGCCTTCACCGCGGTGAAGCGCGCGCAGCCTGTCGGTGTTTTCGGCATCGGCCTGCGTCCGCCGCTGGTTGTGTCTGATGTATTCGACCCAGGTCGGCGTATGGTAGGTTTCCGTCCACAGCCCGGGATTTTCGAGATCGCGCATCAGCGCCCAGTTGCGGGCGCCGTCGCGGATGCGGATACGGCGCCGTTCGCCCATCAACTCCATGAATTCGGCCAGGTCGTCATCTCCAATCTCATAGTCGACCTGGATGACGATCGGTCCGCTGCGCGGCGTGATGTCCAGACTGAGAGCCGGCTCGGTGAAGCGGTTCAGCGGATCGAGATTGAGCGAGGCGAAGGCCGGCATGGAAAAACGCTGGCCGATGACGATGCCGAGCAACATCACGACCGACGACATCAGCAGCGCATCAGCGACGCCGTATCGATCGGCGGCAATACCCCATAGCCAGCTGCCGCCGGCGATGCCGCCAAAGGTAACGGTCTGGTAGAGCGACAGCGCGCGTCCCACAACCCAGCGCGGCGTCGACAGCTGGACGATGGTGTTGAAGAGCGAGAGTGCGGAGACCCAGCAGGCGCCGGAGACGAGCAGTCCGGCAGAGGTAAGCATAGCGCTTGGACTGAAGGCGGCGATGACGGCGCTCAGCGCGAAGCCGGAGAAAGACAGGCGGATGATCATCTCGCTGGAGAGCATCTGACGCAGTCGCGCATTCAGCACGGCGCCGCCGATCGCACCGATGCCGAAGGCGCCGAGCATGAAACCATAGGTCAGCGGGCCGCCACCGACGAGATCGAGCGCGACGATCGGCAGCAGCGCCAGGATCGAGCTGGCGCCGATGCCGAAGAGCAGGCCCCTGAGGAGAACCTTTTCGAGATTGGGCGACATTGAGACATAACGCAGGCCGGCGAAGATGGCGCTGCCGAGCGCCTCCCGCGGCAGGGTCGAGACCGGCGTGCCTGGGCGCCAGCGCAGCAGGGCATAGATCAGCGCGAGGTAGCTCACGGTGTTCACCGCGAAAGCCGCAGCGGCGCCGGCTGCGGCGACGATAACGCCGCCGATCGCCGGGCCGACGCTGCGGGTAATGTTGAACCCCATGCTGTTCAGCGTGACGGCGCCCGGCAGATCGGCGCGCGGTACCATGTCGCCGACCGAGGCCTGCCAGGAGGGATTGTTGAGCGCAGTGCCGCAACCGATCAGGAAGGTGAAGAAGAGCAGCAGCCAGGGGGTGATCCAGCCGAGAAGGGCGAAGATCGTCAGCAGAGCCGAGACCGTCAGCATCATGCATTGCGCCGTCAGCATGACCCGCCGGCGGTCGTAATTGTCGGCGAGCGCACCCGATATCAGCGAAAACAGCATGATCGGCAGCGCCGTCGAGGTCTGCACCAGCGCGACCATATCCTCCGAGGCGCTGATCGTCGTCATCATCCAGGCAGCACCGACCGCCTGAATCAGGCCGCCGAAATTCGACGACAGGCTGGCGAACCAGATGGTGCGGTAGGTATCGTGCCGCAGAGGCGCCAATGTCGACGAAGTGTAGGCCACGATTTCTCCGCTTTTGTTATTGCGCCGCAACGGCAATATATGCGCAAGATCGGCGCTGGCCATAGGCCCGCCGGCGTCGCCCGACACGAATTGGCGGAATCAGCCGCAGACCTTGCAATTTCGGAAAAACCCGACTATATGGCTCTCAAATTCTTGATCGCTTGATGAAGAGTGGGCCGCAAGGACCCGCTCTTTTTTATTAGCGCGATCCCTAAAAAGCATCAAATTGCGAGGAGCGCACCGCTTGTCGGACATGACAAACGCAGGCAACGAACTTGAGCCGCGGCTGATTACCGAAACCGGGCTCGACCAGCGTCTTGCCGATATCATCGAACCCGTCCTCATCGGCATCGGCTTCCGGCTTATCCGCGTCCGTATGCTGAACCAGAACGGCGTGACGATGCAGGTGATGGCCGAACGCAACGACGGGACGATGACGGTTCAGGATTGCGAAGAAGTCTCGATGGCGATTTCTCCTGTCCTCGATGTGGAAGATCCGGTCGATAAAGAGTATCATCTCGAAGTGTCTTCGCCCGGCATCGACCGTCCGATGGTGCGGAAATCCGATTTCGTCCGCTGGCAGGGCCACCTTGTGAAATGCGAGACGTCGATCTTGATCGACAATCGCAAGCGCTTCCGCGGCAAGATCGTCGAAGCAGGCGTCGATGGTTTCACGCTCGAGCGTGACCAGGTCGCTTACGGGGAAGAGCAGAAGGTCACCATTCCCTTCACGGCGCTTAGCGATGCGAAGCTCATTCTGACCGACGACCTGATCCGCGACGCGTTGCGCGCCGACAAGCTGGCGAAAGCCGAGGCCGCCAACCAGAACGAAGCGGACGACCAGGAATAACCGATCAACAGACCGCTACAGGGACGGGAACCCTGGAGTAAAGACGGAGAAACAAGACAATGGCAGTCAGTGCGAACCGGCTCGAACTTCTGCAGATCGCAGATGCAGTGGCGCGCGAAAAGGTCATCGACCGCGAGATCGTGCTGGCCGCAATGGCCGACGCCATCCAGAAGGCGGCACGCTCCCGTTACGGCACCGAGTCCAACATCCGGGCCGATATCAATCCGAAGACCGGCGAAATCCGTCTTCAGCGCCTGCTCGAAGTCGTCGACAAGGCTGAGGATTATTCGACGCAGATCCCGCTGGAGCTTGCCCGCGACCGCAATCCGGACGCCGCACTCGGCGATTTCATCGCCGATCCGCTGCCGCCGATGGATTTCGGCCGTATCGCCGCACAGTCCGCCAAGCAGGTGATCGTGCAGAAGGTGCGTGAAGCCGAGCGCGACCGCCAGTTCGACGAATTCAAGGATCGCGTCGGCGAAATCGTCAACGGCACCGTCAAGCGCGTCGAATACGGCAATGTCATCGTCGATCTCGGCCGTGGCGAAGGCATCATCCGCCGCGACGAAATGATCCCGCGCGAAAACGTCCGCTATGGCGATCGCGTCCGTGCCTATGTCTACGATGTCCGTCGCGAACAGCGCGGCCCGCAGATCTTCCTGTCGCGCACGCATCCGCAGTTCATGGTGAAACTGTTCACCATGGAAGTGCCTGAAATCTACGACGGCATCATCCAGGTGAAGTCGGTCGCCCGCGATCCGGGCTCGCGCGCCAAGATCGCCGTGATCTCGAACGATAGTTCGATCGATCCGGTCGGCGCCTGCGTCGGTATGCGCGGTTCGCGCGTTCAGGCGGTCGTCGGCGAGCTTCAGGGCGAGAAGATCGACATCATTCCGTGGAGCCAGGACCCGGCGACCTTCGTCGTCAACGCCCTGCAGCCGGCCGAAGTCGCCAAGGTGGTTCTCGACGAGGATGCCGAGCGTATCGAAGTCGTCGTTCCCGACGAGCAGCTGTCGCTTGCGATCGGCCGCCGCGGCCAGAACGTCCGGCTCGCCTCGCAGCTGACCGGCTGGGACATCGACATCATGACGGAGGCCGAGGAATCGGAACGCCGCCAGAAGGAATTCAACGAGCGCACCAACCTGTTCATGGATTCACTCGACGTCGATGAAATGGTCGGCCAGGTTCTGGCCTCTGAAGGCTTTGCCGCGGTCGAAGAACTGGCTTATGTCGATCTCGACGAAATCTCCTCGATCGACGGTTTCGACGAAGAGACGGCGCAGGAAATCCAGCAGCGTGCCCGCGAATTCCTCGAGCGTCTCGAAGCCGAGATGGACGAGAAGCGCAAGGCGCTCGGCGTTCAGGACGAGCTGCGCGAAATCAACGGCATCACCGCCCAGATGATGGTGGCGCTCGGCGAAGACGGCATCAAGTCGATCGAGGACTTTGCTGGTTGTGCCGCCGACGACCTCGTCGGCTGGTCGGAACGCAAGAACGGCGAAACGAAGAAGTTCGAAGGCCTGTTCTCGAAGTTCGACGTCTCGCGCGTCGAAGCCGAACAGATGATCGTCCAGGCCCGCCTTTCGGCCGGCTGGATCACGCAAGAGGACCTGGCTAAGGGGACCGAAGAAGAGGTCACCGAAGCCGAACAGGAAGTATGATGACCGCGCATGAGCCGGACGCTCTCCCTGATGAGGACGACGATCTTGCAGGTTATGACGTGAACGGACGCATGTGCATCGTGACGCGCGAAAGCGGATCGCCGGAAGAGCTGATCCGCTTCGTTGCCGCTCCCGATGGAACTATTGTCGCCGATCTGAAGCGCGAGCTTCCGGGACGCGGATGCTGGGTGAAGATCGACCGGTCGCTGGTCGACAGGGCAGTGGCGAAGAAACTCTTCGCCCGCGCGCTGAAAATGGATGTGAAGGCGGCGGACGATCTCGGCGCGAGCGTCGATCGGCTGCTCGCGGCGCAATTGATGCAGATGATGAACATGGGGCGGAAAGCCGGCCAGTTCGTCAGCGGATCCTCGAAAGTGGATGCCGCAGTCAGAAGCGGGGCAGCGCTTGCGGTGTTCCATGCGACTGATGCAGCGGACGACGGCGTCCGAAAAATCGACCAGGCCCGCAAGGCCTGGCACCTCGGAATGGAGACCGAGGAGGAGATACCTTCCTTCCGTCTCTTCTCGGAGAGCGAAATGGAAGGCCTGATGGGCCAGAATGCTTTTATCCATGCCGCAGTGCTTGCGGGGCAGGCGGGTGAGGGTGTAGTGAAGCGCGCAAAGATGCTCGAACAGTACCGTATTGGCGGTCAGTCCCGGGCAGCAGCGGGCGACGCTGGCCGGCAAAAACAATGAGGCGGTCACCGGCATCGGCCGGTCGCATCCTCATTGATCGACAGTATTGAACGACAGGGTCTGATCTAGTCATCGCTCCCTGTCCGAAGGAACGGGAACGAATGACCGATAGTAACGACGACAAGACAATCAGCGTGACGGGCAAAAAGACGCTTTCCCTGAAACCATCGGGGATGAGCCAGGGCACCGTTCGCCAGGATATGGGTCGAGGTCGCACCAAGGCGGTTGTCGTCGAGACCCGCAAGCGGCGCCCGATGCGCCCGGAAGACGAAAAGCCGATCACACCTGCCGCTCCGGTGGCCCCTGTGCGTGCTGCCGAACCGGCGCCTGCGCCTGTGCAGGCGCGCCCGCAGCAGCCGACACCGGCACCGCGGATCCAGCAGGGCAACAACAGCCAGACGAACCAACGTCCGCAGCAGTCCCACCAGGCGCCGCGCCAGAACGATCGTCCGCGTCCGGTGGTGCTGAACCATCTGTCGCCGGAGGAAATGGACGCCCGCCGCCGTGCGCTTGCCGACGCCCAGGCGCGTGATGCCCAGGATGCGATCCGCCGCGCCGAGGATGAAAAGCGCCGTGCCGCCGAAGAGGTTGTCCGTAGGGCAGCCGAAGCGGAGGAAGCTGCCCGCAGGGCCGCTGAAGAGGCTATCCGGCAGGCTGAGGCACCCGCCGCCGTTGCTGAACCAGCAGCCCTAGCGCCGGCTCCGGCCGAAGCAAGCGCCGACGCCCCGCAGCCAACCGCATCGTCGGCACCTGCTGTGCGCCGGCCCGATGCGGCCGGAGCACCGGCTGCTGCCCGTCCGGCAGCGGGCGCTGCTGTTCCCGGCGCCGTTCGCGGCCGTCGCGACGAAAAGGAAGAAGAAGATCGGGGTGCCGCGCGCAGCGGTCCGGTCCGTGGCCGTGTCGTTCGCCCGGAACCGGCAAAGCCGGTCACCACGCGTCCGAAGACAGATGAAGAGCGTCGTCGCGGCAAGCTGACGATCTCCACTGCCAACGTCGACGGCGACGACAATGCCCGCGGGCGTTCGCTCTCGGCGATGCGCCGCCGGCAGGAGAAATTCCGCCGCGGTCAGATGCAGGAAACCCGCGAGAAGATCTCCCGTGAGGTGGTTCTGCCAGAGACCATCACCATTCAGGAACTGTCGCAGCGCATGTCCGAACGCGCGGTCGACGTCATCAAGTACCTGATGAAGGAAGGCCAGATGATGAAGCCGGGCGACGTCATCGACGCCGACCTTGCCGAACTCATCGCCGGCGAATTCGGCCATACCGTCAGGCGCGTGTCGGAATCTGACGTCGAACTCGGTATCTTCAACGTGTCCGACGAGGATGGCGAACTGGTTTCGCGCCCGCCCGTCGTCACCATTATGGGCCATGTCGACCACGGCAAGACCTCACTGCTCGACGCCATCCGTCATGCCAACGTAGTTTCCGGCGAAGCCGGTGGCATCACGCAGCATATCGGCGCCTATCAGGTGGAGCAGAACGGTCAGAAGATCACCTTCATCGATACGCCTGGTCACGCCGCCTTCACGGCAATGCGTGCCCGCGGTGCGCAGGCGACCGACATCGCGATCCTGGTCGTCGCAGCCGACGACAGCGTGATGCCGCAGACGATCGAATCGATCAACCACGCCAAGGCGGCCGGTGTCCCGATCATCGTTGCGATCAACAAGGTCGACAAGCACGAAGCCGATCCGCAGAAGGTCCGCAACCAGCTGCTGCAGCACGAAGTCTTCGTGGAATCCATGGGCGGTGAAGTGCTCGACGTCGAAGTTTCGGCCAAGACCGGCAAGAACCTCGACAAGCTGCTCGAGGCGATCCTGCTGCAGGCGGAAATTCTCGATCTCAAGGCCAACGCGAACCGGACTGCTGAAGGTACCGTCATCGAAGCCCAGCTCGATCGCGGCCGTGGTTCGGTCGCGACCGTGCTTGTCCAGAAGGGCACGCTGCGTCCGGGCCAGATCATCGTCGCCGGCGACGTCTGGGGCCGCGTGCGCGCGCTTGTCACCGACAAGGGCGACCATGTGAAGGAAGCCGGTCCGGCAACCCCCGTCGAGGTTCTCGGTCTTTCCGGCACGCCGCAGGCGGGCGATAAGTTCGCCGTCGTCGAAAGCGAAAGCCGTGCCCGCGAAATCTCGGAATATCGTCAGCGTCTTGCCCGCGACAAGGCGGCTGCCCGCCAGTCGGGACAGCGCGGTTCGCTGGAACAGATGATGATGCAGCGCCAGAGCGCCGGCATCAAGGAGTTCCCGCTGGTTATCAAGGGTGACGTGCAGGGCTCGATCGAAGCGATTGCCGGCGCATTGGAGAAGCTCGGTACCGACGAGGTCCGCGCCCGCATCGTCCATTCGGGCGCCGGCGGCATCACCGAGTCGGATATCTCGCTCGCCGAAGCGTCGAACGCCGCCATCATCGGCTTCAACGTTCGTGCAAACACGCAGGCACGTCAGTTCGCCGAGCGCGAAGGCATCGAAATCCGCTACTACAACATCATCTACGACCTGGTGGATGACGTGAAGGCAGCGATGTCGGGCCTCCTATCTCCGGAACGCCGCGAAACCTTCATCGGCAATGCCGAAATCCTCGAGGTGTTCAACATCACCAAGGTCGGCAAGGTCGCAGGTTGCCGTGTCGTCGAAGGCAAGGTCGAGCGTGGCGCAGGCGTCCGCCTCATCCGCAACGACGTCGTCGTTCACGAAGGCAAGCTCAAGACCCTCAAGCGCTTCAAGGACGAAGTGTCCGAAGTGCCGATGGGTCAGGAGTGCGGCATGGCCTTCGAAAACTACGAGGATATGCGCGCCGGCGACGTCATCGAGTGCTTCCGCGTCGAACATATCACGCGCACGCTCTAAACCGCCGCGCCTGAAGCGCAGCATCAGCTTTCCGAAAGCCATTCGCCAGCCGGCGGATGGCTTTCGGGTACCTGCGACTTGACCTTTTCTGCCAAAAGGTTCATGGACGCTCTCCTTTGACGGGTTCGATTCCCAGCCGCATCGGCGAATAGAGATAACAATGACCAGATCGACTTCTTCCGCGCCTTCGCAGCGCATGCTGCGCGTTGGCGAACAGGTTCGCGCCGCGATCACCCAGGTATTGCAGCGCGGCGAAGTGCGCGACGACGTCATCGAAGCGACCGTGATTTCGATCTCGGAAGTGCGCATGTCGCCCGACCTCAAGATGGCCACCGCCTATGTGACGCCGCTCGGCGTATCCGACCACAGCATCGTCATCGAGGCGTTGAACCGGAATGCGCGGTATATCCGCGGCAGGCTCGGGCAGCAGCTTCGGCAGATGAAATACATGCCGGAGGTGCGCTTCCGCGACGATACCAGCTTTGACAACTACAAGAAAATCGACGAGCTGCTGCGTTCGCCCGAGGTGCAACGCGACCTCGACGGCGATAATGACGAACAATAAACAGAAGAGACGCATGTCCAAACCACGCAAACCCAAGGGCCGGCCGATTTCCGGTTGGCTGATCCTCGACAAGCCGGTGGATTTCGGCTCGACGGAAGCCGTTTCCAAGATCAAGTGGCTCTTTAAGGCGCAAAAGGCCGGTCATGCCGGCACGCTCGATCCGCTCGCCTCCGGCATGCTGCCGATCGCGCTCGGCGATGCGACGAAGACCGTTCCTTACGTGATGGACGGCCGCAAGATTTATGAATTCACGGTCAGCTGGGGCGAGGAGCGCGCGACGGACGATCTCGAGGGCGACGTGACCGAAAGCTCGGACACGCGCCCGAGCGAACAGCAGATCCGCGATATCCTGCCCAGCTATATCGGCACCATCAGCCAGGTACCGCCGCAGTTTTCGGCGATCAAGATATCGGGTGAACGCGCCTATGATTTGGCGCGCGAAGGCGAAGTTGTCGAAATCCCCTCGCGCGAAGTCGATATCTTCCGGCTGACATTGCTCGCCTGCCCGGATGCCGATACCGCGCATTTCGAAGTCGAATGCGGCAAAGGCACCTATGTCAGGGCGCTTGCCCGCGATTTCGGCCGGGAACTCGGCTGCTACGGCCACGTGTCCGGGCTGCGGCGCACCTTCGTCGCGCCGTTTGCGGAAGAGGCCATGGTGCCGCTCGCAGACCTCGTGGCGCTGGAGGCGATCGAAGATTCGGACGAGCGGCTTGCGGCCCTCGATGCGCTGCTGATCAACACCTGCGAGGCGCTGTCGGCCCTTCCCCATCTCGTCATCAACGACGACCAGGCGCACCGGCTGAAGATGGGCAATCCGATCCTCGTGCGCGGCCGCGATGCGCCGATTGCCGAAAGCGAAGCCTATGCGACGGCCCGCGGCAGGCTGATCGCGATCGGCGAGATCGGCCAGGGCGAGTTTCGCCCGAAGCGCGTTTTCGGCTGAGCTGATTGTTCGCGAAGGCGATTGCCTGTCGATAACGATGCGATATCTTCCTTTCGGGCCATGGCGGCCCGAGGGGGCCATGGCGGCCCGAGGGGAAGACCATGCGCGTAATCGCTATCGGAATACTGACGTTCTTTTCGATGTTCCTCACTGCTGCCGGCGCCCAATCCGCCGAGCGCTGGGCCGAGCTCCCGGCCTTTCCTGCAATGCCCGTGCCGAAGACAAGCGGCATGGCCGATGTGAACGACATCAAGATGTATTACGCCGAATATGGTGAAGGCGACCCGATCCTCTTCATCCATGGCGGTCTTGGAAATGCCGAGGTCTGGGGTCATCAGATCGCCAATTTCGCGAGGGATCATCTGGTCATCGTTGCCGACAGCCGCGGGCATGGGCGCTCGACGCGCAGCCAGCAGCCCTTCGGCTACGATCTGATGACCTCAGATTATGTCGCGCTTCTCGACCATCTGAAGATCGGCAAGGTGACGCTTGTGGGATGGTCCGACGGCGGCATCATCGGCATCGACATGGCGATGAACCATCCGGAAAAGCTGACGCGCGTCATCGCCCAGGCGGCAAACGTCACCATCGACGGCGTAAAGCCGGATGTGATGAGCAACAAGACCTTCAACGACTACATCGCCGTCGCCGGCGACTATTATCGGAAGCTGTCGCCGACACCGAACGAGTACGACGCCTTCGTCACCCAGATCTCGGAGATGTGGGCGACACAGCCGAGCTGGACGGCAGCAGACCTTGGAAAGATCACGGTGCCGGTCACGCTCGCCATCGGCGACCATGACGAGGCGGTGAAGCTCGACCATACTGAAATGATGGCGAAAGAAATTCCGGGCGCAAAGCTCGTGATCCTGAAAGACGCCAGCCATTTCGCCATGCTGCAGGATCCTGCAGGTTACGATGCAATGATCCGCGAGGCCATGGCGGGCCGCTGAAAACCGCCGCGGGAGCTCCCCTCTTTCCATTGCTGCTTATTTGGTTTATAGGCAGCGCCAGCGTCAGGTTCGCCTGCTCGCATTCACGGCCAAAGCTGGACGACATCCCGGCTTTTGGCGACCTTTATCTCCTCTCTTAGAAAGGATCACCCGATGTCGATCACTGCTGAGCGCAAGTCTGCGCTGATCAAGGAATACGCAACCGTCGAAGGCGATACCGGTTCTCCGGAAGTCCAGGTCGCGATCCTGACCGAACGCATCAACAACCTGACCGGACACTTCAAGGACCACAAGAAGGATAACCATTCCCGCCGTGGCCTGTTGACGATGGTTTCGAGCCGCCGCTCGCTTCTTGATTATCTCAAGAAGAAGGATGAAGGCCGCTATTCCAAGCTGATTTCCAGCCTGGGTATCCGCCGCTAAGATTGTCCGGCGGGCGCTTTCGGAGTGCCCGCCGGATCTGTTTCGGGACATGGTTCCCGATGAAATGTTCCAGCCGCGCCCTATCTTCAAGCGGTGGAAAAGACCGGCGGACCCGGATGGGCCGGTTCTGCCAAACCAACCGTTGACCTGTCATGGGGCAGGATTGCCGGATGCTTTCGGCCAAGGCTTCTCGAGGCTTTGGCCTGGTTTTCTCAGGGAACCTCGGATTTATCGAGGAACCCAAGGATGAAAAGCCTCCCGTTGTCTTGCCCGTGATACGTCACATTATTTGCGGTCGACTGTGCGCTGCGCCTTGATATCGGCGATGGCGCGTGCTCCCGCATTGAAGGACAAGTCATGTTTAATACGCACACAGTCGAAATCGAGTGGGCCGGCCGGCCGCTGAAGCTCGAAACCGGCAAAATCGCCCGTCAGGCCGACGGCGCGGTTCTCGCCACCTATGGCGAAACCGTGGTTCTCGCCACCGTCGTTTCCGCCAAGGCTCCGAAGCCCGGCCAGGACTTCTTCCCGCTGACGGTCAACTACCAGGAAAAGACCTACGCAGCCGGCAAGATCCCCGGCGGCTACTTCAAGCGCGAAGGTCGTCCGTCTGAAAAGGAAACGCTGGTTTCCCGCCTGATCGACCGCCCGATCCGCCCGCTGTTCCCGGAAGGCTACAAGAACGACACGCAGGTCGTCGTGACCGTCGTTCAGCACGACCTTGAAAACGATCCCGACGTATTGTCGATGGTTGCTGCGTCTGCAGCGCTCACGCTCTCCGGCATTCCCTTCATGGGCCCGGTCGGCGGTGCGCGCGTCGGCTACATCAACGGCGAATATGTTCTCAACCCGCATCTCGACGAGATGGACGAATCGAGCCTCGACCTCGTCGTCGCCGGCACCTACGACGCCGTTCTGATGGTCGAGTCCGAAGCCAAGGAACTGAACGAAGACGTCATGCTCGGCGCCGTCATGTTCGGCCACAAGGGCTTCCAGCCGGTTCTCGACGCGATCATCAAGCTCGCCGAAGTTGCCGCCAAGGAACCGCGTGATTTCCAGCCGGAAGACCATTCCGAACTCGAAGCCGAAATGCTCAAGCATTTTGAAGCTGAACTGCGCGAAGGCTACAAGATCACCCAGAAGGCTGATCGCTATGCAGCCGTCGATGCCGTCAAAGCAAAGGTCAAGTCTCACTTCTTCCCCGAAGGCGTCGAGCCCAAGTACAGCGCCGAAGTCATCGGCGCCGTCTTCAAGCACCTGCAGGCGAAGATCGTTCGCTGGAACATCCTCGACACCAAGAGCCGCATCGACGGCCGCGACCTGTCGACCGTTCGTCCGATCGTTTCGGAAGTCGGCCTCCTGCCGCGCACCCATGGTTCGGCGCTGTTCACCCGCGGTGAAACGCAGGCGATCGTCGTTGCCACGCTTGGCACCGGCGAAGACGAGCAGTATGTCGACAGCCTGACGGGCATGTACAAGGAGCGCTTCCTGCTCCATTACAACTTCCCTCCCTACTCGGTTGGCGAAACCGGCCGCATGGGCTCCCCGGGCCGCCGCGAAATCGGCCACGGCAAGCTCGCATGGCGCGCGATCCGTCCGATGCTGCCGACGCCTGAGCAGTTCCCCTACACGCTCCGCGTCGTCTCCGAAATCACCGAGTCGAACGGCTCGTCCTCGATGGCGACCGTCTGCGGTACTTCGCTCGCTCTGATGGACGCCGGCGTTCCGCTGGCAAAGCCGGTTGCCGGTATCGCCATGGGTCTGATCCTGGAAGGCGATCGCTTCGCCGTGCTCTCCGACATTCTCGGTGACGAAGACCACCTCGGCGACATGGACTTCAAGGTTGCAGGGACCGCCGACGGCATCACCTCGCTGCAGATGGACATCAAGATCGCCGGTATCACCGAAGAGATCATGAAGGTCGCCCTTGGCCAGGCCCAGGGCGGTCGCGCCCACATTCTCGGCGAAATGTCGAAGGCCATCACCGAAAGCCGCGGCCAGCTCGGCGAATTCGCTCCGCGCATCGAAGTCATGAACATCCCGGTCGACAAGATCCGTGAAGTCATCGGCTCCGGCGGCAAGGTCATTCGCGAAATCGTCGAAAAGACCGGCGCGAAGATCAACATCGAGGACGACGGCACCGTCAAGATTGCCTCCTCCTCCGGCAAGGAGATCGAAGCGGCCCGCAAGTGGATCCACTCGATCGTTGCCGAGCCCGAGATCGGCCAGGTCTACGAAGGCACGGTTGTCAAGACCGCCGACTTCGGCGCCTTCGTCAACTTCTTCGGTGCCCGCGACGGCCTCGTTCACATCTCGCAGCTCGCTTCCGAGCGTGTTGCCAAGACGCAGGACGTCGTCAAGGAAGGCGACAAGGTCTGGGTCAAGCTGCTCGGCTTCGACGAACGCGGCAAGGTTCGCCTGTCGATGAAGGTTGTCGACCAGGCCACCGGCCAGGAGATCCCGAACGAGAAGAAGAAGGAAGAAGCGGCCGAATAAGCCGCGCCTTCCAGATTTAGTTCCGGGCGCGGGAATTCTTCCGCGCCCTTTTTGTATCCTGGTTTTGCGCATGTCGTGGTCGCAAAACCGCTCAACACTTTTGCGCGACATGCTTTTAACGAGACGAGACCCATGAGCCGCGAGACGCTGAAGACCCTGTTCCATCCCTTTGCCAGCGGCACAGTCGCGGCGCCCAGCGAGGGCGAGCGCGTGCTCTTCCTCGGCGCCGAGGCCGGCTTTGCGCTGCCGGACGGCTTTGCCGCCTCGCTCAGCGCCGTCCAGGGCTTCCGGCCGCTCTACCGGCAGCTGCTGGCGCAGCGGATCGAAGCAAAGCCCGAGATCGACGGCGAGGACTACGATGCCGCCCTGGTGCTCTGCACGAAGCACAAGGGCGAGAACGAGGCCAATCTCGCCGCGGCAATCGCCCGCACGCGGGTCGGCGGCCTGATCGTCGTTGCCGGCGCCAAGGAAGACGGCATCCAGCCGCTGCGCAAGCGCCTCGAAGGTTTCAACCTCGCAATCGACCATATGCCGAAATATCACGGTGTCGCCTTCTGGTTCGGCCGCCCTGCCGATGCCGACGAGATCGTCTCCAAGCTGGCAAAGGCGCCGGCGCGCGTCGACGGCCGCTTCCATGCGACTGCCGGCATGTTCTCGCATGACCGGATCGATGCCGGGTCGGAACTGCTCGCCTCGCGGCTGCCGCAGGATTTTGCCGGCGACGTTGCGGATTTCGGCGCCGGATGGGGTTATCTCTCCGTCGAGATGGCGCAGAGATCGCGTGGATTGACCCGCCTCGACCTCTATGAGGCCGATCACGCGGCTCTGGAGGCTGCGAGGGGTAATCTGGCGGAGAACTGCCCGAAGGCGCCTGCGCGCTTCTTCTGGCACGATCTGGCGGGCGAGCCGGTCAAGGACAAATACGATCTCGTCATCATGAACCCGCCTTTCCACGAAGGGCACGCCGCCGATCCGGCGCTCGGCCAGGCAATGATCGAGACCGCCGCATCCGCGCTTCGCGGCGGCGGCCGCCTGATGCTGGTCGCCAATCGCGGCCTGCCCTACGAGCCGGTTCTGTCGGCGAATTTCAGGGAAAGCGGCGAAACCTGCCGCAACGCCCGCTTCAAGGTGCTGTGGGCGAAGAAGTAAGGGTCAGGCCTCGAACCTTTCCCTTTCATCGGTCGAAAGAAAAAAGGCCGTGCGCATCATCTGCGCACGGCCTTTTGAGTTTCAAATCGAGGTAGCAGCTAGTCGACGTCCGCCCTGCGCAGCGCGTCCAGCGTCGGCATGGAGGTGACGTTGAAGCCGGCGTCGACGAAATGGATTTCGCCGGTGACGCCGGCGGAAAGGTCTGAAAGCAGGTAGAGGGCCGAACCGCCGACCTGGTCGATGGTCACGGTCTTGCGCAGCGGCGCATTGCGCTGGTTCCAGGAGAGGATTGCGCGAGCGTCCGAGATGCCGGCGCCGGCCAGCGTCCGGATCGGGCCGGCCGATATGGCGTTGACGCGGATGCCGCGCGCACCGTAATCGGCGGCGAGATAACGCACCGAAGCCTCGAGCGCTGCCTTGGCGACACCCATGACGTTGTAATTCGGGATGACGCGCGTCGAACCATTATAGGTCAAGGTCAGCATCGCGCCGCCGTCTTCCATCAACGGAGCACAGCGCTTGGCGATCTCGGTGAAGGAGAAACAGGAAATGACCATGGTGCGGCTGAAATTCTCCCGCGTCGTATCGGCGTAGAGACCCTTCAGCTCGTTCTTGTCGGAAAAGCCGATGGCGTGGACGATGAAATCGAGCTTGCCCCAGCGCTCGCTGATCGCGTCGACCACGGTATCGACCGAGGCGACGTCCTCGACATCGCAGGGCAGCACGAAATCCGAGCCGACTTCGGCAGCCAGCGGCTTGACGCGCTTGCCCAGCGCATCGCCCTGATAGGTGAAGGCGAGTTCCGCACCC
This sequence comes from Rhizobium phaseoli, assembly GCF_010668805.1. Taxonomy (GTDB): domain Bacteria; phylum Pseudomonadota; class Alphaproteobacteria; order Rhizobiales; family Rhizobiaceae; genus Rhizobium; species Rhizobium phaseoli_A. Next base: position 7,200 of record NZ_WUFT01000001.1, on the reverse strand, counting down.
TGTGCGGCGAGAGCTTTTGAAATCCCCCAGGCGATCGAATGGTTGTTTGCGACGCCCATGATGAGGCCGCGCTTACCCTGCATGATTCCCGACATGTTGTTATCCGTTATAGCGCTGGAAGACCAGCGTGGCGTTGGTGCCGCCGAAGCCGAAGGAGTTGGAGAGAGCGATGTCGACCTTCGCATCGTCGATACGCTTGCGCACGATCGGCACGCCTTCGAATTCCGGATCGAGCTCGGAGATATGAGCGCTTTCGCCGATGAAGCCATGCTGCATCATCAGCAGGGAATAGATCGATTCCTGTACGCCGGCTGCACCCAGCGAATGACCGGTTAGCGACTTGGTCGACTGGATATGCGGGATCTTGGCGCCGAATACCTCGCGGATGGCGCCGATTTCCTTGCTGTCGCCGACCGGCGTCGAGGTGCCGTGGGTGTTGACATAGTCGACATCGCCTTTGACGGTGGCGAGCGCCTGGCGCATGCAGCGGATGGCGCCCTCGCCCGAGGGGGCCACCATGTCGTAGCCGTCCGAGGTTGCGCCGTAGCCGACGATTTCGGCGTAGATCCTGGCGCCGCGGGCCTTGGCGTGCTCCAGTTCCTCGAGCACCAGCACGCCGGCGCCGCCGGCGATGACGAAACCGTCGCGGTTGACATCATAGGCGCGCGAGGCGGTATCGGGCGTATCGTTGTACTTGGAGGACATGGCGCCCATGGCGTCGAAGAGGTTGGACATCGTCCAGTCGAGATCTTCGTGGCCGCCGGCGAACATCACATCCTGCTTGCCCCACTGGATCATCTCGGCGGCGTTGCCGATGCAATGCGCCGATGTCGAGCAGGCCGACGAGATCGAATAATTGACGCCGTGAATTTTGAACCAGGTGGCGAGCGTGGCCGATGCGGTGGAGGACATCGCCTTCGGCACGGCGAAGGGGCCGATGCGCTTCGGGCTGTTGTTCTTCACGGTGATCTCGGCCGCCTCGATCAGGGTGCGGGTCGACGGACCGCCGGAGCCCATGATGATGCCGGTGCGCTCGTTCTGAGCGTAGTCCTTCTCTTCCAGCCCGGAATCGGCAAGTGCCTGCTTCATGGCGACATGGTTCCAGGCGCCGCCCTGCGACAGGAAGCGCATGGCGCGGCGATCGACCAGTTCGGTTAGCTCCGCCGAACCGAGCTTGGGGCTGCCCCAGACCTGGCACTTGAAGCCGTGCTCGGCGAAGTCGCTGGAGAAGGAGATACCCGACTTTGCCTGCCGCAAGGATTCGGTGACTTCGGCGGCGTCGTTTCCGATCGAGGACACGATACCCAGACCCGTGACAACTACCCGTCTCATCTGATCAAACCTTTTTTGTTTCGTGAGCCGCTTGAGATACGGTTCAGGCCGTCTTGTCTTTCGAGAGACCGACGCGAAGATCGGCCGCCTGGTATATGGTCTCGCCGTCGGCCTTCAGCCAGCCGTCGGCCGTGCCGAGGACCAGACGGCCGCGCATGACACGCTTGAAGTCGATGCCGTATTCGATCAGCTTCGTCTGCGGCCGGACCATGCCCTTGAATTTCACTTCGCCGGTTGACAGCGCCATGCCGCGGCCTGCCTCGCCGAGCCAGCCCAGGAAGAAACCGGTCAGCTGCCACATGCCGTCAAGGCCGAGGCAGCCCGGCATGATCGGATTGCCTTCGAAATGGCAGGGAAAATACCAATCGTCAGGGCGTACGTCGTATTCGGCCCTGAGGTATCCCTTGTCGAAGGTCCCGCCCGTTTCGGAAATATCGGTGATGCGGTGAACCATCAGCATGGGCGGCAGGGGAAGCTGCGCATTGCCGGGCCCGAACAGCTCGCCATGTGCGCAGGCGATGAGTTCGTCGTACGAGAAGCTGGACTGTCTGGTCGTCATAAAGTTTCTTTTCCCTCCCGCGTGAGCCCATGGATGTGGTGTAGTCCAAGTTCTTCAGAAAATGAAGCACGAGCAAGGCAGCTTCATTCACGGTCTCGGACCAAGCTTGCGCTATTATTTGGTGGTCGCATACAGGAAGGCCAGGGCTGCGACCAGACCTATTTGCGTCAAAAGCCCGTTTTGGCCGCGTTTATCAGGCTCTTGTCCCCATTGAACTATTGAAAGGCTCCGGTGCAAAAGTTATACCGCTTGAAGAAACATGATTGATTTATGCAGGAATAACCGGAGTTGGTTTTGATGACGGGTGCACTCCCGATCGCCATAGAGGTAAGGCTGCGCGGCGCGGGCCTGCGCCCCACCCGCCAGCGTGTCGCGCTTGGCGACCTCCTGTTTGCTAAGGGCGACCGGCATCTGACCGTCGAGGAACTGCATGAGGAGGCTGTTGCCGCCGGCGTGCCGGTGTCACTGGCAACCGTCTACAACACGCTGCATCAGTTCACCGAAGCCGGTCTCATCCGCGTTCTCGCCGTCGAGAGCGCCAGGACCTATTTCGACACCAATGTTTCCGACCACCACCATTTCTTCGTCGAAGGCGAAAACGAGGTGCTCGATATTCCCGTCAGCAACCTGACGATCGCCAACCTGCCGGAGCCGCCGGAGGGGATGGAAATCGCCCATGTCGACGTGGTGATCCGCCTGCGGGCAAAGCAGGGCTGACGACGCCGCCGCTTCACATCACATCGTCGGGATGCCGGCCGGGCTTGTGCCTGTAGGTCGGAAAAGTCCAGCCGAACCACAAGGCTCCGCCGCGCACCGCAAAGGCCGCCACGACGCCGCAGGCAGACGCCAGATAGAGCGGCATTCCCAGGCCATTGGCGAGCGTGAACACACCGGCGCCGATCAGGGCTGCGGTGACGTAGATTTCCGGCCTGAGCAGCACCGAAGGCTCGTTTGCCATCAGATCGCGCAGAATGCCGCCGAAGGTCGCCGTCAGCGTGCCGGTGACGATCGCGATGGTCGGCGAACCGGTGGCGGCAAGGCCCTTGGCGGCGCCGAGCACGCAATAGGCGGCAAGACCGATCGCATCCAGCCAGATCAGCAGCCGATAGCGCGATTCCAGCAGGTGGGCGGTAAAGAAAACGACGACGCCCATGGCGCAGCAGACGAGGATATAGCCGGGGTTCAGCACCCAGAAGACCGGCACGCGGCCGAGCACGATATCGCGCACGGTGCCGCCGCCCGTTCCCGTCACCATGGCGAAAAATAGAAAGCCGATCAGGTCCAACTGCTTGCGCGAGGCGGCAAGCGCGCCTGTCGCGGCAAACAGCGCAATGCCGGCATAATCGAGATAGACGAGCAAGGACATGCGGACCCCGGAACCGGCTTATGTTTTTGCCGAAAGAACCACGATGGCAAGGGCGGCGCAAGGCGGCGGCGCCATAAAGCCGAAGTCTTTATTCGATGCATGCCGTCGTCCCAAATCCGCCGCACACATTCGGGCGACATGCATCAGGCTGCAGAGCCTTTTATCCAAATGAGGAAAGCCGTGAAACCGCTGGTGCTCGCCGTTCTGAATATCGCCCTGCTGCTCGTCATGCCGGCTGTCGCCTTCGGCCAGCAATCGCTGATTTCCGATCCGGAGATCTACGAGAAGAAACATTTCCAGGAGCAGTGCAAGACCGCCGAATTTTCCGACGGCTTCATCATCCGGCAGGACATCAACAATGACGGCCTGACCGATGCAGTGGTCAACGAGGGCCAGCTGACCTGCGATGGGCAGAAGGGGCCGCAGTGCAATGACGACGGCTGCACCTATAATTTTTATCTGCAGGTGGCGGAAGGCGGTTATTTCATGATCGCGACGGCGCAGATCTATGGCTACGACTTCGTCCAGCGCTTCGGCAACATGGTGCTGGCGATGAAGATGCATCCGCGTTTTTGCGACCGCACCGAAGGCGATCCCTGCACCGTGACGGCGCGCGTGCGCGGCACGAAATTCGTTACCATTTCAAAAAAGTAACTCAGCCCGGATAGAGCGCCGACGTCCGGCCGGCGAGATAATAGCCGACCAGGCCGTACCATTCGCGGATCGCCGTCGCCATGTTCTGCGCATTGAGGTTCGGCTGGGTGAAATCCAACCCCGGCCTGACCTCACCGTCGGTGCGATAATCGGTCGGCCAGGGCACGATATCGATGCCGAGCTTGCGGAAGATGCCGACGGAACGCGGCATATGAAAACCCGAGGTGATCAGCAGGCAATTGGCAAGCCCCTGGCCTGCAAGGAATTCCTTGGTATTGACGGCGTTTTCGAAGGTGGTGCGCGATTGCTTCTCCTCGATCAGACGATCCCTGCCGACGCCGAAGAGCGGGAAGAAACGCTCGGATGCCGCCGCATCGCCTTCATAGATGCCCGAAAGCGAGCCGTCGCCGCCCGACACCAGAATGCGCGACTGCGGAAATTTCTGCGCGAGCCGCAGGGCTTCGACGAAGCGGTCGGCGGCTGCGTTGAATTCTATGCCGTGGCGCGCCGTGTTCACCTCGTTTTCGAAAGCGCCGCCGAGCACGATCATGCATTGCAGGTTCTCCGGATCGGCGGCTGGCTTGGCGAAGCGCTGCTCAAGGCCCTGCATCATGAGGTTGCCGGCCGTGGTGTAGAGCGTGACGAAGAGGATGAGCGCCGAACCCGTTGCGCTAAGGATACCCAAGGTGCGCCAGCGCAACAGGCCGGCAAGCAAGGCAAGGAAGACGAGGAAGAATGCCAGCGACAGCGGCTGCGCGAAAATCCAGACAAGCTTCGAAATCAGGAACAAGACCTACTCCTTGAGTATGGGCGGCGGCCCTTCCTATCCGATTCGACGGTAACAGGAATGCGACGGCTCTATTTCGCCCGCGCGACGGCCGATCGATGCGGTGCGATCTTCTGGTTGAAGCGCCGCTGAAGCGGCCGGGGGATGAACATCGCGGCAAGTGCGAGCACCATGGCGAAGAGGGAGACCGCCCACAGCGCCTGCGCGCCGGTCTGCCGCGTCAGCACGGCGCCGGCGATCGCGCCGAGCACCATGCCGCCCCAGGGCACGATGTGGATCGTCCATTCGATATGGCGATCGCCGATGATCCAGCGGCCGATACCGCGGCCGAGACGCGACAAGGCGCCAGTCACATAAGTCAGCCCGATCGGCAAGCCTTCGATATGTTCGACGGCGGCGTTCACCATGCCCATGGCGAAAACGATCATGTAGAAGCGGGCGAGCAACAGGCCCTGCATCGTCATCACCGAGGCGAGCGCCAGGACGAGACCGACACAACCGAGCACCACGAAAATGCGGCGCTCGGAGACATGGGCGATGACGATGCCGGCCGCATTGCCGAGCACGAAAACGAGAATGGCGGAGACCAGCACCGCCGCGTGATAAAGATTGCCCTCGCTCAAGGCCAGCGCCGCCCGCGTCGTATTGCCGGTCATGAAGGAAACGAAATCGCCGGTCAGCAGCAGGCCGGTCGCATCGGTCATGCCGGCCAGAAAAGAAATCGAGCCGACGAGGCCAATCCCGGTCATGGTCCGTCGGGTGCGAATGAGACGGCGGCGTCTTGCTCTGGTCATTGCTCAAGGGTCCTGGGGCCGAATCGCTGAGATGCGGCAACAAGAATAATTCCTTTCATTGAGGAATTGGCAAAGACGACCAGGCGGGAGTGGAGCTGGACTTGAACGGCAAGACAATTTCGGCCATAGAGACAGGGTTGCTTCAGATCGAAGCTCCGTAAGCGTTTACGTCAATCAACGCGCAATCCGCCGGTCGGCGCTGCGCATTTGTTCTGATCGGCATCTTACGGAGATCAAAATGCCCAAAGGCAAACTTCCCAAACGTTACAATTCCGTCGTCATGCCGCTCATTCTGTCGCTGCTGATGACATCAGTCGTCTCGGCCATCAGCATCCTGCGAGTACAGGGCCTGACCGCGCCGGCCCTTGCCATGTGGCCCTCCGCTTGGGCACTTTCCTGGACAATCGCCTTTCCCGTCCTGCTCTTGGTGCTGCCGGTGGTGAAGCGGGTGACAGCCGCTATCGTCGAGATGTAAGCGCGAGGCGCCGGCGGGCTGTGGTAGCGGCCTGCCGGGGGCGACGCGGGGAGGTTAGAGTCGTTTCTTTGTGAAAGCTCTGCCCGAAGCCGACTTCAGATACTTCTCGAAAGCAAAGGCCTGCGCCTCGTCGGAGAAAGCGAGATAGGTCTTAAGCGACCAAGGGGCATATTTCGAGGTGTGAGAGACCGCTCCGGCGTTGTGTTTTGACAGGCGCGATTTCAGGTCGCCGGTCACGCCAACGTAATAGCGATCTGGAAATTCGACACTATGGAGGATGTAGACATACTTCATGGAAGTATCATAGCCCGCCTACGTTGCTTCGCAACTTCGGCGCGGCAGCCTTCGCTTCCTTCTCGCCTTCGTCGCGTCAAGCCTTCCGGCTTGCCGAGCCGAAGCTCGAAGAGCGTAGGCTGGTGGAGCTAAGCGGGAGACAACCCCGCCCAAGAAATCTCTCTTCTATGTCAAATAATTATTGAAATTCAGACACCTGTGGGACTAGATGTGGGTACTTTCCTGGGTACTCGGAGGCATTCTTGGCGTTCTCATCTGATCGCATGTTTTTGGAACTTCATGGCAACCAGTGGCGCGTTGTAGTGAACGTGCCGAAAAAGCTGCGTGCGGAACTTGGCACCAAACTGAAGAAATCGCTCGGGACAGACAGCCTCAAAGAAGCGAACCGGCTCAAATGGGATGTCATAGCGGACCTCAAAGCCACCATCGCACATGTGGAAAACCCATCGCTCTCGTTAGAGGCCGCCCGATCAGTAAGCCGCGAGCAGGCAATGCAGCAGGCCGTTCGGTTTGCCGACGAGCGTAAGCGTGCTTTCGATCCGACGCAGCGAGACGAGATAGATGAGGAGATCGATTGGCAGGCGGAGTCTCTTGCAGGTCGACCGATCGCCATTGACGCGGATGGCATTGAAGTATTCGACCACGATCGCTTACGTCTCGCTACGGATTTTTCTCAATTGGCGCGCGGGCACAGAACACCAATCGACCTTCATCACGAGAAGTTTCTGGCGATGTCACACGTCAAGGCTCGCACGTTGGCAGACGATAAGCGGGCCATGAAGCTCTTGAAGGATTGGTGCGAAAGGGCCGGTTGTTGATTTCCACTGAGAGCTGACCCGGCGTTTCCACCGAGAAGTGACCCGCCTTTAGGTATCGTTTGTGCTGGTCGTAGTGGTCAAGGTCCTGCGTTTCTCCTTCGTTGTTTTGGGCTCATGGGCC